>NZ_JBHLEV010000004.1:0-872008 GCF_042263385.1 Bradyrhizobium tunisiense
AGACATGAAGCAAAGCTCGGGCGAATTCAGCCGCGAGGACGCGAAGGCGTGTCTGCAAGCGAGATGGTGCGGGAAGCGCGATGCCGTTGCGTCACACTCCGTCATTGCGAGCGCAGCGAAGCAATCCAGAAATCCATCCGCGGAGGCTGTCTGGATTGCTTCGTCGCAAGGGCTCCTCGCAATGACGTGCAGAGCGCGGGTCCCCACTCCGCTCTCGTGCCCCGGACGCAGCCCAGCGCCCCCGGCGATGCGAAGCATCGTGCGGTGCGGTGCGGTGCTCTGCGCCGCGACGCCAAGAGGCGCGGCAGCTTGTCCGGGACACGCGCATCCCAGTCGGCGTCCGGGGCTCTCGCATTGGACGATACGCGTCGTTTACCAATCCCGCCCGGGTGCAATTTCCATCTCGCGATTTGCTTGCGGGTGTAGTACTTTCGTCTCAAGGGGCCCGGTCAACGGGCGGCAGGGGGACGCTGATGAGGCGTGCGGGGCTGTTTGGCGTACCGCGGGTACGGCCATGGTCGTGGCAGGCGTTTTGGCTCGGATGCGTCGTTGTCGCAGTGTCGGCTGTGCTTCAGGGCATCTGCGTTGCGCTCGGCTCAAAACTTTATTTCGCAGCGTTCCTGCCCGGTCTCTTCGTGCTCGGCATCGTTGCCGGTACGCCGGCGGCGGGGTTTGCCGCGCTGTTTACCATTCCACTGGTGTGGTGGGCGTTCATTCCGCCCTTCTTCGAGTTCAACGCGCTCTCCAGCGCGAATACCGATTCCATCAATCTGTTCTGCCTGCTCGCCGTGCTGCTGATCGGCCTTGCCGATCTCTGCCGCGAGACCATGAGGATCGTCGGCCGCGGCGAGCTGAAACGTCCGGGCGAGAGCGCGGCAACGAATCCGCAATAGATCTCCCTCGCACGGCCCCGCGCGTTGCGTGCGCGCAACAGTCCGGCAACCATCCGCATGCTTGCCACGCGCCGCTAACTTTTCGAAAAAGATTTGGCCGCAGTTTCTCCCGCGGGAATGACGAGGGAGTTTTCGGACATGAACGGCCAGATCAACGGTCACGCCATCCTGGAGAACGTGCGCCGCTATCGCGGAATCGCATCGCTCTATCGCCAAACGGCTGCATTCCGCCCGGGTCAGAGCTGGTCGCTGCTGGAGCAGGCGAGGGACTGGGAGGCGCGGGCGCTGTCGGAGCTGGAAGCCTATTTCGCGTTGCGTGCCGACTACGCGGCTCCGCTCGCAGCCTGATCGTTAACCATCGCTCACGGTATGATCGTGAGGTCGGGCGCGGGCACCACGAATTGTCCGCCCCAGGCGCGAACCTCCGCCAACTGGGCAATGATCTCGTCCTTCAGATTCCAGGGCAGGATGAAGACGTAATCGGGTCTGCAAGCGATCAGGGCGGCGGGATCGCGGATCGGCAGATGCGTTCCCGGAAGCAGCAGGCCCTGCTTGTGCGGATTCCGGTCCACGGTGAAGGCCATCAGCTCGCGCGTGATGCCGCAATAATTGAGCAGTGTGTTGCCCTTCGCGGGCGCGCCATAGGCCAGCACCGTCTTGCCGGCGCGATGCGCCGCGACGAGAAAATCGCGGATCGTCTCGCGCTTCGCCGCCACCTTCGCCTGAAAATCACCGTAAGTCGCGGGCCGATCGAGCCCTGCGACGGCCTCGCGCCGACGCAATCGCTCGAGCGCCGGCGTGGGGACATGAGCCGCGGCTTCGGCGCTGACGTGCAGGCGCAGCGAGCCGCCATGCGTCGGCAATTCCTCGACGTCGAAGACGCGCAAGGCATGTGCGCGAAAGACCGTCTCGAGCGTCGCGAGCGAGAAGTACGACAGATGCTCGTGATAGATCGTGTCGAACTGAATCTGCTCGATCAGGTGCAGCAGATGCGGAAGCTCCAGCGTGGCGCGCCCGGTCTCGGGCAGGAGAATGCGCAGGCCCGCGACGAAATCGTTGATATCGGGAACGTGCGGCAGCACGTTGTTGGCGACGATCAGCGCGGGGCGGTGGCCTTCGGCGAGCAGCCCTGTGGCGGCGTCGCGGCCGAAATAGCTCGTCCGGGTCGGGATGCCCTTGGCGATGGCAGCCGCCGCCGGGCCGCCGGCCGGCTCGATGCCGAGCGCGCGGATGCCGGCGCGCTGAAAATACTGCAGCAGATATCCATCATTGCTCGCGATCTCGATCACCTCGGATGCGGCATCGAGCCGCGCGCGGGCGATCATCCCGGCGGCATAACTCTCCGCATGCCGGAGCCAGCTCTCGGAATAGGACGAGTAGTAGAGATACTGGCCGAAGATGTTCGCCGCAGGCTCGAATTGCGGAAGCTGGACCAGCCCGCAGGCTCCGCACGCCCGGGCATGCAGCGGATAGGCCGGCTCGATCGCGCCCGCCCGCTCCGGCGGCAGATAGGAATTCGCCAGAGGCGACAGGCCGAGATCGACGAAGGTCTCGTCGAGCTCCCGTGCGCAAAAGCGGCATCGATGCCTGTCCATGAATGGATCGTCCGGTTGTGCCGTCGTGCCGCGGCTGTTAGTGAATTCTCACAAGCCACGGAAATTCCGACAACGCTGCGCATCATGCAACCCAAAAGGCGCTTGGTGAACGGATGTTCGCAACGGCGGGTGTGCGCGTTGATCGCGGGGGCCTGAGATGAAATTCACTCCCTTGGCTCTGCCAGGCGTCGTCGAGATCGGGATCGAGCCAGAGATCGACGCGCGCGGATTCTTCGCCCGGCTGTTCGACGCCGAGGCGTTCGCAGCGCACGGACTGCCGACGCATTTTGCGCAACTCAGCCTGTCCCGCAACGAACGCGCCGGTACCCTGCGGGGCCTGCACCACCAGGCCAGCCGGCCGGAGGCCAAGCTGGTGCGCTGCGTTGCCGGCCGCGCCTTCGACGTGATCGTCGATTTGCGCCGGTCGCTGCCGACCTATGGACAATGGTGCTCGGTCGAGCTCGCCGCCAACAGGCACAATGCCGTGTTCATTCCCGCCGGATGCGCGCACGGCTTCCAGACGCTCGAGGGTGGCACCGAGCTGATGTATTGCATCGACGTGCCCTATGACGCGCAAGGCGCTTCCGGCATTCGCTGGGATGATCCCTCGCTCGCGATTGCCTGGCCGCTGCCCGATCCGATCCTGTCCGCGCGCGACCGCGCGCTGCCTTATCTCGCATGAAACGGGTCCTGGTCACGGGCGCCTCCGGCTTCCTCGGCCGTGCGCTGTTGCCGGCGCTCATTGCTCGCGGCTTCGAGGTCCATGGCATCGCGCGCTCGGCTCGATCGGCGACGTCAGGCGTGACGTGGCACGCGGCCGATCTCCTCACCGAAGCCGGCCGCAGGCACGTGCTCTCCGCAGCCCGCCCGACCCACCTGGTTCATCTCGCCTGGGAAGCCCGGCCGGGCCGCTATCGCGAGGATCCCGTCAACCGGCTCTGGGCGGAGGCCAGCATCGACCTGCTCGCGCGTGCGAGGGCCGGCGGCGCCTGCCGCATCCTCGGCATCGGAAGCTGCCTCGAATACGGACCGCAGAGCGGCCCGTGTGAGGAACGCGCCAGCCCATGCCGTCCCACCACGCTGTACGGACAAGCCAAGCTCGCTACGGCTGAAGCCTATGTCGCGGCGGGGGCCGCCTGGGGCCGCGTGTTCGTGCCGTTCGGCCCGCACGAGCCGGCGGCGCGCCTCATCCCCTCGCTGATCCGGAGCCTGCGCGCGGGACAGAACTTCGGCTGTTCACATGGCGGGCAGCTGCGCGACTTCGTCTATGTCGATGACCTCGCGCAGATGATTGCCGCCGTGCTCGACAGCGACCTCACCGGTTTCGTCAATCTCGCCAGCGGCGAAGTGCGCAGCCTGCGCAGTGTGATCGAGCATGTCGCAGCTCTGCTGAAAGCACGCCATCTGATCAGGTTCGGCGCGGTCGCCGCCACGGGGGTCGACGCCGAGCCGATCCTTGCCGCTGACGTCCGCCGCCTCCGTGAGGTGACCGCGGGCCTGCCGCTCGAGGGATTCGAGGAGGGCGCCGCACGCGGCCTTGCGTGGTGGATGGATCGTCTGTCGGGGCGGGAATGACGTTGCGGTGCCCTCGCAGAGCGCCGGCGGCGGGCAGGCCCCGTGGCAATTACGGAGTTGTCTCGCGGCCCGCCTGTGCTAGCAACGGGCCGATCGAAATCTCCTTCACGCCGGCCGGGGCAAGCGATGACCACGTTCAACCGCATCTTCACGACCGAGCGTCTGCTCCAGATCATTCTGATTCTGGCGGCGACCATCGCCATGAAGCTGATGAGCTGAGCGCCGGCGGATCATCGTCCGCCGAGTTCGGGCAGCTCGGGCAGATAGTTCGACCCCTCCGAGCCCAGAAAATCGAACATTGCCTGCGCCGGCGGCAGCAGCACCTTGTCGCTGCGGCGGATCACGTACCATTGCCGCACGATCGGCAGGCCCGCGACGTCGAGCACGACGAGCCGGCCCTCGGTGAGCTCATGCGCCACCGTGTGGGCCGAGATGAAGGCGATGCCGAGCCCGGCGATGACGGCCTGCTTGATGGTCTCGTTGCTGCTCATCTCCATGCCGATGATCGGCTCGAGATCGGACCTCTGGAACATGCCCTCCATCAGCGTTCGCGTCCCGGAGCCGGGCTCGCGGGTGAGGAAGGTCTCGTGCACGAGATCGGTCAGGTTGAGGCCGGAATCCTTCGCCAGCCAGTGCCCCTTGCGCGCGACGATGATGTGCGGATTGCGCCCGAGCTGGCGGACGTCGACCGTGACGTCGGCCGGTGGCCGACCCATCACCGCGAAATCGAGGTCGTAGCCGTGCATGGCCTCGCGAATCTCCTCGCGGTTGCCGATGGTCAGCTTGATCTCGATCTTGGGGTAGCGCTTGGAGAACGCTGCGATCGCATGCGGCACGAAATATTTCGCGGTCGAGACCGCGCCGAGATGCACGCTGCCGCCGGTCCGCCCCGCCAGCAGGTCGAGCGCGCCCTGGCAGTCCATGATCGCAGCCTCGACCCGCTCGGCCAGCGTCAGCACCTCCTTGCCCGCCTCCGTCAGCAGCATGCCGTCGCCGGTCCGCTGCACCAGCGGCAGGCCGGCGAGGTCCTGGAGCTGGCGGAGCTGCTGGGTCACGGCCGGCTGGGTCAGCCCGAGATGGCCGGACGCCGCCGTCACGCTGCCTTTGGCCGAGAGCGCCGCAAGCGAGCGCAACTGCCGGATCGTCAGATGCCGGAGCTGGGTCGCCGCATGGCTGGGACCATTATAAGAAAATTCTTTGAGGCTCATTATGAATAGAAATTTTCCTTATTAAGATGCCCCTGTCAATCTCCTGAATGCCGAGACCGATCGCGACCTGCCTCCAGAGGGGAGGAAAAGGCTGCGGCGCCGGCAAAGGGGATGGACGCAGATGACCGGGCAACTCAGGCTGGACGACCACCTTCAACGGTATTCAGAGACCGCTCCTCACGCGCTCGCAGTGGCCGCCGTCGTCGATGCCATTGCGGCGGCAGCCATCGAGATCGCCGACCTCATCGCCACCGGAGATCTCGCGGACGCCTCCGGCCTGACGACGGGGCGCAACAGCGACGGCGACCTCCAGCGCGACCTCGACGTCCAGGCCGATGCGATCCTGCGCCGCTGCCTCGGCAAGGTGCCGGTCGCGGCGCTCGCCTCGGAAGAGATGCGCGAGGCCCAGATCGGCGATCCCGGGGCAAAGATCTGCATCGCGGTCGATCCGCTCGACGGCTCTTCCAACATCGACATCAACATGACGGTCGGCACGATCTTCTCGATCCTGCCCGCCCCGGACGACCTCGCGCTCGCCTTCCATCAGCGCGGCTCGGCGCAGCTTGCGGCGGGCTTCGTCACCTACGGCCCGCAGACCTCGCTGGTGCTGACGCTCGGCGAGGGCGTCGATATCTTCACGCTCGACCGCAAGGCGGGCTGCTTCCGCCTCGCGCGCGCCGGCGTGCAGATCGCCGAGGCCAGCGAGGAGTTCGCGATCAACGCGTCGAACCGCCGGCACTGGGATTCGCCGGTGCGCGCCTTCGTCGACGAGTGCCTCGCCGGCGTCGAAGGGCCCGCCAACCACGATTTCAACATGCGCTGGGTCGGCTCGCTGGTCGCCGAGGCCTACCGCATCCTCACCCGCGGTGGCGTCTTCCTCTATCCCGCGGACGCGCGCCCCGGTTACGGCGACGGCCGCCTGCGCCTGACTTACGAGGCGCACCCGATGGCCATGATCATCGAGCAGGCCGGCGGCTCCGCCACCACGGGACGCGAGCGCATCCTCGACCTTTCGGCGCAGAGCCTGCATCAGCGCGTGCCGCTGATCATGGGCTCGAGCAACGAGGTGCGCCGCGTCGAGGAGCTGCATTGCGATCCGCTGCTGGTCGCCAGCGTCTCCGCGCCGCTGTTCGCGCGGCGCGGATTCTTCCGGCTCTGAGCGAGGCGTCCCATGTCCAGGAAGCATCCGATCATCTCCATCACCGGCTCCTCCGGCGCCGGCACCACCTCGGTGAAGAAGACGTTCGAGCAGATATTTTTCCGCGAGAAGGTCAACGCCGCGTACATCGAAGGTGACGCCTTCCATCGCTACGACCGCGCCGAGATGCGCGCGCAGATGGCGAAGGAGGCCGATCGCGGCAACAAGCTTTTCAGCCATTTCAGCCCCGAGACCAATCTGTTCGAGGAACTGGAGCGCGCCTTCCGCGATTATGGCGAGACCGGCACGGCGACCACGCGGCACTACGTGCATGATGCCGAGGAAGCCGCATTGCATGGCGCGGCGCCCGGAACCTTCACCGATTGGGAGAAGCTGCCGGAGAACTCCGACCTGCTGTTCTACGAAGGCCTGCACGGCGCCGTCGTCACCGACAAGGTCAATGTCGCGCGCTATGCCGACCTGAAGATCGGCGTCGTTCCTGTCATCAATCTGGAATGGATCCAGAAGCTGCACCGCGATCGCAGCGCGCGCGGCTATTCGACCGAGGCGGTCACCGACACCATCCTGCGGCGGATGCCCGACTACATCCACTACATCTGCCCGCAATTCACCGAGACCGACATCAATTTCCAGCGCGTGCCGACGGTGGACACCTCCAATCCGTTCGTCGCGCGCTGGATCCCGACGCCGGACGAATCGATGGTGGTGATCCGCTTCAAGAACCCGCGCGGCATCGATTTCCCCTATCTGCTCTCGATGCTGCCGCAAAGCTGGATGTCGCGCGCGAATTCGATCGTCTGCCCCGGCGCGAAACTCGATCTCGCGATGCAGCTGATCCTGACGCCGCTGATCATGCAGCTCATCGAGCGCAAGCGGAGCATGAAGTGATGATCTGCAACAACGACACCAATGGGAGGATCCGATGAACATCTCGGTTCATGCCGAAGCCGACCTCAACGCGGTCGCGCATAATGATCTCGCCAACGCCGTCCGCTTCCTCGCGGTCGATGCCATCGAGACCTCGCAGTCGGGCCATCCCGGCCTGCCGATGGGGATGGCCGATGTCGCGACCGTGCTGTTCTCGCGTTTCCTGAAATTCGACTCGGCGCACCCGAACTGGCCGGACCGCGATCGGTTCGTGCTGTCGGCGGGCCATGGCTCGATGCTGCTCTATGCGCTGCTGCATCTGACCGGCGGCGACGTCAGCCTCGACGACATCAAGGCCTTCCGGCAATGGGGCTCTAAGACGCCGGGGCATCCGGAATACGGCCATACGCCGGGCGTGGAGACCACGACCGGTCCGCTCGGGCAGGGGATTGCCACGGCCGTCGGCATGGCGCTTGCGGAGCGGATGGCCAATGCGCGACATGGCGACGGCCTCGTCGATCACTTCACCTATGTCATCGCGGGCGATGGCTGCCTGATGGAGGGCCTCAGCCAGGAAGCGATCTCGCTCGCAGGCCATCTGCAGCTCGGTCGTCTGATCGTGCTGTTCGACGACAACGGGATCTCCATCGACGGGCCGACTTCGCTGGCAACGTCCGATGACCAGCTCGCGCGCTTCGCCGCTTCCGGCTGGTCGGTGCGCAGCATCGATGGACACGATCCCGAAGCGATCGCGCAGGCGATCGCGGAAGAGCGGGAGGCCGCAAAACCGTCGCTGATCGCCTGCCGAACCATCATCGGCTACGGCGCGCCCGATCGACAGGGCACGGAGAAAGCCCATGGTGCGCCCCTCGGGACCGAGCAGGCCGCGGCGGCGCGCCGTACGCTCGGTTGGGATTATCAGCCCTTCGTGGTGCCGATGCCGATCCTGAAGGCGTGGCGGATGATCGGACAGCGCGGGCAGGTGGATCGGCTTGCCTGGCTCGATCGCTACGAAGGCGCGACCCCCGAGCAGCGCGACATGTTCGTCGAAGGCAAGGCGGTCGCCCTGCCGGCTGCCTATGCGCTGGCGGCCGCGAAGCTGCGCGAACGCTTCGCATCCCACCGTCCAAAGCTCGCGACCCGGCAGGCTTCGCAACAGGTGCTCGATGGCATCGCCGGAACGATTGCGGGCCTCGTCGGCGGCTCCGCGGACCTGACGCATTCGAATCTCACGCACGCCAAGGCGCAAGTCCCCGTCGCGCGCGGGGCGTTCTCCGGCGACTACATCCACTACGGCATTCGCGAGCACGGCATGGCTGCCGCGATGAACGGCCTGGCGCTCCATGGCGGCTTCATCCCCTATGGCGGCACCTTCCTGGCCTTCTCCGATTACAGCCGGCCGGCGATCCGTCTTGCGGCCCTGATGCGGTTGCGCGTCATCCATGTGATGACCCACGATTCGATCGGCCTTGGCGAGGATGGTCCGACGCATCAGCCGGTGGAGCATCTCGCTTCGCTGCGCGTCATTCCGAACCTTTTGGTGTTCCGCCCCGCCGACGCGGTGGAGACGCTCGAAGCCTGGGACTGCGCGCTCAATTCCGAAGACCGTCCGTCCGTGCTGTGCCTGTCGCGTCAGGCGCTGCCGACCTTCCGCAGCGATGCACGCGGCAAGAACCGTGTCGCGCGTGGCGCCTATCTCGTCGTCTCGCCGGACGGCGGCCGTGACGTGACGCTCATCGCAACCGGCTCGGAAGTCTCGATTGCACTGGAAGCCGCTCGCCTGCTTGCGGCCGAGCACATCCGTGCGGCCGTGGTGTCCGCGCCTTGCCTTGCCCTCTTCGAGGAACAGCCGGACGATTACCGCGCCACCGTGCTCGGCACCGCGCCGCGCGTTGGTGTCGAGGCGGCCGTGCCCGGCGACTGGGCGCGGTGGATCGGCGCTGAGGGTGAATTCGTCGGCATGCGCGGCTTCGGCGCCTCGGCGCCGGCGCCAGTGCTGTACCGCGAATTCGGCATCACGCAGCAGAGCATTGCGGAAGCAGCCCGCCGGGCGATCGCCCGCAAGAGACAATAAGGAGGACTCCTCGTGGCCCGTATCACCCTTCGCCAACTGCTCGATCACGCCGCCAGCCATGGCTATGCGGTGCCGGCATTCAACATCAACAACATGGAGCAGGGCATCGCGATCATGCAGGCGGCCGCCGAGGTCGATGCGCCCGTGATCATGCAGGCCTCGCGCGGCGCGCGCAGTTATGCCGGCGACATCATGCTCTCGCACATGATCGACGCGCTGGAGCGGACCTATCCGGACATTCCGCTCTGCATGCACCAGGATCACGGCAACGACGAAGCGACCTGCGCGTCCGCGATCGCGCACGGCTTTACCTCCGTCATGATGGACGGCTCGCTCAAGGCCGATGCCAAGACGGCGGCCGATTATGACTACAACGTCGCGATCACCCGGCGCGTCGTCGATCTCGCGCACTGGGTCGGCGCATCCGTCGAAGGCGAGCTCGGCGTGCTCGGCTCCCTCGAACACGGTGGCGGCGAACAGGAAGACGGGCATGGCGTCGAGGGCAAGGTCGGCCATGACCAGCTCCTGACTGATCCCGACCAGGCGGTCGACTTCGTCCGCGCCACCAAGGTCGATGCGCTTGCCATCGCGATGGGGACCTCGCACGGCGCCTACAAGTTCAGCCGGAAGCCCGACGGTGACATCCTGGCGATGCGCGTGGTCGAGGAGATCCATCGCCGCCTGCCGAACACGCATCTGGTGATGCATGGTTCCTCATCGGTACCGCAGCCGCTCCAGGACATGTTCAACCAGTTCGGCGGCGAGATGCCCCAGACCTGGGGCGTGCCCGTCGAGGAGATCGTTCGCGGCATCAAGAGCGGCGTGCGGAAGGTCAACATCGACACCGATTGTCGCCTCGCGATGACGGCAGTGTTCCGCAAGGTCGCGGCGCAAACGCGCTCCGAGTTCGACCCACGCAAGTTCCTCAAGCCCGCGATGGACGCGATGCGTGAGCTTTGCCGCGAACGTTTCGAGCAGTTCGGAACCGCGGGCCATGCAAGCAGGATCAAGGTCGTTCCCATGGCCGAGATGGCACGACGCTATCGCAACGGCGAATTGGATCCGCGCATCGACGCCCGCGAATCCGTGGCGGCCTAGTCAATCAGAAAGAGCAGAGAAAAGAGCAGGAGAGAGCCATGAATGCACATGCAGGAACCGTCCGCGGCAAAGAGCGCTATCGATCAGGCACGATGGAATACGCGCGCATGGGCTATTGGGAGCCCGAGTACATGCCGAAGGACACCGACGTCATCGCGCTGTTCCGCGTCACCCCGCAGGAAGGCGTCGATCCGATCGAGGCGTCGGCTGCCGTCGCCGGCGAGTCCTCGACCGCGACCTGGACCGTGGTGTGGACCGACCGCCTGACTGCGGCGGAGAAATATCGCGCAAAATGCTATCGCGTCGATCCGGTGCCGGGCACGCCGGGCTCGTATTTCGCCTACATCGCCTACGACCTCGACCTGTTCGAGCCGGGCTCCATCGCCAACCTCTCGGCTTCGATCATCGGCAACGTGTTCGGCTTCAAGCCGCTCAAGGCACTGCGGCTCGAGGACATGCGTTTCCCGGTCGCCTATGTGAAGACGTTCCAGGGACCGGCGACCGGCATCGTGGTCGAGCGCGAGCGGCTGGACAAGTTCGGCCGGCCGCTGCTGGGTGCGACGGTGAAGCCGAAGCTCGGGCTTTCGGGCCGCAACTATGGCCGCGTCGTCTACGAGGCGCTGAAGGGCGGGCTCGATTTCACCAAGGACGACGAGAACATCAACTCGCAGCCCTTCATGCACTGGCGCGATCGGTTCCTGTACTGCATGGAAGCCGTGAACCGCGCGCAGGCCGCCTCCGGCGAGGTGAAGGGCACGTACCTGAACGTCACCGCGGGCACGATGGAGGACATGTACGAGCGCGCGGAGTTCGCCAAGGAGCTCGGGTCGTGCATCGTCATGATCGACCTCGTGATCGGCTACACCGCGATCCAGTCGATGGCCAAATGGGCGCGGCGCAACGACATGATCCTGCATCTGCATCGCGCGGGCCACTCGACCTATACGCGGCAGAAGAGCCATGGCGTGTCGTTCCGCGTCATTGCGAAGTGGATGCGGCTTGCCGGCGTCGACCACATCCACGCAGGCACGGTGGTCGGCAAGCTGGAGGGCGACCCCAACACCACTCGTGGCTATTACGACGTCTGCCGTGAGGACTTCAACCCGACCAAGCTCGAGCACGGTCTGTTCTTCGACCAGTCCTGGGCGAGCCTGAACAAGATGATGCCGGTCGCCTCGGGCGGCATCCATGCCGGCCAAATGCACCAGCTGCTCGACCTCCTGGGCGAAGACGTCGTGCTGCAGTTCGGCGGCGGCACCATCGGCCACCCCATGGGCATTGCGGCTGGTGCGATCGCCAACCGCGTCGCGCTGGAAGCGATGATCCTCGCTCGCAACGAGGGCCGGGATTACGTCCACGAGGGCCCGGAGATCCTGGCCAGGGCGGCTGAGACCTGTACGCCGCTGAAGGCGGCGCTCGAGGTCTGGAAGGACGTGACCTTCAATTATCAATCCACCGACACGCCGGACTTCGTGCCGACCGCACTCGAAACCGTTTGAGGAGATTTGACATGAAGCTGACTCAAGGCTGCTTCTCGTTCCTGCCCGAGCTCACCGACGATCAGATCACCAAGCAGGTGCAATATTGCCTGACCCAGGGCTGGGCGGTGAATATCGAGTTCACCGACGATCCGCATCCCCGCAACACCTATTGGGAGATGTGGGGCCTGCCGATGTTCGACCTTCAGGACGCTGCCGGCGTCATGATGGAGCTCGCGGAGTGCCGCAGGGTTTACGGCGATCGCTACATTCGCATCAGCGGCTTCGATTCCGGCCATGGCTGGGAATCGGTGCGGATCTCCTTCCTCGTCAACCGGCCGCCGCAGGAGGCGGAGTTCGAGCTGGTGCGGCAGGAAGTCGGCGGCCGTGCGATCCGTTACACCACAATGCGAAAGCCGGCTGCCCACGCCGCTCAATAACCGTTCTCCTCCGCGCGGAGCTCTCCCTGCTCCGTATCCTTGGCGGACCACTGCTTCGCCGCTCCCCCGCGGCGAAGCTCTTTTCTTCGAGGGTAGCGATGCTCGATGTTCCCCACTCAACCACGACTGAGCCCAGCGAGACTCATTTCGATCTCCGCAAGGAAGCCGAGGCGGCCGGAATCACCGGCACGCTGCAGCAGCTCGAGCAGGAGCTGATCGGATTGAAACCGGTGAAGAACCGCGTGCGCCAGATCGCCTCGCTGCTGCTGATCGAGCGCATCCGGCAGCGTGCGGGCCTGGCCTCCGCGCCGCCGACGCTGCACATGTCGTTCACCGGCAACCCCGGCACCGGCAAGACCACGGTGGCGCTGCGCATGGCCAGGATCCTGCACGGTCTCGGCTTCGTGCGGCGGGGGCAGGTGATCTCGGTCACGCGCGACGATCTCGTCGGCCAATATATCGGCCACACCGCGCCGAAGACGAAGGAGATCCTGAAGAAGGCGATGGGCGGCGTCTTGTTCATCGACGAGGCCTATTATCTCCATCGCCCCGACAACGAGCGCGACTACGGACAGGAGGCGATCGAGATCCTGCTCCAGGTGATGGAGAATCAGCGCGAAGACCTGGTCGTGATCCTCGCCGGCTATGGCGAGCGGATGACGAGCTTCTTCGCCTCCAACCCCGGCTTCCGTTCGCGCATCGCCCATCACATCGATTTTCCGGACTATGCCGAAGCCGAGTTGCTCGTCATCGCCGAGTTGATGCTGAAGGAGCGCGGCTATCGTTTGTCGGCGGCGGCGCGCGAGGCCTTCGAAAGATACATTGCGCTGCGCCGGACGCAGCCGTTCTTCTCCAATGCGCGCTCGATCCGCAACGCCGTCGACCGTATCCGACTGCGGCAGGCCGACCGCCTGGTGTCGGATCTCGACCGCATGCTCGATGTCGCCGACCTCGAAACCATCGATCCCATGGACGTTCTGGCGAGTCGCGTCTTCAGCGGCGGCGCCGATGCGCGGAGTGCAAAGCCATGACCAGAGAGATCATGATCGCCCCCTCGATCCTCGCTGCGGATTTCGCCCGCCTCGGCGAGGAGATCGCGGCAATCGACACGGCCGGCGCCGACTGGATCCATTGCGACGTCATGGACGGGCACTTCGTGCCGAACATCAGCTTTGGTGCCGATGTCATCAAGGCGATCCGGCCGATGACGAAGAAGGTCTTCGATGTGCATCTCATGATCGCGCCGGCCGATGCCTACCTCGAGGCGTTTGCGAAGGCCGGGGCCGATATCATCACCGTGCATGCTGAGGCCGGGCCGCATCTCGACCGCTCGCTCCAGGCGATCCGTGGACTCGGCAAGGAGGCCGGCGTCAGCTTGTGTCCCGCGACGCCGGAGAGCGCCATCGAATATGTGCTCGATCGTCTCGACCTCGTGCTGGTGATGACAGTCAATCCCGGCTTCGGCGGCCAGTCCTTTCTCCACTCCCAACTGGAGAAGATCAAGCGCATCCGAGCCATGATCGGCGACAGGCCGATCCGGCTCGAGGTTGACGGCGGTGTCACCCGCGACAATGCCGCTGCGGTGGCGGCGGCGGGCGCCGATACGCTGGTGGCCGGTTCCGCGGTGTTCCGCGGCAAGGGCGTCGCCGACTATGCCGCGAATATCGAGGCCATTCGCACCGCCGCCGAGACGGGCTGGGTTCCGAAGCGGCAAGATAATGCCGTGCAACCGATCCGTCTCGGCGAAGGCGCGCGCACCCGGTAGATTACGGGCGCCCTCAGCAAGCGATTGCGCCGAAGTATCGCTCGCTTGGAAGAGCCGACTTTTTTTCCGGAGTCTTACGGAGAATCCGGCACGAGTCGGCGACGCTTTCATGACGGGGTAACCAACGGTGTCGAAGTAGGCACGCGATTAACGGCGACGCAATGCGCCGCTTCACAATCTGTGGTTCAAGAGCTGCAGAGAGCGTGGGATGCACATTCAATATCTTCACTGGAATGAGGCCCATGGCTGGCGCGGAGCGGATGCTCTGCGCGAGCCTCCCCAGCTCGTGCTCTATTTCGGCAGCCGTGAGGGCATCGCAAGCGGTGAGCGTTATCGCGAGCTGCGCGGCCTTCATCCCGGGAGTCACATCGTCGGCGGTAGCACCAGCGGACAGATTCATGGTGACGACATCAGCGATGACGAGGTCGTTGCCGTTGCGTTGCGCTTCGATCGGACGCCGGTGCGGGTGGCAAGCGAGATCGCTGCGTCTCGCGAAGACTCGCGGAGCTGCGGCGCGAATCTCGCGCGCGAGATCGCGGCACCCGATCTCGCGGGCGTCTTCATTCTGTCCGACGGCTTGATCGTGAACGGCAGCGAGCTCGTGGCCGGCATCACCGATGTTCTGGGGCCGGACGTGCCGGTCACCGGCGGTCTTGCCGGCGACGACACGCGATTCGAGCAGACGCTGGTCGGGGCCGACGCTGAACCGTCGTCCCATCGCGTCGCTGCGATTGGTTTCTACGGCCCGTCCATCCGCATCGCCCATGGATGCGCCGGTGGATGGGACGTGTTCGGGCCGCAACGCAAGGTGACGAAGTCGCAGGGACCCGTGGTGATGCAGCTCGACGGGGAGCCGCCGCTGGATCTCTACACGCGATATCTCGGCGAGGAGGAGGTTGCAGCCATGCCCGGCTCGGGCCTTGCCTTCCCGTTGCGCATTCACGACGAGGCCGAGCCGGATCGGCAGATCGTCCGCTCGGTCTTCGCGGTCGATCGCGAGGCCGGCACACTGACATTCGCCGCGGACATTCCCGAGGGATGCACGGCGCAGCTGATGCGGGCCAATTTCGACAGTCTCGCCGCCGGCGCGGGTGAGGCGGGCCGGCGCGCACGCAATGCGCTCGCAACCGGTCTCGCCGGCGACAAGCTCGCGATCCTGGTGAGCTGCGTCGGACGGCGCCGGGTCATGGGGCAGCGCATCCAGGATGAACTGGATGCCGTCGCTGCCGAGCTCGGTGACGACGTCGCGCGCATCGGCTTCTATTCTTATGGCGAGATCGCGCCGCCGGCCGCGTCCGGCCGCTGCGAACTGCACAACCAGACCATGACCGTCACCATGATCGCAGAGGCGGCTGATTGACCATGCATCGCCTGTTGGCACGACAGCTGCGCCAAGCGACCGACGAAGCCGGGCAGGTCGACCTGACCAGGCTCGGCGAGCTCGTCAGTGCCGCCTATGAAGAGAGCGATCGGGATCGCCGCCGCACCGATCGTGCGATCAAGCTGATGATCGAGGAGCTCGAACAGACGCACAAGCGCGCCGAACGGGATTTGCTGCGGGCGCGCGAGTTCCTCGACAGCATCATCGAGAACATCCCGATCGCAGTGTTCGTCAAGGATGCGAAGGACTCCCGCTACGTCCTGCTCAACCGCGCCGGCGAAGAGTATTACGGAATGCCGCGCGAGGAGATGCTGGGCAAGACTCCTGAGCAGATCTTTCCGGACAATATCGCCCGCGTCGTCAACGAGCAGGATCGCCGCGTCGTCGACAGCGGTACCCCGATGTTCCTGGAGGGGCATCCGCTCGAAGTCGGCGTCAAGGGCCGCGATCGGCTGGTCAATTCACGCAAGCTGCTGATCAGGGATGGTGCTGGCGCGCCGCAATATCTGGTTGGCGTGATCGAGGACGTCACCGAGAGGATCAGGAACGAGGCGCGGATCAGCCATCTCGCGCATCATGACGCGTTGACGGACCTGCCGAACCGCAGCGCCTTCAACGCCGCGCTCGGCGAGCGGCTGGAGCGGGCGCAGGAGGCGGCGACCAGTTTTGCCGTGCTCAGCCTCGATCTCGACCGCTTCAAGGAGGTCAACGACGTGTTCGGCCATCCCGTCGGCGACATGCTGATGCGGACGGCGGCGGACCGGCTTGCCGCGGAAGCCGACGGCGCCTTCGTCGCTCGTATCGGCGGCGACGAGTTCATGATCCTGATGCCCGACGAAATCAGGCGTGAGGACGTTCTGGCGCTTGCCGAACGCCTGGTCGAGACGATCGGCAAGGAGCTCGAGGTCGACGACTATCTCCCCCATGTCGGCCTCAGCATCGGCATTGCGTTTTATCCTGACGACGGCGTGAACGCCGTCACGCTGCTCGCCAATGCCGATTCCGCGCTCTATCGCGCCAAGCGCGAGGGCAGGGGCAGGGTCCGAATCTTCGAATCCGAGATGGACCAGGAGCTGCGCGACCGCAGGCTGTTGCAGCACGATCTGCGACGGGCGCTGGAGCAGAACGAGTTCCTCGTCTACTTCCAGCCGCAGGCGCGGATGGAGGGCGAAGTCTTCGGCTTCGAGGCGCTGTTGCGCTGGAACCACCCGACGCGGGGTTTCGTGCCGCCGGACCAGTTCATTCCGCTTGCCGAGGAGAACGGGCTGATCGTCCAGATCGGCGAATGGGTGTTGCGCGAAGCGTGCCGCGAGGCGGCGTCATGGCCACGGCCGCTGCAGGTCGCCGTCAATCTGTCGCCGGTCCAGTTCCAGGCCGGCGATCTCGAACGTTCGATCCACCAAATTCTGCTGGAGACGGGGCTCAGCCCGACGCGGCTCGAGGTCGAGATCACCGAGGGTGTGCTGATCGGCGATTTCACCCGCGCGCTCAATCTGCTGCGGCGGCTGAAGGCGCTCGGTATCCGCATCGCGATGGACGATTTCGGCACCGGTTACTCCTCGCTGTCCTATCTGCAGTCGTTTCCGTTCGACAAGATCAAGATCGACCGGGGTTTCATCTCCAACCTCGAGGCGACGCCGCAATCGGCCGAGATTGTGCGCGCGGTCCTGAGCCTCGCGCACGCCCTGAATATCCCGGTCATTGCCGAAGGGGTGGAGACGGAAGCCCAGCGTGCCTTCCTGGCGCGCGAGGCCTGCGAGGAGATGCAGGGTTATCTGGTCGGCCGGCCCGACCTGATCGAGCGCTATCTCGACCTGGTCGGCGTGACCGTGGAGCGCCGGGCCTACGCCTAGCTCCCGGACCCCGACGACGGGGATTCCGAGCCTTGGTCGACACCCGTTTGGAACCTTGGCTCGGACATATATTTCCTAATGATGGAGCCGAGATCAGGCGCGTTGTGGGCGCGGAAAATCTTTGCACAATCGCCATCGGCCTGACGCAAATTGGGGCAATAAGCCTTGTGAATGCGAGGGAGGGTCTCGTGGAGAACGTACGTCGCTACCGGGCGCTGGCGTCCCTCTGTCGTCAGCAGGCGGCCTACCGGCCGCTTCAGAACTGGGAACTCCTCGGCCAGGCCGAACATTTCGAGTATCTAGCCGAGGTCGAACTCAAGGCGCATTACGACGCGTGCAATGGGCAACATGACGAGGGCGCCGCAACGCCCGCGGCATGGGAGACGCCGGTCGCGGCGTGACGGCGCCAGACACGCTCAATGCGACATCAGCGTTGGGACCGTCATGGCTTCCAGCATGGCGCGGGTGACGCCGCCGAGAACGCGCTCCTGCAATCGCGAATGGCCGTAGCCGCCCATCACCAGGAGATCTAGGCTCTCGTCGGCCGCCAGCGACAGGATGGTCGGCTGAATGTCGGCGCGCGTCGCCGACAGGCCGACGGTGCGGGTCGACAGTCCGCGCCGGCCGAGATGTATGGCCAGACTGTTCGCTGAAGCTTCGTCGGGAACCGCGCTGGCCTCGTTGATGGTGATGATCACGATCTCATCGGCGCGCGCCAGGAACGGTGCTGCATCGTGTACGGCGCGGGCAGCGAGGCGGCTGCCGTCCCAGCAGATGCCGATCCGCTTCGCCTCGAAAGCTCCATGGAAGGTGTAGGGCAGCAACAGCACCGGGCCGCCAGCCTGGAACAGGATTTCGCGCGGCACGTCGTTGTCGAACGAGCCTTGCACTGGATCGGGCTGGAGCACGACGCTGAGGTCGTGCAGCCGCGCCATCTCGCCGAGCGCGCCGGCAGCATCCGCCGGAATCGCGCCGAGCGCGCGGCAGGTATAGGAGATGCCGGCGTTCGCGGCTTCGATTCCGAACACCGCGAGCGCGGCCTCGGCCCGCTCTACGGCGCGCTCGCGTTCCAGTTCGAACACGGCCGCCACCGCCGCACCGCCCTCCATCACGTATGCCGCACTTGTTGCGACATAGCCGACCGCGACCGCGTCGAGATGAGCGTTGAACCGTGCCGCGAGCGAAATCGAGCCCTCGATCGCGGGACGCATGGGACGTTCGGTGGGAATGTGAACGAGAATGTCTTTGTACATGGGGCGCCTCCGATGAACTTCATCCGGTGGCTGCAGTTTTTCACGGCCGGAAGCACATGCGTTGAGCTGCATCAAATGCGCAAGACGACTTTGCCGCGGCGGCACGCTCCCACGTTCTTTGCCAAGATTTAATCGGACGGACGGGACGCCGTAAGGTGCCGATGTCCATGTTGGCTGCAAGGCGACAGCTTCCAACATGGACATTTCGACATGAACGACCGCGTCAATTCCGACACCACGACGTCCCGCAAGATCTTGAGGCCGCGCCGGCTCGCGTTGCTCGGCACCGTGGCCGCGCTCGGCGTGGCCGTGCTGGCGGCTTCTCCCGGCTCTTCGCCGTTCGCGCTGAACTCATTCATTGCGCCGGCACAGGCGGCGGAAACCGCCACGACGCCGCCGGGCTTCGGCGACCTCGTCAGCAAGGTCAAGCCTGCCGTCATCTCGGTCAGGGTCAAGATCGACCGCGACAACGACAAGAGCGCCATGCTGCAGCAGAACCGGATGGACCAGGACGAGGATTCTCCGTTCGATCAGTTCTCGCGGCAGTTCGGCTTCCGTGGCCCAGGCGGCATGAACGGCATGCCGCGCCAGCGCCATCAGATGGTCACGGGCGAAGGCTCCGGCTTCTTCATCTCCGCCGACGGCTATGCCGTGACCAACAACCACGTCGTCGACCAGGCCACCTCGGTCCAGGTGACGATGGACGACGGCACGAGCTATACCGCGAAGGTCGTCGGCACCGATCCCAAGACCGATCTCGCGCTGATCAAGGTCGATGGCAAGAAGGACTTTCCGTTCGTCACATTCGCCGACCAGAAGCCGCGCGTCGGCGACTGGGTGGTCGCGGTCGGCAATCCGTTCGGCCTCGGCGGCACTGTGACCGCCGGCATCGTCTCGGCCAGCGGCCGCGACATCGGCAATGGTCCCTATGACGACTTCATCCAGATCGACGCGCCCATCAACAAGGGCAATTCCGGCGGCCCGGCCTTCGACATGAATGGCAACGTGATCGGCGTGAACACGGCGATCTTCTCGCCCTCCGGCGGCTCGGTCGGCATCGGCTTCGACATTCCGGCCTCGACCGCGAAACTCGTCGTCGCGCAGCTGAAGGACAAGGGCGCGGTGACCCGCGGCTGGCTCGGGGTGCAGGTGCAGCCGGTCACCGCCGAGATCGCCGACAGCCTCGGCCTGAAGGAGGGGCGCGGCGCCATCGTCGACAATCCGCAGGACGGCAGCCCGGCGGCCAAGGCCGGCATCGAGGCAGGTGACGTCATCACCGCCGTCAACGGCACCGCGATCAAGGACTCCCGCGACCTTGCCCGCACCATCGCCACCCTGGCCCCGGGCAGCTCGGTGAAGCTCGACGTCTTCCACAAGGGCGCGACCAAGACGCTGACACTCGCGCTCGGCGAGCTGCCGAACGAGCGGCAGGCCAAAGGAAACGGCGGCGCTGACGAGGGCAAGGGGCAGCCGAACACCGGCACACCGCGCCTCGGGCTCGGCCTGGCTCCGGCCGGCGACGTCCAGGGCGCTGGCCAGAAGGGCGTTGTCGTCACCGAAGTCGATCCGCAAGGACCGGCGGCACAGCGCGGCATCCAGACCGGCGACGTCATCCTCAACGTCGGCGGCAAGGCCGTCGCCAATGTCGGCGACGTCAGGTCGGAGCTGGCGCAGGCCAAATCGTCCGGCAAGCGCAGCGTGCTGTTGCAGGTCAAAAGCGCGGAGGCGACGAGGTTCGTAGCGGTGCCGCTCGCCTGAGACGATACCGATCGCTCGAATACGAAAGGCGGCCCTCGGGCCGCCTTTTTCCGTCAGCCTTCAGGCTTCGGCGGGCGCCGATAACATTCTCGTCAACGGCAGGGATGGTGACCCGGTTCATATGAAAAAGCCGTGTTCGACCGTCACAGTTCCAATGCTCGTCAGCAACGGTGCTGGCGAGAGGTTGCAAGCGTGGAACTTCGAACCGCGGGGCCACTTTGTGGAACTGGCCGGTGGTTCACATTTGATCGGTGCCGACATGGATCGATTGAAGCTCTCGCTGAGGGGGGCGCTGCTCGCGGCGCCGTTCGTGCTCTGGGCTGGAAGCGCGCTCGGTCGTGACGACGGCCGCTACGCGGACTCACCCCTCAAACCGTGGTTCGACAACCTGCGCAGCCATCTCGGTCCGTGCTGCTCTGACGCCGATGGTTTTGCCGTCGCCGATCCCGACTGGGAGTCGCGGGACGGGCATTATCGTGTTCGTCTCGACGGGGAGTGGATCGATGTGCCGGACGAAGCCGTCATCACCGAGCCGAACCGCGCCGGCCGCACCATGGTTTGGCCGGTGAAGACCGCGTTCGGGATCTCGATCCGCTGCTTCATGCCGGGCAGCATGATCTGAGCCAGGTCAGCGTCAACGCTTGCTGGATTTGCGCTTCGACGATTTCCTGGTTGTCTTCTTGGTGGTCCTCTTCTTGGACGCTTTCTTCTTCGTAGCCTTCTTCGGGACCTTCTTGCCCTTCTTGCGCGCCTTCGACAGTCCGATCGCAATCGCCTGCTTGCGACTCTTCACGCGTCCGCCACGGCCTTTGCGACCGCTTTTTGCCGTGCCTTTCTTGTAGCGGCGCATCTCGCTTTCGACATCGCTGCCGGAGCTGCGCGAGTAGCGACGTTTCTTTGCCTTGCGTGCCATGCATGTTCTCCCTTGGCCGAGAAAACCGTTCGACCCGGGGCATGGTTCCGAAAGCTGCGCGCGCGACATTCCGGGCGCGGGCCGCAGCCTAGAAGGAATTTGCCAGCTCGATCCAGTACCTGGATACGCCGTGCCGCCTCGGTGAAGGACAGATCGCGCGCATATTGTGCGGGCTGATACGCCTCTTCGCTCAGCCGTTTCAGCCTCAGTGACTGCGCCCGGGTCATCTGCTCGGTGAGGAAGACCCTGGCGTCGTATTTGCCTTGAACCTGCATCTGGCTTCTCCGTCCTGAAATCGTGACTTGACTATATGTTCTTATTTTGTTCTAACAAGTCATGGACAATAGAATTAATGAAATTCGACGTAAAATCAGCGCCTTGAGGCTAGAAATGGCCGACGTCGAGGCCGCCGTGCGCGATCGCATCAACGGCGATCGCGATTGCACCGAGCAAGCCTTGGCGCAGATGGATTTGCGGCTGAAGATCAATCTGTTGGTCGGCGAATGGAAGGCTGCCGGCGGCGGCGATGTCCTGCCTGACGTCCGCGGCCGGATGCGGCTTCGTTCCGTGAAGTCGGTCGGCGATCCCAAGCGCGCGAGCACACGGCGCTGAAAGCTTGGGGGCGCCATGGAGGAAGAGCCGGACACTTACCGGATCTTGAGGTTGCGCGCCGAGATTCTCGAACTGGGCTCTGCCATCCGGCAATTGCAGCGCGCGGGTCTCGATGATGCAGCGGCCCAACTTCTGATCGGACGCAAGCGGGCGCAGCTCGAGCATCTCGTGAAGATGAATTCCGTGAGCCTCGGCTCCAAGCGCCGGCTGCAATGAGCTGATGCGGGCGCTCGCCGATACCCGCGATTCCCGATCGATCATCGAGACGAAAAAGCCCGCGCCGGCGCGGGTTTTTGAGAGGGCGCCTGAGCCTGCATGCGGAAATTCCCTGAGTTAAATTGACGCAGGCAGTCAATCGCCTTTGCTACAGGAGTTCCCGACGAAGCATCTGCCCGGCTTCACCTCGCTTCAAGATTGCTTGTCCTCTGTGATGATGAACACCACGCCGGTGAGGGTCGCGCCGATCGCGAACGTCGTCACCAATGTGAGGGCAAAAACGATCGCGGCCTGGCTTCCACCGTGATCGAGCAGGCGGGCGACGGCGGGATTGCACAGGATCAGCGCGAGACTGAAGGCGAGGCCGAGGGCCGCGCCCATCATCGTATGCGTCATCAGCTTGATGAGGCCGGCAGCGGAGATCAGGTCCGACGACTTTTTTGCGCGCATGGGAACAGCATCCCGATCTGGCATGCAAACGCGGGCAATAGTTGCTGGTTCCAAATAAATGAAGGAATTGTCATCACCGGCTTCATCCGACGTTCATGCCGGCCTTGCGAGGATGGGCGCTATCAAAACGGGACATTCGATATGGGCAAGGTAGTCTTTCTTTACCGCTCACTGGCCTATCGCAACGCCGCCGCGGACATGTTGCGCAAGGCGCGCAAGCTGCCGCGAGGCGCGGAGCGAAGCGCGGCCCGCCGCTATGCCAAGGCGCTCCGCGATCTCGCCCGAACGGAAGCCTGGCTCGAAGGCCGGGTCGCGCGCGAACCGCAGATGGTGCAACGTATGACGAGCGCGGCGTCCGGCCGGAGCTTCTCCCATTCCGGCTGAATCGAAACGGAAGCTCTCGATTCTCGTCTTGACGCGCTTCTCAACGCGAAACGATCTCCACTTCGCTGCAAATGCTCTCTAACCGGACGCGCGCTGCAATTCGGCAGAGCCGGCTTCCTCGAATTTACCCGATACAGCCGTCGCCGCCGTCTTGCGTGTCAGCGGCACCTCCAGACGGCACAACAGGCCCTCGGCTCGCCAATCGAACCGCGCCTGTCCGCCGAGCTGGGACTCGACGCTCGCGAGCAGGCTCCGGGTGCCGAAGCCGCGAGATTTCGGAGTCATGACCAGCGGACCGCCGGATTCCTCCCAGTTCAGCGTGAGCACTTGATCTTCGACCTGCCAGCCGATCGTGAGCCGTCCCGACCTCGTCGAGAGGGCGCCGTACTTGGCTGAGTTGGTGAAGAGCTCGTGCAATGCGAGCGCCAGCGTCTGGGCCGTCGCCGGCAGCAACTGGACTTCCGGACCCGCCAACATGATCTGGCCGCCAAGCGAATAGGGCGCAAGCTCCTCGTCGATCAGCCTGGAGAGCTCGGCACCCTGCCAGCTCGACAGCGACAGGATGGTGTGCACGCGCGCCAGCGCGTTGATGCGTCCCTCGACGGCGCTGACATAGGCCTTGACCTCGTCGGCACGGGTGAGGCGAACGATCGACTGCGCCAGAGCCAGCGCATTCTTGGCGCGATGATCGACTTCCCGCGCCAAGAGATTCTGACGCTCCTCGGCGCGCTTGCGTTCGGTGATGTCCACGGTGACGCCGCTCACGCGCACGACGCGACTGCTATCGTCCACCGTTGCTGCCGCCGTGCCAACGCACCACCGCACCTCTCCGTCGGGCCGCATGATGCGGAACTCGGTCTCGTAGGCCCGCGCGCCCTTGTTGAACTCGGCAATCGCCTTGCGCAACTGATCGACGTCATCGGGATGCAACAGCGCCTGGACGTTGGCCGGGTTGACCTCGAAGCTCTCGGGGCTGACGCCGAAGATGCGATACTGCCCCTCGTCCCACATCCAGTCGCCGCTGATCCAGTCCCAATCCCAGGAGCCCATCTTGCCGGCGGCGATAGCCATGCTGCGCCGCTGCTCGCTCTCGCGCAGCTTCGCGGTGGAGTTTTCCAGCTCCGCCGTGCGTGCGCGGACGCGATCCTCGAGCTCCTGGTTCAGCCGTTCGAGCTCGCGGGTCTTGCGGTAGAGTTCGGCAAACACCTTGATCTTGGCACGCAGCACCTCCGGCACGACCGGTACCGGCACGTAGTCGACCGCGCCCATCTCGTAGCCGCGCAACCGGTCGATGTCGCTGACCTGGATGGCGGAGATGAAGATCATCGCGGTCTTCTGGAAGCGCGGATGCTCGCGGATCATTGCGGCAAGCTCGAAGCCGTCCAGCTCGGGCATGCAGACATCGACCAGGATCACCGCGATCTCGGTCTTGAGCAGCAGCTCCAGCGCCTCGCGTCCGGACGAGGCGATCACGAGGTTCTCGCCGAGATCCTTCAGGATCACCTCATAGGCGAGCAGCTTTGCCGGCTGGTCGTCGACGAGGAGGATGTTGACCTTTTCGTGGTCCATTCTCGGATCCAACTCAGCGGTGCAGCCACATGCGGATCGCAAGCAGCAATTGATCGGTGTTGACGGGTTTGGCGAGGTAGTCGGACGCGCCGGCTTCGAGGCATTTCTCCCGGTCGCCCTTCATCGCCTTGGCGGTCAGCGCGATGATCGGAAGGCGGGCGAAGGCCGGATTTTCGCGAATGACGCCGATGGTCTGATAGCCATCCATCTGCGGCATCATGATGTCCATCAGCACGATGGCGATCTCCGGGTTGGATTGGACCAGGGTCACCGCTTCGTTGCCGGTCGTCGCCGTCAGCACTTTCATGCCGCGCCGTTCCAGCACGCTCGACAGCGCGAAGATGTTGCGGGCGTCGTCGTCGACGAGCAGTGCGGTCTTGCCGATCAAATCCTCGTCGGAACTGTTCAGCTTCTCCAGCATGCGCTGCTTCTCGACCGGAAGTTCCGTGATGACACGGTGCAGGAACAGCGCGGTTTCGTCGAGCAGACGTTCGGGCGATTCCACGCCCTTGACCACGATGCTGCGCGCCATGGTGTGGAGTTCCGCATCCTCTTCCGCCGACAGCTCGCGGCCGGTGAACACCACGACGGGAATGTTCGACAGCGCCTCGTCGTTGCGGATCTGGTCCAGTACCTCGAAGCCGCTCATGTCGGGCAGCCTGAGGTCGAGCACCACGCAGTCGCAGGGCACATCGCGCAGCGTCGAGAGCGCGCCTGCGCCGGTGTCGGTCGTTACGATCTCGATGTCGTCATGGTGCAGCAGCTCGCGGATCGAGAGCTGCTCGGCCTCGTTGTCCTCGACGATCAGGAGCCGCTTGCGCCGTGGCCGCGCATATTCCTTGATCTGGGTCAGCGCGGCCGAGACGCCTTCGGTCGTCGTCGGCTTGTTGACGAAGGAGAATGCGCCACGCGCCAGTGCGTGCTGGCGGTCCTCGTCGAGCGTGATGATCTGCACGGGGATGTGGCGGGTCAGCGGATTGTGCTTGAGCTGGCTCAGCACGGTCCAGCCGAGCATGTCCGGCAGGAACACATCGAGCGAGACTGCTCGCGGCTGGTATTGCTTGGCGAGCTCCAGCGCCTCCGCGCCGCGGGCGGCGACCAGCACCTTGAATCCCTTGTCGCGCGCGAGATCGACCAGCACGCGCGCATAATGCGGGTCGTCCTCGACGATCAGGAGGATGCTGTCGCCGGGCTCGAGGTTGAGCCGGTCGTCGGGAAGTTGCTCGATGGCCCGCTGCTGCTCCGGCACGGCCGGTTGCAGTGCCGGAGGCTGATTGTGTTGCTGTGGCGCAGGCGCCGCGCGGGGCGCGAGCGTTGGGCCGGAGTACTTCAGCGGCAGATAAAGCGTGAAAGACGAGCCCTTGCCCGTCGCGCTGCGCAGATGGATCTCGCCGCCGAGCAGGCTTGCCAGCTCGCGGCTGATCGCGAGCCCAAGGCCGGTGCCACCGTATTTCCGGCTGGTGCCGGCATCCGCCTGCTGGAACGCCTCGAAGATCAGCTTCTGCTTTTCCACGGGAATGCCGATGCCGGTATCGGACACTTCGAACGCGATCACGGCCGGGGCCGAATTCAGCACCGGATGATCGCTCCCCCAACCGCCGACCGCGCCGGCGACCCTCAGGCGGACCTCGCCCTCGGCGGTGAACTTGAAGGCGTTGGAGAGCAGGTTTTTCAGAACCTGCTGCAGGCGCTTGGAGTCGGTGACGAGGCTGCGCGGAAGGCTCGGATCGATGTCGATCTTGAACGACAGATTGCGGTTGTCTGCCTCGTGCCGGAACGGCCGCCCGACGGTCTCGAGCAGATTCGCGGTCAGGATTTCCTCGGCGTCGACCGTCACCGTGCCGGATTCGATCTTGGACAGGTCCAGAATGTCGCTGATCAGATTGAGCAGGTCGGTGCCGGCGCCGTGGATGGTGCGGGCGAACTCGACCTGCTTGGCCGAAAGGTTGCCGTCCGGATTGTCGGTGAGCTGCTGTCCCAGGATCAGGATCGAGTTCAGCGGCGTGCGCAGCTCGTGGCTCATATTGGCGAGGAATTCGGACTTGTACTTCGAGGTCAGGGCGAGCTCGGTGGCCTTTTCCTCCAAAGCGCGGCGGGCCTGCTCGATCTCCTGGTTCTTGCGTTCGACCTCGACGTTGCGCTCGGCGAGCTGCTGCGCCTTCTGCTCGAGCTGGTCGTTGGTCTGCTGCAACTCGCGTTGCTGGGTCTGAAGCTCGCCGGCGAGCTGCTGCGACTGCTTGAGCAGGCCTTCGGTCTGCATCGTCGCTTCGATGGAATTGAGCACGATGCCGATGGAGTCCGTGAGCTGCTCCAGGAACGTCATCTGCGAGGTCGTGAAGGAAACGAGCGAGGCGAGCTCGATCACGGCCTTGACCTGGCCCTCGAACAGCACCGGCAGCACGACGAGGTTCTTCGGCGCGACGCGGAACAGCGCCGAGTTGATCGGCACCACGTCGGATGGAATGTCGGCGACCACGCGCGGCCGCCTGTCGAGGGCGCACTGGCCGATCAGTCCGTCGCCGAACTGCAATACGCGCTGATACGGATAGATGCCGTCGCTGGCGTAGGAGGCCAGCAGCAGGAGCTGCGGATTGTCCTCGCTCTCGACCTGGTAGATCACGCCGGTATGCGCGTTCACCAGTGGCGACAGCTCGGTGAGCAGCAGCCGGCCGACGGTGGTGAGGTCCCGCTGGCCCTGCAGCATGTTGGTGAATTTGGCGAGGTTGGTCTTCAGCCAGTCCTGTTCGGTGTTCACGTCCGTCGTGAGACGGAGATTCGTGATCATCGTGTTGATGTTGTCTTTCAGCTCGGCGACCTCGCCACGGGCGTCGACCTGGATCGATCGCGTCAGGTCGCCCTTGGTCACGGCAGTCGCGACCTCGGCGATCGCGCGGACCTGCGAGGTGAGGTTGGCCGCGAGCAGGTTGACGTTGCCCGTGAGGTCCTTCCAGGTGCCGGCGGCGCCGGGCACGTTGGCCTGACCGCCGAGGCGGCCCTCGACGCCGACCTCGCGCGCCACCGACGTCACCTGGTCGGCGAAGGTCGCGAGCGTCTCGGTCATGTTGTTGATGGTGTCGGCGAGAGCGGCGACCTCGCCGCGTGATTTCATCGTCAGGTTCTGCTTGAGATCGCCGTTGGCGACCGCGGTCACCACCTTGACGATGCCGCGCACCTGCTCGGTCAGGTTCGCCGCCATCAGGTTCACGGTGTCGGTGAGGTCCTTCCAGGTGCCGGCGACGCCGGGCACCTGGGCCTGGCCGCCGAGCTTGCCCTCGGTGCCGACCTCGCGCGCCACGCGCGTCACTTCGCCGGCGAAGGCGTTGAGCTGGTCCACCATGGTGTTGATGGTGTTCTTGAGCTCGAGGATTTCGCCCTTCACGTCGACGGTGATCTTGCGAGAGAGGTCGCCGCGTGCCACGGCCGTGGTCACTTCGGCGATGTTGCGGACCTGGGTGGTGAGGTTCGCCGCCAGCAGGTTGACGTTGTCGGTCAAGTCCTTCCAGGTGCCGCCGACGCCGGGCACGACGGCCTGACCGCCGAGGCGGCCTTCGGTGCCGACTTCGCGCGCGACGCGCGTCACTTCGGCGGCGAAGGAGCGGAGCTGCTCCACCATGGTGTTCAGGGTGTCCTTGAGCAGCAGGATCTCGCCGCGCACGTCCACCGTGATCTTCTTCGACAGGTCGCCGCCGGCGATCGCGGTCGCGACCTCGGCGATGTTGCGGACCTGCGCGGTCAGGTTGGAGGCCATGAAGTTGACGTTGTCGGTGAGATCCTTCCACGTGCCGGCGACGCCGGGCACTTCGGCCTGGCCGCCGAGCTTGCCCTCGGTGCCGACCTCGCGCGCCACACGCGTCACCTCGCCGGCAAAGCCGTTGAGCTGATCGACCATCGTATTGATGGTGTTCTTGAGCTCGAGGATTTCGCCCTTCACGTCGACGGTGATCTTGCGCGACAAGTCGCCGCGCGCCACGGCGGTGGTCACTTCGGCGATGTTGCGGACCTGGGCGGTGAGGTTGCCCGCCATCGAGTTCACGCTGTCGGTGAGGTCCTTCCAGGTGCCGGCGACACCGGGCACGTTGGCCTGACCGCCGAGGCGGCCTTCGGTACCGACCTCGCGCGCCACGCGCGTCACCTCGCCCGCGAAGCGGTTGAGCTGGTCGACCATCGTGTTCAGCGTGTCCTTGAGCTGAAGGATCTCGCCGCGCACGTCCACGGTGATCTTGCGCGACAGGTCGCCGCCCGCGATCGCGGTCGCGACTTCCGCGATGTTGCGGACCTGGGCGGTGAGGTTGCCCGCCATCGAGTTCACGCTGTCGGTCAAGTCCTTCCAGGTGCCGGCAACGCCGGGCACGCCGGCCTGGCCGCCGAGCTTGCCGTCGGTGCCGACCTCTCGGGCGACGCGCGTGACTTCGCCGGCGAAGGCGTTGAGCTGGTCCACCATGGTGTTCAGCGTTTCCTTCAGCTGAAGGATTTCGCCGGACACGTTCACCGTGATCTTCTTGGAGAGATCGCCCTTCGCCACCGCGGTCGCGACCTCGGCGATGTTGCGGACCTGGCCGGTCAGGTTCGAGGCCATCGAATTGACGCTGTCGGTGAGATCCTTCCAGGTGCCGCCGACGCCGCGCACGACCGCCTGGCCGCCGAGCTTGCCTTCGGTGCCGACCTCTCGGGCGACGCGCGTCACTTCGCCGGCGAAGGCGTTGAGCTGGTCCACCATGGTGTTGATGGTGTCCTTCAGCTCCAAGATCTCGCCGCGCACGTCCACGGTGATCTTCTTCGACAGGTCGCCGCCGGCGACCGCCGTCGTCACCTCCGCGATGTTGCGGACCTGTGCGGTGAGGTTCGAGGCCATCGAGTTGACGCTCTCGGTGAGGTCCTTCCAGGTGCCGGCCACGCCGAGCACGTTGGCCTGGCCGCCCAGGCGGCCCTCGGTGCCGACCTCGCGCGCCACGCGCGTCACTTCGCCGGCGAAGGCGTTGAGCTGGTCCACCATGGTGTTGAGCGTCTCCTTCAGCTGAAGGATTTCGCCCGACACGTTCACCGTGATCTTCTTCGAAAGGTCGCCGCTCGCGATGGCCGTGGCGACGTCGGCGATGTTGCGGACCTGCGCGGTCAAGTTCGAGGCCATGAAGTTGACGTTGTCGGTGAGGTCCTTCCAGGTGCCGGCCACACCGGGCACCTGGGCCTGGCCGCCGAGCTTGCCTTCGGTGCCGACCTCACGCGCGACGCGCGTCACCTCCGAGGCGAAGGAGTTGAGCTGGTCCACCATGGTGTTGATGGTGTCCTTCAGCTCCAGAATCTCGCCGCGCACGTCCACCGTGATCTTGCGCGACAGGTCGCCGCGCGCCACGGCGGTGGTGACGTTGGCGATGTTGCGCACCTGCGCGGTCAGGTTGCCGCACATCGCGTTGACGGAATCGGTGAGGTCCTTCCAGGTGCCGGCGACGCCGGGGACGATGGCCTGGCCGCCGAGCTTGCCGTCGGTGCCGACCTCGCGCGCCACGCGCGTCACTTCAGACGCGAAGGAGCGGAGCTGGTCCACCATCGTGTTGATGGCTTCCTTGAGCTGTAGGATCTCGCCGCGGACGTCGACGGTGATCTTCTTGGAGAGGTCGCCGTTCGCGACCGCGATCGTCACCTCGGCGATGTTGCGAACCTGGTTGGTCAGGTTGTTCGCCATCGAGTTGACGCTCTCGGTGAGGTCCTTCCAGACGCCGGTCACTTCCGGCACCTGGGCCTGGCCGCCGAGCTTGCCTTCGGTGCCGACCTCGCGCGCCACGCGCGTCACCTCTGAGGTGAAGACGCCGAGCTGCTTGATCATGGTGTTGACGATATTGGCCGATTGCAGGAATTCGCCCCGCAGCGGCCGGCCGTCGACGTCGAGCTTGACGGTCTCGAGCAGGTCGCCCTGTGCGACCGCCGCGACGGCGCGCGTCACCTCGCGCGTCGGCCACAACAAATCGTCGATCAGCGTGTTGACGGAACCTTCCATGTCGGCCCAGGAGCCGGAGGCGAGGCCGAATTTCACGCGCTGGCGGGTCTTGCCTTCGCGGCCCACCACCTCGCCGACCAGTTCGAGCTGCTGCGCCATGCGCTGGTTGGCGGCGATGATTTCATTAAAAGTGTCGGCAATCTTGCCGTCGATGCCGAGATAATCGCCACTCATCCGCACGGAAAAGTCGCCGCTCCGCATCGCCTGCAAGGCGAGCAGCAATTCCGCCCGGGAATCCGGATCCGACATACCGTTGGCTTTTGGTTTTGGGATGCGACGACCGGAGCGTGATGCAGTTCCGGGATCGAGGTCGCTCATACTGATTCCCCCGCAGGCGCCGGCCGAATCCAAGGCGTGACGCATCTCGTCGAAATAGAGCGTCAGCCCAATTCGAAATCAAGCGCCAAGGTGCGGCGCGAGAATGGAACCTGCCTTGCTCAGCCCGATGCAAATAACGGCGATGGAGCGATTTGGTTCCATGTCAATTCGGACGGAAATGGCGTGGGCGGCCCCCACGCCTCGTTCGGTCGTCTCCGGCAGCGTCCCGGAACGGGCGCCAGGCCTCGTGGTTAGCCCGCAAAGGGAGAACGGACATGAGGGCAGGACTTGCTAAAGGAGGACTCGCGATCGTCGCCATGCTGTTTGCCGGGCCGGCCTTGGCGCAGAACGGTGCGCCCAGCGGTCGCGGGGCGGTGACCGGCGATCCCGCCGCGAGCTCCGCCAGCCCGCGGGCGGATACCCCGACCACGGGGGCGGCGACCCGCTCGAACCCGAGCGGCAGTAGCACCTCATCTTCGGGCGGCAAGGATGACAATGGCGACGCCGGCCGGGACAAGATGCCGGAGAGCGACCGCACCGTGCGCCCGCAGAGCCAGCAACGTCATTCGAACGACAAATAGAGGCTGCTACTTGTCCGCCATGGTGCGCTCGGCGTCCCTGACCTGCGCGCGCAGCATCGGGAGCTGCTCGCGCGCGAACGCTGCGAGCGCGGTGTTGTCGGGCGCCTTCAGATAGCGTTCGAGCAGATTGATGGCGGATTCATACTCCGGGATCTGTGAGGCGTAGAAGCTTCGGACGTAAGTCGGTCCGTCCGAAGTTTCGGGCTCGACCAGGCTCGCGCTGAGGGACGACGCCTTGTCGACGCGTGGCTCCGCGCCGATCGCCTGTTGTATCTGCTTGAGCGCCTTGTCGCGCTTGGTGGCCTCTTCTGCGCGCAAGGCTGCGAGGTTCTTGACCTCGGCGTTGCCCTTCAAATCCGTGTTCTCCAGGAGGCCCTGCTGGAAGCGGCTGAAATTGTAGAGACCGCTGATGACGTCGATCGCGCTCGGCGGACGTTCGCCGGGCTTGCGTTCGCCGCTGCTGTCGGCGAGCGCCGCGGTGCTGATGAATGCCAGGATGATCGCGACGAGAACTCGCATTGAGATCAATTGCGGATCGGGGGCAAAGTTCCCTCAACATTACGATCGGGAAAGCGGGTTGCGACTGTAGAGTTCCATCCCCACGTCTTACTTCATGAAACAGTCCGACATCTTCAGAGATAACGCCGACAATTGTCTCCAGCTCGCCGAGCGCGCCGAGGGAAAACCCGCCCACAAGCGCTATTCGCGCATGGCGGACGCCTGGACGGCGCTCGCTCACGAGCAGGATTGGCTCGACGGCGAGATCGCGCCCGTTCCGGTCCGTTTTGCGCAGAAGCAGGACGCCTGAGCGCTCGCCTTTCGTGAATCCGCGTGTGAGACCGCTCACGGAATGCAAGCGGTCAATCAAGGATGATCAGGGAACAATCAATCACGATTCCAGAAGGAGGTTTGCGATGGCTCCACGTCTGGCCCTTCTTTCACTCATTTTTGCCTTCGGCGTCTCGGTCGCGTTTGCGACGGTGACGACGGTTCGTCAGGTGCAGCTGGAGAACGCATCGGCCGCCGTCCACGCAACGCACAGCTAGAGCGGCGCCGGAACATTCGGCGCCGCAGTGCGTAAGCGCTTCGAGACATCAGAAGAGGCGAAGGCACACCATGGCCCATTCCGACCACGGCATCGTCAGGGATAAGCGGGGAGAGGAGCAGCCCCGTGACAAGCAGCGCGCGCAGTCTGCGCACAAGACGGATCCACAGAGAACTCAGAACGGCTCGCCGTCACGCGAGGCGACGCGCGATCCCAGACTAAATGACAAGAGCAAGACGCCGGGCTCCGGCATGACGCCGGATGATTCCGGCGACGCGCCGAGCAGCTAGACGAAGCGGTGATCCCGCACGAGGAACGAATCCTCGTGCGCGGAGTCGACAGGTTGCTTCCGGTCGTCATGCCCCCGGTGAGCCGGAAGCAATCTCCAAGGACGGCCTCGGCACTCATCCTGCCGGGGCCGTTCGCCTGTGGAAGCCTCTATTGCTCAGTCCTCGGCACCGCTTTCGGGATCTCTCTGCGTGTGTCCGTCGGCTCCGCGGCCGAACACGCCGAAGCTGCTCGACTTCACGCCGGCGGCTGCATCGACGTCTGCGGCGGCCAGTCCGAACTTGAGGAGCTCGCGGACTGCCGCCGCCCGCGTCGGCATGCGATGCTTGAACCGGAAATCGTCAACGGCGGCCAACTCTTCCGGCGAGAGCATGACCTGAAGCCGCTCGGCACGAAGGTCTTGCATGGTCAATCACACAAATTGAGTAGGTTGAGTAGATTACTCAACGAACCAACTTGGTTGGAGTTCCACAAGAGACGGGAAAGTCTCAAGGTTAGTAAAAAACTATAGCGAAATCAATAAGTTATAATTGAACGACTTTCGCGGTCGCGCATTTCCTCCTGGAAGGGAGAGAGACCATGACGGACGAAGTCAGGTTGCCCCGTAAGCTTTCCGAAGAGCCGGAAGCCCCCAAACCGGTGCGCCCAAGCCACCAGAGGGTCATCGAGCAAGTCGAACGCTGGGCCAACAGCCCGGCGTTGCAGCCACCGAGGACGGAAGATGCGAAAACCATCTGAGCCCCATACGTTTGAGCAACGCCTCGAGGCGCAGAAGCTGCGGCTCGAGCGTGAGCTATCGAGCCTGCCGAATGGACGCGAGCGCGACGTCGTTGTCGCGCGCATCGATCAGCTTCAGACCGCTGCCGAGATGTATGGCTTTCTGATGCTACGGGAAGAGGCCGCGGCGCCTCGCTGATGGCCCGATGCGCTCGGTCTGCACGGCGCGGGAGGTGATGCGAAGCTTTCGCCTCAGCCACCACGCCGATACCGACACGGCCGCCCATCCCAGAATGGCGGTGACGAATGCGCCGATCACGGTCGTCGAAACCACGACGTAAAAAATCATGGCGAACGCCGCAAGACCGATGCTTCCCAGGCCCGCACCCGCAGCATCGAGCGCCGCTGCCTGCTGCCCGCGCCTTCGCCCGCTGAGACCGGCTTTTTCCTTGGCGCGGCGCTCATGACTTTCGATCAGTGTTGCGCTGGCGCAGAAGATGGCGGGAAGTGCGAGGAAGAGCCCGCCGACGGAGACGCCGAAACGCGCACCGACGATTCCCGCGATCGCCGTTGCCAGTCCGCCAAGGAGGAAGCGAACACCGTACTCGTACCACCGGGTCTGCTTCAGCGCCGATGGAGACAGCTTGACCAGCATCAGGCAGCACCTCCGAAGGCCGCGAGCAGACCGAAGGCGACGACGAGCCATACGGCAAAAGCGGCGACGGTGGCTGGCAATGCGCCGAGACGAAACCTCATCAAGAGATGGCAGACGACCAGGCTGTAGAAGGCAAGTGCGACGGCACCATAGATCATCGTCCAGCTTTCGGCGGCGACATATTGCGGGCCGTGCTGGACGACGGCGATGCTGAGTGTGGCCAGCGCGACCGACGGAGCCGCGCCGAGCAGCCCGGCAAAACTCTTCGGCTTGAGCATGTCTCCCAGGATCGCGAAGGCGGAGACGATGACCCCGCCGGCGATGAAGCGCAGCAGATATTCCGTCATGACCGCACCCGCGAGGCAGGGGGCCGCTGTCTTGGCTTTCCGAGCGTGAGCGGCCTGAACAGTCGTTCGACGCCGACGCCGAGGATGAAGCCTGCCACGACGTCGCTGACCCAGTGTGCAAGCACGACAACGCGCGTCAACGACAGAGCCACGGCAAGCGAGCGCACCAGCCGGCGTGGGACGGGCTTCAGCAGCCCTGCCGCCGAGGCCAGCGCGCCCATGTGCAGAGCATGGCCGGAAGGAAACGCGTCGCGGGATCGTCCCGATATGGGAATACCGTTCGCATGACCGCGCACTGTCAGCCGGTCGGGCCTCGTCTGGTCGAACAGGGACTTCAGCAGGTGCGGCAGCACCGCGGTCGCCAAGGAGACCGCCAACATGTGATTTGCGACAGGACGCGCGCCGGGTTGCCGAAGCCGGGCGTAAAGCCAACCAGCCGCAGCGAGCACGAGCAGCACGTGCTCGTCCGCAGCCCAGGTCAAAATCTGGGCGACTTGCTCGATGTCTGAATTTGTGTCCTGCGCTATTTCGTTGGCGAGCGCCTGGTCGATCCGGGTCGGTTTTACTTTTACGAGTGCCATCGGTCTGGCGAGTTATCCATGATGACCGTTCTGTAAATTCTGTATGACAATGAACGTTCTGCGGCGCTCGTGGCCTCTGCGGATCGATCGAAACGAGTGCGGCAGGCTGCTCCGGATGGACGAGCGGAATCATCGTGAGCTTGCGGGCATACGGAGAGAAGACATCGTTGCCGGGGACGAGGAGGACGCCGAGGGGCGGCCTCCTCGTCCGACGCGTTACTTTGTCTGGCCGACACTCGGCGCCTTGCCGAGCTCCTTGGCCATGACAAGATGATGCTTGAGCGCCGGCAGCGTCTTGCCGGCCCAGTCCTTCAGCGCGGAATTGTCACCGCCCTTGGCGTAGCGTTCGAACAGCGACACCGCATCTTCATGGGCGCTGACCTGGTAGGAGTTGTAGTCCGAGCTGAAATCCTTGCCGGTGGCGTTCTTGAGCTTGTCGAGCTTGCTCTGGTGCGAGCTGTCGAGTGCCGTCGGCAGGGTCGCCTGCACCTTGCCGTCACTGACGAGACTCTTCAGTTCGGTGCTGGTCTTGGTGTGGTCCGACACCATCTGCTGTGCGAAGCTCTTCTCCTGAGCGTTGCCCTTCTGCTGGGCGAGCTTGCTCGACTCGATCTCGAACATGTCGCTGATCGCGACCTCCTTGACGAAATCCGCAGTAGCAGGTGCGACGCCGAGTGCCGAATTGATGCCGGTCTTCTCGCCCAGCGACTGGGCGAGGGCGGGGCCTGCGAGAAGCACGCAGGCAAGGGCGATGACGGTCCGTTTCATGTCTAGTCCCTTCGGTTGTGCGCGCAGCCTTGTGCCGCGCGATGTTGCGCCGACCAACCGGCCGCGGGAGCCGTGGTTCCTAAGGACTAATCCGCTGGATTGCGTCCGGTGCGCGGATTGATGGGATCGGTCGGCTTGCGTCGAAGCCGCTCGGGCAGAAACGGTTCAGTGGGGACGGCCGTGGCATCGGCACGCACATCGGCGTGGCGTTGTGCGCGCTCGTGCGGCGTCCTGTTGTCGTTGAAGTGGTATTTCACGTCGACGCCATCGACGGGATCGTTGACGCCATGCTGGATATCGCGGAAGTCGCTCATGGTTCACCTCGTTCCTTTCCGGGCAGGATCGTTTCGAGCACCTGCCGCGCCGCTCCCTTGATCATCCGGCTTTGGTTCGGATCGCCCTTCATCAGGGCGAGCGAGAAGTTCTTGGCCTGTTGAAGCGTGATATGCGGCGGCAGCGGCGGCACTTCGGGATCCGTTTTCACTTCCAGCACGACGGGCATCTCGCTCGCCAGCGCCTGCTCCCAGGCCGAACCGAGCCGCTGTGGACTGTCGACGAAGATGCCGCGCAGGCCGATGAGCTCGGCGAAGCGGGAATAGGAGACGTCGGGAATACGCTGCGAGGCCTCGAATTTGGGATCGCCGTTGATGATGCGCTGCTCCCAGGTCACCTGGTTGAGATCCTCGTTGTTGAAGACGCAGACGATGAAGCGCGGGTCGCGCCAGGAGCGCCAGTACTTTGCGGCCGTGACCAGCTCGGCCATGTTGTTCATCTGCATCGCGCCGTCGCCGACGAGGGCGATCACCGGCCGATCCGGATGGGCGTACTTCGCGGCGAGGGCATAAGGCACCGCTGCGCCCATCGAGGCGAGGCCGCCGGAGAGCGAGGCGATCATGCCGCGCCGCATCTTCAGGTCGCGTGCGAACCAGTTGGCACATGAGCCGGAATCACTGGTGATGATGGCGCGATCGGGCAGCCGCGGGGACAGTTCCCAGGCGACGAGCTGCGGATTGACCGGCGCCGCTGGCTGGTGCGCGCGGTCATCCAGCGTCTTCCACCATGCCGCAACGTCCTCTTCGATGCTCTGGCGCCAGGCGCCATCGCTTTTGCGTTTCAGTCGCGGCAGCAATGCGCGCAAGGTCTCGGCGGCATCGCCCACGAGGCCGACCTCCATGGGAAAGCGGATCGACATCATGCTGGCATCGATGTCGATCTGCACCCCGCGCGCGTTGCCTTCCTTGGGAAGGAATTCGGCATAGGGGAAGGCGGAGCCGACCATCAGCAGCGTGTCGCATTCCATCATCATGTTGTAGCTGGGCTCGGTGCCGAGCAGGCCGATCGAGCCGGTGACCCACGGCAGGTCGTCGGGCAGCGCGGCCTTGCCGAGCAGCGCCTTGGCGCAGCCGGCCGACAGCCGATCTGCCACGGCGATCACCTCGTCGGTGGCGCCAAGCGCACCGGCGCCGACGAGCATCGCGACCTTGTTGCCGGCATTGAGGATCTCCGCAGCGCGATCGAGATCGGCCTCCTGCGGCATGATGCTGGGGGCGCTGTAGCCGATGCCGGAATGCAGCGTGCCGTGGGCGCGGGGCGGGTCTTCGTAAGGCTCTTCCTGCAGATCATTAGGCAGGATGATCACGGTCGGGGTCCGCCGCGCCAGCGCGATCCGCGCCGCGCGATCGATCAGATGCCGCACTTGCGCAGGCGAGGACGCCTGCACGACGTAGGCGCCGGCAACGTCCTTGAACATCGAGACGAGATCGAGCTCCTGCTGATAGCTCCCGCCCAGCGCGTTCCGCGCCTGCTGGCCGACGATCGCGAGCACCGGCTGGTGATCCAGGAGCGCGTCGTAGAGCCCGGTGACGAGATGCGAAGCGCCGGGACCGGAGGTCGCAATGCAGACACCGAGCTCCCTTGAGAATTTTGCATAAGCGGTTGCCATGAAGGCGGCCATCTCCTCGTGCCGCGCCTGCACGAAGCCGATCTCGTGGTCCTTTCCCTGGGCCCGGTTCATCGCGCCGAACACGCCGTTGATGCCGTCGCCGGGATAGCCAAAGATGTGGCGCACTCCCCATTGATGCAGACGCTGAATGATGAAGTCGGAGACTGTCTGGGACATAGCGGGCGGCTCTGGGTTCGGCCTCGTTAGCTGGAGAACCGGTTGTTTGGGGCGATGTTCCCAAGCTGTTGCGAAACGCACGCCGGAACGATCGATCACCCCTTGCGGTTGATTCACAGATGCCTGAGTGGAGAATGACGATGCTGAATCAGGGCGAACTGGACCGGAACGAGATGGGCCGGCTCATTGGAAGCGACAAGGTCGAGGGAACCGCTGTCTACGGTGCCGATCGAAACAAGATCGGTTCGATCGAGCGGGTGATGATCGACAAGATCACTGGCAAGGTCTCTTACGCAGTGCTCGGCTTCGGCGGCTTTCTTGGCCTCGGCAATGATCACTACCCGTTGCCTTGGCAGTCGCTGAAATACGACACCGAGCTTGGCGGTTATATTACCGCAATCACGGCCAGCGATCTGGAAGGCGCTCCAAAATATGGCGAGCAGACCCAGTGGAACTGGAGCGATGACGCTGCCGTGCGCCGCATCAATGCCTATTACGGCGTCCCCTTCGCGTAACGAGAAGACGATCCGACGAGCAGGGAACGGCCGACCGACGAATCCCCGGGGTCAGAATGACTGGGGATCGCACAAACGGACGGACAAGCCTTGACGGACAAGCCTGGCAAGGCAGTCCGGAGAAGGAACAAGGATCGGACAAGGTGAAGCCCGACCTGGGCAAATGGCACGGGACGAAGACGCAATGACAAGTGTCTCCCGTGGGGACGAGATGAAGCGCGGCGTTGATGACGCCGCGCTTCTTTCTTGAGTTATGGCGTTCCCGGATGGCCGCGGGGGTTCTTCACGAGGCCGGGCCGTACATCCTTCGAGGGACTCTCCCGAGCGCCTACGCGGCCAGGATCGTACCTCCTTCGACCCTTCGGAGAGAAATGGTGACCGCGGCACGAGACTGCGGCTAGACTGCACCCAACCTGATCAAAATCCCGGGAGGTATCTAAGTGAAGACCGCGATCACCGAGCTGTTCGGCATCGAGCACCCCATCATCCAGGGCGGCATGCATTTCGTCGGCTTTGCCGAACTGGCCGCCGCCGTGTCCAATGCCGGCGGGCTCGGCATCATCACCGGCCTCACCCAGAAGACGCCGGAATTGCTCGCGAAGGAAATCGCACGCTGCCGCGACATGACCGACAAGCCGTTCGGTGTGAACCTGACCTTCCTGCCGACCTTCGCGGCGCCGCCTTACCCCGAATACATCGCTGCCATCGTCGAAGGCGGCATCAAGGCAGTGGAGACTGCGGGCCGCAGCCCGGAGGCCTACATGCCGGCGCTGAAGGCCGCAGGCATCAAGGTCATCCACAAATGCACCTCGGTCCGCCACTCGCTGAAGGCCGAGCGCATCGGCTGCGACGCCGTCAGCGTCGATGGTTTTGAATGTGGCGGTCATCCCGGCGAGGACGACATTCCCAACATGATCCTGCTGCCGCGCGCGGCGGAGGAGTTGAAGATCCCGTTCGTCGCCTCCGGCGGCATGGCCGACGGGCGCAGCCTCGTCGCGGCGTTGTCGCTGGGCGCGGCCGGCATGAACATGGGCACGCGCTTCATCGCCACCAAGGAAGCGCCTGTGCATCAGAACGTGAAGAACGCGCTGGTCGCGGCCACCGAGCTCGATACCCGCCTGATCATGCGCAGCTTGCGCAACACCGAGCGCGTGCTGAGAAATGCCAATGTCGATCGCCTCATCGAGATCGAGCGCGAGAAGGGCGACAAACTGAAGATCGACGACATCCACGACCAGGTCGCGGGCGTCTATCCCAAGATCATGCTCGAAGGCCAGATGGACGCCGGCGCCTGGAGCTGCGGCATGGTCGCTGGGTTGATCCACGACATCCCCTCCTGCAAGGAGCTGATTGACAGGATCATGGGCGAGGCGGAACAGATCATCCGCAACCGCCTGATGGGGTTCCTGGACGGGACGGGTGCGACGCGAAAGGTCGCATGACACCGCCAAACTTCTTAACCACGGCGGCACTTGACCGCTGGAATTGGCCGCGGCGCCTCCTAAATAGGAGTAAATTACCCCTTTAATAATCCAGTTTCAGGAGGCGTCCGTGGTCCTGAAGAGCATTCATTTTGCAGTTGCCGTTGCCCTCATGCTCGCTGGCGGCGGTATCGCTCGCGCTGACGACTACAAGCCCGGTGAATATCTCGGTCTCGATCTCTCCAAGGCGGTGCTGTCGCCGAAGCGGCTCGGGCCCGAGACGCAGTTTGCACCGGTAGCCTTGGAGGCACGTGGCGGCAACGAGGCGCAGGCCCGCGCCGAGCTGGTCGACGTGCCGAAGAAAGTTGCCGCCGAGCGCGTCCGTGGGGCCGAGCCCAAGGCCGCGCACGCCAGGGCCGCCCAGCCGCGCGGCGCAGCTCGCGCGAAGCTTGCGCATCGTCACGGCAACCCGCTGGATGCGCAAGCAATGGATACCCGCATCCAGACCTGGCCGTGCCGCTCCGGCGGCATCTGCAACTGGAAGCATTAGGCGAGGCTGAAGCCGTCATCCGCGCGTCGCAAAACCGTAGGCGCGGAGTCAAGAAACCGTAAGCCGGGAGTCAAGGAGCGCAGGCACCTTCCGTCGCGATTCGACGAAGGTTTCCTGAATGGCAACGCTCCGCGCTTCGCGCGCATGGACCCGGCGGCAATTCCTGGTCCGTTCGACTTCAAGCCTGGCGGTTGCCTCGCTCGGCACGCTCGCGACCCCGTACCTCAGCCGCGCCGCCGATCGTCCGCAAATCGCCGGCGGAATCCAGTCCGGTGACGTCTGCGATGGCTCCGCCGTGATCTGGGCGCGCGCGGACAGGGCCGCACGGATGCACGTGGAGTGCTCGACCGTCGAGAGCTTCAGGAGCATCATGGCGTCGGCCTCGTGCGATGCGCTGCCCGATGCGGACTTCACCGCAAAGCTGCAGCTCGACGACCTGCCGCCCGGGCAGGACGTCTTCTATCGCATCCGCTTCGACGACATCGCGACTGGCCTTCGTGGCGAAAGCCGTCTCGGGCATTTCCGCACTGCGCCGGCAGCTCGCCAGTCGATCTCATTCGTGTGGTCGGGCGACGTCGCGGGGCAGGGCTGGGGTATCGACATCTCGCGCGGCGGCTATCGCAGTTACCGCACCATGCTCGACAACCGTCCGGATTTCTTCATCCATTCCGGCGATCACATCTACGCCGATTGCACGATACCTGCCGAGCAGAAGCTGCCCAACGGCGAGACCTGGCGTAACCTCGTGACCGAGGAGAAGTCCGAAGTCGCGCACTCGCTGGCTCAGTTCCGCGGCAACTACAAATACAACCATCTCGACGAGAATTTTCGTGCCTTCCATGCGGAGGTGCCGATGTTCGCGCAGTGGGACGATCACGAGGTCACCAACGACTGGTCGCCGACCGGCAGCTATGATCAGGCCGGCCATGAGGACGACGGCACCCCGCGCCTCGTCGCGCGCGCCCGCCGCGCCTTCTTCGACTTCATGCCGATCCGTGATCTCGGCGCGCGGCAGAGCCGGGTTTACCGTCGCATCGGCTACGGTCCGCTGCTCGACGTCTTCATGATCGACATGCGCAGCTATCGCGATGATAGCTGGAACAAGGGCGGCGACCGTCGCGGCTGGATCCTCGGGTCCGAGCAGCTTGCCTGGCTGAAGCGGGAGCTCGCCGCCTCGCGCGCGACGTGGAAGGTCATCGCCGCCGATTTGCCGATCGGCCTCGTCAGTCTCGATGCCGTCGCGCTCGGCAATGGGGCGCCTGACCGGCGCGAGCACGAGATCGCCGACCTTCTCAGCTCGATCAAGCGCGCCGGAATCCGCAACGTGGTGTGGCTCACCGCGGACATGCACTACACTGCCGCGCATTATTACGATCCCGGCAAGGCACAATTCAGGGATTTCGAGCCGTTCTGGGAGTTCGTCTCCGGCCCGCTGCACGCCGGGAGCTGGAGCCCGGGCGAACTCGACGATACCTTCGGGCCGACGGCGATGTACCAGAACGGCTGTAGCGCAGCGCAGGGCGAGAATCTGGCACCCTGTTTCGGACTGCAGTTTTTTGGCCGCGTCGACATCGATGGCCGCAGCGGCGTCATGACCGTCACGTTGAAGGACGTCGACAATCGCAGCCTATGGTCCGTCGACATCGCGCCGCAGCCACAGGCGCGACCGGCTGTGGTGGCGCAGCATTCGTGAGGGGGATACGCTGCCCTCGTCGTCATGCCGGGACAAGCCGGCCATGACGATGAGAGGCCTAGCTCGCATCTAACCCGATCTTGATTGGCCGCCGCGCTGCTGGCGCGCTAGGATGCCCGCTCCCGCCATCTCGTTTCCTTCACCGAAGAGTCTGTCCCCGCGGCCTCGCGGCGCGTCCGGCGGGATGCAATACGTCAGGAGCCTGTTCATGGACAATCTGAAGACACAGGGCATCAGCATGCCCAAGCTCGGCCTCGGCACCTTTCGCATGCAGGGCGATGCCTGCCGCGCCGCGGTCGAGAGCGCGCTGTCGATCGGCTATCGCCACATCGACACTGCGGAGATGTATGCGAACGAGGAGCCGATCGGATCAGCCATCGCCGCGTCCCGTCTGCCGCGAAACGAGCTGCACGTCACGACAAAGGTCTGGCACGAGAACCTCACCCCCGACGCGATGCGGCGTGCCTTCGATGCCAGCCTGAAGAAGCTTCGGCTCGACCATGTCGATCTCTATCTCGTGCATTGGCCGTCGAAGGCCGCGGACTGGGGTGCGGTGTTCGAGACCCTGATGAAGCTGAAGGAGGAGGGGCGCACGCGGGCCATCGGTGTCGCCAATTTCACCACGGCGCTGCTCAAGATCGCGGTCGAGGACATCAGGGCGCCGATCGCCTGCAATCAGATCGAATATCACGCGATGCTCGATCAATCGAAGGTGCTGGCTTATCTCGCGGCAAAGTCGATCCCGCTCGTCGCTTATTGCCCGCTCGCGCAGGGGCGCATTGCCTCGGATCCGGTGCTGGCGGAGATCGGTGCCAGGCACAACGCGACCGCTGCGCAGGTGGCGCTGAAATGGCTGCTCGACCAGGACGGCGTCGCCGCGATCCCAAAAGCCTCGCGCCGTGAGAGCCAGCAAGCCAATCTCGACGCGCTGAATATCACGCTCGACGATGGCGACCGCCGGAAGATCGCCGCGCTGCCGAAGGACAGGCGTTGCGTCAATCCGGGTTTTGCGCCGAAGTGGGACTAGCGCCAAGCGCTTTCGATACGCAAAAGAAATGGCCCCGTGAGGGGCCATTTCCATATGACTCTGCGTTAGTCCCAGTGATGGTGACGATGGCCGCGCTTGATCACCACGACCTTGTCGCGATGGTGGCCGCGATGCCAGCCGTGGTCGCGATGCGTGCGGTATTGGGCGCGAGCACCGTACGGGCCGTGATGATGATGGTGATAGCCGCTGCGCTTGATCACCACCGTCTCGGCACTTGCGAGGGTCGGCGCCGCGATCGCGAGCGCGCCCAGGGCCGCAATTACATAACCAAGCTTCTTCATGACGTCCTCCTCCAATTCGAATGCACATCTAAACCGCGCATTCACGCGATCGTTCCGGAGGAATCGCAGGAGAATTCTGAACGGCTGTTCAGGTGGCTAATCGCAGCGTTGCTGCAATGGTGTCGGCGAGCCTGTCGCGATGTACTTGCCGTCCCTGATCGTGTACTCGCCGCGCTCGCTGCGATTGTAGATCGCACGCAGGCTGCCGTCCTTTGCGAGCAGCAAGCCGAACTCACGCGTCTGACGCAGCGAGGGGAAGTACACCATCATATTGAGCAGGCCGTCGGCGTTGACCGTGGCCGATACAATCTCGTTCTCGTCCCTGGCCTCGCCGAAATTGCGCCGGTACATCACCCGGCCGTCCTTCCGGATCTCGTAGGTCAGCAGCGCGCCCTTGTCGCGGTCGGGCCGAGCCGCGCAGTCGACCGCCCACGAGCCGAGCAGGCCCCATTGCTCGACCGTCGCGGCCAGCGTCCCGGCAGCCGCCGCAGGTGTGATCGCCGCCCACAGCATCGCAGCCGCGATCCAGCGGCTCAAACAACGCGTCATGTCCCAGAAGAACCCCGCCTCGAAGAATTCCAAAGTGTAGCATCCCGCCCGCTTCCGTCCATGGCAGCGGCCGATCGCTCGCGAATTTGATCCGCGTCAATGAGGCCGGTCTTTTCGGGGGTAGGATGGGCTTCCCGAAGGCGAACCTGGATAGAGCAATGCTGAATCAAGTCATGGATTTTGCGGGCGAAGTGCTGCCGGGGAGCTGTGCCGTGCCGCCGTATTCCGAGACCGCGTTTCTGACCGAGCTGGGCGATCGCCTGCGGTCCTCGCGCATGCGCTGCGACCTGTCGCGCCGCGAGCTGGCCCGCCGTTCCGGGATTTCCGAGCGCTATATCGCCCAGATCGAGGCCGGCAAGGGCAACGTCTCGATCGTCCTTTTGCTGCGGCTGGCCTCCGCGATCCACGGCAGCCAGCCCCAGGCGGCCTGACGCTTCGAGGTGACCGCCATGGGGCAGCTCGTTCTCGCCGCCAAGGTCACCCATGTTCCGTCGTTGATGCTGTCGGAGGCGCCCGGCAGCCCGCTGCGCAACGCGCGCGAGCCGGCGGTCAGCTCCTTGCGCGAGCTCGGCCGGCGGGCGAGAGAGCGCGGCGTCACGAGCTTCGTGGTGTTCGACACCCATTGGCTCTCCAATTTCGGCTACCACGTCAATGCCAATGCGCGGCATTGCGGCTCGTTCACGAGCCATGAGGCGCCGCAGATGATCCAGGATCTGCGCTACGACCTGCCGGGCGATACGGCTCTCGCGGAGGCCATCGCAAACAGGGCCGTGGACGCGGGCCTGAACGTGATCGCCCATCAGGTGGCCAGCCTCGGGCTCGAATACGGCACCGTCGTGCCGATGCACTACCTGAACCCGGACGGCTTTGCGAAGGTCGTCTCGGTCGCCTCGCCGCTCTTCACCTCGTTCGAGGAAAGCCGGATCCTCGGTGAAGCGACCCGCCGCGCGATCGATCAATCCGGCGAGCGGGTCGCCGTCCTCGCCAGCGGTTCGCTCTCGCATCGGCTCTGGCCGAACAAGCAGCTCGGCCCCGAGGCGTGGACGTCGATCGCGAGCGAGTTCAACCGCCAAGTCGACCTGCGCGTGCTCGAGCTGTGGCAGAGCCGCCGCTATCGCGAATTTCTCGACATGCTCCCGGACTACGCCACCAAGTGCAACGGCGAGGGCGGCATGGCTGACACGATCATGCTGTTCGCTGCCCTCGGCTGGTACGATTATTGCGGCGCTGCCGAGCAGCTCTGCGACTATTTTCCCTCGTCCGGCTCCGGCCAGGTCAACGTCGAGTTTCACGTCGAGGCGTGAGGCAGCGCCTCAGGCCCGCTTCTCAACATTGGCGCTGCGGGCCGGCACGCCGAATTCCTTGCGGCAGACCTCGGCCAGCACCGCGACGCCCTCGCGGATCTGCTGATGCGTCGGACTTGCAAAGCAAAGCCGCAGCCGCGAGCTGGAATGGCCCTTGTTGGTCGACCATTCCGGCCCCGGATTGATCGAGACACCCGCCGCGAGCGCGGCCTGATACAGCTTCAGCGTATCGACCTGGTCGGGCAGCTTTACCCAGAGGAAGATGCCGCCCTTGGGCTCCTCGAATTCTGCGGCCGTCCCGAACTGCTCGTTCAGGGCTTCCATCAGCGTGTCGAGCTTGGTGCGCAGCGCCTTCGTCAGAGCCGGCACGTGGGTCGAAAAGTGTGGCTTGCAATAGGTGGCGAGCACCATCTGCTCCAGCGCGCCCGAGCCGGCATCCGTCTTCAGCGCCAGCATCCGCGACATCACATCCCAGGGCGCCACGATGAAGCCGACGCGCAGCGCCGGCGCGATCGATTTGGAGAACGAGCCGATATGGATCACGCCGCCGCTCTCGCTCATCGCGTAGATCGCCGGCGGCCGCTGCCCTGACCAGACGAGGTCGGCATAGCAATCGTCCTCGAAGATGGGCACGCCATACTCGGTCGCGAGCCGGACCAGTTCGGCACGACGGCTCTCCGGCATGATGCTGCCGGTCGGGTTTTGCACCGTCGGAATGGTGTAGATGTATTTGGGGCGGATGCCGCGGCTCTTCAGATCGGCCAGCGCCGTCGCCAGCAGGTCCATCCGCATGCCGTCCGCATCGAGCGGAATGCCGACCACGTTGACGCCGAGACGCGCCAGACGGGTCAGTGAGCCCTGATAGCTATCCTGCTCGAAAATCACGGTGTCGCCGCGCGTCAGCAGCGTCGCGTTGACGAGGTCGAGCGCCTGCAGCGAGCCGGAGACGATCATGAGGTCGTCGACCGTGCAGGTGATGCCGGCATCGCGCTTCAGCTTCGTCACCAGGAATTCGCGCAGGGGCAAATAGCCCTGCGGACCGTGCGCCAGCCCATAGGTGGCAAGCGACCGTCCCTCGCGCTGCAGCGCCAGTGTGGTGGCCTCGATCAGGCCCTCGAGCGGCAATTGCTCTGAATCGTTATTGCCACCCACAAAGCTGTATTTGGCAAGGCCTGTCCAGCGCGCAGAAGGGGCCGGCAGCCCTGCCGGAAACAGGGGTGCGAAGTCGAAGCTGGACGTCATGGGAGCGTTCCTCGTTTCTATTCTTGTCGAGGCAGCCGGCGTTGCGCCAGCCCACCTTATTCTTGTTTCTTGCCAGCCGTCCGGGTCGGACGGCCTTACTTCCTGGTCGCCGTCCGGGTCGGACGGCCCTGGCTGATGAAAGCGTAGTGCGCATTGGCGACGCCGCCAACCATCAGGGCCTCGACCACGGGCTCGGCAATCTCGCCTGTCGCGGCCCAGTCGACCAGGAAATTGGCCCCCGTGCCGCCGCGCACGTCGTCGGTCGGAATGAAGATCGAGACGGTGGCCAGCGGCTTCAGGGCCACCTGACCCTTCAGGTAGCTCTCGACCTGCTTGCCTGCGGTGTCGAAATAGGCGATGCGTTTGATCACCAGCGGCTGGGTTTCGGAGGCGTTGTGAACACTCAAGGTCACCGAGAAGTCGACACGCAGCTTGCCCTGGCTCATCGCGACGCTGGAATAGGCGGGCACGTAGAACCCGCCGGAGATGACGAGTTCTTCCTTCGGCGTTGCGGTGAGAGAATCGGCAAAGTTCTGTTCGATACTGATCTTGGATTGTGCGGCGACGGGCGCGGCTAAGGCGAGGGAGCATAGCAGCATTGCTACGAACAGCCCTTCTCGCATGTGACGAATTGCTCGCTTGCCGCGCCGCAACCCGCCTCTAGGGTGCGGCAAAACGGACCAATTTGGCATGCACGAGCTCATTCGCGACATTACTCTCTGTATTCTGTTTGCCTGGATGCTGGGTCTGCTCGCCCATTTCTCCCGGCAGCCGCTGATCCTGGCCTATCTTATCGCCGGCTTCTGCATAGGTCCATTCGGCGCCGGCTGGGTCCACTCGCAGGAATCGATCAGCGTCATCTCCGAGCTCGGCCTGATCTTCATGCTGTTCATGATCGGGCTGGAGATCGACCTGAAGAAGATCGTGCGGGCGGGAAAGGTGATCCTGTTCGCCGCGGGAGGCCAGCTGCTCGGCGGTTGCCTGCTTGGCGTCCTGTTCTTCGTCGGCATCGGCCTGTCGCTCGGCGGCGGGCAATTCGATGCGGTCTATCTCTGCGTTGCCTGCGCACTGTCGAGCACCGTCATCATCGTCAAGGTGCTCTACGAGAAGCGCGAGCTCGACACGCTGCCGGGACGAATCACGCTCGGCGTGCTGGTGCTGCAGGACATCTTCGCCATCCTTTTCCTGGCGGTGCAGCCGAGCCTCGCCAATCTGCAGGCCAGCGTCATCCTGCTCTCGATCGGCCGTGTCGCGGTGCTGGTCACCGCAGCCCTGCTGGTCAGCCGCTACGTGCTGCCACGGCTGTTCCACCAGATCGCCCGGCGGCCGGAGCTGATCCTGCTCGGCGCGCTGGCCTGGTGTTTCCTCGTCTCCGAGACCGCCGAACGGCTGTCGCTGTCGCGCGAGATGGGTGCCCTGATCGCCGGCGTCTCGCTCTCGACCTTTCCCTACGCGCTCGACGTCACCGCCAAGGTCACCACGCTCCGGGACTTCTTCATCACCCTGTTCTTCGTCGCGCTCGGCATGACCATTCCCATCCCCGGCCTCTCCGTGATCGGGCTGGCGCTGATGATCGCGGCCTTCACGGTCGTGAGCCGCCTCGTCACCACCTTCACGCCACTTTATCTGATGAAGCAGGGCCTTCGCGCCAGCCTGTTGCCGGCGCTGAACCTCGCGCAGATTTCCGAGTTCTCGCTGGTGGTCATCCAGACCGGCGTCGCCGCTCACCATATCTCGGCGCAGACGGCGAACGCGGCTTCCTTCGCCTTCGTGGTGCTCGCGGTGCTCTCGACCTTCGCGATGAGCCGCAGTGACGAGATCATCCGCTGGGCGATCGGCCCCTTGAAGCGAATCGGCCTGCGCGACCTCGACCATGGCAGCGGCCATGCCGAGGAGGGGCACGAGGCCGGCCATGGCGAGGCCCGCCGCATCGTCATCCTCGGCTTTTTCCGTGCAGCGAGCGCGCTGCTGGCCGAGGTCGAGCGGCAGACGCCGGTGCTGCTCGAGCAGATCACCGTGGTCGACTTCAACCCCAATGTGTACCAGACCCTGCTTTCGCGCGGCCTGCACGTGATCTATGGCGACATCAGCAATGTCGATACCTTGCTCCATGCCGGCATCGGCAAGTCCGAGATGATCATCCTCAGCGTGCCGGACTCGCTGCTGAAGGGCGCCACCAACGAGAAGCTGGTCCGCCACGTCCGCGCCCTCAATCCGACCGCCTTGATCGTGGCCACGGCGGACCTCTTGGCCGACGTCGCCTCGCTCTACGAGGCCGGCGCCAGCTACGTCACCGTGACCCGGCTCAGCGATGCCCACGAGCTGTTCACGGTGATCGAAGCCGCCCAGGCGGGTCTTCTGGCCGACAAGCGCGCCGAGCTCGATCAGCGGCTCGGTGAGCGGCGCGAAGTGCTGCCCTGACGGCGTCCGGGCGCCTTCCTCTCCGGCTGTCTGCGCCTATATCCTGGTATCTTCGGTGCAAGCCTCGCCTCCGATGGCCCGCCGCCCGGAATATCTGGTTGCGTCCAGGACACTAGCGCCCCGGCCGAAGTCCAGCTAAGCCTCCCGGCATAACCGATAGAGATTGGGACATGCCCGATAGCGTCCAGGAAGTCTTGCAGGCCTTTGCCCGGGGTGAGCTCGTGGTCGTCACCGACGACGACGACCGCGAGGGCGAGGGCGATCTGATCGTCGCCGCCTCGCTCTGCACCGCCGAGAAGATGGCGTTCATCATCCGCCACACCTCCGGCATCGTCTGCGCGCCCGTGACTACCGAGGACGCGCGCCGCCTACGGCTCGATCCGATGGTGGCCCATAACGATTCCGCTCACACCACTGCGTTCACGGTGTCGATCGACTACAAGCCCGATGGCGGCACCGGCATCTCCGCCGAGGAGCGCGCCTCTTGCTGCCGCGCGCTCTCCAATCCCAATGCCGGCGCCAACGATTTTGCCCGGCCCGGCCACATCTTTCCGCTGATCGCCAAGGACGGCGGCGTGCTGCTTCGCTCCGGCCATACCGAGGCGGCCGTCGATCTCTGCAAGCTCTCCGGGCTGCCGCCGGTCGGCGTCATCAGCGAGCTGATGAACGACGACGGCAGCGTGATGAAAGGCGAGCAGGTTGCCCGCTTCGCCGCCCAGCACAAGCTCAAGCATGTCACCATCGCGGACATGATCGCCTACCGCCAGGCGCGCGAAAAGTTGATCGAGCGGGTCTCGACCTTCGTCACCGAAAGCCCGATTGGCCCCTTGCAAGGCTATGCCTATCGGTCGCCGTTCGATTCCATCGCCCACGTCGCTTTCGTCTATAACGGCGTCGGCGACGGCAAGAACGTGCTGACCCGCTTTCACAAGCCGAACATCGTCAAGGACATCTTCACCGGGCACAAGCGCATGGCGGCCGTGCTCGAGCATTTCAAGAAATCCGGCCGTGGGGTGCTGGTTTACTTGCGCGACGGCGCGGCCGGCGTCCCCGTGGCGGCGCTGCCGGACGAGTCGGCGACGGAAGCCGACCGCAACCGCCAGTGGCGCGAAGTCGGCGTCGGCGCGCAGATCTTGCGCGACCTCGGCGTCACCTCGATCCGGCATCTCACCTCCTCGGTGCACGACTACAAAGGCTTGTCGGGCTTCGGCATCGAGATCGTCGCCAACGAGCAGCTTGAAAGCTAGCGCTGTCGTTCCGGGGCGCGCCACGCGCGTCCCCGGGGGATTCACGCAGATCCCACCATCTGCAACGCAATTGCACTTGTTGCCGCGGCGCTCTACTTTGTCGGGCAAATTTTGACGGAACCAGACGAAAGGACGTTTCATGAGCGTGCGCCCTCAGGCCAAGGACAAGCCGGCTGCGGCTTCTTTCCAGTGGGACGATCCGTTCCTGCTCGACGAGCAGCTGACCGAAGACGAGCGCATGGTGCGCGACACCGCCCGCGCCTACGCCCAGGACAAGCTGCTGCCGCGCGTCACCAAGGCCTATCTCGAGGAGAAGACCGACCGCGAGATCTTCAACGAGATGGGTGAGCTCGGCCTGATCGGCATCACGCTGCCGGAGGAATATGGCTGCGCCAATGCGAGCTACGTCGCCTATGGCCTGGTCGCGCGCGAGATCGAGCGGGTCGATTCCGGCTATCGCTCGATGAACTCGGTGCAGTCCTCGCTGGTGATGTACCCGATCTACGCCTATGGCGACGAGAACCAGCGCAAGAAGTACCTGCCGAAGCTCGCCAGCGGCGAGTGGGTCGGCTGCTTCGGCCTGACCGAGCCCGATGCCGGCTCCGACCCGGCCGGCATGAAGACGCGTGCCGAGAAGGTCGCGGACGGCTATCGCCTCACCGGCAGCAAGATGTGGATCTCGAACGCGCCGATCGCCGACGTGTTCGTGGTCTGGGCCAAGTCGGCCGCGCACGACAACCAGATCCGCGGCTTCGTGCTGGAGAAGGGCATGAAGGGCTTGTCCGCGCCGAAGATCGGCGGCAAGCTGTCGCTTCGCGCCTCCATCACCGGCGAGGTCGTGATGGACGGCGTCGTGGTTCCGGAAGACGCGCTGCTGCCCAACGTCTCGGGCCTCAAGGGTCCGTTCGGCTGCCTCAACCGCGCCCGCTACGGCATCTCCTGGGGCGTGCTCGGCGCGGCCGAGGATTGCATGCATCGCGCGCGCCAGTACACGCTCGACCGCAAGCAGTTCGGCAGGCCGCTGGCCGCGACCCAGCTGGTGCAGAAAAAGCTCGCCGACATGCAGACCGAAATCGCGCTCGGCCTGCAGGGCTCGCTTCGCGTCGGCCGGCTGATGGACGAGGGCAAGTTCGCGCCCGAGATGATCTCGATCATGAAGCGCAACAATTGCGGCAAGGCCCTCGACATCGCCCGTGTCGCCCGCGACATGCACGGCGGCAACGGCATCTCGATCGAGTACCACGTGATGCGCCACGTCCATAACCTCGAGACCGTCAACACCTACGAGGGCACCCACGACGTCCACGCCCTGATCCTGGGCCGGGCAATCACTGGCATTCAGGCGTTTTTCTGAGAACGGGCGTCGTTGATATGCTCCGCTGTCATCGTCCGCGAAAGCGGACGATCCAGTATTCTAGAGACCTAGCCTTCGCCGCAAACGCCTCGGCGTACTGGATACCCCGCCTTCGCGGGGTATGACGGCGAGGGGTGGGGCAGCAGTGCGCAGGAAGTCCCCATGTCCGATAATGACGACGTCCCGTTCAACCGAAACTTTCCGCTGAAAGCCGGCATCGTCGAAGAAGTCCGACCCGGCGTACGCCGCGTGCTCTGTAACAATCCGAGCCCGTTCACCTTCACCGGCACGGTCAGCTACATCGTCGGCAAGGGCAATGTCGCGATCATCGATCCCGGTCCTGATGATGCGGCGCATGCGGCTGCGCTGCTCGATGCCGTGCGCGGCGAGACGGTGAGCCATATCTTCGTCACCCACACCCATCGCGACCATTCGCCGAACACCGCGCGGATCAAGCAGGCGACAGGGGCGCCGGTCTATGCCGAAGGCCCACACCGGGCCTCGCGCCCACGTTTCGAGAGCGAGAAGCACAATCCGGAATCCGGATCCGACCGCGATTTTGCACCTGACATCAACCTTGCACATGGCGACGTCGTCGAAGGCGACGGCTGGCGGCTCGAGGCGGTGGCGACGCCGGGGCACACCGCCAATCATCTGGCATTCGCCTGGCCGGAGCGAAAGTTCAACTTCGTCGGCGATCACGTGATGGGCTGGTCCACCTCGATCGTGGCGCCGCCAGACGGCTCGATGATCGACTACATGGATTCGCTCGACCGGCTCGCCGCACGCGAAGAGGATCTCTATTTCTCCGGCCACGGCCCCGAGATCCCCGACGGCCAGCGCTTCGTGCGATTCCTGATCCGGCATCGCAAGGCGCGCGAGGCCTCGATCCTGCACCGCCTCGCCAAGGGCGAGACCGACATCCCGACCATAGTGCGCGCGATCTATATCGGCATCGATCCCAGGCTCACGACGGCGGCCGGCTATTCGGTGCTGGCGCACCTGGAAGATCTGGTCGCCCGCGGCGTGGTCGCGACCGAGGGCGATCCGGTGATCGGCGGGACCTATCGGATGGCTGGCGCGTAGCTCTCCGCTGTCATTCCGGGGCTCGCGAAGCGAGAGCCCGGAATCTATTCATCGACGAACTCCGCCGCCCGATGGATTCCGGGTTCGTGCTTCGCACGCCCCGGAATGACAGCGAGGCTACTTCTTGACCGTCTTTGCCGGTGCCTTCGGCGGCGTCACCGGCGTCTTCTTCACGGGCTTGAGCGCGTCGGCGTCGGCCGCGGTGTTGAGATCGTCGATGAATTTCTTGACGCGTGCGGCGTTGCTGCCGAGATCGCTATCGAAATTGCGCGAGGCCGAACGGATATCGACGCGGGAGTCATCGCCGTCCGCCACGAACCTTATCGAAACGTCCTCGCGAAAACCCATGATCGGCGTGCGCGCCACCGCCTCGATGCGGCCGATGCGGCGAGGCGGCTGCGGCGCGCGCTCGTCGATGATGATCCATTTGCGCTTGTTGACGAGCTGCAGCGCGATCGCATAGGCGCGGTCGACGGAAATCTCGAGCTCGACCGGCTCGATCTCTGGATAGAAGTGGCGCTGCTGCTCCGCCGAATAGAGCCCGGCATAGACCGCGGTGTTGGTGCCCTCGCCGGTGCGCAGGCGCGCGAGCGCGTCGAAACGCGGCGGATCAATCGGGTCGGTGGTGATGTCGTGGATCACCGGCAGCTTGCGATATTGCAAGGCCAGATAGGCGGGGTAGGCGAGGATCGCTCCGTCGATCAGAAGGGCGAGCAGGATGCGCGCCATGCCGCGCGAGCCGTTCTGCCAGATCGCGGCAAAGCCGGCGAGCCCGAACAGGATCGAGAGGCCGGCGATCGCGAGACCGCCGAGGAAGGTCGCGAGCGCCGGCTTCGGCTCCAGGAAATCGAAACGGACGATGATGACCGACACCACCACGGCCACCACCGCGAACACGGCCAGGTTGCGCGCCCAGCTCGCGAGGCTGGACACGGGCTCCGACTGATAGGGAGCGGAAAACCTGCGGGCCATCGAGTGAGCTCTGCCGGGGATTTGGAGCGATGCCGGCCGATCCGGCGCGACGATGGGCCGTTGAGACCACGGCGCGGAGGCAAATTCAAGGGTTCCGGGGACCCCTGCATCGTCATGGCCGGGGATAGCCGTCCCAAGGATGGCGTCGCTTCCGCTCGCCTATGCCCCGGCCATCCACGCCTTTCTTTCCGCCAGAACGTGGATGCCCGGGACGAAGCCCGGGCATGCCGGTGGTCGTGGCTTACGCCGCAGCGTTCGGGAAGCGGTAATCCTTGAACTGGTCGCGCAGCGCCGTCTTCAGGATCTTGCCGGTGGCGGTATGCGGAATACCCTCGACGAAGGCGACGTCGTCCGGCATCCACCATTTGGCGATCTTGCCGTCCATGTATTTCAGGATGTCCTCGCGCGTGGCCTGCTGGCCCTGCTTGAGCTGCACGATCAGGAGCGGCCGCTCGTCCCATTTGGGGTGGAATACGCCGATCACGGCAGCTTCCGCCACGGCCGGATGGCCGACCGCGAGATTTTCGAGGTCGATCGAGGAGATCCACTCGCCGCCGGACTTGATGACGTCCTTGGAACGGTCAGTGATCCGCATATAGCCGTCCTCGTCGATGGTCGAGACGTCGCCGGTGTCGAAGAAGCCCTCCTCGTCGAGGATGTTGGTATCCACCCGGTAATAGGCCTTGGCGACGGCCGGGCCGGCGACCTTGAGGCGGCCGAAGGTCTTGCCGTCCCAGGGTAGCTCCTTGCCGGCATCGTCGGTGATCTTCATCTCGACCGCGAAGGGCGCATAGCCCTGCATCTGCAGCACGTCGAGCCGCGCATCGCCGGTGGCATCCTGGAATGGCGGCTTCAGCGCCGCGACGCTGCCAATCGGGCTCATCTCGGTCATGCCCCAGGCGTGACGCACGTTCGAGCCCATGTCGAGGAAGGCCTTGATCATCGAGCGCGGCATCGCCGAGCCGCCGCAGATCACCATCTTCAGGTTCGGCAGCTTGAGATTATTGGCGGTCATGTGCTGGAGCAGCATCAGCCACACCGTCGGAACGCCGGCGGTGTGCGTCACCTTCTCGGTCGAGAGCAGCTCATAGACCGATGCGCCGTCGAGCTTGGCGCCCGGCATGACCAGCTTGGTGCCCTGGGAGGGGGCGGAGAAGGCGATGCCCCAGCTGTTGGCATGGAACAGCGGAACCACCGGCAGCATCGTCTCGGACGCGCTCGTGCCGAGCGCGTCGACATTGTTGGCCATCAGCGCGTGCAGCACGTTGGAGCGATGCGAATACAGCACACCCTTGGGGTCGCCCGTCGTGCCCGACGTGTAGCACATCGCGGCTGCCGTGTTCTCGTCAAAGTCCTTCCATTTGAATTTGCCGTCGGCCTCCGCAATCCAGTCCTCATAGGCGACGACATTCTTCAGCGTGGTCGCGGGCATATGCGCCTTGTCGGTCAGCACGACGTAGCGTTCCACGCTCGTCAGCTTGTCGGCGATCTTCTCCAGGACCGGAACGAAGGTGATGTCGGTCATCACGATGCGGTCCTGCGCATGGTTGATGATCCAGGCGATCTGCTCGGGGAAAAGGCGGGGATTGACGGTATGGCAGATGGCGCCGATTCCCATGATGCCGTACCACACCTCGAGATGGCGCCAGGTGTTCCAGGCGATCGTTGCGACACGGTCGCCGAGCTTGATGCCGTCGCGCTCCAGCACCTGCGAGACCTTGAGCGCGCGCTTGTGGATCTCGGCGTAAGTGGTGCGATGAATCGGTCCCTCGACCGAGCGTGTGACCACCTCCTGCTTGCCATGAATCCTGGCGGCGTGTTCGATGATCCGGTGGCAGAGCAGGGGCCAATCTTGCATCAAACCAAGCATTCCGACGTTCCTCCGAGAAGCCGCTGGGCGCGTTTTCGCTCTCAGCGTTGGGCCAAAGATTGCCATGGGTTTTAGCGTGCCGGACTTTCGCCGCAAATGGTCTTGTCGCGGCTTTATGTCCACTGGGGCGGCAATGGTTACCGCTGCGGTCGGGCTGTCACTGGTGTTCGCCGAGAGGGCGGAGGCGCGGAAATATCCCGCGCCGCTCGATATCTTCAACCTTGGGGCTCCAAAGCCGCGCGCAGCCGTCCGCGCCGCCAGGATTCCCCTCCCAAAACCGCGTCCCGAAGAGGCCCCGAAAGCGACCGACGAGGGGCCATCACAGGCAGAGGGCAAGCCATCTCCGGACAAGCCGAGTGCGGAGAAGCCTGCCGAAGCCGTGCCGCCGCCCGAGAAGCCGGTCTCGGCCTGCCGTCTCGCGCTGACCGAGGAGATCGCGATCGCGCCCTCAATTCCGGATATCCGCGGCCCCGGCGTCTGTGGCGGCGAGGATCTGGTGCGGCTGGAAGCCGTCGTGCTGCCGGACAAGCGCAAGGTGACCGTCAAGCCGGCGGCTATTCTCCGTTGCACCATGGCGTCCGCGATCGCTGATTGGCTGCGCAAGGATATCGCGCCGCTCGCCACCAGCCTCGGCTCGACCATTGGCGAACTCGATAATTTCGATTCGTTCGAGTGTCGCGGCCGCAACCGTGTCGCCGGCGCGATGCTGTCGGAGCACGGCAAGGCCAATGCCCTCGACATACGTGCCATCAAGCTGGCCAACGGGCAATCGATCGGTCTGACCGACCGTACCATGTCGCGCGAGGTGCGTGAGCGCGTGCTGCACTCGGTCTGCGCGCGGTTCTCCACCGTGCTCGGCCCGGGTTCGGACTGGTACCACGAGGACCATATCCATCTCGACTTGGCGCAGCGGCGCAACGACTACCGGATCTGCCAGTGGAACGTCTGGGATCCGCTGCCGCAGGTCGCCCCCCTGCTGCCGGCGGAACGCCCTGACGAGGCGCCGCCTCGCGAGGTCGCGGCCAAGCCGGGCGCGGAGGGGGCCGATAACGGGGAGGCGGAGAAATCGCCTGCGTCCGGAGACAAGCCGACCGCTGATGGCAACAAAGCCCAGCCGTCCAAGCCCGCAACAAAAAAGCGCCGGTGAAACCGGCGCTTTTGAAACGTCTCAGGATGGCCCTGCTCAGTAAGAAGAAGCGGAGCCGCCGCCCTGGAGCGCCAGCCGCGAATTGTAGGGCGAATCGCCGTGCTTGGGCTCGAGCACCACGACGAGGGTGCCGAGCTTGACGCGATCATAGAGATCGATCGCGTCCTCGTTGGTCAGGCGGATACAGCCTGACGAGATCGAGGCGCCGATATATTCCGGCTGGTTGGTGCCGTGGATGCGGAACAGCGTGTCCTTGCCTCCCGAATGGAGGTACAGCGCGCGGGAGCCCATCGGATTGTCCGGTCCGGGTGCAACGTAGGTCGGCACGCCCAGGCGCGAGATTTCGCCGGGGGTGGGGTGCCAGGCCGGCCACTCGGTCTTGCTGGCCACCTTGGCGATTCCCGACCAGGCCATGGCCTCTTCGCCGACGGTGATGCCGTAGCGGATCGCCTTGCCGCCCTCCAGCACGTAATAGAGGTAATGGTTGTCGGAATCGACCACGATCGAGCCCGGCGCTTCCTTGCGGTGGAATTCGACAATGGCGCGGCGGAACGGCTCGGCGACCGCATTATTCTCGTACTTGACCTTGGCAAGGAGTTCCTTGTCCTTCGGCTTGAACGCCTTGGTGTCGGTCGCCTCGTAGCGCGTGGCCTGCATGCAGCCTGACAGCATCAGACCAGCGGCCAGAATTCCAAATATGACTTTCAGCGACGACATGGTTTGGTTCCAATCAAAACAATACCGTGCGGAACGCTTGAGCTTGGCGCCCAAGTTCCTCGACTCCGTTAATCCCCATTATCGTTGAAATCTGCCACAATTCCAGCACTGAAGCCCTTTTCCCGCGCTGCAAGACCGTAGCTGTGGCTTTTCTGCCGCAAATTTTGCGGCGGAGTGGAGGTTATTTGGGCGGGAAGCGCCGAACTGTCGATTCCGGGCCACAGTTGGGCCGCAAGTGCAAACGCTTCGTTAATCTAGTTGTCATCGTGAACTTGTCAGAATCGCGCTAAGGGCTGTCGTTCTGACGCAGGTTTTCTGGAGTCGTGCATGTTTTCGGTGTTTGTTCCCTCCGAGTCCGCCCTCAAGAAGGCCGTCGTCGAGGACCTCACGGTACTGCCGGAGAGCGCGGTCTGGATCGATCTCGTCAATCCCAGCGCCGCCGAGGACAAGGCGGTGGAGCGGCTCGCGGGCATTGCCATCCCGACCCGGGAAGACATGCAGGAGATCGAGATCTCCAGTCGTCTCTATATCGAGAACGGCGCGCGCTACATGACCGCGACGCTGATGTGCCACTCCGATACCGACATGCCCCGGACCACGGCGGTGACCTTCATCCTCGGCGACCACCGCCTCGTGACAGTGCGCTACGACCAGCCCAAGCCCTTTGCCCTGGTTGAGGCCAAGCTAGCCCGCTCCTGCACGCCCGCGATCACCGGCGAGATGGTGCTGATGGAGCTGCTGGACGCCGTAATCGACCGCTGCGCCGACATCCTGGAGCGCTGCGGCGCCGAGATCGACCAGGTCAGCCACGACATCTTCGAGCCCGAGAGCGAGCGCCACGGTCATGCCAAGCAATATTCCCAGATCCTGATCTCGATCGGCCGCAAGGGCGATCTGACCTCGAAGGTTCGCGAGAGCCTGGTGTCCATCGGCCGCGTCGTCACGTTCCTCTCCGCGGTGGTGGAGGGCGTGAAATGGTCGAAGGACATGCGCGAGCAGCTCAAGACCATGCAGCGCGACGTGGCGTCACTGACCGATCACGCCTCCTATCTCTCCAGCAAGATCACCTTCGTGCTCGACGCCATGCTCGGCGTCGTCAATCTCGAGCAGAACAACATCATCAAGCTGTTCTCGGTCATGGCCGTCGTCCTGATGCCGCCGACGCTGATCGCCTCGATCTACGGCATGAATTTCAAGGTGATGCCGGAACTCGAATGGGTACACGGCTATCCGATGGCGCTGGTGATGATGCTGATCGCCGCGATCGTCCCGTACTGGCTCTTCAAGTGGAAGAAGTGGCTGTAACACTACCGAGACCTTACACCGGACGCAGAGACACGATGGTTGGTGTCGCAGAATAGAGCGGGATTGCGGCCGCGCGGTGATGCCTGTGTGCCGCCCCAATTCCTCCGGTAAAATTTGAGCAGTGGGCTGAACGTTTGCGCGAAACTTGTCTGCGATAAGCAGCATGTTAGCCGCGAGGAACAACCATGGTTGAAAAACACATAACGACGCCCCGCAACGTCATCGATCTGGCGAACTATCGTCAGGCGGTGACGAGCGGCAAGGCGCCGTCGTTGTCGGCACGCATGTGCCGGCACTGTGGTGCTCCGCTGCTCGACGGCGAGAACGACGACGACTGCTCGACTGCATTCAGCACGGCCGCTCCGCGGCCGCGCGAGAGGTCGCGTCGAATTCGACTCGATTGAGGAACGGGGAGGAACGGCGGGCGATCCAGGTCTTGCGGCGGCGTTGTCTGGATCGCCTTGCTTCCCCAAAGCACGATTTCCAATTCCGTGATTGCTTCGCTTTCGCCTTCGCTCGTTGAGCTTCGGGGGACAAGCCGCTTGCAATGACGAGGACGCTATACGTGCTGGCCGCCGTTGATGTGGATCTCGGCGCCGTTGACGTAAGAGCTGGTGTCCGTGCACAGCACGTAGATGATCTTGGCGACCTCGTCGGGCGTGCCGAGCCGGTGCATCGGGATTTGCTGCTCGACGATCTTCTCGGTGCCCGGTGACAGGATCGAAGTGTCGATCTCGCCTGGCGCGATGGCGTTGACGCGCACGCCGACGCGGCCGAAGTCGGAGGCCATCTCGCGCGTCAGCGAGGCAAGCGCGGCCTTGGACGTCGCATAGGCCGCACCCGCGAAGGGATGCACGCGCGAGCCCGCGATGGAGGTGACGTTCACGACCGAGCCCTTGGCCGCCTTCAATTCCTCGATCAGCCCTCGTGCGATCATGATCGGCGCGAAGAAGTTGACATGGAAGACATGCGTCCAGGTGTCGAGATCGGTGTCGACCGAGCCGAGCCGGGAGCCGCCGGGGCCCTTCGGCGAGATCGCGGCGTTGTTGACCAGCGCATGCAGTGTGCCGCCCTCGAGCCGGTCGCGAATCTCGTTGATCGCGCGCGCCGTGTCCTGGGGATTGCCGAGGTCGACCTGGATGTGGTCCTCAGGCCCCGCGTCCCACGGGCAGTCTTCCGGAAAGGGATGCCGCGAGCAGGTGATGACGCGCCAGCCGGCCGAGGAGAAGCGGATCACGGTGGCGTGGCCGATGCCGCGGCTGGCTCCGGTCAGGAGCAGCGTACGGCGCGGCGCATTGGACGAATGCGGCATGGACATCTTTCAGGTCGGCCCAAAGTTCGAGATCAGGCTCAAGGGTACATCCGCGTCTTGGACCACTTCTGGTCGGCGGCGTCACGGCGAAATTCGATGCGGTCATGCAGACGGAATGGGCGGTCGTGCCAGAACTCGATCCGCGACGGCGTGATGCGCCAGCCGCTCCACCCGGGCGGCCGCGGCACCTCGCCGATGACGTATCTGGCCGCGACTTTCGCGATGGCTTGCTCGAAGGCGAAGCGGCTCTCCAGCTCCTGCGACTGCTTGCTCGCCCAGGCGCCGATCTGCGCCTGCTTGGGCCGGGTGGCGAAATAGGCGTCGGCCTCGGCGTCGGTCACCGGCGTCACGTTGCCGCGGATGCGGACCTGACGGCGCAGTGACTTCCAGTGAAAAAGTAACGCGGCCTTAGGATTTGCGGCGAGTTCGCGGCCCTTCTGGCTCGCGATGTGGCTGTAGAAGACAAAACCCTCGGTATCGAAGCCCTTCATCAGCACCATGCGCACGTCAGGCAGCCCGTCGGGGTCGACGGTTGCGAGCGCCATCGCGTTCGGATCGTTCGGCTCGCTCTTGATCGCCTCGTTCAGCCAGGCCTGGAAAAGCGCAAACGGCTCGTCGGCGGCGGTGAAATCACCGGATGTTAAGGGTGTCTGGTGTTTCATCGAGGTCGTGTCGGTCATGTCTGGAGTCCGAGTTGCGTCCCGCGGCCCAAAACGCGTTGTTGTCCGCTACCGCCCTATATAGGGCATGGGGACGCGTTGGCCTATCGGCGATCCGGCCGTCCGGCTTTGTCATGGCGATCATCCTCATCGGACTCGGGACCGGGGGATGCAGTTTCTCCCGCAACGACCAGAGTGCCTACGCCAAGGCCGACGACAACGATCTCACCGGCTCGATCGCGCAACCGGCGAAGGACGCCCCGCCGACCGAGACCGATCTCGCCTTCGCCCGCAACGCCGCAACCGACGTCCTCAGCAAGGGCGACAAGGATTCCAGCCAGCATTGGGAGAATCCGCAGACCGGGGCGCGCGGCTCGGTGACGCCGATCGCGCAGTCCTATGCCGCCGAGGACGGCCGCAGATGCCGCGATTTCCTGGCGAGCTACGTCAACGGCAATACCGAAAGCTGGCTCCAGGGCGCCGGCTGTCAAAGTGGCCGTGGCCGTTGGGAGATTCATACGCTAAAGCCGTGGCGGAGCTGATCAGACCCGAAGGGCCGCGTTCGCCAGGAGCGGGAACCGGCTGGCCGATAAGATCATGCCCCAAACGTAGAAATTCGGCCCGGCAAGCCTAGTTGCAAAAATGCCACTCTCTCCCCACATGGATCGCAGGTGGGGCGGGGAGCCCTTTGAACAATTCGATTTCTTGAAGGAGACGTGACGATGCGCGACCCCTATGAGGTCTTGGGGGTGCCGCGGAGCGCGAGCGCTGCCGCGATCAAGAGCGCCTATCGCAAGCTTGCCAAGAAGCACCATCCCGACAGCAACAAGGATGACCCGAAAGCCGCCGAGCGGTTCTCCGAGATCAACTCGGCGAACGAGATCATCGGCGACGAGGACAAGCGCAAGCAGTTCGACCGCGGCGAGATCGACGCCGAGGGCAAGCCGCGCTTCCAGGGTTTTCCGGGCGGCGGCGGGCCGCGCGGGCGCGCGGGTCCCGGCGGATTCGAAAGCTATACATTCCGGGGCGGCGGGCCGGGTGCTGGCCCGGGCGGCGGCGCGTTCGAGGATATCCTCAACAGCATGTTCGGCGGCGGGATGCGGGGTGCGCGGCCTGGGGCTGGCAGTGCCGGGCAGTTCGAATTCGACACCGGCGGGATCGGGCTCGATCTCGACGTGAATGTTGCCATGTCCGTCTCGCTGGAAGAGTCGGTCAAGGGTGGTGAGAAGCGCGTCCGGCTGCCGACGGGCAAGGAGCTCAACGTCAAGATTCCGGCCGGCGTCGCCGAGGGCCAGCAGATCCGGCTCCGGGGGCAAGGCGAGTCTGCGCAGGGCCATCCGCCCGGCGACCTCCTGATCACCATCAGCATCGCGCCGCACCCCTTCTTCAAGGTGGAAGGCGCCGACTTGCGCATCGACCTGCCGGTTACGCTCTACGAGGCCGTGCTCGGGGCCAAGGTCCGCGTGCCGACCCTCGGCAATGCCGTGGAGCTTTCGGTCCCGAAAAACACGTCCAGCGGCCGGACCTTCCGCCTCAAGGGCAAGGGGCTGCCGAAAGCCGGCGGAACCGGGGATCTCTTCGTCACCATCAGGATTATGCTACCGGACGGGAACGATGCCGAACTTGAGGCATTGATGGAAAAGTGGCGGGACCAACACCCCTACAATCCACGGAGCGGACTCGGCTAGGGCGCTATCCGGGCCGGCTCGACGATCGGAGCATTATCTTCCCGAAAGGATGATGCTCAACATACGCCTGAAGCGCGGCTCGCGCTTCGACGCTGACGTGACGTATCGGCTGTCCGGCGGGGCAGCCGATAAAAAGGTGCGGCCTCGAGAGGGGGACCAGCGCGGTACCAAAAACCCCAATCGAGGCCGCCCGCGTCGATCGGCGGATCGAACGCTGCTCATTTTCGCGTGATCATCCGGTGCGATAATGAGACGCGCAGATGTCTTCATTCCAAATTTTCAATGACGGAATCGAGGCACCGCCTGTTTGCGTTGCTCAGGTGCCGCTTTTCTCGGCCTGATCGTAGACGGCCTGCGCCACCCTGGTCAGCCGGTCGCGATCGCCGCCGCCGCTGACGACGTAGCCGACGCCGCGCTCGGCCCAGAACAACGCGCCATCCTTGTCCGCCCTGGCGTAGCGCATTTGCGTCGCACCATTCTCGGTCTTGGCGGTGTAGATCGTGTAGCGCTCGCCAGAGACGCCCTCATACATCAGGAACGAGGCCGGGCCGTTCGGCCCCGGCAGGAGCCGGCCGCCGACGAGTTTCAGCCCGCTGGCCTCCAGGTTCGGCGCGAACACGGTCCAGCCGCAGCGCCGGGTCAGCCAGGCCTGGAGGTGGTCGCGCTCGTTGCCGCCGACCTCGACGGGGTGGCGGACCTCGACGACATAGAGGCGGTGGGCGTCGAGCGCGTCCGCGGTAAAGTTCTGGAAGGTCGAGGGCGCGCTGGCGGCGCCATGCGCGATCCAGCCGGCCGTGCCGCCGGCGACGAAAGCAACCAGCACGGCGGCGGCGGCGCCATAGAGCCATTGCCGCGGGCGGCGTTCGAGCCGCTCAAGCTCCAGCCGCGCCGGCACCGGCTCCTGGGCGATGGCGTCGTAGCGGGCGTGCAGCATCTCGGCCATGGCACGCCAGGAGTTCACCCGCTCGGCCTCGTCAGGATGGGCGGCAAGCCAGGCCTCGACGTCAGAGCGGCGCTCGGCCGGCAGCTCGCCGTCGACATAGGCGTGCAGTTCGTCCTCGGTGATCGGAATGCTGCGGTCGTTCATATCGCTCGTCTCTGGCTCTGCCGCCCAAAATGTTCTTCCTGGCTCAACGTCGCTCGCTCCATCGGCAGGCGGGCGGACGATACGCGATGCATCAACCCCGCCATCATTTCACCCGCCTGAGCGTCGGGCGCTCGCCTTCCAGCGAGGCCTTGACGTGGGCGCGCGCGCGGGCCAGGCGCGACATCACGGTGCCGATCGGCACGCCCTGAATGTCGGCGACCTCGCGGTAGCTCATGCCCTCCAGCATCACCAGGAGCAGCACCGAACGTTGCTCCTCGACGAGCGTCGCCAGTGCCCTCTCGATATCGCGCCCTTCGGCTTCGGTGCCGCTGGCATCCGGGTTGTTCTCCGTCAGCTGCATGAACTGCGGCCGCCTTGCCAGCGAGCGCCGCCGGTTCTTGTTGAGGTTGGTCAGGATCGTGTAGAGCCAGCTCCTGACGTCGCCTCCGAGAAACAATCGCTCCGAACGCAGCGCCCGCACCAGCGTGTCCTGCACCAGATCATCGGCCGCGTCCGCCTCGCGCGTGAGCGCGCGGGCGTAACGGCGCAACGCCGGGATCATGGCTTCCACACTCTGGCGAAACGCGCTCATTGCGGTCTTGACGTCCTGGTATCAGGCGCAAGCGCCCATAGCGATCATAACACCCGAACGGAACGGCTATTCCGGCGCTCGAAACAGCGTTAACGCGGCGTATTAGGGCTGTACCGCAGGGGAGGGCTGGTGTACCTCCAGACCTCAGCACGAGTTCGACGGGACGTTCAAAAATGGCGCAGAATTCAGGTCTGATGCAAGGAAAGCGCGGGGTGATCCTCGGTCTTGCCAACAACCGCTCGATCGCCTGGGGCATCGCCAAGGCATGCCACGCCGCCGGCGCCGAGCTCGCCTTCACCTATCAGGGAGATGCGCTGAAGAAGCGCGTCGAACCGCTCGCCGCCGAGATCGGCGGTCTCGTGCTCGGCCATTGCGACGTCACCGATGCCGCGACCATCGATGCCGCCTTCGCGGTGCTGCAGGAGAAGTGGGGCAAGATCGACTTCCTGGTGCATGCGATCGCCTATGGCGAGCAGCTCGATGGCCGCTACGTCGACACCACGCCGGAGAATTTCTCCAAGTCGATGCTGATCTCCTGCTATTCGTTCACGGCAGTGGCGCAGCGCGCCGAGAAGCTGATGACGGACGGCGGCTCGCTGATCACGCTCAGCTATTACGGCGCCGAGAAATGGATGCCGCACTATAACGTCATGGGTGTTGCCAAGGCGGCGCTGGAGGCCAGCGTGCGCTATCTCGCCGCAGATCTCGGCGAGAAGAACATCCGCGTCAACGCGATCTCGGCAGGTCCGATCAAGACGCTCGCCGCATCCGGCATCGGTGACTTCCGCTATATCCTGAAGTGGAATGAGACCAATGCGCCGTTGCGGCGCAACGTCTCGACCGAAGACGTCGGCGGCAGCGCGCTTTATTTCCTCTCCGACCTCTCGCGCGGGGTCACCGGCGAGGTCCATCACGTCGATTCCGGATATCACGTGCTCGGCATGAAGCGCCCTGACGCGCCGGATATCTCCTTCGGCGGCAAGGACTGACTTTCAGCCGCAATGTCCGTGCCCACGATCTACTTCCTTCGCCATGGCGAGACCGAGTGGAATGCGCTCGGGCGGCTTCAGGGCACCCAGGACATCCCGCTGAACGCACGCGGCCGCGGCCAGGCCGTGCAGGCGGCTGACGTTCTGGCCGATCTGCTCAGGCGCGACGGCAAGGACAGAGCGGCGCTGCCCTACGTGTCGAGCCCGCTCGGGCGTGCGCGCCAGACCATGGAGCTCGCGCGCGCCAAGCTCGAACTGCCGCCTGCCGACTATTCGCTCGACGACCGCCTGCGCGAGATCGGTTACGGCACCTGGGAGGGGCTGACGCTGGCTGAAAGCGAGGCCTCCGATCCCGACGTCTATGCAAGGCGCCTCGCCGACAAATGGACGGTCGCGCCTGCCGGCGGGGAGACCTATGCGGCGGTGCAGCTGCGCATGCTCGATTGGTACGAGTCGCTTCTGGTCGACACCGTCGCGGTCGCCCATGGCGGCACATGCCGGGCCCTGATGGTGGCTTTGGGCATCGAGACCCCCGCCGGCGCCGCCGAACTCTATATTGAGCAGGGCGCCGTCTACGTGTTCCGCGACGGGCGGCTGGAGAAGTTCAGTTAGGTTTGACCCCCAGCGCCTCGCGCGTTACCACACGCTGGAACCGAGCCCTGCGAGCAGCGATGTCCTTCAATACTTTCGGCCACATGTTCCGCGTCACCACCTTCGGCGAGAGCCATGGGGTGGCAATCGGCTGCGTGGTCGACGGCTGCCCGCCCATGATCCCGCTCACCGAGGCCGATATCCAGGGCGATCTCGACCGCCGCCGGCCGGGCCAATCGCGCTTCACCACCCAGCGCCAGGAGCCGGACCAGGTCAAAATCCTCTCCGGCGTGATGGCGCATCCGGAGACCGGCGTGCAGGTGACGACGGGCACCCCGATCGGGCTCCTGATCGAGAACACCGACCAGCGCTCCAAGGACTATTCCGAGATCAAGGACAAGTTTCGTCCCGGTCATGCCGACTTCACCTATGAGGCCAAATACGGCCTGCGCGATTATCGCGGCGGCGGTCGCTCCTCGGCGCGCGAGACCGCGACGCGCGTTGCCGCCGGCGCGATCGCGCGAAAAGTGCTTCCTGACGTAAAGGTGCGCGGCGCGCTGGTGCAGATGGGGCCGCACAAGATCGACCGCGCCAAATGGGATTGGGACGAGATTGCGAAGAACCCGTTCTTCTGCCCCGACAAGGACAAGGCCGCGTTCTTCGAGACCTATCTCGACGGCATCCGCAAGAGCGGCTCCTCGATCGGCGCGGTGATCGAGATCGTCGCCGAAGGCGTGCCGGCCGGCCTTGGCGCGCCGATCTACGCCAAGCTGGATTCTGACCTCGCGGGTGCGATGATGACGATCAACGCTGTGAAAGGCGTCGAGATCGGCGCCGGCTTCGGCGCGGCCGAGCTCACGGGTGAAGAAAACGCCGACGAGATGCGCACCGGCAATGACGGCACGCGCTTCCTCTCCAACCATGCCGGCGGCGTGCTCGGCGGCATCTCCACGGGCCAGCCGGTGGTGGTGCGTTTTGCCGTGAAGCCGACCTCGTCGATCCTGCAGCCGCGTCTGACCGTCGATCGCCAGGGCGCCGACACCGAGATCTTCACGAAAGGCCGCCACGACCCCTGCGTCGGCATTCGCGCCGTTCCGGTCGGCGAGGCCATGATGGCCTGCGTGCTGGCCGATCATTTCCTGCGTGATCGCGGGCAGGTGGGGCGCTGACGTCTTCACCGCTCCCGTAGAAAGAGGTGAACTTCCCGGCGCGACACTAGCCCACCGCGCAGCTTGACGGGCTCACAACTTCGTCCGCAAATGCGGACATGAACAGCTCCGAGCTTCAGCGCGTCTCCAACTGGCTGATCGACGGCGCCTGGTCGTCGGTTGAGCCGGCCGAGATGATCGCCGATTTCTGTGAGCGTCTGGTCGCGGCCGGTCTACCGGTGTTCCGGTTCGGCATTTTTATCCGCACGCTCCATCCCGAAATATTCGGCCGCAACTTCATCTGGCGGCAGGGCGAAGAGGTCGAAATCGGCGCCGTCGAGTTCGATGTCCTGGACTCGCCGGAGTTCGCCCAGAGCCCGCTTCGGATCGTCTTCGAGCAGGGGATTGAGGTCAGGGGGCGCGTCGACGATCCGCGCAGCCAGCGGTTCCCGATCGTCAACGACATGCGCGCCGAAGGCGTGACCGACTATGTCGCCGTGCCGCTGCCGTTCCTCGACGGCTCCACCCACGCGACGAGTTGGATGACGCGGCAGCCCGGCGGCTTCAGCGACGACGACATCGCAGCGATCCGGGCCATCATAGCGCCGCTCGCGCGCGTCAGCGAGATCGTCAGCCTGCGCCGCACGGCGGAGATGCTGCTCGACACCTATGTCGGCAATCGCGCCGGCGCCCGCATCCTCGGCGGCCAGATCCGCCGCGGCCACAACGACACCATGCAGGCTGCGATCTGGCTCTCGGATCTGCGCGGCTTCACCGCGCTGTCGGACCGCTTGCCGGCCGAGACAGTAGCCGCCATCCTCAACCATTATTTCGACTGCCAGGTCACTGCGATCCGGGGCCATGGCGGCGAGGTGCTGAAATTCATGGGCGACGGCCTGCTCGCGGTGTTTCCGATCGACGAATATGTCGGCGACGCCGCCCATGTCTGCACGGGTGTGCTGGAGGCGGCGCGTGAATCCCGCGCCAACGTCGAGGCGCTCGCCTTTCCGGTCGGCGACGTCGTCGAGCGCTTCCGCTTCGGCGTCGCGCTGCACGTCGGCAACATCCTCTACGGCAATATCGGCGGCGGCAACCGGCTGGACTTCACCTGCATCGGACCGGCCGTCAACCTCGCCGCAAGGCTCGAGAAGATCACGGGACGCCTGGGACGGACCGTCGTGGCGTCGGAGGGTTTTGCTAATGTCTGCCGCCACGATTGGCACGAGCTCGGAGAATTTCCGATCGCGGGGTTCTCCAAGGCGCAGCGGGTGTATGGGCTGGTGGAGGAGACGCACGCGGCAGGCGGCTGAGCCTTACTCCTCCGGCTCGGTCGTGAACAGCAGCGGATAGCCCTTGGCGCGGCCCGCGTCGGTGGCGCGCGTCGCCTTGGTCTCGGCGACGTCCTTGGTGAACACGGCAACGACGCAGGCGCCCAGCTTGTGTGCGGTGATCATCACCTTGTAAGCCTGATCCTCGGTCATGCGGAACTCGGCCTTGAGGATCGTGGTGACGAATTCGCGCGGCGTGTAGTCGTCATTGATCAGGATGACCTTGTGCAGCTTCGGCCGCTCGATCTTGGTCTTTGTCCGCGTCTTCGGTTTGGTGACGGTGTCGTTCATCGTGTCCCAGATATCCGGCCCTGATGAGCTCCAGCGGTCGCATCATATTGCAGGCGCTCCGGCTTCTCCAAGATGGCTGGCGTCTGCTATCATGCCGTTGCAGATGGGCAGGGATGCACTGATCGCGCACGCGCCGCATCAGGTTCTGGCTTGATCACGATCTTTCGGGAAAACCGCTGCACGCGCTGACGCGGCCCTTCGGGTCCAGATCATGCTCTACGGCAGGGCGCGAACAACTTGCATCGCGGCGATCAGCGCGCCCACGGACAGTACCACCGATGCAATCATATAGGCGGCCGAGGCAAGGGTCTGACCGCGCTCGATCAGATACCAGGCGTCCAGCGAGAAGGTCGAGAATGTCGTGTATCCGCCGCAGATTCCGACCGTCAAGAATATCCGGGCGGCCTGCGGCAGGTTCCATCTCGTCGCGAACAGCGCGGCGAAGATGCCGATCAGGAATGATCCCGTCACGTTGATGATCAGGGTGCCCCAGGGAAAGTCAGTGCCGAACGCGCGGCCCGAACCGATGGCAATCAGATAGCGCAGGACCGCGCCCAGCGCCCCGCCGGCAGCGACTGCCAGAATGTATTGGATGTTCAACGTCCCGTTCCCTGGTTTGCGACCTGCATCATGCGTTCCTTGCAGCCAGCCCCTTGCCGATCGCGAATAGCCCGATGAGCGAGATCAGCGCGAAGCCGAGCCCGGCGAGGAACGTGCCTTGGGGACCGTAGACGTCCCACAGCGCGCCGGCGATCACGCTCGCCGCGAGCAGGGCAAGGCCCGTGAACAGGTTGAAATAGCCGAACGCCGTGCCGCGCAGGCTCGGCGGCGCGGCGTCGGCGACCATGGCCGAGAGCAGGCCTTGCGTCAGTCCCATATGCAGCCCCCACAGCACGACGCCGAGCGCGAGGCCCGCAAGGCTCGGGAGCATGGCCAGCGCGAGGTCGGCGGCGGCGAGGAAGACCAGGCCGAGCGCGAGCAGGCCGGTCCGGTTGATCCGGTCCGACAGCACGCCGGCCGGATAGGCCGACAGCGCATAGGCGATGTTCATCAGCACCAGCACCGCCGGCACCCACATCACGCTGAGCCCGATGTTCTGTGCGCGCAGGATCAGGAAGGCCTCGCTGAAGCGCGCCAGCGTGAAGACGATTCCGACTGCGACGACGCGCCAGTACACCGCTCCGAGCTGCCGCATCGCGGCAAGATTGAGCGGGTTCTTCGCCGGCTCGCGGCTCGGGTCCGGGTCAGGCTCGCTCACGGCGAAGGCGATCAGCCCGAACGACAAGAACGCCGGCAGCACCGCCACCCAGAACACCAGGGTGAAATTGTCCGCCGTCCACCACATCAGGCCGATCGCCACGAGCGGCCCGAGGAAGGCGCCGATGGTGTCGAGCGATTGCCGCAGCCCGAAGCTGGCGCCGCGCAGGCCGACCGGGGCGATATCGGCGATCAAGGCGTCGCGCGGCGCACCACGGATGCCCTTTCCGACGCGGTCGATGAAGCGCGCCGCCACCAGCCATCCGACGCTTGGCGCGAGGGGAAACAGCGGTTTGGTGAAGGCAGCCAGCCCGTAGCCGAGCGCAGCGAGCAGCTTGCGGCGGCCGAGCCAGTCCGACAGCGCGCCGGAGAAGATCTTGGTGATCGAGGCGGTCGCCTCGGCGATGCCCTCGATGAATCCGACGGTGAGCGTGGAGGCGCCGAGCACGGTAACGAGATAGATCGGCAGCAGCGCATGAATCATCTCGGAGGAGATGTCCATCAGCATCGAGACGAAACCGAGCACCCAGATTCCCCTGGGCAGTGAGGTCCGCGCAGCATTCGGTGTCGTCGTGGTCACGCCTTCTCCTGACCGTTCCTTTCAAGGCAAGAAAAAGCCCGCCGTCGGCGGGCCTGTCCATGCTCCCGCCAAAGGCAGAGGGCTCAACGATTGCCTCACCTCGAGCAGGAGTCATCAGCCCACTACGGTCACGGACCGCCGGGCGGTTGTCGGGAGACTCCATTCCCATCTGTGCGGTCAGCCTAGCATGGAAATTGTGCCGGACAAGTGGGCGGGAAGCGCTGTCCCTCGCTTCGTATCAGGGCCCGCGCTTCGCGGGTAGCTTGAGTGGCCGGCCGTGTTCCGGCGGCGCGAGCACGGCAACATGGCGGCAGCTTTGCGCAAATCGCGAAATCTCTAACTCGAATGTGAAGTGCAAGCGATCTTCGCGCTTTGCGGCAAGGCGTTTGCATGTCACCATCGCGTCATACGACGGGAGACTGCTGCGATGCGCTTGCTGTTCTCGATCGGGGCTGTGCTTGTGGCCGGCATGCTTGCCGGAGGGGATGTCGCGGGCATCGCGGCACCAGGACCAAAGTTTGAGCCGCCCAAGACTCAGCCGCAGCGGCTGGCCGCCGACAAGGACGCGGTCGACGTCGAATTGATCCTCGCGGTCGACGTCTCCTACTCGATGGACATGGACGAGCTCGCGATCCAGCGCGAGGGCTACGCCCAGGCGATCCAGTCGAAGGAGTTCCTCCAGGCTCTGAAGCTCGGTCCGAACGGCCGGATCGCGGTGACCTATTTCGAGTGGGCGGCCTCGAGCGACCAGAAGATCATCATCCCCTGGCGGCTGGTCGACGGACCCGAGACGGCGGATGCGGTCGCCGCCGAGATCATGAAGACGCCGATCCGGCGCGCATCGCGCACTTCGATCTCCGGCGCAATCAATTTCGCGATGCCGCTGTTCGACGAGGATCCCTATCGCGGCTTGCGCCGCGTGATCGACATTTCCGGCGACGGGCCCAACAACAATGGCGGGCCGGTCACGGTGGCGCGCGACGCCGCGCTCGAGAAAGGCATCGTCATCAACGGTCTGCCGATCATGGTCAAGGAGCCGTCCTATTCGACCATGGATATCGACAATCTCGATTTCTACTACGAGGACTGCGTCATCGGCGGTCCCGGCTCCTTCGTCATCACGATCAAGGAACGCGACAAGTTCAAGGAAGCGATCCGCACCAAGCTGCTGATGGAGGTCGCCGGCCGCACGCCGGAGCGTCCCGTGATGCGGGTTGCGGACAAGGAGCCGCGCGTCAATTGCATGATTGGCGAGAAGATCTGGTCGGATCGCTGGGGCCGCTGAGAGCGTGCCGCCGGTTGGGACCTTTCGCCCCATCTCGCCCAGTGGTTGAACTTAACCCCTCGTTAACCGGCACGTGACCCTAATCCGGGTGTTTCAGTTCGTTTTCGATCGGACGCGAACGAAAGCGGGTTTGTCAGGCCCGTCCACCGAGCAGACCAATGGCCACCATCTCAGCGACCACCAGCCAGATATCGCCCGCCAACGAGCGGGTCTTCCGCCAGAGCAGGCTGCTCGGCGAATGGAAGGGCAATTGGGTCGGCAACAACCAGCCGGTCAGCTTCAATGTCATCAACATCCGCGGTGCCCGGGCGCAGGTCGAGTATACGCACAACGGGCGTACCGAGCGTGGTTTTGCAGAGGTCCAAGGCTCGCTGATCACCTTCGGTGGAGTGACTGTCGGCACCAAGGATGGCAAGAACATGGTGCTGCTGTACTCCGTTGGCGGTGCCGGCAAGCAGACCGCCAATCTCGAGAAGCAGGACCCGCCACCGTCCGACAGCCGTCTCATGGGAAGCTGGGGCGGCTATTCTCCCGACAACGGCAAGAGCGCGAGCTTCAAGGTGCTTTCCGTCAACGGCAAGGAAGCCCAGGTCAGCGTCACCACCGACGGCGTCACCCGCCAGGGCACGGGCACCGTCTACAAGAACGTCATCATGTTCGGCCAGGCGCAGATCGCGACCGATGACGGACAGAACGGCAGGGTCATCTATCAGGTCGGCACGAAGTCGTTCATGGTGCCGGTGACGAAATATCCACCGGCCGATTCCTCCTCTACGCTCGACAAGACCGCCTGAACGCAGCGCCGGCGCAGCCTGCCGTCCTCACCATTTCGGCGGCCGCTTCTCCACGAACGCCCGCAGGCCCTCCTGTGCCTCATCCGACGTCGCGACGTTGCAGAAATCGTCCACGGCGCTTGCAATGCTGCGTCGATAGTCGAGATCGATCTGGCGCATGAAGGCGGCGCGGCCCATCCGCAGCACTGCGGCCGATTTGGCGGAGAATTGCGCCGCGAGCTTCAGCACTTCCGTCTCGAGCTCGGCATCGCCGACGACGCGGTTGATGACGCCAAGCTCGCGTGCTTCCATGGCGCTGAAGACCCGGCCGGTGAACAGCAGCTCGAAGGCGCGATGGCGTCCGACGATGCGCGGCAGATGCGCGTAATGGATCGCCGGGATGACGCCGACGTCGATCTCGGGATAGCCGAACGTCGCGCTCTCGGCAGCCAGCACGACGTCGCAGGACACTGCCATCGTCATGCCGCCGCCCCGCGCCGCGCCACCGACCGCGGCGATCGACGGTTTTCCCAGCCCGTACTGGGCATCGTAGAGGTCGATATAGAGCGCCTGGAGGAATTCGCGGATCTCGGCGCCGGATCTGCCGAGCAGGATGTCGAGATCGAGGCCCGCCGAGAAGCGTTTTGCAATTGCACTCGCCAGCACGACAACGCGCGCGCCGTCATCGTCTGCCGCGCGGCGGAACGCTGCGACAACGCCGCGGATCATCTCAAGGCTCAGCGCATTGACGGGCGGCCGGCGCAGCGTGATGCGGGCGACGTCGCCGAGACGTTCGTAAGAGACCGGATCGTCAGATGTCACCGCGTTCTCCATGCTTTTCATTGGGACAGCACCTTCAACTCGCGGTCGATGTGGCGCAAGAGGTCACAAGCGGGTGCAAGGGCGCCATCGCCGATCAGCCGCCAGACGTCGTCGGTCCGTTCCGCCAGATGCGGGATCGTCAGCGGCAACAGGGCCGCTTCGTGCAGCGCGCCCTTCTCGTTGATGAGATAGCGTTCGTTGAGCGCGAACAGCACCTGAGCGATGCAGGCGAGCGATCTGTAGAGAGATCCCGCGACGTGGGTCCGGTCGCCGCGCGCAATGGCGAGCTCGGCGTTCTCGATGCCGAATGAGATTTCCCACTGGAAGCGCCGGATCAGGGCGTCGCGCAGCGCGCGAGGATAGGGCAGGGCGATCGATTTCAGCCGCGCGATCAGGCCCTCGGGATCGTGCAGGGGCTGGCAATAGGCGGCCTCGCCCATCCAGATCGCCGAGCAGAAGCCGTGCGGATGCCCGGGCTGATAATCCATGGTGACGAGGCCGGCATGGCAGGACTTCATCACGGCTTCGACCGCATCGGCATTGCGATAGAGCAGATCGACCTTGCGGTCTTCCACCGACAGCCAGGCACCGCCGACAATCCACGGCCCCCATTCGCCAACCGGCGTCACGGTCGTGGCGGCGGGATCGTCAGCGATCTCCTTCGCAGCCGCCAGCAGCCGCTCGGTGTCGAGCGGGCTCGCGGCGGCAAAGTAGAGCCCGATATCAAAATCGGAGGAGGGATGTGCGCTGCCTCGCGCGCGCGAGCCGCCGAGCACGATCGCCGCGACGCCGGGGACGTCGCGAAAAGCGGATATCAGGCGCGAGAGCAACGGATCGGGGGGCATGAGGTTCAGTTGGCGGGACGGCTCATGGCCGCGACATTGGCGCGGCCGCGACGCTGGCATTGGCGATATCAAGGCAGTATAATCTGCAAAAGTCTTGACGGTAGCTTCAATGTCCAGCCTTGCCCCTTCATCCGTTGTCGTAGCCTTGCTCGCTGTGCTTTGCCCGATCGCGGCCCCAGTTCAGGCCCAGGTCGCGCCGCTGAGATATTGGGTGCCCGGCGGGCCTTTCGGTCTCAGCGGCGGCGCCAACCAGAGTTCCGATACATATGGCAATTTCACCAGCCTCAATGCTGGCGATGCGGATTGGCGTAGCGGCGCGGCGAGCGGCTTCTTCGTCGGCAGCCAGCGCGGCAATCTCAACTGGAGCGGCCTCAGTCAGACCGGACTCAGTCAGGCCGGATTTGCCGGAAATTTCAGCGCGCTCTCCTATGACAGTACGCAGTTCGGCTACAGCACCAAAACCGCCGGCGGTTTGCCCGTGACGTTCTTCGCCGGCTTCGACACGTTGAAATATGGCAATGGCATCGGCAGTTCGGTTGCGCCGCTGACGTCGGGTGCGGCACCCGGCTACAGCGCATTTGCGGGCGTCGAATTCAAGCCGACCTCCAATCTCAGCCTGTCGTTCGGCGCCGGCTTCGTCCAGCAGGACTCGGGCCGCATGGACAGCGATATCCGATCGAACATGCTGCCCGGCGAGTCGCCGGCGCTGAGCGGGCTGCGGCGTTAGGATCGCATCACCAGTTCCGGCGGACGCCGCGGCGATTTCGGCAGGTCCGGACCGGCTCCGAAGCGCATCATGACATCGGGACGCCGTTCGCCGAGTCCGAGTGAGGTGGCGAATTGCGACCTCAACGCCGCCACCTCGATCGGCTGGTTGACGAAGGAATATTTGAGTCCCAGCGCGGTCGCCTGCAAACCGAAGCGCTGGCAAGCGCGTCCGACCGCGATCCAGTGCGATTTGTCGCTGCGATCTGCAGCGAGCACGACAACGCCCGCCGAGCTGGCGAGCTGTTCGCGGTACTTCTTGTTTTCCCCGCTCTCGGTGAAGAAGAGCTTCAACAGCGGCCGCGCCAGCCATGACGGCAGGGACGGGTTTTCCGAGGCGGGCGCGAACAACCCGTCCATGGTCGCGAGCGCTTCCGCCTCGTTGAAGCGAATCCAGCTCACGAGTTCGCGCATGAAGGCCTTGTCGCGCATCTGCGCCGAATTGCCTTCGAGCACGTAGTCGGTGACCCCGGCGATCGCGGCGCGTTCGGTCATCAGGATGGTTGTGACGTCAGGTTCGCGACAGGCATCCTCGAGCCGGCGCAAGGTCTCGGGCGCGACAGGTCTGCCGTCGAATGTCGCGCGGGTACATTGCCTGACCGGAATCGCGGCCGCCAACGCCGATGGGGCGGGCGGGGCTTGCTCGAGCGCGATCACGATCCGGTCACCGTCGATGACCGGATCGCCGCGCCAGCCCAGCGTGGACGCCGCGAGGATCAGGTTTTCGGCGGCGCAGCCGAGACTGACGAAGAGGTGGTGATCGTCCGGATCGACGGCCGGACAGCGGCGGGTGAAATCCGGCGCAATCGCGATTTCGTTGCCGCGAGCGGAGAATGTCCACGGCTGGGTATTGTGACTGTTGGCGGCGAGCGTGGCAAAGCGCACGAGCTCGCGATCCCGTGGCGCTGCTTGCAGTGGGGTCCGTGATGTGTCCACCGCCTCGTCGTAGGTCATCGGTGCTCCCGCGGCAGGGGAGCCGCTGATCGCGGTGGCGGACAACCCGAGCGCGGTTGCGATGAACTGTCGTCGGTCAAACACAGGCTTCCGTTCCGTGTCTCAGATCGCGCTCCAAGACGCGGACCGTTCATAACGCCGATCGCGCTGCGACGATTGACCGGAATCAAGGTCGATGACGATGAGCTACCGCGTAAACCGCGCCACCAGCTCCACATGCGGCGTGTGGCGAAACTGGTCGACCGGCACCACCGCCTCCAGCCGATAGCCGCCATCGATCAGCAGTCGCGCGTCGCGGGCGAACGTGGCGACGTTGCAGGATACCGCGATCACCGCCGGCACCTTGCTCGCGGCGAGCTTCAGCGCCTGCGCCTGCGCGCCCTGGCGCGGCGGATCGAACACCACGGCGTCGAAGTCGCGCAGCTCCGGCGGCACCAAGGGGCGGCGAAACAGGTCGCGTGGCTCGGCTTTGATCGGCTTCAGGCCCGGCGTGCGCGCGGCTTTTGCCAGCGCCGCGATGGCGCCGGCGTCGTTGTCATAGGCGGTGATGCGGGCCTTCTCGGCGAGCCGCAGCGCGAACGGACCGACACCGCAGAAAAGGTCCAGAACCTCCTTGGCCTTGCCGATGCGTTCGGCGACGAGCGTGGCCAGCGTCTCCTCGCCCGCGACGGTTGCCTGCAGGAACGAGCCCGGCGGCAGCGTCACCTCGGCGCGGCCCATCTTCACCGTCGGCGGCACGCGCTGCAGCACCAGCTCACCATGCCGCGTCAGCCGCGCCAGGCGGTGCTGTTCGGCGACGCGCGAGAGCGCCGTGACGAGCGCCGTCGGCAAAGGACCGGAGCCGCGCACGTCGACGTCGAGGCCGTTGGCGGTGGCTGTGACCTGGATGTCGAGCGGCTTCGTCACCGGCATCTTAGACGTCAGCTGTTCGGCGAGTGCCCATGCGGCCTCGAGCGCGCCCTCGAGTCCGGGATCGAGAATGGGACAGCGATGAATCGGAATGACGTCGTGCGAGCTCGTCGCGGAGAAACCGACCTTGAGGACGTCATGCGTGCCGAAGCGGCCGTGCAGCGTGATGCGCCGCCGGCCGGCGCCATGGGCATCGACGAGTGGCGCCACCGCGCAATCGATGCCGGCCTGCGCCAACGTTTCGACCACGATACCGCGCTTCCAGGCTTGATAGGGTTCTGCCGCCCAGTGCTGGATGGCGCAGCCGCCGCAGACGCCGAAATGCGGACAGAACGGTTCGATGCGCTGGGGGCTTGCGACATCGACTGCGAGCAGCTTGCGGCGGTCGGGATGGTGGCCCACGACGTGATCGACCTCGACGGTCTCGCCGGCAAGCGTGTAGGGCACATAGACCGCATCGCCCGTCGCGAGGCAGACGCCGTCGCCGCGATGGCCGACGTGATCGATGGTCAGGCGCTCAACCACGGCGCGCGCCCAGAAAGAATTCGATATTGCCGTCACCGCCCGCGATCGAGGAGGGAAACACCTCGATATCAGTGCAGCCCAGCGAAGCGGCAAAGGCGGCGATGTCGTCGCAGATCTCCCGGTGCACGGCGGCGTCGCGGACGATGCCCTTCTTGTTGTGCTTCCTGTCAGCCTCGAATTGCGGCTTGATCAGCGCCAGCAGGCTCATTGGCGCGGCGGCGAGGGACAGCGCCACCGGCAGCACCGTCTTGAGCGAGATGAAGCTGACGTCGATGACGACGACGTCGGGCCGCGCCGGCAGCCGCTTGCCGTCATAGCTGCGGATGTCGGTCTCCTCCATCGACACGATCTTGGGATGATCTCGCAGCGAGGAATGCAGCTGGCTGGTGCCGACATCGATTGCGAACACCAGGCTGGCGCCGTTCGCCAGCAGCACCTCGGTGAAGCCGCCGGTGGAAGCGCCGACGTCGAGGCAGACATGATCCTCGATCTCGATCGGATAGCGCTCCAGCGCGCCGGCCAGCTTGACGCCGCCACGGGAGACGTAAGGATGCGCGGGCTCGGCCTGAATCACGGCATCCTCGGCAATCGTCTCCGACGGTTTGGTGACCGGCTTGTCGTCGGCCGTGACGAGCCCGGCCTCGATCGCCGCGCGTGCCCGCGCACGGCTCTCGAACAGGCCGCGCTCGACCAGCAATACATCTGCGCGCTTACGGGCAGGGGGCATCACGCTCTCATGGGAAGATCAATCCGCTTATGTAGCGATCAATCGCGCGGCCGCCATCCGGACGCAAGCCTCGAACGCGGCGAGATCGTGCCAGACATCGATCGGCATCGTGGCGGGCGTCACCAGTGGGCAACCGTGCAGCTCCAGCGCATGGATCATCATGAGGTTGTCGACGAGGCCGAAATCCTCGACCGTCAGCCCCTGTGCGTCGACCAGCCGGCCGTCCTCCGGCGTCACTGCCATGAAGCGACCGACGCGGTCCGCATAGGCGGCGCCGTCGTTGGAATAGGCGAGGCAGAACTTGCGCCGGCCGGCCATGTAGCCGAGCTCGTAGACGGTGCCGGGATCTGCACCGGCGCCCCGGAACGGGGTGAGGTTCGCGATGATGGCGTCGGCCTCCTCCATCATGGCCTCGTTGCCGCAAAAGATCTGGCGCGAGGCATCGGGCGCGGTGGGATCGATGGCGTTGTCGAGGGGATAGAGGCCGGTCAGGCCATGAGCCGCGCAGATATCGCGCTTGCGCCGGCCGATCTCGATGGCATCCGGCAGGAACACGTCGGGACCTGCCAGGTAAATTTTCATGGCTGAGTGCTTCGGAGAAATTCAGGCGAGCTGCGAACCGCGGCGAAAACTGCGCTCCCTCCCCCCGCCTGCGGGGGAGGGTTGGGGAGAGGGGTTCCGGCAAGCGAGACCCCCAAGAGGTGAAAGCCTCACCCGGATCGCTTACGCGATCCGACCTCTCCCGCACGCGGGAGAGGTAAAGAAAGCAGCCTCAGGCGAGCTTGACGGTCTCGGCCTTGACGTCCTTGCCGAGCGCTTCGAACACCTTGGCGACGATGCCCTTGGCGTCGAGACCGGCGCGGCCGTACATCGCCGCCGGCGTGTCGTGGTCCTGGAACACGTCGGGCAGCACCATCGAGCGGAACTTGACCATGCCGGTGTCGAGCGCGCCCTGATCGGTCAGGTACTGTGCGACGTGCGAGCCGAAGCCGCCGACCGAGCCTTCCTCGATCGTGATCAGGATCTCATGGTCGCGGGCAAGCTTGAGCACCAGCTCGGTGTCCAGCGGCTTCATGAAGCGCGCGTCCGCAATCGTGGTCGACAGGCCATGGGCTGCGAGTTCGTCGGCCGCCTTCTCGCATTCGGCGAGGCGCGTGCCGAAGGAGAGCAGGGCGATCTTGCTGCCCTGGCGGATCATGCGGCCCTTGCCGATCTCGAGCGGAATGCCGACCTCCGGCATCTCGATGCCGCGACCTTCGCCGCGCGGATAGCGCAGCGAGCTCGGACGGTCGTTGATCGCGACCTGGGTCGCCACCATGTGCACGAGCTCGGCCTCATCGGCCGCCGCCATGATCACCATGTTCGGCAGGCAGCCGAGATAGGCGTTGTCGAACGAGCCGGCATGCGTCGCACCGTCGGCGCCGACGAGGCCGGCGCGGTCGATGGCGAAGCGGACGGGCAGGTTCTGGATCGCGACGTCATGCACGATCTGGTCGTAGCCGCGCTGCAGGAAGGTCGAGTAGATCGCGCAGAACGGCTTGTAGCCTTCGCTCGCAAGACCCGCGGCAAAGGTCACCGCGTGCTGCTCGGCGATGCCGACGTCGAAGGTGCGGTCGGGGAAGGCCTTGTTGAAGATGTCGACGCCGGTGCCGGACGGCATCGCCGCGGTGATGGCGACGATCTTGTCGTCCTTCTCGGCTTCCTTGACGAGGCTCTGGCCGAACACGTTCTGGTAGGCCGGCGCATTGGGCTTGGACTTGGCTTGCGTGCCGGTCGCGACGTCGAACTTGACGACGGCATGGTACTTGTCGGCGGACGCTTCCGCCGGGCCGTAGCCCTTGCCCTTCTGCGTCACGACGTGGACCAGGATCGGGCCGGTCTCCATGTCGCGGACGTTCTTCAGCACGGGCAGGAGATGGTCGAGATTGTGGCCGTCGATCGGGCCGACATAGTAGAAGCCGAGCTCCTCGAACAGCGTGCCGCCGTCCATCATGAAGCCGCGGGAATATTCCTCGACGCGGTTGGCGCGGTTGGCGATGATCTTGGGCAGGCGCTTGTTGATCTGCTTGGCCGCATCACGCAGCGTGCGATAGGTCTTGCCGGAGTAGAGGCGCGACAGATAGGCGCTCATGGCGCCGACCGGCGGCGCGATCGACATGTCGTTGTCGTTGAGGATGACGATCAGGCGCGAGTTCATCGCTCCCGCGTTGTTCATGGCCTCATAGGCCATGCCGGCCGACATCGCGCCGTCACCGATGACGGCGATAACGTTGTTCTTGCCGCCGGAGAGGTCGCGCGCCACCGCCATGCCGAGGCCGGCTGAGATCGAGGTGGAGGAATGCGCCGCGCCGAACGGATCGTAGTCGCTCTCGCTCCGCTTGGTGAAGCCGGACAGGCCGCCGCCGGTGCGCAGGGTGCGGATGCGGTCGCGCCGGCCGGTAAGGATCTTGTGCGGATAGGCCTGATGGCCGACGTCCCAGATCAGCCGGTCGCGCGGCGTGTCGAAGACGTAATGAATCGCGGTGGTAAGCTCGACCACGCCGAGACCTGCGCCGAAGTGACCGCCGGTGACCGAGACGGCATCGATGGTCTCCTGCCGCAGCTCGTCGGCAACCTGGCGAACCTGCTCGATCTTGAGCTTGCGCAGGTCGTCCGGCGTCCGGATGGTGTCGAGAAGCGGCGTTTTACTGTATGCGTTCACGGCGATTTCCAATTTGTCAGCGCCGGAAGGTCGTTCCGGTGCGCGATGGGTTTGCTCAATATCGGCGCAGCGCGAGTCCTCAAACCGTCGGAGCCACCTGCATGGGGCAAGGCCCCGTCTTCAAGCTTAGGTAAGCTTAAGTGCTCTCCGGTTCAGTCTCTGTGATCCCTGTCACGTAGATCGGCTTCGTCCGTCCCAGCCAATTTCATCAGCAATTTGAAGCGCTTGTCGTCGACAATCGGTGCCCACGCAAGGCTTGCAAAAAGCCACACTCTGCGCAGCTTTACACCAAAGCTTGGGCCAAAGCCAACCCGTAGGACCGATTAGGGGTATGCAGATGCAACCGTCGGGCCAGAGTAGTTAACTGTGGTCCGGGGCAAGGGGTTCCTGCTCGGCGCGGTTCCCTGGCGGGCTTTTTGCCGGGAAACCACGTCTTTTCGGTCTCGCGCACGGCCGGCCCCGTGCACTTGCCCGTGGAACCGCAGGTGCCTCCTGGGACGGCGTCCTGCGATCGCGAAAACCCGGCCCGCTATGCTTCCGCAGCCGGAGGGCCAAGCGCGGTCAGAACCGGGCAGGGAGCCGTGCGGGAAGCCGTGGCTTACTGGACGTCGAGCGGGGCAGTGCCGGTGGCTTGGCCGCTGGCATCGGTGGTGATCTTGTCGACGCGCGCTTCGGCCTGGCGGAGCAATTCCTCGCAGCGGCGCTTCAGCGCCTCGCCGCGCTCGTAGATCGTCACGGATTCTTCGAGCGGCACCTTGCCGTCTTCGAGGCGCTTCACGATCGTCTCGAGTTCCTCGATCGCACGCTCGAAGGTGAGCCTGGAGACGTCGACTTGAATATTTTCGGCCATATCCGTTTCCGATTGCCCGATTCGCTCACCTGGCAGTGAAGGCGGGTTTTGCGGGCTTAATGTGGCGGGCGTCGTCAGGCGCCCATCAAGGCGCCGACATGCGCCGTAACAGATTCTTTCAGTCCTTGCAGGTCATAGCCGCCCTCGAGCACCGAAACAACGCGGCCCCCCGCGGTCTTGTCGGCGAGATCCATCAGCTTGCGCGTCACCCAGGCATAGTCCTCCGCGCGCAAGTTCAGCGAAGCCAGGGGGTCGCGGTAGTGCGCGTCGAAGCCCGCGGAAATGACGACGAGCTCGGGGCTGAATCTCTCGAGTTGCGGCAGGATCAGATTCTCGAACGCGGAGCGGAATTCCGGCCCGCCGTCCTCGGAGGCGAGCGGCGCGTTGACGATGGTGTCGTGGTCGCCGCGCTCGCTCTTGGCGCCGGTGCCCGGAAACAGCGGCATCTGGTGCGTCGAGCAGTACATCACGGTCGGGTCCGACCAGAAGATGTCCTGCGTGCCGTTGCCGTGATGCACGTCGAAATCGACGATGGCCGCGCGCTTGATGCCGTATTTGCGCTGGGCATGGCGCGCGGCGATCGCGACATTGTCGAAGAAGCAGAAGCCCATCGGCTTGCCGATCTCGGCGTGATGGCCGGGCGGGCGCACCGCGACGAAGGCGTTGCGATGCTCGCCAGTCATAACCGCTTCGGTCGCTGCGACCGCGCCGCCGACGCCGCGCATCACCGCTTCCCACGTGCCCGGCGACATCGACGTGTCGCCGTCGATATAGACCTGTCCGCTGGTCGGCGCGATGTGACGCAGCTCGGTGACGTAATCCTCGTTGTGGCACAGCGTGACGAGATCGAGATCGCCCTCCGGCGCCTGGTCGCGCACCAGAAACTGGAAGCGCTCCTTTGACAGGGCTTCTTCCACCGCGCGAAGACGATCCGGCCTCTCAGGGTGTCCCGGCGGCGTGACATGGTCGAGGCAGGCCTTGTGGGAAAGGAGAAGCGTGCTCATCAGGTCGGCCTCACAGCAAACGGGCTTTTGGCGTCGTTGGCGCATCCGGCGCCAAAACGCAATGCAAAACCCAATCTAGGCGTTTGGACGGCAATGGCAAAGGGTCGCCCGCGTCGGCCCGTTTGATCCGGATCAATTCACGCGCAGGATGCGGGTCGGCGGCAGCGGACCGATCGGGCCGTGCGCCCGGAAGAACGCGAACAGCGCGTCCGCGTCGTAGCCGCCATATTGCGGAGCCGTGCCCTGTTTGGCGACGGTAAAACCGTCGCCGCCGACGGCGAGGTAATCGTTGAGGGTGACGCGGTAGCCGCTTCCGGGTTCGATCGGCCTGCCGTTGAGCGTCATCGTCTCGGGGGTCACGCGCTCGCCGAATGGCTTCGCCGCATCCCAGGCATAGCTGAATCCGTTTGACACCTGCAGGATCCGCGGTCGCTTCGGATCGAGCCATTGCTGTTCCAGCATGTCCTTCAACTGCTTGCCCGTCATCGTCATCGTGACCAGTCGATTGCGGAACGGCTGGCTGGCGAAGACATCGCCGAAGGTGATTGCGCCGTTCTCCTTCGGAACGATGTCGGTACGGATGCCGCCGGGATTGGTGAGTGCGATGACGGCGGCGCCGTCCTTGGCGTCGCGGGTTGCGAACAATTGCGCATCCGCGATGACGTCGCCGAGCGCACTTTCGCCGGCATCGTTCGGAATGCGCGACAGCGTCTGCGTGACCGATCCGGCCGGCCGGTTGGCGATTGGCGCCGACAGCCTGTCGTAGGCCTCGATCAACGCGGTCTGGTCGGGGTCCTTTGCAAGCGAGGCCGTGGCGACGATGACGTTCTCGGCGCTGGCGCCGACGATGTCGCGGCTTGCCGGGTCGAGCTTGAGATCGATCGCGGTGACCAGCGTGCCGTATTTGTCGCCGCTGGTGACGAGCCGTCCGTCGATGTCGCAGACATAGGCGCGATGGGTATGACCGCTGACGACGACGTCGACGGCACGGTCGAATTTTTTGACGATGTCGACGATCGGGCCCGTGATCTCGGGACATTCATTGTAGTCGCCGGCGGGCTCGCCGCCCTGGTGGATCAGCACCACGATCGACTCGACCCCGCGCGCCTTCAGCTGCGGCACCAGTGCGTTCACCGTCTCGGCCTCGTCGCGGAATTCGAGGCCGGCAATGCCCGCCGGAGAGACGATGCCGGCGGTCTCCTTCAACGTCAGCCCGATGAAGCCGACGGGTATGCCGTCGAACTCCCTGATCTCGAAGGGCGGCAGCACGCTCTTGCCCGTCGTGGTCTCCACAGTGGATGCGGCGAGATAGTGGAATTTGGCGCCCGTGAACGGATGCGGTCCCTGACAGCCGTCGACCGGATGGCAGCCGCCGTTCTGCATCCTGAGCAGCTCGGTCTTGCCCTCGTCGAATTCGTGATTGCCGACCGAGCTGATCGCAAGCCCCATCATCGAGAGCGACTCGATCGAAGGCTCGTCGTGAAACATCGCCGACAAGAACGGACTCGCGCCGATCAGGTCGCCGGCGGCGACGAAGATCGTGTTCTTGTGTCCTTCGCGCAGCTGCTTGACCAGCGTTGCCATGTATTCGGCACCGCCGGCCGCGACCATCACCTTCCTGGCTTTATCCTCGGGATCTCCGATGCGGATGCCACCCGGCGGCGGGCGCAGATTGCCGTGGAAATCGTTGATCGCGAGGATGCGCAGCTCGACCGGCGCGACGGTCTGCGCCGGGGCGGGGAGGGCGGTGATGACTGTGAGCGCGAGCGCGGAGATGATGGCGGAGTATCGCATGGGACAAGATTAGTCGTTCCGCGCGAAGATTTCACGAAGCATTCCGCAGGGCCGGAACATGGAGGCGGCCGCCGCGGCGCGCCGCAACAATTGGCTACAATGTTTCATTTGAAAAACCGGTGGTTGTGGTGCACGATCTCACGCGCTTCCATTTGGCCGATTGCTCGATTGATGATTGCCGCAACCAGCGTCGACGAATCCTCGCTGCACTACCGCGGCTGGCGCGTCGTTCTGGCCTGCTTCCTGATGGCCTTCTTCATGTTCGGCTTCGGCCTTTACGGTCAGGGCGTGTATCTTGCCGAGTTGCAGCGCGCGCATGGCTGGCCGGGCACGCTGATTTCCGCGGCAAGCACTTTCTCGTTCCTCCTCACTTCCGTGCTCGTCATCTTTACCGACGATCTGCTCGCCCGCATCGGGTTGCGATCGCTGATCCTGTGCGGGCTGGTGGCGCTCGGAGCCTCGACGGTGCTGCTGGCGCTGATGCAGACGCCCTGGCAGCTCTATCTCGCCTATGGCCTGATGTCGGTCGGCTGGACCGGCATGGGCACCGTGGTGATCGCGACCGTGCTGAATTCCTGGTTCGAGCGGCGGCGCGGGCTCGCGCTCAGTCTCGCGTTCAACGGCGCGACCTGCGGAGGCATCATCCTCGTCCCGCTGCTCTTGTCGCTGAGCGGCAGCATCGGCTTCCGTTCGGCCATGCTGGCGGCGACGCTCGCGATGATGGTGCTGGTGCTGCCGGTGGTGGTGACGTTCATAGGCTGGCCCGCCGGGATGTCGCTCGCATCAGGCGGAGGTCCTGCCGGTGGCGGCGCGGCCGCGCCAGGCCATTCCCGCAAGACGTTGCTCGCCAACGCAGCGTTCTGGACCATGGTGTTGCCGATCGCGATCGCGCTGTTGGCGCAGATGGGCTTCATCGTCCACCAGGTGACGTTTCTGGAGCCGCTGATCGGCCGCTCGGCCGCAGGGCTCGCGGTCACCGTCATGGCGGCGATGGCGGTGGTCGGCCGCCTGTCGCTCGGCCTGTTCGTCGACCGCCTCGATCCGCGTCTCGCCTGCGCGGCCTCGATGACGAGCCAGGCCGCGGCGCTGTTCGTTCTCCTGCAGAGCACGGATCCGACGGTGCTGCTGGTGTGCTGCGCCGTCTACGGCTTCTCGATCGGCAACATGATCACGTTCCCGCCCTTGATCATCCAGCGCGAGATCGGCGCCGGCGCCTTCGCCGCCGCCATGGGACTGGGCACGTCGATCGGCGGCGTCGTCAGCGCCTTCGGCCCCGGCATCGTCGGGCTGGTGCGGAGTCTCACCGGCAACTACACGACGGCGTTTGCGATGTGCGTCGTGCTGGATCTCGTCGCGGCGGGCGTGGTGCTGTGGCGGCCGGGGGGAAAGGCCAAGCTCGCAGCCTCGTAGCCGTGGGGTGGATGAGCGAAGCGTAATCCACCTCTTCTGTTTTCCATCAGTCGGAAATTGTGGGTTACGCCTACGGCTAACCCACCTACGCATCGACGCTCGCGGTAAGCAGCCTAGCCCAGCAACACCGCATCCGCCGCGGCGACCGACTCGGCGCTTTCCGTCACCGTGCGCTCGAGCGCGGGCGCCTGCACCGTGATGTTCTCGGCGAAGAAGCGTGCGAGGGAGACGTAGCGCGCGGCGTCCGTGTTGCCGCCTGCCTTGGCGGCGAGTGCCTCCGAGGCGAGCAGGCAGCCGCCGAGCGTGGCGCCGAACTGCTGCAGATAGGGCGTTGCACCTGCAAGCGCGTCGTTCGGTGCGGACGCGATGCGTTCCAGGAGCCATTTGCTGCTACGCGTGAGCGCCTCGAGTGCCTCGCGCAGCTTCGCGCCCGTGGTGCCGAAAGCGGGATCGTTGGAGGCTTCGACCTGCTTGACCGTTGCGGAGAGGTCCTCGAGCAGCGCCCACACCGATGCGCCGCCATTGGCCGCGAGCTTGCGCGTGACGAGGTCGATCGCCTGGATACCGTTGGTGCCCTCGTAGATCGCGGTGATGCGGGCATCGCGGTAGTGCTGGGCAGCGCCAGTCTCCTCGATGAAGCCCATGCCGCCATGGATCTGCACGCCGAGATAGGCGACCTCGTTGCCGATATCGGTGGAATAGCCCTTGGCCATCGGCGTCAGCAGCGCCGCGCGCGCGGCTGCATCAGCGCGAACCTTGGGATCCCTGGCGCGCGTCGAGACGTCGATCGCGACCGCCGTTGCATAGCAGATGGTGCGCGCGGCGGCGGTCTGCGCCCGCATCCGCATCAGCATGCGCTTGACGTCGGGATGGACGAAGATCGCGTCCGAGCCGTCGCTCTTGCTGCCGACGGCGCGGCCCTGCTTGCGCTCCTGGGCGTACGACAAGGCCTGCTGATAGGCGCGGTCGGCGACGCCGACGCCCTCCAGGCCGACGCCGAGGCGGGCCTGGTTCATCATCGTGAACATGCAGCGCATGCCCTGGTTCTCTTCGCCGATCAAAAAGCCGATCGCGCCGCCATGATCGCCCATGGTCATGGTGCAGGTCGGCGAGGCATGCATGCCGAGCTTGTGCTCGACGCCGCTCGCGAAGATATCGTTGCGCTGCCCCAGCGAGCCGTCTTCATTCACCATGAACTTCGGCACCAGGAACAGCGAGATCCCCTTGGTGCCGGCGGGGGCGTCGGGCAGGCGTGCCAGCACGAAATGCACGATGTTGTCGGTCATGTCGTGCTCGCCATAGGTGATGAAGATCTTCGTCCCCTTGATGCGATAGGTGCCGTCGGCCTGCTTCTCGGCGCGGGTGCGCAGCGCGCCGACGTCGGAGCCGGCCTGCGGCTCGGTGAGCTGCATGGTGCCGGTCCATTCGCCGGAGACGAGCTTCTCGAGATAGATCTTCTTCAGCTCGTCGTTGCCATGCGCTTCCAGCGCTTCGATCGCCGAGGCCGTCAGCAGCGGGCAGAGGCCGAAGGCGACGTTGGCCGCGCTCCAGATCTCGGTGCAGGCGGCGTTGATCGCGAGCGGCAGGCCCTGGCCGCCGAAATCTTCGGGGCCGGACACCGCGTTCCAGCCACCTTCGGTCCAGCGCTTGTAGGCGTCCGGCCAGCCCGGCGCGGTCGTGACCTTGCCGTCGTCGAGCTTGATGCCGTGCTCGTCGCCGACCTTGTTGAGGGGCGCCAGCACGTCGGATGCGAACTTGCCGGCTTCCTCCAGCACGGCCGCGGCGATGTCTGCGTCGAAATCGCCGTAATGACCGGCCTCCACGGCGGCCTTGAGGCCAGCGCCGTGGTTGAGCGACAGCAGCATGTCAGAGATCGGCGCGCGGTAGGTCATGGCTCACTCCCGTGGACAAATATTGGCGCCGTATTCCCACGAAACGAAGGCGGTCTCAATGGCCGGGAGATGAGGATGGCGCCGGCCTGGAGCGGAGCAGCCGGCTATATATAGAGTGAGGAGGGGCGGGTCGGTGGACCCCTATGGTATTTTGCCCCCTCAGGCAGTTGAAATGCCGCGCCGCTCCCTATAGACCGGCAACGACCGGACGGGAATCCGCGGTAGCCCGATCTTCCGCCGGTCCGTCAGTCACCTGTTGGGGCGTAGCCAAGCGGTAAGGCAGCGGATTTTGATTCCGCCATTCGGAGGTTCGATCCCTCCCGCCCCAGCCAGCTCGCCCGCTCAGCCTGAAATCACTCACGAAACCGGCCCGGCTGGGCAGCTGCTGCACAGCTCTGCGACACACTGCTGCACAGGGGCAAGGGCGTGGCAGGCACGACGGTACTGGCCGGTAGATAACGTTGTGTGTGGCTCGATTTTCGAGCTGGATGTTGCCACCTCAACCGGCAAGAACGCTGCAGTTCGGGCTTCGACGGCAGCTTTCTGTGCCAGATGGAAGCGTTTGAGAGCGGGTATCGTCGCTCACTGTTTGATCTGCGTTGTCTCTGCATTTTCCCGCGTGCGGTGGGCCTCAAGAGTTCGCCCCGCATTGTGCTTGGACGCGCTGTGTTCATTTTTCGCGAGGGGCAGGCTGACTTCAAAGATCGACCCTTCGGGGCCGGATCGAGCAAGAACCAGTTTGCCGCCCGCCCTTTCGAGGAGCGTTCGGCAGACCGCGAGGCCCAGACCCATGCCGTTTGGCCTCGTGGTGAAGAACGGTTCGAATATTCGCTCTTGATCCGCGGGAGCAACACCGGGTCCCGTATCTTGGACGATCAGGAGCGCAGAGCCGCGCTCGGACCGTGAGGACAATGTCAATTCCCGCCTGCCCGATGCAGGGCTCATTGCCTCGATCGCATTTTTCACCAGGTTGAGAATGACCTGCTGAACCTGCGTGGGGTCAGCGTGCACATAGTGCCCCGGTGTGAAAAAATTCGCCGCGACCTGAATTTTGTGAAGCTGCAGCTCGTGCTCGAGGAGGCGCAATACTTGCAGCGCAACGGTTTCCACGTGGATGGCCGTCGTAACGGTCACTGAGCCCTTGAACAGTTCTCGGACGCTTGAGATCGTTGCATTGACCCGGAGGCTTGCCGTCTCGATGTCCTGCAGAATGACATCGACGTTGGCCACGTCGGGAGGCTCCATACCAAGCTGCAGGCGCGCGGCCTCGACGTTTAGCGGAATCGATGCCAAAGGCGATCTGATCTCATGGGCGATCGCCGCGGTGGCCGCGTCGATGCTCATGAGCCGGTTGCCCCTTTCTCGTCGCAGCATCGTCAACGCGCTGGCGAGGCGCGAGTAGAGCAATGCCGTTTCCGTCAGAAGCACGCTCAACAGCAGTGAGCTCGCGACGAGTGCGAAGCCACGCGCGGCATACCAACCGAGGGAGAAGCGGACCGAGCTCGCGACCGCCGCGACCAGGAAATTCGGAATCCAAGCCAACAAGGTCACCATCAACCAGAGGTCGAGAATGGTGCGCCGGCGGACAAACAGTACGGCGAGCGTAATCGCGCCGAGCAGGCACAGCGCAACGTTGATCTGGTTGCCGAGCCGCGTCTGTTGCGTGATGCTGCCCGTGTAAAATGGCGGCAGCAGTGCGACGTTTGCCGTCACCAGCCAGGCCAGCACAGCAATCGCCGCCACCACGCCGCAGATCGTCATCGCGAGGCTTTTCGCCGGCGCAATTCGAGAGGCCGGCTTTTCGTCCTTCAGGAAGGCGTAGGCCATGATGCAGAGAGGAAAAGTCGTGTGCCAGAGCACGAAGAACCAGGCGGGGCTGTTATTGCCGTCGCCGATCACGCCGGCGGGCCCGTAGCCGCCGGGGAAGGTCAGCGTCTGCAGAAAGGCCATGGCGCCGCTGAAGATGTAGGCGCTGCCCACGGCAAGCAGCGCCCTGTGGGGCTGAATCGCGTATTGTGCAAATAGAAGGATCGCCGTGAGCAGGTCGACCAGGCTCAGAACCGTCTGGAGTACCGGCACGAACACGTCGATCCGTGTGAGCTGAAGGTGGGCGAACGGAGCAACCAGCACGGCGATCACGAGCAGGATGATCGCAGCAGCCGAAGCTGCGACCTGCTGCTGGCGCGTCGGAGGCATCGACGAGATCACGAGCGGGAAGTCGTGAGGAGAATCTACCGGCATGGAGGAAGCCCAATGACATTAACCGGTCGGCCTCCGCCAGTGAGAACGAGTTGAGCGTAAGCGTCAAGTGGACGGTCCCCTAAAGGAACGTCACAACGCGATTTCATGCCAAAGGAATGAGTTGCTCATGCAGTGACGCATGGGCAGGCCGGTCGGATCGGCGCTGCGTTGTGGACCAGGTTTGATCCCATCAGCTCAGCTTCAGCACCAAGTGAATCGCCTGGGGGTCTGGCGTGGCCGCGGCTTTGAACCCGAACTTCTCGAAGACGCGCCGCATGGCGCTGTTCTCCGGCAACACCTCTGCTGTCAGCTCCTTGAGCCCGGCTTTGCGAGCGAGTGCGGTGAGGTGACGCGCCAGCAGGGCGCCGACGCCGCGGCCCTGCCAGGCATCGATGACGACGAACGCCATCTCCGCCCTCCCGGGCTCGAAGACGACGTAACGGCCGCCTCCTATGATCATTGTACGGCCGGCCTGCTCGACCTCGGCCACCAGCGCGACGTGATTGCTGAAGTCGATATTCATGAAGAACGCGCGCTCCTTGTCGGAGAAATGGCGTTTGGTGACGAAAAATCGCCGCTGCAACGATTGCGCGCTGGTCTGGTCCAGTGCACCAAGCATGTCGGCCTCGTCGTCCGGCTGAAGTGCCCGGATTTCAACCCGGCTGCCGTCCCGCAGGTGCTCGCATACGTTGTAGGTGGCGACGTCCGACATGCGGGCTCTCGTCTCAGCGGGCCGGACAGCGTACTGCCGGGGATGCCGCTCATGAGACGCAGGGGCGGCCGCACTCCGCTTGATCTGGATCAAGCCGGCCGAAAGACGCCACGGGCTAGCCTTCCGCTGCATGCGCGGCCATCGCTGAGGGGCACCCGTGAAGACACTTCGGCAGCTATTCACCGGAGACGACGTGATCCAGTTGGTGATCCGGCTCGGCTTGCTCGGGCTGTTGATCTTCTGGACGTTCTACCTGATCCGCCCGTTCGTGACGATTCTGGTCTGGGCCCTCGTGCTCGCGGTCGCACTCAATCCGGCCTTCGTGCTGCTCGCCAAGCTCCTGGGCGACCGCCCGAAGCTCGCGGCGACCATTCTCACGGCGGCCAGTTTCGCCGTCGTCATCGGGCCGGCGGCCTGGCTCGGCCTCGGTGCGGCGGACGGAATCAAGGATTTTGCAGCTCAATTGGCGGTCGGCGAACTGGCGGTTCCGTCGCCGCCCGATGCGATCAAGAGCTGGCCCCTGATCGGGACGCAGTTTTACGAGCTCTGGGATCAGGCCTCGACCAATCTGCGGCCGCTTCTGCAAATGATCGCGCCGTATCTCAAGCCCTTCGCCGGCACGCTGCTTGGTCTTGCTGGCGATGCCGGCGTAGGCACGATCAAGTTTCTGGTCTCGGTCGCGGTCGCCGGATTCATCTTCCCGTATGGGGCGCAACTGGTCGCGGCAGGCAGGGGGTTTCTGTCGCGGATCGTCCCCGAACAGAGCGAGCACTTTCTGGATCTGGCAGGCGCGACCATTCGTGCAGTCGCCCAAGGCGTGATCGGTATAGCCGTCATCCAGGCGCTGCTGGCTGGTATCGGCTTCAAGTTGGCGGGCATCCCGATCGCGGGCCTGTTGGCGCTCCTGGTGCTCCTTCTCTCGATCGTCCAGATCGGCGCCGCCCTCGTCATGCTCCCCGTCCTCGTCTGGATCTGGTCCGACAAGGACGTCACCACCGCCGTATTGCTGACGTTGTTCCTCGGCGCAGTCAGCATTCTCGACAACATATTGAAGCCGATGGTGATGGGGCGCGGCTTGACGACGCCGACGCTCGTCATCCTCATCGGCGTCATCGGCGGCACCCTGGGCCACGGGATCATCGGTCTTTTCATCGGACCGATCATCCTGTCGGTGGCCTGGGAACTTGCCGTGGCCTGGATCGGGACCGACCGCACCAGCCCGGCGCGGCATGCAGTCCCCGAACGTTGACCTAAATCAACGTCGGCCGTCTCCGAGCGCCTTGGATCAAGGCGCGCGGTGATGAGGTCCGAAAATGCCGATGGAAATCCCTAGCCTGCCCGGCGGCCCGCTGTCCGGGGTCGTTGCCTCCGCTGTCGACTACATGGTCGATGCAGGCCAGCGCAGCGTGCTGTTTCTCGACATCATGCGCCAGCGCGGCGACCAGTACCGCGAGCACGTCGCGCAGACCGCGCCGCATGTGCTGCAATATGCTGCCGAATTAATCATGGACGGCCGCAAGCTCGACGAGCCGGTCAACTACGCGCTGGTACGCATCATCCCGCCGGACGGGGTGGAACTCGATCTTGAGCGGCGGCCGTTCATCGTGGTCGACCCGCGCGCCGGCCACGGCCCGGGCATCGGCGGCTTCAAGGCGGACAGCGAAATCGGCGTCGCGATGAAGGCCGGGCATCCCTGTTACTTCGTGGGCTTCCTGCCGGAGCCGATGCCGGGACAGACCATCGAGCGGATCGCGCGAGCTGAAGCGCTGTTCGTCGAGAAAGTCATCAGCCTGCATCCGCAGGCCGATGGCAAGCCGTGCGTGATCGGCAATTGCCAGGCCGGCTGGGCCGTCATGATCCTGGCGTCGCTACGGCCGGAATTGTTCGGTCCGCTGATTATTGCCGGGGCTCCGCTCGCTTACTGGGCTGGGGTGCATGGAAAATACCCGATGCGCTATGCAGGCGGCTTGCTTGGTGGAAGCTGGTTGACCGCGCTGACCAGCGATCTCGGCGCCGGCAAGTTCGACGGCGCTTGGCTGGTGCAGAACTTCGAAAGCCAAAATCCCTCGAATACGCTCTGGACCAAGCAATACAACGTCTATTCCAAGGTCGACACCGAAGCCGACCGCTATCTGGAGTTCGAACGCTGGTGGGGCGGGCACGTCAATCTCAACGCCGAGGAGATCCAGTTCATCGTCGACGAGCTGTTCGTCGGCAACAATCTCGCGGCGGGCAAGATCGAGATGTCCGACGGCCGCAAGGTGGATCTGCGCAACATCAGGTCGCCGATCCTGGTGTTCTGCTCCAAGGGCGACAACGTCACGCCGCCGCAGCAAGCGCTGCACTGGATCCTCGATTGCTATGCCGACGTCGATGAGATCAGGGCTTACGGGCAGACCATCGTCTACACGGTACACGAGAGCATCGGGCACCTCGGCATTTTCGTCTCCGGCGGCGTCGCCAAGAAGGAGCATGCCGAATTCTCCAGCAATATCGACCTGATCGACGTGCTGCCGCCGGGGCTCTACGAGGCGACGTTCGAAGCCAAGGGCGAGGAGACCACGAGTTCAGATCTCGTCGTCGGCCAATGGGTCATGCGATGCGAGGCGCGCACGCTCGACGATATCCGCGCCATGGGTGGCAATTCGCCCGAGGACGAGCGCCGCTTCGCGGCTGCCAAGCGCGTTTCGGAACTCAATCTTGCTGCCTACCAGAAATTCGTCCAGCCCTGGGTCAAGAGCATGGCGACGCCGCAGTTGGCCGAAGCGATGCGCAATCTGCATCCGCTGCGGCTCCAATATGAAGCGCTGAGCAGCCAGAACCCCTGGATGGCCATGGTGAAGTCCGCGGCAGAGGGGATCGAGGAGAACCGCAAGCCGGTCGCGAAGGACAATCCGTTCCTGGCGTTCCAGGAACAGATGTCCAAGCAGATCGTGCACGTGCTGGACAGCTGGCGCGACTCGCAGGAGGCGCTCAGCGAAGCGATCTTCCTCAACGTCTACGGTTCGCCAGTCTTGCAGGCAGCCGTCGGGATCGATCCGAAGTCCGAGCCGTCGCGCCGGCGGGAGATGTCGCCCGAGCACCGGGCCATGCTCGAACAGCGGATCGCCGAATTGAAGGCAAAGATCGGTGAGGGTGGACTCCGCGAAGCGGCCTTGCGTGCGCTGCTTTACGTGGGCTCGGCGCGAGGCATGGTCGACGAGCGGAGCATCGAGGCCCTGCGCCAGGCTCGCCGCGAACATGGCGGCCCGCGTGTGACGCTCGCCGAGTTCAAGACGCTGGTGCGCGAGCAGTTCTTCATGCTGCTGCTGGATAGGGACGCAACGCTGGCCGCGATTCCCAAGCTGCTGCCCGACGACTCGAATCAAAGGCGCGCAGCCTTCGCCGCCATCCGCGAGGTGCTGTCGGCCAGCGAGGCGATTTCCGGCGAACGCGCAGACCGCCTGAAGCGCATTGCTGATCTGTTCGGCGTGGATTCGGGAGAGGAGGCAACGTCGAACGTTGCCCCTTTCGACCCCAAGGCGAGGGCGTCCTGACGCACATCGGAAGGATGGAGGGCGACATCATGTCAGCCGATACGAGACCCGCACAGTCTCCTAGTAAATATGATCGGCTGATCGCGGCAGCCAGAGCGGCGTCGCCCGCCCCGACCATCGTGGTGCATCCATGCGACGAGACCTCGCTCCGCGGCGCCGTCGAGAGCGCCCAGGCCGGGATCATCGAGCCGGTGCTGGTCGGGCCCGCTAGCAAGATCAGGGAGACGGCCGCGAGGTTCAGCGTCGATATCTCCGGATACGAAATCGTCGATGCCGCGCACAGCGACGACGCGGCAGCGAAGGGCGTCGAACTCATTCATGCCGCCAGAGGCGAATTGTTGATGAAAGGCAGCCTGCACACCGACGAGTTGATGCGCGCCGTCACGGCGAAGGTAGGGGGCCTGCGCACCGACCGGCGCATCAGCCACGTGTTCGTCATGGACGTGCCAGCCTATGCCGAGACCATCTTTGTGACGGACGCGGCCATCAACATCTTCCCGGATCTCGATGCCAAGCGCGATATCATCCAGAATGCAATCGACCTCTACACGCAGACCGGCTTCGGCAAGCTGCCTCGGGTTGCCATCCTCTCCGCTGTCGAGACCGTAACTTCCAAGATTCCGTCGACCATCGAGGCTGCAGCGCTCTGCAAGATGGCTGATCGCGGCCAGATTACCGGCGGACTGCTGGACGGTCCGCTGGCCTTCGACAATGCGATCGATCCGGAGGCGGCGCGCATCAAGGGCATCAAGTCGGACGTTGCGGGGAGGGCTCAGATCCTGGTCGTTCCCGATCTCGAGGCCGGCAACATGCTGGCGAAGAACCTCGCCTATTTTGCCAAGGCGGATGGTGCGGGTGTCGTGCTCGGCGCCCGGGTGCCGGTCGTCCTGACCTCGCGGGCCGACTCACCACGTGCGCGAATGGCCTCCTGCGCGGTCGCCGCGCTTTACGCGAACGCCAGACGACTGAAAACGCCAACGATTGCCGCGTGATCGCCATGGATACGATCCTTGTCGTCAACGCCGGCTCATCGAGTGTGAAGTTCCAGGTCTATTCGGTCGAGGGCGAGGGCACCCTTCGCCGCCAGATCAAAGGCCAGATGGATGGCATCGGCACGCGGCCGCGCCTGCGGGCCAGTGACATCAGCGGCGCTTCATTGGCAGATCGTGCCTATCCGATCGAGGCGGTCGCAGACGTTCCGGCCGCGATGGAGGTTGCGGGCGACTGGCTGCGGAACGAGGTGCAGATCACCCCGCTTGCTGTCGGGCACCGCGTGGTGCACGGCGGCCCGGAGTTCGACCGGCCGGTATTGATCGATCATGGCGTGGTGGCACGTCTGGAGCGCCTGGTCACGCTGGCACCGCTGCATCAGCCGCACAATCTGGCTCCAGTCCGCTCGATCCTCGTCAACTTTCCGAAGCTGCCCCAGGTCGCCTGCTTCGATACGGCGTTTCATCGCACGCATAGTGCGGTCGCGGACCATTACGCGATCCCGCATCAGCTTCATTCGGAAGGCGTGCGGCGGTACGGCTTTCACGGGCTTTCCTACGAATATGTCTCGAAAACGCTGCCCCAGATTGCCCCTGAAATCGCGAACAGGCGGGTCATTGTCGCTCATCTCGGCAGCGGCGCGTCGATGTGCGCCATCAAGGGCGGACGGAGTGTCGAAAGCACCATGGGATTCACCGCGCTGGATGGGCTTCCGATGGGGACACGGCCCGGCCAGCTCGATCCCGGCGTCGTGCTTTACCTGATGTCGGAGAAGGGGCTGTCCGCCGCAAAGGTCCAGGATTTCCTCTATCGCGATTGCGGGTTGAAAGGCTTGTCCGGCATCAGCAACGACATGCGCGAGCTCGAAGCCAGCGACAGCTTCAACGCAAAACTGGCGATCGATTGCTTTGTCTATCGGATCGGGCTCAATGCCGGCATGCTCGCCGCCGCCCTGCAGGGTCTGGATGCCTTCGTTTTCACCGCCGGCATTGGCGAGAACTCCGCAGGCATCCGCGCGCGCGTTGCCGAGCACCTGGGCTGGTTCGGCGTTGCGCTGGATGCAAGCGAGAATGCGCGTCACGCCCGACTGATATCGCGTCCCGACAGCGCCATTCCCGTCTACGTCGTGCCGACGGACGAGGAATTGATGATTGCGCAGCACACGCTGGCGCTCCTGATGAACGGCAAATCGCACGATTCCAGAACCAAGAGGGTGTCATGATTCCCGTTTTCCCGGACAGCAAGGTTGCCCTCAAGGGCAAGAAGGGCCTCGTCGTCGGTATCGCCAATGATCAGTCGATTGCGTGGGGATGCGCCAGGGCGTTCCGCGCTCTCGGCGCCGAGGTCGCGGTGACTTATCTGAACGATCGGGCCAAAAAGCACGTCGAGCCCTTGGCGCAGGCGCTGGAGGCTCCGATCTTCATGCCGATGGACGTGATGGTCGAGGGGCAGACTGAGGCGGTATTCGAGCGCATCGAGAAGGAATGGGGGCAACTCGATTTCCTGCTGCACTCGATCGCCTTCTCGCCGAAGGAAGCATTGCACGGCCGTGTCGTCGACGTCGGCCGCGATGGCTTCCTCAAGACAATGGACGTCTCATGTTGGTCGTTCATGCGGATGGCACATCTGGCCGAGCCACTCATGAAGAATGGCGGAACGATGTTCACCATGACCTATTACGGCAGCCAGATGGTCGTGAAGAACTACAACGTGATGGGCGTGGCCAAAGCGGCTCTTGAGGCCGCCGTCCGCTACATCGCCGCCGAGCTTGGTCCGAAGGGCATCCGTGTCCACGCGATCTCCCCCGGGCCGCTCGCCACGCGTGCCGCGTCGGGAATCCCCGAGTTTGACGATCTGATGGACAAGGCACAGTCCACCGCGCCGACCCGCAGCCTCGTCAGCATCGAAGATGTCGGCAATGCCACGGCGTTCCTCGCACTCGACGGCGCCAAGCTGATCACCGGCGGCGTGCTCTACATCGACGGCGGCTATCACATCATCGATTGAGGCGCGAGGTTGTTGCTGTCGCGTCCGGCAGTCTCGCGGATGAGGGGCTGATGATGCCACCTATGCCGGTGTTTTGCCCGACGGAGCAACCGTCCTTCTGGCTGACATGTCGCTGACCGAAAAACGTAATGAGTTCAAGCCCCAGCCTACTGTGCATGGGGTTGTTTTCGCCTTTTTTGCTCAGCGATAGTGCAGGGCGATCAGCTCGGCGATGCAAGCGGGCTTCTTGCCGCCCTCGATCTCGATCACGAGATGGTAGTTCACACGCAAGCCGTCCGGCGGCACGTCCTCGGTCTCCGCCACGGTGACGCGGCCACGCAGCTTTGACCCCGCCGGCACCGGCGCGAGATATCTGATCCGGTCAGCACCGTAGTTGAGCGTGTTGCGTAGCCCCTTCAGACCGATGACCGAGCGGATGAACAGCGGCGCGAGTGCCAGCGAGAGGAGGCCGTGGGCGATGGTCTTTCCGCCGGGCATCTCCTTGGCCGCGCGCTCCTGGTCGACGTGGATCCACTGTTCGTCGCAGGTTGCTTGCGCGAACTGGTTGATCCGGTCCTGTGTCACCTCAACCCAGTCGCTGGCTCCGATCTCGGTGCCGACGGCCGATTTGATCTCGTTGAAGTCGCCGAATATCCGCATGATCGTGGCCTCGTCAGATCTTCATTTCCGCAACGTTGTCGGGTACGATGAGCTCGGCCTCAGTTACCGCGAGGACCTCGCCAACGCTGACGCCGGGCGCGGTCTCCAGCAGGGTGGCCCTGCCCTCGGGGAAGCCGATCACGGCCATGTCGGTCACGACTAGGTCGACCTGCCGTGCTGACGTCAGGGGCAAATTGCATTGCTTGACGATCTTCGATTTGCCCTTGGCGGCGTGCTGCATGGCGACGATCACCCGCTTGGCGCCGCTGACGAGGTCCATCGCGCCGCCCATGCCCGGCACCATCTTGCCGGGAATCATCCAATTGGCGAGATGGCCGTGCGCGTCGACCTGAAGCCCGCCGAGCACGGTGACGTCGACATGGCCGCCGCGGATCAGACCGAACGACATCGCGCTGTCGAAGACCGAAGCCCCCGGCAGCGCGCTGATCGGGCGGCCGCCGGCATCGGTCAGTGTCGGATGCGCCATGCCTTGCTCGGGAATCGGACCGGTGCCGATGAGGCCGTTCTCCGACTGGAAGAACACTTTCAGATCGGCGGGCACGTAGTTCGCAACCAGCGTCGGAATGCCGATGCCCAGATTGACGAGGTCGCCGCTCTTCAGCTCCTTGGCGACGCGGCGGGCGATGACGATCTGCGGATCCATGATCTCACCCGTTCGCAATGAGGTAGTCGACGAGCGGCGCCGGCGTCACGACGTGGTCGGGCGCGATGACGCCGACGGGCACGATGTGCTCCGCCGTCACGATCACGGTATCGGCAGCCATCGCCATGATCGGGTTGAAGTTGCGCGACGTCAGCGCATAGGCGAGATTGCCGAGGTAATCCGCAAGAAAGGCGTGTACCAGTGCGAACTGGGCCCGCAATGCGGTCTCGAGCAGGAACGGCTTGCCGTCGACCTCGATCTGGCGCTTGCCTTCCGCGACAAGGGTGCCGACACCCGTCGGTGTCAGGACGCCGCCCAGGCCGCATCCGCCGGCGCGAATGCGTTCGACGAAGGTGCCTTGCGGCACGAGATCGACGGCGATCTGGTTCGCCAGCATCTGCTGCTGCGCTTTCGGATTGAGGCCGATATGGGTCGCGGTCAATCGGGAGACCAGCGAGGCCTCGAACAGCTTGCCGACACCTTTGCCGGGCGTCGCTGCGTCGTTGGAAATCAGGGACAGGCCGGTCTTATGCTGCCGGACCATCTCGTCGAGCAGTCGCTCCGGCGTTCCGACGCCCATGAACCCGCCCACCATGACGGTCGCGCCCGATGGGATCATGGCAACGGCTTCTTCGATGGAGACGGCCTTCATGATTGAAACTCCGGTCGGGGCGCGTCGAAGGCGGTGAGGGAATGTTGGTCGGCGGTCGCTCCGGTCCTTTGATCTGCGTCAACGCTCCGCATCATTCGTGAACGCGATACCGACGCTTTCCAGCGCTTCCCGCCAGAGCTTGCGCACGCCCGCGTGGCGCTTTTCCAGGGCCGCGCTCACGGCATCGCGCAAGGGCACCAGCTCGGGACCCTTCAGGAACAGGATTTGGCCTTGCAGCAGCCGGCCGCTCTCGAATTCGATGCGACGCAGCGCCATGACGAAGGGGTCGTCGGCCTTGGCGTTCACCGGCAACAGGGCCGCCGGCCGGATACCGGCATGAACTGCGTGCGCGAGCGTTGCGAGGTGGATCGCGCCGGCAAGAGAACGGTCTGCAACGCCGTCGATCGGGGTGGGGAGCCAGGCGGTTTCCCAGGATGCGACCATATAGCCCAGGGCGAGATCCGGTACCCATGAGGTTACGCGCATCAAGAGTGAGACGATCTCGGCCTCACGGTAGAACTGTGCGTTCAGCTCGGTCTGCCAGGCGGTGTCGAGCTTCATGGGCAGAGTGAATGCGAACTGGCGCGCCAGCGCCCCATGGGCCGACATCAGGAAGGCTGCGACGCGCGTCTGCTGGTTCGGCGGCACGCGGCCCTCGGAATCGAGCGGGCCGAAAAACTCACTCATGTCGCCGTCCTCTGAACGGGGATCGCGCGCAGATGATCGTAGCCGGCCGGGAACGGCGTAAGCGCGCCGCCCGGGTCTTCCGGGGCGATCCAGACTGCCTTGTTGCCCTGCCAGTTTCCGGCCAGCACGTTCTCGGCGAAGCGTGCCAGCAGGTCGGCCGTGAGTGCGCCCTTCTCGAGCGTAAACGCATGATACGCCTTCGGAATGATCACCAAGGCGCTGTCCGGAATTTCAACCCTGAGCGTTTCATGCAGAGGCCGCGGCGTCAGGAAGTCGAACTCGCCGTTGAGGATCATGGTCGGAACGGAGATCGACGAGAGCTGCGGCGTCAGTGGCTGAAAGTCGAGGAAAGATTCCATCAGGTTCTGAAGCGCGTAGACGTCGTTGACGAGCCAGCCCTGCCGCTTGACGCTGTCGAGCTTGTCCAGGAGCGGCGTCAACCATTGGTCGGACAGGTTCATGGGCAGCAGCAGATCCTGGAGATAGCTGGTGCCGCCGAGAATGAGGCCGGTGCGCAAGGCGTTGCCGATCAGCAGCAATTGCGGTGAGAGTTCCGCAAAGCAGCTCATGGGCACCAGGCCGGACAGACGCTTGCCATGCGCGATGGCATAGCGCAGCGCGATCAGGCCGCCGAAGCTGATGCCACTGAGGAAGACCGGTCCGTCGCCCAGTTCGTCGATAAGGAGACCAAGTGCCGTAACCTGGTCATCCTGGTTGATGAAGAGGGCAGGCTTGTCGGACCCGCCTTGCCCCAGCAGGTCGAATGTCGCAACGCGAAAATGTCGGGCCACGAGTGCATCGCGGTAGGCAGCCCACAACTCGGCATACTGGGTCAGGCCGTTGACGAGGACATAGGCGGGCGCGCCGGCCGGCCCTTCCAGCTCATAGCGTATCCGATATGAGCCGTGATCGAGGAAAGGCATTGGAAAAACCAGCCAGATGTTCTGTCGCGCCATCCTCAATCCTCGGAAGAGGATTCCATTGAGTTAGATCAAGCCTCCCCATGTCGCCCCACCTAGCGTTTTCGCAAGGAACACCATCGGGAGGGATACGTCATGTCCGGAAGAGGCGCTCTGAGGCATTGCCTCGTCACCCTCGTTCTGCTGCTGGTCGGCACGGCTCTCGCCGTTGCCCAGCCCTTCACGCGGCGCTCGTCGCAGATGCAGCACGATGGTTTGAAGAAGTCCTACGAGATCTCCAACTTCCGCCTCGGTGGAAAGTACGATCTCGCCAATCCGTCCAAATGGGAGAGCGGCGGTGAAGGCGGTGTCACGCTGGAATCGCTCGGCGGCGGTAAGCTGCGGACGGCCTACATCGCGATTGGCAATGCACGCCGCAACGCCGCAGGCGAGATCACCAATGCGATCGTCATCAACTCCTATTATTCGGGCGATTCTACTGACATGTACGAGCAGTGGGTCAAGGGCGCACCGCTCTCGGGCGGCGTGCCGATCATTGGCCCGGGCCGGCCGATCGATACCGACCGCTACTACGTGATCATGGTCGATCCGCTCGGTACCTGGGGTGCAAGCAAGCCGTCCGACGGCCTCGGCATCAAGTTCCCGCAGTACAGCTATTACGACATGGTGCAGGCGAACTACCGCTTGTTGCGCGACGAGCTGAAAGTCGCGCGCGTCGCGCTGGTGTCCGGCGTCTCCATGGGTGGCACGCAGACCTATGTCTGGGGCGTCATGCATCCCGAATACATCAACGCGCTGATGCCGATTGGTGGCACGACGCAGTCGGACGGCGACGATCCCGTCGGCAACTGGACCTTCCAGATGATGACGGCGGCGATCGAATCCGATCCGGTGTGGCAGGCGAGCAAGGGCGATTATTACAAGCTGCCCAAGGAGAAGCATCCGGTCCCCGGCGTGGCGTTCGGCTGGTCGATCCTCGGCATGACGGGGTATGACTTCGCCTACCGCACGACCCAGAATTGGGCTGCCGTCCAGCCCGAAATTTTCTATTGGGACTCGCCGAACGAGAAGGCCGGCTTGAACGTCACCAATCGTGCCAAGCTTTACGACGCGGTCGATCTCGTCTGGCGCAACCGGGTTGGCGAGACGCACAACGTCAATCCTTATCTCGGCCGCATCCAGGCGCGGACGCTGGTGATGCACATCACCAACGATCTCTGGCTGAACTTCAAGCTGGCCGAGAAGGCCGTCGATCGCGTGCCCGGCGCAGACCTCATCGCGCAGGAAAGCCCGGTCGCCCATTACGGCGTCTTCCCGATCGTCAACCAGCGCAAGAACGATCCTAAATTCGTCGCCTTCATGGACGACGTCGCAGCGCTCGATCGTGCACAAACGTTCGTCGACAAGAACTATCGCGTGCCGGGCGTGGCCGAGAAGATCGACGCGAGCAAATCCTTCTGGAAGGACTTCGTGACCTATCCCTATCCGGTGAAATACGCCAACGCGAAGGACAAGAACGGCACCACCTGGCAGATCGGCTACATGGACGAATATGCGGGCACCGACAGGGACCCGAAGACGCTTGTCATCATCCATGGCAAGGGTGCTTTCGGCGGGCATTACGGCAACGTCATGCAGTATGCCCTGCGCAGCGGAATTCGCGTGATCGTGCCTGATCTGCCGCATTACGGCATGTCCGGGCCCGGCAATCTCGACAAGAGCCCGGCACGCACCATGCAGGATATGCGCGAGGTCATCTACGACCTCGTGGTCAACCAGCTCGGCGTCAAGAAGGCCTACTACCTCGGCCATTCGCTCGGGGGCCAGTTCGTCATGGGTTACGCCTTGACGTGGCCGGATGCGGTGCAGGGGCTCGCGCTGGAAGCGCCGTCCGGCCTTGAGGAATATCCGCGCGACATCACCATCGCCAAGGACAAGAAGGCGCGCCTGTTCGACGACGCCTTCGGCCGTGACTTCGAGAAGTGGAAGCAGGCCTGGGACCAGACCGGAATCCTGGCCGCCGAGAAGGCGCGGAACGAGCAGAACATCCGCGACTTCTTCTACTTCAAGAAGCGCGACCCCGACACCAACGCCGTGTCCGCGGCCAAGAGCGGCTACTTCTTCGGCGACAGCGAATATGCCCGCTTCCATACCGAGCAGCGCGTCGGGTTGACCAAGGGCAACCCGAAGGAGCTCGAGCAGTGGTGCAACGTCTTCATCTTCGACGTCTACACGATCGGGGCCGAGCTCCAGCAGGACGATCCGAAGAACCTCTACGAGCGGTTTACGCAGATCAAGACGCCGATTTTCCTGGCCTTCGGCGACAAGGAGCCGTTCATCCCGACGCCCGCCTTTAACGGCCTGACGGACCTCGGACGCGACGTCATTACGCCGTTCATGACCCGCATGACCAATGCGGGCAACCGACCGATGCTGAAGGTCTATCCGGAGACAGGTCATTTCATCCACACGGACAATCCGGTTGAATATTCTGCCGACGTGGTGGATTTCGTCACCAAGGGCACCGTGGACACCTCGTCCCCCCTCGGCACCGACCGCATGATCAAGGGGGCCGTGGTCTCGGCCCTCCCCGTGGCGCCGACGCCGCCGGGCGCCGCGCCGACGGCTGGCTTGAACAAATAGGATAGACCGATGCCGAGAGTGCAGGCGGGCGAGGTCCAGCTGGGCTGGCGGGAGTGGGGAGAAGGCGATGTCACCGTCGTCTTCGTCCACGGCAATCTCGCCAGCAAAGACTGGATCGAGCTCGCCGCACCGCTGTTTCCCCGCGATCTCCGCGTCGTGGGAATCGATTGGCGCGGCTGCGGCGACAGCGATCGGCCAGCGCCTACGACTGACTATTCCAACTACGCGATGCAGCAGCACGCAGACGACATGCTGGCGGCGCTTGATGCGCTCGACATCCGGCATTGTCACCTGGCAACCCATTCGACCGGTGGAATCATCGCTGCGCGGATGCTGCTGATGCAGCCGGGGCGGTTCGGCCGCGTCTTCGCGCTCGATCCTGTCACGCCGCTCGGCATGTCATTCAGCGACGACCAGATTGGCGTCTTCCGCGCCATGATGGCAAGCAAGGAGCTGACGCGGACCGTCATGGCCACGGCGGCGTCCTCGCTGTTCGTTCCGGAAAGCATGGCCGCCAACGCAATTCCTCGCTTTCGCGCCGGCCTTGGGGAGTGTCAGGCGCTCTTCGAGCGGATCATCGAGCAGACCTTCGGCGTCTCGGAGGGCGTTTGGATCGGCACGCCGGTCAATTTGACCAAGGAAAAAGCAAGCCGCGAACTGGAGCGGCGCATGGCGGAAATCCGACATCCGCACCTGGTCCTGTGGGGCGAGCGGGACGGCTGGATTCCTCCGGCCGATCTCCGCGTCATGGCCGAGGCGATGCCGGACTGCCGGCTCGTGGTTGTGCCCGGTGTCGGGCACTCGATGAATGTTGAAGTACCGGCTCTGTATGCCGGCTATTTCGGTGCCTGGTTTGGAGGACTTCGCGCGTAATCATCAGCCCGAGCACTTGAAGGGTCACGCGCGAGCGACGACCGATCAGGCAAGAGCCATGGGCAAGCCCGCTATGCACATTTGAAGTTTGGTCGATCCTTATGCTGTTGCAGTTGCTGGTCGGTGGCTCGGTAAGCGTGGTCAATATCGGCCTTCACGCGCTTGTCACGGTCGTTGCGGTTGGAATTGCCCGCAGCGCGGGGCTGCGGCGAACCGAGAGGCCCAGGCTGCATCTGATGGGCGTGATGATCGCGACGGCTGCGGTGTTGAAGGTTGCGCACATGGTGGAAATCCTGGTGTGGGCTTGGACCTACGACCTCGTCCGGGCCGCCGCACCCGGCAGCGATCTGCTCTATTTTGCCTTCGTCAACTACACCACGCTCGGCTACGGTGACATCACGCCGGTGCGCGAATGGCGGCTGATAGGTCCATTGACCGCCATGAACGGCGTCCTGCTGTTTGGGTGGTCGGCGGCGATCTTGTTCGAGGTCCTGCGCAAGACACTCGATCACGTCGGGCTGATTGACATGCCTGCTTCGGGCTCTAGCCAACCCGATGCACCCGTGCTCGGCCGCGGCACAACAGACGACCTGGGCCCACATGCCTGAACTCGCAGCATCGCGGTGGGTTGCCGACTTCCTGTTCGGCTTCGGCGCGCTGTTTGCAATCATCAATCCGTACGGGCTGGCCTTCATCTTTTTCGACAGAACGAAGGGGCTTTCGGAGAAGGAGCGCGCGAACCTTGCCTTGCGGGTCGCCTTTTATGCCTTCCTGGTCCTGCTGGTATCGATGTTTCTCGGCAGCCAGATTCTCAACTTCTTCGGCGTAACCATCCCGGCGCTCCGGATCGCCGGCGGTCTCGTCGTGGCGGCGACCGGCTGGTCCATGCTCCACGCGTCGCCGGGCGGCGTCGAGCATCACGCCGGTTCGTCAGCCGATCTCGCAACGATGAAGCGGATGGCTTTCTTTCCGCTGACGATCCCGCTCACGACCGGCCCGGGGACGATCGCGACGGCGATCGCAATTGGGATAAGCCGGTCCGACAGCCTCGATGCCATGTTCGCATCGTCCATCGTCTCGCTGGTGGTCGCGCTCGCCGTGACCGCTGCGATCTACCATGCCTATCGGAAATCGAGCGCAATGGCTCGCCTGTTCGGCGAGGAGGGCACGAGTGTCGTGACCAAGCTGTCGGCATTTCTGCTGCTTTGTATTGGTGTACAGATCATCATCACCGGTGCATCGGAGATCGCGCGCACCATTCTTGATGGAGCGTCGCGCGTTACCCAATAGGTGTTCGAAGCGTTCAAGGCTGTAGATCGAGGCTCGCGAGCTGGTGACGGTCGAGCAATATGATCTGGCGCTGCGTGTTGCCAACGAAGCCGAGCACTCCGAGTTCGTGCAGGTGCGAGATGGCTCGCGACACCGTTTCCAGCGTCAGGCCAAGATAGTCGGCAATATCGCGCCGCGACATTGGCAGCGCCAGCACGCCTGCGGCTGTTAGCCGCTTGTCCATCTCGATCAGGAAGGCGGCGACCCGCTCCAGCGAGGTCTTGCGTCCAAGCAGCAGCATGTGATCTTCCGCATGCTGGAGGTTGGTCGTGGTCATGCCGAGAAGGTTCTTGGCAACCATTGCGTCGCTTTCGGCGACCGTCTCCAGGCTCTGCCGTTTGATCAGGAGTACTGCCGTATCGACGACGGCCTCCGCGGTGAAACGGTGCGTGGTGCCGTTCTCAAGCCCGAAAATGTCGCCGGCGAGGTGAAATGCACCGATCTGGCGCCGGCCGTCCGATAGCAGCTTATAACTTCGCACGGCACCGGTCTTGACCTGGTAGACGTATTCGGCAGGCTCCTTCTCGCCATAGATCTCTTTGCCCTTTTTGTATGTAATCTCGTTCAGGCGGACAATTGGATCTGAACCGCTGCTCATTCCCAGGACGCGGAGCGAATTAGGGCGGGGGAGCGGATCGGTTGTGCGTACGAACATGGCCAACTCCCTCAACGCCGATCGCGAATTGGTCTTAGTCAGGTATTCCATTATGAGAATTGAGGGGTAATACTCACGCCTCCAGGTTGATCTACGATAGAAGTGAGGTTTCTCACCATTGTCCCAACGGACATTGTACCAAAGGACAGGTCGCGCAATCTCGTGCACGGAATGAGAAACGGGGGTTGTTACCAATTAGCGTTTTGTTTTGCCGAAAGTTTTCGTTATCGGGAGTTTCGAATTGTCTCGCCTCGTCTACGTCGTGGATGACGACGCATCTTTTCGGACGGCAATCGAGCGGCGGTTGAAGCTTGCCGGATTTGAAGTGGCGACCTATGCATCGGCTCTGGATCTGCTGGAGTACCTGCCCAGAAACGAACAGCAGGGATGCATCCTGCTCGACGTTCAAATACCGGGATTGAGTGGACCTGAGCTCCAGAGCCGCCTGCTCGAGCGGGGGTTATCGCTTCCCATCGTCTTCCTCACTGGCCATGCCGACACCCAGACGACCGTGCGGGCGATCAAGGCCGGCGCCGAGGATTTCCTGACCAAGCCTGTCTCGTCCGCGCAATTGATCGATGCGATCGAGCGTGCACTGGCGAACCAATCCCAAGCCCGCAGTCTGCGCGACAGGCTCGATGGACTGCGTGCCCTGCTCGGCCTGCTGACGCCAAGGGAGCGCCAGGTCTTCGACCTGATCGTGCGCGGCAAGATCAACAAGCAGATCGCCTACGATCTTGGAACGACCGAGCGAACCATCAAGGCGCACCGTCACCAGGTGATGGAGAAAATGCAGACGCGGTCACTGGCGGAACTGGTTTCCATCGCCGAACGTCTTGGACTGCTCGAAGCGAACGCCAACGTCGCGAGCCGGTAGGTATTTCAGTAGCTTGTCTCATCGAGACAGCCGGGTTCCAAGGCACATTACAAGAGATCTGCGACACGGTGTTCTTGGAACGCGCAAGGGTCTTTCCACATTGACCGCATCAGGACTCGCGATCCCCACGCCGCTTGATGGACGCGGGCCTATGATGTCAGTTGGAACCTGAAGGCTGTTCATTTTGCCGAGAAGCAAGTCCGTTCTCGTCGTTGATGACGACTCGTCTATGCGGACGAGCATCGGGCGATTGCTCCGAGCTCATGGATTGGGCGTGCTCTTGTTCGACTCCGTAGAGGCTCTCTTCGGTCACGTTGATTTCAGCAACGCAATTTGCCTGGTCATTGACATCAACCTGGGTCACCGATCGGGAATCGATCTGCGCCGTCACCTGATGAAAGAGGGGGTCACCACACCGGTGATCTATGTTACCGGCAACGACAGCCCAACGCACCGCTCGATTGCCGTCGAGTCGGGTTGCGTTGCTTACCTGACCAAACCCTTCACGGCGCAGTCATTGATCGAGTCGATCGAGCGGGCCCGCTCGGAATTGGGCTAGGAGCGGAAGACGCAAAATCGCCTGCTGCACGACGGCCACTTGGTCGGTCGCAAGCTGGCGTAGCGTGTCGCGACCCAACGATTGCATGGCCGTATCGAAGCGCTCGATACTGCTATTCGACGGTTGCGTTCACTGTGATGACCGATCTGCCCGAGCCGAACGGACCTTTCCCTTCGCCATATATCGCAAAGGTGTCGTTGCCTCTGTATCCGGATTTCGCGGTGTATCTGAAGGTCGTCATATTGAGCTGTTTCAGCATCCCGTGTGCAGGCTTGCTGGCAACGCCCGCGTTGTTCATTATGCCTGGAATTCGGATTGGGAAATTGCATGTTTCGCCGGACTTGATTGCGACATAGGCAGTCATGTCGACACCGAATACCGATGGATTGCCTGTGACTCGGCAGTCGGAGACGGCGAAAGCCGAAACCGGCGTAAGGCTGATTACAGCCGCTATGACCCACAACCGCATGTTAATCTCCCGTCTGGGGGTGACATCGACGACAGTTGATTTTGACGCGGTGAGACAACCCTTGATATGAATCAAGAAGCCGACCTGCGTCGCCGGAGCGATGAGTTGACGAATAGGCGCCATGCCGCCTGCAACTCGTCGCGACGTTTGCTGCGATTGCACGCAGTTTGGCAATGAAGTGAACACGATGACGATCCGTGCAAACGCGCCCCGAGCTGCCGGTCTTGCTATTCTTCGAGATCTTGCTCCAGCGTCTGCGCCGGCGCACCGTTGCGAACGGACGCAAACGTTGCCAACGGTAGCGCGGTTGTTAGTTTCAGAAGATTGGAATCGACGACCTCCAACACGAGCCTCGTTCCGGCTTCCATCTCCTTGATGAGCTTCGGGTCGGCAACATCCGCGGCTATGCAGGCATTGGTCACGCACCAGCTATACGGCACCTGATAGGTGCCGCCCTGATCGACGCTCAGCTTGGCAGGGTGCCGCAGGTACATGCCGACAGGGACAAACATCTGCAATCGTGCCCTCTTGGCTCCTTCGCGCTCGATCAGGTCTATGCGCACTGCCATCTGTCCGGTCGCAAAGCTGCCGGTGATCGACGTCCGGCAAAGCAGGGGCGCGCCACCCGCTTTGAAGCAGAGCTTTTTCCAATCGCCGTAGGTGATGTCCTTTGCCTCGCGCTGACCACGTGGGGCTTCGGCGGTCGTGGCAGTTTGGGGTTTCCGTTTTGCCGAGGCGATGCCAGGGGCTGCAGGGGTGGCAAGCAGGGCCATCAGCAGGACCGACAGGCAGTGGCTGGCATTGGTCATGGATGCACCTCTCGGATCGGCGCTTGCGCGCTTATTTCTGCGCGTCGAGAAATTTCGTCACCAGCGGCGACCAGATTGGAATCGCGTCAGGGGAGCCAATCAAGAAATGTCCTTCGCTGCCGAACGACGGCACCAAATGGTACTCGGCCTTGCCACCCGCCGCGGTGAAGGCCTCATGCATTCGCTTCGACAGATCGGGGCCGAAGAAGGTATCGTTTTCGATATAGATCCACAGCATCGGCACCCGCGACGTCCGGCCAAAATCAGCTGTCGCTTCGACCAGCTTGTCGGGCGCGCAATTGTTGTTCGGCCTGCCGCCGACGCGGCCACCGCGGCCCCCGGCAAAGATGATGACCGCCCTGACTTGCGGCGGGTTGACGCTGGACAGGGCGATCGAGGCCCAGCCACCGGCAGATTGTCCGACGACGACGACGTCCTTCGGCACGATGCGCTTCTCGGCTGCCAGGTAATCGATGATCCAGAGATCGACTTGAGCGACCGCAAGACCCGCGTCATGGAAATTGGGGTTGGTGCATTTGCCTATCTTGGAGAAGAACGGGCCGAATACCGCGCGCTCGGGTATGTCGATCGCTGCCGCGCCGTAGCCCGAACCGACTGGTGCCACCACCATGTTGCCCCGTTTGGCAAACCATTTCGCCGCATCACGGAATTCCACCAGCGGGAAAAAGCTGCGTTCCTTCGCATCGAGCACGACGCCGTGGTTCATGATCACCAGCGGGAAGGGACCGTTGCCGACCGGCCGGACGACATAGGCGAACATCGGCAAGGGCAGGGGCAGAGCCCAGATCTCTTCCTGGATGCGGATTGCCTCCGTCGTATCGGCGGAACGGGCCGTGGGGGCCGCGGCGACGGCCACGAGAACTGCGGTCAGCCAGCGCAACAGGTGAATAGCACGCATGAGCGCTCCCTCAGCCAGTGTAGGTGGCTGCCACAATGATTGGACCGAGCACGGTCAGGACCACGTTGCCGACGGCGTAAGGCACGGCAACCCCGAGCACAGGCGTCTGGCTCTCGGCGACCTCGCATGCGCCAGTGACCGCGGCATCGACGGTCATGGCCCCGGCCAGTGCGCCGCAGGTCACGACCGGATTCATGCGCAGCACGTAGCGGGCGAAGAGCGTCGCGACGATCAGCGGCACCAGTGTAATGACAAGGCCCATGCCGACCAGCAGCATCCCATGCGCCTGGATCGCGGCCCAGGCGGCGGCGCCGTTGCCAAGTCCAATGGCGGCGATGAAGCCGCCGAGACCGAGATCGCTCAATATCTGCTGCGCGGCGGGTGGCAGCGCGCCCATGGTCGGACGGCGCGAGCGGAGCCACCCGCAGACCAGACCCGCAATCAGCGCGCCTCCGCCGCCGCCGAGCGTCAGTGCGACGCTGCCGATCTTGACGCTGACGAGGCCCGCAAGCAGGCCAACCGCGATCCCGGTGGCAAGGAAGGCGACATCGGTGCGGTCGCCGGCGCGCAGGATCTGGCCGACATTTGCGGCAGCCCGCTCGATATTGCGCGTGCTGCCGACCAAGGTCATGACGTCGCCGACATAGACTCGCGTATCAGGGCTCAGCGGCACCTCGCGGCCCATCCGGGTCAATGCGCGCAGGAACACGCCGCGCGCATTGGCGCCAACGCGCTCGGCCACGTCCTTGATGGAGCGGCCGTGAAGCTGGCGGTTGTCGACCAGCACCTCGACCACGTTGCCGGGGATCGCCTTGAGGATCTCGTCCGCGTCGATCTCGGTGCCGATGATCGGCCTGGCTGCAACGATGGCGGCGGTTCGTCCCGTGATGACGATGTTGTCGCCGGCTTCGAGCGTCGTATCCAGATGAGGCTCGACGTCGAGGCCCTGGCGGACAATGCGCTCGACCACAGTGCGGCTGCCGAGGTCCTCCTCGAGCGACTTGACGGTGCGGCCCGCTGCGGTCGAGACGAGATAGGCACGCGCCTGGAACTTTCGGTAGGCGAGATTCTCGGTTTGCGGCGCTTCACCGCCTGAAAGCTCCGCCTCCAGCTTCTTCGCCTCGGCCTTCAGGTCGACCCCCATCAATTTCGGCGCGACAAACGGTACGAAGAGCAAGGTCAAGATGTAGCCGAGCACGTAGGTCACGGCATAGCCGGCGGCGATGTTGGCTTCCTGCTGCTTCAACACCTCGCTCGGCAGGCCAAGCTGAGCCAGCGCGCCGGATGCGGTTCCGATCACCGAGGATTGGGTCAGTGCCCCCGCGGCGATACCGGACGCGGTGCCAGGATCAAGCTGAAAGCTGAAGGCAAACGCGAGCACGATGGCAAGTCCCGTGCCTCCGAGCACGAGCGCCATGGCAACCTGCGCCAGCGTACGCATGCTGAGCGAGGCAAAAAACTCCGGTCCGGACCGGTAGCCGATCGTGAACACAAACAGGCTGAACAGGATCACGCGCAGCAGGGACGGGAACGTGAAGGTCCCGAGCTGCCCGATCAGGACTGAGACGATCAGAATGCAGGCCGTGGTGCCGATCGCGAAACCGCGCAACCTGATCCGCCCGAGCAGGGTGCCGATTGCGATGGCCAGCAACAGAAAGATTTCCGGTGCGGCGGTGATGATCCACCTGACGGTATCCATGATCGCGTTCCCCCGGCAGCAGCCACCGATTTGATTCGTGACCGCGGATGGTTTCTTGATCCAGATCAAGCCTTGCCGGCGGCAAGGCGCGGCCAATCAAGTCATGGGAAACCTGCCCCAGCCCGCATTGCCGCCATGAGTATGATGGAGGTCGCCTCTGGCGCGATCCGCCGCGACGAGACGGTCGAGATCGTTCTGCTGCTCGCCTTTGCCGGCGGCTATATCGACGCTTATACCTGGATCATCCACGGCGTGATGGCGAACGCCCAGACCGCCAACCTGATTTTCCTCTGGGTCTATGCGACCGCAGGCGACTGGCCGAAGGCACTTCACTTCGTGCCTCCGATCCTGGCGTTTGCGGTCGGAATCGTGATCGCGGCATGGCTGCGCCGCATCGTCGGCGAGCGAGCCGGCGCGATCAGCACCTTGCTCGAGATCCTGATGCTGATCGCGATAGGCATCCTGCACAATCGGCTGCCGGATCTCGCCGGCACGCTCGGCATATCACTCGTTGCCGCCATGCAGGCCGCTTCCTTTACCAAAGTCGAGGGCACCATTTGCAGCACGGTGATGATCACCGGCAACATGCGCCAGGCGATCGAGACGATTTTTGCGGTCGCGACCGGAGGCGCGGCGCCCGGGACGTTGCGCCGGTCCGGTATCTTCTTCGCCCTATGCGCCGTGTTCGGCTTTGGCGCTGCCGTCGGCGCCTTTGCCACCAAGGGCATTCCCGATCTCGCGCTCGGCATTCCCGTGGTCGCGCTGCTGGTCGTTCTGTTGCGGTGCGAGACGCCGCAGCGCGAGGCGACGTGATGAAGGCCTCGCCAGACCGGGGTTGGACGCGGCTCTTTCCGCCGGCGGAGTGGCTCACCGCCTATCGACGCGAGTGGCTGACATCCGACGCAGTCGCCGGCATCACGCTCGCCGCTTATGCGATTCCCGTCTCGCTTGCCTATGCCGCGCTGGCCGGCTTGCCGCCCCAGATCGGTGTCTACGGCTATATGCTCGGCGGCATCGGCTACGCTCTGTTTGGGTCGTCACGGCAACTTGCGATTGGTCCGACGTCTGCGATCTCTCTGATGATTGCCGCCAGCGTCGGCACCCTCGCCGGCGGAGATGCGGCGCGCTATGCGCAGATCGCAAGCCTCGCAGCTTTCGCTGTGGCGGTACTGTGCTTCATCGCGTGGCTGTTCAGGCTCAGCGTGCTGGTTCGCCTCGTCAGCGACAGCATCCTGATCGGGTTCAAGGCCGGTGCCGGGCTCACCATCATCATGAGCCAGCTGCCGAGCCTGCTTGGCGTCGCCGGCGGCGGGCACAATTTCTTCGACCGCGCCATAAAGCTGTCGGGGCAGCTCGGTCAGGTCGATGCACTCGTGCTGGCAATCGGTGCAGTCGCGCTACTGCTGCTTCTGCTCGGCGAGCGGCTGCTGCCGGGCAAGCCGGTCGGCATCACGATCGTGGCGCTCGCGATCGTCGTGGCAACGCTGCTTGGCCTGCCGGCGCTTGGTGTGCCCGTCACCGGAAAGATCCCGGAGGGCTTGCCAGGGTTGGGGGTGCCGGCATTCGGGCTTCTGCAGTTCGATGAGTTGTTTCCGCTCGCCGCCGGATGCGTCTTGCTGGCTTACATAGAAGGTGTCTCTGCCGCCCGCAGCTTTGCCGCCAAGCACGGCTATTCCCTCGACGTCCGGCAGGAGTTCCTGGGGCTGGGCGCCGCGAACCTCGCGACCGCCTTCGGCCATAGCTACCCCGTCGCCGGCGGACTGTCGCAATCGGCCGTCAACGACAATGCCGGCGCGCGAACGCCGCTGGCGCTGGTGATCTGCTCGGTGGCGCTCGGGCTATGCCTTCTGTTCTTCACCGGGCTGTTGACCAACCTGCCGAAGGCGGTGCTGGCGGCCATCGTCTTTGCGGCCGTCTACAGGCTTGTCGACCTCCGCGCGCTGCTGCGGATGTGGCAAGTCAGCCGGATCGACTTCTATGCCGCTGCCATTGCCCTGGTGTCGGTGCTGCTGCTCGGCATCCTCCAGGGCGTATTGCTGGCCTCGATTGCGTCGATCTTCCTGCTGCTCGCGCGAGCCTCGCGGCCGAACGTGGCATTCCTCGGCCGGCTGCCGGGAAGCGGTCGTTACTCCGACAGTGCGCGGCACGATGATGTCGAGCCGCTGGTCGGTGTCATTGCGTTTCGCCCGGAAGCCTCGTTGCTCTACATCAATGCCGAGACGATCCTGGAGACGGTGCTGGTCGCACTGCGGAACTCGCCGCGCCTCCAGCTCGTAGTCTGCGACCTCTCGGCGTCGCCCTACATTGACCTTGCTGGCGCGCGCATGCTGCGCGACCTCAACGATGAGCTCGCGCTCCGCCACGCCAGCTTCTGCATCGTCGGCGCGCATGCACAACTGCGGGACCTGCTGCGGGCGGAAGGATTGGCTGAGAAGACCGACAGCGGCCAATGGCTGCGATCGCTGGATGCCGTCTTGGGCGACCACCAGCACGCTTCGAGCAGGCGAACGCCATAGCGACACCGTGTTGCGATGCAACTGGCATCGCAGCGATCGCGGCCCGCCCAGAATGCGCGCGACCGTTGACTTGGATCAATGGTGCATCCTGCGCCGCACCCACGATCCTCTCATCAACCTTCGCCTCAGGGATCGGGAGAAACGCATGTCCAAAGACGCCAAGCCCACACAGAAGCGCATTGATCAGTTCTTTTCGGGCCCGGGAGCACGGGCTGACGATTGGCGTGATCTTGTCGATGCTGCGAAGGCGTGGGCTCGCGGCGGCGACCGGGCAAAATACGATGCAGCACTGGTAGATCTCTCGGTCACTGAGGAGTTTCACGGCTATCCCGGCCTGCAATTGATGGCGGCGCTGCGTGAAGCGGCGTCCGCCGGCGATGGGGCAACATCGCTTGCCCTTGCGACCCGGATCACCCAGGCGTTGGCGACGCGATCCTTCCGCCAGCATGCCGGCGACTGGAGCGCGAAGGACGATGGCAATGGCGATGCACCCGAGCTGGTTCCCCCGACCTTCGGCGCGCATACGACACGCAGGCCCTATTTCGAGACCCTGATCGTCACCGGGGTATCTCCCGGCCAATGGCCTGCGCTCGCCGCCGAATGGCGCAAGCTCCGCCGCCCGGTCGATGCCTTCATCTATGAGCCGGTCATCGTCGGTAGCCTCGAAGACGCCTTCTGTGCGACGATGCTCAATCCCAACATAGGCGCGGTCATCATCAACGAGGGTTTTGGACTGCGCTCGCGGCATAACGCTCCGGTGCTCCGCTCGATCACGGCCACGGCAGGCCTCAACGACGAGTCCGACGCATCCGCGCTGCGGCTTGCCCAGATCATCAAGCGCGTCAGGCCCGAGCTCGATCTCTACATGATCTCGAATCGTGACGTCGAGGAGCTCGCCGGCAACCCCGAAGCCAGCGTGGTTCGCCGCATCTTCTATTCGGTTGAGGAACTGCTGGAGCTGCATCTGTCGATCCTCGAAGGCATCCAGGATCGCTACGATACGCCGTTCTTCGACAATCTGAAGAAGTACGCGCAGCGCCCAATCGGGACGTTCCACGCGCTGCCGATTGCCCGTGGCAAATCCATCTTCAAGTCGGACTGGATCCGCGACATGGGCGAATTCTACGGCCCGAACCTGTTCCTGGCCGAGAGCAGCGCGACCACGGGCGGCCTCGACAGCATGCTGGAGCCGACCGGCAACATCAAAAAGGCGCAGGAGAAGGCAGCGCGCGCGCTCGGCGCTGATCGTGTCTTCTTCGTGACCAACGGCACCTCGACCTCGAACAAGATGGCGGTGCAGGCGCTGCTTGCGCCGGGTGACATCGCGATTGTCGACCGCAACTGCCACAAGTCGCATCACTACGGCATGGTTCTCGCCGGCGCCCAGCCGCTCTACGTCGAAGCCTTCCCGATGACCGAATATTCGATGTATGGCGCCGTGCCGTTGAAGACGATCAAGCAGGCGCTGCTCAGCGCCAAGGCCGACGGCCGGCTCGAGCGGGTCAAGATGCTGGACCTCACCAACTGCACCTTCGACGGCCACATCTACAACACCCGCCGGGTGATGGAGGAATGCCTCGCCATCAAGCCCGACCTGATCTTCTTGTGGGATGAAGCCTGGTTCGGCTTCGCGCGCTTCTCGCCTTTCCTGCGCCGGCGCACAGCCATGGGGGCCGCCAACGAGATCGAGGCCTGGATGCACGATCCGAAGTCGGTCGCGGCCTATGAGAAGCAGCAGGCCGAGCTCGGCAAGAATCCGTCGGATGAAGTGCTGCTCAAGACGCGGCTGATTCCCGATCCGCGCCAGATCCGGTTGCGTGTCTATCAGACCAACTCGACCCACAAATCGATGTCGGCGATCCGGCAGGGTTCCATGCTCTCGGTCAAGGACGTCGAATTCCACACGGTCGAGCAGCAGTTCAAGGAGGCCGTCTTTACTCACGCCTCGACAAGCCCGAACCAGCAGCTCATCGCCAGCCTCGACATCTCGCGGCGTCAGATGGAGCTGGAAGGGTATGGCCTGGTCGCCAATGCGATGGAGATCGCGCTCGCCATCCGCCACGCCGTCAACAACAACCCGCTGCTCTCGAAGTATTTCCGCATTCTTGGCGCCGATGTCATGGTGCCGACGCAATACCGCCAGAGCGGTTTCACCGATTATCTCGCACCGGGCGTCAACTGGGCGAATACGCTGAAAAGTCTGGACGAGGACGAGTTCTGCCTCGATCCAACCCGGATGACGCTGGTGTGCGGCACGGCCGGCTACGACGGCACGCAGTTCAAGGGCATCCTCGCCAACGAGTACAACATTCAGGTCAACAAGACCTCACGCAACTCGGTGCTGGTGCAGTCCAACATCAACAACACCCGCAGCGACGTCGCGCATCTGATCCGCGTCCTTGCCGAGATCGCGGGCGAGGTCGATCGCGGACTCGCGCAAGGCGGCGCCAACGCGAAGAAGACGTTCGAAGCCCGGGTCAAGAGCTTGATGACCGACGTGCCTGACTTGCCGAACTTCTCGCATTTCCATCCGAGCTTCCGCGGCGATGCCGGCACCAAGACCAATGAAGGCGACATCCGCAGCGGCTTCTATGCCGCCTATGACGTGGCGGGCTGTGAGCACATCCGCCTCAACGATCCCGAGATCGACCGGCGGCTGAAGTCCGGGCCCGAACTCGTCTCCGCCAATTTCGTGATTCCCTATCCCCCGGGCTTCCCGATCATGGTGCCGGGGCAGGTCATCACCCAGGAGACGATCGACTTCATGCGCAAGCTCGATGTGAAGGAGATCCATGGCTACGACGCCAAGGAGGGGCTCAAGCTGGTGCGCACCGAGGCCTTGGCGAAGCTCGGCCGGCCAAAGCCGACCGCAACGCCGAAGCTGAAGGCCGCGTCATAAGCCGTTAGAGGGGACGAACATGCAGGCGTTCTTTACATTCTTGCAGCAGAATCCGTATCTGTTGCTGTTCTTCGTCGTCGGGCTCGCCGTTTATATCGGCCGGGCCAGCATCAAGGGCTATGGCCTCGGTATGGTCGCCGGTGCCATCGTCGTGGGCGCCGGGCTTGCGGTCTGGTCTTCGAGCTACGGCGTGAAGCTCGAGCTGAACAATTTCACCAAGAGCTTGTTCTACTATCTCTTCATGTACGGTGTCGGCTTGCGGGTCGGGCCTTCCTTCCTCAACAGTTTGAGGGGAGACGGCATCAAGTTCGTGTTCCTGGCGGTGGTGTCGAGCGTTGCCGGCCTCGCGCTGGTCGTCATCTTCGCCAAGCTTTTCGATCTCCCGACCGGCGCCGCCGGCGGCATGTTGGCAGGATCGCAGACCATGTCGGCTGCGATCGGCTCGGCTGAACAGGCCATCACCTCGGGTGTCGTCAAGCTGCCTGAAGGCATGAAGCCCGAGGATGCAACGGGCATGATCGCGCTATCCTACGGTATCACCTACATCTGGGGTACCGTCGGCATCATCCTGATTTGCAAATACTTGCCGCGCTGGTGGGGCATCGATGCCAAGGCGGCGGCGAAAAAGTACGAGAAGGACTTCGGCGTCAAGGATCTGGAGGGCGGCGGCCTGACCGGTTATCGGCAGTTCGGTCTGCGTGCCTATCGACTGGAAAATCCGGCGCAGGTCGGCATGAGCATCGCCAAATTCCGCTCGATCCACCCGGAATACCGCATCGTCAACGTGGTGCGCGGCGGCGAGCCGCAGGGAGCCGATCCCGATCTGGTGCTGCAAAAGGGCGACGTCGTCGCACTCGGCGGCTCGACCGAGCATCTCACCGACAAGATGGGCCTGATCGGGCCCGAGGTGGCCGATACCGCAGCGCTCGGCATTCCCATGGACCAGGCGGATATTCTTGTCACCAACAAGGAGATGGTCGGACGGACCTTTGAATCCTTCCGCGACACGGCGATCGCCGGCCAGTTGCAGGTCACCAAGGTCGAGCGTGGCGGTGTGCCTCTAGCCGCCGGTCTCAAGACCGAGCTGCAACGGATGGACATCGTCTCGGTGGTCGGCCTCAAGTCGGCCGTCAATGAGCTCGGCGAAATGTGGGGACGCATTGCGCGGACCAACACGTCGACCGACCTGTTGACGCTGGCCGTGGGCATGATCCTCGGATTCCTGATCGGCAGGATCGAATTCCCTGCGTTCGGTGCCAAGATCGGCCTCGGCAATGCCGGTGGCCTGTTGCTGTCCGGCGTGATCGTATCTTCGATCGTGTCGCGGTTACGCTTCTTCGGCAACACGCCGAACGCGGCGCGCAACGTGCTGGAGGATCTCGGGCTCGTCGTCTTCGTGTCCATCGTCGGCATCAATGCCGGTGCCGGACTCCTGGCGCAACTCACCGGCGCGATTGCCTTGAAGATATTCATCGCCGGCTTCATCGCCTGCACGATCCCTCCGTTCATCGTCTGGGCGATCGGCTTCCATGTCTTCAAGATCAACCCGGCCGTGCTGATGGGCGGCGTTGCCGGCGCTCGGTCGCATTCCGGGCCATGTCGTGAAGCGGCGGTAGAAATCCAGAGCACGGTACCCTGGATCGGATTCCCGGTCGCCTATGCCGTCTCGGGCATCCTGCTCACTGTGTTCGGCTACTTCGCAATGATCCTGGCTCAATGAACGGCGCGACAACCAAAAAGGGGAAGTGACATCATGAGAAAGCTTGCTATCGGCGCCGTCCTGGCTACCTCGCTCGCGGTCGTTGCCGGTTTCAGCACGCCATCGCGTGCCGACACTGGCCAGGTCGCCGTCGTGTTCACCAAGGGCGGCTTCATCGTCGGCGTCGGTGGCGGCGAGGGCGTGTTGCTGTACCGGGGCAAGAAGTATCCGTTCACTGTCTCGGGCATGAGCGTGGGCTTCACAATCGGTGCCTCCACGACCAAGTTCGTGGGTCGGGCCCTCAATCTCAGGGGGCCGGCATCGATTGAAGGTTCCTACGCCGTGGGCGGAGCAGGCGGGGCTGTCGCAGCGGGTGCAGGCGCCGTGCAGCTTCAGAACGCCAATGGCGTGATTCTTCAACTCAGTGGTCCGAAAATCGGGGCGGAAGTCTCGGCTGCGGTCGGCGGCGTCACGATCCGTCTGAAGTAGGCAGAGCAAACGGGCTCACGACAAAACGGGCTGCGTCACCGCAGCCCGTTTCATCTCGGGAGCCATACGCGTCAATATCGCTCTTCAACGAATTTCAGTCCACGCAGACTGGCCTGGTCGTTATAGCGTCCCTTATGCGACCGCGAAGGCAGGTTGACCTTCTCCCTTTTGATCTTCTTGTAGGGAATGGTTTGCAGGATGTGCGAGATAGCGTTGAGGCGCGCGCGCCGCTTGTCGTCGGAGCGGATCAGTCGCCACGGCGCATGCTTGGTGTCGGTTGCCTCGAACATCATGTCGCGCGCGCGGGAATAGTCGTACCAGCGGCCGAACGACTCGGTATCCATCGGGCTCAGCTTCCATTGTCGCAGCGGATCCTCGATGCGCGCCTGGAAGCGAAGCTCCTGTTCCTCCATCCCGACCTCCAGCCACAGCTTGATTAGGACGATGCCGGCGTCGACCGCAAATTTCTCGACCAGAGGGCACAATTCCAGGAAACGCTTGTGCTCGGTGGGCGAGCAGAAGCCCATGACATATTCAACGCCGGCGCGGTTGTACCAGCTGCGGTCGAAGATTACGATTTCGCCTCCGGCCGGAAATTGTTCGATATAGCGTTGCATGAAGAGCTGGGACTTCTGCCGGTCGGAGGGCGCGGGCAGGGCGCAAACGCGGAACACGCGGGGGCTCACCTTCTCGGTCAATGCCTTGATCGTTCCGCCCTTGCCAGCGGCGTCGCGGCCTTCAAAGATGATGATCACCTTTAGTTTCTGGGCCTTGACCCATTCCTGAAGATGGCAAAGCTCGATCTGGAGCTTCTCCAGTTGCTTCTCATAGTCCTTCCGCTTCATTCGCTCCGCGGGCTCGTCCTTTGCCATCCGGTCCTCTCATCAGTTCGAGTGGCACTCAATCCCCCCAGGAGATGACGACACCGATATCGCCCGGCACGCCGCCGGGAAAGTCGATGATCTGATACGCGATGCGATAGCCGCGCGGCTTGAGGTAGTCGGTCCAGAGCTGGAATATCTCCTTGGGAATGCCGGTGAGCGTGTTCTCCCAGCCCTTTTCCATCTGGTTGATGGCCCGGCCCTTGTCGGTGCACAGCGAGTTGGGGAAGCGATAGACCTGGACCTCGGTCAGGCCGTTCCGTACCGCACGCTGGATGATGGTCGAGGCCAGCTTGATTTTCTCCTCCTCGGTCTTGCCGGAGGGCTTGCTGAGCCGTTCAATCAGTGCGCGCTTCTCCGCCTCGGCGGCCGCAGCGGCGCGCGCGTAGGCGTCGGCCTTCTCGGCCTCCTTGAGGGCAGCTTCCTTCCGAATCTGAGTGGCATTGGGAATGAGATCATCGAGGCCAGGCATGACTGACGGCTCCCTGCTTTGGGCGTGTGTCCACTTATGCGCTGACCGAAGGCTAGGTCCCGGTGGAGACGCTCCCTTGATCCAGATCAAGAGGTGCCCTCTGCCAGCGAATGATCGTGACCGGAAAGGGCCGCGGTCGGCTCGGTCGCTTGTGGGAGATTATATTGGGCGAGCAGCTTCATCCGATGGCCCCGCATCATCTTCCCTTCTACGTCGCACCGGCAAGCGGAACCGACACGCTGATGGTCGTGATGGGCGTGTTCCTGATCGGCACCGTGATGTGGGTCGGCACGCTCTACTGGCGCCTACACAGCCTGCCGGAGCGTATGGCGCACAAGTCGCAGAAGCTGCAATTCGAAATTGTCGCGGTGCTGGGAATCATTTCGCTGTTCACGCACATGCACGTCTTCTGGATTGCTGGGCTGTTGCTCGCGATGATCGATATTCCAGATTTCGGCACGCCGTTGCGCAGCATCGCCAATTCCGTCGAGAAGATCGCCGACGCGGCGCCTGATGAAGAGGAGCCTGAGCAACCACGTCCGACGCGCCCACCGGTGGTCAGTCCCGAGCGGGAGAAGGAGCGCGATCATGCTTGAGCTCATGATTTGCTCCCTCGTCACCATCCTGCCCGACTATCTCTACCGCCGCTACGCCCAGGGCAAGCGCTTCGGCAAGGAGATCACCTTCTTCTCGATCTGGTACGAGCTCCGTTGGGGCATCACCGGCTGCCTGATGCTGACGGTGTCGCTGATCACGATGATCTTCTACTTCCACCCGGCGACGTCGTCGGCAACGCTGTATTTTCGCACAGTGCCGATCCTACCCGAGGGCTCGGGCCGCGTGGCTGACGTGAAGGTGGGCTTCAGCGCTCCCGTGAAGAAGGGCGACGTCCTGTTCACGCTCGATAGTTCGAAGCAGCAGGCCGCGTACGAGACTGCGAAGCGAAAGATCGCGGAGGTCGATGCAGCCGTGCAGGCGGCGCAGTCGGAGGTCGTCAAGGCCGACGCGCAGATCGGTGAGGCGAAGGCCAATTATCAGCAGGCCAAGGACGAGCTCGACGTCAAGACCGAGCTGCAGCGCCGCAATCCCGGAATCGTTCCGCAGCGCGACATCGAGAAGCTCCAGGTGCTGCTCGATCAGCGCCAGTTCAGCCTGGACGCGGCCACGGCAGCGCGGCAATCCGCCTCGCTGCAGGTATCCACCTTGTTGCCGGCGCAGAAAGCCAGTGCGGAAGCCGCGCTCGATCAGGCCCAGGTCGATCTCGACAAGACCTTCGTGCGCGCCGGCGTGGACGGAAGGGTCGAGCAGTTCCTCATTCGCTCCGGCGACGTCGTCAACCAGCTGATGCGGCCGGCGGGGGTGCTCGTTCCGGAGGGCGCCGGTCGCAAGGCGTTGCAGGCCGGTTTCGGCCAGATCGAAGCGCAAGTGATGAAGGAAGGTATGGTGGCGGAAGCAACCTGCATCTCGAAGCCTTGGGTCATCATCCCACTCGTGATCACGACCGTGCAGGATTATATCGCCGCCGGACAGTTTCGGTCCGGCGAGCAGTTGATCGAGGCTCAGAACAACGTTCGACCCGGCACGATTTTGGTGTTCCTCGAGCCGCTCTACAAGGGCGGGCTCGAGGGCGTAACGCCGGGCAGTAGCTGCATCGTCAATGCCTACACCAGCAATCACGAGGAAATCTCGGCCAAGGATACGTCGACCAGCCGGAAGATCGCGCTACATGTCGTCGACGGCGTCGGCCTGGTCCACGCGCTCTTGCTGCGCATCCAGGCGTTACTGCTTCCGATCCAGACCCTGGTGTTCAGCGGCCATTGAGGGCGCAAGAAAGGCCAATCGAATGAGCTCACATTATTTAATGTTGCTCGGCGCGACATTTTTGCTCTCGCTGCCTCTCATGTCTGGTCGCTCTGATGCCTTGGACCTTAATGGGGCGTGGGTCAGCGACGCCGACAATTGCGCCAAGGTGTTTGAACGCAAGGGTGCGCAGCTTGGCTTTACCGACATGTCGGATGCCTATGGCGGCGGCTTCATCATCGACGGTGACCAGATCATCGGCAAGTTTGCGCGCTGCCGGATCAAGACAAGGAAGGACAGCGGAGCGAACGTCAACCTGATCGCGACCTGCGCCACCGACATGATGCTTTCAAGTATTCAATTCAGTTTGAAAGAGCTGGATGCGAACAGTCTCGCTCGCCTCTTCCCGGGCATGGAAGACATGGAAATTCGCTATCAACGTTGCCCTGCCAGATAGCGACAAGTTCGCTTCGCTTGATTCATGTCAAGCAATGAGGCGCACAGGATGCGTTGAATTCCGTCACCTCGGGAGGATTGCATGAGCCAAGCAGCAACCAGACGAACCGCAATTGGAGCAGTCGGCACGGCCCTGCTGCTCGCCGCCATTTCACCGGCCCGCGCTGATGATCCGGCGAAGATCCTCAAGTCGATGACCGACTATCTGGCGGGCCAGAAAACCCTGTCGGCTTCGTTCGACAGCGATATTGAGATCATTACACCTGAGCTTCAGAAGATCCAGTTCGCGAGCTCCGGCCAATTCAAGCTGAGCAGGCCCGACAAGTTGCGGGTCAGGCGCACCGGCGGTTACGCCGACGTCGAGCTGGTCTATGACGGCAAGACGGTGTCGCTCTACGGAAACGGCGCCAAGTCCTACATGCAGGCAGATGCGCCCGACACGGTGGACAAGGTGATCGACACGCTTCAGGCCTCGTCGGGCGCAGCCATGCCAGGCACCGATCTGTTGCTCTCCAATGCCTACGAAGAACTGGTGCAGACCGCGATGGAGGGCAAGCATATCGGCCACGGCGTGGTTGACGGCGTCGAGTGCGAACATCTGGCATTCCGTACAGCCGACACCGATTGGCAGATCTGGATCGAGATCGGCGCCAGTCCGGTGCCCCGCAAATACGTGATCACCAGCAAGACGCTGACAGGGGCGCCCCAATACACGCTGCGCATCAAGGATTGGAAGACCGACGCCTTCGCCGATCCCGACACGTTCGTCTTCAAGGCGCCCGTGGGGGCGACCAAGGTGACACTGGATTCGGTGGCGATGACCGAATTCGACGAACTTCCCCCCGGCACACCTCCAGGAGCCAAGAAATGATCATGTTGCGGAAACTGTTGATCGGCACTTCGGCGGCAACCGCCTTTGCTGCCGGCCTGTTCTGGAATGACACAGGCCCCGTCTTCGACCGCGGCTTCCTTGCGGAGGCTCAGGCCAGGGTGGGCCGGCCGCTGACACCGATGAGCTATGCCGGTGTGGCCCGGCGGACGACGCGGCGGGCGGTGGTTGGGGCTGGCGTCGCGGCGGGCGCGGCCGGAGCCTACTACGGATCGTCCTGCGTTCAGGTCGTCGATGCTTACGGACGCGTCGTCACGCGCTGCTGAGACGAGTTGCAGTCGCGCGGACCCTGGTGGCACTATGCAATTTCCGCTAGAACTCCACCGGAGAGCGGCGTTCGAGCCCGCGCGGGAATGATGATGAGCGCGAGCGGGACCAATCGGGCCGTCAAATTCGGGCGGGCCACGGCGATCTTGCTGTGGTTCGGCCTGATCCTGGCTTCATGCATTCCGTCTGGGCCGGCCGGTGCCGTTCAGCTTGGCGAACCTCGCTATCGCGAGCTGAAGCGCGTGCTGCTGCTGCATTCCTTCGGGCGGGAATTCCGCCCCTGGAGCGAGTATGCGCGGAGCATCAAGGCCGAGCTCGAACGGCAATCGCCTTGGCCGCTCGACATCCAGGAGCACACGTTGCTCACGGCACGCTTCAACAATCCAGGTCCGGAAGCGCCTTTCGTCGAGTATCTCAGCTCGCTCTATCAGGGGGCGCTGCCCGACATCGTGGTGAGCGTCGGCGCACCTGCCGCGCGGTTCGTGCAGCAGTATAGAGGGAAGCTGTTTCCCGACACACCGACCGTGGTGGCGGTCGTCGAGCAGCGGCTGGTAAATCCTGTTGATCTCACCGACCGCGACGTCGTCGTTGCAGTCCGCAACGATTTCGTGGCCGCGTTCAACAACATTCTCCAGCTCCTTCCCAATACCACGACGGTGGCCGTCGTGATCGGTGCCTCGCCGCTGGAGAGGTTCTGGATCGAGGAGGTGAAGCGAGAATTGAAGCCGTTGGAGGGCCGGATCGACCTCGTTTGGTACTCCGACCTGCCATTCGACAATATCCTCAAGCGTGCGTCGACGCTACCAGAGCATACCGTCTTGTTCTGGGGGCTGATGTCGGTGGACGCCGCGGGCATCATGCACGAAGGCGACATCGCCCTGCAGAGCCTTCATGCCGTCGCGAATGCGCCGATCTTTTCCTACCAGGAGCCGTTCTTCGGCAGCAGCACGGTCGGAGGTCCGATGCATTCGGTCTCCGAAACGACTTCAAAGACCGTCAACGCCGTGATGAAGATCCTCGGCGGCGAGAAGCCGGCCAACATCACCTATCCGCCGATCGGATTTGCGCCGCCGAAATACGATTGGCGGGAGCTTCAGCGCTGGCGCATCAGTGAAAGCAATTTGCCGCCTGGCAGCGAAATCCTTTTCCGCGAGCCGACTTTCTGGGAAAGGTACAGGTGGCAGGTCCTGCTGTTGGCGAGCGTGATCCTGGTGCAGACCGGCCTGATCGGTGGTCTGCTGCACGAGCGCAGGCGCCGCCAACATGCCGAGATCGAATCACGCCAGCGACTTGCCGAGCTTGCCCACGTCAACCGTTATGCGGCCGCCGGCGAGCTGACGGCCTCGATCGCGCACGAGCTGAACCAACCACTCGGCTCGATCCTCACAAATGCCGAAACCGCAGAGCTCATGCTGAAGGGCGCCTCGCCCAACCTGGAGGAGATCGGCGAGATCCTCGCCGATATCAGGCGCGACGATCAGCGGGCGAGCGAGGTGATCCGCAGGTTGCGCAGCGTTTTGAGGAAGACGCCGTTCGAGGTCCGGGATATCGAGCTCAACGCGACAGTGCGCGACGCGATTGGGCTTGTCGTTGCCCTCGCCAACGGACGGAGGATCGCATTGACCTACATGCCGGCCGTTTTTGATCTCCACGTCAAGGGCGACCCCGTCCAGCTCCAGCAGGTCATCCTCAATCTGATCATCAATGCGATGGACGCGATTTCGGATGCGGAAACGGTCAAACGCGAGGTCAGCGTGAGCACCGTACAGGCCGGCGCCCACGCCGAGATCACAGTCGCCGACACCGGGCCGGGAATCGCGGCCTCCGATCTCGCAAAGGTCTTCGATCCGTTTTTCACCACCAAGCCGCAAGGGATGGGCATCGGGCTTGCGATCGCAAGGACCATCGTCGAGGCCCATGGCGGCACAATCTCTGCCGCGAACCGATCCTCAGGTGGGGCGCTTTTCACGATCCGGCTCCCGATCGTGCGCAGGTAGCTGAAACCATCATCGTGGCGCGCCGAAAGCGGGACGCCATTTCATTGATCTCGATCAACAAACGTCCGACGGCCAGCCCGATCCTCCCGATCGAACGTGCGATGGAGGGAGTAATGTTTCGCTGCTGTAAGACTTTTATGGCGCTTGCATTGGTCGTTGCGGTTCCCGTTGCAGCGACGGCGCAGACCCCAGCGCCGGTGCTGCCGAGCACACAGGCCCAGCCCGCCGTTCCGCCAGCTCCGACCGTAGACCTGTTGAAGCCTGAGCAGCTTGAGGCGCTGGTCGCGCCGATCGCCCTCTATCCCGACGAACTGCTCGCCAACGTGCTGGCGGCCGCGACCTATCCGCTCGAGGTTGTGCAAGCGGACCGCTGGTTGAAGCAGCACAAGGCCCTGAAGGGCGATGCGTTGAAGACCCAGGTGGACAAGCAGGCCTGGGACGACAGCGTCAAGGCGCTCAGCAGCACCGCCGACGTCCTGACCATGATGAGCGACCAGCTCGAATGGACCAAGAAGCTCGGTGACGCCTTCCTCGCGCAGCAGGCGGACGTGATGGACGCGATCCAACGCCTGCGCAACAAGGCCTACGACAACAAGAAGCTGGTCACGACGAAGCAGCAGAAGGTCAGCGTCCAGTCTCAGGAGGGCAAGCAGGTCGTCGTCATCCAGCAGGCCGATCCCTCGGCGATGTACGTGCCGTATTACGATCCCGCGACGGTCTACGGCGGCTGGCCCTATGCGGAGTACCCGCCCTATTACTGGGGCTACCCGTCCTATATTGGCGCCGGCATGGTGGCGGCCGGCATTGCCTTCGGCACCGCCTGGGCGATCGGACGCTGGGGCAATTACTGGGGCGGCGGCTGCAATTGGGGCAACCGGAACGTCTACGTCAATCATCGCACCACCAACATCGGCAACGGCTGGCAGCACAATCCGGCACATCGTCAGGGCGTGCGCTACAACAACACCAACGTTCAGCAGCGTTTCGGCAACAACAATCTGAAAGCCGGCGCGTCGGATCGAATGGATTTCCGAGGCCGTGACGGCAATCAGGTGCTGCGTCCGAGCCAGGGTGCGGGAGATCGCGCGGGTGACCGGGCCGGAGACCGCGCTGGAGACCGCGGCGATCGTCCGGGAGCAGGTGATCGCGCCGGTGCGGGTACGCGAGACCGGCCGGGCGGCGGCGATCGAGCCGCTGCGAGTGATCGCGCCAAGGGTGCCGGCAACCGGGCCAAGGGCGGCGGCGATCGTGCGAAGGCTGCAAATCGCGCGGGCGGCGGTGCGGCCAACCGCGGCGGCGGCGGAAATCGCGGCGGCGCGATGAACGTCTCGTCCGGCCGCTCCGCGGCTGCGGCGTCGACGCGTGGACGATCCAGCATGGCGAGCATGCCGCGCGGCGGTGGCGGACCGAGCATGGCCGGCCGTGGCGGCGGCGGAATGTCGATGGGCGGTGGTGGCGGATTCCGCGGTGGCGGAGGAGGCGGCCGCGGTGGCGGCGGTGGGCGGCGCTCGGACATCGCGCTGAAGCATGATGTCGTCCTGCTCGGCCATCTCGGCAGTGGGCTCGGCTATTATCGCTTCAGCTATATCGGGAGCGACAAGGCCTATGTCGGCGTCATGGCGCAGGAGGTCGAACAAGTTGCGCCGAACGCCGTGACGCGCGGCAGCGACGGGTATCTGCGGGTTCATTACGAGAAGCTTGGTCTGAAATTCAGCACTTACCGCGACTGGATCGACGGCGGTGCGAGGATTCCTGCGGAGGTGACGCCATGATAGGCCTGACATCGTTTCGTCGCGCCTTGTTGCCGGGCATCATGGCCCTGGCGCTGCTTGGCTCCGCAGCACAGGCACAGCAGTCCTACAAGACACCGGAGGACGCAGCTACGGCACTTGCAGCCGCGGTCAAGAGCGGACCGCGCGATATCCTGAAGGTGCTCGGCAAGGCGGCCGAGGACATCGTCTTCTCCGGCGATGAGGTTGCCGACGACAACATACGCCAGCGCTTCCTGTCGATGTATGATGCCAAGCACGGCATCAAGGCCGAGGGCAACAAGACCGCGACCCTGATGCTGGGGCAGGACGATTTCCCGTTCCCGATTCCGCTGGTCAACACCAAGACCGGCTGGGAGTTCGACACCGACGAGGGACGGATCGAGGTGCTTCGCCGCCGCATCGGCCGCAACGAGCTCGATGCGATCCAGACCGCGCTGGCTTTTGTCGATGCCCAGAACGAGTATGCCGACAAGGACCGGGGCGAGGGCGCCGGCGTCTACGCGCAGCGCATCGTTTCTTCACCCGGCAAGAAGGACGGCCTGTTCTGGCGTGACGACAGCGATCCGAGCCCGCTCGGCGCGCTCGTGGCCGAGGCTTCGAAGGAGGGCTATCGCGGCGGCGATGCCGGTCCTGCACCGTATCATGGCTACTATTTCCACATCTTGAAGGGACAAGGCCCTGACGCGCCCGGCGGCGCGCTCAATTATGTCGTCAAAGGCAAGATGATCGGCGGTTTCGCGTTGATTGCGTGGCCTGCGGAGTACGGCAATTCCGGCGTGAAGACCTTCCTGGTCAACCATACCGGCACCGTCTACGAGAAGGATCTTGGCAACCGCACCGATTTCGTCGCCTCGCGTACTACGCTGTTCAATCCCGATCAGACCTGGAAAAAGGTCGATGCCGCCAAACCTTGAACGGCGAATGATGCTGCGAGGGCGCGCATCGCCCCTCGTCGCGATGTTCGTGCTGGTGCTCGCCCTTGTCGCGCCGTGTACGCAATCCTTCGCGCAGGCCGCCGGTCACGTCCACGCCAGGATCGTCAAGGCCGGCCTCCTGGTCGGCGGCGGTGCCGGCAGCGGCGTGCTGACCTATCGCGGCAAGACCTATCCGTTCAAGATCATCGGCATGAGCTTCGGCATCACCGCCGGAGCCACCATTGGCCGGCTCGACGGCTGGGCCTCAGGCATCCGCGACGTCAGTGATTTCGCCGGCACTTACAGTTCTGTCGGCGGCGGCTTTGCCCTTGTCGGCGGCGCCAACGGCGTCCAGCTCCGCAACGAGAAGGGCGTGAGCATGGTTCTGCGGGGACCAAAAGCAGGCCTCGAACTCGCGGCCAACATCAGCGCGATTACCATAAGCTTCAGATGAGGTGTACGGAGATTGGGCTTGCGAAGGGCGCTCCGCGCGCCGGACCCGGACTGGGCATCCGGCGCACCGCTCTCGCGGCGAAAAACGAATTGGAGCAGCGCAAGGACCTTGCAAGAGGGGTCGCGAGAAGTTTTTCGAGGGGGCGCCGGCGCGGTCGAAGGGGCGGCGAAGCAGCGCCTTGACAGGGGCGCGCGCCTGAATATTTTTTGCGCCGGAAGATGTTTCTTCCTGCACCGCAAAATCGAAAAGGACCCGTGAAAGACCGTCAGGAGTGACGACGATGCTCGATCAGGATTTCGCCCGCATCCGCGCGCACCGCAATAATTTGTCTCGTTATCGACGCCTGCTGAAGACCAGGCTGTCGGACATTGAGCGCCAGTTTATCGAACGACGTCTCGCCGAGGAGCAGGCCGCGCTCGAGGCTCTCGCCGCCGACGTCTTCCCGGTCGCCTTCAGCCTTCCGAACATGCCATCGGTTTCCACTGCTGCGGGAGCGGAACGATGAGTGACGTCCGCAACCTCCTCATCCGCGGCAGCGAAAAGGTGATCGGGCACTACCGCATGTTGCTGGCCGGTGCCAGAAGCGAGAGCGAACGCGAGCTCTATCGCGCCCGGATCGAGCGCGAGCAGCGCTTGCTCGATTCGCTCCAACACGGCTTGGTGGATCGATCGGCGGCGTGAGGAGCTACCCCTCGTATTGGTCCGGTCCCATCGCCCAGAGCGACTGGTCGTGGCCGTACGCGTAATTCCGGTTATTGAGCGCGGGATTGCGATTGACCATCGGCCGCATGAACATCGGATGGGTGGCGCTGCGCACCTCGTGCTCGACCGTGAACAGCGGCTTGCCGCTGTCGAGGTCGACGATGTCGCAGAACCGGTACTGGTATTGATTGTCCTCGCGGGAGACCAGCTTGCGCGCCAGGAGCTTTCGATACGGGCCGGAGAAGTCGGTGATGTACATCTGCAAATGATGCCCATCATAGTCGCGCTGCGGCTGATCGGTCTCGCGGAACAGCAGATGCTGGTTGCGGCCCGTCTTCACGGCGGCGACCGTGCCGTCGCCATTCCACAGCTCCGATGGCATGCCCATGATCTCGGGGTAGAAGGCGCAGATGCCGCGCGCCGATCCCACGGGCACGTCGAGCTCGACATAGGGAATGCCGAGCGCGATGCGCCCGAAGCGCGCGGCGTCGGGCTCGTAGCAGCGCAGGCGGTTGCCCCACGGACAGATCGCCTCGACGTGGTCGTTGCGCTCGGCGAAGGCGAAGGCAGTGCCCTCGAGCTTCTTCGCGACTGACGCCAGCCGCCCCAGCAGCGCCTCGCGGCCCGCGATGACGAGCCCGATATGGCCCCGCAGCACCTGCGGCTTGCCGCTCGGCAGGTGAAACTGGCTTCGTCCGGCGTTGATCCACATGTTGGTGTCCGACACCATCAGAAAGGGATCGCGGGTCAGTCCGAGCCCCGCGACGTAGAACAGGGTGGCGAGGCGCTGATCCGGAACCTGGATGTTGACGTGCTCGAAATGGATGGCATTGCCGAGATCTTCTGCGGATCGGTCGAATTGTTGCGGCATGGATGGGCACTCTGGCTGGGGGCTGGAGTGCATATTAGAGCAGAATTTCCGTCCGCCGAAACGGGGCGCCGATCAAATATCGGGGCAGCGCACGATGCCCGTTGCCACCTTGCCGTAGCAGCTGTTCCCTGTAAGCTCTCCAAAACATCAGGGAAGGGATCGATGGGAGGAGTTCTGGAGGGCGTGCGCGTCCTCGATTTCGGGCGCTACATTGCGGGCCCCTATTGCGCGACCCTGCTGGCCGAGTTCGGGGCTGAGGTCATCCGTGTCGAGAAGCGCGACGGCAGCGAGGATCGCTTCGTGGCGCCGGTCGGGGAAGGCGGCGAAGGCGCGCTGTTCCTCCAGATTAATCGCAACAAGAAGTGCATCACGCTCGATCCGATGAAGGTGGAGGGGCAGGAGGTGATGCGCCGCCTGATTGGGACCGCGGACGTCGTCGTCGCCAATCTGCCGCCGCAGACCCTGCGCGCGATGAAGCTCGACTACGAGTCCTTGAAGGCCATCAAGCCCGACATCATCCTGACGACGGCAACTGCATTCGGCGGGCCGGGGCCGTGGTCCGACCGCGTCGGTTTCGACGGCGTCGGGCAGGTCATGTCGGGGGCGGTGTACATGACGGGCACCGGGGATCCGCCGTATCGCGCCGCGGTGAACTGGGTCGATTTCGGCACCGCGCTGCATTGCGCGTTCGGCACGCTCGCCGCGCTGATCGAGCGCGGCAAATCCGGGCGTGGGCAAATCGTCGAAGGCGCGCTGCTCGCAACCGCGCTGTCCTTCACCAATGCTACGCTGATCGAGCAGGCGGTGATCAACGTGAACCGCGTCCCGACGGGCAATCTCGGCCAGACCGCTGCGCCGGCCGACATCTACCGGACCCGGGACGGCTGGGTGCTTTGCCAGGTCACCGGACATCCGCTGTTCAAGCGCTGGGCGCGGCTGATGGGCGAGGAGGAATTGTGGCTGAACGATCCGCGCTTTGCCGACGACATCAGCCGGGGCAACAACGGCCCCGTGATCAGCGAGCGGATGGCGCGCTGGTGCGCCGAGCGCACCACGCAGGAGGCCGTCGATGCGTTGGGCAAGGCGATGATTCCGACCGGGCCCGTGCTCTCACCGCAACAGGCGCTGGATCATCCGCACATCCGCGCGGCCGGTTTCATGCAGGACGTCGACTATCCAGGCTTGCCGAAGCCCGCGCCGGTAACGCGTGCTGCGGTCCGGTTGTCGGAAACGCCGGGCGAGATCGCAACGCGCCCGCCGACGCTCGGCGAGCACACCGATCTCGTCCTCGCCGAGCTCGGCTATGATGCGGCGGCGATCGCGGCGCTCCGGCAGGATGGTGTCATCTAGAGCAATTGCTTCAACGCCTGTGCGTCAGCTGGTGCCGCGCTCTTCTGGTCGTTGTCGAAATAGACATAGACGTCGCAGCCCTGCCGCTTCCAGGACTTGATGCGCTTTGCCCATTGCGCCAGCGTCGCCTTGGTATAGTGCCCGTGATAACGCCCGCTCGGCCCGTGTCCGCGCACATAGACGAAATCCGCCGTGCGCTTCCATGGCGCCGGCGCATCGTGATGGTCGGACAGGCACAGCGACATGTTCTCGTCCGCCAGCATGCGCAAGATGCGCGGCTGATACCAGCTCGGATGACGGAATTCGAAACTGTAACGTCGCTTGCGCGACAACAGCTTGAAGAAAGACGCGAGCCGGTCGGCATTCGCCTCGAACTGCGGCGGCAGCTGGAACAGGATCGGGCCGGCCTTGCCGCCGAGGCGGGAGATGCGGTCCTCCAGCAGCGCGAGGCTGTTGTCGGAGCGCTCCGACAGGCGCTTCCAGTGCGTGATGAATTTCGACGCCTTCCAGGCGAAGATGAAATCCCCGCCGGTCTGCTCGCGCCAGCCTTTCACCGCTTCGGGCGTCGGCGTGCGGTAGAACACGCCGTTCAGCTCCGTGGTGTCGAACTGTCCGGCGTAGTAGCGCAACTGTTCCTTCAGCGTCACGCCCTCGGGAAAGAACGGGCCGCGCCAGGAATCGTAGTGCCAGCCGGAGGTGCCGATCAGAACGCGCGCCATGTTTCACGTGCCATCCGTTGCCGTTTGCCGGAAGGAACGTCCATGCCGTCGATACGTTTCTCACGGGCTTGATCAACGCAGGACCGGAACCGATGTACGCGCTGTTCGAAGGCAACAAGCAGATCGGCGATCCCTTTCCCACCGAGAAAGAGGTGTGGGAGGCCGCCCTGATCGAGGGGCTGGTGACCGACGTTCCCGTGGCGGACGAGGAGGGCGGCCGGCTTCTCCCGGAGGGATATCACGTCGCGCGCGTCGAGGAGGCCTTCGAGCCCCGGCCCGGCTGGAAGCTGCCACGCGAGATCTCGTGAGCTAGTTCGACGCCAGCGCCGCCTTGGCCACTTCGGCCATCCAGCTCGATGCCATCGGCAGGATCGCGTCGTTGAAATCGTAGCGCGGGCCGTGCAGCTCGGCGCCGTCGCGGAGCTCGCCATTGCCGATCCAGACGAAGGCGCCCGGCCGCTGCTGGAGATAATGGGCAAAATCCTCGCCGGCCATGCTGGGCGCGAGGTCGCGCCGCAGCTCGGCCCGCACCTTCGCAGCGGCGATCCGGGCCAGGCCCGCCTCATCAGGCGTGTTGATCACGACACCGACGCCCATGACGATCTCGGGCGTCATCTTGACGCCAAAGCTCGTCGCGATCCCGGCGCAGGTGCGCTCGATCCCGTCGAGGATGACGTCCTTGACGGCGTCGCGGTGGTACCGCAGCGTGCCGCGGATGGTCACGCGTCCGGCGATCTGGTTCGGCGCGGTGCCGCCTTCGATGGTGCAGAGCGAGAGCACGGCGGTGTCGAGCGGATCGACGCTGCGCGAGGTGATCGATTGCAGCGCCACGATCAGATGGCCGGCCGCCATCACCGGATCGCGTGTCAAATGCGGCATGCCGGCGTGGCCCGCATGGCCCTCGATGGTGATGGTGACGCGTCCGCCGGAGGCCATGACGACGCCGTCATGCACGGCGATGGTGCCGGCGGCAAGGCCGGGCCAATTGTGAAAACCGAACACCCGCTCCATCGGAAAGCGGTCGAACAGACCGTCCGCCACCATCGCGCGTGAGCCGCCAAAGCCTTCCTCGGCCGGCTGGAAGATGAAGTCGACCGTGCCGCTCCAATCGGTATCGCTGGTGAGCAGGGCGGCAGCGCCGAGCAATGAGGCGGTGTGGCCGTCATGGCCGCACGCATGCATGACGCCTGGTGTTTTGGAGGCGTAGGGCAGGCCGGTGTCCTCGGTGATCGGCAGCGCATCCATGTCGGCGCGCAGGCCGATCCGCCTCTGCGCATGCCCGCGCGTCAATGTCGCGACGACGCCATGCCCGCCGACGCCTGCCACGAAGGGAATGCCGAGCTCGGTGAGCTTGTCCTGCACGAAGGCGGCGGTCTCCTTCTCCTGGAGCGAAAGCTCGGGGTGCGCATGAAGGTGCCGGCGCCACGCGGTCAGTTTCTGGTGCAGCTCGGGGGGCAAGATGGGGTCTTTCGCAAAGTGTCGGTTGCCGCACCATAGCGGATTATCCGCGCGCTGCATCCGGCACGTTGGAATGCCTCGCGTGCAGTAACGCAAGCCGCTTCCACGTCATTCCGGGGCGCGCCTTCGCCGCGCCCCAATTGATATCATGCCAGCTTCGCGAGTCCGCCCCAATCAAAACTGATGCCGTGGCCCGGCCTGTCAGGCGCCAGCGCCTTGCCGTCCTGAAGCACCAGCGGGTGCTCGATGTACTTGTCCAGGCCGAAACCGTGCGCCTCCAGATAGGAGCGGTTCGGGCAGGCCGCGAGCAGGTGCACGGTGATGTCGTGCGCGCCGTGGCTGGTCACGGGCAGGTTGAACGCCTCGGCCAGCCGCGCGATCTTCATGAAGGCGCTGACGCCGCCGCAATTGGTGACGTCGGGCTCGGGATAGGACACCGCGCCACTGGCGATGTAGTTCTTGAACTCCCACAGCGAGCGCAAATTCTCGCCAGCCGCGATCGGCACGCCGCCCTCCTGCATGATGCGCGCATGGCCTGCGACGTCATCGGGAATGATCGGCTCCTCGAGCCAGGTGAGGTCGTAGGGACCGAAGGCCCGGGCGGCACGGATCGCCTCTTCGACAGTCCATTTCATGTTGGCGTCCGCCATCAGCGGAAAGCCGTCGCCGAGATGCTGCCGCATTGCGGAGACCTTCGCGACGTCGATTTTCAGCTCGGGCCGGCCGACCTTCATCTTGATCGCGCGAAATCCCTTGGCGAGATTGCCGTCGGTCTGCTTGAGCAGCTCATCGACGGAGAGATCGAGGTCGATGCCGCCGGCATAGCACGGCACATGCGCGTCGAAACCGCCGAGCAGGCGATACAGCGGCAAGCCCGCGCGCCGCGCCTTCAGATCCCACAGCGCGATGTCGAGCGCGGACAGCGCCAGCACCACCGGCCCGCCGCGGCCGCCATAATGCAGCCCCCACCAGACATGATGCCAAATCGCTTCAGTGTCGTCGGCCTCGCGGCCTTCGACCAGCGCGGAGATCTCGCGTCTGAGAATGTCGGCCACAGCGCCGCCGTTGCGACCCACTGTGTAGGTGTAGCCGACGCCCTCTGCGCCATCGGCATCGCGGATGCGGCAGGTGATCAGCTCGAACGCCGTCATATCCCCATGCGTGGAGTCGGAGAGCGTGACGGGGAGGGGGATCCGGTAGAGTCCGGTATCGGTCGTTGCGATGCGCGGCATGATTCCTTCCTGTTTTTTAGTTCAGGTTAAGCCGATCGTGCGGCGCGTACAATCTTCGGCAACGACGGCGGTGAGCGGATCCGGCACTTTCCTCGCCGAATCCGCGCCGCACCGCTGCGATTTGTCGTCGCGCCGATGCCGCTAGCGCCTAGATGATGAAGTCCGTCGCCTCCAGCGAGGCCGCATGAACCCCGCTCAAAGTGATGGTGTCATTGGCGGAGAGGTGAATCACCGCATTCCCCGAGCTGTCATCGCTGATGAGACTGGACACAGCCGCCCAATCCGCAAAACCGTAGTCGTGCAGGTTGATCACGTCGAGTTCCGGCGCGGTGCTGCCGACGGCGGTGTTGCCTTGATTGAAGTCGTTGATGACGTCGTTGCCGGAGCTGGCCGTGAAGACGAAGACATCGTTGTTCGGCCCGCCCCACAGCTGATCATTGCCCGCGCCGCCGTTCAGCGTGTCCGTGCCGCCGGTGATGGAGCCAGGGGTAGATGGCGCATAAGTCCGCGCATCGCCGTAGAGATGATCGGTGAACTCTCCGCCGTTGAGAGTGTCGTTGCCGCCGCGCGCGTTGCCGGACATGTTCGGGGCGTCACCAACCAACTGGGAGCCGTAGACGGCCGGGGGCTGCTCGCCACCGTTCGTGACGAAGCTCAAGGTGTCGTTTCCACCTTGCGCGTTGTCATCCAAGGATGTGAGCGAATCCCCGGCCAGGCTTCCGCCTCCGATCGCCATGTCGCTGCTGATGCCCAGGGTGAGGTTGTCACTTCCGCCAATTGCGTTGCCGGTCATGGCACCGACGGCATCCCCGCTGAGGGTAGCCGTGCTTTCGAACGCATATTCGAACACGTTCAGCGTGTCGTTGCCGCCATGCGCGTTGTCGCTCATGGATCCACCGGCATCGCCGCTGAACACGTTCTCGAAGGCCCGTCCTCCAGTCAGGGCCGTCAGCGTGTCATTGCCGCCCTGCGTGCTGCCCGACATGTCGCCTCCGGCATCTCCGTAAATGGAGATGTTGGAGCGGAAATTGCCGCCGGCGTCGGCGGAGAGCGTGTCGTTGCCGCCTGCAGCATTGCCCAACATGGTCTCGGCGTCGCCCATAATGGTGGCGCCGCTGAAGGGATAGTCCACGTTCGCCGTGAGCGTGTCGTTGCCGCCGTGGGAATTGCCCTGCATGACCGTGTCTTCGCCGATCAGCGTAACGAACACGTCCGCGTTGAGGATGGTTGCCGTCACCGTGTCGTTCCCGCCCCAGCCATCGATCGGGAAGTTGGGATCTCCGACGATGGTCGCGGTTTGGCTGAAGTCCGGAAAGGTGAGGATCAGGGTGTCGTTCGGCATCGTGCGCATGGCGCATCACTCCCATTTCATGTCAGTCGCGTGACTCCGAAAACAGCGGAGGTCTCGGCGAGACGCACTGCGGTCACGCTTGAATCTGAATCTACTTGGAGTTGATGGCGGAGGTTTGCTTCTAACTCGATTTGATTGCGGCCGAGGAACCGCGTGACAGTGCTCGCCATCGATGGCAGCACGGGACATGCGCGGACTTCACGGAAGCCGCGATCGATCCGTTAGATCAGAGCGGTGTTAAAGCGCTATGACGTGCCGTTTGCCATCTCACCGCATCGTCGCGAGCTGAACCGCCAGCGCACAGGCCCGATCGTACTCGTCGAGATTGATCCACTCGTCGATCGTGTGTGCCTCGTTCTGCCCGGCGCCGAAGGTCACGGTCGGAATGCCGTGACGAACCATCCAATTGGCATCCAGCCCGCCATTGGCGGTGCGGACGTTCGGCGTGCCGCCGACCGCGGATACGGCCTCGACCGCGCGCTTGATCACGGGTTGGCTGTCCTTCATGCGGAACGGATAATAGTCGGTCTCGGCCTTGAACTTGACCTTGCCGGACTTGCCTTGCGCGTTGGTCACCTTCTTGGCCGCCTTCTCGAAAGCGGCCTTGTAGGCTTTCGTGATCTCCTTGAAGAACTTTCCGTCATGGCTGCGGCTCTCGCCGCGCACATGCACGTAGTCGGTGACGACATTGGTGGCATCGCCCGCGGGGCGCCCTTCGCCGCCGGTCACCGGGCCGACATTGCTGGTGCCCATCCGCGCGCTCGCGCCCTTGCCCTTCACCACCTTGCCGAACCAGCCGCCGGCTTTCACTTCCGCAAGGGCGAGGGCCATGATCATGGTCGAGGAGATGCCGCGCTCCGGCGCGACGCCGGCATGCGAGGCGCGGCCGAAGATCTCGACGGTCCAGCGGTCGGCGCCGACCGCGCCGATGACGACGTTGGAGGCAGAGCCGCCGTCATAGTTAAACGCCATCGCGGGGGAGCCGAGTTCGTCGAGCTTGACGTGGCGCGCGCCATAGAGCCCGCTCTCCTCGCGCACGCAGAACAACAGCGTGATCGGCGGATGGTCGAGCTTCTGCTTTTCGAGCTCTGCGGCCAGCGTCACCAGCACGCCGCAGCCGCAGCGATTGTCGCCGCCGAGCGCGGTCCTGGCTTCGTTGACGATCTTGCGTCCGGATTTCTTCGGCTTGGCACCGGCGCAGAGCGGCACGGTGTCCATGTGGGTCATGAACATGATGCGCGGCTGGTTGTGCAGCGCGCCGCGGCCGGGCAGGTCGACGATGAGGTTGCCGGTCTCGGTCGGCACCGGAATGCGCGTGTTGGCATCGTCGAGCCGGATCGCCTTCGCCGGTACGCCGCTCTCCTTCAGCGCGGCCATGAGCTCCCGCCCGATGGCAGCCTCCTGTCCGGTGACGCCCTCGACGGCGAGGAAGCGCATGAGGCGGTCGGTGGCGGCTTTGGTATCGACAGGCATGAGCAGTCCTTACGGCGAGTGGCGCCTAAGCATCGTTCGTGAAGCACTGCGGCGCAACCCCCTGGTGCTACATGCCGGCCCTCACGACAGCGAGAAAATTCGGTTTTCTGTAAGGAAATTGATGCCGCAGTGAGCTTTCTATGAATATCACTACCCATTTGCCTGGAGTACTCAACCTATGGCAGCATACAATTTTCAACCTGCATCTTTCCGGCCGGCTATGACCACCACATCCCTTCGCAACGTCATTGGTTTTTCAGTTGTTATTGTTCATTTGGCGGCGATATTTACCATTCTGCTATTCTTTCTGGACTTACAGATGGGGCGCCGGGTGGACATCGCCCTTATCATTTCTCCGATCTTTTTTGTTTTTTCGCTTTCGATTGTTAGGAGCTTTGTTGAGGAGCGCGGAGCTCTAAGAGATGATGCCAGGTTGAATGGCTCATTTTGTGCAATGGCCATCCTTGTTACGTGGTCCTTCTTGCTGTTTATGCTGTCCGGCCTGGTTCTATTCTCGATGCGCGTCATCGGAAGCCCAGAAGAGTTGAAAACATATCTCGCCATTAGCGAGACTTCCTTTGGAGCATTCCTAGGCCTCATTATTGATACTCTATTTGGAGGATCTAAGGATGAACGCACTTAGGACGCTTTGCGCGGTACTATCTTTGGTCATCCTCGCTTCGTTCGTTTCTGTGGGCTTGGGGATAAACCCATCCCAAGCTCAAAGCCTTTGGGATCATAACGGATCTACGGTCAGACTAGACGCGGCTGGCACAACCCGGCGCTTTTACTATGTCGAACCCAGATCGGGGCTTCCTGCGAAAAGTGGGGATTTGCTTTTCGAAGGACAAAAGCAGGCAAATACCTATGTAGGGAATGCGGTGCTGTTTTCTTCTAACTGCGGTCCCATCAAATATAGTGTGAGCGGGCATGTCGCTGATGATCAACGAGCCGTGACGTTACAAGGCAAAGCTCCGCAACGAGACACATTGTGCAGAACCATTGGTTATCGCGACGACACGCTTGTTTTCAGTTATCGCTCATCCCCAGCATCCAGTACGTCGTCCGATTTGCGAGAGGTTTGGGGAGACCGTTCGAAAGGAGAGGTATGGGCCGGGATAGTATTCAATCAGCCCGGCCTTCTACTTCTGAGGGGGGTGAAGGCTAGTTCGGGGGACTGGTTTCTTTTGCGCAAGGATCCTTATGGAGGCCTCGGCGACGGGGTGGCGGGTGACGACGACATTGCGCCGCTTCTAAGAGGGACATATCGTAGAGACAGCCGTGCAATAACACTACTTGACAGCAAAGGACGCGAAATAAGACTTGAGGAAATGAAAGAGAAGGAAGGCGCGCTGATACGCTTCAGCGCGGGCGCTAACACCATCTATCGTTGGACCAGGAAGCCTCGGTTCTCACCGGCTCTTAACACTTCACGCTACGCCATGTGCTTTGAGGACACAGGCAATGAAGGCTGTTATCGGGGCAAACAGCGCTTCATTTTGTAGGCAGCTGCAGGGAAAGTGGGAGCAATATGTTTTGCAGATTAATGTCGGAAAACGACATGAACAGGTCGAGAAGTATCATGTCATATTGAGTATCGCAGACGCATGGTTTGGAAACGCACCTCGCGACGGCAGTGCTCCAATTATTGAGCGCCTTGATCGGCTGGACTACGAGAAGAAGGACTCAATCGATGCCAAGCTGATGGATGCGTGTCGAGACTACATCGCTAGCATGCTAGGCGTCCATTTCGTCTCGGCGAGAGTTGGCTACGTCGAAGTATACGACTACAGTAATGATGATCAGTGAGCTGAGGCTCTGCATGGCACCCGATCAACCAGCACTGTCGCTGCCAGCGAGACATCGAACTGCCCGTCATTCTAGCGGACGTGACGCCCTCTTGCGTAGGGAGAGCGATGTGATGCTATGGTCGCCATTAGCACGGATATCGATCCTGAAGCCTTGCCGAGTAGAGTGACTTGTTTGTGCATTCGGCATTGGAGCGGATGAGGCGATCGATGGCGGCAGCGGTGTCGAAAAGCGTGGGTGATTCCCCTAGCGGGGGCGGCGCGCCATCCTATGGGCCCTGCGAGGTGTAAGCCAAGAAGATCAGCACGCCGAGCGCCAGCATGGCAGCCATGAACAGCAGCACCGCCGGCAATCCCGCCACCGCCGCCACCGCACCGGTCACCGACTGCATCAGGGCCGCGCCGAGGAAGAAGGCGAGATTGACCGCCGCGAGCGCCTTGCCCGCGGTCTGCGCATCGACCAGCTGCCGGGACATGCCGAAGATCAGCGGCTGGGCGGAAGTCGCAAGGCCAATGAGAACGAACAGCACGAGGTCGTATTGCGGCGGCATGACCGAGAGGCCGAACAGCATGGAGACGGCGTAACCCGGCGCGCCCAGCGCCATCAGCGCCAGCAGCAGCGCCCCGACCATATGCGTGCCCGCCACCAGCGCGCGGCGATGACCCAGCCTGCGGTCGATCATGCCGATGAGCAGCGGACCTACGATCATCGCCAGCGTGAACGCGCCGAGCTGGTTGCCGGCCTCGACCCGCGACAGATCCTTGACCTGCATCAGCCACGGCCCGCCCCACAGGCCGCGCAGCACCAGCGACGTCGCCAGCGACACCAGCGCCAGCGCGATCAGGCCGCGCAGCGGCCGCGACAGGCCGAGCCTGAGCACCTCGATCATCTGCGACAGCGGCGAGGATTCGTCCTTGTGCTCGGCCGACTGGTGCGGCACCAGCACGAACACGGCGAGCGCGACGGCGACGCCGCCGATAGCGGACATCCAGAACCCGGCGCGCCAACCCCAATTGTCGACCACGAAGGCGAGCGGGCTCGACGACAGCAGCATGCCGATATTGCCGATCGAGAGGATCGCACCCGACCACAGGCCGAACCGCGCCGCCGACAATTGCTTGGCCGCCAGCGTCATCGGGCACATCAGCATGCCGGAGGTGGCAACGCCCAGCAGCACCTGCCCGACCGCAAAGCTGGCAGCTCCGGTCGCAAACCCCGACGCGATGGCGCCGATCACGGTTCCCGCGAGCAGGCTGAGCGACACCGGCCGCACGCCGAACCGATCCATCGCCGCGCCGACCGGGATCTGCGCGGCGGCAAAGGCGAAGGGGTAGACCGAGGTGAGGCTGGCGAGCGCCTGCGGCTCGATACGGAAATCCGCCGCCATCAGATCGAGGCTGACCGCCGGAATGGTGCGCAGCAAGGTCGAGAGCATGTGGCCGAACGCCAGCGCAAGCAGCGCAAAGATCAGCGCGCGGGTGCCATCGCGCGTGTCGTCATTGGTGGCGGCGGTCATGAGCGTTTCGTCCCGGCAAGGCTTTTTGCCGGGTTACACGATCGGGGAGAGGCTGCCAATGGCGAGAGTTGCAGCGTTCGCGCAGGGGCGACGGGATCTCATGTCAGGGCTTTCGGCGCGATGGCGTCGCGCAGGATCTCGCGTCCTGCTTCAGTCCGTCATCTCGTCGCTCCGTCTCAACGAGCGGGCCTACGACGAGGAGCGCAAGGGGGCGCCATGACGCCGGGATCGGATCTGGCCGCGCGGATCAGTTCGCCGCGCGGCCGTGCCGCTCCTCGTAGCCGGCCCATTCATTCCTTGAAGCTGTTCAGTCCGACGATGCGTCAGCCGGGCATGATTTCATTTCGCCCAGCAGCTTCGCCGCTTCGTCCAGCAGTTCCCGGATCGCCCTTCGCTCTGCGATCCGCTCCGGTGTGAAGGCACCGTGCTTGCGCGCATTGCGGTTTCCCCACGGTGCGCCCGATCCCGGGGCACCGCCGTGCATGCGGCAGCGCAGCCCGCCGCGCACGGCCGGCGCGCGGCAGGCGAGACCGCTGCGCGTGCCGGCGCCGCAGCGGGGGCTTGCCGACATCGCGCTCGTGTTGCTGACGCGGTCGACACTCATGCGCCGGCGCCTTGCATCGCTGCGGCCCCGTGGTGTTCGCGTTTGCCGTCGCGCGGCGCAGCCGGTCCCGCCTCGATCGAGGTGCCGGGCTCGGCAACGGTCAGGTGCGCATGCTGCGCGACATTCCCCACGATTGCGCTGCCGCCATCCTGCACCGACAAATTCTGCACGGTGATCTGATGTTCGCCGTTGCCGCGATGACGGTTCAGGGCCTCCATCTGGGCTGCAAAGGTGCGGGCCAACCGGGTCAAGGCGCGCGAAATGCCTTCTTGCTGAGGGATGCCTTCCGCAAAGGCGAGGCGGCAGGCAAAGCGCATGGTCGCGACGTGGACGGACACCATCTGTGCCGTCAGCATGGCCTCGAGGGAATCCCGTGGCGCGACGCTCTTCATCATCGAGATCATGAACGCGAGATTGGCCTCATCGGGCTGCTGAAGGACTACACTGGCTTTCATCAATTGCTTGAGGATGCCGTGCAGCGCGTCGCGATCGACGGCGCCGAGCGCCTCGGCCATCAGGCGTTCGCCGGTCTCGGCGTCGGGGTGCTGAATTGCGATTCGTTGTCCAGCGAGCTTGACCCCGGGGGTGGGCCTGCTGCCGTACTTGGGAACGGCGGTCGTGTTGTTGCGTGTCATGGCTGTTTTCAAGTCGATATGTCCTTTGGGCCCACGGCAGGTGCGAGCAGGCCCGCTGGTGCGAAGCCCACCCGCGCAGTTGCCGTGCGGCGGTTGTGTTTTCAGATGTCGATGCAGGGCTTGTGCACGATCGAAGCGAGGCCCACATGGCTGTGGAGGCAGCTCGCTTACGCGGATCGCGATGATGCCATCATGCTCCTGTTTTGCCCGACGAGTCAAATTCGATTTCGTAACATCCGAAGATTTGTCGTCCCGCCTAAGTCCTTGTTTCGACAGGGGGCGTCTACTGTGCATGGGGTTGTTTTCGCATTTTTTGTTGCGAGGCGGTGCGCACCTGCCGTGCGGCGGAATGCCGGCGTCCGAACGCGATTGCGAAATCCGGCGCGACCGCTATTCATGATCTCCGGATGCGTCGCACCAACAAGCATGCACAAGCGGCGCTGGTGAAGTCTGGGGAGAGAACCGATGCAACGAACCGCCCGCCTGCTGGCAGTCATCGCCGGATTGTGCGCCTCTGCGCTGTCGACGCAGGCCGTCGCGCAGAAATATCCGGTGCGCCCGGTCAAGGTCATGGTCGGCTTCAGCGCGGGCGGTCCGGTCGATGTCGCCGCCCGCATCGTCGGCGATCGCTTGAGCAGCAAGCTCGGGCAGCCCTTCGTGGTCGAAAACCGCGCCGGCGCCAACGGCATGATCGCCGCCGAAGGCGTTGCGCGTGCGGAGGCGGACGGCTACACGATGCTCGCCTGCAACTCCTCCACCATCACGCTCAACAAGACGTTGTTCAGGGACATCCGCTACGACCCGCAAGGCGACTTCGCGCCGCTCACCACCATCGTGTCGGCGCCGCTCGTGCTCGTAGTCAATCCGGAGAACCCCAAGACGGCTGATATCAAGACCGTGGCCGATCTCGTCGCAGTGGCGAAGGCCGCGCCCGGCGCACTGGCTTACGGCTCGGGCGGCAACGGCAACCTTGCCCACCTCGCCATGGAGTTGCTCAGCCAGAAGGCCGGAATCAAGATGATCCACGTGCCTTATCGCGGAGGTTCGGCCGCCGAGGTCGGCATCCTCGCGCAGGAGGTGCTTGCGGTGTTCGATCCGCTCTCCGCCGTGCCGCTGGTCAAGGCCGGCAAGCTGCGCGCGCTCGCGGTGTCGTCAGCCGAACGGCTGCCGGCGCTGCCCGATGTGCCGACCGTTGCGGAAGCAGGCTATCCCGGCTTCGACATCTCGTTCTGGGTCGGGTTCTTCATGCCGAAGTCGACGCCGGCGCCGATCCTCGAGACGCTGCACCGGGAGATCGTCGCAGCTGCCAGGGACCCGGCGGTCGCGGAGAAGCTCGGCTCGCAAGGCGTCGTGTCCGTGCTCAGCCCGGCCGAGTACGCCGCCAAGATCGCCAAGGAGACGAAAGAGCTCGCCGACGTCGTGACGGCCGCCAACATCAAGGCTGAGTAGGACGTGGGTCGGCGCGTGCCGGGATGAACGAGGCGAACCTCCAGCGGCCGGCGCTTGACGATGATCCCGGCACGCTTCGATGGCATCGGAGGTTCCGTGCGGAAACGGCTCACCCTTCTCTCGGGAAAAAGTGGAACAGGTCGTTCTAACGCAGGTTAGTAGCGAACGTTCATTTGATAAACGGGAGTGAAATCATGATCCGCCTGCTGGCAACCACCGCATTGGGGCTGGTGCTGGCGAACGCCGCCTTTGCGCAATCGCCCGGCACGACGACGAAGTCCGATCAGAGCCCGCCGTCCCAATCAAATTCCACGGCGCCCTCGACCAACCCGCCATCCGGAACGCAGCAAACGACGTCGCAGCCGCAGCAATCACCGGCGACAGGAAACTCGACGCAGACCACGCAGAGCCCCGCGCCGTCATCCGGGGCTGCCAATTCCGGCGCCGGCACATCCAACAATGCCGCGAACAGCACGGACACCTCGCGGCCGCAGAGCGGCACGGCAAGCTCGAATACGACCGGCAATCCGCCCGCGACCCAGCAGAGCGCCAACCCGCCGCCTGCGAACACCAACCAGGCGCAGGATCGTTCCAATCCGCCGCCGGCCAACAGCAATCAGGCCCAGCAGGCGCCTGCCGCATCAGGGACCAACCAGGCTCAGCAGGCGCCGAATGCGCCAGCCGGCAATCAGGCCCAGGGCGGGCAGTCCAACACCGGTACACAGGCGACCGCGCAGACCGACGTCAATCTCAACCGGCAGCAGGAGACCAGGATCAGCACCTCGATCTCGCGCCTGAACGTTCGGCCCGTGACCAGCGTCAATTTCTCGCTGAATGTCGGCACGGTGGTGCCGCGCGACGTACATCTCTCGATACTGCCGCCTGACGTCGTCGAGATCGTGCCGCAATATCGCGGCTACAGCTTCGCGCTGGTCAAGGATCAGATCGTCGTGGTCGATCCGGCGACCTACAAGATCGTGACGCTGCTGCCGTATTCGGGGCAGTCCACCGCGACCACGACGACGACCACGCGCGAGCGCAGCGCCAGCAAATTCTCCGATCGCGATCGTGATGCGATCCGCAAGCATGCGAAGACCCGCACCGAAGGGCGGACCGAGGCGCGCACCACCGGGAGCACCGCACGCACGGAGATTCGTGTCGGTGACCGTCTCCCCGAGAGCGTCGAGGTGGAGGAATTCCCGAGCACGGTCTATCGGGACGCGCCGGATCTGCGGGAATACCGCTACATCCACCGCGACACGCGGACCTATCTCATCGAGCCGCGTGAGCGCCGCGTGATCGAGGAGATCGATTAGCGGGGTAAATGTCGGAGCCACTCGAGCGGGTGGCTCCGAACACTAACCGGATGGCCGTTCGCGTGAGGCGAAGCGAACGGCGCGGGCCTTCGCGCTCTTGCCGGCCGCGCGTGCCGCAATCATGCTGCGTGCCTTGCCGTGAGCCGTGGCATTCTTCTGAAGCATGATTGCGAACCGCTTGCGCGCATGGTTCGTCTTTTGGCGCGCGGCAAGCTGCTCGGCCTTGCGAATGATGGTCGTGACCGAAGGGGTCAGGTTGACCGGAACCCAGGCGACGTCCTTGGCCTTCGAGAGACTGCCGAAACCTTCGCAGGGCGCTTCACGCGGCAGGTCGATCCGGATCGCAAGCGCCTCGGAGCGCTCGGTCCAGTCTTCGGCCTTGGTGCCGGTGATGATGCGGACATAGTCGCGCGTCTCGCGTGGCAGCTGGCTCTCTCTGGCAAGCCACTTCTGGATGCGGCCCGGGCCGGCATTATAGGCGGCCGCGGCGAGGCCGAGATTGCCGAAATCGTCGCGCAGCTTGCGCAGGAATTTCGCCGATGCCGGCAGCGCCTTCATGGGATCGAAGGGATCATCGAGCCCGACCTCGGCGGCCGTCGCCGGCATGAACTGCGCGACGCCCTGCGCGCCGGCGTGGCTGACTTCGTTCGATTTGAAGCGGCTCTCCTGCCAGATCAAACGCGCGAAGAACGGCACCGGAATGCCGCTGGCCTCGGCGGCCTCGCGGAGCGCATGGCAGAATTTTTCCGTCGGTGAAATCGGCTGGTCCGCGACAGGCTCGTCCGAAGCAGGCTCGGCCGCGCGCGGCGGTTCGATTGTTTCCTCATGCGCCGCGCGCGCATTGGCGACGTCGATGGCCTGCACGCTGGCGAGGAAGAGCTCGACCACTGGAACAAGTGGTGAGGCATGATCGTTCTTGAGAACGGTAGTGTTGATAGTCGATGTTTGCCGCGACGCCGACGGATCGAGATCGCACATCAGAATCAGAAACGCGGCGCAAGCCGCGACGACAAATCGCATTTGCTGGGGCAACCTCGAACTGTGGGGTGAACGGCCAGCGATGCGCCGGCGATAGGAAGTTCTTAACCTTCCGATTGCGGCAAAGCTGCGATCTCACCGGTTCCTTCGGTGTTACTACGGTGTTCCCAAAGAGAAACTGCCCGCGATTTTGCGGGTCATTTTCGGGACGATCAAGATGCGATGGATGCTTGCCGCGGTGATGTCGCTGTCGTTCATCTGCCCTGCGCTCGCAGGCAATCTCGATGCGAAAGCGGTGAATGACGCCGCGCGTCCGGAAAAACAGCCGGCCGGCGACAAGATCACCGCGCCGGTGACGAAGCTTCAGATTCTGCTCGACCGCGCGCAATTCTCCCCCGGCCAGATCGACGGCAAGCTCGGCGAAAACGCGCAGAAGGCGCTGAAGGCGTTTGCCGAGCAGAACGGTGTCGGCTTCGACAAAACCATCGCCCCTGAACTCTGGGACAAGCTGAACGCAGCGAGCGAAGGTGCTGTCCTCATCGACTACAAGATCACCGACGCAGATGTGAAGGGACCGTTTCTCAAGAAGCTGCCGGCCAGGCTCGATGACATGAAGGCGCTGGAGGCGCTGAGCTACACCACTCCGCTCGAAGGGCTCGCGGAAAAATTCCACATGAGCGAAGAGCTGTTGAAGGCACTCAATCCGGGGAAGGCCTTCGACAAAGCCGGCGAGACGGTCGTCGTGGCCAATGTGCCGACGCGGAGAGAGATCCCGCGCATCGCACGGATCGAGATCGACAAGGCGAGCGAAACGCTCAAGGCGTTCGATGAGACCGGTCGCCTGAGCGCGTTTTATCCGGCGTCAATCGGCAGTCCGGATCGCCCGACGCCGACAGGAACGCTGAAGGTCACCTCTAGCCATGAGCAGCCGACCTATCGCTACAATCCGGAATACAGGTTCAAGAGCGTGAAATCGAGGAAGCCCTTCAACATCAAGCCGGGGCCAAACAACCCCGTGGGCGCATATTGGATCGGCCTGTCGGCGCAGGGCTACGGCATTCATGGAACCGCGGAGCCCGACAGGGTCAGCAAGTCGGCGTCCCACGGCTGCGTCCGGCTGACCAATTGGGACGCGCGCGTGCTCGGCGAGAACGTCAAGCGCGGCACACCCGTCGTCTTCCTCGATGCGCCGACGGAAGCGTCCTCGAAGCAGCAGGGCAAGGCGGCCGGCAAGCGCGCCGCCAATACGCGTTAGAGAATTCGTTCAAATCAGCCGGCAACGAAGGCGAGCAGGGTGCCGTTGGCTTTGGCCGGCGGCACGCAGATCGCGTGCCCGCTGCGCACGGCAGCCGAACCCAGCGCCTTCTCCGTCGCGGCGAGATCACCACTGACGAGCACCAGCGCCGCGCCGCCACGCTCGGCGAGGCCGGCGAGCGGTACGCCGGGATAACGCTTTCCGAGTTGCTCCAGCGTGAGATAGACGAAATCGGCGCGGTCGCCGCCGGAGGGAACGGTCACGGCGCCGTCGGTCTCGGCCTTCGGCTCGCGGTCAATCAGCCGTCCGAGATGCGCGGCTTCCTGCGCCGGCTCGGGCGTTGCGATCAGAATCTGCTTGATCCGCTTCGCCGCGTTGGCGTGCTTCATCAACTCCGGAATCCACACCGTCTCGCGCGTCTTGTGCTGGCACGCGAAAATGCGCACGCCGCCGGGCGCTTCCGCGGTCGGCCACATGAAGGTGCGGAACTTTGCCGCCGAGACCGTGCCATCAGGCAGCGTCACCGGCCGCTCGAAATCGGTCGGACCGATCGGCGTCAGGCCACGCGCGCGGATCTCCTCCGCGCCTGCGGCTGAATCGACGGCGGTGAAGGCAATGCGCTCGATGCCTTCGCCGCGCTTGTCCAGGAACGCGCGCGCCGGCGCGTTGTGCTCGGTCGCAGCGAGCACGCCGAGCAGCTCCATATAGTCGGGGTCGAACATGATGGTGTAGTTGCCGGTGCCCATATGGGCGCTGTGGGTGCCGCGCGGGGAGACGGTGAAACCGAGCCGCCGGTAGTTCTCGGCGGCCGCGTCGAGGTCCTGCACCATGACCACGGCGTGGTCGATCCCGATGACGTTGTTGAGGGCCACTGTTCTTTCCCCGAGAATGCAAACTGACTTCAGGCCGCGCCGGCGACCGCAAGGTCTTGTCTACGCCGGATAAGCGGTCAAGTCATTTTCTAATCGACGGGCGATATGGAATTTCATTCCGCGAAATGCAGCATCGACGCGCGGGGTGGCGTCAGCGCGCCTGCTCGATGTAGGCGGCAAGGATCGCGCGCTCCTCGCTGGTCATCTCGGTGATGTTGCCCGGCGGCATCGCGCTGGACCAGGCCGCGACACGCCCGATCAGGCGGATATTGCGATGGATGTGCTCGGGCGCATCAAGCAAAATGCCTTTCGGCGCGGTCACGATGCCGGCCCAGACCGGCTCGGCCGCGTGGCACATGCTGCAACGGGACATCACGATCTCCTCGACATTGGCGAGCGTCGGCTGAGACGACAGCGCGCCTGTCTTCACCTCGCGCGGGCCGGCCGCGGAGAGGAGGAGGATCGCGATCACGCCGATAGCCGCGACACCCCAGACCCACCACGGCGATTTGCGTCCGGCATGGCGCTCGTTGAAGAAATGGCGGATCACGGGGCCGAGGGCCAGGATGATCGCGACGATGATCCAGTTGAAGCGCGTGGCGTAGAGCAGGGGATAGTGGTTGCTGATCATCAACACGACGACCGGCAGGGTCAGATAGTTGTTGTGGACCGAACGCTCCTTGCTGGCCTTGCCCAGCTTTGGATCGGGTGCTTGCCCCGCGATTAGGCTGGCCACGATCTTCTTCTGGTTCGGGATGATCAGCGCGAAGACGTTGGCGACCATGATCGTGCCGATGATCGCGCCGATCTGGTTGAAGGCGCCGCGGCCGCTCAGCACATGGGTGAAGGCGTAGGTCAGCACGACCAGGAACAGATAGCCACCGACCGCAAAGGGCAGCTCGCGCTGCGCAAGTCCGCTGCGGCATGCGGCTTCATAAAGCAGCCAGGCGAGAGCGAGGCTGCAAAAGCTGAACAGGCCGGCCTGGAATGGCGTGAGGTCGAGGATCGACTTGTCGACCAGGAACAGATCGGCCTCGAGATAATAGACCACCACCATCAACGCGAATCCGGACAGCCAGGTGGTGTAGGCCTCCCATTTGAACCAGGTCAGCTCGTCCGGCATTTGGCTCGGCGCCACCAGATATTTCATGATCCGGTAGAAGCCGCCGCCATGGACCTGCCAGGCCTCGCCCTGCACGCCGTCAGGCAGCCCAGCCTTCGGCTTGAGGCTGAGATCGAGGGCTATGAAATAAAAGGAACTTCCGATCCAGGCGATTGCGGCGACCACGTGCAGCCAGCGGAGCAGCAGGCTCGCCCATTCCGATATGATGGATCCCCACATGATCTTCCCATCAGTCGCGACAGCGATGCCGCAGCTTTGATGACCGCGGCCCCTGCTCTTACAATGTGTCGCACCTATCCGCGGCGTTTTCCAGTACGATGGGTGCATCTGATGCACATCGTGCGGGCATCGGTTGACCTGGTATGCGGCAGGGCTTCGACCTGCCGCGATCGGGTCGATGTCGAGATCGCAGGCCGGGAGGACAAGGTGAAGAGCAGAATTGTATCCGCAGCAATATCCGCAGGGCTGCTGGCTGCGACTGCCGCGCAGGCCGAGCCGGTGTTGCAGGGCAAGGACGCCTATGGCGATTGGCGCGCCGACAAGCCCGGTACGGTCAGGCTGATCCGGCCCCAGGATCTGGTCAGGCCCGGTGCAACGCGGTCGGTGGCGAGCTCATCGCGCGTGGTGCCACGTCCGTCAGAGGCGGAGCTTCAGGTGCCGGCGGGATTCAAGATCGAGCTGTTCGCCGAAGGCTTGCGCGCGCCGCGCATCATTCGCGTCGCGCCGAACGGCGATGTATTCGTCGCGGAGACGCGGGCCGGCAGCGTCCGCGTCCTGCGCGCAGGCGAGGGCGGCAAGGTCGCGACCAGCGAGGTGTTTGCAGCCGGATTGAGGCAGCCATTCGGCATCGCCTTCTTTCCGAACGGCGACAATCCGCAATGGGTCTATGTCGCCAATACCGACAGCGTCGTTCGCTTTCCCTATCAGGCCGGCGATCTCAAGGCGCGCGGCAAGGCAGAGACGATCGTGGCGAGCCTGCCGCATGATGGCGGCCATTCCACCCGCGACATCGTCTTTACGCCCGACAACAAGCGCATGCTGGTGTCGGTCGGCTCGCTCAGCAACGTCGCCGAAGGCATGGGCACGCCGCCGGGGGGACTGGAGGCCTGGTCGAAAGCCCAACCGCTTGGCGCGACATGGGCGAGCGAGACCGAGCGCGCCGCCGTGCTGGCCTTCAATCCAGACGGCAAGGAGCGCAAGATCTACGCCACCGGGATCCGCAATTGCGTCGGCCTCGCGATCCAGCCGCAGACCGGCCTGCCCTGGTGCTCGAACAACGAACGCGACGGCCTCGGCGACGACCTCGTGCCCGATTACGTGACCAGGGTGAAGGAGGGCGCTTTCTACGGCTGGCCGTGGTTCTATATCGGCAACAATGAAGACCCGCGCCACGCCGGAGCGCGGCCGGACCTCAAGGACAAAGTGACGGTGCCGGACGTGCTGATCCAGCCGCATTCGGCGTCGCTCGGCATGACGTTCTATCAAGGGATGCAGTTTCCGTCCGAGTACCAGGGCGACGCCTTCGCCGCCGAGCACGGCTCGTGGAACCGGTCGAAGCGCACCGGCTACAAGGTGATCCGCATCAGGATGAAGGACGGCACGCCGACGGGCGAGTACGAGGATTTCGTCACGGGGTTCGTCGTGAGCGACACAGAAGTTTGGGGAAGGCCGGTGGGAGTGGCGGTTGCGAAGGACGGATCCCTGCTGGTGTCGGAGGACGGCAACGGCACGATCTGGCGTGTGATGAGCGTGCCGCGATGACGCTTCACGGGCATCTGTGTGTCACAAGCTCGGAGGTCGTTGGGTGAGCAAAGCGCCAGCGTGCCAACCATCTACGTGTCGCCTCGCGCCTCCAGCGATAGCCGCGTCGCGGTCGTGCGGGGGATGACGGGATCGACAGCACCGCCATTGCGGGTGCAGCGGCTTGTCGGCGGAGCTTCGGAAGAGGGCAAATATGAAGTCGTCCAGGAGTTCAGGGTCGGCAACGGCACGTCGCTGGCTCGTCGCGCCACAACAAGCCCGGTGTCGTATGAAACCACGTCGCGCCATCTGATCGTGCGCTTGTGAAAGCCTGTGAAGCTCGCTTCGCGCACGTGGACAATTGCTGTCAAATATTGTAATGCGCTCCTGAAATGGCGGGACACTGTGGCCTGCGCGCGGACTTCCACAGAAGGGCTAATCCGATGACCCAGGCAGGCGCCTACGGAGAGAAGCTCGGGAAATTCCTGCGTTTGAAGGAAGCGCCGCCCTCCCTGGTCACGCGCTCGCTGCGCAGCGCCGAGCTTGCGGTCACCGAAACGCGGAATGATCGTCCGCTGACGGGTCTGTCAGGCTCGCTCACCACGGAAGACGCGTTTCTCGTCAGCCTGAAGCTTCGCGATTACCCGGATTGCGAGCTCTGGCAGCGCGGCAAATTCCTCATGAAGGCAGACGTTCGCGCCGGCGCGACCTATCTCTACGACCTCAAGCTCGATCCGCGCTATGTGATCGACAAGCCGTTCCATTCGCTCTTCTTCTACCTTCCACGCTCGGCCCTCGATGGCGTCGCCGAGCAATGCGGTGCGAAACGTATCGATCAGCTCGACTGTCGAATTGGCGTCGGCCACGACGACGAGGTCATCCGTCACATCGGATCAGCACTGCAGCACGGGCTGCGCCGGCCGCACGAAGCCAACCAGCTTTTCATCGATCACATGATGCTCGGCCTGACCACGCATGTTGCCCAGACTTATGGCGGACTTCAGCGCAGGACGGAGCCGGCCCGCGGGGGGCTCGCGTCGTGGCAAGCCAGGCGCGCCTGCGAGGTTCTCGGGGCGGATCTCGGCGGCAAGCTCTCGTTGCAGAAGATCGCGACCGAGCTCGACCTTTCGGTCAGCCATTTTTCCCGCGCATTTCGAATCTCCGTCGGTTTGCCGCCGCACCAATGGCTGCTTCATCAGCGCGTGAAGGCCGCCCAGCAGTTGATGAGCGTTCGCGGCCTGCCTCTCTCGGAGATCGCGATCTCGGCCGGATTTGCCAACCAGAGTCACTTCACGCGGGTGTTTTCCTCAATTGTCGGCGTCAGCCCGGCGGTGTGGCGCCGACAGATGCCTCGCACCTCAGGCACAAACGCGTGAACCCCGGTGATGCGGGACGCCTGCCGCAGCATCCGCTCCGGATCGCGCAATCGATTGTCGTCATGTCAGCCGCCGAGGATCCGCCGGCAAGCGTCGACGAAGACCTCTGCACCGGTGACGATATCGGCGTCGGCGGTGTTCTCAGTCCAGTGATGACTGATGCCGCCGATCGACGGCACGAACAGCATGCCGGCGGGCATGACCGTTGCCAGCATCTGCGCATCGTGACCGGCGCCACTGGGCATGCGAACGGATCGCCCATTGGCGAGCGCCTTGCTTGCGGCTTCGATCGCATCCTGGAAGCCGGCGTTCATCATGGCGGGCGCGCCGGTGCGCAGCTTCGTCACGGCGACGGTGCAGGGACCGCTTGCACTGGCCTCGTCCGCCATGGTCCGGAGCAGCTGCTCGAGCCGGGCGATGACGGCTGGATCCTCGTCGCGAATCTGGAACAGCATTTCGGCTCCGCCCGGAATGATGCTCGGTGCGCCCGGATCGAGCGTGATGCGGCCGGTTGTCCAAACCGTGCGTGGGCCGCAGGCGGCCGGAAAACGCTCGTCGAGCGCGACGCAGAATTTTGCCAACGCCAGGCCTGCATCCCTGCGCACGGGCATCCGCGTGGTGCCCGCGTGATTCTGCTCGCCGGTGAAATTGATCTGGTATTGCCAGATGCCGACGATGGAGGTCACGACCCCGACCGCGAGCTTGCCGCTTTCGAGCGTGTCGCCCTGCTCGATATGCGCCTCGAGATATCCGACGTGGCGGCCCGGCTCGACGCTGACGCGCGGGCAGTTGGCGAGCCCCATATCGGCGAGCGCGTCGCGCATGGTGCGGCCGCTGGTGCGGTCGCGCGCGGCATCGATGTCGGCTTCCGTCACTTGCCCGACATAGGAGCGCGAGCCGAGGAAATGGCCGAAATGTCCTTCCTCGTCGCACCAGGCGGCGACTTCGACCGCGCCTTTGACGGAAGGATCGGCATTGAGCACGCGGGCAGCTTCGAGTGCGTACACGACGCCGAGCGGGCCATCGAGCCAGCCGGCATAATTCTGGCTTTCCAGGTGCGAGCCGGCCAGCAGCTTCGGCCCGGGCCTGGCGCTGGTGCCGAAGACGTTGCCGATGCCGTCGATCGAAGCGGAGAGACCCGCCGCGGGCAGTTCGCGCACCAGCCATTCGAGCGAAAGCTTGTGCGGCTCGGAGAAGGTCGGCTTGTGCACGCCGGTCTTGTAAGCGCCGATGGCACGGAGCGCACTAAGATCGGCAAGAACGCGCTGACCATTGGCGCGCGGATTTGTGTCAGGCATGTTCGGCAACCTTCAGCGCCTCGGTGCGGATCTCCTCGACCAGCCGCTCCTTGAGCTGGACGAACTCCGGCGTCGTCTTGATCTTGTAGGAGCGCGGATGCGGCAGCTCCACATTGATCTCGGCCTTGATCCGGCCGGGGCGCGCGCTCATGACGATGACGCGGCTACCGAGGAAAATGGCCTCCTCGATGTCGTGGGTCACGAACAGCACGGTCTTCTGGTCGCGCTCCCAGATCCCGAGCAGCATCTCCTGCATCAGAGCGCGGGTCTGGTTGTCGAGCGCACCGAACGGCTCGTCGAGCAGCAGGATTTTCGGATCGTTGGCGAGCGCGCGGGCGATCGCCGTGCGCTGCTGCATGCCGCCGGAGAGTTGCTTGGGCCAATGGTTCTCGAATCCGGACAGCCCGACCTGGCGGATGAAGGCGTCGGCGATCTTGTTGCGCTCGTCCTGCGCCACACCGCGCTCGCGCAGGCCGAAGGCGATATTCTCGCGCACGCTGAGCCAGGGAAACAGCGTGTAAGACTGGAAAACCATGCCGCGATCGGCGCCCGGCCCGGTGACCTCGCGCCCATCGAGCGTGACGCGACCGCCGGTCGGGCGATCGAGGCCGGCGACGATGCGGAGCAGCGTGGACTTGCCGCAGCCGGAAGGGCCGAGGATGGTGACAAAGTCGTTGTTGCCGATGGTGAGGTCGGTCGGCTCCAGCGCCTTGGTCGGCGCGTTGCCGTGGCGTGCCGGGAATGTGCGCGAGACCTGTTCGATCTTGAGGATCGTCATGCGAGCCTCCACGGAAACAGCCAGGCGTTGAACGCCTTGAACATGAAATCCGAGAGGAGACCGATCAGGCCGATCACGATGATGCCGAAGATGATCTGGCCGGTGTTGAGCAGCGCCTGACTGTCGGTGATCATGTGGCCGATGCCCGAGGACGAGCCGATCAGTTCGGCGACGATGACGTAGGTCCAGGCCCAGCCCAGCACCAGCCGCAGGATTTCCGCGATCTCGGGGGCGGAGGAGGGCAGCAGTACGCGGCGGATGATGCCGCGGTCGTTGGCCCCGAGCGTATAGGCCGCCTCGACCAGATCGCGCCGGGTGGCGCCTACCGTCACCGCGACCATCAGGATGACCTGGAATACCGAGCCGATGAAAATGACGAGCAGCTTCTGCAATTCACCGATACCGGCCCACAGGATCAGGAGCGGGATGAAGGCGGAGGCGGGCAGATAGCGCGCGAAGGAGACGAACGGTTCGAGGAAGGCTTCGACCGGCTTGTAGGCGCCCATCAGCACGCCGAGCGGGACTGCGATGATGGCCGCGAGCGCGAAGCCTCCGACGACCCGCCAGATCGTCATGCCGATGTCGTAGGCGAATCCCTGTTTGGCCAAGAGGTCATAACCCTCCTGCACCATGGTCAAGGGGTTTGCGAGAAAGGTTTTCGACACATGGCCGCCGAGCGTCGCCCACGACCAGAGGGCAACGAAAAGCACGAAGAACGCGAGGCCGTAGGCCACGCGCTGCTTCGATGTAACAGGGTCCAGGGGACGCATCAAACTGTCTATCCGGGCGCTGAACAGATTTGCCGGCCCTGCCGCGAGACGGGGCCGGCGGCTCTCGAGGGGTTTACTTGATGTAGCTCGCGTCGAAGAGGTCCTCGACCTTCGGCGCGGCCTTGATGATGCCGATTTCGAGCAGCAGGTCGGCCGCCTCCTTGTTGAACGTCAGGAAGTCGCCGGCAAAGAACTTCTGGTTCGCGGCCTTGTCCTGCCAGCGCAGATATTTCGCCGAGTTGCCGAACTGCTCGCCCGTCTGCTTCACGTCGGCGCCCATGATTTCGTAAGCCTTGGCCTGGTCCTTGGCGATCATCTCGAGCGCCTCGAAGTAGCTGTCGGCGAGCGCCTTGGCGGCCTTGGGATTGTCGGTGAGGAACTTCGGCGTGCAGCCGAAGGTGTCCATGACCATTGGATAGTCCAGCGTGGTGGCGATGATCTTGCCCTTGTCGGGCGCGGCGCGCACCGTCGAAAGATACGGCTCATAGGTCATCGCTGCATCGTTCTGGCCGGAGACGAAGGCCTGTGCAGCGGCAGCCGGCTCGAGGTTGACGACAGTGACGTCCTTCACCGAAAGGCCGTTCTTCTTCAGCATCCAGGCCAGCGCGAAATAGGGCGAGGTGCCGGGCGCGGAGGCCGCGACGGTCTTGCCCTTCAGGTCCTTGATCGCGCTGACGTCGTTGCGCACGGCCATGCCGTCGGCGCCGAAGCTCTTGTCGAGCTGGAAGATCTGCTTGGTCGCAACGCCATTGGCGTTCCAGGAGATCCAGGTCTCGACCGTGGTTGCCGCGCACTGGATATCGCCGGAGGCGATGGCGAGATGGCGGTCTTTCTGCGGGATTTTCTTGATCGTGACGTCGAGGCCGTTCTTCTTGAAGATGCCGGCCTCCTTCGCCAGCGTCAGCGGCGCAAAGCCGGTCCATCCGGAGATGCCGACGCCGACCTTGACGTCGTCGGCGAGCACGGGAGTGGAGGCCGCCAGAGCAATGATTGTCGCAAATATCGTCGAATTACGCATGATTGTCGTCCTCTTGCCGATCGATGGATTGACGTCCTGTTGGTCTCTTCATGAAGCGTTGCACGATTTGTGCCGACATAGCCACTCAGCCTCCCTTGAATCGCGCGACAAGGCGGTGAGAGTCACCGGGATAGAGCAGGCGCACGGCGGTGATCGTGCGCGCGCTGCGCCAGGTGTAACGGTCGATCACGAGACAGGGCGCGCCGACGGCGATCGCGAGTGCGCCCGCCGTGTGATCGTCCGCGACGACGGCGCTGATCGTGTGCTCGGCCTCCGTCCATGGGACGTGATGGAGCAGCCACGAGCCGGGCGGCTCGCGGGAGAAGTCCGCGGTCGCGGCATCCGGCACGGACGACAGATCGATCAGCCTGTCCTCGACGGCGAACGGCACGTTGTCGGCGCTGTGCCGGCAGGTGATCGCGACCACCTTGCCGGCCTTCTTCACGCCGAGGCGATCGCGGTCGGCGGTAGTCGCGGTGCGCAGCTTGCGATGAATCAGCTCATAGCCGTATGCGCGCCCCAGCGCGGTGATCTCGGCGCGGATGTCGGCGATCTTCAGCACCGCCGACTGATGCTGCGGCCGGCGCACGAAGGAGCCAGCACGCCGCCGCCGCTCGATCAAATCGGCTTGCGCGAGCTCCGACAGCGCCTTGTTCACCGTCATGCGCGAGCAGCCGTAACGTGCCACCAGCTCGTGCTCGAACGGGATGCGATGTCCGGGCGGCCATTCGCCGGTCAGGATACGTTTCTCGATGTCGGCACGGATGCGCTTGTAGAGCGTCGGCTTGTCGGCGGTATCGGTCGCGAGACTCATGCGACGAGCCTCCGCACTGTCGCGTTGAAGCGTTCGCGCGCGGCCTGGCGCAATCTGTGCCGGCCGCCTTCCACGACCTTGTGGCCGCCGGCCCAGACGCAATCGATCGCGCCAGTCCCTGCGGCAAAGACCCAGCCGTCGATCGCCGCGTCGCCGGCGCGCCCCGCCAGCGAAGGATGCGTCGTTTCGAGGGTGACGATGTCGGCGCGCGCGCCGGCTGCGAGGCCGACTGTCGGCTGCGCCAGCGCCTGCGCGCCGCCCGCAAGAGCGTGGTCGAACAACGTGCGTCCCGTCGAGCGGCCTGCACCGGCGGAGAGCACGTTGCGCGCGCGGTGCTTCAGCCGCTGGCCGTATTCGAGCTGGCGCAATTCGTCGGTGACGCCGACCAGCACGTTTGAATCTGTGCCGATACCGAACGCGCCGCCGGCATCGAGGAATTCGCGCGCGGGAAAGATGCCGTCGCCAAGGCTCGCCTCGGTGATGGGGCAGAGGCCGGCGACAGCGCCGGTCCCCGCGAAGGCGGCGACTTCCTCGTCCGTCGTATGAGTCGCGTGAATGAGGCACCAGCGCCGATCGACGGGCGCGTGCGCCAGCAGCCATTGCACCGGGCGACGACCCGACCAGGCCAGGCAATCCTCGACTTCCCGGACCTGCTCGGCGGCATGGATATGCACCGGCCCGCCGTCGGCCAGTGGAATGATCGCCGCAAGCTCGTCCGGCGTGACCGCACGCAGGCTGTGCGGTGCGATGCCGATATTGGCGCCCGGCAATGCGCTGATCGCCTTGCGCGATGCTGATATCAATGCCGCGAACTGATCGACCGAGCAAATGAACCGGCGCTGGCCAGCATGCGGCGCCGCGCCGCCGAACGAGCCATGCGCATAGAAACTCGGCAGCAGCGTCAGAGCAATGCCGGAGGCCTCGGCAGCTTGCGCAATCCGCGCAGCCATCTCGGCAATATCGGCATAGAGAGAGCCGTCGCGGTCGTGGTGTAGATAGTGGAATTCGCCGACACGGGTAAAACCCTGCTCCAGCATCTCGACATAAAGCAGCGTCGCGACAGAGGCGACGTCATCAGGCGTCATGGCGAGGGCGAAGCGATACATCGTCTCGCGCCAGGTCCAGAACGTGTCGGTGCTGTCACCGCGCAGCTCCGCGAGCCCGGCCATGCCGCGCTGGAAGGCGTGGCTGTGCAGGCTCGCCAGCCCCGGTAGCGCGATGGCGTGGCGCTCATCACCGGCAGCCGGCGTCACGCCCGGCGTCACCTCCGCGATCGCGCCGGCGGTGATCACCACCCGCACGTCATTGGCCCAGCCCGAGGGCAGGAGCGCGGAAGCGAAATGCAGTCGGGTCATGATTACACGCCGGCTGGACAGAACCGCCCCACGATTATATGTCTAGACATATAAGTCAAGCATCCCACGTGAAGGGACCGTTGCATGGCAGAGCGCTTCGACAGGATCTGGCACAATGCCCGGCTCGCCACGATGCGGGCGGACCGTCCCGAACTCGGCGAGATCGAGCGTGGCGTGATCGCAGCGCGCGGCGGCCGTATCGTTTACGCCGGTGCAGAAGCAGATTTCCCGGCGGATGTGGACGCCGTCGAGCGGATCGATTGCCAGGGGCGCTGGATCACGCCGGGGCTCGTCGACTGCCACACCCATCTGGTCTACGGCGGCAACCGCGCCCACGAATTCGAGCTGCGCTTGAAGGGTGCAAGCTACGAGGAGATCGCGCGCGCCGGCGGCGGCATCGTCTCGACGGTCGCCGCCACGCGCAAGGCGAGTGAGGCCGAGCTCGTTGCAAGCGCGTTGCCGCGGCTTGATGCGCTGATCGGCGAGGGCGCCACCACCGTCGAGGTCAAATCCGGCTATGGCCTCGATACCGCAACCGAAATGCGCCAGCTCGCCGCGGCGCGCAGCATCAGTCGTCAACGGCCGGTTGCGATCCGCACGTCCTTCCTCGGCGCGCACGCGCTGCCGGTGGAAGCCGACGGCGACAAGGATCGTTACATCAATCTCGTCTGCAAGGAGATGCTGCCGGCTGTTGCAAAGGCTGGCCTTGCAGATGCCGTCGACGCCTTCATGGAGGGCATCGCGTTCTCCGCCGAGCAGACGGCGCGGGTGTTCGAGGCGGCGGCGGGACTCGGCCTGCCGGTCAAGCTTCATGCCGACCAGCTCTCGAACCTCGGCGGCGCTGCGCTCGCTGCGAAATTCTCAGCGTTGTCCGCCGATCACCTCGAGCACACCGACGAGGCCGGCGCCGCCGCGATGGCAAAGGCCGGAACGGTCGCCGTGCTGCTGCCCGGCGCATTCTACTTCATCCGCGAGACGCAAAAGCCGCCCGTCGAGATCTTTCGCCGGCACGGCATCCACATGGCGCTCGCGACCGACTGCAATCCCGGCAGCTCGCCACTGACCTCGTTGCTGCTCACCATGAACATGGCCGCGACGCTGTTCCGTATGAACGTGGCCGAGTGCCTTGCGGGTGTCACCCGTGAAGGCGCGCGGGCGCTCGGCGTGCTCGATGAAGCGGGCACGCTGGAAGCCGGCAAATGGTGCGATCTCGCGATCTGGGACATCGAGCGGCCCGCCGAGCTGGTCTACCGCATCGGATTCAATCCGCTGCATCGCAGAGTTTGGAGGGGGCAGTGACGGAGCAGGGGGCAGCGATCGTCGTCACGCCGGGAACGGTCAGCCTCGACGATCTCACGCGCGTGCTTGCAGGCGCGCCTGTTGTGCTCGATCCCTCGTTCTGGCCGCGCGTGGAGGCGGCTGCGGAGATTGTCGCGAAGGCCGCGCGAGCCGAAGCCCCCGTCTACGGCATCAACACGGGCTTCGGGAAGCTGGCGTCGAAGCGCATTCCGCCAGACCAGACCGAGCTGCTCCAGCGCAATTTGATCGTGTCGCATTGCTGCGGCGTCGGCCCCGCAACACCCGAGCCGATCGTTCGTCTGATGATGGCGCTGAAGATCGTCTCGCTCGGGCGCGGCGCCTCCGGCGTACGCCGCGAGGTGATCGAGCAGTTGCAACACATGCTGGCGCGGGGTGTCTTTCCTTTGGTGCCGCAGCAGGGTTCTGTCGGCGCCTCCGGCGATCTTGCCCCGCTGGCGCATATGACTGCCGTGATGATCGGTGAGGGGCAGGCGATCGTTGATGGCAAGACCGTGTCCGGCAGCGAGGCGCTCGCCGCCGCCGGCCTTGCGCGGTTGACGCTCGGCCCCAAGGAAGGTCTCGCGCTGATCAACGGCACGCAGTTTTCGACGGCTTATGCGATCTCCGGCGTGCTGCGTGCATTCCGCCTGGCGCGGGCCGCACTCGTGACCGGCGCATTGTCGGTGGATGCGGCAATGGCCTCGACCGCGCCGTTCCGCCCCGAGATCCAGGCGCTGCGCGGCCATGCCGGGCAGATCGCCGCGGCGGCGACGCTGATGGCGCTGCTGGATGGCAGTGACATCCGCCTGTCGCATCTCGAAGGCGACGAGCGCGTGCAGGATCCGTATTGCCTGCGCTGCCAGCCGCAGGTCGCAGGCGCGGCGCTCGACCTGATCACGCAGGCCGCGCGAACGCTGATCGTCGAGGCCAACGCCGTCACCGACAATCCGCTGGTGCTGGTCGAGAGCGGCGAGATCGTCTCCGGCGGCAATTTCCACGCCGAGCCGGTGGCCTTTGCCGCCGACGCGATCGCGCTTGCCCTGTCCGAGATCGGCGCGATCAGCGAGCGGCGCATCGCAACGCTGGTCGATCCCGCGCTCAATTTCGGCCTGCCGCCGTTCCTCACGCCAGACCCCGGCATCAATTCCGGCTTCATGATCGCCGAGGTGACGGCGGCGGCGCTCTATGCCGAGAACAAGCAGCGCGCTTCTGCCTGTTCGATCGACTCGACCCCGACCAGCGCTAATCAGGAAGATCACGTCTCGATGGCGGCGCATGCCGCGCGGCGCCTGTCCGACATGGCCGACAATCTCGCCGCCATCCTCGGCATCGAGCTGCTGGTCGCCGCGCAAGGCATCACGCTGCGCGCGCCGCATGCGACCAGCGTGCCGCTCATTGCCGTCATCGCCGCGCTGCGCGAGCAGGTGCCCGCGCTCGGCGCTGATCGCTACATGGCCGGCGATCTCGCCAAGGCCGCCGCGCTGGTCGAGGCCGATGCACTTCCGGCCGCGGCGATCGCGGCACTTTCATCAGATCCGTTTCCGAGACTTGATTAAGAGGTCCGCATGAACCGCCGACTGGACAATGACCGCACCATCCGCGCTCCCCGCGGCAGCGATATCAGCGCCAAGAGCTGGCTGACGGAAGCGCCGCTGCGCATGCTGATGAACAACCTCGATCCCGACGTCGCGGAGCGCCCGAGCGAGCTCGTCGTCTATGGCGGCATCGGCCGCGCCGCACGCGACTGGGACAGCTTCGACCGGATCGTCGCGGCCTTGCGCTCACTCGAAGCCGACCAGACGCTGCTGGTCCAGTCCGGCAAGCCGGTCGGCGTGTTCCGCACCCACGCTGACGCGCCGCGCGTGCTGATCGCGAACTCCAACATCGTGCCGCACTGGGCGACGCTCGATCATTTCAACGAGCTCGATCGCAAGGGCCTGATGATGTACGGTCAGATGACGGCCGGCTCCTGGATCTATATCGGCAGCCAGGGCATCGTGCAGGGCACCTACGAGACCTTCGTCGAGGTCGGACGTCGCCATTACGGCGGCAGCCTCGCCGGCAAATGGATCCTCACCGCCGGCCTTGGTGGCATGGGCGGTGCGCAGCCGCTAGCGGCGACCATGGCCGGCGCCTCGATGCTCGCGGTCGAATGTCAGCCGAGCCGCATCGAGATGCGGCTGCGCACCGGTTATCTCGACCAGCAGGCTGCGACGCTCGATGAAGCGCTGGCGATCATGGCGGACGCCGCGAAAACGAAGCAGGCGGTTTCGGTCGGCCTGCTCGGCAACGCCGCGGAGATTTTTCCTGAGCTGGTGCGCCGCGGTGTCAAGCCCGACATCGTCACCGACCAGACCAGCGCGCATGATCCGGTCAACGGATACTTGCCGAAGGGCTGGACGCTCGCCGAGTGGGAATCCAGGCGGGACTCCGATCCGAAGGCGGTCGAGCGCGCCTCCAAGACCTCGATGGTCGAGCACGTCCAGGCCATGCTGGACTTCCACGCGCAGGGCATTCCGACGCTCGACTACGGCAACAACATCCGCCAGATGGCGCAGGACATGGGCCTCAAGAACGCGTTCGATTTCCCGGGCTTCGTGCCCGCCTATATCCGCCCTCTGTTCTGCCGCGGGGTCGGCCCGTTCCGCTGGGCCGCGCTCTCGGGCGACCCTGAGGACATCTTCAGGACCGACGCGAAGGTGAAGGAGCTGATGCCTGACGACAAGCATCTGCACAATTGGCTCGACATGGCGAAGGCGCGCATCAAATTCCAGGGCCTGCCGGCACGGATCTGCTGGGTCGGCCTTGGCGATCGTCACCGGCTCGGCCTTGCCTTCAACGAGATGGTGGCGCGCGGCGAGTTGAAAGCCCCGATCGTGATCGGCCGCGATCATCTCGACAGCGGCTCGGTGGCAAGTCCCAACCGAGAGACCGAGGCGATGAAGGACGGATCGGATGCGGTGTCCGACTGGCCGCTGCTGAACGCGCTGCTCAATTGCGCAAGCGGCGCGACCTGGGTCTCGCTGCACCATGGCGGCGGCGTCGGCATCGGCTATTCGCAGCACGCCGGCATGGTGATCGTTGCTGACGGCACCCCGGAAGCGGCCAAGCGGATCGAACGTGTGCTCTGGAACGATCCTGCGAGCGGTGTGATGCGCCATGCCGACGCGGGCTACGACTTCGCGATCGACTGCGCGCGCGAGAAGGGGCTCGATCTGCCGAGCCTTTCCACGTAACGCCTTCAGTCGCTCTCCAGAAGCCTCGGCATCGTCGTCTTCGCGCCGTCCATGAATGTCTGGACGGCGTCGCGGACGATCGCGTCGAGGTCTGATGGAATCGGCGTCTCGTAGATGAACTTGCGGATAGCCAGATAGAAGATGCGGCCGTGCAGGCCCCAGAACAGCTCGGTCTCGCGTTCACTCAATGCGTGAGCCTTTGCGTCGGGTAGCTTCAGCTCGTGGCGCAGCTCGGCGGCCGCGGGCTCGATGATCTCGCGTCTGACGATGTCGAGATAGCGGCTGGTGATGCCGAACGACTTCATGCCGGAGAACACGAAGATCCGCACCCAATTGTACTCGAACACGCGGTCGACATAGTCGAGATAGAAGCGTGTCAGCCTCGCTTCCAGCGACAACGAACGATCGCGGATCATCGGTCCCCAATCGGGCGACCAGCGGCTGAGATAGACCTCCTGATAGACCCGCTCGATCAGTGCTTCCTTGCTCGGGAAGTGGCGATAGATCGCCGAATGCGTGATGCCCATGCGCTTGGCGAGCTCGCGGGTCTGACCCTCGAAGCCGCGCTCGGCGAAGAAGCGGATCGCCTCGTCCACGATCGCGCGCTCGCGGTCAGCGGCACGCATGTTGCGGCGCTTTGGCGCAGACTTGCTGCCTGTCTCGGTCCCCTTGCGGGGCGGTCGCTTCGCCGTTCTCTGCGCTTTTCGGGCCATTTCGTCGCTGAATCGCACGCCTTGCTTCCTTCATAGCCCAAGGTGCTTTTGTGACCAAATGGTCATTTCCTGTTGACGGCCCCTGAGGGGCGTGTCAGGATTTTGAGACCAGATGGTTACAAATCTGGCGTCCGCGGCCGATGGGCCGAGGCATCTCGAGGAAACGGCAGTGAAGGCGAGGGCTTTCAGCTATTTTCGTGCTGCGACGATCGACCAGGCGCTCGACGCTCACGCGCGTGCCGGGGACGATGCGCGTTTCATCGCCGGCGGCCAGAGCCTGGTGCCGGCGCTGTCGCTGCGGCTGCAGGCGACGCGGCTGCTGATCGACATCACCCACATTGACGAACTGCGCGGTGTCAGGCGCGAAGGCGATGCTTTGCGCATCGGCGCGCTGACGCGCCATTGCGAGATGCTGAGTGAGCCGTTGATCGCCGAGTTTGCGCCGCTGCTGCACGCGGCGGCGCCGTTCGTCGCGCATCCGGCCATCCGCAACCGCGGCACGTTCGGGGGCAGCATTGCCCTCGCCGATCCCGCCTCCGAATTTCCGGCGATGACGCTGGCGCTCGATGCCGAGGTCGAGATCGCCGGCCCTTCCGGCCGCCGGCGCGTCAAGGCCGACGATTTCTTCATCGACCTGTTCGAGACCGCGTTGCAGGCTGGCGAACTGATCACCGCAATCTACGTTCCGCTGTTCAAGGTCGGTCAGCGCTTTGCCTTCGACGAGCTGGCGCGGCGGCGCGGGGATTACGCGCTGGTCGGGTGCGGCATGCTCGCAACCTGCACCGACGAGCGTATCGACGACATCCGCATCTCTTTCTTCTCGGTCGGAAATACACCAACGCGGGTGAAGGGGGTTGAGGCCACATTGATCGGCGCGAGGCTGGATGCGGAACGCATCGCCGCCGCGCAAGGAGCGCTCGAAGGCGATCTCGCGCCGCCCGACAGTGACGAGGTGCCTCCGGCGATGCGCCTGCATCTCGCGCGCGTGTTGCTGGGACGCCTGCTCGGACGTCTCGGAGAGGGCGCATGAGTGGCTTCGATGAAACTCTGCTGGACGAGGCCGACGAGACGGTGCGCATTCGCCTGGTCGTCAACGGCCGCAAGATCGCGTGTGAGGTCGCGCCGCGCGAGACGCTGGTCGATTGTCTGCGCGACAAGCTGGAGCTGACCGGTACGCATGCGGGCTGCGAGATGGGAGCCTGCGGCGCCTGTCTGGTGCAGATTGACGGCCGTGCCGCGCATTCCTGCTTGATCTTTGCGGTGCAAGCCGACGGCGCCAGGATTGAGACGATCGAAGGTCTGACCGAGAGCGGAGTGATCGCCGACCTCCAGGCTGAGTTCCACCGCCGCAATGCGCTGCAATGCGGCTTCTGCACGCCGGGCATGTTGGTCAATGCCCAGGAGCTGCTCTCGCAAGCGACGCAGCCGAGCCGGGAGGACATCCGCGACGCACTTTCGGGCAATTACTGCCGCTGCACCGGCTATGAGGCGATCATCGACGCCATCGATGCTGTGGCGAAAGCGCGCCGCGAAAGCGGAGGCGCGACATGAGTGCGCCGCTGACCTCGATCGACCGCCCGAACTCCTATATCGGCCGCTCTGTGCCGCGGCCCAACGCAAAGCGCCTGCTCGCCGGGCGCGGGCGCTATGTCAGCGATCTCAGGCTGCCACGCATGCTCCATGCTGCGTTCCTGCGCAGCCCGCATGCGCATGCGAGGATCGTCTCGATCAATATCGACGAGGCGCGCGCGCTCGAAGGCGTGCATCTCGTTGCCGCGGGCGCCGAGCTCGCCAAGATCTGCACGCCTTGGACCGGCACGCTCGATCATTTCAAGGGCATGACCTCCGCGCCGCAACTGCCGCTGCCGCTGGATCGCGTGGTCTGGGCCGGGCAGGCCGTGGTCGCTGTCGTCGCTGAAACCCGGGCGATCGCCGAGGACGCGCTGGAACTGATCGAGGTCGACTACGAGGATCTTCCTGTGGTCGTCGACATTGACGGCGCACGAGAGGCCGGCAGTGCGCTGGTCAATCCCGGCAGTGCGAATAACACCTGCTTCCGCAGCCAGCTCGAGAGCGGCACTGTCGATGACGCCTTTGCGCATGCCGCCCACGTGGTGGAAGAGGAGTTCACCTTCGGTCGCCACACCGCGGTGACGCTGGAGCCGCGCGCCATCGTCGCCGACTACGATCCTTCTGCCGGCATGCTCACCGTGCATCACGGCACCCAAACGCCGTACCAATTCCAGGACCTCTATTCGCGGCATTATGGCATCGCCGAGGCCCGCGTTCGCGTGATCGCAACTGACATCGGCGGCTCCTTCGGGATGAAGCTGCATGTCTATCACGAGGACATGGCGGTGGTGGGCCTCTCGATCCTGCTGGGCCGGCCCGTGAAGTACGTCGCTGATCGCATGGAATCCTTCGTCTCCGATATCCACGCCCGCGACCACCGCGTGCGCGCCCGCATGGCGCTGGATGCCAAGGGCGAGATCCTGGCGATGGACGTGCTCGATTTGACCGCGATCGGCGCGTTCTCGACCTACCCGCGCACCAGCGTCGTCGAGGGCAACCAGGTGATCCGCCTGATCGGCGCGCCCTATCGTTTCAAGAACTATCGTGCTGCCCTTGAAGTGATCTTCCAGAACAAGGTGCAGACCAGCCAATATCGCGCCGTCGGCCATCCCATCGCCTGCGCCGTCACCGAGCGGCTGGTCGACATGGCTGCCGCGAAGATTGGCCTCGATCCCTTCGCCATCCGCGTGCAGAACGTGATTGCGGATCATGCCTATCCGCAGACGTCGCCAACCGGATACCGCTTCGAGGCGTTGTCGCATCAGGCTTGCCTGAAGCGGCTGCGTGAAATCATGGACTATGACAGCTTGCGTGCCGAGCAGGCGGATTTGCGAAAGCGCGGTGTTCATCGCGGCATTGGTATTGCGACCTTTGTCGAGATCACCAATCCCAGCCCCGCCTTCTACGGCGTCGGTGGCGCGCGAATCTCGTCACAGGATGGCGCGATCGTCAGTCTGACCCCGTCGGGCGAGGTGCGTTGCCTGATCTCGGTCACTGAGCAGGGGCAGGGCACCGAGGCGATCATCAGCCAGATCGTTGCCGATCAGCTTGGCCTCGCGCAGGAGCACGTCAAGGTCGTCACCGGCGATACCGAGGTGACGCCGCATGGCGGTGCCACCTGGGCCTGCCGCGGCGCCGGCATCGGAGGGGAGACCGCGCTGCAGGCCACGCGCACTCTCAAGCGCAACATCCTGGAGATCGCCGCGCTCATCTTGCAGGAGCAGCCGTCGGCACTCGATATCGTCGATGGCAAGGTGGTCGACGCCGCGACGCGCAACACGCGCCTGCCGATTTCCGAGATCGCGCGCATCGCCTATTTCCGCTCCGACACGCTTCCGCCGGGCACACAGGCGCAGCTCACCGTAAGCCATCATTTCGCGCCGCAGGGCTATCCGTTTGCCTTCACCAACGGCATCCAGGGCTGCTCGCTGGAGGTCGACGTCGAGACCGGCTTCATCAAGCTCTTGAAGCATTTCATCGTCGAGGATTGTGGCCGCGTCATCAATCCGATGCTGGTCGACGAGCAGCTTCGCGGCGGTATCGTGCAGGGGCTGGGCGCGGCACTGTTCGAGGAATGCCGCTACAGCGAGACCGGCCAGCTCATGAACGGCTCGCTCGCCGATTACCTTGTTCCGATGGCAATGGAGATGCCGGACATCGTCATCGCCCATGTCGAGACGCCGACCGCCGACACCGAGCTCGGCGCCAAGGGTGTCGGCGAAGCGGGCACCGCCGCGGCCTCGGCTGCCGTGCTCAACGCCGTCAACGACGCGCTCGCGCCGTTCGATGCGACGATCAATTCCATCCCGATCACGCCTGCCAAAGTCCTGAAAGCCCTGAAGCGATTCTAGAAAAAAGACCATTGGAGGAAACCATGCCCAAATCCGGCTCGACCCCGAGAATAACCCGCCGCACCGCGCTCGCCGGCCTTTCGGCCGGCGCAGCTTTGCTCGCCATGCCCCGGATCGGCCGCGCGGCCGACGAGACGATCCGCATCGGCTTTCCGACCCCGCTCACCGGCCCCTTCGCGGCGGAAGCGCGCGATCAGGTCAAATGTGCCGAGCTCGCGGTGAAGCTCGTCAACGACAAGGGCGGCATCGGCGGCCGCAAGGTCGACCTCTTGGTGCGCGACGACAAGCTCAACGCCGGTGAGGCCGCGACCCGCACGCTCGAGCTGATCGAGAAGGACAAGGTTCATGCCGTGGTCGGCGCGCTCTCCAGCGCGGTGCAACTCGCGGTCAACGAGGTCACGCGCGCCCGCGGCGTGATCTACGTCTCGATCAGCCAGTCGGACACCATCAACGAGGCCAAGGATTTCAGCAAGTACACCTTCCACGAGGCGCTCAACCCGCACATGACGACGGCGGCAGTGGCGCGGCAGACCCTGAAGAAAGGCATGAAAGTCGCGCATCTCGTCGCCGACTATGCCTACGGGCATGAAATGCTGCGCGGCTTCAAGCGCGCGCAGGCGGCGATCGGCGCGGACAATGTCGGCGAGATCCTGCATCCGTTCGGCGCCGCCGACTATTCCACCTTCATGCCGCGCCTGATGTCGATGCGGCCCGACGTGCTCTGCATCTCCAATTTCGGTCGCGACCAGGCCAATGCGATCAAGCAGGCGGTGGATTTCGGCGTCAAGCAGCAGATGAAAATCGTCGTGCCCGTCATCCTGCACAACCAGCGGCTCGCGGTCGGCCCCGATGTGTTCGAGGGCGTGGTCGGCGGCGCCAATTACTACTGGGGCCTGGAGGCGCAGAGTAAGTCGGCAGCCGCGTTCAACGCCGCGTTCAAGGCCGCCAATGGCGGCGCCATCCCGACCGATTACGGCGCCTACGGCTATTCGGGTGTCGGATCGTTGCTGGCCGCGATGCAGACCGCGGGCGGCACCGACACCGACAAGGTCGTCGATGCGCTCGAAAAGCTGCAATACGATCTGACCAAGGGCCCGCAGCACTACCGCAAATGCGACCATCAATCGGTACAGTCGGTGCTGGTGCTGGAGTCCAAGAAGAAGTCGGCCATGGCGGGCGACAACGATCTGTTCGCGATCCTCGCCAACGCCGCAGGCTCGGACGACATGCTGCGCAGTTGCAGCGAGCTCGGCCACGCCACCTGAAGCCTGACCGATGGACCTGTCGCTGATCATCATGCAGCTTCTCTCCGGGATCGCCCTTGGGGCGGTCCTGGTGATCACTGCGCTTGGGCTGACGATCGTGTTCGGCATGCTCGGGGTGGTCAATTTCGCCCATGGCGCGCTGTTCATGATCGGTGCCTATGCGGGACTGTATCTGGCATCGCTCACCGGCAGCTTCTGGTGGGGGCTGTTGCTCGCGCCGATCCTGATCGGCGCCTTCGGCATGCTGATTGAGTTCGTCCTGATCCGCAGGCTCTACGGGCGCTCGATCGACGATCCGCTGCTGCTCACTTTCGGCCTCAGCTATGTCCTGGTCGAGGGCGTGCGTATCGTGTTCGGGAGCGACGGAATTCCGTTTCCGACCCCGCCGCAGCTGATCGGCGTGCTCGATCTCGGCATCGGATTCTTCCCGCGTTACCGCCTGTTCGTCATTGCGCTCGTGGCGGTGGTGTTGCTGGCGCTCTGGCTGGCACTGGAGAAGACTCGCGTCGGCCTGATCGTTCGCGCCGGCGCCCGCGATCCCACAATCATGCAGGTGCTCGGCGTCGATATCGGCCGGGTCTGGCTTGCGATCTTCGGTCTCGGTGTCGGGCTTGCCGCGCTGGGCGGCGTGCTCGCGGGGCCGATGCGCAGCGTCAACCCGGAAATGGGCTCTCTGGTGCTGGCCGAAGCCTTTGTCGTCACCGTGATTGGCGGCCTCGGCTCGATCGTCGGTGCGGTTGTGGCCGGCCTCATGGTCGGCATTTCCATCAGCCTTGTCGCGCTGTTCGCGCCGGAGATGGCGACCATCGTCATGTTCGCGTTGATGGCGGTAGTGCTGCTGATCCGCCCGCAGGGCCTGTTCGGCGTGAGAGGGAGGACAGCGTGACGCACCCTTCTGGCGGCGAGGCTCTCGCCAAATCTGCGTCGGGCGGGCTCGACCGGATTCTCGACCACCGCGTGCTGCTCTCGATCATCGTTCTGGCCATATTGCCCTGGCTGCTGCCGTCCAAGGCGCTGGCCGTCAACGTCCTGATCTACGGCATCGTGGTGATGGGCTACAACCTGCTGTTCGGCTACACGGGGCTGTTGTCGTTCGGTCAGGCGGCGTTCTTCGGTGCGGGAGCGTACTTCACCGGCATTGCGATCGGCCGCTACGGCGTGCCGTGGTTTGCCGCGGTCGCGCTTGCCGTACTGCTCAGCACCTGCCTCGCGGCTGTGATTGGAATCATCTCGACGCGTACCCGCGGCATCTATTTCTCCATGGTGACGCTCGCGCTGGCGCAGCTCGTCTATTACGTCGCGCTCCAGGCCGCCTCCTTCACCGGCGGCGAGAACGGCCTGCGCGGCTTCACCGTCGACCGCATCAGCCTGTTCGGCCTTCAGGTCAATTTCCTCGACCCCGTGAACAAGTACTACGTACTGATGGCCTTTGCGGCGCTGGCGATGTGGTTCCAGTCGCGCATCCTCAACTCGCCTTTCGGGGCCGTCATCGAGGCGATCCGCGAGAACGAACAGCGGGCGCGGGCCTGCGGCTACGACGTCGAACGCAGCAAGCTGCTCGTGTTCATGCTGTCGGGCGCGATCTCGTCACTCGGCGGCTGCATGCTGGCGCTGCATCTATCGATCGTGCCGCTCGACATCTTGCACTACCAGACCTCGGGCATGATCGTGATGATGGTGTTGCTCGGGGGCGCTCGCAGCTTCTTCGGGCCCTTCGTCGGCGCGGCCAGCTTCCTGATCCTGGAGGACGTCATCTCGCTCTGGACGCCGCATTGGCAGATCTTCGTCGGCGCGATCTTCGTCCTGTTCGTGCTATTCCTGCCCAAGGGCATCTGGGGAACGCTGCTGGACGCTCTCGGCGTCGGAAAGGCGCGGCCGTGAGCGAGAAGTTGCTTCGCGCCGAAGGCATCGGCAAACGCTTTGGCGGCTTCGTCGCGCTCGAAGGCATCACGGTGTCGTTCGCGGCCGGCCAGCTCACCTCGATCATCGGGCCGAACGGTGCCGGCAAGAGCACATTCTTCAACATCCTCTCCGGTGCGTTGACTCCGACGTCGGGCAATCTCCATTTCAAGGGGCGCGAGCTCAACGGCCTGCCACAGCACCGCTTCGTCCATCGGGGCATTTCGCGCTCGTATCAGATTACGAACATCTTTCCGGACCTGTCCGTCCACGAGAACGTCCGCGTGGCGGCCCAGGCACTGTCCGTGAGCTACGACATCTGGCGCAACCGCACCCGGCTGTCCGAGCTGAATGCGCGTGCTGACGGTGCGCTCGAGGCTGTCGGATTGCTCGGCAAGCGCAGCGATCTGGCAAAGTTCCTCGCGCATGGCCAACAGCGGGCGCTGGAGATCGCGATCGCGCTGGTCTCGGAGCCGGAACTGCTGCTGCTCGACGAGCCGACCGCCGGCATGGGGCCCGAAGAGACCAAGGAGATGGTTGCGCTGCTGGAGCGCCTCGCCGACAAACGCACCGTGCTCCTGGTCGAGCACAAGATGAAGATGGTGCTGGGCCTGTCCAAGCGCGTCGTCGTGCTGCACCACGGCCGCCTGCTCGCGGACGGCGCGCCCGACGAGATCAGGAGTAATCCGGACGTCCGCCGGGTCTATCTCGGACAGAGTGAAGGCTATGGCTGAGACAGCACTGCTCGAAATCGAGGACCTGCACGCCTGGTATGGTGCCAGCCACATCCTCCACGGCATTTCCCTGCACGTGAAGGAGGGCGAGGTGGTCGCTCTCGTCGGCCGCAACGGCGCCGGCAAGACCACAACCTTGCGGGCGATGATGGGTCTGATGCCGAAGGCGACCGGCCGCGTGCGCTTCGCGGGCAGGGAGCTCCTGCCATTGCGTGCGCATCAGCGCTTCCACCTCGGCCTCGCCTACGTGCCCGAAGAGCGTCGCATCGTCCCGGGCCTGTCCGTGCGCGAGAACCTCCGGCTCGGCCTCGTCGCTGCCGGCAGCGGCATCGAGGAACGGGCGGCGATCGACGAGATCGCCGAGACCTTTCCGCGCCTGAAGGAGCGCCTCGACCAGGAGGGCGTGACGCTCTCCGGCGGCGAGCAACAGATGCTGGCGATCGCGCGCGCGTTGATTGCGAGGCCCAAAATGATCCTGCTCGACGAGCCCTCGGAGGGCATCATGCCCGTTCTGGTCGAGGAGATGGGCGCGCTGTTCCGCCGCCTGCGTGACGAGGGCAAGACGCTGTTGCTGGTGGAGCAGAACGTCGAATGGGCGCTCCGCTTGGCCGATCGCGCCGTGATCATCGACCAGGGCGAGGTGGTGCATCAGAGCAGCGCCGCGGCGCTGCTCGCGGACAAGGACATCCAGGAGCGCTATTGCGCGGTGTGACCTCAGGCCACGACCTTGGCCCCGGCGCCGTCGAGGCGGAATTGCTCCTTCGCCAGATAGTCGCCAATCGCATCGCCCGGCATGGGTTTTGCGAAATAATAGCCCTGGATGAAGTCGCACCCCAGGCGGCGCAGGGTGTCGAGCTGGGCGCGAAAGCGTCGAACTGCGCCCGCATCAGATCCGGATTGTCGGCCGGAACGCGAAACAACCGCATTGCGGCGGCGAGGTGAGACTTCAAATCGGCAAGGCATTGAAATACGAGCCCCTGAAAACGCGGCCGATCTTGCATGGTGGCGGCAAAGGGCGCGTTAGATCGATCGTACGCCAAGGGCCAGCGCAGGTTGCACGCTACTGCGGACCTTTTGGGCCCCGTGCGTTGGTGAGGCGGCGTTAAGGATAGGGGCCGCAAATGCAGCGCTTCGGCTGCAAAGTTCTGCAAAGCCGCGCGACGCTTTGCTAACCACGCGCGTCGGGCTGACGACCTGCCGCACCTCCCCTGGTCCGGGAAAGGTGCCAGGCCGAATCCGATCGCCGCTACTTCTTTTCCAGCGCAGCGGTCTGCTTGGCGAGTTGCTTGTCGAATTCTTCCGACAGGCCGGTCACATAGGTCGCAAGCTCGCCCGGTTTGACGAATGGATTCGGCGCGCCGTCCTTCATCTGCGCCCGCTTGGCCTGCATGCCATAGACCTCCGGGTGTGGCCCGAGCAGCACGTCGATCTTCATCGCCTTGGCCTTGACGTAGGTCGCCCGGTAGTCGTCGACGATGCCCGGATAGGTCGGCTGGCCGACCAGCCTGTTCAGGGCCACCGTGCCGCTGCAGAAGAACAGCACCTGGTGGTTCTGGTCGCCGTCCCCAACGGTCATCTCCCAGCTCGTGCAGCCGGGCGAATGGCCGGGCGTCGCATGTGCGGTGAGGGTAGCGTCGCCGAGCGTGACCTTGTCGCCTTCCTTCACCGTGCGGTCGACCTTCACCGGGGGAAAGGTGAGATCCTCGTTCTTCTCTTCGCCGGGATAGTAGCCGCCTTCGAGCAGAGGCTTGTCGCGCTCGCCGGCCACGAGCTGCGCACCGGTCTCCTTCTTGATCTCTGCAAAACCGCCGGTGTGATCGAGATGCGCGTGCGAGTTGAGGACCATCTTGATGTCGGCAACCTTGAAGCCGAGCTTGGCGATGTTGTCCTTGATCATGCCGGTTGACTGGGGCATTGCCGTATCTATCAGGATCAGGCCCTGCGATGTCTTGATGACATAGACGGCAATGCCTTCGGTGCCGACATAGTAGATGTTGCCGATGAGCTGGAACGGCTCGAAAGGTGCTGTCCACTTCTGCATGACCGACGCCAGGAAAGCCTTGAGGGTCTGTGCTTGCGCGCCCGTCGCGAACAATGCCAGTGCGCACAGCGCGGCCGTGAATGTTCTCATGGTTTTCCTCCCATAGTGTTCTTGTCGTTCTGATCGGGCGGATGTCGCGGCTCGACCGCGCGCAGGTTACGTTGCAGCCGGCGTCACGGGCAACGGCTTCGTATGAGGAAAATTTACGTGCCGCGCGGGAACAAGAGCGTGTCGACAGAAAGCCGCTTTAGGTTGATCGCGGGAGAAAGGGATCAGGCGAGAGCGGCCTGGCGTTCCTGCGCTGGTTCGCGGCCGCGCTCGATTTTCGAGGGCTCTGCGAGCCGCGTGAAACTGTGCCGGCTCGCCTGCCCGGGCGCCTCGAGGATAACGCCCTCGCAGACGATCTGTCCGCCGAGCATCTTGAATTCCAGCTTGTCGTAGCGCGGCATCGTCTCGCCGGGAGCGGGTGGAAGCAGTCCGACGCTTCCCTGAATGTTCAGCGTGGCTTCGCCGGTGCCGTGCAGCCGCGGATTCCACATCCTGATCCCGGTTTCCACCCAGCGCTGCCGGATCAGCGCGGTGCGATCGGCGGGTTCCGCGGTCCTTGCGCGACCTTTCGGCGTGCTGCGGCTCTCGGCAGGGGGAGACACGAGAGCCGGCTCGATGTCGGTGGCGACGCCGGCCGTGTCGGGGGAACTCTGCGCCGCGGCCACCGCTGTGACGGGCGCAGCAACGTCCGCAGCACCCGGCTCGGTTGCCGCCATGGCGCCGGGGAAAGGATCGCTGTGGAAACGAGCCTCAGGGAATGGCTCTGCCAGCCCCTCGCTGCCGACAAGCGTGACACACGGCTCCTCTACGGTCGCCTCAATATCCACCATGACGGCAGGGGAACGATCATCGTTGACGGCGAGAGCGCGGGCGGCATCCGGAGCGCTCTCGACACCGACGGACGACGGCGATGCCTCCTCCGCGACAACGAACCCAGCGTCGGTCGGTTCGCTGACGACGCCGACGGCGGCCGGGTCCGCATCGACGGCCTCGACGTTCGTCGAGATTTCAACAGCCGGGTCATCGCTGGCGACGGATTCTTCGGCTGTCGCGATTTCGATCTGGATGGTCGAGACCGAAGCCCGCTCCACGATGACCGGTTCGATCTCCGATGGCGTCTCCCGCGAAGAATCGTCGCTGCCGCCGGCATCGGCTGGCGCTGCCGGCGGGCTCTCCGCCATGACAGAGATGGCGACGTCATCTTCGGCGGACCGAGTCGCGCACGCGATCTCGACGTCGTCGCGCGCCGAAACTGCGCTGATATCGGTGATTTGAGCCGGAGCGGCTTTCGTGATGTTCTCGGCCGCGATGCCTTCGGCGATGACGGACGAGATGTCTGCGGTGAGCGGGTTGACGTCAATGCTGCCGCCATGCGGCACGGGCCGAAGCCGGGTGAATGCCCATTTCACCGCGGGGATGCGGCGCAGCAACGATATCAGTCTCGAAAGCACTAGGAGTTGTCCAAGAGGTACTCGGCGTGAGGCAATCGCTGATTCGCCAGCAATATGAAAAACTGCCCCGGTCGTCACATCTCTGTCAATGTAGGTGAGATCAATTGCAGAACATCCGCACATGTGCGTGTGACCGCGACGCAGTGCGGCCGTGCCGTGATGGATACGCTGGCTCGGGTTCAGGATCTTGGAAGATACCTTGCAACTGCAAGCGCGCTCGTGCGCGTGCTCCACTCTACTAACGCGATCCGAGACTCGCAGCACCGCATGCGGCGCCTGATTCGCGAGCCTCGGAGAACGTGTGCAGCGAGCCCCTGGCCGAGCTGCAGACTTATCGCCCGCCCGAGCCCGAGCCGGAGCCGGCGCTGCCGCCGCCGGCCGGGCTGCCCATGTTGTTGGTGTTGGTGCCGCCGGCCGATGGTTGCTGCGCCCCCTTGCCGTCGCTGGCCTCGTTCTGCATGTTCGACGAACGTCCGGTCGTCATGCCCTTGGTGGCGGGACCTCGCGATGAGGGACCGACATCGCTTTGGCCTGAGGCGCTCGGCGCGGGTTGTGTCTGAGCGACGGCGCCACCGGTTGCAAGCGCCATGATGCATGTGGATGCCAAGATGATCTTCTTCATTGGATTCTCCTTGACTTACATTCCCAGACAATCCGCCTGCGCCAACGACGTTCCTGCCGCTTTGTAGTCACCCGTTCAACTCTATGCGGACTGACGTCGGGGGTTCCCGATTTCATCGACAGGGGCTATTCAGGATCGTCATTGTTGGTTGAGGAACGACGCATGAGGAAGATTGTCACCCTGGGAGCGGTTCTGCTCTGGTCCACCATCGCCTTCGCGCAGGATCGCACCATCACGGTCGCCTCGACCACGTCGACGGAGCAATCAGGCCTGTTCGGCCATCTGCTGCCGCTGTTCACGAAGGCCGAGGGCATTGGTGTTAAGGTCGTCGCCGTTGGCACCGGCCAGGCGCTGGATATCGGGCGGCGCGGCGATGCCGACGTGGTGTTTGTCCATGACAGGTCCGCCGAAGACAAGTTCATGTCGGAAGGGCAGGGCGTGAAGCGCTTCGACGTCATGTACAACGACTTCGTCATCGTCGGCCCGAAGAGTGATCCCGCAAAGATCGCCGGCGGCAAGGACGTTGCGGACGCGCTGCGCAAGATCGCGGCGGCGGGGGCGCTGTTCATCTCGCGCGGCGACAAGTCCGGCACGCATGCCGCCGAGCTCCGGCTTTGGAAGGAAGCGGGCGTCGACCTCGGCGCGGTAAAGAACGATTGGTATCGGGAGATCGGCCAGGGCATGGGTCCGGCGCTGAACATGGCCTCGTCGTCGAACGCCTATCTTCTGTCGGACCGCGGCACCTGGCTGTCGTTCAAGAACCGCGGCGAACTCGCCGTCCTGACCGAAGGGGACAAGCGGCTGTTCAACCAGTACGGCGTCATGCTGGTGAACCCCGCCACGCATCCGACCGTGAAGGTGAAGGACGGACAGGCCTTCATCGACTGGCTCGTCTCGTCGAAAGGGCAGGAGGCGATCGCCGGGTACAAGGTCGGCGGCGAGCAGCTATTTTTCCCCAACGCGTCCCACTAGCAGGAAGGCGATGGTCGACACCGCCACGCTGAGCGCGAGCAGGATCAGCCCGAGCCCCAGCGCCAGCGGCAGATCGCCCTTGCTGGTCTCCAGCGCGATCGCCGTCGTCATCGTGCGCGTGAAGCCGCGGACGTTGCCGCCGACGATGATGATGGCGCCGACTTCGGCGATAGCGCGCCCGAACGCCGCGAGAAACGCCGTCAGCAGCGAGGTCCGGCCGAGCGCGAAAAGAAGCGCCATGCTGCGAAAGGCCGAGAGGCCGTCGATCCGGGCCAGATCGCCATACTCGGCCCACAGCAGGCTCGCGGGCCGGTGCACCAGCGCCACCACGATCGGCGTCGCCAGCAGGGTCTGCGCGATCACCATCGCGGCCGGCGTGAACAACAGTCCGGCCATCCCGAACGGGCCGGACCGCGACAGCAGGAGATAGAGCGCGAGCCCCACTACGACCGGCGGAAGGCCGAGCAGCGCATTGGTGAGGATGATGACAACCTGACGTCCCCGGAAACGGGTGATCGCAAGCAGGGCTCCGAACGGTGCGCCGATCAGGAGCGCGGCGATGCTGGCGGTCAGGCTGACCCGCACCGACAATGCGACGATGCCGAGCAGCTCGGCGTCGGCCTCGGCGATCAGAGAGAGGGCGGAGCCGATGGAGCGTGCAAAGTCGTTCATCCGGCCTCAGGCAACTTCCTTCCGCGAGCCTCGCGCGATGTACGTTCTCGACGTTGCGGCTGCCAAAATCAAGACCCGGGGTGGCGGGCGGAAATCAGGACTGGACGGCGGAGGGCGCCGAGGTCTCAAAACCGGCCTCTGGAGCGTCTGAGGGCGTCGTTTGGAGCCCGTCTGGCGGCTTTATTCCAGCTATGGATGCTTTAAGGAAGGGGCTGGATCAGGTCGCAGCAGCCCGCTGGCGGTGCTAGACCCTGGTGCAGGAACAACAGGCCGTGTCGTGCCGGCGCGGGCCGCAAGGATGAAGGATAAGAGGCAATGATCCAGACCGTTGGCATCATCGGGGCAGGGACCATGGGGAACGGCATCGCGCAAATCTGCGCGGCAGCCGGGCTCTCGGTCGTGATGGTCGACATTTCCGATGCGGCCGTGAATCGCGGGATTTCGACCGTCGGCGGCAGCCTCGAGCGCCTGGTCAAGAAGGAGAAGATGTCGGCGGCCGATCGCGAAGCGACGCTCAAGCGCATCACCGGCACCACCGACCGGGCGAAGCTGTCGGGTTGCGACCTGGTGATCGAGGCCGCGACCGAAAACGAGGAGCTTAAGGTCAAGATCCTGAAGGATCTCTGCGCCACCTTGTCGCCGCGCACGCTGGTGGCGACCAACACCTCGTCGATCTCGATCACCAAGCTTGCCGCTGCGACCGACCGTCCCGACCGCTTCATCGGCATGCACTTCTTCAACCCGGTGCCGGTCATGGCTCTCCTGGAGCTCATCCGCGGCTTGCAGACCTCGGACGACACTCACGCCAAGGCGCTCGATTTCGCCCAGCGGATCGGCAAGGTGGCGATCACCGCGAAGAATAGCCCGGGCTTTGCCGTCAACCGCATCCTGTGCCCGATGATCAACGAGGCGATCTTCGCGCTTCAGGAGGGGATCGCGACGGCGGAAGAAATCGACGCCGGCATGAAGCTCGGCTGCAACCATCCGATCGGGCCGCTGGCTCTGGCCGACCTGGTCGGGCTCGACACCATGCTTTCGGTGATGGAGGTCTTCTACAAGGGCTTCAACGACCCAAAATATCGGCCAGCGCCACTGCTGAAGGAGATGGTCGATGCCGGCCATCTCGGTCGCAAGACCGGGCAGGGCTTCTACACCTATAGCGCCTGACCAGGGCGTCGGCGGCGGGCCTTTGGCGTCCGCCGCCGGATTCCGCACTTTGCGCTGCGACAAAGATGCCGCGCGCGATTGGCCCGACAATGTCGAATGGGCGGCCCGCGGAAACAACGGAACGGATAACGAAGGACATGTCGGATCGATTGAAGGCCGAGCGCGAGGCGGCGGCCGCACGGCGGAACGTGCTGACCCAGGATGCGATCGAGCGAACCGGGATCACCGAGGAAATGATCGGGGAACTCGTCACTCGCTTCTACGGGCGCGTGCGCGAAGATGCGCGGCTGGGGCCGGTGTTTGGGGTCGTACAGGACTGGGACGAGCATCTGGCCAAGCTCAGGGATTTCTGGTCCTCGGTCGTGCTGATGAGCGGCCGTTATCACGGCTCGCCGATGCGGGCACATCTGCCGCTGAGCCTGGTGAGCGATCATTTCGACCGCTGGCTCGATCTGTTCGAGCAGACCGCGCGCGAGGTCTGCCCACCGCCGGCGGCTGCGCTGTTCATCGACAAGGCACGTCGCATCGCCGACAGTTTTGAAATGGCATCGGCAACCGTAGCCGGTTCTATCGCCGCCGCGTCACGTGCTCAGGTCCTGACGCGACGGACGGCCCCGCAAGCTATGCGGATATAATTTGCGCAGCGCGGCGAAGAGCGCGCTGCACCAATTCCGGCGTTATCGGTCTGATCTGCAAAATTATCATGCCGGTCGCGCGGCGTAACGTTGAAACTGTGAAAACACGTTTGAATGCGTTCATCGTTGTTCAATCAAAGCGAGCAAAGCCATATTGATGCGCTGCGGCGCCAACTCCTCGCCTTTTTTTCGGCAGAGTTCCAGCGCCTGCTTGTGGCATGTCTCGCTCATCACTCACGACTCATTCCTCATCATCCGAGAGCATCACGGAACCCGAAGCCGGCGCTTGCCTCGAGCAGACGCGGCGAACGGTCCTGCTCGGTGCAATCGCCACCACCGCCTGCCTAGGTTGTTCCACGCATGCGCGCGCGAATGAGGAGCCGCCTGGCTCCGACGAACGGCCCCAGAAAGGCGATGTGCTCGTCTTCTCTGAAGGCGACAAGGAAGGAAAGCTCATCACCGCGGCCGACCTGCCTGCTGGCGGACCGCCGGTGCATGCCTGGCCGAAGGATCCCAAGACACAGGTGGTGCGCAGTGCCTCCCGGCTCAACGAGATCCTGATCATCAGGCTCGATCCCGCCGACCTCGACGAGAAAACCCGCGCGCGCGCCGTCGACGGCATCATCGCTTATTCGGCGATCTGCGCTCATGCCGGCTGTCCTGTCACCGCTTGGGTGAAGAGCGATGTCGGCGACAAGGAGGTGTTCAAGTGCATGTGCCACAACTCCGAATTCGACCCTCGCGCCGGCGCGCAGGTCGTGTTCGGACCGGCGCCGCGACGGCTCGCAGCGCTGCCGCTGGCGCTCGCTGACGGTTCGCTCAGCGTCGCCGGCAACTTCATCGGAAAGGTAGGTGGCGCGCAACCAGGATGACGGGCGGTGCGGGCCATGCCCGCGTCAGGAAAGGCCGCATCCGCCGATGGGCGGACGACGGGACGAGCGACAAGAATTCAAAACAAGAATTCACGACAAGAATTCGAACGGATGAAAAAGGGGAACGTCCATGACCAGGAAGCAATGGTTACTGTCCGGCTTCGTCGCCTTTACGTGTCTTGCCTCGACTGCCGCCGTGTGCGGCCCGATCGAAAATTATTCTCCGGTCACGGCGCAGCGCCTGGAAAATCCGGAGCCAAACAACTGGATGCTCTATCGGCGTACCTATGACGGGCAGGGCTACAGCCCGCTCGACCAGATCAACACCTCGAACGTGAAGAACCTCACGCCGGTCTGGACTTTTTCCACCGGTGTGGTCGAAGGCCATCAGGCGCCACCGATCGTCAACAATGGCGCGATGTTCGTGACGACTCCGATGGGACAGGTGATCGCGCTGAACGCGAAGACCGGCGACGAATACTGGCGCTACAAGCGGCAGCTCCCTGACGATCTGTTCCAGCTGCATCCGACCAATCGGGGCGTCGGCCTGTGGGAGGACAAGCTTTACCTCGCCACCACGGACGACCACGTGGTCGCGCTCGATGCCAAGACCGGCAAAGTGGTGTGGGACACCAAGGTGCAGGACTACAGGAAGGGTCAGTACTTGACCCTGATGCCGTTGATCGTCGATGGCAAGGTCATCGTCGGTGGCTCCGGCGGTGAGTTCGGCGTACGCGGCTATATCGTGGCTTATGATGCAAAGAGCGGCAAAGAGCTTTGGCGGACCTACACCATCCCCGGCGAAGGCGAACCCGGTCACGATACCTGGCAGGGCGACGACTGGAAGAACGGCGGCGGGTCGGCCTGGATGACCGGCAATTACGACAAAGAGACCAAGACGATCTATTGGGGCATCGGCAACGCGGCGCCATGGCCCGGCGAAACCCATCCCGGCGACAATCTCTATACTGCATCGGTGCTCGCGCTCGATCCCGACAGCGGCAAGATCAAGACCTATTTCCAATACCACCAGAACGATTCCTGGGATTGGGACGAGGTCGATGCGCCGATGCTGATTGATCTGCAACGCAACGGTCGCAACATCAAGAGCCTAGTCCATCCGGGACGCGACGCGATCTTCTGGGTGCTCGAGCGGACGCCGACCAAGATCAACTATGTCGCCGGCTGGCCGTTCGTCTACACCGACGTCTGGAAGGGCATCGACGAGAGCGGCAAGCCGATCGTCGATCCCGCGCACAAGCCGGTGATAGGCAAGCGCGTCGAGTTCTGTCCGTCGCTGTGGGGCGGCAAGGACTGGCCGTCGGCCGCCTACAGCCAGAGGACCGGCCTCGTCTACGTGCCGGCCAATGAGAACTTTTGCGGCGGGTTCACCGGCGAGAAGCTTCCGCTCAAGCCGGGCGAGCTCTGGCTTGGCACCAAGCCGGAAGACATCGGCCTGACGACGAGGCCGGGCGCGGATCATTTCGGCGAGCTCCAGGCCTGGGACCCCGTCACGGGCAAGAAGGTCTGGCAGCACAACTTCCCCAAGTCGCAGCTGTTCGGATCGGTCACGGCGACGGCGGGCGATCTCGTCTTCGTCGGCGGCACCAACGACCGCTACTTCCGAGCCTTCCACGCCAAGACCGGCGAGCTTCTGTGGGAACAGAAGACCAACTCCGGCATCGTTGGCATGCCGGTGTCCTATGAGATCGACGGCACGCAGTACATCGCGATCCAGTCGGGTTGGGGCGTGGACGCACAGCGCATCCAGGATGCACTCGTGACCAACAATATCGGTATCGAGGCCAACGTGCCGCAGGGCGGCGTCGTCTGGGTATTCGCGCTGAAGAAATAGCTCCGCGGGCGGATCGAAAGAGGCGGAGCAGCAGGGGGGTGGCGAATGCGGCGGACGGTAACGTCCGCCGCTTTTCTGCATGTGCCCTTGCCGTGCAGGCGCCAAGCCTATTTCCCGGAGCGCTCGACCTTGTCCTTTTCCTTCTGGTTCATCTCACGAATCTTGGGATCCGGATTGTGCTGCCCGGTGGTCTGGGTGGTCGAGGCGGGCGGGGCGCTGGCATTGGGAAGCGAGTTCTGGTCCGGCGCGGTGGGGCGCGTCGCCGTGGTCGGCGGCGTCGTATTGCTCTGCGCGAATGCGCCGGAGGCCGTCAGAAGAAAGGCGCCCGACAGCAACGAGACTGCGAGCGCCCTGGAGATGTTGATCATCGATCTGCTCCTGTAAGATCGATGGAAACGGCGCGAGGCCGCTTCTGTTCCGTCTCACGCCTCCAGTTGCTTGCCGATCGGAAGCGAGCGGATACGTTTTCCCGTCGCGGCGAAGATCGCGTTGATCAGCGCCGGTGCGAATGGCGGCACGCCGGGCTCACCGACGCCGCTGGGCGGCGTGTCTGCCGCGGCCGGCACGATGTAGACGTTGGTCACCACGGGAGAGTCGTCCATCCTGACGACCTGGAAGTCGTCGAAGTTCTTCTGTTGGACCTTGCCGTCCTTGAAGGTGATCTCGCCGTATTTGGCGAGGCTCAGCCCCATGATCGCGGCGCCCTCGATCTGCGAGGCGATCCGCTCGGGGTTGACATAGGTACCGCAATCGATCGCCGTGTCGACCCGCGGCACCGTCAACTTGCCCTTGTCGTCGACCGCGACCTCGACGATGGTCGCGATGTAGCTGACGAAGCTGCGGTGCACGGCGATGCCGAGGCCGTGGCCCTTCGGCACCTTCCGGCCCCACTCACCCTTCTCGGCCACCAACTCGACCACCTTGCGCAGACGCGCGGTATCGATCGGGTAGCTGTCCTGGGGCTCACCGTAGTTCCAGAGATCCTTCACCTCGGGCTTGACGATGCGCGGGCTGCCAATCAGGGCGAGGAGTGTCTCCTTCTGGTCGCGGCCGGTCGCCTGCGCGATCTCGCTGACCATCGATTGCACCGCGAAGGCGCGCGGGATGTTCGAGACCGAGCGGAACCAGCCGATGCGGGTGAACGCCGCAGCTTCCGGATTCTCGCAGGAGATGTTGGCGATCTCGAACGGCATGTCGACAAGGCCCATGCCGATCTCGAAGGGCGCCTGGTGTACGGTCCCGGCAGCGAACGTCGAGGCGATGCTGGGGGCCACGCTGCGATGGCGCCAGGCGATCACCTTGCCGCTCTTGTCCAGACCTGCCTCGATCCGCTCGACCGAGACCGTATGCAGGAAGCCGTTATGGAGGTCGTCCTCGCGCGTCCACTGCACCTTCACCGGTGCTCCGAGCTCTTTCGAGAGCAGCGCGGCCTCGATCGCAAAGTCGCATTTCGACTTGCGCCCGAATCCGCCACCCAGCAGCGTGACGTTGACCGTCACGTTGGCCTCCGGAATGCCGAGCGTCTTGGCGACGTCCTCGCGGGTGCCGCCCGGACTCTGCACCGGCGCCCAGATCTCCGCCTTGTCGCCCTTGACGTCGGCGACTGCGACCGGCGGCTCCATGGCGACGTGGGCGAGATGGGGAAGATAGTATTCGCCGACGATCACCTTGTCGGCGCTCTTCAAGGCGGCGTCCGCATCGCCCTCCTTGCGCAGGACGAGGCCGGGCTTGCGCGAGGCCTCCTCGAGCTCCTTGCGATAGGCGACCGAGTCGTATTTGCCGTTGGGACCGTCGTCCCAAGTCAGCTTCAGCGCATCGCGGCCCTTGATCGCCGCGCCGGTGTTGCGCGCGATCACGGCGACGCCGCCGAGCGGCTGGAACTTGGACGGCCACGGCCAGCCGCGCACCTGCATCACCTTCTCGACGCCGGGCACTTTCAGTGCCGCCTCCGGCTCGAACTTGACCAGCTTGCCGCCGGTTACAGGCGGGCGGGCGATCACGGCATATTTCATGCCGGGCAGCCGCACGTCGGCGCCGTAATGCGCCTTGCCGGTGGTGATGTCGTGGAGATCGACGATGCCGATCTGGCCCTTGCCGAGATAGCGGAAGTTCTTGGGGTCCTTCAGCTTGAGGCCCTCGATGCTGGGCACCGATTCCTTGGCTGCGTCGGCAGCCAGCTCGCCGAAGCCGAGCTTACGCCCGCTGGCGCTGTGGACGACCTCGTGATTGACGGCCTTGACCTCGGTCGCCGGTACGCCCCAGCGCTTCGCAGCCGCCTGCTCCAGCATGGTGCGGGCAGAGGCGCCGATCTGCCGCATCGGGATCAGATAGTGCCGCGTGCTGCGCGAGCCGTCGGTGTCCTGATTGCCGAACTTCACCTCGTCGCCGTGGGCCTGCTGAACCTTGACCTTGGACCAGTCGGCCTCCATCTCCTCAGCCACGATCAGCGGCAGGCTGGTGCGCACGCCGGTGCCCATTTCCGAACGATGCCCGACGATGGTCACGATGCCGTCCGGGGCGACCGAAACGAATACGCGCGGATCGACCACGACGCCGTGCGGCATCTTTCCCGCACCGGTCTCATAGGCAAGCGCCTGGCGCGACATCACCGGTGCGGCGAGCACGAAGCCGCCGGTAATGCCGAGACCCTTCAGGATGCTGCGGCGCGAGACCTTCTCGACCCTGATGTTCTTTTCGAAGCCGCGAAGCTTGCTGGGATTGTCGATGAAGTTCATGTCACACTCCCGTCGATGCGAGATGGACGGCGTTCTCGATGCGCTGGTAGCAGCCGCAACGGCAGATGTTGCCGGCCATCCCTTCGCGGATCTGGTCGTGCGAAGGTTTCGGGTTGTCCATCAGGAGGGCTGCCGCCTGCATGATCTGGCCGGCCTGGCAGAAGCCGCATTGCGGCACGTTGACCTGCCGCCAGGCTTTCTGCACCGGATGATCGCCGGTCGGATGCAGCCCTTCGATCGTGGTGACCTCACGCCCGGCGACGTCGTTGACCGACGTGATGCAGGCGCGCACCGCCTGCTTGTCGACGATGACGGTGCAGGCGCCGCACAGGGCCTGGCCGCAGCCGTATTTGGTGCCGGTCAACCCGGCCTCGTCGCGCAGGAACCAGAGTAGCGGGAGATCCGGGTCGCCGTCCCAGCTCTGTTCCTGGCCGTTGATCTTCACCTTGATCATGATCATCCCTCACTCTTCATAAGTATGCCAAATGTAGAACTGGCCGACGCCAGTCGGCGCAATGCCAGTTGCGTCGTCTCGTCACATTCCGGCCCACGATCCGGCACGGGCAGATCCCGGCACGAGGCAGGAACGCGAATCTCGATGTTCAGATGTGTGTTCGATACCTCCCGTTTTTGTTCTTAATTGATTGTATTTCGCGCGGCATCGTGACGACCCGATCGTAACAGAGATCGCGCCGTCCCGGCGTTCACAGCCGGGTGTTCTCAGCGGGAAAAGATTGCATCGATGATTTGTCAAAAGCAGGGCGCGTGATCGCGCCGCTCGACCGCGCGCGTTCGCAGCCAGGGGGACGAAAAAAGCTTCGTCCGCCAGAAGATTGCGCGGACGAAGCAGGATGCCTCAGTCGAGGGAGGGAGAAACGCAGGGCCGGGTCTTCAAGACGGAAGGTGGCGGCGCTGCGCAGTCATTCAGAAGACCAGGACTGAGGGAGCTCGTCACCCTCGTATACGCGCAAGTTGCGGAGGCGGCGGCATCGCTGCAATCGCCCCCGGGGGCCGGGGCCCGTCCGGTTCGCTGGCGCTGGTCGAGGCCGGCGATCGGACGGGGTCGGCGAACGTCAGGCGGCCTTGCTCAGGCGGCTTTGGCTTTGGCGACGTGGGTCGCGATCGCATCCATCAGCGCTGGTGACAGGCAATCATAGGGCTCGAGCCCGATTTCCTTCAGCCGCGACCGGATGCCCGTCATCTGCTCCGGCTTCACGCCGGCTTCGATCACCGAGGAGACGAAGGCGGCGAATTGTGGCGCCTGCGAGCCCTGTTCCTGGAACAGCTCGGGATGGATGAAGTCGAGGCCGTAGAACGGATGGCCCGTGTTCTCGATGCGGCCATACATGTGCGTTCCGCATGCCTTGCACGCGTGGCGCTGGATCACCGCGGAGGCATCGACAACCTGGAGCTTGTCGCCGTTCTCGAGCACCGTGACGTTCTGGCGCGGCACCACGGCGACGACGGAGAACGTCGCGCCCTGCGGCTTCCAGCACTTGGTGCAGCCGCAGGCGTGGTTATGCGCGACGTCGCCCTTGATGCCGACCTTGACTTGGTGGTCCTTGCATTTGCAGACCAGCGTGCCGCCGGCGAAGCTGCCGCTGCCCTGTTTGAGGCCATTGTCGATCGAGGGATGGAGTGCAACAGTCATGGGTCGATCCTCCTTGGGGGTGACGCTTTCGAGCTAGAACACGACGACTGAACGGATGGATTTGCCCTCGTGCATGAGGTCAAAGCCCTTGTTGATCTCCTCGAGCTTGAGCACGTGGGTGATCATCGGATCGATCTGGATCTTTCCGTTCATGTACCAGTCGACGATCTTCGGCACGTCGGTGCGGCCGCGCGCGCCGCCAAAGGCGGTGCCGCGCCAGTTGCGCCCGGTGACGAGCTGGAACGGGCGGGTGGCGATCTCCTTGCCAGACTCGGCAACGCCGATGATGATCGAGGTGCCCCAGCCGCGATGGCAGGCTTCCAGCGCCTGGCGCATCACCGTCGTGTTGCCCGTGCAATCGAAAGTGTAGTCGGCACCGCCGTCGGTGAGGCCGACGAGATGCTGGACGATGTCGCCGGTGACCTTCTTGGGGTTGACGAATTCGGTCATGCCGAACCTGCGGCCCCAATCCTCCTTGGCGTCGTTGATGTCGACGCCGATGATCTTGTCGGCGCCGGCCATCTTGGCGCCCTGGATTACGTTGAGGCCGATGCCGCCGAGGCCGAACACGACCACGTTGGAGCCCGGCGTGACCTTCGCGGTGTTGACGACGGCGCCGACGCCCGTGGTGACGCCACAGCCGATGTAGCAGCTCTTGTCGAAGGGGGCGTCCTCGCGGATCTTGGCGACCGCGATCTCCGGCAGCACGGTGAAGTTCGAGAAGGTCGAGCAGCCCATGTAGTGGTAGACCGGCTTGCCCTTGTAGGAAAAGCGGCTGGTGCCGTCGGGCATCACGCCCTTGCCTTGCGTCGCGCGGATCGCGGTGCAGAGATTGGTCTTCTGGCTGAGGCAGCTTTTGCACTGCCGGCATTCCGGCGTGTAGAGCGGGATGACGTGGTCGCCCGGCTTCACCGAGCTCACGCCGGGACCGATCTCGCGGATAATGCCTGCACCCTCATGTCCCAGGATCGACGGGAAGATTCCTTCGCTATCGAACCCGTCGAGCGTATAGGCGTCGGTATGGCAGATGCCCGTTGCCTTGATCTCGACCAGGACTTCGCCGGCCTTCGGTCCTTCCAGGTCGACCTCGACGATCTCGAGCGGCTTCTTGGCTTCGAAAGCAACGGCGGCACGTGTCTTCATCGTAAGCTCCTCAAATTCTCATAGGACGCCAGGACGTCGTCTCGGCAATCCCGGCAACGTTCACTTATTGCCCATGCAGGCGTCTTCCGCCTTGGTGTACTCCGGTGTCTTGTCTTCCTTCTTGGCGGGACGCTGCCGGCCCCAAGCTTCGGTGGAGCGGGCGCGCAGATAGACGTAGAGATCGTCCATGTAGCAGGCGACGTTCGGGTTGTCGCCGAAGGCCGGCATGACGTTCTCCTGCGCGGTCGAGATGTTCTTGCGACCGGAGGCGATTACGCCGATGAAGTCGCCGTAGCTCATCGACTTGACGGAATCCTTGAGCGCCGGCGCGTAGGTCGAGCCCATGCCGTCGGGGCCATGGCAGACATGGCAGTCGGAGTGATAGCGGCGATATCCGGAATAGGTGAACCAGTCCACGGTGCCGTCGGCCGAAATCTTGTAGGTCGGTGTTCCTTCCTTATCGAGCCACTTTCCGTCGTCTTCCTTCTTCACGGCGGTCGGGTCGCCCGGACCGTCCGCGACCGCAAATCCTCCGGACGCAACCAGAATCGTCGCAGCAATGACAGAGCAGATTTTACGCAAGAGATTCATCCTCGAAGGAGCCCGGGGGGACGAGCCGGCGCGTGGAGTTAATCCACGCGCCGGAGCGATGCTGATGGGGCCTAGTTGTTCGGCAGCGAGAACACGGTCAGCGTACCGCCGAGTGCCGTGTAGTTGCTGAGAGCCGCATAGCCACCGACTGCGCCGAGACCTGCGGTCGGATCGGTCAGACCCGCCGCCAGACCGATGCCGGCCCAGCCGCCGACGCCGGAGAGCACTGCGACATACTGCTTGCCGCCGTTCTCATAGGTCGTGACGTTGCCGATGATGCCGGAGGGAGTCTTGAACTTGTAGAGCTCCTTGCCGGTCTTGGCGTCGACCGCCTTCAGGTAGCCTTCGAGCGTGCCGTAGAACACCACGCCACCGGCGGTAGCGAGCGCACCCGACCAGACCGAGAACTGCTCCTTGTTCGACCAGACGATCTTGCCGGTCTTGCCGTCCCAGGCGATGAAGTTGCCCATGTGGGTTTCACCCTGCGGCGGATACATCGAGAGCGTCGCACCCACATAGGGCTGGCCCGCGGTGTAGCTCACCTTGAACGGCTCGTAGTCCATGCAGACGTGGTTGGTCGGAACGTAGAACAGCTGCGTGTCCGGCGAGTAGGCCGCCGGCTGCTCGTCCTTGGTGCCGAGCGCGGCCGGGCAGATGCCCTTCGTGTTCTTGTCCTCTCCGCCAGCTTCCGTCGAGTACTGGGTGACCACCTTCGGACGGCCGTAGGTCGGGGAGTTCTTGTCCATGTCGACGCCGGAGGTCCAGTTCACCTTCGGATCGTACTTTTCGGCGACCAGCAGTTCGCCCGTCGCGCGGTCCATGGTGTAGGCGAGGCCGTTTCGGTCGAAATGCGTCAGCAGCTTGCGCGGCTGGCCGTTGATCGACTGATCCGAGAGGATCATTTCGTTGACGCCGTCATAGTCCCATTCGTCATGAGGCGTCATCTGGTAGACCCACTTGGCCATTCCGGTGTCCGGATTGCGCGCGAAGATCGTCATTGACCATTTGTTGTCGCCAGGACGCTGCTTGGGATTCCAGGTCGAGGGATTGCCCGATCCGTAATAGACCAGGTTCAGCTCGGGATCGTAGGAGATCCAGCCCCAGGTGGCGCCGCCGCCGATCTTCCACTGATCGCCTTGCCAAGTCTTGAGGCTCGAGTCCTTGCCGATGGGCTTACCGAGCGCAGTGGTCTTCTCGGGGTCGACCAGGATCTGGTCATCCGGGCCTCCCGAGTATCCGCGCCAGACCTGCTTGCCGGTCTTGATGTCGTAGGCGGTCATGTGGGCCTGAACGCCGAACTCGCCGCCGGAGATGCCGACCAGCACCTTGTCCTTTACGACCAACGCTGCCGATGTGCCGGTCTCGCCTTTGCCGGGATCGCCGTTCTTGGCGGACCATGCAACCTGACCAGTCTTGGCATCGAGCGCGACGAGGGTGGTGTCGGCCTGATGCAGGAAGATCTTGCCGTCGCCGTAGGCCAGGCCACGGTTAACGGTGTCGCAGCACATCACCGGAATGACGTTCGGATCCTGCTTCGGCTCGTACTTCCAGATGATTTTGTTCTCCTGCGAAAGGTCAAGAGCGTAGACCTTGTTCGGGAACGGCGTATGGACGTACATGATGTTGCCGATGATCAGCGGACCGCCTTCGTGGCCGCGCAGCACGCCGGTGGAGAAGGTCCAGGCAACCTGGAGCTTGCCTACATTCTGTGCGGTGATCTGGTTGAGCTTGGAATAGCGGGTGTTGGCGTAGTCGCCCGCCGGCATTACCCAGTCTTTCGGGTTCTGCGACATCTTGATCAGCTCGTCATTGGCTGAGGCGCTCCCGACGGCGAGAGCCGCCGCTGAGCCAAGAAAGGTCGCCAGTAGCACCTTGCGCATAGTTATTCCTCCGTTGGTCTCGTTTATTGTTTCCGAAGCAATGCTCAATCGCCGGGCTTCTCGTCCGGCGTCTGCTCGTGCAGGGCGGTCACGATTGGGACCAGAAACGATGCTGTGCTGTTTCCTCCTCCTGATGAGAGCCACGGGTCCACGTGCAGGAGCGGCCCGTTCTTGTTGTTCCTGCCGCAATCCCTAACGACTTCGCCATCGGGAAACTTGCCCAAGAGAGAAGCCGGTTTGCTCGACAGCGCACGGAGGGAAAGATTTTGATTTTGCAGTAGCGAATTCAGCGGCTTCCGCGCGGCATCCAGGCCGCTTCCAGCGATCAGGTTCCCCTTGACGGCGCTGCAACTAAGGCGGAGGATTACGTTTCTAGGGTGGCAATGGAACGATGGCGCTCGTGCCAATAGACCGCTCAAATTCGAGGTAAACGTCACGCAATCATGGCTGAGGGCTCCGGCAGCGCTGGTCGCGATTCGCGTCGAATCTCCGGATCAAACCAGTGGCTGGATTAATGTCCGACACCATTCACACGCTCTCGACGACCGGTATGACGCCGAAGCGCCAGATCCAGAGCTGGATCGACGGGCTGACGAGCCTGTGTGGGCATTTCGACGTCGACCCGCTGGAGGCGTCCTCGCTCGAAGGCCGCATCGACTACACGAGCGTCTCGCGCCTGAAGCTCTGCCAGATCGAGGTGAGCCAGCATCGCATCGCGCACACGCTGGCACGCGCCAAGGCCAATGAACACCCCTACATCAAGATCCACTTCCAGACCTATGGCGTGTCCTATTTCGAGCAGGAAGGCCGCCACATCGAAATCAATCCCGGCGATATCATCGCCTATGACGTCTCCTGCCCGCATTCGATCATCAGCCCTGCCTTCACGCGTCACGACGTGGTGATTGTGCCGAAGGCGCTGCTGCGCGACCGCGGATTCCCGTCGCAGCGGATGCCCGCCTGCAAGCTGACGTCGAAGACGGGCACGGGGCGGATCGCACACGAGTTCGTCCATGCCACGTTCGACGAGGCGGCCAAGCTGTCGGCGAACAGCGCGGTCGGCGTCGCTGATTCGCTGATCGACCTGCTACTGCTGCCGTTGCGCGAAGCGGACACGATGTTCGACCGGGTCGGCCCCGAAGCGATGTATGTGCGCGCGCAATTCTTCATCCGCGAGCATCTGCGCGACCCGGATCTGTGCATCGACCAGATCTCCGCCGAGCTCGGCTGCTCCAAGCGCTATCTGCACATGCTGTTCTCGGAGCGTGGCACCACGGTGAGCGACTACATCTGGCAAGCGCGCTTGCAGAACTGCCGCCAGGAACTCGAGGCTCACGCCGGCAAGACCATCACCGACGTCGCGTTCTCCTGGGGCTTCTCCAGCTCATCGCATTTCAGCCGGGTGTTCAGGAAATACTTTGGCGTGGTGCCGTCCTCGATCCACAAGGCGCAGCAGGGCACGGCGAGTTCGGGCGAACACTAGCCGCTTTCCAGCGAACGCTCCACGCGAAGACCGTCGGACCGGTCGCGCGGACGGCGATGTTTCACGCGGACGAGGCGACATAGGGAATGCCGGCCACGAGGGCGACGAGCGCCACCGCGTTCCCCAGCATTCCGCTCCAATGCAGCCGGCGCAACCGACGCGGCGCATCGGCATCCCCGGCCTCCCTTGCGCTGAGCTGGTCGTCCACTCTTTGCATGAACCAGCGGCGTCCCCAGATCGCCACGGCAGCGATCATGCCAACTCCCAGCGCGGCAAGCAGGCGGCCGTCGAGGAGGAGGGCCACGGTTCCAATGATGCCGGCGACGCGCATCACCAGAAAATGGGCGTTGAACATTCCGCGCAGCAACTGGGCGACGGGCTGGATATCGAGCCTCACCAGCAGGAAAGCGGGCGAGGCCAGCGTGAAATAGCTCATCGGAAACAGCAGGATGATCATAACGGCGACGGCGACTGCATCCGGTGTCATGCGATCGGCCTTCCTGTCCGCAGAGGTGTGCAATCATAGCGGGAAATTGCGCTTCCGACACTAGGCTTTTGGTCGGAAGTCGCGGCCGAAGCGCGCCGGCGCGGCGCATTACGCTTCGCCTCGAGCCTCAGGCCGGCTCGAGGCCGAGCGACTTTGCGCTCTCGATCCAGATCGGCAGTTCGCGCTGATACAGTTCGTTGGTCTCTTTGAAGCCGATCGCGGGCTCGAGCACGAAGGTCGTGAGAACCTCCTTCACTTTCGGATCGTTGTTGGCCGCGACGCAGAGCTCCGCCAGGCGGTCGACGATCGGCTGCGGCGTTGCCTTGGGCAAGGCCCAGCCCGAAAAGCCGCTCACGGTGAAGAATTTCGAGGTGGCGCCCTGCTCCGGGAGGGTCTTGATGGCAGGGATCGCGTCGACCTTCTTCGAATGTACCGCGAACACGGTGCCGCGGTCGCTTTGCAGGACCGACTGTGCTGCGGTGTAGCTTCCCATCGCGGCATCGAGCGTGCCCTCGAGCATCCCCGTCCACATCGGAGCCTCGCCGCGGTAATGGACCGGCTCGATGTTGAGGCCGTACTGCTTGTTGAGTTCGTTGATCGTCATGTGCGGGGCCGAGCCCGCGCTATAGGTGCCGAAGTTCACCCTGCCGCTCTTGCGGGCGAATGCGACAAAATCCTCCAGCGTCTTGACCCCGGTCTTCGGGTTCGCCACCAGCAACAGGCCGGCGCCCGGAATGACGCTGACGAGCGTCAAGTCCTTGTCCATCTCGTAGCCGGGATTCTTCATCACCACCCGGTTCATGATGTAGGTGGTCGAGATTGAGCACAGGATGGTATGGCCGTCGGGCTCGGCGCGGGCGACCTCCGCCGTGCCGATCGCGCCGGAGGCGCCCGGCTTGTTCTCGACGACCACAGGCTTGCCGACCTGCTTGGAGATGAATTCGCCGTAGGCGCGCGCGAGCAGGTCGGTCTGCCCGCCGGCGGGATAGCTGCAAATCATGCGAATCTGCCGCGCCGGCCATGTGCCTTGTGATGTAGCTTGCGCAGAGACGCTGCGCGAGATGAAAGGCATTGCGAATGCGCCGGCTCCGGCGGCGATGAAGTGGCGGCGATCGATTTTTGTGGACATGATTCTCTCCCGGTTTTGGGCAGGGTACTGCACCAGGCTGGTGCTGCCACGGGCCTCAGGCGAGACAGATTGGCGCATTCGCTGCATCATCCCTCATTCACGGGATGCGTGCGCAGCACCGGACCCGAATCCATAGTGTTTGCTGCGCGTCCGGAACCAGCCTCACCGCTGAATGATCTTCGTCCAGACGTCGCCCAGAATCGCGGGCTCGCGCGGTGGCAGGTAGGTGAGGCCGGCCTGCCTGCCGAGTTCGGCGATCCTGCCCTCGGCCGCGAGCGTGCTCAGCGCCTTGTTGACGGCGTCGATCAGCGCGCCATCGCCGGCAAGTCCGACATAGCCGCGATTGGCGCCGATCGGATAGTAATAGCCGGACGCCTTCAGCGTACTGTCGGGGTGCGCGGCGCGATGAGCGTCGAAGCGCGCGAGATCAATCAGTGTCGCGTCATGGTCGCCGCGCTGGAGCGTGCCCAAGAGATCGTCGCGGCCGGGGACGAGATGGGTGATGCTGTCGATCAGCCGCCCCTTCTCGTAGGTCATCAGGATCGCGTCGCCGAGCGAGCCGCTTTCGACGACCAGACGGAGCCCGGCGAGATCGCCGATGTCGCCGATCTTGCGGCCGCTTGCCTTCGGCCCGAGCACCACCGTCATGGGCGAATAGACGTAAGGCTGGCTCGGCGCGAGCACGCCGAGCGTGACGCGGCGCCGGCGATCGTCGCGTTTGGCCCCGGTGAAACCCGGCAAGCGCGCCGTCTTCATTCCTGGGACGACGAGCGAATCCTGGGTCAGCGCATAGCCGCCGACGAGCGAGCAGCGCCCATCGGAGAGCAGAGCGTTGGCTTCGAGCTGTGGGCTCGCATCCTCGTCCAGCTTGCTCTCGAACCACTGGATCGTCAGCGGCCGTCCGAGCCGCTCCGCGATCGCCTGAGCCAGCAGCACGTCGAAGCCGGCAGCCGGTTTGCCGCGCTGATGCATCGAGAGCGGCGGCCGGTCCTCGTCGAGGCAGATTTTCAGGGGATCGTCGGCCGCAAGAGCGACCGATGCCATCGTCGACAGAACAGCCGAGAGGCTCCATGCGATATGCCGGCCCCTCATGGCTTTCTCCGGCTCGAGATGAAGGCCCAGAGATCCCCGATCTGATCGTCGCTGAGGATGTCGCCCCAGGGCGGCATCTTGTTGTTCTTGCCGTTCTTTACCGTGGTGACGAAGCGCGTCCTGTCGTCGGGGATGGCGCGCAGATCCGGCGTGATGGTGCCGGAGTTCATCAGGTTCGGCCCGTGGCAGTGCGAGCATTTCTCGGCATAGGTCGACTTGCCGTGGTCGATCTGCGCCTGCATGGGATTGCCGGTTGGCTCGTCGGCGGCACGAACGATCGCCGCAAGCGCGACCGTCAGCACCAGGGCGGCGGCGAAGGTCGCCGCCGTCCTGTCAAAAATTTCTCTCAGCATCATGCCGGGGATTACTGCTTGACCGCAAAGACCCAAAGCGACCCGCCGGGCGGCACCTTGGCAAGCCGCTCGTCGCCGGAGAACAGCGAGTAGACGCCGCCATAACCGCTGGTCACCGCGACATACTGCACGCCGTCCTGCTGCCAGGTCACCGGCTGCCCCTCGATGCCGGACCCGGTCTGGAACTGCCAGAGCTTCTTGCCGGTGTCGGCGTCGAAGGCCTCGAACTCCCCGGTCAGGGCGCCCGAGAACACAACGCCGCCCGCGGTCGACAGCACGCCTGAGAAGCGTGGAATGTCGCTCGGCGCTTCCCACTTCGACTTGCCCGTCATCGGGTCGATGGCCTTGAGGTGACCGCGCGGTCCGTCCCCGAACTCCCACGGATCGGTCAGGTCCATGCCGAGATACCATTCACCCTGCTTGAAGGTTACGGGCTCGGCCTTGTATTTGCCGCCGAAGTTGAGCGTGTTGGCGTAAGCGAGGCCGGTCTGCGGATTGAACGACATCGGCTCCCAGTTCTTGCCGCCGAGGATCGAGGGATAGACCGTCACCTTCTTGCCCTCGCGCGCCTCCTTGGCGACGTCGGTCTCGATCGGACGGCCCGTCTTCATGTCGACGCCGGTCGCCCAATTCACCTTCACGTAAGGGTTGGCCGCCAGCAGCTTGCCGTTGGTGCGGTCGAGCACGTAGAAGAAGCCGTTGCGGTTGGCATTCATCAGCGTCTTGGTCGGCTTGCCCTCGACGTTCACATCCGCGAGTACCATCTCGGCGACCGCGTCGTAATCGAACGGATTGTTCGGCGAGAACTGGTAGTGCCATTTGATCTTGCCGGTCTTGGGGTCCATCGCCAGCACGGAGCAGGTGTAGAGATTGTCGCCCGGGCGCACCGCTGAATTGAACGGGCCGGGATTGCCGATGCCCCAATACACGGTGTTCAGCTCGGGGTCATAAGAGCCAGTGATCCAGGTCGAGCCGCCGCCGAGCTTCCAGGTGTCGCCCTTCCAGGTGTCGCCGCCGGGCTCTTCCGGTGACGGGATCGAATGGGTGCGCCACAGGTGCTTGCCTGTCGCCGGATCCCAGCCGTCGATGAAGCCCCTGGTGCCGAACTCGGCGCCGGAGACACCGGTGATGACGACGCCGTCGGCGACCAGCGGGGCCACCGTCATCGAATAGCCTTCCTTGATGTCGGCGGCCTTCTGACGCCACAGCTCCTTGCCTGTCTTTGCGTCAATCGCAACCACGTTGGCATCGAGCGTCGTGCGAAACAATTTGCCCTCGTGGATTGCGACGCCGCGATTGATGATGCCGCAGCAGACGATTCGGGGCGTCTCGGCGGGATATTCGATCTTGCTCTTCCAGATCTGCTTGCCGGTCTTGGCGTCCACCGCCATGGTCGCATTGTGCGAGGTCACATAGATCACGCCCTGATAGACTATGGGCTGGGATTCCTCGCTGCGATCGTCGTTGAAAGAGTAATTCCAGATCGGGACAAGGTTCTTGACGCTGTCCTTGTTGATCTGGTTCAGCGTCGAGAAGCGCTGCAGATGGTAACCCATCCCGTAATTGAGAACGTTCGATGTATCGGTCGCGCCTTTGACCAGTTGCTCGGTGGTCTGTGCGCTTGCACAAGTCGATGCAAGCATGACGAGGCTCGCGGCCATCGCAAAGCGTTTCATCCGTTCCTCCCAATATGCGCGCCTTTTGACGCTGCGGAAGCAAATCTCCGTCGGAAACCAAAACGCGTCAATACGAAAGTCGAAGGTGTCGTGCCGATATCGTTGGATGCGAATGTCGGTCACCTCACGGAAACCGGCTCCGCTTGCGCGGAGACGCTGGGAAATTCCGCACCACGAAGCACCTCCGGTTCGAACTGGTCAGGGCGAGCGTTCCGATTCCGCGAGTTGCGGCGCGCGCAAGTTGCATTTCGGACTTGAACCGGGAGCCGCTTGGGGATTTATCTCGTTGCTGCTCCGGCTCGCACCGGGGGCTTTGTCTGGGAGGACTTGATGATTTTGCGCCACTCGATTGCGCTTGCGCTCACGATTGCATTGTTGTCCGGTCCGGCTTGGTCGGCCTCCGGCAACGCGGTCAAGTTGTTCGATACCGACAATGACGGCACGCTCGATCTTGCCGAGGTGAAGAAGGCGGGTGCCGCATTGTTCGCAAAGCTCGATCCCGATCGCGACGGCACGCTTGACGCGCGCGAATTGCGCGGACGGTTGACGGCGAAACAACTCGCCGCCGCCGATCCCGACCGCGATGGGACGCTGACGCTCGACGAATATCTGTCGGTGGTCGAGCAGCGCTTCAATGCAGCCAATCCGGACAAGGATGGAACGCTGGATGGGAAGGAGATGAACTCGCGCCCGGGCCGAACGCTGCTGCGATTGTTGCAGTGAGTGCAACGGAACAGAGGGGGGGCGGGTGGCTCTTGCGAGCATTTCCGCTCCGAAACTCGGAACATCGGGCAGCTCGGCCTGTTCTCTTCGCAATGTCCTGCCAGGCGCCGGGGCGGCGCGGCGGGAGAAGAGGAGATGCAGATGAACACGAAACGTTCCGTTCTTGCCGCCTGCGCGATCCTGGTGTTGAGCGCCGGCGCTGCCATCGCGGGCCCGTGCAACACGGGCAGCGCCAGCACCGACAAGGATGCCGGTTCTGGTCCGGTCACCGTAGGCTCGGCGCAGTCGCACTCGTCCAGCTCGGCGGGCGACAGCAGCCAGCATCCGCCGACCAGCACGATGAATCGCGCGAGCGGTGAAACGCCGGCATCATCCGAGGATGCGCAGCGGCAGATGCAGAGCCAGCCGACGGCGGCTCAGCGGGCCGACGGTGCGAAGCCGGACGCCGCGATGGCCGACAAAGGCTGCTGACTGCGCAGTGTCGTCGGTGTCGATTCGATGCGCGGTGCGTCGCACAAGGCAGTGACTCGGCAAGCGTCCTGCAGGTCTGTTTGACCAAGAGGGAACTGGCTTTGTCCCAGAGAGAAATACCGTCGCGAAGAATCGACACAGACGCGCTCGACAGCCGAATCGAGGCTTGAACTGCAATTGACGCAGCCCTAGGTTTTGCGCCGCGCGATGTCGCGCTCAATACCTTGGGAGACCCCGAATGGCTTGGAAAGCTCCGAAGATCGTGGAAGTGCCGGTCGGCATGGAAATCAACATGTACGCCTGCGCTTCGCGCAAGTAAGACTGACGACCTGCCGCGGCTTCGATGGCAAACGCCGTCGGAGCCGTGGTAGTGTCAGGAATGCGCGCGAGAGCCAACAGCGTCTGCACTATTGCTGCCTGTACGGTCGCGCTTTTACCCGTATGCGTCAGCGCCCAGGAAGGCTTCGATACCGAGCACATCTTCGGCTTCATGATCGGCACCGATGTCGGCAATCCCGGCGAACGCGAATTCCAGACCCAGACGACCGGCCGCCTCGGCAAGGGCGGCACATATCGCGCCCTCGAGCACGAGTTCGAGATCGAAGTCGTGCCGCTGCCGAACTTTCGCGTCGAGGTCGGCGGCACCGCCAGCTTCCACGACATCACCGGCGTCCCCGATATCGACGACCGCCGCCAGCTCAACTTCCAGGGCGGTTCGCTCGACCTGCGTTATCGCCTGCTCGACCGCGAGCGCGCGCCGTTCGGTCTCACCATCGCCGCCGAGCTCCATGGTGACCGCATCGACGAGACCAGCGGTGCTAAAGGGCGGATGTACGGCACCGAATTCACCCTCGCCATCGACCGCGAGCTCATCCCGAACTTCGCCATCGGCGCCCTCAACCTGATCTATCAGCCGGAATGGGCGCGCTTCGAGATGGCGGGAGTGTCCGAGAAGAGCTCGACGATCGGGGCGGCGTTTGCCGGCCTGGTGCGCCTGCGGCCCAATGTGCTGCTCGGCGGGGAGGTGCGCTACTTCCGGCAATATGAAGGCATCGGCCTCGCGGAGTTTTCCGGCCAGGCGCTATTCGTCGGCCCGACCGCCTATTTCCAGCTATCGGAGCGCTCACGGCTTACCCTGAGCTGGAGCATGCAGGCCTGGGGTCGTCCGGCCGGGTCATCCGCAAATCTCGACCTCGTCAATTTCGAGCGCCACCAGGCCCGGATGGTGTTCGGGGTGAATTTTTAGCTCGGGAAATCGTCATGCCCGGGCCTATCCCGCCTGCACGGCTGAAACCGCTTTCGCCGCGGCGGAGGGCCAGGCATCCACGTTCAGTTCCCCGCCTGTTATCACTCAACCAGACTTGAAACTTCCCCCTCCGTGGAACGTAACCTTTCGTGCTAAACTTGTTCGCCCTTGCGAGAGGATCCCGGCATGAACCCGATTGACCTGGTGGTGACCGTGTGTGCGGTGCTCTCGCCCGCGACCTGCGAGGAGCAGCATCTGATGTTCAACTATAGTGGGTCGCCGCAGCAATGCGCCATGGCCGCGCCGCCTTATATCGCGCAATGGGTCGAAGAACACCCGAAGTGGCAGGCGGTGCGGTGGCGCTGCGAATACCCCCGCCCGAACGACAAGGCGTAAGGCGCAACGGCCTGTTCGAGCGTTTGACCTATTTGGTACAGTCCTTCAGGTCCTTGTCGGCGATCGAGAACACTGCGTCCGCCCTGATTTCGATGTTGCGAACGACGCACTGCCGCGCGCTGGGATAGCTGACCTTGGCGTCGTAGCGGCCCGGCTCGACGCCGGTAATGCGCAGCCGCTCGTCGTGGTCGACCTCCTTGTCCTTGTCGTTCAAACACAGGTTCGGGCCCCAGTCCGTCTTGCCGGCGGGTGAGAGCTGGAAGCCGGAGATCGTTTCCGTCGTCAGGTTCCAGAGCCTGATGCCCTTGCCCTTGGCTTGCGCCAGCGCCGCACCCGGCACTGCGACCAAGAGGATGCCGATCGCAATCAGCCTAAGCCGCATTGGTGAACCTCCCTCGACAACGTTTGCTTCAGTTGACCACGAGTTTTCATTTCGATTCAAGCTGCAAGGTTGGGAGCTCCGCCCTGATCCTGCCGAGTTCGGCCTCACTGCGCATCGCGCGCGGAATGGCAATCGGGACTTCCTGCACGATGCGCGCGGGGCGCGGCGACAAGAAGAACAGGCGGTCGCCGAGCCGGATCGCATCGTCGAGACTGTGGGTGACGAGCAGCGTCATCACCGGGCGGCTCGCCACCAGCGTTGCGATCTCGTCGCGCAAGCGGCCGGCGAGCGCGTCGTCGAGCGAGGCGAGGGGCTCGTCGAGCACCAGCAGATCGGGCTCGACTGCAAAGGCGCGGGCGAGCGCGACGCGCCGGGCAAGACCAAGCGACAACTCGCCGGGAAAGTGGCTGCGATGCGCGTCCAGCTCGAGAATCCGGAAAAGCTCCGACAGCTTTGCCTCGGTCACGTCGGGCGCCGCCAGCCGCACATTCTGCTCGACCGAGCGCCACGGCAACAGTCGCGGCTCCTGGAACACCATTCCGATCCGCGCCTGCGGTGGACGGGCGACATGGCCCCTGAAATCGCCATCGAGCCCGAGGATGATACGCAGCATCGTGCTCTTGCCGCAGCCAGAGGGGCCAATGAGCACGCCGACCTCGCCAGGGTTAAGCACGAATTTGAGCGGTGCAAGCACCTCGTGCATCCCGCCGGCGGCACTTTTGAACGTCTTGCCGGTAATTTCGACCTCAAGCCGCACGGGGCCGCCACCGTGTTGCGCGGGCTTCGAATGGCTGCACCAGCAAGGTTTCGATCACGAGCACGACCGCGGCGAATGTCAGCGAATAAGCGAGCAGCCGCGGCGTGTCGAACAGCTGAAAGGCGACGCCGATCTCGAAGCCGACGCCGTTCGGACGCCCAAGCAGCTCGGCGACCAGTACGATCTTCCACACCAGCGACAGTCCGGAGCGGGCCGCGGCGGCGATATAGGGCGCAAGCTGCGGCAGCACGACATGGCGGAATGCGCGCCAACGCGGCATCGCGAACACGCTCGCCATCTCGTCGAGCGAGCGGTCGAGCGCACGGGTGCCCTCGCGCAAGGTGACGACCGCCGTCGGCAGCTTGTTGATGGCGATCGCCGCGATCGCGGCGGTCTCGGTCAGTCCGGCCCAGATATAGGCCAGCACGATCACGACCAGCGCAGGCAGATTGAGCAGCAGGATCAGCCAGGGATCGCCGAGCCGGTCCGCGAGCCTGACCCGTCCCATCAGGTAGCCGATCGCGCTGCCTAGCGACATCGCCAGCACGAAGGCGAGCGTGACCCGCGCCAGCGTAGCGCCGAGATGCAGGAACAGCGCGCCCGATGAGGCTTCCGCGATCATCACCTCGAGCACGGCCGGCGGGGAGGGCAGCTTTGCGCCGCCGACGAACAGTGCGGCAATCCACCAGGTCACGAGGAACAGGGCGAACGACAGAAGACGCAGCACCTCAGTCTCCGGGCACGGCGTGATAGAAGGTGCCGGGATCGAGTTCGGCGGCGGGGCCGACGAGGTCGCGGCCGCCGATCTCGGCCAGCACGCGGTAGAGCACGCGCGCATCCTTTTCTTCGTCCTCGATGCTCCGGCGCGGAATGCCCTCGCGATAGCGGTCGCGATAGGTCTTGAGCAGGGTGGCATCGCTCGTGCCGGTCAGTGGCGCGATCTTGTCCCAGGCCGCATCCGAGCTCACCAGCAGCTGCTTGGCCTTGCGGGTCATGGCGATGAAGCGCGCCACCGCTTCGCGATGGCTCGCGGCCCAGCTCTCGTCAAAGACATAGCCGACCGCCGAGACAGCGCCCTTGGCTCCAAGCTTCGGCAAGATGTCCTCGATGCCGGCGAGGCGCTTAAAACCTTTGGCTTCGAGCTGGGCGCAGAAATTCCAGAAATTGAGGCTTGCATCCATCTCGCCGTCGAGGGATTTGGCGGCGATCAAGGGCGGAGCGCCATAGGCGATAGTTGCCTCCGTCTTCAGGTCGATGCCGTCCTGCTTCATGCGCGCCTGGAGCAGCAGCCAGCTCTTGTCGATGGCTCCGCCGGCAACCGCGAGCTTGCGCCCCTTCAGGTCAGCGAGCGACTTGATCGGCGACGAGGCCGGGACCATCACCGCGCCGAGCGCGCTGGAATAGGGATAGAAGGTGAGCTTGGCGCCGAGCGCCCGCTCACGCGACACCCACAGCCAGTCCGACAGGATGATGTCGGCGCTGCCTGCGCGCATGGCGATCTTGCCGGCCTCGGTGCTCGCGAGCTCGGAGACTTCCAGCGAGAGGTCCGCCTCCTTGTCGAGACCGTTCGCGCGGATCGCAGCCAGCTCCCAGGAGAATGTTCCGGTTTTCTGCACCGCAAGGCGAATGGTATCCGCGGCGCGCCCGGGTGCGGCCAGCGTCAGCGCCAGCGCCGTTGCGAGCGCCAATGTTCGACCAAGTGCCCTTGTCACACCGAGTGCTCTCATCACCTTGTGAGCCGTTTCCTCTGACAGAGTTCTTTTCAGGACAATACGCATAGCATAGCTTTGCTCGCAACCAGCGGGAGGATGCGCATGAAACTGGCCGGACAGCTACGACCGATTGTCGCCGCATTGACGGTGCTGGCCGCGACGGTGTGCGTGGCGCGGGCCGAGCAAGCCAATGATTATCCCACGTCGGCGCGCGCGGAGTACGTTTATGGCTGCATGAAGGCCAATGGCGAGAGCCGGCAGTCGATCGAGCAATGTTCCTGCTCGATCGACGTGGTGGCCTCAATCGTCCCCTATGAGCGCTATGTTACCGCGGAGACCGCGCTCAGCATGTCCCAGGTCCGCGGCAATCTTGGCGTTCAGTTCCGTACCTCGGAGCAGGCGAACACGGCGGTGAATGATTTGAGGCGGGCGCAGGCGGAGGCTGAGGTGAGGTGCTTCTAGTCTGCGACCGTCCCTTGTGGGAGAGGGCACCGCCACCGGTTGATTTGCAGACTGGGGGCAGGGTCCCTCTCCCGTCTTCATGCGCACCGGGACGCGCGGAGCCAGACCCCTCATTCGGCGCACGCCACCTTCTTCCACAAGGGGAGACGGGAAGGGGCACTGAGTTCGTCTCGGCCTACCCCCGCCTCACGCTCGCCCCGCCGTCCACCGGCAGCGTCACGCCGGTGATGAAGCCCGCTTCGTCCGACGCCAGGAATAGTGCGGCATTGGCGACATCCCATCCGGTACCCATTTTCTTGCGCAGCGGCACCTTGCTGTCTCGTTCGGCTTCGACCTCGGCGCGGGTCTTGGACCATTCGCGGGCACGGGTATCGACCGCCATCGGCGTGTTCATCAGGCCGGGCAGGATGACGTTGGCCCGGATGCCGTATTCGGCGTTCTGGTAGGCGAGCTGTTCGGTAAACGCAATCATCGCCGATTTCGTCGCCTTGTAAGCGACGTAAGGATAGGTCGTAATCGCGGCCATCGAGGAGATGTTGATGATGGCGCCACTGCGCTGCGTCCGCATGATCGGGACAACTTCTTTTGCCGCGAGAATGCAGCTCTTGAGATTGATGGCGACCACGCGGTCGAACGCCTCTTCGGTCAGTTGAAGCAGCTCCGCATCGCCGCCGGACAGGCTGACGCCGACATTGTTGTGCAGCACGTCGATGCGGCCCCAGCGCGACTGCGCGTCCGCCACCATTGCCTTGATGTCGGCCGTTTTGGTCACATCGGCTTTGAAGGTCGCGGCCGTTCCTTGCTTTGCGGTGATCATCGCAACCGTTTCCTCTGCCGACTCCAGATGATGATCGACGCACAAGACCCTCGCGCCTTCGCGCGCGAAGGTCAGCGCGGTGGCGCGGCCGTTGCCCATCCCTTCGCCGGGGCTCTGGCCAGCTCCGACGACGATCCCAACCTTGTCCTTCAAGCGCATCTCATTTCACTCCCCGGCTCTTGTCATGTTCATCCCGTTGATTTCGTGCAGACTAGCAACGGCCCCCAGCGGCGAGAAGGGCGCCGCTCCTGCGTCCATGTCATTGACATCACGTGGAATTGCATAATGCAGCCGGTCCGCCCTGCGTCTCCGGCCCCAGTGGTTCAGGAACCGTTCCGAAGTCGCCGCGTTTGTTGCGGAGCCTTTCCCGCGCTAGGCTGTGTCCCGGGGCTTCCCAACCGCCAGTAGCTTGCCGATGAATCTGCTCGATCCGCAAGGACCCGTAGCTGCGGCCAACAGCACCATCCTGGTCGACTCCGTCTTCATCATGCTCGTGATCGTGGTGCCGACCATTTTCGCGATATTGGCCTTTGCGTTCTGGTTTCGCGCTTCCAATACAAGGGCGCGCTACCAGCCCGACTTCGTCTATTCCGGCCGTATCGAGATGGTGGTGTGGGCTATTCCGGCGCTCACCGTCATCCTGCTCGGCGGCGTCGCCTGGATCGGCTCGCACCAGCTCGATCCCGCCGCGCCCGTGCCGGGCACCGGCAGCCCGGTGCGTATCCAGGCTGTCTCGCTCGACTGGAAATGGCTGTTCATCTATCCGGATCAGCGCATCGCCACCGTCAACTCGCTGACGGTGCCGGCCGGTGCCGAGCTGAATTTCCAGCTGACGTCATCGAGCGTGATGAACACGTTCTTCATCCCGCAGCTCGGCAGCATGATCTACACTATGAACGGCATGGTGACGAGGCTGAACCTGCGCGCCGACAACGAAGGCAAGCTGCAGGGATTGTCGGCGCATTTCTCGGGCGACGGTTTTCCGGACATGATGTTCGACGTCAACGTGATCTCGCCGCTCGCGTTCCCCGATTGGGTCGCAGCCACGGCGAAGTCTGACGCCGTGCTGAATGAGGACAGCTACAAGAAATTGATGCAGCAGGGCATCGAGAAGGGCAGGCCGACTTATCGTCTCGAAGACCCGCGCCTGTTCGACCTGATCGCGACGCAGCACATTCCACCGGGGCCCGGGCCGGAGTTGATCTCCGATGCCGGCCGTCCGCACAGCGGAGGCCACGATGCTCGGTAAGCTCGACTGGTCGGCCATTCCATTCGATCAACCGATACCGCTCATCGCAGGCGCGGTGGTGCTGGTCGCAATCCTGGGCGTGCTGGCCTGGGTCGTGGTGAAGGGGCATCTGCCCTATCTCTGGAACGAATGGATCACCAGCGTCGATCACAAGCGCATCGGCGTCATGTATGTGCTGCTGGCCTCCGTGATGCTGCTGCGCGGCGGCAGCGACGCCATCATGATGCGGATCCAGCAGGCCGTCGCCTACCAGTCGCAGGGCTATCTGCCGCCCGAGCACTACAACCAGATCTTCTCGGCGCACGGCACCATCATGATCTTCTTCGTGGCGATGCCGTTCGTGATCGGACTGATGAACCTGATCGTGCCGCTGCAGCTCGGCGTGCGCGACGTCGCGTTCCCGACGCTGAATTCGGTCGGCTTCTGGCTGACGGCGACGGGCGCGCTGCTGGTCAATATCTCGCTCGTGGTCGGCGAGTTCGCCCGCACCGGCTGGCTCGCCTTTCCGCCGCTGTCGGGACTGTCCTACTCGCCCGGCGTCGGCGTCGACTATTACGCCTGGTCGCTTCAAATCTCCGGCGTCGGGACGCTGGTGGCTGGCATCAATCTGGTCACGACGGTGCTGAAGCTGCGCACCAGAGGCATGAATTATCTGCGCATGCCGATGTTCTGCTGGACCACGCTGGCCTCGAACCTTCTCATCGTCGCGGCCTTTCCGATCCTCACCGCCACGTTGGCGATGCTCTTGCTCGACCGCTACCTCGGCTTCCATTTCTTCACCAACGAGGCCGGCGGCAACGTCATGATGTTCATGAACCTGATCTGGGCCTGGGGGCATCCGGAGGTCTACATCCTGGTGCTGCCCGCCTTCGGTATCTTCTCCGAGGTGGTCTCGACCTTCTCCGGCAAGGCGCTGTTCGGCTATCGCTCGATGGTGCTCGCCACCATGGCGATCTGCGTCATCTCCTTCATGGTCTGGCTGCATCACTTCTTCACGATGGGGGCGGGGCCAAACGTCAACGCCATCTTCGGCATCGCCAGCATGATCATCGCAGTGCCGACAGGCGTGAAGATCTACAATTGGCTGTTCACGATGTATGGCGGCCGCATCCGCTTTGCGACGCCGATGCTGTGGGCGATCGGGTTCATGGTGACGTTCATCATCGGCGGATTGACGGGGGTGCTGCTCGCGGTGCCGCCGGCCGACTTCATCCTCCACAACAGCATGTTCCTGGTGGCGCATTTCCACAACGTCATCATCGGCGGCGTGCTGTTCGGCGTCTTCGCGGGCCTCGAATACTGGTTTCCGAAAGCATTCGGTTTCCGCCTCGACGAACGCTGGGGAAAGGCCGGATTCTGGTTCACCTTCGTCGGCTTTTTCATCACCTTCATGCCGCTCTACGTCGTCGGCTTGCTCGGCATGACGCGGCGGATGCAGCATTACGACGTCGCGGCGTGGCGGCCCTGGATGATCGTTGCGGCGGTCGGCGTGGCCGTGCTGACAATCGGCGTGATCTGTCAGGTCGTGCAGCTCGTCGTCAGCATCCGCAACCGCGAGGCCTTGCGCGATCGTACCGGCGATCCCTGGGACGGGCGCTCGCTGGAATGGGCGACCTCATCGCCGCCGCCGGTGTTCAATTTCGCGTTCAATCCCGACGTGCGAGGCGAGGATGCCTATTGGGAGATGAAGGCCCTTGCCAAAGAGCAATCGCTCGATGCTGACCGGCCGGAGTATCAGGACATCGAGATGCCCCGGAATTCCCCGACCGGCTTCGTCTGTGCTTTCTTCGCCACCATCATGGGCTTTGCGTTGATCTGGCACATCTGGTGGATGGTGATCCTCGGCGGCTTGGGAGCGTGGGCGACCTTCGTCGTGTTCGCCTGGCGGGATCATGACGAGTACGTCATTCCGGCAGCGGAGGTCGCGGCGATAGACCGAGTCAATATCGAGCAGCGGCGTGACCTCCACAGCATGGCGGGAGCAGTCTGATGGCGATGACCGCGACGGCCGGCCACGCGCATGCCGATCCCCATCACATCGGCGTTGTCATCGAGCATCCCGGACCGGCGCCGAAGCGGATCGTGACCGCTTACGGCTTCTGGATTTTCCTGCTCTCCGACATCGTGATGTTCTCCTGTTTCTTCGCAACCTACGCGGTGCTGGTCGACCAGACCGCGGGCGGCCCGAAGGGTTCGGAGATATTCGAGCCGAGATACGTCGCGATCGAGACCGTCTGCCTGCTCTTGTCGAGCTTCACCTGCGGCATGGCCAGCATCGCCGCCGATGTGCGCAACCGGTTCTGGTTCTATCTCAGCATGACCGCGACCTGTGTGCTCGGGTTGATCTTTCTCGTCCTCGAATTCCGCGAGTTCGCCGATCTCATCGGGCGCGGCTACGGCCCGTCGCGCAGCGCGTTCCTGACTGCGTTCTTCTCGCTGGTTGGCTGCCACGGTCTGCACGTTTCCGCCGGTGTGCTGTGGCTGCTCACCATGATGGCCCAGGTCTTCGCAAAGGGCTTTCGAGCCGACATCCTGCGCCGGATGCTGTGCTTTGCGCTGTTCTGGCACGCGCTCGACATCATCTGGGTGGCGGTGTTCTCCGTCGTTTACTTGCTTGGGAGTGGCGTATGAGCGATCAGACCCACGTGCGCACCGACCATGACCTCGCGCCAGGCGAGGAAGAGCAGCACAGCATCGGCACCCGCATCCTCGGCTATGTCGTCGGCCTCGTCCTGGCGTTGCTGCTCACAGCGACGTCGTTCTTCATCGCGGGTACGGATCTCGTCTGGCAACCCTCCATCCCCGTCGCGCTGATCGTGCTCGCGATCGCGCAGATGGGGGTGCATTTGGTGTTCTTTCTGCACATCACCACCGGCCCCGACAACACCAACAACGTGCTGGCGCTCGCCTTCGGCCTTTTCGTCGTTTTCCTCGTGATCGGAGGCAGCGTCTGGATCATGGCTAATCTGAATGCCAACATGGCGCCGATGGACCACATCATGCGGCTGCACTGACGCGCCCGGGCATGACGGGCTCGGTTCTGGAGCGACGCACAAAAAAGAAGAGCCGCTTGTGATGACAAGCGGCCCAAGTCTAGGGAGGAAACGCCCAAGCAAGGCAATCGGGCCGGAGCCGGATTGCTGCCAAGGAACGCATGCGCAAGCGCTTGCGTACGCATACAAATGCGGCAACTCCCGATGAAGTTCAATTCCGGATCAATACGGACCCGGACTACCACTCACGGATGCGTGAACGATTTTCTCACTTTGGCCGGCGGCAGTTGTAGGCCTTGCGAAAGCCGGCTGCCTGGGCGTCGTCCTCGGAGCAGAACCAGCGGTCCGGCTTGGTCGTCGCCGGGTAGCTCGGGCAGCCCCGCAGGTGATAGATGCCGATATTGCCGGTGACGCGCGCGCGCACCGCAAGCTTGCCCTTGATGCTGCAGCTCGGCGGCATCGTCAGTTCCTCAGGGAACAGCACGGCGCGGATTTCCTTGTCTCGGTCTTGGCGGCAGGCAGCGCCCAGCAGCGCGCCGTCCTTCTTGCCGGCGCGGAAGTCTTGCGGCGCAACAAAGCAACCCTTCCAGATCCCGACGGCGGCTGTCTTGGCTTCGGCCGCAACCGGCTTGACGTTCGCCTTGATCGGCTCCCGCGCGACGGCAAAGCCGAGCTTGATCAGCTGTTCGTTCAAAGTCGATTTGTCGCCCTCGGCCGTGCAGATCGCCCGGTGCCGCTTGCCAAAACTCTTCTCCGGCCCGACATCGTCACAGCGCACCGTCCGCTTGCCGATCAGCTTGGTCAACTGGTCGCGGGCCTCGATGCCGCAGGTCCAGGGATCGGCGTGATCGTCGATACAGACCTGATCCAGCTCGGGCGCGTCGACGCCGTCGAGCCGATAGGTGGCGTCGCCAAGCTGGATGGAGTTGCCGTCGCGGGCCGTCGCGGCCCCAGTCAGCGCGGAAGCCGGCTCGGAGGAGGCCAGGAATCCGGACAAGACGAAAAACCCAACGAGCGCAAAAGCGCGGGCTGCGGCAAAGACATTTCGGAAGGACATACGGTCTCGCTATGGATGGCTCGGCGCCTGTTCCTAGCATTCGGACGTGGCGATACCAATGGTCTGCACCCCGCGAAGTGCGACATTCCGGCCTCGCGGCTTTACTCCCCGCCCGCTCTGATCCTATCGTTCGCAGGCCTTGCGAACCCTGCAGGCCGAATCGCCCGGAAAGCGGCGAGGGCGGGAGGAAAAGGTTTCGATGAAAGACCCCGTGGACGTCCTGATCATCGGCGCCGGCGCTTCGGGCGCTGCGGTAGCGTGGTCGCTGGCCGAGACCAAGATGCACATCCTCTGCCTGGAGCAGGGCGGCTGGATGAACCCGGCGGAATATCCCAGCACGGGCCGCGACTGGGAGGCGAAATTCTACGGCGAATGGTCGTCCAGCCCCAACGTGCGTGGCCGGCCCGAGGACTATCCCGTTAACGACGACAATTCGCCGATCAAGGTCGTCAACTACAATGCGGTCGGCGGCTCCACGGTGATGTGCACCGCGCACTGGCCGCGGCTGCATCCCTCCGACTTCAAGGTGAAGACGCTCGACGGCGTCGCCGACGACTGGCCGATCGACTATGACGCGCTGACCCCGTTTTTCGAAGAGAACGACCGCATGATGGGCACATCCGGCCTGTCAGGCGATCCGCTCTCGCCGCTGACGCATCCGCCGATGCCGCAGCAGCCGCTCGGACTGTCCGGCGCCATCATCGGCAAGGCCATGAACAAGCTCGGCTGGCACTGGTGGCCGTCCGACACCACGGTCGCGACGATGGACTATGAGGGCCGCGCGCGCTGTATCAATCTCGGCCATTGCACGCCGGCCTGCGCGCAAGGGGCAAAGTCGTCCACTGACATTACCTATTGGCCGCATGCGATCCGCGCGGGCGTCGAGCTGCGCACACATTGCCGGGTGCGCGAGATCACCACCGACGAGAACGGCATGGCTTCGGGCGTGGTCTATTACGACAAGGACGGCGTCGAGCAGTTCCAGCCCGCGCATGTCGTCATCATCGCCTGCAACGGCGTCGGCACGCCGCGGCTGCTCTTGAACTCGGCCTCAGGCCGCTTTCCGAACGGGCTGGCAAATTCGTCCGGACTCGTCGGCAAGAACCTGATGTTCCACCCTTATGCGCAGATCTACGGCTATGTGAAGGAGCCGACCGACAGCAACCGCGCGCCGCCGACCTGCCTGTGGAGCAAGGAATGGTATGACACGGATCTCTCGCGCGGCTTCGTCCGGGGCTTCGGCGTCCAGTTCGTGCGCGGGGCCGGGCCGGTGTTCGAGGCCGTCGTCAGCGAGCAGAAGGGCATTCTGCCATGGGGCGAAGATCATCACCGCGTCTTCCGCAAGCTCAACGGTCATCGCTTGGGATTCTCCGCGATCTGCGAGGACCTGCCGGAGGAGCACAATCGCGTCACGCTCGATCCGGTGCTGAAGGACAGCCACGGCATTCCCGCGCCGAAGATCGACTACACGATCAGCGAGAACAGTCAAAGGATGATGGATTATGCGCTCGCGCGCGGCCGAGAGATTCTCGAGACCGCAGGTGCGACCGACATCTGCGTCAACTCGCCGATCCCCTGGGGCGGCTGGCATCTGCTCGGCACCGCGCGGATGGGCGCCGACCCCGAACGCTCCGTCGTCAACGAATGGGGCCGCACGCACGACGTGAAGAATCTGTTCATCGTCGATGGCAGCATCTTTGTCACCTCGGGCGGGGTCAACCCGACCTCGACCATCCAGGCCCTCGCGCTCTACATCGCCGATCAGATGAAGCAGCGCCTCGCCAATTTGTTCGATTGAGGCTGTGATGTCCGCAGACAACCAACTGACAGGCAGGCAGCGCGACGATCTGCGCACCATAGCCGCGTTGATCGTTCCGGCCAGCGACGAGTACAAGGTGCCCGGAGCCGACGATCCCGCGATCCAGGCCGACATGCTCGCAACGCTCGGCCGCGACACCAAATTGGTGGCGGCGGCGCTGGATCATCTGGCGCGGCTCGCCGGCGCGCCGCTGGCCGAGCTCGATGCCACGAGACGCGATGCGGTGGCCCAGGAGTTCCGCAAGAGTGGCGGTGCCGCCGCGGTGACGCTCGTGCGCGTCGTGCTGCAATGCTACTACCGCGACGACCGCGTGCTGGGTTCGCTCGGGATCGAGCTGCGCGCGCCGTTCCCCAAGGGCCATGTGCTCCCGGATGGAGACTGGTCCCTGCTCGACCCGGTCAAGGCAAGAGGCGGCTCGCTGAGGCGGGCGCCCTAGCCATCTGGGCAGTCCAGCCCTGCGCGCAAGATGCGCACCTTGCGCGGCAGGGAGCAGGCCACCATCTGTGTGAGCCTCCAAGGACTTTTGCCATGCTGGATTTCACCTCAGATATCGTCGATGACGCTTCGTCATCGCGAACGACAGCGTCTGTGCCGGCCGATGATCGGGTCTTGCTGGACGCCTATTCCAATGCCGTGATCGACGTGACCGACCGCGTCGGACCTGCTGTCGTGCGGGTGGAGACCGGGCCGAAAGTGCCTGATAGACGCGAGCGCGGCGGGCTCGGCTCCGGCATCGTGATCTCGCCGGACGGACTCGTTCTCACCAACAGCCATGTGGTCGGCTCTTCCAGGGAGATCCGGCTGCGGGACGTCGAGGGCCACGTGGGCGAGGCGCAGGTGCTCGGCGTTGATCCTGACACCGATCTTGCGCTGCTGCGCGCTGACGGCGTGCGCCATTTGCCCTATGCCGCGCTCGGCAACTCCAAGACCTTGCGGCGCGGCCAGCTCGTGATCGCGATCGGCAACCCGCTCGGCTTCGAATCGACCGTCACGGCTGGCGTGGTCTCGGCGCTCGGACGTTCGATCCGCTCGGTCAGTGGTCGCACCATCGAGGACGTGATCCAGACCGATGCCGCGCTCAACCCTGGTAATTCCGGCGGCCCGCTGCTGTCCTCGAATGCCGAGGTGATCGGCATCAACACGGCCATCATCAACGGCGCCCAAGGCATCTGCTTCGCAGTCGCCAGCAACACCGCGCAATTCGTGCTGTCGGAGATCATCCGCCACGGCTATGTTCGCCGCGCCTATATCGGCGTCGCCGGGCAGACCGCACCGATCCCGCGACGGCATGCCGTGCTGGCCGGCATCGACAACAAGATGGGCGCGCTGCTCGCGCAGATCGAGCCGGACGGTCCGGCGGCCAATGCCGGCCTGTTGCCCGGCGACGTCGTGATCAGGCTCGACGGCGTCGAGATCAACGGCGTCGACGATCTGATCCGTGTGCTCGAACGCGACCGGATCGGCCGGCGGCTTGCCATGGACGTGCTGCGGCTCGGCCGACTGCGGGCGATCGAGATCGACCCGATCGAGCGCAAGCCGCGACGCAGCACATGATCCGGAAAAGTCCGAAACGGTTTTCCGTTAAGATCATGTGCAAAAAATAGAGCGTTCCACGGTCGCGGCAGGGTATGACGGTGTCATGCCTCGCCTGTCGAGCCTTGCCGCATGATGCCGGCGCATGAGACCTACGACGTCATTGTCATCGGCGCCGGTGCCGGTGGCATGACGGCGGCGGCCGTGGCCGCTGCCGAAGGCCTGCGCGTGCTGGTGATCGAGAAGACCGCGTTCGTCGGCGGCACCACCGCCTGGTCCGGCGGGATGGTCTGGATCCCCGCCAATGCCAAGATGAAGGAGGCAGGGCTCTCCGACAGCGTCGCTGATGCCGTTCAATATTTGTCGAGCACGGTGCCAGAGCCCGCCAATGCCGGCCTGCGCGCCGCCTTCCTCACGCGCGGGCCGGAGGCGGTCGCCTGGCTCGAAGCCAACACCGAATTGCGGCTCCAGCCGGTGAAGGCCTGTCCGGACTATTATCCGGAACGGCTGGGAGCGACCGCGGGCGGCCGCGTGCTTGAGCCGATCGCGTTCGATGGTGCGCGGCTCGGCAAGGCTTTTGCGCGATTGCGGCCACCGCTGCCGGAGTTCACATTGTTGGGCGGGATGATGGTCAACCCGATCGACATTCCACACCTGCGGAAGGCTGGAAGATCGCTGCGTCCGACCCTGCGCGCGGCACGGCTGGTTTCCGAATATGCGTTGCAGCGGCTGCGCAGCCAGCGCGGCACGACGCTGCATCTCGGCAATGCGCTTGCTGGGCGGCTGTACGCGTCGCTGCTGGCGCGGCGGGTTGAGATTCTCTTCGGCGCCGACGTGGAAGACCTGTCGATGCAGGGCGATCGTGTCGCGGGGGTGGTGATCTGTCATGGCTCCCGCGACCGCCCGATTGCAGCGCGTCGCGGGGTGGTTCTCGCGACCGGCGGCTTCTCGCACGACGCCGTGTTGCGCAAGCGTTTCTTCCCGGCGGCAGCCGGATTTGTTTCGGCGACGAACTCATCAGCGAGGGGCGACGGACTTCGGCTTGCGGCCACAGTCGGCGCCGCCCTCAACGCGGACGCGACCAGCCCGGCCTATTGGGCGCCGGCCTCGCTGTTCCTCCGCGCCGACGGCAGCCGCGGCGTGTACCCGCATATGGCGACCGACCGCGCCAAGCCCGGCGTGATCGCGGTCAATGCCGCGGGCCGGCGTTTCGTCAACGAGGCGCTGTCGTACCACGAATTCGTTCTCGCCATGCTCCGTGATGGCAATCGCGAGCCGACCCTGCCGTTCTACCTGATCTGCGACCGCGCGTTCCTGTGGGCTTACGGCCTCGGTCGCATCAAGCCGTTCACGCGCCGCTATCGGCGTTTTGTGGCGAGCGGCGAGTTGATCGAGGCTCCTGATATCGTAGAGCTCGCAACCAGGATCGGCGTCAAGCCGTCCACTCTCACGGCGACGATCGCGAGCTACAACGCCGATGCAAAGGAGGGCCGCGACGGCGAATTCGGCCGCGGCAGCACCGTCTACCAGCGCCACCTCGGCGATATCAGGCACAAGCCCAACCCCTGCGTCGCGCCGATCACCCGCGCGCCGTTCTTCGCGATGCGTATCCATCCGGCGGACCTCGGCACCGCGATCGGCATGAAGGTCGATGCGCTGGCCCGCGTGCTGCGCGAGGACGGCACGCCGGTTGCCGGCCTCTATGCCTGCGGCAACGACATGGGCTCGATCATGAACGGAAACTGTCCGGGACCGGGGATCATGCTCGGTCCGGCGCTGACGTTCGGGTATATCGCAGGCCGGCATCTGGCGGAGGGGGCGGCGGTGGCAGCGTCGTCGAGTGCCGCGAAGGCGTCTGCTTAGGCGATTTCTCCGCCGTATCCACAATCTCCGTCATTGCGAGCGCAGCGAAGCAATCCAGGCTGCCTCCGCGGAGGGACTCTGGATTGCTTCGTCGCAAGGGCTCCTCGCAATGACGCGTGGAGGGAGCTCTCATCTCAATTGCTATTCCGCCGCCGCCGCAAAGCGGCTGTTCTCCAGTTCGGCCTCCAGCCGCGCCTTCTCAGCCGCCGCCAGGTTGATGTTGGCTTCCTTGACGTGGCCGAAGCCGCGGATCGTCTCGGGCACGCGGGCCAGCCGCGTCAGCAGCGGAATCTGCGCCGCTTGCAGCCCTACGATCCGCTGGTCGATCATCCCAAGATAGTCGCCGACCAGCTTGCGCTCGGTCCGGCGCTCCTCTGTGCGGCCGAACGGATCGAACGCGCCGCCACGCAGAAATTTTAGCCGGGCCAGCACGCGGAAGGCGTGGATCATCCAGCCGCCGAACTCCTGCTTCCGGAGACGTCCGGTCGCCTTGTCGCGTTTCGCGAAGATCGGCGGAGCGAGATGGTACTTCAGCGTGAAGTCCCCGTCGAACTTTTCTGACACCTTCTTGGCAAAGCTGCCCTCGGTATAAAGCCGGGCGACCTCGTATTCGTCCTTGTAGGACATCAGCTTGAACAGGTTTTTCGCGATAGCCTCGGTCAGCTCCGTGGACGCGGGCGAGGCCGATGTCTCGGCCTTGCGCACCTTGGCAACGGCCGCGAGGTAGCGGTCGGCGTAGGCCTTGTCCTGATAGCCGGACAGGAATTCGGCGCGGGTCGCGATGATATCGTCGAGCGACTTCGTCGGTGCCGATGCCCGGCTCTTGAATTGGAGCACGCTGCGCACGCGCGACATGTCGTGGGCGGCGAGACGGCCCCAGGTGAAGGCGAGCTTGTTCATCTCGATCGCGGCGCCGTTGATCTCGATGGCGCGGAGCAGGGCGTCCAGCGACAGCGGGATCGCGCCCTTCTGGAAGGCGAAGCCGAGCATGAAGGGATTGGTCGCGATGGAATCGCCCATCAGCGCTGAAGCAATGCCCGTCGCATCGATGATGTCGAGGTTCTGGTTGCCGACCGCGTCGCGCAGCACGGTCTGCATCGTGCCCATCTCGAAGTCGAGATCGGGATTCTGCACGAAGCTCGCGGTCGGCTGCAAATCGGCGTTGACGTAGGCCTTCGTCACGCCGCGCTCGGCGCGGCTGAGTGCGGAGGGGCCGGCCGAGACGATCATGTCGCAGCCGAGGATGACGTCGGCGCCGCCGGTGGTGATGCGGACCGCGGAGATGTCCTCGGGCTTCGGCGCGATGCGGACGTGGCTCATCACTGCGCCGTTCTTCTGCGACAGGCCGGTGAAGTCGAGCGCCGAGCAGCCGCGGCCGTCGACATGGGCGGCCATGCCGAGCAGCGCGCCGATGGTGATGACGCCGGTACCGCCGATGCCGGTGACGAGAATGTTGTAGGGGCCGTCCAGCTCGCGTGCCGGCGGCAGCGGCAGGTCGGCGAATAGCTGGCCGGAATCGACCCCTGAGGTCTTCATGCGTTTGAGCGTGCCGCCATGCACGGTGACGAAGCTCGGGCAGAAGCCCTCGACGCAGGAAAAGTCCTTGTTGCAGTTCGACTGGTCGATCTGGCGCTTGCGGCCGAACTCGGTCTCCAGCGGCTGCACCGAGACGCAATTGGAGGCCTGCGAGCAATCGCCGCAGCCTTCGCAGACCAGTTCGTTGATGAAGGCGCGCTTGGCGGGATCGGGATAGAGCCCGCGCTTGCGGCGGCGGCGCTTTTCCGCGGCGCAGGTCTGGTCGTAGATGATGGCCGTGAGACCCTTGATATCGCGCAGCTCGCGCTGCACGGCATCGAGTTCGCGGCGATGATGGATGGTCGCGCCTTGCGGGAAGTAGTTGCCTTTGGGGTATTTGCTCGGATCGTCCGAGACGATCGCGAGCCGCTTGACGCCCTCGGCCCAGACCTGATGTGCGATCTGCGCGACGTTGAAGGCGCCTTCGGCCGGCTGGCCGCCGGTCATCGCGACGGCATCGTTGTAGAGGATCTTGTAGGTGATGTTGATGCCGGCGGCGGAGGCGGCGCGCAGTGCCAGGAGACCGGAATGAGTATAAGTCCCGTCGCCGAGATTCTGGAAGATGTGGGTCTCGGTCGTGAAGGGAGACTGGCCGATCCAGTTCGCGCCCTCGGCGCCCATATGCGAGATCAGATCGGTGCGGCGGGTGGGCATGCTCAGGGCCATGCCGTGGCAGCCGATGCCGGCCATGGCGCGGCTGCCCTCCGGCACGCGCGTCGACGTGTTGTGCGGACAGCCCGAGCAGAAGAACGGCGTGCGCGCGAGCTTGATCGGCGCGCTGGTGGTGACGGGATTGTCGAAAGCCTCGAGCCGCGCCAGCCGCTGCTCAAGTACCGGGCTGTGATGACCGAGCTTGCGCAGTCGTGCGACGAGGGCGGAGGCAACGATCGTCGGCGTCAGCTCCCCCTCGCTCGGCAGCAGCGGCGCGCCGCGCTCGTCACGCTTGCCGGTGACGGTCGGGCGCCTTGACGCATCGATATTGTAGAGGATGCGCATCAACTGGTCTTCGATGAAGCCGCGCTTCTCCTCGACCACCAGCACGTCCTGAAGACCTTCGGCGAAACGTTTCGCACCGCTCTCCTCCAGCGGCCAGGTCATCGCGATCTTGTAGATGCGAAGGCCCAGATCCTGCGCGTCCTTGTCGGTGATGCCTAAGTCGGCGATCGCCTGGCGGAGGTCGAGATAGGCCTTGCCGGTTGCGACGATGCCGAGCCTCGCCGGCTTTGAATCGAGTACGATGCGGTCGAGCTGGTTGGCGCGGGCGAAGGCCTGCACTGCGGCCATCTTCGGGCCGAACAGGCGCCTCTCCGCGTCCAGCGGCGGATCCGGCCAGCGGATGTTGAGGCCGCCGGGCGGCATCTCGAAATCGTCGGGCAGCACGATCTTGATACGCTCTGGGTCGCTGTCGATCGAGGCCGAGCTTTCCACGGTCTCGCTGATCGCCTTGAAGCCGACCCAGCAGCCGGAGAAACGTGATAGGGCGAAGCCGTAGAGGCCGAGATCGAGATAGTCCTGCAGCGTCGCCGGATTGATCACGGGAATCAGCGCCGCCGCGAACACCTGCTCGCTCTGATGAGCCAGCGTCGAGGACTGGCAGCCATGATCGTCGCCGGCCAGCGCCAGCACGCCGCCATTGAGGGAGGTGCCGGCCGCATTGGCATGCTTGAGCGCATCGACCGAACGGTCGACGCCGGGCCCCTTGCCGTACCAGATGCCGAACACGCCATCGACCTTGGCTCCGGGAAACAGGCCGACCTGCTGGCTGCCCCAGACGGCGGTCGCCGCAAGGTCCTCGTTCAGTCCGGGGACGAAGGCGATGTCGTGCTGCTGAAGGTGCGACTTCGCGCGCCACAGCGCGTGGTCGTACATGCCAAGCGGGGAACCGCGATAGCCCGAGATGAAGCCGCCGGTGTTGAGCCCCTGAAGCCGGTCTCGTTCGCGCTGCAACATGGGCAGGCGGACCAGGGCCTGGGTGCCGGACAGGAATATCCGCTTCGATTCGAGCCGGTATTTATCGTCCAGCTCGACCTGCAACAGCGTCATTTCGGAAGTCCTCGGTTTACGTTCGAGCGTGGGGTTTGCGCTGCGGGAGGGATTGCGGCTGCGCGACGCGAATTGTGACAGTCAAAAGCATGCGCCAGCGAAGTCAATATCGCTGGCCGCATCCGTGGCGGTCCTGCTAGTCATGGCTGCCTGTGGAGAGAACCATGATGGCAAACGCATTCGACACCGAGATCACGGAGACGGCCGAGGCCCTGATCGGGCCGTGGCGTGGGCCGCGCCAGATGCTTCAGGCGCAAACCTACGACGCGCACGCCTCCATCCATGACGACGCCACCGCGCAGAAGCTTGGCTTCAAGGGTGGCACCATCGAGGGGCCGACCCATTTCAGCCAGTTCGCGCCGCTCGGCGAACGGCTCTGGGGACGCGACTGGTTCGAGACGGGGTGTCTCTCCGCGCATTACCGCAGCGTCTGCTACGAAGGCGAGGAGGTGCAGGCGATCCTGTCGAAGCCGCTACCCGGCACAAGCCAGTGCCAGGTCCAAATGCTCAAGCGCGACGGCACCGAGGTGCTGCGCGGCACCGCCTCGGTCGGAGAGCCGCACGCAGCGACCGCGCTCGAGACGCGTCTTGCCGAGCTCAAGCCGCTCACCGATCCCGTGATCCTGCGCGACGTGAAGGTGGCCCACACCGGAAGGCGGCAGTCGGTCCGCATGGCCTTCGACCAGAACATGGGCGATCTCTATCCATTCACCCTCCGGCAGAAGCTCGCCGTGATCACCGAGGGCTCGCCATATTATTCCGGCGCCGACAATCCGTGGCGCAAGCCAATCATTCCGATGGAGATGCTGAGCGTGCTGTTCCAGTACCGCTCCAAGGACGATCCGCTGCCGGCCAAGGGACCGGCCGTCGGCCTGTTCGCCGATCAGGAAATCAGGCTGGTGAAGGGGCCGCTCTTCGTCGACGAGGACTACGAGGTCGAGCGCGAGGTGGTCGCGCTCTCCGGCAGCCGCCGTACCGAAAGCGCCTGGGCCAGGACGCGCGTGTTCGACAAGGCGGGCGCGTTGGTGGCGACCATGCTGCTGAACATGGCGACGCTGAAGGATTCCTACGCGCCGTATGAGAACGAGTATCGGCAGCTGTATGGGGCGGGGCGGTAGCATCACACTCTGCGGTCATTTCGGGGCGCGTAGCGCGAGGCCGGAATCCATTTCGCCTCACGTTCTGCGGCCGGATGGATTTCCGGGTTCGACGCTCAAGCGTCGCCCCGGAATGACCGCGGATTGCCGCTCATCCTTTGAGCAGATGCACGTCGCAAAGCCGTCGCACAGGGAATAAGCAGGTATCGGTCGCCGGCGTAAGTTTCTGAGCATGCAGCGAATTCTCTCGCCGCCCACGCTCCACCGCAATTGTACACAATGGCACGCCGCTTGCAGAACTCCCGGCGCAGTTCTCGCGAGGGGCGGGCGTCATGCTGAGTTCGAGCAAGCCGACATTGGGTGTCATCAGCGCCGAGCCTGAGCCGATCACGCTCGACTGGCCCGCCACCGCGCTCCTGATCATCGACATGCAGCGCGACTTCATGGAGCCCGGGGGGTTCGGCGAGACTCTCGGCAACGATGTCAGCCAGCTTGCGCGCGCGGTGAAGCCGATCGGTGCCGTGCTGCAGGCGGCGCGCGACACCGGCATGCTGGTGATCCACACCCGCGAGGGCCATCTGCCCGATCTCTCCGATGCGCCGTCGGCGAAAGTCGAGCGCGGCGCGCCGTCCTTGCGTATCGGCGATCCCGGCCCGATGGGCCGCATTCTCATTCGCGGCGAGGCCGGTCACGACATCATTCCCGAGCTCTATCCGCTCGACAGCGAAATCGTGATCGACAAGCCCGGCAAGGGCGCGTTCTACGCCACCGAGCTAACTGACGTGCTGGAGAAATACGGCATCGAGAACCTGCTGGTGTGCGGCGTCACCACCGAAGTGTGCGTCAACACCACGGTGCGCGAGGCCAACGACCGCGGCTATCGCTGCGTCGTCATGTCGGACGGTTGCGCGTCCTACTTTCCCGAGTTTCACGAGATGGGCCTGAAGATGATCAAGGCCCAGGGCGGCATCTTCGGCTGGGTTACGGACTCCGCCGCAGTGTTGGAAGCAATGAGGATTTCGACAACATAGGGGCAGTATCATGAGCGCATTGACGGGGATGGCCGGCAAATCTGAAATCGATCGGTCCGGGTTCAAGCCGGCACTATGGACCTCGGGCGACTGGAATGCGTTTTTCGGCTTCGGCACCAACATTCTCGTCAACATGCTGGTGCTCACGGGCTTGCTGCGCTTCGTCTTGAAGATGCCGGACAGCCTTGTGTTCGGTCGCATCCTGCCCGCGCTTGGGCTGATGATGTGTCTCTCCACCTTCTACTATGCGTACCTCGCCTATCGTCTGGCGCAGAAGACCGGCCGCAGCGACGTTTGCGCGTTGCCGTCAGGCGTCAGCGTGCCGCACATGTTCATCGTCACCTTCGTGATCATGCTGCCGATCACGATCAAGACCGGTGACCCCCTCAAGGGTTGGTCGGCCGGCTTGGTCTGGGTGTTCTTCCAGAGCTTCATTCTCATGATCGGCGGCTTCATCGCGCCGTTCATCCGCAAGATCACGCCGCGGGCGGCGCTGCTCGGCACGCTCGCCGGCGTCTCCGTCACCTTCATCTCGATGCGGCCGGCGCTGGAGATGTACATGACGCCGCAGATCGGTCTCGTCTGCTTCGCCATTATCCTGGTGAGCTGGTTCGGTGGCGTGAAGTATTGGCGCGGCATTCCGGCCGGCCTCGTTGCGATCGCCGTCGGCATGGTCATCGCCTGGGGCTCGAACCTGTTCGGCCTCGGTCTCGGCGGGCTGAGCATCAAGGGCGTTGGTGACGCCTTCGCAAACTTCGGCTTCTCGGTGCCGATTCCCGCCTTGGGCTACGTCTTCTCCGGCTTCGAATTCCTCGGCATCATTCTCGTCACCGCCATTCCGTTCGGCATCTACGACCTCGTCGAGGCCATGGACAATGTCGAGAGCGCGGAAGCCGCCGGCGACGAATATCCGACCACGCGGGTGCTCACGGCCGACGGTGTCGTTAGCCTGATCGGCTGCCTGATGGGCAATCCCTTCATCAACGCGGTTTATATCGGCCATCCCGGCTGGAAGGCCATGGGCGGTCGGATCGGCTATTCGGCCGCGACCGGGGTCATGGTCGTCCTGCTGTCCTGGTTCGGCATCATCTCGGTGCTGCTGGCGCTGGTGCCTGTCGTCGCGATTTCGCCGATCCTGCTCTATATCGGCATGCTGATCGGCGCGCAGGCGTTCCAGACCACGCCGGTCAAGCACGCGCCCGCGGTTGTGCTGGCGCTGACGCCGCATCTCGCCGCCTGGGCCAAGCTGCAGATCGACACCATGCTGGGCTCGACCATGATGGCGGCGACAACTGTCGGAGGGCTCGCTGCCGACAAGGCGGACGCGGTCAAGGCCGCCGCGATCGCGGCGCTGCCGCAGCAGGGTGTGTTCTACCACGGGTTGGAGGTGATGGGCGGCGGCTCCATCCTCGGTGGCCTCATCCTGGGAGCGATCGGTGTCTTCATCATCGAGCGTGACTTCGAGAAGGCATCGGCCTTCGCGTTGGTCGGTGCGGTCCTGACCTATTTCGGCTTCATGCACGGCGAGGCCGTCGGCATCGGCGGCGGATTTGGCGTGACGCCCGCTGTCGCGCTGGCCTATGCCGTGATGGCTGCCGGACTTTTCGCGGCCAGCAAGCTCGGCGCCAGCGAACACTATGCCGCGCATACGGAGATGTCGGCCGCGCCGGCGGAGTAGTCAACGAGGTCAAGCTCCTTGCGGAACGGCTGGGTGATCCCAGCCGTTCTCGTTCAGGGCCGCACCGCCGGCGTCTCCATCGGCAGGCCATGCGCCCGCGACATCAGATAGAGCTCGAGCGCAACCAGCTCGGGCGAGCCGTAATCATAGGCCTGGGCGCGCACGCCGCTCATGCAACTGCGTAAGCGCCGCTCCAGCGATCCCAGCGTCTGCCATTCCAGCCGGTAAATCGGATAGCCGGTCGGCTGTCCTTGCGTGATCGGCGCGCCCGCGAGGCGCTTGTCGAAATTGTCGTCGTGGCAATTGGTGCAGGCGAGGTTGAGCTGCCCCTCGCGCTGCATGAAGAGGTCACGGCCCTGGTCCACGTAGGGCTTGAGGTCCGGATCATCGCCGGGAGTGATCGGAGCGCCGCGCGATTGATGGGCGACGAAAGCGGACAGCGCCAGGAGGTCCCGGCTTTCGTAAGGCAGAGGCGTAGCCTGCTGGTGATTGGTGCGGCACAGATTGACGCGCTGGTCGAGCGTGACCGGGCGCGCCAGCGCCTTGTCGATGGCGGGGTAGCGCGCGGCGACGCCCTTCATGCTGCTGCGCGCATCGCCATGGCAATCCGCGCAGGCCTTCTCGGCATTGCCGGTCTTCTTTCCCCACAGCGCCTCGCCGTCGAGCACGAACAGCATGCCCGGATTGGCCGTGTCGTCATCCTGCATGGCGCGCGTCTCTAGCCCCATGAACGAATAACCGGACCGGCGCGCCTCGGGCGGGAGTTCACCGGCGAGCAGGCCAGGCGCCGCGGAGAACAACGCTGCCGCTGCTATCGCGCGCCAAACGCTCATTCGACAATGATCGATGCCGACGCGGTGGACGAAAAGCCGTTGTCGCCGATCCATTCGAATTCGAACTTGCCGCTCTCCCTGGCGGTCGTGAAGAACGACAAATAAGGATTGGCCGCGATTGCCGGAAACAGATCGGCGCGAAAAACCTCGGCGCCGTTGTAGCGGCAGGTAAAGCTCGTGATGATGTCGCGCGGCACGAGCTTGCCGTCCACGGTGTGGCGGAAGCCGGTCTCCATGATGTGCGAGGTCAGCGTGCGGATCTCGATGACGTCGCCGCGTTTGGCCTTTGCGGGAACGTTGATGAGCGCGGGCATCAGTTCATCTCCTCGGTGCAGGCGGCCAGCGTCACGACGACCTCTGCGGCAACCTGCCAGAAAGTGTCGTCGGAGAGGCGGGCGATCGCGACCACCTTCTGGGTGTCGGCGAGCCGGATTCGGGTCGAGACCTGGGGACGGCCGGCGAAGGGACCGAAATAGAAATTGCCGATGTTCGGCTGCGGGTTCTTCTCGTTGAAAACGTGGATGCTCTTGACGTGGTCATCCGCGGTCATGGGGCTTGCGACGCTGACCGTCATCGGCACGGTGTTGCCGTTTTCGACCAGCGGCGGAATGTCGAGCTTGACCTTGCCGGTGCGCAATTGCGCTTCGCCGACGACATTGCGGATCGCGGTGGTGAGCATGGCCGGCGTGGCGTCGAGCGGTCGCAGCGTCGCGATCGGGATGGTCCCGGCGACCGTCACGCCTCCGGCGAGGTTCAGGAATTGTCGTCGCGTGGTTGGCATGAATTAGTCCCGAAGCGTTGCAAGAAAAGCCACGATGTCCTCGATCTCCGTGGCCGACAAGATCGGCTTGCCGGCGAAATTTCGTCCGACTCGCGCGAGGCCGTCGTTGCGATAATAGGACGGCATGATGGTCTGTGCGTTGAAACGCGACGCATCGACCAGTCGAAGCCGCAACTGGCTCACTGTCCATCGGTTCCCGGCGCCGGCGAGGTCGGGCGCGAGGTCTCCCTGGAACCGCGTCTCCGGAAACGGCCCGGAATGACAGAGGATGCAGGTCGTCGTGCGCGCGAGTACCAGTGCGCGCCCGCGGGCGGCATCACCGGGCGAGCCGGTGAGCGAGGCCGGAATGCCGTCGCCGACGATTTTGTAGGGCGCAAGCGTGTCCGCCGTCGCGCTCGTGGCAAGTGCAAGACTGAGGGCCAACAGCGCAGCGACAGGGGCGTGAGACGAGAGATCGAGCCGCGGGCTCCTCTTACCTCTCCCGCTTGCGGGAGAGGCCGCGCCGAAGACGCGGGTGAGGGCTCTTTGCTCTGGGAGGTTCTCGCGAGTGGTGACACCCTCTTCCAAACCCTCCCCCGCAGGCGGGGAAGGGAGCGCACTGCGTGCATGGCGACAGCCTGATCCCATCATTGCTCTAGCCAAAGGTGTCCGCCGTGATGGTTTCGAACCAGCGCTCCGTCTCCGCGGCCTCGCGTGCCCGCAGTTCGCGCGGTGCATCGACCGGGCTGGTCGCGCCGCCCTCGACCTCGGCGAAGATGTCGCCCTTTGGCTGGTAGTTGCCGGCGAGTGAAAAACCGTAACCGGGGGCGACGGTGTTGTAGCAGACGCCCGTGAGCCGTGGTGCCTCCGGCGCTCGGCCCGCGAGCAAAGCGACGATCGCGGCGGCGCAGGCCTTGCCTTGTCCGCTTGCGGCCGACGCCGATTTGGGAATGCCACCGCCGAGGCATGCATCGCCGACGATGTGGACGTTCCGGGCGAGCTTTGATTCAAAGGACACGGGATCGATCGGGCACCAGCCGGTCGCATCGTTAGCACCCGCGATCTCGGCGATGCGTCCCGCACGTTGCGGCGGGATGACATTGGCGACGTCGGGCGTGTAGTTGCCGAACTCGGTGACGATGGTCATGGTCGCCGGATCAACCGAAGTCATGCGGCCGCCTTGCGACAGCGCAATGCGCTCGATCATGTCGCCATAAAGCTCCTTCCAGGCCGTTTCGAACAGCCGCTGCTGGGAGAAACTGTCCTTGGCGTCGAGGATCAGCACTTTCGAGCGCGGCTTGTTCGTCTTCAGGTAATGCGCGATCAGGCTGGCGCGTTCGTAAGGCGCAGGCGGGCAGCGCGAGGGATTGGCCGGGATTGCAATGGCGACCGTGCCGCCGTCGGCCATCGCCTCCAATTGCCTGCGCAGCAAAAGGGTCTGTGCGCCGGCCTTCCAGGCGTGCGGCATCCTTTCCGATGCGGCGTCGTCATAGCCGGGCAGGGCTTCGAGATGGAAGTCGATGCCGGGCGATAGCACGAGACGGTCATAGCCAAACGCAGATCCATCGGCCGTCGTCACGCTACGCTTTTGCGTGTCGATGCCCGTTGCAGCCTGTGCGACGACGGCGATTCCGTCGGCGGCAAGCTTGTCATAGCCGAAATGCTGCGCCTCCATCTCCCGCAGGCCTGCAATCACGGCGTTGCTGAGCGGGCAGGAGATGAAGGTCTTGTTCGGCTCTATCAACGTGATCTGCAATCTCGCATCGGCGCGTTTGAGCGCCCGTGCGCAGGCGGCGCCGCCGAAGCCGCCGCCGACCACGACGATGCGGCCCGCCGATTGCGCGTGCAGGAACGACGGTACGACGAGCGATGTGGCCGCGCCGGTAATGCCGAGGACGGCATTCCGTCGTGTCACCGGCACATTCATGAGTCTTGTCCGGAAAAATGCTGCGGCTGCCGTCTTGGCAGCCGCAGCGCTCATTTACGCAAAGGTGATGTTCTGGTCGCGCAGCGGCACCGAACGGACGCGCTTGCCAGTCGCGGCGAAGTAGGCGTTGAGCACGGCCGGCGCGGCAACGCCGATGGTCGGCTCGCCGACGCCGCCCCAGAACCCGCCGCTCGGCACCATCACCGATTCCACCTTCGGCATCTCGTTGATGCGCATCGAGTTGTAGGTGTCGAAGTTGGTCTGCTCGATCTTGCCGTCCTTGACGGTGCAGCCGCCATAGAACAGCGCAGAGAGGCCATAGACGAAGGAGCCCGCGATCTGCCGCTCGACCTGCGCCGGATTGACGATGTAGCCGGGGTCGGTGGAGGCGACGATGCGATGCACCTTGATCTTGCTGCCGTCCGTCACCGAGATTTCGGCGGCGCCGGCGACATAACTGCCATAGCCCATGACCTGGGCAATGCCACGGTAGATGCCCTGCGGTGCTGGCGTGGTCCAGCCGATCTTCTCGGCGACCGCATTGAGCACCGCCAGATGCTTGGGATGATTGCCCATCAGCTTGCGGCGGAATTCGAGCGGGTCCTGGCCTGCGGCCTGGGCCAGCTCGTCCATGAAGCATTCCATGTAGATCGCGTTGTGATTGACGTTGACGCCGCGCCAGAAGCCCGGAGGAACGTGCGGGTTGCGCATCGCGTGCTCGACTAACAGGTTCGGCACCGAATAGCCGAACGCGGCCTCGCCGGATTGGGCGACGCCCTGGAACGCCGCCGGATCCATTCCGTTCTGCAACGCTTCGGGGCGAAGCGAGAACAGGATGGACTGCCCGGACAGCCGGTAGTGCAGCGCGACCAGGTTGTTGTTGGCGTCGAACGCGCCGGTCATCTTGCACTGGGTGATCGGGTGATAACGGCCATGCGCCATATCCTCTTCGCGCGACCACAACAGCTTGACCGGCGTGCCCGGCATCTCTTTGGCGATCAGGACCGCCTGACGGACATAGTCGGTCTGGCCGCGCCGGCCGAAGCCGCCGCCGAGCATCACCTTGTGCACGTCGCACTTCTCAGCCGGCAGGCCGGATGCCTCCAGCACCGCGGCAAACGCCGCCTCACCATTCTGCGTGCCGCACCAGACCTCGCATCTGTCCGCGGTGTAGAGCGCGGTGGCGTTCATCGGCTCCATGGTGGCGTGGTTCTGGTAGGGATAGGAATAGACGGCCTCGACCTTCTTGGCGGCACCGGCAATTGCCGCCTTGGCATCACCGTTCTTGTTGCCGACATAGGCCGGCTGCTTGTCATCGAGGCCTTCGGCCAGCCACTTCGCAATCGACTCGCTGGAAACCTTGGCGTTGTCGCCTTCGTCCCAGACGATCGGCAGCGCCTCCAACGCGGTCTTGGCGTGCCACCAGGTGTCGGCAACGACCGCGACGGCGGTATCGCCGACCTTGACGACCTTCTTGACGCCTTTCATGCTTGCGATCTTGGCTTCGTCGAAGCTCTTCAGCTTGCCGCCGAAGACGGGGCAGTCCTTGATCGCGGCATTCAGCATGCCCGGTAGCTTGACGTCGGCGCCGTAGATCATGGCGCCGGTGGTCTTGTCGACGGTGTCGAGCCGCTTCACGCCCTTGCCGATCAGCTGCCAGTCCTTCGGATCCTTCAGCTTGACCTCGGCCGGCGGCGTCAGCTTCGCCGCAGCCTCGGCGACCTTGCCGTAAGTCGTGGTCCTGCCCGATGGCGTATGGGTGATGACGCTGTTGGCAGCCTTGCATTCGGAGACCGGCACCTTCCATGCGTCGGCGGCGGCCTGGATCAGCATCACGCGTGCGGTGGCGCCACCCTTGCGGACATAGTCCTGCGAGGAGCGGATGCCACGGCTGCCGCCGGTCGAGAAATCGCCCCAAACGCGCTTGCGCGCGACGCTCTGGCCGGGCGTCGGATATTCAGTCGTGACCTTGGTCCAGTCGCATTCGAGTTCCTCGGCGACGAGTTGGGCGAGGCCTGTCAGTGAGCCCTGGCCCATTTCGGAGCGGGCGATGCGAATCACGACGGTGTCATCGGGCCTGACCACGACCCAGGCCCCGATCTCGGGCGAGCCGTCGGCGGCGCGGACCACGGCGGGGCCGCCGAAGGGAATGTCGAGGCCGATGGCCAGGCCGGCGCCGACTGCGGCCGTGCCGATGACGAAGGCGCGGCGGTTGAGCCGCGGCGAAACATGCTTGTTCATGTGGGATTTCCTTACGCGCTTGCGATCGTGTGGATCGCTTCGCGCACCTGCGCGAAGGTGCCGCAGCGGCAGATATTGGTGATGGCCTCGTCGATGTCGGCATCGGTCGGCTTCGGCTTTTCGCTCAGCAGCGCTGCCACCGCCATGATCATGCCGCTTTGGCAATAACCGCATTGCGGCACGTCCTGGGCGATCCAGGCTTCCTGCACCTTGTGCAGGGAATCGCCCGAGGCGAGCCCTTCGATCGTGGTGATCTTCTTGCCCGCGGCCTCGCTGACCGATATGCCGCAGGAACGCATTGCCACGCCGTCGATGTGAACAGTGCAGGCGCCGCATTGTGCGATGCCGCAGCCATATTTAGTGCCGGTCAGGCCGGCATTCTCGCGAATCGCCCAGAGCAGCGGCGTATCCGGCTCGACGTCGAGGGTGAAGGTTTTTCCGTTGATTGTTAGATTTGCCATCGCAAGTCCCCTTATTGGCCCAATCCACCGATTGAACTCAGGGCGCACTTTGTCCGGCCAACTGGAACCGTTCAAATCAACAGTCCGAGGGTTGGTCGGCGAAGATTGTCGCGGCCGCGAGAGGATTGGATCGAATGGCGTCACATGCTGCCGGAAATTGCGGCTGGCGGCGACACCCCTCCCTGAACGCCGATCATGCGGCTTGGCGCGACGGTTCCGACAGGCGACAGTTTGTCCCTTTTGCCGGGGTGCAAGATCTGGGCGCTTTGGTACACTAGGGCTGACGCCACAAGGAGTTCCATGAAGGTGCCGACCCCCTGCAACGTGCTGATGCTCTATCCGCTGTTCTCAGCAGAGTCCTTCTGGACCTTCGGTGAATCCTGCAAAGTGTTGGGCGTGAAGCGCCCTGCGGCCCCTTTGGGCCTGATCACCGTTGCCGCCATGCTGCCCGAGAGCTGGACGGTCCGGTTGATCGACTGCAACACGGCCTCCTTCGGCGACGAAGATATCGCCTGGGCCGACGTCGTCTTCACCGGCGGAATGATGCCGCAGCAAGCCGATACGCTGCGTCTGATCGAGCTCTGCCGCGCGGCCGGCAAGCCGGTGGTCGTCGGCGGTCCCGATCCCACCTCCAGCCCCCACCTCTATGAGCGGGCCGACTTCCGGGTGCTCGGCGAGGCCGAGAGTGTCATCGACGACTTCATCGCGGCCTGGGAGGGCGGGGCACGCTCCGGCACCTTCACCGCGCCGAAGTTCCAGGCCGACGTCACCAAGACGCCGGTGCCGCGCTTCGACCTGCTCAAGTTCGAGGACTACCTCTATCTCGGCGTGCAATATTCCCGCGGATGCCCGTTCACCTGCGAGTTCTGCGACATCATCGAATTGTACGGACGCGTTCCGCGCACCAAGACGGTCGAGCAGATGTTCGTGGAGCTCGAGACGCTTTACAAGATGGGCTATCGCGGCCATCTCGACTTCGTCGACGACAATTTCATCGGCAACAAGAAGTCGTTGCGGCAATTCCTGCCCAAGCTTGCCGAATGGCAGCGCACCCACGGCTATCCGTTCGAATTATCGACCGAAGCCTCGGTCAATCTGGCCGATGATCCCGAACTATTGGAGTTGATGGGGGCGGCGAATTTCTTCGCAATCTTCGTCGGCATCGAGAGTCCGGATCCGGCGACGCTGATCGCGATGCGCAAGAAGCAGAACACGCGGCGCAACATTGCCGAGAGCATCCACAAGATCTACGCCGCCGGCATGCTCGTCACCGCGGGCTTCATCGTCGGATTCGACAATGAGAAAGTCTCGATGGCGGACGCCATGATCGACTTCATCGAAGAGGCGGCGATCCCCGTCAGCATGGTCGGACTGCTCTATGCCCTGCCGAACACGCAGCTGACGCGCCGCCTGGAGCGCGAAGGCCGGCTGCATCCGGGCCACGATGTGGCGCCGACAATCGGCGCGGACCAGTGCACGGCCGGGATCAACTTCGATCCAGTGCGCCCACTGCGCGACATCCTGACGGACTACAAGCGGGTGCTGGAGCACGTCTACAGCCCGGTGGCCTATGCAGGACGGGTCGATCGCCTGATGACGCTGCTCGACCGGTCCAGGCAGCGTCACGAGCTCGCCGAAGGCGATATCCGCGCCAAGATCGGTGCGATGGAGACGGTGCACAAGGTGGTCACCGCCCTGCCCGAGGCGCGTGCACCGCTGTGGCAGACCTTCATGAACTGCGCCAAGCGCGACACGACATCCGCGCGCATTGCCGTGCAGATGATCGCCGCCTACGCCCATCTCGGACCGTTCTCGCGCAAGGTCATCGCTGCCATCGATGAGCGCCTGGCGGCGCTGGACGACGAAACCGCGCCGGTGACGGTCGATGTGACGGCGGCTTGATACCTGGCTCGAGAGCTTACTTCACCGCCAGCCGCAAAAAGCTCATCACGCTGCCGAGCGCGGCAAAGCCGGCTCCGAGGGCCAGCGCCAATGTCGCGCCCTCGTGGCCCGCGAGCGCGAAACAGGCCGCCGCGAGCGCGGCGCCCGTGGTCTGACCGGTCAATCGCGCGGTGGCGACGATGCCGGAGGCGCTGCCGCTGCGATGGGGCGGCGCGCTTCCCATCACCGCCTTCATGTTCGGCGCCTGGAAGAAGCCGAATCCCATGCCGCAGATCATCATTCGCCAGATGATGTCGAGGATGGCGGGATTGGCCGGCAGCGTCGCGAGCAGCGCCATGCCGAGACCGAGCAGCACGAGCCCGATGCCGCCGAGCAGGCCGACTGCGTGGCGATCGGACAGACGTCCGGCGATCGGCGCCATGATGGCGACCACCAGCGGCCACGGCGTCATGAAGAAGCCGGTCTCGACCTGGGAGCGGCCGAGCACGTCCTCGAAATAGAACGGAAGCGAGACGAAGGCGAGACCCTGCACCGCGAAGGAGCACACCGCCGTCGCCGCCGACAGCGCGAACATCGGCCGGCTGAACAGATCGATCGGCAGCATCGGCGCGGGATGGTCGGCATGGCGGCGCGTCAGGATGATTCCGAGCACGAGTGCCGTGACCAGCTCGATGCCCACGACCACCGGCGACAGATTATGCGCGGCGCTGCCGATGCCGGTGATGAACAGGCCGAGGCAGACCGAGGCGAGAATCGCGCCGAGAAAGTCAAAACCGTGATCCGCGCGCGGCGTCTTCGGCAGCATCGCAAAGCCGATGCCGATCGCGACCAGGCCGAACGGGATGTTGACGGCGAACAGCCACGGCCACGGGCCCAGCGCCAGGATCGCCGAGGCGATCGAGGGCCCGAAGGTGAAGGCGGTCGCGACCACCAGCGCATTGTGGCCGAAGCCGCGGCCCTGCATCCTTCCGGGATAGACGAAGCGTACCAGCGCCGTGTTGACGCTCATGATGCCGCTCGCCCCCAAGCCCTGCAGGGTGCGCGCGACGAGCAGGCTGTCCAGCGACCATGCCACCGCGCAGAACAGCGAGGCGATGGTGAACAGGATGAGGCCGCCGAGATAGATGCGCTGGTGCCCGACGATCTCGCCGAGCGCCCCGAGCGGCAGCAGCGTCGCCACCAACGCGATCTGGTAGACGTTGACTACCCAGACCGACTGCTCCGGCGTGACGTGCAGGTCGGCGGCAATCGCGGGCAGGGCGATGTTGGCGATCGCGGTGTCGAGCGAGGCCATCGCCAGCGCAGTGAAGATCGCGGCGATCGCCCAGCGCCGCTGCGGGGCCGGGAGGCCATCGGCGCTGGGAGGATTGGGCTCGCGCGCGGCGGCAGGTAACGTGATTGTCATTTTCGTTGGCGCGCTGCTCCGGCGGCGGGACGTTCGGCATGTACTACGGCGGCGCCGGCTTCCACAGGCGCACGCTTGCATGCTGTGTATGCGCGAAGGTCAGGCGATGCTGCGGCGCTGCGATTGCAGGGCGAGGCCATAACAAAAATCGAAAAACAACCCCATGCACAGTAGGAGGCCCTTTGATCGATCAAGCATTTTCCCGCCGGGTCGCAACGTCGGGCACGGTCGCAATCAAATTGACACGTCGGGCAAAACACTGGCAGGATTCCAACGTGCCGGCGATCGGCCGGCAGTAGGCCGCATGCGCGCCTGCGCGCGCCGTCTCCACCACGCCGACGTTGAGACAGATCAACACTCGACCTGTGCGGCCGCCCGACCTTTCCATCAGCGCATCGTTGGAAGGGGCCACATGCAGACTCTGCTCAGGGAAATCCGCAATACCCCATTGCTCTGGATGCTGGCCTTCGTGCCCATCGTGCTGGTAGCCGAGGCGGTGGTGCCGCATTCCCACACGCTGCTGTTCGTGCTCGCGGTGCTGGCCATCGTCCCGCTGGCGGCGCTACTCAGCCACGCCACCGAGGCGGTCGCCGCCAAGACCGGCGATGCCGTGGGCGGATTGCTCAATGCTACCCTCGGCAATCTGACCGAACTGATCATCGCCATTACGGCCCTGCGGGCCGGCCAGTACATGCTGGTGAAGGCCTCGATCGCGGGTGCGATCGTCACCAACGCGGTGTTCATGCTGGGCGCCTGCCTGCTGCTCGGCGGCCTGCGCTATCACGTGCAGCAATACAACCGCGCCGGTGCGCGGCTTTCGTCCGGCCTGCTGCTCATGGCGACCGTCGCCCTGCTTGCGCCCTCGGCGGTCGCCGATCTCGACCACCTGCCGCAGGGCGGGGGCACCCTCAACAAGCTCAGCCTTGGCATTTCGGTCCTGCTCATCGTTGCTTACGGGCTCGGCCTGTTGTTTTCGCTGCGAACGCATAAGGAATTGTTCGCCAGCGCCGGTCACGGCGACGACAACAAGGAGGTGCACTGGCCGATCGGAATAGCCGTCGGCACGCTGCTGGTCGTCACCGTGCTGGTCGCGCTGGTCAGCGAGATCTTCGTTGAATCGGTGCAGAAGGCGGCGGAAACCTTCGGAATGAGCCCGGCCTTCGTCGGCTTCATCGTCGTCTCGCTGGTCGGCGCCGCCGCCGAATTCGCGGTGGCCTTCGCCGCGGCCCGCAAGGACCGGCTCGACATGGCCGTCAGCATCGCGCTCGGCAGCGCCTCGCAGATCGCGCTGTTCGTCGCACCAGCGCTGGTGCTGCTCAGCTATGTCGTGGGGCCGAAGCCGATGGACCTGCAGTTCTGGCCGGGCGCCGTCACCATGATAATGATCGCGACGGTGACATCGGCCTTCATCACGTCCAGCGGGCGCTCGGCCTGGTTCGTCGGCGCGCTGATGATTCTCATCTACGCGGTCTTTGCGTTGACGCTGTATGTCGTCCCGCCGGCGGGCCAGGGATGATGTTCGCTCGACCGTCATAGGCGAGAGGCGCCGCCCAGCGATGACTTCCCGCTTTCAGGGCAGGAGGGTCACAACCTGATAGACGATGACGGCGGCGCCCAGACAGCGCCGCCAGGGATTCACGCCGCGGATGATCTCGTCGGCGCCCCAGATGATGAGCCCGCCTTTCACGATGATCGTCAGGCCGAGGCTGGCCTTGCCCGCGGACGGCCAGATCCAAAGCAGAACTGCCGCGAAGATCACGGTCCAAAGAACGAGGTTGGGCCACTGAGCGATGGTGATCGCGCCGGTTTCGCGGTTACGGAAGAGCCAATCGAACAGGCGCCGCACGACCCAGCCGATCAGAGCGCGACCTCGCCTTCTTCGCGGCCCTTCCAGTAGGTCACGCGGTTGGCCTTCACCTTGATCAGAACGATGCTTGGCGTATCGATGCCGCGGTCGAACCACTTGTCGAGATCGCTGGTCCAGTGCTGCTGGAAGGCCGCCTTGTCCCGGATCAGTTCCGCAGTCCCTTCGACGGCGAGGTAGATACCCTCAGAGAAAAGGCCAGCTTCCGAGGAGAATCCGAGCGCTACCTTGGGATTTCGTTGGATGTCCGATACCGTTCGCGCCTGTTCGTAGGTGAAGTAGTACGAGGTGCCGTCGTAGGCGACGTCGCCGTTGTTGCTCATGGGACGGTTGGCAATCTCGCCATTCTCGGTATGGGTCGACAAAATGGCGATGTCGATGCCGGCCATCGCCTTTGCGATCTCAGCGCGCGATGTCTTTGGCATGAACTTTCCTCCAGTGAGCGGAGGCAACGACTGGATTGGGCCCATGTTCCCTGAAGCTGAGGACGAAGTGCGCGCCGCCGAACGCATCGCATGAACTCCTAGAACTGATACCTCCGCAGGCCGCCATCCACCGGGATCACCGTGCCCGTGATGTACCGTGCCACCGGCGAGGCCAGAAACACCGCGAGGGCGGCCAGATCTTCCGGCTCGCCCCAATAGCCGACCGGGATCTCCTCCTCGGCAAAGCGCTCCCGATAATCCGGAGGGTAATTGCGGCGGATCTGCTCGCTCATGATGCGGCCGGGCGGGATGCAATTGATGGTGATGCCGTGCTTGCCGATCTCGCGTGACAGACCCTTGGCCCAGGCGTGTACGGCGGCTTTGGCGGCGAAGGCGGCGTTGAGGCCCTCCGGCTCGGACTTGCCGGTGATGTTGACTATGCGGCCCCATTTGCGCGCGATCATCTGCGGCAGCAGCGCATGGGCGATCCGGCGGTAGCTGGTGAAGTTGAGCGCGATCGCCTCGTCCCATTTGCCGTCGGGCGCATCGACGGGCAGGGGACGGCTGCCGCCGGCATTGTTGACGAGGATGTCGACATGGCCGAACTCCTTGAGCGCGAACGCTGCGATGGTCTCGGCGGCGTCCTTGGCCATCACGTCCTGCGCGAACGGGACGATCAAGCCGCCGCCGACCTCTTTCACCAGCTCGGCAAGCAGATCGGCGCGGCGCGCCACGCCGACGACACGCACGCCTTCGGCGGCGAGGCCCTTGGCGATGGCGCGGCCGATGCCGATGCTCGCGCCGGTGACGACAGCGGTTTTCGATTTGAGCCCGAGGTCCATGGTCGCACGCTCTCTTGGTCTTGCTTGCTTTGTGCTGTTCGTTTTCCGCCCTGTCCCCGCGGGCTTTGCGAATTGCCCGACCCGGACGAGCAGTGGTAACCAAGAGGCTGGCCGAAGGACAAGAGCCTTGGCGAAGGAAAACGAAAAAGAGAAGGCGTCGGGCGATGGTCTGGGATCCGCAGCAATACCTGAAATTCTCCGGCCACCGGCTGCGGCCCGCCGTCGACCTGTTGCTGCGGATTCCGGATATTGCGCCGCGGGCCATCGCCGATCTCGGAGCTGGCGCCGGCAACGTGACGAAACTGATCAAGGAGCGCTGGCCCGAGGCAAGCGTGACAAGCGTCGAGGGGTCGGCCGAGATGGTCGCGGCCGGGCGCAAGGCCGCGCCGGATGTGGAATGGTTGCACCAAGACCTCGGCCATTGGCGCCCCGTCAAGCAATACGACTTGATCTATTCCAATGCCGCACTGCACTGGTTGCCCGATCATGCGGCTCTGTTCCCGGCGATGATGGAGAAGGTGATGCCCGGCGGCATGCTTGCCGTGCAGATGCCGCGCAATTTTACCGCGCCATCGCATGTGCTGATCGGCGAGACCGCGCTCGATGGTCCGTGGCGGTCCAAGCTCGAACATCTCGTCACGCCGCCGCCGGTCGAGGGGCCGGCCTTCTATCACGATATTCTCGCGCCTATGTCGGCCAGCATCGACATCTGGGAGACCGAATATCTGCAAGTGCTCGAAGGCGAGAACCCCGTCAAGGAATGGACCAAGGGGACCTGGCTGACGCGCTATCTCGACGTGCTCGCAGGCGAGGAGAAGATGGCGTTCGAAGCCGCCTATGGCGCGCGCGTTGCGAAAGCCTATCCGAGGACTGCGGCGGGGCAGACCCTATTCCCGTTCCGGCGCCTCTTCATTGTTGCTCAGCGCAAGGGCTGAGGGCGCTGCCGCAATGCGACATAAGCGCTAGTTCCCTTGGACGGACGCGAGGGTCGGGTTGCGCTGACCGCACCCGTCAAGATAGCTTGGCTGCGGCAAATTGGGCTTAGGTCTAGTTGTTCGGCTTGCGGATAGCTGCCACGACTGGCCAGCAAAACAAGAAGAGCCCGATTCTCGAGGTTGTTGGGGAGGTCTTCATGCGCAAACTGCTTCTCGCGGTCGCGGCGGCTACGCTCGTTCTGGCCCCTGTCGTTGCGCAAGCCCAAGCTCCGATCGTCATCAAGTTCAGCCACGTCGTCGCCAACGACACCCCGAAGGGGAAGGGCGCGCTGAAGTTCAAGGAGCTCGCTGAGAAATACGCCGACGGCAAGGTCAAGGTCGAAGTCTACCCGAACTCCTCGCTCTACAAGGACAAGGAGGAGATCGAGGCGCTCCAGCTCGGCTCGGTGCACATGCTCGCGCCCTCGACCGCGAAATTCGCGCCGCTGGGCATCAAGGAGTTCGAGGCGCTCGACCTGCCCTGGCTGTTCAAGGACGACCAGGCCTATTCCAACGCGATCAAGGGCACGATCGGCAAGTGGCTGTTCCAGAAGCTCGAGGCCAAGGGCATCACCGGCCTCGCTTACTGGGACAACGGCTTCCACATGGTCTCCTCGAATCGTCCGCTGATAAAGCCGACGGATTTCCAGGGCCTGAAGTTTCGCATCTCGGGATCCAAGGTCGCCGACCAATATTTCCGCCTCGTCGGTACGATTCCGCAGATCATGGCGTTCTCCGAAGTCTACCAGGCGCTGCAGACCGGCGTGGTCGACGGATGCGAGAACACGGCATCCAACTACCTGACGCAGAAGTTCTACGAGGTGCAGAAGGACATCACCGTGTCCTACCATGCGCATCTGCAATATGCCGTCATCGTCAATTCGAAGTTCTGGTCTGGTCTGCTGCCCGATATCCGCACCCAACTGGACAAGGCGATGGCGGAGGCCACCGACTACACCAACTCGATCGCGCGCCAGGAGAACGAGGACGCGCTGGCCGAGATCAAGAAGACAGGCAAGACCACGCTGCACTACCTCACCGATGCCGATCGCAAGGCGTGGCAGGAGGCGATGCAGCCGACCTACAAATGGGCGAAGGGCCGGGTCGGGCAGGAGGTGCTCGACCTCGTCGCCAAGGAACTCGACGTCAAGATGAACTGACGGCCGCCTGTCAGAAAAGACAACGACGGTCGGGGGTGAACGCGCTCCCGGCCGTTTCGCATCCGAATGGACGAGCCAATGCTGGGGGGATCAAGTTGCTGCGCGCACTGAATCGTTTTCTCGATCATCTCGAGGAGTGGCTGATCGCGACGATGATCGCGGCCGCAACGTCGCTCATCTTCGTCGCCGTGCTGCACCGTTACGGGGCCGGACTGTCGATCGACATCGCCAAATGGGCCGAAGCCCGCAACCTGGCCTTCCTGGCCGTCCCGGCACGCGCGGCGTTCGTCTGGCTTGCCGCGCTCGACCTGTCCTGGGCGCAGGAGCTCTGCATCTACATGTTCATCTGGATGGCGAAGTTCGGCGCCGCTTACGGCGTGCGGACCGGCATCCATGTCGGCGTCGACGTGCTCGTCAATATCCTTCCTGGCGGATCGCGCCGCCGCGTCATCACCTTCGGCCTTCTGTGCGGCGCGCTTTTCACCGCCATCGTCGGCTATTTCGGGGCTGCCTTCGTCAGCCACATGTGGCAGAGCGGCCAGCAGTCTAACGACCTCGAAGCGCCGATGTGGATGGTCTATCTCACCATCCCGATCGGCTCCGGCCTGATGTGCTACCGTTTCCTGCAGGTCGCCTGGTCGTTCTACCGCACCGGCGAACTTCCGCATCACGACATGGCTGGCGTCGAGGGCGTCGAGGCCGATCCGGTGCATCCCGCGCCGGTCACGCACAGCCAGGTCGTCCGCGACGAGCGCAGCCCGCTCGGCTGGATCCTGATGCTGCTGCCGGTCCTGATCGTCGCGCTGTGCGTCGCCCATGCGGGCCATGTCATTACGCTCCCGCAGGGCCTGCGCGTCCTCATCGTGTTCGCGCTTCTGCTCTCGTTGATGCTGACGGGCATGCCGATCTCGATCGCGCTTGGTCTCACCGTGCTGAGCTTCATGTTCACGCTGACCGACGTGCGAACCGAATCGGTGGCGCTGAAGCTGTTCACCGGCATCGAGAATTTCGAGATCATGGCGATCCCGTTCTTCATCCTCGCCGGCAACTTCCTGACCCATGGCGGCGTGGCGCGCAGGATGATCGCGTTTGCAACCTCGCTGGTCGGCCATTGGTACGGCGGTCTCGCGCTGTCGGGGGTGGTCGCGTGCGCGCTGTTTGCCGCGATCTCCGGCTCCTCGCCGGCGACCGTGGTCGCGATCGGCTCGGTGATCCTTCCCGCGATGGTGGCGCAGGGGTTTCCGAAGCGGTTCGGCGCGGGCGTGATCACGACGTCGGGCTCGCTCGGAATCCTCATTCCGCCGTCGATCCCGATGGTTCTCTATGCCGTCTCCACCAACACCTCGGTGGGTAAGCTGTTCATCGCCGGCATCGTGCCGGGTCTTGCGCTCGCCACGCTGCTCGGCATGACGACGTTCTATCGCGCCTGGCGCAACAACTATCCACGGATTCGCAAGGCGACCTTCCTCGAGCGTCTCGACGCATTCCGCAAGTCGATCTGGGGCATCCTGCTGATCGTGATCGTGATCGGCGGCATCTACAGCGGCCTGTTCACGCCGACCGAAGCTGCCGCCGTCAGCGCGGTCTACGCATTCATCGTCGCAGTGTTCATATACAAGGATCTGAAGCTGCGCGACGTGCCGCGCGTTCTGCTGTCATCGGCGAACCTCTCGGCGATGCTGCTCTACATCATCACCAACGCGGTGCTGTTCTCGTTCCTGATGACCTACGAGAACGTGCCGCAAGCGCTCGCGCAATGGATGATCGACCTGGGTCTTGGGTGGATCGGCTTCCTGCTGCTGGTCAACCTGCTGCTGCTGGTGGCGGGCAACGTGATGGAGCCGTCCTCGATCATCCTGATCCTGGCCCCGATCCTGTTTCCGGTCGCGGTCAAGCTCGGCATCGATCCCATCCATTTCGGCATCCTGATGACGGTCAACATGGAGGTCGGCCTGTGCCATCCGCCTGTCGGCCTCAACCTCTACGTCGCCTCGGGCATCGCCAAGATGGGCATCACCGAGCTCACGGTCGCGGTGTGGCCATGGCTCCTCACCATGCTGGGATTCCTCGTGGTGGTGACGTATTGGCCCGGTCTGTCGCTGTGGCTGCCGAGACTGCTGGGGATGTAGTTGCTTAACCCTCTCCCCTTGTGTGGGAGAGGGTGGCTCGCCGCGTAGCCGCGAGACGGGTGAGGGGTCTCTCTCCGCTCGCCCAGCTCTCGTTGAGCTCGCGGAGATATACCCCTCATCCGGCGCTTCGCGCCACCTTCTCCCACAAGGGAAGAAGGAAAGAGAAGACCTTCGCGGAGGAGCAAGCATGATCGAGCACAGCAGTGAACCCAAGGACGCCTCGCCCTCCGTCATCGCACGGCACGAGGCCATGCTGAACGCGCTGCCGTTCTCCGACACGCGGGATTTCGACGATGCCACGCGCGGCTTTCTCGGCACGATCGAGAATGCAGAGATCACGAACCCGCAAGGCCGGACGGTCTGGAGTCTTGCGCCTTACGGCTTCCTGTCCACCGAAGAGGCGCCGCCCACCGTCAATCCGAGCCTGTGGCGACAGTCCCGGCTCAACATGCAGCACGGCCTGTTCGAGGTCGTGCCCGGCGTCTACCAGGTGCGCGGGCTCGACATCGCCAACATGACGCTGATCGAAGGCGACAACGGCGTCATCGTCGTCGACACCCTGACCTCGACCGAAGGCGCCCGTGCCGCGCTCGATCTCTATTTCAGGCATCGAGGTTCGAAGCCGGTTGCCGCCGTCATCTTCACGCACACCCACACCGACCATTGGGGCGGCGCGCGCGGCGTGCTGGAGGAGGACGCACTTGCCGCTGGACGCGTGCCGATCATCGCGCCGAACCTGTTCATGGAGCATGCCGTCTCCGAGAATATCATTGCGGGACCCGCAATGTTGCGCCGGGCGCAGTACCAGTTCGGCCCGCTGCTCGCAAAGGGCGCGCGCGGGCAGGTCGATTGCGGGCTCGGCAAGTCGATGGCTGCAGGATCGGTTGCGCTGCTGCGCCCCACCGACCTGATCATGGCGACGGGTGACACACGCGTCATCGACGGCGTCGAGTTCGAATTTCAGATGGCGCCGAACAGCGAAGCCCCGGCGGAGATGCACTTCTTCATCCCGCGCTACAAGCTGTTGAACCTCGCCGAGAACTGCACGCACAATTTCCATAATCTGTTGCCGTTTCGCGGATCCGACGTGCGCGACGCGCTGGCCTGGTCGAAATATCTGAACGAGGCCCTGCAGCTCTGGGATGGCAAGGCGGAGGCGATGTGCGGTCAGCATCACTGGCCGGTGTGGGGAGCTGAGCGCATCGGCACGATGATCCGGCAGCAGCGCGACCTCTACAAATTCGCGCATGACCAGACCATCCGCCTGATGAACCACGGCCTCACCGCCTCCGAGATCGCGGAGACGATCCAGTTGCCGAAGAGCCTGGAAGGTGCCTGGCACGGCCGCGGCTATTACGGCCACATCCGGCACAATGTGAAGGCGATCTATCAGAAATATCTCGGCTGGTACGACGCCAACCCGGTCAACCTCGATCCGCTGCCGCCGGTGGAGTCAGCCAAGAAGTACGTCGAGTATATGGGCGGAGCGGATGCGATCCTCGCGCGGGCGACTGCGGATTTCGAGACGGGGGAGTTTCGTTTCGTGGCCCAAGTGCTCGGCCATCTCGTTTTCGCCGAGCCCGACAATGCGGCGGCGCGTGGTCTGCTCGCCGACACGCTGGAGCAGCTCGGCTACGCCGCGGAAAGCGCGACCTGGCGCAACGCCTATCTGTTCGGTGCGCAGGAATTGCGCCTGGGCATGCCGAAAGTGCCGGCGCGCCCGCCAATGCCGCGCGAGACGCTGGCGGCGCTTCGCACCTCCCAGCTCTGGGATGTGCTGGGTATTCGCCTCAACGGCCCCAAGGCGGAAGGCAAGCACATCGTCTTGAACTGGAGCTTCTCCGACACCGGCGAGATCTTCGTGCTCAATTTGGAGAACTGCGCGCTCACCTACACCGAGGGCGTGCAGACGGAAGGGGCCGATGCCAGCTTCACGCTGGCGCGCGCCACGCTCGACGAGGTGATTGCCAAGCTGACGAGCTTTCCGGAAGCCGTCGCATCCGGCAAGATCAAGCTGTCAGGCAACCCGATGAGGCTCGCCGAGCTGATGGGCCTGATGGATGAATTCCCGAGAATGTTCGAGATCGTCGAACCGAAGCGGGCGGTGGTGAAGTAGGGCGGGTGGAGCGCCGCCGGCTTCCTCCTTCTCCCCTTGTGGGCGCGAAGCGCCGGATGAGGGGGCTCTCTCTACCGAGAAGAGTTCTCTGCGGAAGCAACCCCTCACCCAAGCGAGTATGTCGGAAGGTTCTAGAGCCCTCTCCCACAAGGGGAGAGGGCGTTTTGACGGGGAGCCGCGATGCGGCGGCAGCGCCCTCTTACTCCGCGCTGCTCACCAGCTTGATCCGCGGCGCCTGTTCCTCGGCGAGGCTGCGATAGGCCGCGAGATAGTCCAGCGCCATTCGCCGCGCCGTGAAGCGCGTCTCGAACTGCTTGCGGATCGCTGCGCGATCGAGCTGCGAAAGGCGGTTCACCACCCCAGCGGCACTGATGACGTCCTCGACGATGAAGCCGGTGAGGCCATCGTCGATGATCTCCGGCACCGAGCCGCGGTTGAAGGCGACGACCGGCGTTCCGCAGGCCATCGCTTCGATCATGACGAGGCCAAACGGCTCCGGCCAGTCGATCGGCAGCAGAAGTCCGAGCGCGCCGCTCAGGAAGTCCGACTTCTCGTGATCGCTGATCTCGCCGATGAAGTCCACCAGCGGATTGTTCTCGATCATAGGCCGGATCAGCTCGTCGTAATATTCCTGATCGGCACGATCGACCTTGGCTGCGATCTTCAGCGGAATGCCGCAATGGGTCGCGATCTTGATGGCGCGGTCGACGCCCTTCTCGGGCGCGATGCGGCCGAGAACGGCGAGGTATTCCTGCTTCACCGGCTTCGGTGTCAGCAGGTTCTCCGGAAGACCGTGATGAATCGTCGTCACCCAATTGGCCTGCGGCACCGGCCGTCGCTGCGCGTTGGAAATCGAGATGACCGGCATCTTGGAGAAGGTGTTGAAGACCGGCTGGTGCTCCGGCAGATCGAGCCGGCCGTGCAGCGTGGTCAGGAATGGTGTCGGCTGCCGGTGGAACAGCGACCAGGGATAGTAATCGAGATGGAAATGGAGGAAGTCGAACTCCTCGTCGTCACATTTTTGCCGCACGCGTTCCAGCAGCACCATGTGCAGCGCATTGGGATCGCGCACGGAACCGTCGAGACGGAGCGCCCGGGGCCACAGCGCATCCAGCTTGGCTGACGTCTGCGAATCGCCGCTGGCGAATAAGGTCACATCGTGCCCGAGGGCTACCAACTCTTCCGTCAACCAATGCACCACCCGCTCGGTGCCGCCATACAGCTTGGGTGGAACAGCCTCCGTCAACGGAGCTACCTGCGCGATGCGCATCTCACCATCTCCTCTGCGATCATGAAAGTTGAACCCCCGCCAGTACGGCACCGGCATGCCAGACAAGGGAACGTTCCCGCAGTTGCGAAGTTCCTTCCTGCGAACGTTACATATTCGACACGTCTGCGGGCTGTCGCGATGCTGCCACTACATCTTCTCAGATCGTCCGCATCCGCATGTCGTGATCGCCCGGCCCGGGAACCGAGGCGAAGAGGTCGATGTTCAGTCGATCAGTAACAAAACGAAGAACCAGCATAACGGGGCGATAGCCATATGGATCAGCTTTCTGGATACGCGCGCAGGCCATTTGCCTTTGTCTTGCGCTATCTCCGGCGTCGTCTCGCCTCGCATCTGGTGATCCTGACCGCTGTCGTGGCAGCTGTTGCCTGCTCCGTGGGCACCCAGTACGGCGTCAAATCGTTGGTCGACAGCCTGTCCGCGGGGCCATCACAGGGCGGGAACGTATGGCTGGCATTCATTTTACTCATGTCGCTCATTGCCGCCGACAACTTCCTGTGGCGGATCGCGAGCTGGACGGCGAGCTTCACCTTCGTCGGTGTCACGGGTGATTTACGCCGTGACATATTTCGTCATCTGACCGGGCACGCGCCTAGCTACTTCTCCGATCGGATGCCGGGCATGCTGACGAGCCGCATCACGGCGACGTCGAACGCCGTGTTCACGGTCGAGAACATGTTCGTCTGGAACGTATTGCCGCCATGCATTGCCACAATTGCGGCAATCGCCTTAATTGGAACCGTCAGTCCCTACATGGCGCTTGGCCTGACCGTGATCGCCGGCGGCATGGTGGTTGCGATGTTCCGTCTCGCCGCGGCGGGCAAGCCGCTGCATGACGACTTCGCCGACAAGGCCGCCGTGGTCGACGGCGAGATGATCGACGTCATCAGCAATATGCCGCTGGTGCGGGCCTTCTGCGGCATCGGCCACGAGCACGAGCGGTTCGACGCGACGGTGAACCGGGAGCTGACGGCGCGAAGCCGCAGCCTGCGCTATCTGGAAAAGCTGCGGTTGCTGCATGCCGTTGTGACCGTGCTCTTGACGATCGCGCTGATGGCCTGGGCGGTCACGCTCTGGCAGAAGGGCGCAGCGACCACCGGCGACGTCGTGCTGGTCTGTACGCTTGGCATCTCCATCCTGAGCGCCACGCGCGATCTTGCGGTGGCGTTGGTCGACGTCACCCAGCACGTCGCCCGCCTGACCGAGGCGATCGCGACGCTGCTGGTGCCGCACGAATTGAGCGATCACCCCGAGGCGGAGCCGCTGGTGAAGAGCGGCGCGGCGATCGCGTACAACAACGTCACCTTCGGCTATCCCGGCGGCGAGAAGATCTTCGAGCGCTTCAGCCTTCGCTTGCAGCCCGGTCAGCGCGTCGGTCTGGTCGGCCAGTCCGGCGGCGGCAAATCGACCCTGTTCACGCTGCTGCAGCGCTTCTACGACGTCGACGAGGGCAGCGTCACGATCGACGGGCAGGATATCTCGAAGGTCACGCAGCTGAGCCTCCGCGAGGCGATCTCCGTCGTGCCGCAGGACATCTCCCTGTTTCACCGGTCGATCCGCGAGAACATCCGCTACGGCCGCCCCAACGCGACCGACGACGAGGTGCTTCGCGCGGCGATCGCGGCGCGCTGCGATTTCATCGACAGCCTGCCCGAAGGCCTCGACACCATGGTCGGCGACCGCGGCGTCAAGATGTCGGGCGGCCAGCGCCAACGCATCGCGATCGCGCGCGCCTTCCTCAAGGACGCGCCGATTCTGCTGCTGGACGAGGCCACGGCGGCGCTCGACAGCGAGTCGGAAGAGGCCATCCGCGAGGCCTTGTCACGGCTGATGCGCGGGCGCACGGTGATTGCGATCGCGCACCGACTCGCGACGCTGCGAAATTTCGACCGCGTGGTGGTGCTGAAGAATGGTAAGATCATCGAAGATGGTTCGCCCGAACGCCTGATGCAGGGCCACGGGCCCTATCGAGAGCTGGTCACGCAGGAAATGAGCCGGCTCGCGCAAGCCGCCGCGTAAACCAACAGTCGCGTTCTCGAGTCGGTCGCGTTTCTTGAAACAAGCGCAGGGGAGCAGCTCATGTCGGCCGAAGCCGTAACCCAACTCGTCTCCGTGACACGGACCCCGGAACAGGTCGCGGAGCAGACGTTCTACATCCCGATGACCGGGCCCGCGGCACGGCCGCGGCGGTCCCTCAAGCACGACGACATGTTCATCGTGCTCGACAGCCATGGCGACATCGGCGCCTCCGCGGGCGGCCCGGACGGGCTGTTTCACTACGACACGCGCTATCTGGCGCGGCTGGAGCTCGTGCTCGACGATCTCCAGCCGCTGCTGCTCGGTTCCAATCTGCGCGACGACAATTCGGCGCTGACCGTCGATCTGACCAATCCGGACATCTACCGTCAGGGCCACCTGGTGTTTCAGAAGGACCTGCTGCACATCGTGCGCACGATCTTCCTATGGCGCGACACTGCCTATCAGCGCATCGGCGTGCAGAACCACGGAGACGCACGCGCCAGCTTCGAGCTGACGCTGCTGTTCGACAACGATTTTGCCGACCTGTTCGAGGTCCGCGGCGAGCGCCGCCCGCGCCGCGGGACCGGCACGAGCAAACTGCTCGGGCCGACCGACGTGCTGTTTGAATATCGCGGTCTCGACGACGCCGAGCGCACCACGGGCCTGCATTTCGACCCGCGTCCGACGCGGCTGTCGGTGAATGCCGCAACCTGGCAGATCGAACTGGATCCGCATGAATCGGAATCGCTGTTCGTGGCCGTGTCCTGCAACCGGCCGATCGCGGAGAAGCCTGCGCGCTTCTTCAGGGGGCTGCTCGCCCATCGCCGCGAGATGCGCCAGTCCACGATCGGTGCCGCGAGCATCGAGACCTCCAACAACATCTTCAACGAGGTGCTGTGCCAGGCCATGGCCGACCTCAACATGCTGATGACGGAGACGCCGGAGGGGCGTTATCCCTATGCCGGCATTCCCTGGTACTCGACGACGTTCGGTCGCGATGGCCTGATCACCGCGCTCCAGATGCTGTGGGTCGATCCGCGCGTCGCCAAGGGCGTCTTGCGCCGGCTCGCGCATTTCCAGGCCAAGGCGACGGACCCGCTCGCCGATGCCGCGCCCGGCAAGATCCTGCACGAGATGCGCGGCGGAGAGATGGCGGCGCTGCGCGAGGTGCCGTTCGCGCAATATTACGGCAGCGTGGATTCGACCGCCCTGTTCGTCCTGCTGGCCGGAAGCTATTTCGAGCGCACCGGCGACGAGGCCACGTTGATCGAGCTATGGCCGGCAATCGAGGCGGGGCTGGCCTGGATCGACGGTCCCGGCGATCCCGACCAGGACGGCTTCGTCGAATACCAGCGCGCGACCGAGAAGGGGCTCGCCAACCAGGGCTGGAAGGATTCGTATGACGCGATCTTCCACGCCGACGGAAAGCTCGCGGAAGGCAATATCGCGCTCGCCGAAGTCCAGGGCTACGTCTACGCCGCCAAGCAGCTCGCCGCGCGTTGCGCCTTGCGGCTCGGCAAGCCGGACTGTGCGCGCAAGCTCGAGGCCGAGGCCAGGGCATTGGCCGACCGTTTCGAGGCTGCGTTCTGGTGCGAGGAGCTCGGCACCTATGCGCTCGCCCTCGACGGCAAGAAGCGGCAGTGCAAGGTGCGGACCTCGAACGCCGGTCAGGTCCTGTTCAGCGGCATGATCCGCGAGGACCGTGCCCGCCTCGTCGCGGCCGATCTGATGCGGCCGCATTTCTTCTCGGGCTGGGGCATCCGCACCGTCGCGCGAGGCGAGGTGCGCTACAACCCGATGTCCTATCATGACGGGTCGATCTGGCCGCACGACAATGCACTGATCGCGCTCGGGCTTGCGCGCTACGGCCTCAAGCACTCGGTGGCGCATGTCTTCAAGGGACTTTTCGACGCGGCGACCTACATGGACCTGCGCCGGTTGCCCGAATTGTTCTGCGGCTTTCGGCGCGAAAAGCGGCGCGGCCCGACGCTCTATCCGGTCGCCTGCGCGCCGCAGGCCTGGGCCAGCGCGACGCCGTTCACACTGCTGGAAGCGGCCCTCGGCCTGGAGTTCGACGTGGCGCGCGGCGAAATTCGCCTGCGCAACCCGCATCTGCCGACGTTTCTCCACGAGGTGATCCTGCGCGATCTTCGCCTGGGCGAATCCAGCGTCGATCTTCGCGTCAGCCGCCACGGCGACGACGTGGCGCTGGAGGTGTTGCGCACGCGCGGCCAGATCCAGGTCTCGATCGTGCTGGCGCGCTAGCGGCGCGCAAGGAGGGCGTCATGCGTGCGATCGGAGCATTGATTCTTGGCATCGTCCTCGTCGCGAACCTGGCGGTCGCCACCTCGCGGGCCGCAGACGAGCCTCCCACAGGGCCGAGCGAGGCGAATGCGCCGGCGACCCAGCCGCCGGCTTCGACGGTGCCCGTCACGCCGAAGGACGCCGCCCCACCGCCGTCGGTGACCATCATCGGCGCCAGCGAGGCCCACGGCGTGCTCGGCCGCGACGTGCGCAGCGCTGCCGGTGAGGACATGGGCCGCATCGTCGATGTCGTCGTCGATCGCGGCGGCCATGTCCGCGCCGCGGCCATCGATTTCGGCGGGTTTCTCGGCGTCGGCAGCCGCAAGATCGTGGTGGACTGGAACGCACTGCGCTTCGGCAAGATCGCCAACAAGAAGGACAGCATCACGCTGGAATTGACCAAGGCGCAGGTCGCGGCCGCGCCGGAATACAAGGAAGACACGCCGATCGTCGTGCTCGGTGCGTCCGGCAGCCTTCAACCGCTGCAAGCGATCCAGTGAGGTGCGGGGAGGGCTGACCGGCCGTGCTGTTGTCGAGGAAGCCGAACCGAGCGGATGGCGACGGCCGCGTTGAACAGGACAACGTCGTCGCGCCGTCGGCGGCTGGCATTCCGGCGCCGTCGCGCCAGAGCCTGCGCGGTCTCGACTGGTTCATCTTCTTCCTCGCCGACGTCCAGACCGGATTCGGTCCCTTCATTGCGGTCTATCTGACCACCCAGAAATGGACCCAGGTCGAGATCGGCCTCGTGCTGTCGATCGGCGGGATCGTCGCGTTGATCGGACAGATGCCGGGCGGGGCGATCATCGATGCCGCGAAATCGGAGCGGCTGGTCGCCGCCCTGGCTATCGCGACGATCGGCGCTTGCGCGCTGGCCTATGCGGCAATGCCGATCTTCGCCGTCGTGGTGGCCGCGGCCACCTTGCACGCGGCGGCGAGCTGCGTGCTGGGCCCGGCGATCGCCGCGATCAGCCTCGGTCTCGTCGGCCCGCTCGCGATCGGCGAGCGTCTGGGGCGCAACGCGCGCTTCGCCTCGCTGGGCAGCGGCATCGCGGCGGCGGTGATGGGGACCGTCGGCTATCTGCTGTCGAGCCGGGCGGTCTTCCTCGTGACCTTTCTGCTTGTTATCCCGACCCTGATCGCGCTCTCGCGCATCCGCGAGCATGAGGTCGATATCAGGCGTTGTCACGGCGAGATGCCGCCTGAAGCGGCCGATCGTGGCGACACCAATCTCTGGCACCTGATCCGGCAGCGTCCGCTCATCGTCTTCGCCCTCAGCGTGCTGCTGTTGCAGCTTGCGAATGCTGCGATGATGCCGCTGATGGCAAGTGCCGTGACGGCGCGGTCCAGCCAGTGGGCAACGGTGCTCGTCGCATTCTGCATCGTCGTTCCGCAAGCGATCGTGGCGCTGCTGTCGCCGACGGTCGGCCGCAAGGCGCAGCTCTGGGGCCGGCGGCCGTTGCTTCTGATCGGATTCGGCGCGCTGATGATTCGCGGCCTGCTGTTTGCGACCGTGCGCGACCCGTATTTGCTGGTCGCGGTGCAGGTGTTCGACGGCATCACAGCGGCAGTGTTCGCTGTGATGATTCCGCTGATCGTGGCCGACGTCGCCTTCGGCAGCGGGCACTTCAACCTTGCGCAGGGCATCGTCGGCACCGCCACCGGCATCGGCGCGTCGCTGAGCACGGCGCTCGGAGGCTATGTCAGCGACAAGTTCGGCAATGCCACGGCCTTCATCGGGCTGTCGGGCGTTGCCGCGACGGGGCTTTTGCTGGTTCTCTTCGTGATGCCGGAGACACGGCGCAAGGCATGATCGCGGACCAAAGAAAATGGCCGGCCGAAACGAGTTCGGCCGGCCAAGCGGGTAGGGGGAGGAAGATCAGGCGTCGAGATGCTGCAGACGCTGACGGTTGCGCAGCACGATCTGGCGGGCGCCGGAGAAGCCGAGAATGCCCTGGGCGTGAAGCTGCGACAGTGCGCGCGACACGGTTTCGAGCGTGAGGCCGAGATAGTCGCCGATGTCGCGGCGGCACATCGGCAGCGCCATCATGCCGGCAACGGCGAGGCGGCGGTCCATTTCGAGCAGGAAGGTCGCAACGCGCTCCATTGCGGTCTTGCGGCCCAGCAGCAGCATGTGGTCTTCGGCATGGCGCAGCTCGCCGGCCGTCATCGCCCAGAGCTTGCGAGCGACCTGGACGTCGGTGCCCGCGGCCTTCTCGAGGCTTGCACGTTTCACGAGGCGCACGGTGGTGTCGATGATGGCTTCGGCGGCAAGGCGGTGAGTGGGACCGGATTCGAGGCCGAACACGTCGCCCGGAAGGTGGAAGGCACCAATCTGGCGGCGGCCGTCGGACAGAAGCTTGTAGCTGCTCACGGCGCCTGACACGACCTGGTAGACATATTCGGACGGTTCGTCCTCGCCGTAGATCTCCTCGTCCTTGCGGTAGGAGAATTCCGTGGCGACCAGACCGACGTGGCCGGTGACGGCACCGAACTGGTCGGGATGGGCAGGGGCAATCTTGCCAACAATCTGGGTGTTGATCGCCTGGGTGTTGATCGTCTGGGTGAGCATCTGCGCCATCTCCGTTGTGATGGAGCATTGCTACGCTGGATTGTGCCATCCGGAAATTTCGAGCGATATCTTAAGGACGATTACCTACGTAGAATCCCGTAGGTCAGGCGCGGGCGCGGTCCTGGATGGCATGGCGGATGCACTTGACGAGGTTTTCGTCCAGAAGCGGCTTCAAAACCACGTCTTTGATGCCCGCCGTCGCAGCCCGGGCCGAGATATTCTCGTCGGGATAGCCGGTGATCAGGATCACAGGCGCGTCGCGGTCGGATTCGCGCAACTGGCCGGCGAGCTCGATACCGTTGAGGCCCGGCATCTTGTAGTCGATGACGTAGCAGTCCGGACCGGGCGCGCCGCTGACATTGAGCAGTGCCGTGCCGCTCCTGAAGGTTCGCACGGCGAAGCCGTCGGTCTCCAGCAGGAACCGCAGGGACCCCAGGACGGCGGCGTCATCATCGACCACATAGACGGTGCGGCGCGCTGACGACGACGGCCGCTCATGATGTGAACCGACCTCGATCATGCTGCTTAGGCTAGCACAGCGCCGGAACGGGGGATTGACCTGTCTCAATCGTTGAGCATGCCGGCACGCATCGCCAGCCGGACCAGTTCCGAGAGGCTGCCCGCCTGCATCTTGGTCATGACATTGGCCCGGTAGACCTCGATGGTGCGCGGGCTGATGTCGTATTCGCGTGCGATCAGCTTGTTGGATAGGCCCGCGATCAGTCCTTCCATGACCTGGCGCTCCCGGGGACTCAAGGACGCGACTCGGGCGGCGACGTCCTGCGAGACGGCTTCGTTCTTGGCGGCGGGCTCGGCCTGGCGGATCGCCGACTCGATCATGGCGGTGAGACGGTCGTCTTCGAACGGCTTCTCCAGAAAATCGACCGCCCCGAGCTTCATCGCCTCGACCGCGAGCGGCACGTCGCCGTGACCGGTCATGATCAGGATTGGGAACGCGCTTTGCTGCGCCTTCATCCTCTTCAGCAGCTCGATCCCGTCGAGGCCGGGCATGCGCACGTCCGAGACGACGCAGCCGAAGCCGAGCCCGGGCAGGGCATTGAGAAAGGCGATTGCGCTGTCGAAAAGCGTGACGCCGAATCCGGCGGAATCCAGCAGGAAGTTCAGCGAATCGCGCATCGCGGCATCGTCGTCGATAACGTAGACATGTCCCTTGGTCGTCATGAATCAGCTTTCGTCGGTTGCCGGCAAGGTGAAGCGGAATGTCGCTCCGCCCGCTGCATTGCTCTCGGCCCACATGCGGCCGCCGTGAGCCTCGATGATCGAGCGGCTGATGGAGAGACCCACGCCCATGCCGGTGTCCTTGGTGGTGAAGAAGGTCTGGAACAGGTTTGGAATGACGTCCTCCCGGAAGCCCGAGCCGGTGTCGGAGACCGCCACCTCGATCATGTCGTCGGCAGCACGGGTGTTGGCGACGGCGAGTTCGCGCCGCGTCGACTGCGCCATTGCTTCGAGTGCGTTGCGAAACAGATTGACCAGCACCTGCTGGATCTGCACGCGGTCGGCAAGGACGAGATCGGCGTCAGGATCGAGGCTGAAGCGGAGCTGCACGTTCTGCTCGCGCGCGCCGGCGAGCCCGAGCGCACCGGCCTCCTCGATCAGCTTGGACAGACTCTCGACCCGCTTCTCCGATTCGCCGCGGGAGACGAAGTCGCGCAGGCGCCTGATGATCTGGCCGGCGCGCAAGGCCTGCTCCGCTGCGCGATCCAGCGCGCTTTCGACCTTCGGCATGTTGGGATCGCTGCTGCCGGCGAGGAGGCGCCGCGATCCCTTCATGTAATTGCTGATCGCCGCCAGCGGCTGATTGAGCTCGTGAGCGAGCGCGGAGGCCATTTCGCCCATCGCGGTCAGCCGCGAGACGTGGACGAGCTCAGCTTGCAATTCCTGGAGCCGGGCCTGGGTCTGCTGGTGCTCCGTGAGATCGCGGACGAAGCCGGTGAAATAGGGCTCGCCGCCGGATTCCATCTCGCCGATCGACAGATGCATCGGAAAAGTCGTGCCGTCGCGGCGCTTGCCGGTCACGATGCGGCCGATGCCTATGATGTGCGGATCGTTCGTGGTGCGGTAACGGGCGATGTAGCCGTCGTGGCGGGTGCGATCGGGCTCCGGCATCAGGATGTTGACGTTCTGGCCAATCGCCTCGTGCTCTGACCAGCCGAACAGGCGCTCTGCGGCCGAGCTGAAGAGCTGCATGATGCCGTGGCCGTCGATGACGATCATGGCGTCGGGAATGGTCTGAAGGATGGAGCGGAGGTGGGTCTCGCGTGTGCGCAACGCCTCCTCGACCTGCTTTTCCTCGTCGATGTCGAGAAAGATGCCGGTGAGATGACGGGCGGCGCCGGCTTCGTCCCGAAGGAGTCCTGCCCGGGCGCGGATCCATTGCCCGGTGCCGGAGGCATTCGTGATCCTGAAGGATACATCGAAGCTGCCGCCCCGCTCGGAAACGCGATTGATCGCGCTCTCGACCCGCTCTCTGTCCGCGGGCTGAAGCTGCGACATGAACAGGTCGTAGCTCGCCGGCTGATTCCGCTCGACGCCGAGCAGAGCGCTGGCGGTCTCGGACCAGTCCAATTCCCGCGTCGCGAGGTCGAGATCCCAGGTGCCGACGCCAAATCCTTCGATCCGAACGCGGAAACGTTCGCCCCGACCATCGTCCTGCGAGTGCGTTACGCGGGTCGGCGACAAATGAAGCTCCTGATCCTGATGCGGCGGCCCCGGACGGGGTTACCGCTCCCCTAATGTCGCCTAAGGCCGGGCCGGAGGCAAGTTCCGTCGAGTCTGAGGAGGGCAAATCGGGTGCCGGCGGCCTCCTTGATCTATCTCATCCCCATGTGCGGAGGCTGGCGTAAATCTTACTGAGCTTTTTGCACTGGAGAATTCCGATGACGTACGCGACGGTGATGGTCAGTCTGGCGCTCGATCAGTCCAACGAGGCGCGTCTTCAGGTCGCCGGCGAGCTCGCCGAACGATTCGAAGCGGCCATCGTCGGGGTCGCCGCGGCGCGGTTTGCGCCGCCGCTCTATTTCACCGACGGCGCAGAGGCGCAAGCGCTGATCGACGAGGGCGAAGCTTCGATCAGCCGGCGACTGGCGGGCCTGGAGGCACAATTCCGTGCCGCTACCAGGAATCGTGGCGGACATGCGGAGTGGCGCAGCGCCATGGATTTTCCGGCGCGATTCGCCCTGGCGCAGGCGCGTTGCGCCGACATCGTGGTCAGCGGCGGGCAGAGCCCGGCCTTCTCCGATGCGTTCGCGCTCGCGAGCCCCAAGGATCTGGTGATGCAGGCCGGCCGCCCACTCCTCGTCGTCCCCGATCGGGCCAACTGGCTCGACCTGCGCAGCGTGCTGGTGGCGTGGAAGGACACGCCGGAGGCGCGACGGGCGGTGGCCGATGCGCTGCCAATTCTGCGCAAGGCGAGGGACGTCACCATCGCCACGATTCCGGAGCGCGATGACGACCGTTCGGTCGCGACGGCCGGCGTCACCGACGTTGCCGCCTGGCTCGCCCGCCACGGCGTCACCGCGACGGCGCGCATCTGCGAAGGCGCCCGGAACGAAACCGCCACCGCGCAACTGGAGAAAGCCGCAGGCGACGTCGATGCCGGCCTGATCGTAGCGGGCGCCTATGGTCATTCGAGGTTTCGTGAACTGATCCTGGGCGGCGTCACCCAGTATCTGGTCACGCAGACTGCCCGCAGCGTGCTGCTGTCACATTGACGGCAGGTAGAATCGAATTGAGGAGGACGCGCCGTGTACAGATTTCTTGAACAGACCGTCGACGGCTACATGACGCGCAACGTCAAGGCGGTGCAGCGCGACCGAGACCTGCTCGAGCTCAGCGAGATGTTCGAGACCGACGATTTCAATTCCTATCCGGTGGAGGACGATGGACAGGTGGTCGGCATCGTCACCAAGTTCGACATTCTGAAATGCTTCGCCTTCACGCCGAGCCAGATGCTGCCCCGCTATCACGACCTGATGAGCCGCAAGATCGGCGACGTCATGACGCCCGAGTTCATCTATGTCAGTCCCGACACGCGGCTGACGCGCGTGCTCCAGATCATGGTTGAACACCGCATCAGGAGCATCATCGTTCTCGATAGCGCGCAGAAACTGGTCGGAATCATCGCCCGCGAGGACGTCATCGCGGCCCTCAAGGCGACGGCGCGCGACTGAACGCGGCCCCCTTCGGTCATGAGGTTCCAACTTCCGTAATCTCACGGAGGTTTTCGTTTCAGGCGCGTCTCGTCCTCACGGCGCCTACGCGCCTTCCTCGGGACGAGGCTAATCGACGCCGGTGCCCGTTGAATCTAACTGCCACGCACTCCGCCCTCATCTGAGGAGTCCGCCTTGAGCGGACTCTCGAAGGATGGTTTCAGGAAAAGCCCTCAACGGAGATGGCCGTGCGCCTACGGGGAGAAGGCATTTCGACTGGCGCTGCATCAGTCCACGTTAACAGAAATCCACCTATCTTGATTTCAATCAATTCCCCGCGAGGGTGAATGTGGTTTCTGGCGGCGTGTTCTTTCAGAGAGAATCCGCATGAGCCAGCCCTCCATCTCCAAATCCATGACCATCGGTGAAAGCGGCCTGGCTGTCGTGTTCGCAGTCACCGCCTTCCTCTGCGTGATCGCTTCGGCCAAGGCGCTCGACGCACCCTTCGCCTTCCATGCCGCGCTCAGCGCGGCTGCGAGCCTGGCCGCGGTGTTCGTCATCGTCAACCGCTACCTCGACCGTCCGGCGGCGCTTCCGCCGGCGGAGATCTACGGCCGCCCGAACTACAACATGGGCCCGATCAAGTTCTCCTCCTTCATGGCCATGTTCTGGGGCATTGCCGGCTTCCTCGTCGGCCTTATCATCGCCTCGCAACTGGCTTGGCCGGCGCTGAACTTCGATCTGCCCTGGACCAGCTTCGGCCGCCTGCGGCCGCTGCACACCTCCGCCGTGATCTTCGCTTTCGGCGGCAACGTGCTGATCGCGACCTCGTTCTACGTGGTGCAGAAGTCCTGCCGCACGCGCCTCGCCGGCGATCTCGCGCCGTGGTTCGTCGTGCTGGGCTACAACTTCTTCATTCTGATCGCCGGCACCGGCTATCTGCTCGGCGTCACGCAATCGAAGGAATATGCCGAGCCGGAATGGTATGCCGACCTCTGGCTGACCATCGTCTGGGTGGTCTATCTGCTCGTCTTCGTCGCCACTCTCATCAAGCGGAAAGAGCCGCATATCTTCGTCGCGAACTGGTTCTATCTCGCCTTCATCGTGACGATCGCGGTCCTGCATCTCGGCAACAATCCGGCGCTTCCCGTCTCGGTGTTCGGCTCGAAGTCCTACGTCGCCTGGGGCGGAATCCAGGACGCCATGTTCCAGTGGTGGTACGGCCACAATGCGGTCGGTTTCTTCCTGACCGCCGGCTTCCTCGCCATCATGTACTACTTCATCCCGAAGCGCGCCGAGCGGCCGATCTATTCCTACCGGCTGTCGATCATCCACTTCTGGGCGCTGATCTTCCTCTACATCTGGGCCGGCCCGCACCACCTGCACTACACGGCGCTGCCGGACTGGACGCAGACGCTGGGCATGACCTTCTCGATCATGCTGTGGATGCCCTCCTGGGGCGGCATGATCAACGGCCTGATGACGCTGTCGGGCGCCTGGGACAAGCTGCGCACAGATCCCGTGCTGCGCATGCTCGTGGTCTCCGTCGCATTCTACGGCATGTCGACCTTCGAAGGCCCGATGATGTCGATCAAGGTGGTCAACTCGCTCAGCCACTACACCGACTGGACCATCGGCCACGTGCATTCCGGCGCGCTCGGCTGGGTCGGCTTCGTCTCCTTCGGCGCGCTCTATTGCCTGGTGCCGTGGGCCTGGAATCGCAAGGGCCTCTACAGCCTGAAGCTCGTCAACTGGCACTTCTGGGTCGCGACCCTCGGCATCGTCCTCTACATCTCGGCGATGTGGGTGTCCGGCATCCTCCAGGGTCTGATGTGGCGCGCCTACACCTCGCTCGGCTTCCTCGAATATTCCTTCATCGAGACCGTCGAGGCGATGCATCCCTTCTACATCATCCGCGCCGCCGGCGGCGGTCTGTTCCTGATCGGCGCGCTGATCATGGCCTATAACCTCTGGATGACCGTCCGCGTCGGCGAACAGGAAGTCCAGATGCCCGTCGCTCTTCAGCCGGCGGAGTGAGGAGCTCAACCATGTCGTTCTGGACACGTCACCAAATCTTCGAAAAGAACTCGATCATCTTGATCGTCGGCATCCTGCTGGTGATCGCGGTCGGTGGTCTCGTCGAGATCACCCCGCTGTTCTACCTCAAGAGCACGATCGAGAAGGTCGACGGGGTCAGGCCCTATACGCCGCTGGAGCTCGTGGGCCGCAACGTCTACGTTCGCGAGGGCTGCTATCTCTGCCATTCGCAGATGGTCCGGCCGTTGCGCGACGAGGTCGAACGTTACGGCCACTTCTCGCTCGCCGCCGAGAGCATGTACGATCACCCGTTCCAGTGGGGCTCCAAGCGTACCGGACCCGATCTTGCCCGCGTCGGCGCCAAATACTCCGACGACTGGCACGTCACCCACCTGACCAATCCGCGCGCGATCGTGCCGCAGTCGGTGATGCCGGGCTATCCGTTCCTCAGCAAGAACGAGATCGACCCCGATGCGATCGCCGGCGACATGCGCGCGCTCAGGACCGTCGGCGTCCCCTACAGCGACGAGCAGATCGCCAATGCGGCCGCCGACCTGAAGGCCCAGGCCGACCCCGAGAATGCCGGCACCGACGCCTTCGGCAAGCGCTACGCCAAGGCCGTCGTGCGCAACTTCGACGGCAAGATCGGTACGCCGACCGAGATGGACGCGCTGGTCGCGTACCTGCAGATGCTCGGCACGCTGGTCGACTTCAAGATCTACAACGAGAAAGCCAATCTTCGCTGAGAAGGCATGAACGATGAAAGCCATCCTGACAGTCCATAATCTAGCGTCCGATCTCGTGACGACGATCTGGACACCGGTGTTCGTCGCGATCTTTCTCGCGATCATCGCCTACGCATTCTGGCCCCGTAACAAGGCTGTGTTCGACAAAGCCGCGCACCTGCCCTTGCGGGAGGAGTAGAGAACCATGACCGACCATTCTAGCGACATCGATACCGTCACCGGCAAGTCCACGACCGGACACGAGTGGGACGGCATCAAGGAGCTCAACACGCCGCTGCCGCGCTGGTGGGTGATCTGCTTCTACCTCACCATCGTCTGGTCGATCGGCTACTGGGTCGTCTATCCGGCCTGGCCGCTGATCTCCAGCAACACCACGGGCATGTTCGGTTACTCCTCGCGCGCCGACGTCGCGGTCGAACTCGCCAACCTCGAGAAGATCCGCGGTGACAAGATGGTGGCGCTGGGCGCGGCCTCGCTCGCCGACATCGAGAAGGACCCGGCCTTGCTGGCGCTCGCACGCGCCAAGGGCAAGACCGTGTTCGGCGACAATTGCGCGCCCTGCCACGGCTCTGGTGGCGCCGGCGCCAAGGGCTATCCGAACCTGAACGACGACGAATGGCTGTGGGGCGGCACGCTCGACCAGATCATGCAGACCATCCAGTTCGGCGTGCGGTCCGGCCATGCCAAGACGCATGAGGGCCAGATGCTCGCCTTCGGCAAGGACGGCGTGCTGAAGAGCGACGAGATCGTCACCGTCGCCAATTACGTGCGGTCGCTGGCGGGCCTTTCGACCCGCAACGGCTTCGATGCCGCCAAGGGCGAGAAGATCTTCGCGGAGAATTGCGCCGCCTGTCACGGCGATGCCGGCAAAGGCAACCAGGAGTTGGGCGCACCGAACCTGACCGACAAGATCTGGCTCTACGGCTCCGACGAGGCGAGCCTGATCGAGACCATCGGCCAGGGCCGCGCCGGCGTGATGCCGGCCTGGGAAGGCCGGCTCGATCCCGCCACCATCAAGGCGATGGCGGTCTACGTCCACTCGCTCGGTGGCGGCAAATAAGCCGGCGGACCACGGCCGATTTCCAAACGGGGGCGCAGAAAAACGCCCCCGTTTGCGCTGGATCAAGTGACCGGCGGACACCGGGTCTAGGTTCAATCGCACCTCTTGAGAAGATTCCGCGATGAACAAGATCGTCAACCCGAAAGAGCTGAAGCCGGCGGACGATAGCGGGCCGCTTTATGCGGCCCACAAGAAGGTCTATCCCCAGAGCGTCTCCGGAACGTTCCGCCGCATCAAATGGGGCTTGATGGCGGTCTGCCTCGGCGTCTATTATTTCCTGCCTTTCGTGCGCTGGAACCGCGGCCTCGGCGCTCCCAGCCAGGCCGTTCTGATCGATCTTCCCAACAGCCGCTTCTACTTCTTCTTCATCGAGCTGTGGCCGCAGGAGGTCTACTACTTCACCGGCCTGCTGATCGTGGCTGCGGTGGCGCTGTTCCTGATGAACTCGGTCGGCGGCCGGATCTGGTGCGGCTATCTCTGTCCGCAGACCGTCTGGACCGACCTGTTCTACGCCGTCGAACGTCTGATCGAGGGCGACCGGCGCGAGCGGATGAAGAAGGACAAATCGTCCGACCCGATGAAGCTCGAGCGCATCTCCGAGATCGTGCTCAAGCATTCGATCTGGCTCATGATCGCCTGGTGGACCGGCGGCGCCTGGGTGCTCTACTTCAACGATGCGCCGACGCTGGTGAAGGAGCTCGTCACCTTCCAAGGGCCCATGATCGCCTACATCTGGATCGGCATCCTCACCGCGACGACCTATCTGCTCGCCGGCTACATGCGCGAGCAGGTCTGCACCTATATGTGCCCGTGGCCGCGGATCCAGGCCGCACTCACCGACGAATGGGCACTCAACGTCACCTACCGCTACGACCGCGGCGAGAAGCGCACGTCGGTCAAGAAGGCCGCCGAGCTGCGTGCGCTCGGCGAGCAGGTCGGCGATTGCGTCGATTGCTACCAGTGCGTCGCGGTTTGCCCCACCGGCATCGACATCCGCAACGGACCGCAGATGGAATGCATCCAGTGCGGTCTCTGCATCGACGCCTGCGACAACGTGATGACGAAAATCGGCCGGCCGAAGCGCCTGATCGGCTACGACAACGACATCAACATCCATCGCCGCCAGGAAGGCAAGGCGCCGATCTACCGCGTCGTCCGGCCCCGCACCATCGTCTACAGCGCGATCATCGTGGCCATCGGCGGCTTCATGGTCTACACGCTGGCGACGCGCAGCCTGCTCGACGTCAACGTGTTGCACGACCGAAATCCGGTCGCGGTCAAGCTCAGCGACGGCTCGATCCGCAACGCCTACACGGTGCGCCTGCTGAACAAGAGCGGCTACGACCGCGTCATCGCGATCGACGCGAACGGTCCGGCCAACGCGACCATTCACGTGATCGGCGTCGATTCGGTGACGCCGGATCGGCCGATGATCGTGATCCCGCGCGACTCCACCAGCGAGCTGCGGCTGCTCGTCACCGCGCCGGCCGAGAACAATCCGGAGAAGTCGGTCCCCGTCCGTTTCCACGTTACCGATATCGGGCTCGGCGAAGTCGCTTCCGCCACCGACAATTTCGTCTCTCCTTGAGAAAAGTCTGGAGCAAGCCATGGCATCCGCCCCGAAGCCGCTGACCGGAACGAAGGTCTTCCTGATGCTGGTCGCATTCTTCGGTCTCGTGATCGGCGTCAATGTCACCATGATGAAGCTGGCGATCGCGACGCTGCCCGGCACCGATGTCGACAGCCCCTATGCCGCGGGCCTGACCTACGACCGCGAGATCTCGGCGGCGCATGACCAGGCGCTGCGCAAATGGAAGGTCAACGCCCATATCAAGCGCCGCAGCGACGGCGGCGCCGTGGTCCAGGTCGAAGCGCGCGATGCCGGCGGTCAGCCGATCGCCGGACTGAAATTCGGCGGACGCCTGGAGCGGCCGACCGACAAGCGCGCTGATCTCGCCGTCGAGCTCACCGAGGCCGGCATCGGCCTCTATCGTGGCAATGCTGCGTCCGTCGGGCCGGGTCAATGGGATCTGGTGATCGAGGGTGAGGCGCGGGGAACGCGCGTGTTCTTGTCGCGCAACCGCGTGATCCTGAACTGAAGGACTTCGTCATGCACGTCACGCGGGATTTTTCGCACTACGTCCGGACCGCGGGCGAGGGTGTCCAGCACATCGATCTCGCGGTCGAAGGCGTTCACTGCGCCGGCTGCATGGCCAAGATCGAACGCGGCCTGTCTGCAATCCCCGACGTCACGCTGGCGCGCGTCAACCTGACCGACCGCCGCGTCGCGCTGGAATGGAAAGCGGGCACGCTCGATCCTTCCCGCTTCATCGATCGGCTCGAGGAACTCGGCTACAAGGCCTATCCGTTCGAGACCGAGAGTGCGGAGGTGGCGGAGGTCGCCGAATCGCGCCTCCTGTTGCGCTGCCTCGGCGTCGCGGCGTTCGCCACCATGAACGTGATGATGCTGTCGATCCCGGTATGGTCGGGTAACGTCTCGGACATGCTGCCCGAGCAGCGCGACTTCTTCCACTGGCTGTCGGCGTTGATCGCATTGCCGGCGGCGGCCTATGCCGGTCAGCCGTTCTTCCGCTCGGCCTGGCGCGCGCTGTCGGCGAAGACAACCAACATGGACGTGCCGATCTCGATCGGGGTGATCCTGGCGCTCGGCATGTCCGTGGTCGAGACCATCCACCACGCCGAGCACGCCTATTTCGACGCGGCGATCATGCTGCTGACCTTCCTGCTGGTCGGGCGATTCCTCGACCAGAACATGCGGCGGCGGACCCGCGCCGTCGCCGGCAATCTTGCGGCGCTGAAGGCGGAGACGGCCGCGAAGTTCGTCGGCCCTGACGAAATCTCGCAGGTGCCGGTGGCCGCGATCCATCCCGGCGACATCGTGCTGCTCAGGCCCGGCGAGCGCTGCGCGGTCGATGGCACGGTGATCGAGGGACGTTCGGAGATCGACCAGAGCCTGATCACCGGCGAGACGCTCTATGTCACGGCCGGGCAGGGCACGCCGGTCTATGCGGGCTCCATGAACATCTCCGGCACCCTGCGGGTGCGGGTCTCGGCCGCGTCCGAGGCGACGCTGCTCGCCGAGATCACGCGGCTGCTCGACAACGCGCTGCAGGCGCGCTCGCGCTACATGCGCCTCGCCGACCGCGCCTCGCGGCTGTACGCGCCGGTGGTGCATGCGACCGCGTTGATCACCATTCTCGGCTGGGTCATTGCCGGCGCGTCCTGGCATGATGCGATCGTAACCGGCGTCGCCGTGCTGATCATCACCTGTCCCTGCGCGCTGGGGCTTGCTATTCCGACCGTGCAGACGATCGCCTCCGGCGCGATGTTCAAGTCCGGCGTGCTGCTGAATTCCGGCGACGCGATCGAGCGGTTGGCCGAGACCGACCATGTCATCTTCGACAAGACCGGCACGCTGACGCTGCCCGATCTCGAAGTGATGAATGCCTCGGACCTTCCCGCCGATGTCTTCGAGCTCGCCGGCCGCCTCGCGTTGTCGAGCCATCATCCGGTTGCCGCCGCCGTCGCGCAGGCGGCCGCCGCCAGATCACCTGTCGTCGGTGCGGTCGAGGAGACCGGGCAGGGCGTCCGTGCGACCGTGGACGGCGTCGAGATTCGTCTCGGCCGTCCATCTTTCTGCGGAGCGGAGGCATTGGTCGGCAGTGCCATGGTCGATCCCGAAGCCTCCATCGTCGCTTTCAGCAAGGGCGAGGAAAGGTTCATCCTCTCGGTCCGCCAAGGCCTGCGTCCGGATGCACAGACCGTGATCGCGGCACTGAAGGCGCGCAACATCGGCATCGAGATTCTCTCCGGCGACCGCGAGCAGGCGGTGAAGGCGGCGGCCCATGCGCTTGACATTCCCGAATGGCGCGCCGGCGTCACCCCGGCCGACAAGATCGCGCGGATCGAGGAATTGAAGCGGCGCGGCGCGAAAGTGCTGATGGTCGGCGACGGCATGAACGACGCGCCCTCGCTCGCGGCAGCCCATGTCTCGATGTCGCCGATCTCGGCCGCGCATCTGAGCCAGGCCACTGCCGACCTCGTCTTCCTCGGCCGGCCGCTGGCTCCGGTGGTCGCGGCCATCGACGCTTCGCGCAAGGCGCTGCACCTGATGCGGCAGAACCTCTGGCTTGCGATCGGCTACAATGTCCTGGCGGTGCCGGTTGCCATCAGCGGCGTGGTGACGCCCCTGATCGCGGCGGCTGCAATGAGCGGATCCTCGATCCTGGTCATGCTGAATTCGCTGCGCGCGCGCAGCGCCTCGCGGGAGATCGTGTGATGGAAATCCTGGTCATCCTCGTTCCACTGGCGCTGATGCTCGGAGGTGCCGGTCTCGTCGCCTTCCTGTGGTCGCTCAGAAGCGGCCAGTACGACGATCTCGACGGCGCCGCCTGGCGCGCCATCGCCGACGACGAGCCACCGCAGGATGTGCCGGCCAATCGTTAGCGCCTCAGGGCGAAGGTGAGCATGGCCGCGGCCGCGAGCGCCATGCCGACCCCGGCGACACATGCTCGCCAACCGAAGGAGTCGAACAGACGACCGAGCACGGCCGTGCCGACCAGCCCGCCGCCAAAATAGCACGCAAGATACGTCCCGCTGGCGATGCCGCGGTTGTCGGTCGCCGCCTGTCCGACGAAGCCGGTGGCAGCGGCCTGCGCGAAGAAGGTGCCGACGCCGACCAGAACCATGCCCGTGAGGACTTCGCTCAGATGCGGCATCAGCATCAAGGGCAGGCCCAGCCCGGCAACTGCGAGCGCGCCCCAGATCGTCGGACGCGTTCCGAGCTTTGATGCCACTTTGCCGGCCAGAAGCGTCGTGACGACCGATGGAAGGAAGACGAAATAGACCAGGCCCAGATCCATCATCCCCAGCGTCAGCGGCGGCCGGACCAGAACGAAATTGACGAAGGTGAAGGTGCCGATGAAGGCGAACAGGATGCAGAAGCCGATGCCGAAGGCCGCGCGCAATCGCGGATCACGCCAATGCGCGATCATGGCGGCCAGCGGAGATTTCGCCGGCGCCGCCGCCTGCATCGGCGGCACGTGCTTGATCGTGAAGTAAACCAGCGCCGCGCCCGCCAGATTGAGCGCCGCGAAGAAGTAGAAATTCCAGGCGAGGCCGAGCCCATCGGCGACCGCCGCCGAGATCAGCCGGCCGACGAGGTTGCTCGCGACGTTTCCGGTGATGTAGGCCGCGAAGGCGCCGCCGGCGTCCATCGCGCTGCATTGCTCGCCGAGATGAGCCAGTGTCAACGCGAAGGCGGACGCCATGCACAGACCCTGCGCGACGCGCAGGGCGGTGAAGACGGCAAGGTTCGGCGCCGAGGCCAGCAGGCTGGTCGGGATCGCCAGCAGCGTCAGGCTGAGCAGGATGCCGGTCCGCCGGTCGATGTTCGGGCTAAAAAGACCGACGATGACGCTGGCAACGGCCATGCCGAAGGTGCTGGCGTTGACGGCAAACCCCATCGCCGCGGGCGTGACGCCGTAGTGCCGCGTTAGCGAGGGCAGGATCGCCTGCGTTGCGAAGAGGTCGACCACGGTCAGGAATGCGGTGAGGCCGATCACGAGCGAGCGGAGCGCCAGACCCGGCGCGTGCGCCTCCATCGTCGTTGCGGCCGGTTTGATCGGCGCGGAAAGATCGGTCATGGCGATTGTCCTGTGGGGATGCGGCGCCCGGGGTGGGGAGTCCCGGGCGCCACATCTCGTAACGAGTGCGCTGGGGCTGGGTGCACCCGTTACATGTGGTGGTCGTTGGGATCCTTGCGGACGTCGCCGACATACAGAATGACGGTCTCCTTGCCGAGGTTCTTCCACCAATGCGAGGTGCCGTGAACTTCGGGACGAATGTCGCCGGCCTTGTGCAAGATCGGATCGACGCAATTGGAGGCGTATTCGACGATCTCGCCCTGCTGCACGAAGATCAGCGCGGGACGGTCGTCATGGCTGTGCCAGGGCACGATGCCGCCGGGCTCGATGGTCAGCTTGCGGAAGCGCAGCTCGCGGCCCTCGATACGGGCCGGCTGCTTGCCGAGGTCGATCGCACCGAGCGTAACATCGGTCACGCCGACGGGCTTGTAGTCGACCATCTGCTGGGCGTTCGGCTTGATCTTGCCGGCCGGGCACTCGCCGGCAACGACTGGCTGCGCCGAGAGCGTAAGCGCGGCGAAGACCGCGAGGCCCGGCCAGACCGCGCGGAGCAATGTGCGATGCTTGAACATGAGAGTCTCCTGTGTTGGCCGCGACCGCGGTGGTCACCGGCTGTGTCAGGACCTTGTTTGAAACAACGCTCGTTCTGAAATGCCCTTTCGCTCTCGCTGCGATAGCCCGGCGCTATCGCAGCGCGATACGCGCCCGCTATCGAACCGATTGGGTATCGGCATTTCCGCTTCCGCAGCTTTCGGCGTCCGATGGCAAGCGCCCGATTGGCGGGCGTTCGCGTCGATCCGGAGGAGCATGTCGTGACGAGAGTGTCCAAGGCCCTGATTTTCACCGCTGCGTTTGCGGTCATCGGCACCGCGGCCTTCTCGGAGGCCGCCTGGGACCTCAAGGCCGGCACGGCCTATGTCTATGGCGGACCCGGCAAGATGTCGGCGATGGCCATGGTCTCGGCCGAGAAGAGTCACGAGGCGATGATGAAGAACGCCAGGAAGGTGCCCGACAACACCGTTTTCTTCATGAACAACGGATCGCTGTACTCCACCTCGGGACGGCTCGATCCGACCGGCAATTTCTACGTCAACTGAACCGATCGTGGCATCCATGCCGCCCTTGCGGGCGGCCCAGCCGGGAAACTAATATTCGCCCATGCCGGAGCAGAAGATGACATTCCTCTCGCCAGCCGATGCCGAACAGCTCAGACTTGCCTTCCAGCGCTGCCGCGACATGGAGGGCACGCTGAACGAACAGCTCCGCGCCTATGCCGATGCCAGTCGTACGGTCTTTCCGGCCTATGGCGAGGCCGTCGATCGCCTCGTGGCGAGACTGGGCGGGAACGGCGGTGGCGAAGCCGCGCCGCGCCCGGGCGATGCGATGCCGCCGTTCATGCTGCCGGACGAGGGCGGGCGTCTCGTCACGTTGCCTTCGTTGCTGGAGCGCGGCCCGCTGGCCGTCATGTTCTTCCGCGGCCATTGGTGTCCCTATTGCCGGCTCAATGTCCGCGCCGTGGTCCAGGCGCTCGATCGTATCAAGGCCGCCGGGGCGCAGATCGTTGCGGTCATGCCGGAGACGCAGGAATACACGAGGCAGCTCAAAGCCGAATCCGGCGCGCCGTTTCCGGTCCTGACCGATCTCGACAACGGCTATGCGCTGTCCCTCAATCTCGCGATCTGGCTTGGCGCCGAGATCCAGGACCTGTTATCCTATCAGGACATGGCGAAATTCCACGGCAATGACGGCTGGATACTGCCGATCCCGGCAGTGTTCGTGGTCGGTCGCGACGGGATCGTCAAAGCCCGCTTCGTCGACCCCGATTTCCGCAAACGCATGGAGATCGATGATCTGCTCGCGGCGTTGGAGGATGCGAGCAGGGAGAGCTAGGTCTGGAATTTTGATGGCGCGGCGTGTTCTTTCCCTCTCCGCTTGTGGGAGAGGGTGGCTCGCCGCGCGAGCGGCGAGACGGGTGAGGGGGGTCTCTCCGCGCGTGAGTCTTTTGCGTCGAGTACGCGGATAGAACCCCTCATCCGGCGCTTCGCGCCACCTTCTCCCACAAGGGGAGAAGGAAGAGCCCGCTATCCCGCGATCTCGCGCCAGTCTGCGCCGCGCAGCATACGCATAACGGCATTGGCGACCGCCGTGCGCTGCCGGCCGGCCACCCCGTAAAGGCTGACTGTGCGGCGGGCGTCCAGCCCGGCGACGGCGGTTCGCGTCAGCTTCTCCGGCAGGGGAGAAGTGTGCGGCACCATGGCGACGCCGATGTCGGCCTCGACGAGCTCGATCAGATCGCGCTCGCTTGAAATCTCGTGTCCATGCTCGATGCCGTGCTCGCGCAGGCTCGCCGCGATGCGTCGCGAGTGCTCGCAGAAGGTCCGGCTCAGCAGTTGCTCCGAGCGCAGATCGTCCAGTTCGATGCTGTTGCGGCCGGCCAGCCGATGTCCGTCACCGACCACGAGCTCGAAGCTCTCGGTGAACAGCGGCCAGACGTCGAGCCGGTCCCAGGTCTCGTCGATCTCGGCGGCGATGCCGAGCTCCGCTCCCCCCTTTTTGAGGAAGTCGCCGACCTCCCGATTCGAGCCGCGCAGGAAGCGGAATTCGAGCCGGTTGAATTGCCGCTTGATCTGATCGAGATGGGGAATGAGCAGCGCGAGGTCGATCGAATGCGTCAAGGCAATGCGCAGCGCGCCGACTTCGCCGCTCTTGAACGAGGAGGCGAGCGAGCGCGCACCGGCGGCGGCGTCAAAACACTGCTTCAGGAGCGGATGCATGCGCTGGCCGAGCTCGGTCAGTTGCGCCGCCGGCCGCTCGCGGCGAAACAGATCGCCGCCAAGCTCGGCCTCGAGTTGCTTGATCGCGCGCGTCAGCGAAGGCTGCGTGACGTTGCACTCCTCTGCCGCGCGCGTGAAATTCAGCAGCTGCGCCACCGCGAGGAAATAGCGGACCTGGTGCATTTCCATGGATCGGCTCCCAGCAAGATCGGCCGCAAATCTAACCGATCGGAGCGGGAAATGACATCCCGCCCGCGATAGCGCGGACGTATGGAGTCGGAAGCCAGCCAGTATTTCCGTTTGCGCCGGCGATCCTCCAGGGTTCTGCGAAAGCTGGAAGCCCAGTCGTCGCCAACGGAGCCCATGCCATGAATATACCGCTGAAGCCGCAGATATCTCAGCCTTCACGCGTACTCGCCGGCAAGGTGGCGCTGGTCACGGGCTCCACCAGCGGCATCGGTCTCGGCATCGCACGCGCCTTGGCTGCGGCCGGCGCCGATGTCGTTCTGAACGGCCTCGGCGTCGCCAGCGAGATCGGGCGGGCGCGCGAGCAGATCGCCGCCGAGTTCGGCGTCAAGGCGAGTTACTCTCCGGCCGACATGACGAGGCCGAAGTCCATTGCCGAGATGATCGCGGCCACCATCGCCCAATCGAGTCGGCTCGACATTCTCGTCAACAACGCCGGTATCCAGCATGTCGCGCCGCTCGAGCAGTTTCCGATCGAGAAATGGGACCAGATCCTTGCGATCAACTTGACCTCGGCCTTCCACACGACGCGGCTCGCGCTGCCGGCGATGCGCCAGAACGGTTTTGGCCGGATCATCAACATTGCCTCGGCGCACGGCCTGGTCGGCTCGCCGTTCAAGGCGGCCTATGTCGCCGCCAAGCACGGTATCGTCGGTCTGACCAAAGTCACGGCGCTGGAGACTGCGGAGGAGGGGATCACCTGCAACGCGGTCTGTCCGGGCTACGTCTCTACGCCGCTGGTGGAAGCGCAGATCGACGGGCAAGCCAAGGCGCACGGCATTTCCCGCGATCAGGTCATCCGCGACGTGCTGCTCGCGCAGCAGCCGAACAAGCGCTTTGCCACGGTCGGTGAGCTCGGCGCACTCACGGTGTTCCTGTCGACGGACGCGGCCGCTTCGATTACTGGCATCGCGCTGCCGGTCGATGGCGGCTGGACCGCGCATTGACATGGGCCGGCGCAACAAGCTGCAGCGACGAATTCGATCGGTGCAAGCTGACCAGGAGCAAGACATGAACGGCATGCAGGACAACACGCAGAGCAAGGGTGCAACACTGCCGGGGCAGGTCGTGCTGGTGCTCCAGGGCGGCGGTGCGCTCGGGTCCTACCAGGCTGGGGTGTACCAGGCGCTGCATGAGGCCGGGATCGAGCCGGACTGGATCATCGGCACCTCGATCGGCGCGATCAACGCGAGCCTGATCGCGGGCAACGAGCCCGGCCAGCGGCTGGCCCATTTGAAGGAATTCTGGAAGCGGATGGAGCAGAACCCGGTCTGGAATCTGCGAACCGCCTTTCCCGGCTTCAACGAGAAGCTGGCCTATTGGTCGACCGTCACCCACGGCATTCCCGGTTTTTTTCGTCCCAACGCGCTTGCGCATGCGGGGGATTCCTATCCGCTGGGAGCGGATCACGCCGGCTTCTATTCAACCGCGCCGTTGGAGAAGACGCTGCTGGAGCTGGTCGATTTCAGCCTGGTCAATCGCTGTTCACCGCGGCTGACGGTCGGCGCGGCACATGTCCGCAGCAGCCAGATGCGCTATTTCGACAGCCGCGACGGCGAACTGACCGTGAAGCATGTCATGGCCTCGGGCGCGTTGCCTCCGGCGTTTCCGGCGGTGCGCATCAACGGCGAGCTTTACTGGGATGGCGGCATTCTCTCGAACACGCCGACGGAGGCTGTGTTCGACGATAATCCGCGCAAGAACTCGCTGATCTTCGCTGTGCACCTGTGGAATCCCGTCGGCGCCGAGCCGACGACGATGGCGGAGGTGCTGAACCGGCACAAGGACGTGCAGTACTCCAGCCGCATCGCGAGCCAGATTGCCCGCCAGCAGCAGGCCCACCGACTGCGCCACGTCATCAACCAGCTCGCCGCGCGTCTCTCCGAGAGCGAGCGCCGCGACCCCGCGGTAAAGGAATTGGTCGGCTACGGCTGCCCGACCAGGATGCATGTCGTGCGGCTGCTGGCGCCGCAGCTCGACCGTGAGACCCATACCAAGGACATCGACTTCAGCCCGTCCGGCATCATGCGGCGCTGGGACGCCGGCTATGCTCACACGAGGTCCGTGCTCGAACGCAAACCGTGGATCGGCGAATTCGATCCGCTCGCGGGGGTGGTGCTGCACGAGCACATGGACGTGCTGCCGATTGCGGCGGAGTGAAGGCCTCGTCGCTCATTGTCTTGAGCGATGACGATTTCCCGAGGGCGCCGTCTGGGTTACTGTTGCCGTCTCTTCGTCACGAGGCCTGCAATTGGTCGCTGAGAAGGATCTCGAAGCAACACTCGATCGGGTCCGCGCCGACGCGGCGGGACCGGTTGCCGGTGTGTTCGGTCCTGACACGGTGACCTGGCGGATCGACCGGGAGGCCGTCATCTTTCTCGGCGCAGGACGCGCGCTGTTGCTGCAACTGGCGCATCCCTGGGTCGCCGCCGCCATCGCCGAGCATTCCCGCACCTTGGCCGACCCGATCGGCCGCTTCCATCGCACCTTCGACATCGTCTTTGCCATGGTGTTCGGCTCGCTCGACCGGGCCTTGCTGTCGTCTCGGCAATTGCATCGGCGCCACGGCGTGATCGTCGGCGAGATGCCCGAGACGGTCGGTCCCTTCGCGGCAGGCTCGCGCTATTGTGCCAACGACATCCCGTCGCTGCGGTGGGTGTACGCGACGCTGGTTGAGTCCGCGCTCATGGCGCACGACCTGGTGCTGCCACCTCTCTCGGCGGAGGAGCGCGAGCGCTACTGGACCGAGAGCCGGCTGTTCGGCGCCTTGTTCGGATTGACGGCGGACGACCTGCCGGCGGACTGGTCGGGCTTTACAGCCTACACCGCGGGGATGGTGCAATCGGAGACGCTGACCGTGAGCCCGGCGGCACGCGAGATCGCGACGCAGATCTTTGGCGGTGCGCGTCCATGGTTGCGGCCGCCGCGCTGGTATCGCGCGCTCACGGCGAGGATGTTGCCGGAGCGGTTGCGTGCGGGCTTCGGGTTTGTGCTCGACGAGCGCGACACCAGATCTGCTGACCGTGCGGTGAGATGGATCCGGCGCGTCTATCCAAGACTGCCGAACCGGCTGCGCTATGTCGGCCCCTATCAGGAAGCGCAGGCGCGCTTGCGGGGCGAGCCGAAGCCCGACTGGATGATCCGCTGCCTGAACCGCGCCTGGATCGGTCGGCCGCAGATGGAGGTGCGCGGGAAGGGGTGAGGATCTCCGCTGCTTCTAGACTAGCCCCGTCATCCTGAGAGCTTGTGAAGCTCTCGGGCTAAACGGTGTTGGGGTGGGGCTCGTATTAACGGAGGCCGTGGAAGCGCCGTCGCGTCTCACACGGACGCCAGCTTCCGATACAGCGCGCTGTAGCTGCCGGCGGAGATGCTCCAGGAGAACGAGCGTCCCATGGCGCTGCGGCGCATGGTGTCGAGCTGGTCTTGCGCCACGAAAGCCGAGAAGGCGCGGCGGACGCCGCCCAGGAAAGACTCGCGCGAGGGTTTCGAGAACAGGAAGCCGGTCTCGCCGTCGGTAATGGTCTCGGCGAGGCCGCCGGTCTGGTGGCCGATCGGCAGCGAGCCGAAGCGCTGGGCGTACATCTGGCTGAGGCCGCACGGCTCGAAGCGCGAGGGCATCAGCGTGAAGTCGCTGCCGGCGAAGATGCGGCGCGCCTGGGCGTCGTTGAAGCCGATCACCACGCCGATGGCGTCAGGGCGGCGGCGATGGGCGTCGATCAGGGCCTGCTCGAGCGCCGGCTCACCCGAGCCCGTCACGACGATCTGTCCGCCGGCATCGACGATCTCGTCGGCGGCCGACAGCACGAGGTCGATGCCCTTCTGATGTACGAGGCGGGCGACGATGCCGAACATCGGCCCACGCGACACCGCGAGGCCGAACTGCTTGCGGACGTAATCCGCATTGGCCTTCTTGCCGATCCAGTCGCCGGCGCCGAACTGCTGGGCAAGCTGGGCGCAGGAGCGCGGGTCCCAGCTCTCGTCGATGCCGTTGAGGATGCCGGTGAGTTCGGAAGCGTCGGAGCGGACGCGAAGCAGGCCTTCGAGGCCGCAGCCGAATTCCTCCGTCGTGATCTCCCGCGCATAGGTGCCGCTGACGGTGGTGAGGTGCGAGGCATAGACCAGCCCGGCCTTGAGAAAGGAGACCTGGTCGTAGAATTCGACGCCGTCGATGTGGAAGGAGCTCTCCGGTGCGCCGATCCGCCGCAGCGCGTCCTTCGGGAAGAGACCCTGATAGGCGAGGTTGTGAATGGTCAGGATCGACGGCAGCTTGGCGCCGCGCCAGGCGAGATAGGCCGGCACGAGCGAGGCTGGCCAGTCATTGGCATGGATCAGGTCTGCTGCCCAATTCTTGTCCAGCTTGCCCATGGCCAGCTCAGCAGCTGCCGAGGCAAAGCGCGCAAAGCGTATGTCGTTGTCCGGCCAATCGCGCCCGGACTCGTCGCCATAGGGGTTACCGGGCCGGTCGTAGAGCTGTGAGCACAACAGCACGTAAACCGGCAGGCCGTCCTTGGTCGCGGCTCGCCCGAGCGAGCAGGCCGGCATCTCCGCGAAAGCCGGGCAGCGGCCGACGACCTGAATATGCGTGAGTTGCTCGATGATGTCGCGATAGCCGGGCAGCATGATCCGGATATCGGCAAAAGAGCGAAGGGCGCGGGGCAGGGCAGCGGAAACGGCTCCAAGGCCGCCGACACGGACGAAGTCGTCCATCTCTGTCGTGACGAACAAGACCCTCAAGAACAGCTGCCCTCTGTCGATCCCGTCTGCTGCTATGCAAGAACAGGTCCAGTTGTCCTGGAAATCTTAAAGCCCGCCCACGCGGCGCGTCCGTTCGGTAAACACTTTCCTACTCAGCCGCCGCCCTCTAGGGTCGCCGCATCAACAACAGAGAACTTCGATAGTTCCTAAGAGAGCCCAAGGACGCAGGCAGGCATGCAGCTAGCAGATAAGCATGAGGGGACGACGACAAAAGCCTTCGCGGGCCTGCGGGTGCTGGATTTTTCGACCACGATCGCCGGTCCCCATTGCACGCGGATGCTGGCCGACATGGGCGCCGAGGTTATCAAGATCGAGACCGATGGCGGCGAGACGATGCGGACCCGACCACCGCTGCGCCAGGGGTGCAGCACGGCGTTCGGCCAGCTCAATGTCGGCAAGAAGAGCCTGGTGCTCGACCTCAAATCCGAGGACGGCAAGGAGACGGTGCGCCGGCTGGCGGCGACATCAGACATCCTGGTCGAGAATTTCCGCCCCGGCGTGATGCGGCGGCTGCGTCTCGACTACGACAGCCTGCGCCAGATCAACCCGAAGCTGATCTACTGCTCGATCTCGGGCTACGGCCAGACCGGCCCCTCGGCCGAGCTGCCGGCCTATGCGCCGGTGGTCCACGCGGCCTCCGGCTACGACATGGCGCATCTGTCCTATCAGCCCGGCCGCAGCCGCCCCGATCATTGCGGCATCTATCATGCCGACGTCGTCACCGGCACCTACGGCTTCGGCGCAATCGCGTCCGCGCTCTATCAGCGCACGGTGACAGGGGTTGGCCAGCACATCGATGTCTCCATGATGGAAACGATGCTGTCGCTGACGCTGACCGAGTTGCAGACCTCGCAATTCGCGGTGAAACCCACCGCGCGCCCGATGTTCGGGCCAACCGAGACGGAAAACGGCTATGTCATGATCACTGTCGCCAGCGAGAAGACGTTTCAAGGCTTGATGGGCGTGATCGGCCGCCCCGCCTGGATCTCTGATCCACGCTTCTCGACCTACGCCGCGCGCCGCGAGAACTGGGTCGAGATGATGGATGGCGTCGAGGCCTGGTCACGGCAGCTCAGGACCGACGCATGCCTTGCCGCGCTCGGCGCGGCCGGCGTCCCGGCTTCGGCCTATCGGACAGTGTCCGAGGCGCTGGCCGATCCGCAGCTCGCGCACCGGCAGGCGCTCTCCGAGGTGCGCGACGAGGCCGGCTCCTTTCAGGTGCTCAATCTGCCGTTCCGGATGTCGGGCGCCGACACCACGCCCGCCAGGACGGTGGCTGTGCTCGGCGAGCATACGGACGCGTTGCGCGATGAAATCGGCCCCGCGAGCGATGCGCCGGTTTCGCCGGGCAAGACGGCCGCGACAAACTAAATCACATTGCGCCGCACATCCGCGCTCGAGCCCGCGTCCGTTCCTCTTGCCGTCCCGTGTATTTGTCGTCAATCTCGCTTTCCAGTCATTCAACGATCCGAAACATCGGACGAGGATCCCGGGAGGAACCATGACGAAGGCGGCTGCCGTTGCACGCAAGCGCGTGCCGATTTTCCTTGCTGCGGCATTTGCACTGGTCGCGCCGGCACAGGCGCAGAAATCAGGCGGCAGCATCACCGTCGGCCAGGAGCTGGAAATCGCCGGCTTCGACCCGCTGAAGGTCGGCGTCTACGACACTTCGACTTTCACCGCCGCCGCCGCAATCTTCGACACGCTGACCACGCTCAATGAGAAAGGCGAGGCGGCGCCGAAACTTGCGGTGTCCTGGACCCATTCCGACGACTACATGAGCTGGACTTTCAAGCTGCGCCAGGGCGTGACATTCCACGACGGCACGCCGTTCAACGCGCAGGCCTTCAAGGAAAACTTCGACCGGCAGAAGAACCCGGCCAACAAGTGTCGCTGCGCCTTCTACATCACCAACGTCAAGGAAGTGCTGGCGCCTGACGATTACACGCTCGTCTACAATCTCACCGATCCCTCGGTGAACCTTCCGGCGGTGATCACCATTCAGAGCCAGAACAACGTCGTGCACTCGCCCACGGCCTGGAAGAGCAAGGGCGACGACTATAATCGCAATCCCGTCGGCACTGGTCCCTACATCCTGAAATCATGGACCGCCGGCGACCGCATGGTGCTGGAGAAGAACCCGAATTACTGGGACAAGGGCCGCCCGTATCTCGATCGCATCATCCTGAAGCCGCTGCCCGACGCGCAGTCGCGCTTCGCCTCGCTGCAATCGGGCGAGGCCGACATCATCTGGGACGACGAGAACGACGCCGACAATATCATGAGGGCGCAGAAGGACTCCAAGCTCACCGTGCACACCTACAAGGGCTCGGGCGCGCAGGTCTATGCCTTCAACACCAAAGTGGCGCCGTTCGACGATGTCCGCGTGCGACAGGCGCTGGTGATGGCGATCGACCGTCCGAAGATGTCACAGGCGATCAGCAACGGGCTGAGCCGCCCCGCGAGCAATCCCTATGGCGACGGATCCTGGGTCAAGTGCAAGGACGACGGCGCACTGCCGTTCGACGTCGAAAAGGCCAAGGCCCTGATCAAGGATTACGGCAAGCCGGTCGAGTTCAAGATGCTGGTGACCGCGACGCCGCGCGGCCGCATGGTCGGCCAGGTGCTGCAGCAGTTCTGGAAGCGCGTCGGGGCCAACATGGAGATCGAGCAGGTCGACCAGGCCACCATTCCCTCGCGCGCCTTCACCCGCCAGTTCCAGCTGACACCGTGGCGCATCGTGGACCTCGCCGATCCCGATCCGCAGATGTATGCGAACTTCCGTAGCGGCAGCCCGTTGGCGCTGTCCAACTTCAGCGATTCGGAATTGGACCGGCTGCTCGACCATTCCCGCGTCACCGCCGATCTCGGCCAGCGCACCGAGGATTATTGCGCGATCAGCCGCCTGATCAACAAGGAGGCGATCTGGTTCTGGACCTTCCAGAACACCTATTACGCTTTGTCGAGCACCAAGCTGAAAGGCTTTCCGAAGATCTACAACGGCGTGATCGACGTCTCCACCACCTGGCTTGAATGAACGCGCGATGCTGAACTTCGTCGTTCGGCGGCTGCTTGCCATGCTGCCGGTTCTGCTCGCCGTGTCCCTGCTGACCTTCCTGATCGCCTCGCTGTTGCCGGGTGATCTGGCGCTCGTCATCCTCGGCGATCAGGCAACGCCGGAGAATGTCGCGGCACTGCGCCATGACATGGGGCTCGATCAGCCGCTCTGGTGGCGCTATCTGAGCTGGCTCGGTCACGTCCTGCAAGGCGATCTCGGCCGTTCCTTTCGCACCGGGCAGACTGTGCTGGAGGCGGTATCCGAACGCTTCCCGGTCTCGCTTCAACTGATGCTCATGGCCGAGTTCATCGGGCTCCTGATCGGGGTGCCGCTCGCGATCGCCTGCGCCGCGCGCGCCGGCGGCGCGTTCGATCGCTTCATGACCGGCAGCGCCTTCGCCATGCTGTCGATGCCGTCTTTCCTGACCGCGATCCTCCTGATCTATCTGTTCGCGGTCGAGCTGCGCTGGCTGCCGGCGACCGGCTATGTGCCGTTCACCGAGGCGCCGCTCGCCAATCTGCGCTTCTTCGTGCTGCCGGCGCTGACATTGGCGCTGGCGGAATGGCCGGGCATCATGCGGGTGCTGCGCTCCGACATGATCGCGACTTTGCAGGAGGACTATATCGCGCTCGCCAAGGCGAAAGGCCTCAAGCCGGCGCGCATCCTGTTCGTGCACGCCCTCAAGCCATCGTCGCTGACCCTCGTGACCGTGACGGGTATCAATATCGGCCGATTGCTCGGCGGGACGCTGATCGTGGAATCGATCTTCGCGCTGCCGGGACTCGGCCGGCTGCTGGTCGGCGCGATCTACACCCGCGACCTCATCATCCTCCAGGGCGTGGTGCTGCTGGTCGCCTGCGGCTTCGTCATCGTGAACTTCATCGTCGACATGCTCTACGCCGTGCTCGACCCCAGGATCCGCCATGGCCACGCTTGAGCTGTCACTTCAAGACGAAGCCGTGCCGGCGCCCGTTCGCCGGCGCAAGCTCGGCGTCCTGTTCTGGCTCGCGAGCGGCTGGCTTGCAATCATCCTCACGCTCGCAATCCTCGCGCCGGTGCTGCCGCTGCAGAATCCGACCGATATGGACATGCTGGAGCGCCGCGCGGCGTTCTCTGGAGAACACTGGCTCGGCACCGACGGGCTCGGGCGGGACGAGCTCGCTCGCCTGATCTTCGGCGCGCGCGTCTCCCTGACAGTCGGGCTGATCGCGCCGATGATCAGCCTCGTTTTCGGCGGCGCCCTCGGTCTCTTTGCCGGCTATTTTCGCGGCCGGTTCGAGACGTTGGTGGTCGGCGGCATGGACGTGCTGCTGGCTTTTCCGCCGCTGATCTTCGCGCTCGCGGTGACCGCCTATCTCGGCCAATCCGTTCAAAATCTCACCCTGATCCTCGGCGTGCTCGGCATTCCCGCCTTCATGCGCGTGGCGCGCGCGGCGACGCTGACGCTGGCGCGGCGCGAATTCGTGATCGCTGCCGAGGCGCTCGGCGCCAGCCATGCCCGCATCATCCTGCGCGAGCTGCTGCCGAACGTGATCCTGCCGCTGCTCGCCTTCTTCCTGCTCGGCGTTGCCGTCACCATCGTCGTCGAAGGCGCGTTGTCGTTCCTCGGCCTGGGCGTGCCGCCGCCGATGGCCAGCTGGGGCAGCATGATCGGCGAGGGACGCGAGAGCCTCGACATCGCGCCGCGGCTCGCCTTCCTGCCGGCGGCGGGACTGTTCCTGACCGTGCTGGCGTTCAACCTCGTGGGCGACACCTTGCGGGCGCTGACCGACCCGCGGCAGGGGGCGCTGTGAACACCGCGCTGTTGACCATCGAGGACGTCGCGGTCGAGCTGCCGACGCCGCGCGGCAATTTGCGCGCCGTCAATCATGTCGATCTCTCGCTGGACGCGGGCCGCACGCTCGGCATCGTCGGCGAATCCGGTTGCGGCAAGACGATGCTGTCGCGCGCGGTGCTTCAGCTGCTGCCGAAAAAGGCAAAACTCACCGGACGTGTGATGTTCGATGGCCAGGATCTGGTGCAGCTCGATGCGGAACGCCTGCGGCGCTTGCGCGGGCGCGATCTCGCAGTCGTGTTCCAAGATCCCATGACTTCCCTCAACCCGGTGCTCACCATCGGCACCCAGCTGATTGAGACGATCCAGGAGCATCTCGAGCTGGATGCCCCGGCGGCGAAGAAGCGCAGCGTCGAGCTGCTGGCGGCCGTCGGCATTCCGGCGCCGGAGCAGCGGCTGGTGCAATATCCGCATCAATGTTCCGGCGGCATGCGCCAACGCATCGCCATCGCGATCGCGCTGTCGTGCGAGCCGAAGCTGCTGATCGCGGACGAGCCGACCACGGCGCTCGACGTCACCATCCAGGCGCAGATCCTCGATCTGCTGGCGCGCGAGCAGCGCCGCCGCCACATGGCGATGATCATCATCACCCACGATCTCGGCGTCGTCGCCGGCCGCGCCGACGAGGTCGCGGTGATGTATGCGGGCAGGGTGGTCGAGCGGGCGCCGACGTCGGCATTGTTCAAGCGCATGCACATGCCCTACACCGAGGCGCTGCTGGCGGCGATCCCCAAGCTCGAGGCCGCGCCGCATACGCCGCTGCCGGCGATCTCCGGCCGTCCGCCCGATCCGACGCGGCCCCTGAAGGGCTGCTCGTTTGCGCCGCGCTGCCGCTATGCGTCGGGACGCTGCCACGAGGCCAAGCCGGAGCTGAGGGGCGCCGAGATGCCTGATCATCTCTATGCCTGCTTCCATCCGATCCGGATGGCCGAGGGGATCGGCGCATGATGCAACTTGCCGTGCGTCCCGAGCCGCTGCTGAACGTCGACAATCTCGTGGTCGAATATGGTCTCGGCAACAAGACCGTGCATGCCGTCTCCGGCGTCAGCCTTCAGGTCGCGCGCGGCGAGACGCTGGGATTGGTCGGCGAATCCGGCTGCGGCAAGTCGACGCTGGGGCGCGCGGTCCTGCAACTGCGCCGCGCCAATTCCGGCCGGGTCATGTTCGACGGCGAGGATCTGACGGCGATGCAGGGCGAGGCGCTGCGCAGGATGCGCCGGCGCGTGCAGCTGATCTTCCAGGATCCGATCGCCTCACTCAATCCGCGCCGGCGTATCGGCGACATCGTCGCCGAGCCGCTGATCATCGCCGGCGTCAAGGATGCTGCCGAGCGCAGACGACGCGTTCACGAGGTGCTCTCCGCGGTCGGGCTCGACCCCGATCTCGTCGCGGGCCGCCTGCCGCATGAATTCTCCGGCGGGCAATGCCAACGCATCTGCATCGCGCGCGCGCTGGTGCTCAATCCCGAGTTCATCGTCTGCGACGAGCCGGTGTCGGCGCTCGACGTCTCCATCCGCGCACAGATCCTCAATCTGCTGGAAGAGATGAAGGCGCGCTTCGGTCTGACGCTATTGTTCATCGCGCATGATCTCGCCGTCGTCAAAGCGGTTAGCGACCGGGTCGCGGTGATGTATCTCGGCCGACTCTGCGAAGTCGGGCCCTCGGAGCAATTGTTTGCAAGGCCGGCGCATCCCTATACCGGGCTGCTCCTGCAGGCGATCCCGGTGCCTGATCCGGATGTGCGTCCCGCCGAGAGTGTGGCGGCCGGCGAGCCACCATCGCCGATTGCGCCGCCGTCCGGCTGCCGCTTCCGCACCCGCTGTCCGCGCGCCGATCAGCAATGCAGCGCGGAGATACCGGAGTTGCGCGAGGTCGTACCCGGCCAGTTCGCGGCTTGCCACCATCCGCTGGCCTGAACTAAGACCGGTTTGTCTCGCCTCGCCGGCCATGGCATGGTGGCGCGACAACAAGAACCATGCGGGAGGACGCCGATGAAGAGTTTCAAGGTTGCCGATTTCAAGGCGCCGCTACAGGAGTTCGACGAGGCGACGCCGCAACCGTCGGGCACGCAGGTGCTGATTAAGGTGAAGGCGGCCGGAGTCTGCCACAGTGATCTCCACATCTGGGAAGGCGGCTACGATCTCGGCCATGGCCGCAAGCCGCTGTCGCTGAAGGACCGCGGCATCAACCTGCCGCTGACCATGGGCCATGAGACCGTCGGTGAAATCCTGGCGTTCGGTCCGGACGTGAAGCCGACCGACCAGGGCGACCTGAAGCCTGGCGATGTCGGCCTCGTCTATCCCTGGATCGGCTGCGGCAAGTGCGCCACGTGTCTGGCGGGTGACGAGAACATGTGCCTGACGCCGCGCTCGCTCGGCGTCTATTGCGACGGCGGCTATTCCGATCACATGCTGGTGCCGCATCCGCGCTATTTGCTCAATCTGAAAGGCCTCGACCCGGCGACGACCGCGCCCTATGCCTGCTCCGGCGTCACCACCTACAGCGCGCTGAAGAAGGTCGAACAGCATTTCGACACGCCGATCGTGATGTTCGGTGCCGGCGGTCTCGGCCTGATGGCGCTGTCGCTCCTGAAGGCGATGGGCGGCAAGGGCGCCATCATGGTCGACATCGATGCCAGGAAGCGTGAGGCGGCAGAGAAGGCCGGCGCGCTTGCCACCGTCGATCCCAAGGCCCCGGATGCGCTGGAGCAGCTTGCGAAGAAGGCGGGCGGGCCGATCCGCGCCGTGATCGACCTCGTCGGCAACGCCGCGACGACACAGCTCGGTTTCGATTGCCTCACCAAGGGCGGCAAGCTCGTCATCGTAGGCCTGTTCGGCGGCGGCGCGACCTGGGCGCTGCCACTGATTCCGATCAAGGCCATTACGATTCAGGGCAGCTATGTCGGCAATCTGCGTGAGACGCAGGAGCTGCTCGATCTCGTGCGAACGAAGAAGGTGCCGCCGATCCCGGTGACGACGGCACCGCTCGCTAAGGCCAACGATGCGCTGGTGCAGTTGCAGCAGGGCGCTGTGGTCGGACGTACGGTGCTGACGCCGTAGCGAACGCTCTCTCCACCGTCATTGCGAGGAGCGAAGCGACGAAGCAATCCACAATTTCTCCGTGGATGCAGTTCTGGATTGCTTCGCTTCGCTCGCAATGACGACTTGGGTGACATCTTCCTCGAGGCCTTAAATGTCCGCAAACAACGCCTTCCACATTGCCGTGCTCGCCGGTGACGGCATCGGTCCCGAAGTCATGGCGCCGGCCATCGAGGTGCTGCGCAAGATCGAGCAGAAATCAGATTTGCGTTTTCGCTTCACCGAGGCTCCGGCCGGCGCCAACAACTATCTCGCGACCGGCAAGTCGATGCCTGATACCACGATCAAGCTGTGCGAGGAGGCGGACGCCATACTTCTCGGAGCTTGCGGTCTGCCGTCGGTGCGCTACCCCGACAATACCGAGATCGCGCCGCAGATCGAGCTGCGTTTCATCTTCGATCTCTATGCCGGCGTGCGGCCCGCGCGTCTCATTCCCGGCGTGCCGAGCCCGATCGTCGGTGCCGACCAGCGCGGCATCGATCTCGTCGTGATCCGCGAATCCACCGAGGGCCTGTTCGCTTCGATGGGCAAGGGTGTCGTCACCCATGAGGACGCGCGTGAAACCATGGTGATCACGCGCAAGACGTCCGAGCGCCTGTTCGAGTTTTCGTTTCGCCTCGCCGAGCGGCGCAAGGCGCGCGGCAAGCCGGGGGCGCTCGCCTGCGTCGACAAGGCCAACGTGTTCAAGGCCTTTGCCTTCTTCCGCGGCATTTTCGACGAGATCGCCAAGAAGCATCCGGAGGTGAAGACCGATCGTCTCTATGTCGATGCCTGCTCGGCAATGCTGGTGAAGCGGCCCTGGGATTTCGACGTCATGGTGATGGAGAACATGTTCGGCGATATCGTCTCCGACATCACCGCGAGCCTGATCGGCGGCCTCGGCATGGCGCCGTCGGCCGACATCGGCGACAAATACGCCGTGTTCCAACCCTGTCACGGCACCGCGCCCGATATCATGGGGCAGGGCAAGGCCAATCCCACCGGCATGATCCTGTCGGCGGCGATGATGCTCGACTGGCTCGCCGACAAGCATGGCATCGAGAGCGCGGCCGAAGCCGGCGAGACGATCGAGCGTGCGGTGGATCAGGTCTATGCAGGCGGCATCAAGCCAATGGAGTTTGGCGGCAGCAACGGCACCGCCGACATCACGAAAGCTGTGCTCGCGGCGGTGTAATCAAAGAAAAGGGGCCTCGCGGCCCCTTTGTCATTCACCAGCGGCGCCAGTGGTGGTGGCGATGACCCCACCCCCAAGGACGGGGTCCGTAGAATCGTCGCGGGCCGCCGTAATAGCCGTAGGCGCCGTAATAGCTCGGGCGCCAGAAACAACGACCCCAGGGGTTGCAGACCCAGCGTACTTGATCGACGTCAGCGGCCGGGCCGCTCGCGATTCGGTCCGCTTGTGGAATGCCGTTCGGCATTGCCGCGAATGCCGAGCCCGAGGCGAGCGCTGCACCGCCCAAGGCGGCCAGACCAAGAAAAGCAAGTTTGAATTTCATCGCAATCTCCCTCGTTGGTGGCGGGAGAACTTCCAACAGATCAACTGGTTGCTACCGAGCTGCGGCCGCGCGCGGATTTAATCTTCCTGAATGAAGGTTCAGACTCAGCGCCCCTGAAATTTGGGTCGGCGCTTCTCCATGAAGGCTCGGCGACCCTCGCGGAAATCCGCGCTGTCCATGCAGGCATGGCCGATCGCCTTGATCGCCTCCATGTCACGCTGGCTTTCGTCCTTCAGCACCTGCGCGATGGTGATCCTGGCGGCCTTGATTGCGAGCGGAGCGTTCTCGGAGATGGCCTTCGCGATCGTCATGGTCTCTCCCCAGAGCTCGCCCTCCGGAAACACGCGCTCGACGAGACCGATGCGCAGTGCCTCTGCGGAATCGATCCGCATGCCCGTGTACATCAAGAGGCGCGCCCAGGACGGGCCGACCAGCGACACCAGATGCTTCAGACCGTCATAGCCATAGGCGATGCCGAGCCTAGCCGCGGGAATCCCGAACTGGCTGCCGTGTGCGGCGAGGCGGATGTCGGCGAGCATCGCGACTTGCATGCCGCCGCCGAGGCAGAAGCCCTCGATGCAGGCGATGGTCGGTAAGGGAAAGTCGGCGAGCAGCGCGCGCTGTGCCGCGCTGCGCTTGGCGTATTCCTCGGACGCCGCTGCGTTATGGCGCGTCTTCTCGAACTGGCTGATATCAGCCCCTGATACGAACGCCTTGCCGCCGGCGCCGCGCAGGATCACGACGCGCACGGTCTCGTCGTCACGCAGGGCCGTCAGCGCCTCGCCAAATCCCTCCCACATCTCCAGCGACATCGCGTTGCGCTTGTCGGGATTGTTGAAGGTGATCACCCCGACGCCACCGGCTGCGTGCCTGAGGATCTTGCCGTCGGCGTAAGGCGTTTCGGTCGTGCTCAAAATGTCGGACATCGCGCTCGCTCGTCATGTGCGAGGGACAATGTGCTGCGCGGGCGCCAGCGGGGTCAACCGGGGCAGGGCGCGCGAGTCTGCATCCGCCTGTTCCGGGATCGCATGGCGCGTGGTCCTCGGATCGTGCCGCAAGGAAAAAGGGACGGTCGAACCGCCCCCGGAAAGGCCGCGCGCAAGCGCGCGAGCCGTATGCCGTCCGGTCTCGTTCAATCCCGCCGCGCCCCGGTGACGCGGCGGATTGAAGGTCGGCGGCAAATGCAGACCGTCGATCGGTCTCAGCTTTCGTTCGCCGCGATCGATTCCATCAGCGAGACGAGCTGACGCTGCACCGTCTGGTCCTTGATCTTGCTGTAGGCGCGCAGCAGGCGGAGGCTGAAGGCGCTATCGAGGAACAGCAGGCTCTCGACTTCGCGGGCCTTGTTGTCGCCGTCGTAGAAGAAGGTCACGGGCACATCGAGGGCGGAGGCGATCTGCTGAAGCCGAGCCGCGCCGACGCGATTGACGCCCTTCTCGTATTTCTGCACCTGCTGGAAGCTGACGCCCAGCTTCTCGCCGAGCTCGGCCTGCGAGATCTTCATCTCGACGCGCCGCAAGCGGATCCGCTTGCCAAGCTCAATGTCCGGCTTGCCGGCACTGCGCTGCTTCATTCTTTTCGCCGCTGCTTTCATCTTCGTTCTCACCTTTGTTCTTCGGTTGAAAATCCCCCGAAGAGCTGGGTCAGGGGTTCGCCCATATAGGAGTCCTTGAATTCATGCGGATGCACGAACTCTTCCTTAAACCACGGGAAACGAGCTGGACTGAAAGCTCCGATCAGCCAGTCAATCATGTGCCGCACGCGCGGAATACGGCCGCTACCGGGGTGGTAGGACAACCAGATATCCAGCGGCCGGTTCAGCTCGACCTCCAGTGGAATCAATTTCCCGCCGAGCGCGATGGCGTAGCTGGGGAAGACGCCGATGCCGGCGCCATTTGCGACCGCCCAATAGTTGGCGCTCGAGACGTTGGTCTTCATGACCAGAAGGTCACGTTCCGAAACGCCCGGGAAGAAACTCTCGAAGGATTCCTTGGCGGCGAGCTGATCTGCGAATTGCAGCACCAGGCGATGCTTGATCAATTCCGCTGCCGAACGCGGCGCGCCGTGCTTTTCGATGTATTTCTCGGAGGCCCAGAACATCAGGTGCATGCGGCCGAGCCGCACCAGCTTGATGTCGAGCGCCGAGGGACGCGATAGATGGATGGCGACGTCGGCCTCGTGACGCGAGACGTCGGCCGAACGCATCGCGCAATGCAGGTCGACCAGGATCTTCGGATAGGCCTGCTGGAATTCAACCAGGCGCGGGGCGAGCCAGAACGTGCCGAGCCCCTCGGTGACGGCGACCCGAACCTCGCCGGACAAAGCATTGGCCATCGAATCGCTGGCGCGCAGCACATCGAAGGTGGCAGCCTCCATGCGCTCGACGGCGGAGACCACCAGCGCGCCTTCATCGGTCAGATGGGTCCCGTGAACGTCGCGGGTGAACAGCGTCGTGCCGGTTTGACGTTCGAAATCGTCGATCCGCCGGCGCACGGCGTTGATCGACAGCGACAAGCGCTCGGCCGCCGAGCGGAAACTTCCGCATCGGACGACTTCCAGAAATATGCGGGCCGTATCCCAATCAGAGAGGCCGCTGAGATTTGTTTTTGGGCGTTCCACCTGACGAACGCCCCTTTCCGCTAAGGAGTGCATACAATTCCCTTCGGGCGGCTAAACTGGCAGAATCTGGCGCAAACCACAACCACTGCGGGTTGGGGGATGATGAGTTTTGAACGTCATCCTTACTACCTCGTGGGTGGTATCCGAGTGCTGCCAAGGCTGGGGAATCGGGCGCATTGTTTGCCCGGATGAGGGGTGTGGCGTGAGTTCCGTTGCGAGCCGCCAAATGGCTGCGGGATTGCAGGCGCTGTCCGCAAGGAATGACTTTGCGCGAAAGGCACCGCCGTCTCCCTCGACGGATCAATCACAGTACGCCAGGCGTTTGCTCCCGGACCGCTTCGACAATGGCCAACTACGCAGCGCAGCGGTGTTGGCTGGACTCTCGGTTCCTGGGCTGAAACCGCTTGAAATCAGGTTCGGAGGCGCCGCGGCCTCATGCTATCCTCGGTACACCATGGGGGCCGAAGGGGGCGCCGCAACCACGTCTCGCAGGCCGAATTAACGGAAAGAACGCCGGTGTCGCATTCAGACGAACAGTTGCAGTCGGTGCTGAAAACGCTCGAGGAGTGCCGCAGGGTGCTCAACGCGTGCGAGAGCCGTGAATCGGCCGAGCTGCTGTCCATCGTCATCCTCGACGTCAGGATGAAGCTCAAAGGAATTGACAGTGCCGATCTCAAGGCACTGTGCGACGAAATGTTGCGGAGCGCTGCGAGCGAGCCGCCGTCCCCTTCCAAGCAGACGCAGGACCAGCCCCGGCGTCCGCTGCTCCGCGTGGTGAAGTAGCCGCGCCGCCGAGTCTCGCTTTTTGGCGAGACTTGTGCGCGTCCCGATGCCGCACCTGTGATCACAGACGGCATCGGGAGGAGCCCTGGTTTCGTGCGCCTCTGTTGCGCATTTTCCGGCATCGGCTACACCAGAGCCGGTTCGGCTCCGGCCGGGGCGCATATCCTGCGCGCCTACCGGCGCCTGAGATGGCTCAGACGGCATCATGCAAAATGTTTCGATCCCGGCGGCGCTGATTGCCGGCCTCGTCAGCTTCCTCTCGCCTTGCGTCCTGCCGCTGGTCCCGCCCTATCTGATCTACCTCACGGGCGCCACGATCGAGCATGTCGAGAGCGACGAGCCGGCCGCGGCGTCGAAGCGCGCGATCATGTTGTCGGCGCTCTTGTTCGTGCTCGGCTTCTCCACTGTGTTCGTCGCGCTCGGCGCCAGCGCCTCGCTGGTCGGCGGGCTGATCCGGGCCTGGTCGGCAGAGCTGTCGATCCTCGCTGGCCTCGTCATCATCGTCATGGGCCTGCATTTCCTGGGCCTGACGCGCATCGGCCTGCTGATGCGCGAGGGGCGGCTGCCTATCCCCAAGCCCGTCGGGCTCTGGGGGGCCTACATCATGGGCCTCGCCTTCGCCTTCGGCTGGACCCCCTGCATCGGCCCGATCCTCGCGGCGATTCTTTCGATCGCCGCAGCCGAGGCGACGGTGACCAAGGGTGCAGGTCTGCTCGCCGTCTATTCCTTGGGCCTAGGTATTCCCTTCCTGCTGGCGGCCCTGATGATCGAACAGTTTTCTGCGCTGTTCGCGCGGATGAAAGGCCATCTCGTCAACGTCGAGCGCGCCATGGGCGTCTTGATGGTCATCACCGGTATCGGCTTCCTCACCGGTGCAGTCACGAATGTGAGCATCTGGCTGCTGGAGACGTTCCCGGCGTTGCAGACGATCGGATAGAGCGCAGGGGGGCCGGGTTTTCACGGGCGGAAAAGTAGAGGAACCGTTGAATTCCGTCAGGCATGCTGTCACGGAACGACGATTCCAAACCTTTCCGGTCCCGAGGCGTTGCACGGGGACAACTCGCATGGTGGAGATCACGTGACCAAGACACTGCGCTTAGAACCCCTGTCGGACAACGCGGCTTTGGTTGCCTGGCAATTTTTGGGACAGCCGTTGCAGGAATGGCCGAGCTGGGTTCAGTCGAATTGCTCGTTGCAGAAGGATGCCGACGGGAAATTCGAGCTTCGGCACGAGCGGCGCAGCGGCACTCAGATCGTCTATCTCGGCGAGTGGCTGGTGAGAGATCTCGATGGCGGCGTGGACTTCTACACCGACGCCGAGATCTGGTCGCGGTTCGCTGCCAAACACTGAAGCGCTGAGAGATCGAGCCGGCGCGTTGATCGCGCCTTAGTCTTTCTTGCTCAAGCTCCGGGCGATCAAAAGCCTGTGTGGCTGGTGGGGCAAAAAGCCTCGCGGTAGGACCCACCCACAGAATGCAATCTGTAGTAATATTTCATTTTACTGCACCCTGAGGGGCAATTCTTCTGAACGTATACTGAAACGAGAATTTGAGACCAATCGGCATATTCGGCGCCCCTCTCCCTTACAGCATTTTGAGCAGGAGCAAGCGATGGGAACCGACGTGAATGTTCATCCCGGTCACGGCAAGGCCGGACGTCAACCGACGCGACAATTTTTGGATACGCTTTCCGGACACGACGATCCGGGCATGTTTGGCCGGATGTTTCCGACCTTGGAGCCGCTGGCTGTCGACGACGGTCCGCTGCGTGAGCTCGCTGACGCGATGAAGGACCCCGCCCCCGGCGACGCCGCGGGAAACAATCTCAACGTCCCGGCGGGTTTCACCTATCTCGGCCAATTCGTCGATCATGACATCACGCTTGACCTGACCTCCTTTGGCGACAAGCAGGCCGATCCCATGGGCGTGCAGAATTTTCGCACGCCGGCGCTCGATCTCGACTGCGTCTATGGTCTCGGTCCCGACGGAAGCCGCCACTTGTATGCGCGCAACTCGGCCACCGACAACGGCAAGACACCGGGGCCCAAGCTGCTGATCGGCAAAACGGTCAACGTCGATAGCATCACGGGTGATCATCGTAACGATCTTCCGCGCAGCCCCGAAGGGTTTGCCCTGATCGGCGACCATCGCAACGATGAGAATTTGCTTGTCGCGCAGACCCATCTGGCGATGCTCAAATTTCACAACAAGGTCTGCGATCGGCTCGCGGCGTCAGGGAAGCCGCCGGGAGAGATATTCGAGGAAGCGCGCCAGATCGTGACCTGGCACTATCAATGGATGGTTCTGCACGATTTCGTGGAGCGGATCACCGAGAAGGGGCTGGTGGCCAAGATCCTAGAGCAGGGACGGCGCTTCTATCGATTCAAGAAGATCCCTTATATGCCTGTCGAGTTTTCCGCGGCCGTCTATCGTTTCGGCCACAGCATGGTTCGTCAGGTCTATAGCCACAACAGGATCTTCACGCCCGGGCCGGGCGGCATTCCTGCAACTCTCGACCTGCTGTTCAGGTTTACGGGGCTTTCGGGAGGAATCATCGGAGATCTCGCACCTAATCCGGTTCAGCCGCCGCTTCCGCTTCCGGTGCTTTCAAGCAACTGGATCATCGACTGGCGCCGCTTCTATCAGGTCCTGTCGGCCAATCCGCCGGGTGTGGCGCTCAATCCATCTCGCAAGATCGACCCATTCGTCGTGCCGCAACTGCATACCCTGCCTGGTGATGGCGGCAGCCTGCCGTTCCGCAACCTCAAGCGCGGCGTGTTGCTGGGATTGCCGTCAGGGCAGGACGTTGCCAAGGCCATGAAGATCAAGAATCCGCTGACGCCGGAAGAAATCTCGAAGGGGAGCGACGGTGCCGTGGCGAGGAAGCATGGCCTGCACCAGCATACGCCGCTCTGGTACTACATCCTCAAGGAGGCCGAGCAGCGGGGCGGCGGGGAACGGCTCGGACCGGTTGGCGCGACGCTGCTTGCCGAGGTCTTCGTCGGCCTCGTCCATGGCGATCACCAGTCGTATCTCTGGGTCAAAGGCAAGAGCTGGAAGCCGACACTTCCGTCGCAAGTGCCAGGCGAATTCACGATGGCGGACTTGCTGCGCTTCGTCGGCGATATCAGCCCGATCGACGGTATCTCGACCGTGTAGACCAAAGCATGATCCGGAAAAGTGCGAAGCGATTTTCCGGAAAGATCACGCGTAAACAACAACCTCAAGCGCGATGATGGTTCATCCAAATTCATCGCGCTTGAGACGCTCGCGATCGCCGGTTGCGGCGATGAAGGCGAGCCTGGAGACGTTTCCGGCGTTGTAGACGAACGACTGGACCGGCGCGCCGAGCGCGCCGGTCCAGAGGTTTGCAACAGATCAAGGCTTGAACACGTAGCCCGGCGAGATCGCCGCAGCCTCCGGGATCGGCGGCAGGTCGGCGAACAGTTCGGGACGGTCCTTCATGACCTTGAGAATGTGCTTCGGCTCGATATGCGCATTGACGTCGAAGGTCGATTTGAGGATGCCGAGGCGGGAGAGCCGGTCCTCGGCGCTCCAGAGCGCGCGGTAATTGTTCGCCGACAGCCGGCGGTCGGCCTGCTGGACGTTGAACTGCATCGCTGTCTCGGCGACGTCCTGTTTGAGTCCCGGAATCCAGCGCGTGGCAACCTGCGCTGCCTGTTTCGGGTTCTTGCGCATCCATTGGTCGGCCTCGGAGACGGCCGCGAGGAATTTCTCGATGGTCTCGCCATTGGCCTGCACCCAGGGCCTGAGCGCGACGTTGAAGCCGATGTAGGAGATCACGTCGCCGCCGCGGATGATCTCGACGGCACCCGGCACGTCCTTGCCGGCGACGATCGGCCAGGGATCCCAGCCCGAGAACGCATCGATGCCTTTGGCGAGCAGGGCGACGGTCATGTCCGGCGGCGGCGTGTTGACCAATGTCACGTCGTCGGGCTTCAGCCCTGCCTTCTCCAGCGTCGCCAGGATGTAGAGATGGTTGATCGTGCCGAAGGAGGCCGCGATCTTCTTGCCCTTCAGCGTCGACAGATCGCCCTTGACGATGCCTGAACCTTCGCGCGCGATGATCGCCATGGTGGCGTCGGAGCCGGCCTTTGTGGCGTTGCCGCTGTAATTGCCGAGGGCGACGAGGTCCATGCCGCGCAGCACGGCGCCGATCATGGGCACGCCGACCTGCACGATCTCGCTCTCGCCGGCCTGCAATGCGTTCAGCGCGTCGACGCCGGTCGCGTAGGGGCGCGCGATCGTGACGTCGAGCCCGTACTTCTCGAAGAAGCCGCGCTCGAGGGCGATCGGCAGGCCGATCTGGTCGATGCCGGTGACCATGCCGGCCTTGAGTTTCGTCGGGGTCTGGGCGCTTGCCGGCACCATGCCGGCGAGCAGCGCGAATCCAAGCAACACGAACCGTTTCATATTTTCAGCCTCCCTCTTTTATCGGCCCCACCGCCGTCACCCAATAGGGGCGGGCAACGGCCTTGAGGTCCGTTCTTTTGACGCCGCGAAGTTCGATCGAATGCTCGTCGGTGCCCGAGACGCGTCCATATTGCTGGAACGCGAGCACGTGGAAGCGCTCCGGCGTGAACGGCAGCTCGATCTGCACGTTCACCTTTTCCGAGGAGCCCTTGAGCTCCGGGGAGATCTTTCCCGGTGCGGCCATCGTCAGCCAGAGTTGAAACAGCGCCCATGCGGCAATGGCGCCGAGCACGACGCGGCCTTTGGAAGAGCGCAGGACGTCGGAGGCGATGCTCATGCCGCGCGCACCATCTGAAGCACCCGCGCGGAGAGCTGCTTGAAGTCGTCGTCCTTGACGAGATCGTCCCAGACGCGCGGGCGCGGAAGGTCGACCGCGATCTGGTCGAGCACGCGTCCCTTCGACAGCACGACCACGCGATTGGCGAGAAACACGGCCTCCTGCACGTCATGGGTGATGAAGATCACCGTCGGCTTGCGCTCCTGCCAGATGCGGGTCAGTTCCTCCTGAAGCGTCATGCGCGTCTGCGCATCGACGCTCGCAAACGGCTCGTCCATCAGCAGGACATCGGGATTGTTGGCGAGTGCACGCACCACGCCGACGCGCTGCTGCATGCCGCCGGAAAGTTCGTTGGGGTAGCGGTGCGCCGCGTGCGAAAGTCCGGCGAGCGCGAGGTATTCGCGCGCGATGCGGTCGCGCTCGGCCTTCGGCACGCCGCGCATCTTCGGGCCGAAGCCGACATTGTCGAGCACCGTCTTCCAGGGGAACAGCGCGAACGACTGGAACACGACGCCGCGCTCGGGGCCGGGCCCGTGCACCGGCTTGCCGTCGAGCAGAATGTCTCCCTTCGAATAAGGGATGAAACCGGCGATCATGTTCAGGATCGTCGTCTTGCCGCAGCCGGAGGGCCCGACCACCGAGATGAATTCGCCGGGCTCGACGTCCAGCGAGACGTCGTGGACGGCGGTGACATGCGCGCCTGCGTAAGGATCGAAATAGGTCTTGCCGAGATTGCGCAGCGAGAGCGTCTTCATGATGTCACCAATCCCCAACGCTGGCCGGTCGCGCGCTCGAGCGGCGCGAGGATCCAGGCGTCCACGATGTACCAGAGCAATCCGAGAATGATCATGCCGAGGATGATCTCGACGGTCGAGCCGGCGCGGCGGGCGTCGAACATCATGAAGCCGATGCCCGACGTGCCGACGATCATCTCGACCGCGATCAGCGCGCGCCAGCCATAACCCAGCCCGTTGCGTAGGCCCGTGATGATGTTCGGCAACGCGCCCGGCAGTGTCACCTCCCAGAGCACGCGCGCGCGAGAGGCGCCCAGGCTCAGGGCGGCGCGCGACAGGTCGCGCGGTACGGATTCGACGCCGAGCACGGTGTTGAGCACGACCGGGAACAGCACGGTGTAGACAATGACAAAGGTCATCGTCGTGAGGCCGAAGCCGAACCAGATCAGGAGGATCGGCAGCCAGGCAATGTCGCCGATCGCCTGGAAGAACAGCAGCACCGGCCAGCAGATCCGATGCGCCCAGCGACTGGTGCCGATCAGAATCCCTAAGGGAATGCCGAGCGCCATGCCGACGGCGGCCCCGGTGGCGAGGCGGATCAGGCTGTCCTGGAGATAATCGGGCAGGATGCCCTTGTAGGTCAGCGTGAAGAAGGCGCGTACGACGTCGGCAGGTCCCGGGAAGAATGCGCGCGGAAACAACCCGGCCTCGCTGACCGCCGTCCACAGCGCGAGCACCGGTATGAATGGAATGATCGCGGCGATCCCCGGCCAGCGCCGGGTCAGGCGGGTATAGCCAGCCCAGATTTGCAGCATCAGATTCATGCGCGCCTCACCATGCCCCAGCGCTCGATGGTCGCCCGTTCCAGCGGGACCAGCAGCAGACGGTCGATCAGAAGCCAGAGCACGCCGATCACGACCATGCCGAACACGATCACCTCGGTGCGGTAGAAGTCGCGTGCGACGAACAGCATGTATCCGAGCCCGACATTGGTCGCGATCATCTCGGCGGCAATCAGCCCGCGCCAGGCAAAGCCGAGGCCCGTACGGATGCCGGTGACGATGTTGGGCAGCGCGCCGGGCAGCAGCACCTCGGTCAGCAGCGCCCAGCGGCCGGCGCCGAGCGCGGCGGCAGCATTGCGCAGCGTGTGCGGAATGGTCCGGACGCCGAGCAGGGTGTTGTAGGCGACGACGAAGAACACCGCGTTGAAGATCACGAAGACGATCGCGCCGAAGCCGTAGCCGAACCACAGCGTCGCGATCGGGATCCAGGCGATGCCTGCGAGTACCGAGAAGAAGCGGAACAGCGGCGTCAGGAAGGCTGCAACTGTCGGGCTCACACCCATGGCGATGCCGAGCGGCACGGCCGTGACGATGCCGATCAGCGTGCCAAGCCCGACGCGCACCAGGCTCGCGCCGACATGGGCGAACAAAGTGCCGTCACGGATCGACTCCATGGCCGCCCCGCCGACCGCACCGACCGAGGGAAACACGCGCGGATTGACGTTGAACAGCGGGACGACGATGGCCCAGATTGCGACCAGTGCAAGCAGCGGCGCAACGAACATCGCAGCTCCCGCCAGCGCATTGACGCTGCGGATCAGTCGCGACGATCGGCCCTTCAGACTGCCCGTCACCTGCATTTGACCTCCCTGGCGCTCAGCTATGCCTGTCCCGGCATCTCGCGCTGATTATTCCTGACATCGCGACGATGACGTGCAGACCTTTGGTCAAGGTCCACGATGTTTTCTCCTGCTTCTGACGCCCGACTTCTTCGTCATGCGCACGGCCGATCCGTCCTTTTTGCGCGCTGCCGCCGCGGTGACTGTCTTCCGGTTCGCAAGCCTCAATCGCGTGTAGCCGAGCAGGCGTTCCATCGCGGCGCGCGCCTTTTCCGGTTTGCCGCTCTCGATGGCCCGAGCCGCCGCAACGTGGTTCGGCAGATTATCCTTGAACCAGCCGCCGGGGCCTCCGACAGCGACGGTGAAGACGGTGCCGAGGATGGTGTCGATCGCGCCTCGGAAGCCCTGCAGGACGGGATTGCGGGTCGCATCCAGGATGGCGAGATGGAAAGCCTTGTCGGCGGCGAGCGCGCTCGCCTGGTCCTTTGCGGTCTGCATCGCAGCCAGCGCGGTGTCGATCCGCCAGAGGTCGTTCTTGGTGGCCCGTTCGGCGGCAAGTGCTGCGGCTGCCGGCTCGATGATCGAGCGCACCTCCTGGATCGCCAGCAGGAGGTCACGATCCGGTTCGTCCTGGCCAACGAGCCAGCTCAGCACGTCGCGATCGAGCAGGCTCCATTCGTGGCGCGGCAGCACCTGCGTGCCATGGCGCGGCCTGACGCTGACGAGGCCCTTGGCGGCGAGCGACTTGATCGCCTCGCGCACCACGCCGCGCCCCGCGCCGAAACGGGCCTCGAGTTCCGGCTCCGGCGGCAGGGTCGTTCCGACGGGAATGAGATCCTGGGCGATCTCACGCCCGAGCGTCGTCAGCACGGCGCGAATGCGGCCGGGCTTGATCAACTTGTCAGTTGGCTTAGGCCGTGCTTTTGCCACCCGCACGTCTCTCCCTGCCAGCCTGTTTCGGCCTGTTCTTGTCTCATGTCGCATCGGCGACAATCATCCGATGTTTAACATCGGATGATTGGGAGAGGCGAGTGTAATTGTCGCAGGAGATGCATGCTGCGTTGCGATATTCGGTCGGGGGCGGTGGATCACCGCGTCTCGTCCAGCGTGCAGGTTACGGTACAGACGACGCCGCGCGGCAGGAAGTCGACGGTTGCTTCACCGCCGAGCTGGTCGCGTGCGCTGCGCTCGATCAGGCGCGAGCCGAAGCCGCGCTGCACCGGCGCCGTCACCGGCGGTCCGCCCACCTCGGTCCAGATCAGCCGCAGCCGAGGCTTGGGCGGTTCACTGATGACTTCCCAGTCGAGCGTCACCCGGCCGGTCTCATTGGACAGCGCGCCGTATTTCGCGGCGTTGGTGGCGATCTCGTGGACGATCATCGACATCACCACGGCGAGCCGCGGCGACAGCGGCACCGCAGGGCCCGCCATGCGGATGCGGTCGGGGTTGCTCAAAAGGAACGGCTGAAGCGCGCGGGCGATCACGTCCCTCAGCTCGGAGCCCGCCCATTTCTCCTGGCTCAAGAGGTTATGCGCCTCCGCCAGCGCGCCGAGCCGGCCCTCGAACTTCGTCCGCTCGTCACGGCTGGCGCTGCGGAAGGTCTGCACCGCGATCGCCTGCATCAGAGCCAACGTGTTCTTGACGCGATGGTTGAGCTCGTCGATCAGGAGATTGTGCAGCATCTCGCCGCGCGCGATCGTCGCAGCCATCCTGATCGCGAACGTCAGTCCGGTCAGCAGCAGGACGCCGCCGATCAGGCTGGTGATGGCGATGTTGCGCCAGAGCGGCGCGCTCAACGAGCTTTCGGCGACGCCGGCCACGACCGTCCAGCCGGTCAGCTGCGATCTGGTAAAGGCGGATGACAGCGCGACGCCGTCGAGCGAAACGGTGGAAAGGGCGGCCTCGGCGGTTCGAGACATGGCCTCGTATAACGGGCCGGAGGCTTGTTTGCCGACCGTCTCGCCCGGGTTGGGCACGCGCGCGAATATGAAGCCTTTGGTGTCGAGCAGCGATACGGTCCAGAACTGGTCGGGCCGCTGCTTCTCCACAAGCTCCTGGAAGACGCGGATTGGCGGGCTGAAGGAGAGGTCGTAGATCACCTCGCCGTCGCGGAATACCGGAACCTCGACGGTGAGCACCTGTTGCCCGTCGATAGCACTGGCGAACAGATCGGAGTACTGCGGCGATCGGGTTGCAAACACCTTGTCGATGATCTCGCGATGGCCGCGTTGCGGCAGGCTGGCGGCGTCCTCCGTCGCGGAGGAAAACAACAGCCGACCCTTGCGGTCGGAGATCAGCACGACGCCGCCCTTGCCGTACTGCTCGACGAAACCAAGCGCGATGCGGCGGAAAGTTTCGAAGTCGTCTTGGCGCAGCGAATTGGTCAGTGCGAGCACCTGCAAGCCGCCGGTCATCCGCTGCACCTCGGAATCCAGCACCAGGCGCATGCTGCGCACATTCTCCAGCACGCGACGGGTCGCGTCGCTTCGATCCTGCTGGTAATTGTAGACAACAATGCCAACCGCAAAAACGATCAGCGGCAACATGGTTCCCGTGACGAGAAGAGCGAGCCGGACCGGCAGGGTGAGCTTTGACAAACGCAGGCGTCCCGGTTCCGGCACAGCGGCGCCGGATTATGGTTTTGGGGAGACCATACGGGCGGGGCTTGCGCGGCGCCACGATTTTCATATCGGGCACAGATTTTCAGATCTCCAAGCAAGGGACAGGAGTGCGTGCTGGCAGGAGCCCGAGTTGCAGTGCAACAGCAGGTCACCCTGCGACGAAGGAGTTGCCTTAGCCCAGCCGAAATCACTTCCGTCCCGCCGTAGTTTTTCATACCCTTCCCGAACGCCGGCCGTAGACCGGCTGCGCTCACGCCCCGGCGACAGGGGCGGAGCATCAAAGGGAGGGGAGACGATGAAGCGAAGGACATTTCTCGCTGGGATCGGGGCGACCACTGCGGCGGCTGCGATCGGCATGCCGTCGATCCTCAGGGCGCAAGCGCCCGTCACGCTGAACGGTGCGGTCCAGTTCAACGACGACCACGCCTTCAACCGGGCACTGCTACGGTTCGAGGAGTTGGTGAAGAAGTATTACGGCAAGCCCGTCAACTTCACCCTGCACAGGAATTCCTCACTCGGCCTCGAGAAGCAGTATTTCGAATACATGTCGCAAGGCAAGGCGGTCGATTACGGCATCGTGTCGCCGGCCCACATGTCGACCTTCGCCAAGGCGGCCCCGTTCATCGATGCGCCCTTCGTGTTCAAGGGCATCGAGCACATGAACAAGATCGTCGAGGCCAATATCCTGGCGCCGGTGGCCGATGAGGTCGCAGCGAAGGCCGAGGTCGTTCTGATCGGTTATGCCGGCGGCGGCATCCGCAACATCTTCGCCAACAAGCCGCTCAAGAATCTCGCCGACCTCAAGGGGCTCAAGGTTCGCGTGCAGGGCGCGCCGATCTGGTCGAAGACCTTTGCGGCCGTCGGCATGAGCCCGACGGTGATCGCCTATAACGAAGTCTACAACGCGATCCAGAACGGGGTGATATCGGCCGGCGAGAACGAGGCGGCCGGCGTCGAGGCGATGAAGTTCTACGAAGTGGCCCCGCATCTCAACCTGACCCAGCACGCCGTGTCGATCCGGCCGATCTGCTTCTCGGTGAAGACGCTGAAGACCTTGCCGAAGGATTTGCAGGACGCGATCATGAAGGCCGGCAAGGAGGCTGGCGACTACGGCCGTCAGCTCGAGTCGAGCGAAGAGGTGGTCAAGCTCGACACGCTCGAGAAGGCCGGCAAGCTCAAGCGCGTTCCCTTCGAGGAGCGGGACGCCATGAAGAAGCTCGCTGATCCCGTCATGGCGGCCTACGCCAAGGAAATCGGTGCGGAAGGCATCTTCGAGAAGATCAACGTCGTCTGAGGTCGCTCGGACCGCCGATCATCTTCCGGGCAGGCCCCGCTTCCTGCCCGGACCTGGCGGATGTGCTGCCGCACGGAGTCCCAATGTCTGACATGCCCGTCCCGTCCACACCCTCGCTGTGGCGCCGCGTCACGGCGGCCTATGCGAAATTGCTGCAATTCCTGCTGGCGGCCTGTGTCGGCATTCTGGTTATCCCGGTCACGCTGCAGATCATCTCGCGCTACACGCCCTTCATTCCGTCCTACATCTGGACGGAGGAGATGGCGCGCTTCATGTTCATCTGGACGATCATGATCGGGGCCATGGTCGGCGTGCGCGAAGCGCAACATTTCGAAGTCGACGTGTGGCCGGACCTGTCGCGGCGGTCGGAGGCTGCGGTGCGGATTCTCGCGCGGATCGGCATATTGGCGCTGGCGCTGGTGTTCGTGCTGGCCGGCCTCGAGTTCACACGCTTTGCCTGGAACAGGACGTCTGAGCTGGCCGATCTGCCGCTTTGGTTGATTCACGTTGCCTGGCCTGTGGCCGGCGTGACGTGGATCGTCTTTGCCGGCGAACAGATCATCGATGAAGTGCGGATTCTGGTTGGGGCAGGGCGATGAGCGGCAATGTGCTTTCTGCCGGACAGGCCGCGATGGTGCTGTTCGGGGTCTTCGTCGGCCTGCTCATCGTGCGCGTGCCGGTCGCCTTCGCGCTCGGCCTTGCCTGCGTGCCGATCCTGCTGATCGAGCCGCGTCTGTCGCTGATGACGCTCGCGCAGGAGACGTTCAACGCCTACAATTCATTTATCCTGCTCGCGGTGCCGTTCTTCCTGCTGACGGCGAACCTGATGAGCATCGGCGGCATCACCGACCGATTGGTGTCCCTGTCGCGCTCGATGGTCGGACATTGGCCGGGATCGCTGGCGCAGATCAACGTCGTGCTGTCGGTGTTCTTTGCCGGCATCTCGGGCTCCTCCACCGCCGATGCCGCGAGCCAGTCCAAGATCTTCATCGATGCGCAGACGAAGGAGGGCTATGACCTCTCGTTCTCCATCGCCATCACGGCGGTGTCGGCGGTTCTGGCGGTCATCATACCGCCGTCGATCCTCATGATCGTCTGGGGTGGGCTGATCTCGACCTCGATCGCGGCGATGTATCTGGCCGGCATCGTGCCGGGCCTGTTGATCGCGGGCGCGCAGATGGCGACGGTGCACGTCTACGCGGTGCGCCGCGGCTACCCGACCTATCCCAAGTCGAGCTGGGTCGAGATGCGATGCGCCATCTGGCGGTCGATACCGGCGATGATGACGCCGTTCATCATTGTCGGCGGCATTCTGCTCGGGTGGTTCACCGCGACAGAGTCCGCCTGCGTCGCGGTGCTCTATTCCGTCGTGCTCTCGGCGTTCTTCTACCGCGAGACGGGTCTGCGCGAATTGTACAAGGCCCTGCTCGACACCGGACGTCTCGCCGGTGTGGCGCTGTTCTGCGTCGGTACCGCCAGTGCGTTCGGCTGGCTGCTTGCCTACTACAAGATCCCGCAAGAGCTGCTGGCCAATGTGTCGACATGGGGCATGGGTGCTGTTGCCGCCGGCTTCTTCATCTCCTTCTGCTTTCTGGTGGTGGGCTGCTTCCTCGACGCCATCCCGGCCATCATCATCGTCGGCACGGTGCTGGAGCCGCTCGCCAAGTCCGTCGATCTCCATCCGGTCCAGTTCGCGATCATTTCCATTGTCTCGCTGGCGTTCGGACTGGTGACGCCACCCTATGGCCTGTGTCTGATGATCGCCTGTTCGATCGCCGGTGTGCGGCTACGCTATGCGCTGAAGGACACGGTGATCATGCTGATCCCGATGCTGCTCGTGCTGGCGGCCGTCATTGTCTGGCCCAGCGTGTCGCTGTTCCTGCCGCGCCTGATTGTACCCGAAATGCTCAAATGAGCGTCTGACAGTGGGTCCCGCACCGACGGCTGCGGGACCCCGTCAAATGGGTTACAGATTGCTCTCGGTGATCGCGGCGTAGACCATGCTGCGCAGCTCGCGGCGGATCGGGTAGGCGCTCGACGGCAGCACCTGCGTCATGAAGATGGTGATGAGCTCTTCGGCCGGGTCGATCCAGAACGACGTCGTGGCCGCACCGCCCCAACTGTATTCACCCGGACTGCCGGCGATCAGTGTCTCGGCCGGACGCATTGTGACGGCAAAGCCGAGGCCGAAGCCGATGCCGTTGTAGGTCGCTTCCGAGAACAGCGAGCGGGAGACTTCGGGCAGGGCCTGGCCGCCCGGAATGTGGTTGCTGGTCATCAGTGCCAGCGTCTTCGGCCCGATCAGCCTGACACCGCCGAGCTCGCCGCCGTTGAGCAGGGCACGGCAGAAGGTGAGATAGTCGGCGACCGTCGAGCACAGCCCGCCTCCGCCGGAGATGAAGGAGGGCGGGGTGAGGAACGAGCTCGTCGCCGGATCGTCCTGGAGCGTCAGGCCCTCGCGCCGCTGGCCGGCATGGAAGGTCATGCCGCCGCCGGGATCGGCGGAATAACAGGCCGCAAACCGATGCGCCTTGGAGGCCGGCACATGGAAATCGGTGTCGGTCATGCCGAGCGGATCGAGGATCCGTGATTTCAGGAACTGCTCGAATGGCACCCCGGAGATCTTGCCGACGAGATAGCCGAGCACGTCGGTCGAGACCGAATAGTTCCAGGATTCACCGGGGGAGAATTCCAGCGGGATCTTGGCAAGGCCCTCGATCATGGTCTGCAGCGTGCCCGACTTCTCGACCTCGCCGATCTTTTCGGCGCGATAGGCGGCATCGACATTGGAGCGCTGCTGGAAGCCGTAGGTGAGGCCGGAGGTGTGCCGCAGGAGGTCGACGATCAGCATCGGCCGGGACGGGGGGCGGGCCAGGAAGGCCGGATAGGTGCCGGCGACGAAGACGCCGAGATCCTTCCATTCCGGAATGTATTTGGCGACGGGCTCGTCGATCGCGACGAGGCCTTGCTCGACCAGCATCATGAAGACGACGCTGGTGAGCGGCTTGGTCATGGAATAGATGCGGTAGATGGTGTCGTCCTTGACCGGCAGCTTGCGCTCGACATCGGCAAGGCCCTGAACCGAGCTGTGCGCGACCTTGCCGCGCCGGTAGACCAGAAGATGCGTGCCGGGGAAGCGGCCGGCATCGATGTAGCGGCTCTTCAGATGCGCATCGATTCGGTCGAGTGCGGCCTTGGACATGCCGACGGATTCGGGCGAGGCGGGGGTGGGCGCGAGCATCAGTTCCTCCGGGCGGTTCTGTCGGTTCGTTGATAGCCAAATGACGGCCCCATTCCAAGCCGCTCGCGCTTAACGCAAGGGGGCCGGCTGGTGTAGGCTGCTCCTGGAGCGCCGAGGAGCCCCCACGGGCGAACGAGAAAAACACAGGGCAAGCCACCATGACCCAGTTCAACGAGACGGATCTCACCGAAGCCGTCATCAGGAGCTTCGACAGCACACCCGATCCGCGCGCGAAATTCCTGCTTCAGGAATTGGTGAAGTCGCTGCACGATTACGTGAGCAAGACCGGCCTCACCTTCGCGGAGTGGGACTACGCCATCGATTTCCTGACCCGGACCGGGCAGAAATGCACCGACACCCGCCAGGAATTCATTCTCTTGTCCGACGTGCTCGGCGTCTCCATGCTGGTCGACGCAGTCAACCATCGCGACCGCGACGGCGCCACTCAGACCACTGTGCTCGGCCCATTCTATGTCGGCGAGCACAAGGTGACCGCGCACGGTGCCGATATCTCGCCGAGCAACCAGACCGGCGAGCGGATGTTCGTGCAGAGCCGTGTCACCGACCTCAAGGGCAAGCCGCTCGCCAACGTCCCGGTCGACGTCTGGCATGCCGACGATGACGGCTTCTATGATTCCCAGAAGCCGAACTACGACGAGATCGGCGCCTCGGCGCGGGCGCGCTTCATCACCGACAGCGACGGCCGCTTCTTCTTCCGTACCATCCTGCCGTGCAGCTATCCGATCCCGACCGACGGCCCGGTCGGTGAAATGATCGTGCAGACCGGCCGCCACCCGATGCGCCCGGCGCATGTGCATTTCCTGGTCAACGCGAAGGGCTATGAGCCGCTGATCACTCACGTCTTCATGGACGGCGACAAATATCTGGATTCCGACGTGGTGTTCGGAGTCAAGGACGACCTCATTGCCAAGGTCGAGCCGCGTAATGATCCCGCGATGCCCGACGGCACCAGGGCAAGCGGAAAGTGGCACCTGATGACTTATGAATTCCGCCTCAAGCCCGGCGGCGGCATGGCGCCGAAACCGCTCGGGGTGAGAGCCGAGGAGCCGGCGTGAGGGATCTCCGCTTCAGCTACTTCTGATCGAGCAGCGCCAAGGTAATCCAGTGTGCCTCGAGGGCAGGCTTGATCGCACCCTCGACCTCTATGATGCTGTCCCATGCTGACTGGATCGACACGGCGCGCTCTGTCAGTGCTGCCAACCTGAACTTGCCTCGGACCCGAGCTCCAGACCTGACCGGGCTAAGGAAACGGACCCGCTCGAAGCCATAGTTCACGCCCATTCGCGTTCCCTCCACCCCGGGCATCGCGTCGAAGGCGAGAGCTGAAAGAAGCGATAGCGTAAGAAAGCCGTGTGCAATCGTGCCGCCAAATGGCGTTTCCTGCTCGGCGCGTTGGCGGTCCGTATGAATAAACTGATGATCATGTGTCGCATCGGCAAACATGTCGATCATGGATTGGTCGACCGTCTGCCAGCCAGATATCAGCTCCGGGCCGTCAAGAAGCTGACGATATGAGGTCAGTGGAATCAGCTTTCCTCGCAAAGCGTCCGGGCTGACGGTTCGTTCGACGTCGTTCACTTTCGGCTCCAATCCGTGCTTAGGCCTTCTCGCTCGTGCGAAATGTCTAAGCTAATCGGCAAGCTGGGGCTATTGGTGAATTGCGGGAGATGCGCTCATCCCCCGATGTAGGCCGCCAACTCGTCGGGCGTTCCCTTCGGAAAAGCTTCCTTCAGATAATCGAGGTAGGCGGAGACGCGCGCACTCAGCAATCGCCGCGAGGGATAGAGCGTCCAAAGGGCGATGTCGGATCCCTGGACGTCGCCCCAGCGCACCAGTGTGCCGGCGGCAAGGTCGTGACTGACGAGCGACAGCGGCAGCCGTGCAGCGCCGCCGCCGGCCCGAACTGCGTCGCGAACCATCATCAGCGATGACAGGCGAAGCACGGGATCGACGGCTATACGCGATGTACCGCTTGGCCGCCTGATGACCCAGGCCGCCTCGTCCTCCGTTCCGCGCACGACGACCGGAATGGCGAGATGGCCCTTGGGTCGCTTCAGCGTGGGGCTGGCTACGACCACCAGTCGGTCGCGCAAGAAGATGCGGCCGACCAGGCTTTCGTCGGGATCGGGATTGACCCGGATCGCGAGGTCGAAACCTTCTTCGATCATGTCGACGTAGCGATCATCCGTCGTGACCTCGAGCCGGACTTGCGGATGCCTGAGGGCGAAGCCGGCCGCGAGCCTGCCCATGGCAGCTTGCGAAAAGAGCAGGGGAGCGCTGATCCGCAACCTGCCTTTCGGCTTGTCCCCGCCCGAGGCGATCGCTGCCGCCGTCTCGTCGAGCTCGGTGAGGAGTGCGCCCGTCCGCTCGTGGAGCGCTCGTCCTTCCTGGGTCAGCTTGAGAGTGCGTCCCCCGCGCTCAAAGAGACGCAAATCGAGGCTGCTCTCGAGTTCGGACACGCGCCGGGACAAGGTTGCTTTCGGACGTCCCGTTGCGCGCGCGGCCTTTCCGAACCCGCCGTGGCGGGCGACGAGATTGAAATCGGCGAGGGCAAGTAAATCCATCTGTTCCACCAATGAGACGGTCTGTCCATATATAGCGCCTATCGGTTCGCATGTGGATCGCTAATTTCGGGGTGTCTTCTGACCCAAACCGGAGTGATCCCAATGACCATCCTCGTGACTGGTGCGACCGGCACGATTGGCCGCCACGTCGTCGAACAGCTCGTCAAGCGCGGCGCCGATGTGCGCGCGCTCGTCCGAGATCCCGCGAAGGCCAATTTGCCGGCAGGCGTCGCCGTCTCCCAGGGCGACTTGCTGGACGTTGATTCCGTGCGCGGCGCCTTGTCAGGCGTCTCGACGCTGTTTCTGCTCAACGCCGTGGTCCCGGACGAATTCACGCAGGCGCTGATCGCGCTCAATCTCGCCCGCGAGGCCGGCGTCGAACGGATCGTCTACCTCTCGGTGATCCACAGCGATCGCTACGTCAACGTCCCGCACTTTGCCGGCAAGTTCGGTGTCGAACGCATGATCGAGCAGATGGGCTTCAACGCCACCATTCTGCGCCCGGCCTACTTCATGAATAACGACGTCACGATCAAGGACGTCGTGCTTGGTTATGGCGTCTATCCGATGCCGATCGGCAGCAAGGGGCTCGCCATGATCGACGCCCGCGACATCGGCGAGATCGCCGCGATCGAGCTCGTTCGTCGCGAGCGGGCTGCAACGCCGCTTCCGCTCGCACGCATCAATCTCGTTGGTCCCGATGTGCTGACCGGCGGAAAGGCGGCCGCCATCTGGTCCGAGGTGCTGGGGCGCACCATCGCCTATCCCGGCGACGACACCGCCGGCTTCGAGAAGAACCTCAGGCAGTTCATGCCGAGCTGGATGGCGTTCGACATGCGGCTGATGAGCGAGCGTTTCCTAACCCAGGGAATGATCCCCGATGCCGGCGACGTCGAACGTCTGACCGAGATCCTCGGCCGCCCCTTGCGCTCCTATCGGGACTTCGTTTCCGAGATCACGGCCTCCGCCTGAGGCCAACGGCATTCTCCGATCACGATAACAAGGAATTCCATCATGATCTATTCGACCGCCACCGTTCCCGTAAATCGGCAAGGCGAGACACTGCTGACTCGCGCTCAGGTCTGGCAAGGCCTGGTTCTCAAGGCCCGCGACGCCCGGCTGTTTCTTCCACCCGATCTCTGTACCCGTTGCGAGGTGGTGGAGGAGAGCGCAACGCACATCGTGCGCGAAGCTACCATCGCAGGCAGCGATCTGCGCGAGATCATCACCTTCGAGCCGGAGCGCAAGGTGACCTTCTTTCAGGCCACCGGTCCGCGCGAGGGCGCGATCATCAACGAGCTGTTCGAAGATGAAGCCGGAGGGCTGCAACTGCGGTTCTATTGCTACACCGGCTTGCGCGGCAAGAAGCCGTTCGGCCCCGAAGAGCAAGCCGAGCAGGCGCAGTTCGACAGCGACCAGGGCTACAAGGCCGCCCTGCTGTCGACGCTGAAGCGGACCCGCGAACTGCTCGCGGAAGGCAAGCTCTGATCATCACAACGAATATGCCCCCGGGGACCGCCTCTTCGGGGGCGCCCCGCTTTCCAAGCTGATCCCCATGCGCAAGAGGCGCAAGGCATTTGCCGTGACCAGCACGGTGGCGCCCGTGTCGGCCAAGATCGCCATCCAGAGCGAAGTGACGCCGAGCACCGTGGTCGCCAGAAAGACGGTCTTGAGCCCGAGCGCGATGATGATGTTCTGCCGGATAACGGACAGCGTCGCTCGTGAGAGCGCGACCAATTCGACCACCCCGCGTACGCGATCCCTGAGGAGAGCTGCATCTGCGGTCTCCAGCGCCACATCTGTACCGCTGCCCATGGCCACGCCGACATCGGCAGCCGCAAGCGCCGGGGCATCGTTGATGCCATCGCCAATCATCGTGATCGGGCCGGCCGTCTTCAAGTCATTGATGATCGCGAGCTTGGCGTCGGGGAGAAGCTCGGATTGCACTTCGAGGTCGAGAGCCCTTCCGATGGCCTCGCCAGTGCGTCGATTGTCCCCCGTCAGCATGACGGTTCGAATTCCGAGCGCCTTCAGCCCAGCGATACCGGCCGCCGCATCTTCGCGTGGTTCGTCTCGCAGAGCGATGAACCCAATGACGCGCTTGCCGGCGAGTACAACAACGATGGTTTTCCCCTCACGCTCGAATGCCACGATGCCGGATGCGACATCGTCGCGCAATAGCCCGAGTTCGGCCGCATAACGCGGCGAACCCACGGAAACGAAGCTCTCGCGAAGACGCGCGGTAACGGCCTTGCCGGGAATGGCAATACCGCCGAAACTTTGCGGAATTGCGAGACCGCGCGCTTTCGCCGCCGCGACGATCGAGAGGCCGAGCGGATGGCTCGAGTGGCCTTCGACTGCCGCTGCTCTCGCCAAAACATCGTTCTCGGTTCCCTCGACCGCAGTGATGTCGGTCACCTGCGGCCTTCCGACGGTCAGAGTGCCTGTCTTGTCGAAGGCGATGGTCCTGACCTTGCCCAGGATTTCCAGGGCTGCTCCGCTTTTGATGAGAAGCCCGCGCCGTGCACCCGATGCAAGGCCGGAGGCGATTGCCGCGGGCGTCGAGATCACGAGCGCGCAGGGGCACGCGATGAGCAGGGCCGCCAATCCGCGATAAATCCAGGTGTACCAATCAGCTCCGGCGACGAGAGGTGGTCCGGCCATGATGAGCGCTGCCACTGCCATGGCAGCCGGCGTGTAGCGTGCCGAAAACTGATCGATGAAACGCGCGGTGGGCGCCTTCGATCCCTGCGCTTCTTCAACCAGATGAATGATGCGTGCAATCGTATTGTCAGCGGCCGTGCGCGTGAGCCGAACGCGCAGCGTTCCATTCGCATTGATGCTTCCGGCATATAACTGATCGCCGACGCCCTTTGCGACCGGAGTTGACTCGCCAGTAACGGGCGCCTCGTCAACCTCGGATTGGCCTTCGATCACGGCGCCATCGGAAGGCACCCTGTCGCCCGCACGAACCGCGACGATGTCGCCCACACGCAAACGCTCGACGGGCACCTCTCGAACCTGGCCACCCTCTTCGATCCGGGCGGTTCGCGGCATGAGATCAACCAGGGCTTTGATCCCCGCCCTGGCGTGTCCCGCCGCGACTGTCTCCAGAAGCTCGCCGATCGCGAACAGGACTATGACGACCGCCGCCTCTTCGGCGGCACCGATCGCGATGGCTCCGGCGGCGGCAACGGTCATGAGAGTCTCGATGCCAAACGGCGTGCCGGACAGAGCGCCCACGAAAGCCCGCCGCGCGACCGGCACGAGCCCGATGAGCGCTGCAGCGCCGTAGCCCCAAAACGAGAGTTCGGGTCTTGCTGTCGAGATGGCGAACGCAAGCGCGAGGAGGCCGCCCAGGCCGAGAACCATTCGGCCCCTGCGCGTCTTCCACCAGGGCTCTGCACCCGGCGCCTGCTCGTGCGTGGCCGTGGCGTCGGACGTGCCGAGGAACGCTCCGCTCAGCGGCTTCGGTGTGTAGCCGAGCGCCCGGATTTTGCCCTCGACGACCGCTCGCGAGGTTCGATCCTCGTCGAGGCGCACCGAGAGCGTCTCGGTCGAATAGTTCATATTGATGTGGCTCACGCCGGGCAGCCGCTTGAGCGCGTTCTCGACTTTGATCGCGCAGGCGCCGCAGTCCATGCCTTCAACGCGCAGCTTGAGCGCATTGCCGGCAGCGGCAGGGGACTCATTCGGCACAGATACCGTCATGACGGTCACCTCGATTTCGTCGGCATGACGCTCCATATGGACCCTATACCTGCGACAGGGTCAATCCACGCCGAACAGCCGGCCAGGATCACCAGATGCTCCGGCGAGCACAATGCTTCCGCTTGCTCCTCGGAGGGCTGACATCGACGCCATCATACGTTTAACGCGTGTGCAGCAACGCGAGCAGCACGACGACCGCGCAGGCGAGTGCCGCCGTCGTCAGCTTCCAGAACATCAACGGACTGCGCTCCAACAGCGGCGTGATCCGCGTGTCGAGATAGACGGGGTTGGGCGTGCGGAGCTCGAAGACGAATTCGGACAGATCCTCATGCCTCTTGTAGGGATCAGGATGCAGCGCGCGTTTGAGCGCGCCGTCGACCCAGGCAGGCACGTTGCGATCGTCGTCGGCCGGGCGGTATTTGAGCCTTCGCACGTCCGCCTTGCGCCGGATCCTGGCAACCTGTGTGCCATAAGGCAGTTTTCCGGTCAGCATCTGGTAGCAGATCACCGCCAGCGAAAACATGTCGGAGCGTGGCGTGCCGCCCTGCCCAAGAAAATACTCCGGAGCTGTATACTGGACGGTGCCCAGGATTTCGTCGGCCTCGTCCGGTGGCGCCGCTTCCGCGACGCCGGCCACCTTGACTGATCCGAAGTCGATGATCTTGGCGGTGCCCGTTTTGTCGATCAGGATGTTGTCGGGCCTGAGGTCCTGATGCAGCATCTCCATACGATGGAAGGCGCGCAGGCCGGCGGCGATCTGCTCGATCAGTCCGCGCACGGTTTCGAGATCCGGGCGTGGATTGTCGGTCATCCATTGCTTCAAGGTTTGCCCCTCGACGAATTCGGTCGCTACGTAGAGGTAACTGCGCCGCCTGGACTGTGACAGCGGCTTCAGCACGTGCGGGCTGTCGATCCGGCGCGCGATCCATTCCTCCATCAGGAAACGCTTGAGATAGGCGGTATTGTCGCGCAAATCGACCGACGGCAGCTTGAGCGCGACCGGCTCCTCGGTCTCTACGTCGACCGCGAGATAGATGTGGCTGCGACTGCTGCCGTGAATCTCACGGACAATGCGGTAGCCGTCGAAGATCGCGCGCGGCTCCGGCAGCGCAGGCAGCGGCAATTGTGACGTCTGATTGAAGATGCCGGCCGGCTCGCGCTGCGGCACCGCGTCGATGCGCAGGATCTGGACGGTGATGTTGTCGTCGCTGCCGCGCCGGTAGGCTTCCTCGACGATGGCCTTGGCCGCTCCGTCGAGCCCGCCTGCATGCTCGCTCAGCGCGCTCGTGACGAAGCGCGCGTCGACGAATTCGTAGGCGCCGTCGGTCGCCAGCAGGAAAACGTCGCCGGCCTCGACCTCGAACGCCTGATAGTCGATCTCGAGCTGCGGATTGATGCCGAGTGCGCGGCCGAGATAGGTCTGCTCCGAAGACACGATGATCCGGTGATCGTCCGTCAGTTGTTCGAGCGCCTTGCCCGCCACGCGGTAAACGCGGCAGTCGCCGACATGAAAGATGTGCGCCGTGGTCGCCTTGATGACCATGGCGGTCAGGGTGCAGACATAACCCTTGTCGCGGTCATAGGCATATTGGCTCTTGCGCGTCTGCGCGTGCAGCCAGGAATTGGTTGCGTCCAGCACGCGGCGGGCGGACGTCTTCACCGTCCAGGATTCCGACGTGCAATAATAGTCCATCAGGAAGCTCTTGACCGCCGACTCGCTGGCGATCTGGCTCACCGTGCTGGAGGAGATGCCGTCGGCAAGGACCGCGGCGATGCCCTTCAGGCTGAGCAGCGGCTCCTCGGGAATGAGAACGCCGTGAAAGTCCTGGTTGACCGGCTTGCGGCCCTTGTCGGAGTGCTGGCCGACCGAGATCAGGAGACCGAGGGGCATCGTCATCACCAGGAGAGAGGAGCCTCACCCTGGCTGGGCGAGGCTCCCCTGTCGAGACGTGTTCGATCAGGCCGCAACGCGGGGCTTCGCGACCTTGTCGATCTGGCGCTTCGGCTTTGTCATGACGTGCGTCGCATAGAGAGTCATGCCGGTGAAGGCGAGGCCGCCAACGAGGTTGCCGAGCACGGTCGGGATCTCGTTCCAGATCAGATAGTCCATGATCGAGAACTTCGCGCCGAGGAGCATGCCCGACGGGAACAGGAACATGTTCACGACCGAATGCTCGAACACCATGTAGAAGAACACCAGGATCGGCATCCACATCGCAATGACCTTGCCGGGCACCGAGGTCGAGATCATGGCGCCGACGACGCCGGTCGAGACCATCCAGTTGCAGAGCATGCCGCGCAGGAACAGCGTCGCCATGCCGGCCGCGCCGTGGGCGGCGTAGCCAAGCGTTCGACCCTCGCCGATGTTGCCGATCGCCGCGCCGACCTTGTCGGGCGCCTGGGTGAAGCCGAATGTGGTGACGAAGGCCATCATGAAGGCCACGGTGAACGCGCCGGCGAAATTGCCGACGAAGACGAGGCCCCAGTTGCGCAGCACGCCGCCGAAGGTGACGCCCGGGCGCTTGTCGATCAGGGCAAGCGGCGAGAGCACGAACACGCCGGTCAGGAGATCGAAGCCCAACAGGTAGAGCATGACGAAGCCGACCGGAAACAGCAGCGCGCCGACCAGCGGCTGGCCCGTATTCACGGTGATGGTGACGGCGAACCAGGCCGCCAGCGCCAGGATGGCACCGGCCATGTAGGCGCGGATGATGGTATCCCGGGTGGACATGAAGATCTTGGACTCGCCTGCATCCACCATCTTGGTGACGAATTCCGAAGGCGCGAGATACGACATCAATGGTTCCTTTTGCTTCGTAAGTGAGATCGACACGCCCCTCAGGAGCGCGGCTGAACGTCTTGGGCCGTGCGGGCTGGCCGGCCGCGCACGAGAGCTATTGAGAGTTTGGAAGCCTTGGGAATCGCGTCACGAGGACCAAAAAGGCCGCGAAGCAGTTGAGCTTCCGGGATGCAGCCGCCAGAGGCTGCAACAATGCGGCAAGCCGCAGTCTTCGTTGACGCCAAAGGAAATGCAAGTTGCGTGCCGGCCGAGGGCGCAGGAAAGACGCAGTGATATCAATCTGATGCGCGATCTCTTGAACTGATCCTGGTACGCGCTCGGCCTCTTGCGTGAGCTATTGCATAACATTTGTGCGTCGCACAAGGATTGAGCAAATCGCAAATTTCGCATGCGGCGCTGGCCTGCGACATTCTGGCGCGAACTCTTTAACGCATTGAAAATTTTGTCCTTTTCACGGTGTCGGGCTTGGCATGAAGCTTGAATAGTTCCAGTCGACGCCATTGAAGCCGTCCCGCGAGACTTCTCATCCGATTTGCTGACGCCACCAGACGGGGGTCTCCCCCGTCGTGCGTTCGCATGCGCCAAAGATGGCGCCGCCGGACGGACGGGCTGCTCGTGTGCACAGACGCCAATCAATTCTGCAACGATGCAAAGGACGACACTGCCTATGACCAAGCGCACCCGCCGGCCCTCGGAATCGACTGGCCTGAGCCGCCGTCAATTGTTGAAAGCCACCGGCTCCACCGCCGCACTTCTCGCCGCCGCAAAACTGAATTTCCCCGCCGGCGCCTTCGCCCAGGATGCAGGTCCCGAAGTCAAGGGCGCCAAGCTCGGCTTCATCGCGCTGAGCGATGCTGGCCCGCTCTTCGTCGCCAAGGACAAGGGCCTGTTTGCCAAATACGGCATGCCCGACACCGACGTGCAGAAGCAGGCCTCATGGGGAACGACGCGCGACAATCTCGTGCTCGGCTCCGAAGGCAACGGCATCGACGGCGCCCATATCCTCACGCCCATGCCGTACCTGATCTCGGCGGGCAAGGTGACGCAGAACAACCAGCCGACCCCGATGTACATCCTGGCGCGGCTCAATCTCGACAGCCAGTGCATCTCCGTTGCCAACGAATATGCCGACCTCAAGCTCGGTGTCGATGCAGCGCCCTTCAAGGCGGCGCTGGAGAAGAAGAAGGCGTCGGGCAAGGCCGTGAAGGCCGCGATGACTTTCCCCGGCGGCACGCACGACCTCTGGATCCGCTACTGGCTCGCCGCCGGCGGCATCGATCCCGACAAGGACATCGAGACCATCGTGGTGCCGCCGCCGCAAATGGTGGCCAACATGAAGGTCGGCACCATGGACTGCTTCTGCGTCGGCGAGCCCTGGAATCTGCAGCTGATCCATCAGAAGATCGGCTACACCGCCATCAATACCGGCGAGCTCTGGAACAAGCATCCCGAGAAATCCTTCGGCATGCGCGCCGCCTTCGTCGACAAATATCCCAAGGCGGCCAAGGCGCTGCTGATGGCAGTGATGGAAGCCCAGCAATGGGCCGACAAGGCCGAGAACAAGGCCGAGCTCGCCGCGATCATGGGCAAGCGGCAGTGGATGAACTGCCCGGTCGAAGACGTGCTCGACCGCACTGCCGGCAAGTTCGACTACGGCATTCCCGGCAAGGTGGTCGAGAACTCGCCGCACATCATGAAGTACTGGCGCGATTTCGCCTCTTACCCCTTCCAGAGCCACGATCTCTGGTTCCTCACCGAGGACATCCGCTGGGGCAAGTACGAAGCCGGCTTCGATACCAAGGCGCTGATCGCCAAGGTCAATCGCGAAGACATGTGGCGCGATGCGGCCAAGACGCTGGGCGTCGCGGCCGCTGAGATCCCGACGTCCACCTCGCGCGGCAAGGAGACTTTCTTCGACGGCAAGGTGTTCGATCCGGAAAACCCGGCTGCCTATTTGAAGTCGCTCGCGATCAAGCGCGTCGAAGTCTGATGTAGCCAGCGGCCGCCTTCGGGCGGCCGCGTCGTCCTTTGCAGCCGGAGAAATATTGCGATGAACATGACTGCCGCCAAGATTGAGATTGAAACTGCGACGCCTGCGGCCAGCGCCGCGCCGGTCGTCGCGCTGACGCCGAAGCGCCCCCCGCGCACGGAAGCTTACGCGCGCATGGCGCGGGAGACGGCCGTGCGCGTGATCCCGCCCCTGGTCGTGATCGCGCTGCTGACGCTTATTTGGGAGCTGGTCTGCCGCCGAGCCGGCTCGGCTCTGCCGCCGCCGTCGAAGGTGTTCACTGACACCAAGGAGCTGATCCTCGATCCGTTCTTCGACCATGGCGGCATCGACAAGGGTCTGTTCTGGCATCTGTCCGCCAGTCTCCAGCGCGTCGCCTTTGGCTATTCGCTCTCGGCGATCGCCGGCATCGCGCTCGGCGTTCTCGTGGGGCAATCGGTCTGGGCGATGCGCGGGCTCGATCCGCTGTTCCAGGTGCTGCGCACCATTCCGCCGTTGGCCTGGCTGCCGCTCTCGCTCGCGGCCTTCCGCGACGGCCAGCCCTCGGCGATCTTCGTCATCTTCATCACCTCGATCTGGCCGATCATCATCAACACCGCCGTCGGCATCCGCAACATCCCGCAGGACTACCGCAACGTCGCTGCCGTCGTGCAGCTCAATCCACTCGAATTCTTCTCCAAGATCATGATCCCGGCGGCCGCGCCCTACATCTTCACGGGCCTTCGCATCGGCATCGGCCTGTCCTGGCTCGCGATCGTCGCCGCGGAAATGCTGATCGGAGGCGTCGGTATCGGCTTCTTCATCTGGGACGCCTGGAACTCGTCGCATATCAGCGAGATCATCCTGGCGCTGTTCTATGTCGGCATCATCGGCTTCGTGCTGGACCGCCTGATCGCGGGCCTCGGCAAGGTCGTCACCCGCGGCACCGCGCAGAACTGAGGAGAGAGCACATGACCGCCTATCTGAAGCTCGACCACATCGACAAGGTCTTCACCCGCGGCGCCGCCAGCACCGAGGTGCTCAAGGAGATCAACCTGACGATCGAGAAGGGCGAATACGTCTCGATCATCGGCCATTCCGGTTGCGGTAAGTCGACCCTGCTCAACATCATCGCGGGCCTGACCAATGCCACCACCGGCGGCGTGCTGCTGGAGAACCGCGAGGTGAATTCGCCGGGACCCGATCGCGCCGTGGTATTCCAGAACCACAGCCTGCTGCCGTGGCTCACCGTCTACGAGAACGTCAGGCTCGGCGTCGACAAGGTCTTCGCCAAGACCAAGTCCCGTTCCGAGCGCGACGCCTGGGTGATGCACAATCTCAATCTCGTGCAGATGGCCCATGCCAGGGACAAGCGGCCCTCGGAGATTTCCGGCGGCATGAAGCAGCGTGTCGGCATTGCGCGGGCGCTGGCCATGGAGCCGAAGGTGCTGCTGCTGGACGAGCCCTTCGGCGCGCTCGACGCGCTGACGCGCGCCCACCTGCAGGACTCCGTGATGGCGCTGCATCAGAAGCTCGGCAACACCATTTTGATGATCACCCATGACGTCGACGAGGCCGTGCTGTTGTCCGACCGCATCGTGATGATGACCAATGGGCCGAGCGCGCGCATCGGCGAGGTGCTGGAGGTGCCGCTGGCGCGGCCGCGACGGCGGCTCGAGCTCGCGACCAACGCCACTTATCTGAAGTGCCGGCAGCGTGTGCTCGAATTCCTCTACGAGCGTCATCGCTTCGTCGAGGCCGCGTAAGCGAACGGCTAACGCGAGAATGCTTGCGCCCAAATAATCGACATCCCGCTCAATCCTTGTGCGCCGCACAAGGATTGAGCGAATCGCAAATTTAGCGAGCGGAAACACTTCGCAACGAATTCTGGCAATACGAATAACGTGCTGAAATCCCTGGATTTCCAGCATGCGCGCAATTGGCACGGAAATTGAAACGTCTTTGCGCGACGCCAACGACGACGTCCCTCAACACCATCAATCAGCATCGTGAACTCGCCACCGGGGTGAAGCCTCGGAGCGCGCCTCCATGTGAGGCAGAGCCTGCAACGACGCAGCGGTGAGCCTGGAAGGGATACTCAATGACGAAGAATCCAACTTGGATTTCAGACTGGCGCCCCGAAGATGAGGCATTCTGGAATGCGACTGGCAAGTCTATCGCGCGACGCAATCTGATCTGGTCGATCGTCGCCGAGCATATCGGCTTCTCGGTCTGGCTGATCTGGAGCATCGTCACCACCAAGCTGCCGCAGGCAGGCTTCCACTACACCACCGACCAGCTGTTCCAGCTCGTGGCGGTGCCGGGCCTGATCGGCGCCTTGATGCGCTTTCCCTACACTTTCGCTGTGACGACCTTCGGCGGTCGCAACTGGACCATCTTCAGTGCGGCGATCCTGTTCATTCCGACGCTGTCGCTTGCCTATTTCGTCAGCCAGCCCGATACGCCGTTCTGGCTGATGCTGCTGGTCGCCTCGACCGCGGGTCTGGGCGGCGGCAATTTCGCCTCCAGCATGACCAACATCTCGTTCTTCTTCCCCGACCGGATGAAAGGGTGGGCGCTGGGCCTCAACGCCGCCGGCGGCAATATCGGCGTCTCCAGCGTGCAGCTCCTGACCCCGATCCTGATGACGCTCGCCGTCTTCAACCTGTTCCAGGCAACGCCGGTCGACGGCATCTTCCTCCAGAACGCCGGGCTGATGTGGGTGCTGCCGATCGCGATCGCGGTGTTCGGCGCCGTGTTCTTCATGAACAATCTCACCACGGCGAAATCGTCTGTGAAGAACCAGCTCGCGATCGTGAAGCGCAAGCATACCTGGATCATGGCGTATCTCTATATCGGCACGTTCGGATCCTTCATCGGCTATTCGGCTGCATTCCCGCTGCTGATCAAGACCCAGTTCCCGCAGGTCACGATTGCCATCGCATTCCTGGGCCCGCTGGTCGGCTCGCTGTCGCGTCCGCTCGGCGGCTGGCTTGCGGACAAGATCGGCGGCTCGATCATCACGTTCTGGAATTTCATCGTGATGGCGGGCGCGACGGTCGGCGTGCTCTACTTCGTCGGGCAGAAGGATTTCATCGGCTTCCTGTCGATGTTCCTGATCCTGTTCGTGACGACCGGTATCGGCAACGGCTCGACCTATCGCATGATCCCCTCGATCTTCCGTGAGGAGAATCTGTTCAAGGTGCGCGGCAAGGGCGACACGGCGCGCGCGCTGGCGCTCAAGACGGCGAGCATCGAGAGCGGTGCAGCGGTCGGCTTCATCGGCGCCATCGGGGCCGTCGGCGGCTATCTGATCCCGACCGGCTTCGGCAAGTCGATCGCCATCACCGGCGGGCCGCAGCTCGCGCTCGCGATCTATCTCGCCTTCTACGCCTCCTGTCTCGCTCTGACCTGGTGGTTCTACCTGCGTCGCAGCCCGCAGGGTGAAGGGGCGGCAAGCCTTGCCGAAGCAAGGGTCTAATACTTGGTACGAATCTCGCTTCTCCCCGTACGCGGGGAGAAGTCCCTCTGATGACGTTTGACCCATGAACTTCTTCCGCAACGGCGCGGGCGAAGGCAGACCGAAACAGACAGGAGAACAGCATGACGCCAGAACAGATCGCCCTCGTCCAGCAGAGCTTCGCCAAGGTCGCACCGATTTCAGCGCAGGCTGCGGTGCTGTTCTACGATCGTCTTTTCGAGATGGCGCCGTCCGTGCGCACGATGTTTCCCGAGGACATGACCGAGCAGCGCAAGAAGCTGATGGGCATGCTCGCTGCCGTTGTCGGTGGCCTGTCGAACCTGAACTCGATTCTTCCCTCAGCCTCGGTGCTCGCCAAGCGCCATGTCGCCTATGGCGCCAAGGCCGAGCACTACCCCGTGGTCGGCGCGGCCCTGCTGTGGACCCTGGAGAAGGGACTCGGTGAAGACTGGACGCCCGAACTCGCAAAAGCGTGGACCGATGTCTACGGCGTGCTGTCCGGCTACATGATGTCCGAAGCCTACGGCGCGCAGCCGCAGGCCGCTGAATAGGAGATGCCTCGTGAGTGAACCGCTGGTCATCGTCGGTAACGGTATGGCGGCCGCGCGTCTGGTCGACGAGCTCGCCAAGACCGCCCTCGGCCGCTACGCGGTCGCCGTTATCGGCGAGGAGCCGCGGCTCGCTTACAATCGCGTGCTGCTCTCATCCGTGCTGGCCGGCGAGACCGGCTCGCACGAGATCGAACTCCGGCCGGCGGATTGGTGGCGGCATCGCGGCGTCACCGTGCGTTACGGCTATCGCGTCACCGAAATCGATGTCGGCCGCCGCGAGCTGAAGATCGAAGGCGAAGAGAGCATGGAATATTCCAAGCTCGTGCTCGCCACGGGATCGACGCCGCTGCGGCTCAACGTGCCGGGCGCCGATCTCGCCGGCGTGCACACCTTTCGCGACACCCGCGACGTCGACCTGTTGCTGACGCTTGCCGCGGCCAAGAAGCGCGTCGTTGTCGTCGGCGGCGGCCTGCTCGGACTTGAAGCAGCTTACGGCCTCGCCAAGGCCGGCGCGCCGGTGACGCTGCTGCATCTCATGGACCGGCTGATGGAGCGTCAGCTCGACGGGCCGGCCGCCGACCTGCTCAAGACGCTGGTCGAGCGCAAGGGCATCCGCATCCTGCTCAACGCCTCGACCGCACGCATCCATGGCGATGGTCATGTCGAAGCCGTCGAGCTTGCCGACGGCAGCCGCATCGAGGCCGATGCCGTGATCTTCGCGGCCGGCATCAAACCGAGCGCGGCGCTGGCGAAAGAAGCGGGGATCGCAGTCAATCGCGGCATCGTCGTCAACGACGTCATGCAGACGTCCTCGCCCGACATCTTCGCGCTCGGCGAATGCGCCGAGCATCACGGCACCTGCTACGGCCTGGTCGAGCCCGCCTACGAGCAGGCGCGCGTGCTGGCGCGACATCTCGCCGGACGTCCTACTTCCTATCAGGGCAGCGTGGTTTCGACCAATCTGAAGGTCTCCGGCGTCAGCGTGTTCTCCGCCGGCGATTTCATGGGCGGGGAGGGCAGCGAGAGCCTCGTGCTGACCGATCGCAGGCGCGGGACCTACAAGAAGCTCGTCATCGCGGACGGACGGCTCACCGGCGCCGTGCTGATCGGCGATACCGTCGATGCGCTCTGGTACCTCGAGCTGATCCGCAATCGCGACAAGGTGGCGGCGATCCGCACTGACATGATGTTCGGCCGCGCGCTCGCGCGTCCCTCCAAGGCGGCATGACACGCCAGCTTGATAAGGCAGCCTGATATGACGGCGATCGATCCCACGCTTCGTGCTACCAGGACGGCCTGCCCCTATTGCGGCGTCGGCTGCGGCGTGCTGGCAACGCCTGACGGCAAGGGCGGGGCTGCGATCGCCGGCGACCCTGATCACCCCGCCAATTTCGGCCGGCTGTGCTCCAAGGGCTCCGCGCTCGGCGAGACCGTCGGGCTGGAAGGCCGTCTGCTCTATCCGATGATCCGCTGCAAGGGCGTGCTGGAGCGTGTCGCCTGGAGCGATGCACTGGACCACGTCGCCCATCGCATGCAGCACATCGTAGCGCGCGACGGCGCCGACGCAGTCGCGTTCTATCTCTCCGGCCAGCTCCTGACCGAGGACTACTACGTCGCGAACAAGCTGATGAAGGGCTTTGTCGGCACCGCCAATGTCGACACCAATTCGCGGCTCTGCATGTCGTCGTCGGTCGCCGGCCATCGCCGCGCCTTCGGTGCCGATACCGTGCCCGGCTGCTACGAGGATCTCGACCACGCAGATTTGCTCGTCTTCGTCGGTTCGAACGCGGCTTGGTGTCATCCGGTGCTGTTCCAGCGCATGCTGAAGAACCGGCAGGAGCGTGGCGCGCGCATGATCGTGATCGACCCGCGCCGTACCGACACTGCCGATGACGTCGATCTGTTCCTGGGGCTCAAGCCCGGCACCGACACCGCGCTGTTCTGTGGCCTGTTGGTCCATCTCGCCGACAACGGCGCGCTGGACCGGGACTACATCGCGCAGAACACGTCAGGCTTCGACGAGGCGCTGGCGCGCGCCCGGAGCATTGCCGGCAGCGCCACCGCGACCGCGCTCGCCACGGGCCTCTCCGAGCAGGACGTCGCCGATTTCTTCAAGATGTTCCGCGACACCGAGAAGGTCGTCACGCTCTATTCACAGGGCGTCAACCAGTCGGCGCAGGGCACCGACAAGGTCAATGCGATACTGAACTGCCATCTCGCCACCGGGCGTATCGGCAAGCCGGGCGCCTCGCCGTTCTCGCTCACCGGCCAGCCCAACGCCATGGGCGGCCGCGAGGTCGGCGGCCTCGCCAATATGCTCGCTGCCCATATGGGCTTCACGCCGCCTGACATCGATCGCGTCAGGCGGTTCTGGAAGGCCCCGCACATCGCCACCCATGAGGGGCTGAAGGCGGTGCAGCTGTTCGAGGCCATCAATCGCGGCGAGGTCAAGGCGCTCTGGGTGATGGGCACCAACCCGGCAGTGTCGCTGCCGGATGCGGACTTTGTGCGCGAGGCGTTGAAGAAGCTCGAATTGTTCGTGGTCTCCGAGAACGTGCTCTCCAACGACACCGTCGAGGCGGGGCCGCATGTGCTGCTGCCCGCGCTGGCCTGGGGTGAGAAGTCGGGCACGGTCACCAACTCCGAGCGCCGCATCTCGCGCCAGCGTTCGTTCCTGCCGGCGCCGGGCGAGGCGCGTCCCGATTGGTGGATTTTGAGCGAGACCGCCAAACGCCTCGGCTTCGGCGATAGTTTCAACTACAAATCCGCCGCCGACATCTTTCGCGAGCATGCCGCGCTCTCGGCCTTCGAGAACGACGGCAGCCGTGATTTCGACATCAGCGCACTGACCTTGCTGTCCGACGAAGCCTTCGACGCCTTGAAGCCGGTGCAATGGCCGGTACGCGAAGGCGGCGCGCCGAGCGATCGTTTCTTCGCGAGCGGCGGCTTCTTCACCAATGACGGCAAGGGCCGCTTCGTTGCGCCGGAGGTGCCGTCGCTGCGGAGCGAGACCGGCGCCTCACGTCCCCTCAGGCTCAACACCGGACGCATCCGCGACCAGTGGCACACCATGACGCGTACGGGTCTCAGCCAGCGGCTGGGCGCGCATCTGCCCGAGCCCTTCGTCGAGATCCACCCCGACGACGCCAGCAAGTACGGCATCGTCCATGATGGCTATGCCCGCATCACCACCGACTACGGCCAGTGCATCCTGAAGGCCGTGGTCAGCGACCGCCAGCAGCGCGGCACGCTGTTCGTCCCGATCCACTGGAGCGCGATGAATAGCTCGCATGGCCGCGTCGGGTCGCTGGTGCAGTCGTTCACCGATCCGTTCTCGGGCCAGCCCGAGTCCAAGGCGACGCCGGCCGCGATCGCACCTTACGAATATGTCTTCCGCGGCTTTGCTTTGTCGCGGAAACAACTCGATCTGCCACCGAACCTGTTATGGACCCGCGTCACTGTCGCCGACGGCTTCGGCTATCTCTTTGCCGACAATGCGGACCTTTCGCGCTGGCCGGCCTGGCTGGAGGGCGTCGCCGGCGAGGACGTCGCCGACTATCGCGACTTCGGCGGCGGGGTCTATCGCGCCGCGTCTTTCGCGGGCGACCGCATCGAAACCTGCTTGTTCGTGGGACCCGCGCATGATGCGGGCGATTGGGAGGTGGTGAAGAGCCTGTTCGTGGCCGACCACGTCACCGACGATCAGCGTCGCATGCTGCTGTCGGGCAAGTCCGGCGAGGGGGCCGCTTCTGGCGGACCGATCGTCTGCGCCTGCTTCGGCGTCGGCCGCGACACCATCTGCAACAGCATCGCCACCGGCGCACGCACGGCCGCCGAAATCGGGGCCAAGCTCAAGGCCGGCACCAATTGCGGCTCCTGCATCCCCGAGTTGAAGCGGCTGATCGCGACGACGGACGTGCCGATGAAGCAAGCGAAGATCGCAAGCGCGGTGGGGTAGGTAGGTCTCGTGCCCCGGATGCTGCGCAGCACGTCCGGGACATGAGAGTAGCGTGGACCCAGCCTTGCCCGCCGCCAATCGACGCGCGCTCGTTTGTGTCCTATGCTGCTGCGCGTCCCGCCAGCCAACCACCACAACAACAATGATGCATATGGAAACGCCGCCGCGCCTGATCGAGACCAGGCTCCGCTTCACCATGCCCGACAAGGTCCGCCGCAAGGGCGATCTGCACCTTGCCTCCAACGGTGATGGTGGCGCCAGGACAGACAGGCCCTACATCACGGAGTCGTCGACCGGCAGCGCGCTGGTCGCCGATGTCAGCGGATTGAACTCCTGAACCTGGTAACGGTTGCCTGAGCAGAAGAACGACAGCGGAGCGAACATGAACACCAGACCCTTCGGCAGGACCGGCACCAGTGTTTCCGTGATCGGGCAGGGCACCTGGTATCTCGACCACGGCGATCGCGAGCGCGCGATCGCGGCCCTTCGGCGCGGGCTCGATCTCGGCATGACCCACATCGACACCGCCGAGATGTATGGCGATGCAGAGCTCGTCATTGCCGACGCCATTGCTGGCCGGCGCGATGAGGTGTTCCTGGTCTCCAAGGTGCTGCCGAGCAACGCTTCGCGCCGCGGAACTATCACCGCCTGCGAGCGCTCACTGAAGCGGCTGAACACCGACCGTCTCGATTGCTATCTCCTGCACTGGCGCGGTTCCTATCCGCTGGAAGACACCGTCGCTGCGTTCGAGGAGCTGGTGACGTCAGGCAAGATCAAATCCTGGGGCGTTTCCAATTTCGACGTCGACGATCTCGACGAGATTTTCGAGGTCGCCGGCGAAGGCCGCATCGCCTGCAATCAGGTGCTCTATCACCTCAAGGAACGCGCGATCGAACACGCGGTGATCCCCTGGTGCGAGCGGAATGGCGTCGCCGTGGTTGCCTATTCACCGTTCGGCCACGACGATTTCCCGGATGCGCGCAGCAAGGGCGGCGCTGTGCTGGCGAAGATTGCGGAGGCGCGTCGCGTGACGCCGCGTCAGGTCGCGCTGAGCTTTCTCACCCGTGCAACTACGGTGTTCGCGATCCCGAAGGCGTCGTCCGCAGAACATGCCGGCGAGAATGCCGGGGCCGGTGATCTCGTGCTGACGAAAGAGGAGATTTCCGCGCTCGATGCGGCGTTTCCGCGCGGGCCGAAGCCGCGCAGCCTGCCCATGCTGTAATGCACAAAGGCCTATTATTAACGGAGCATTGACGCGCGCGGCGGCCGGCGCATATCGGCATCCTGTTTTCGGAAGTTGTGAACGCGGCGCAATTGTCGTTTTTTACGACTGTTCTCGATTCGCATTTTGCCGGGTTCCCACAGTGACACCGCCGCCCGCCGTAGCCGCAAGGCTCGATAGTATTCCCATGCCCGCGCCGGAGAAGAAGCAGAACGCTCGCCGCGCGCTCGCGCGCGTCGATCATCCCTTCAAAGGCATTGCACTGGTGCTGTTGTCGACGATCTTTCTCGGCTGCTCCGACGTCACCGCGAAATACCTGTCGACCAGCCTGCCGTCGATCGAGATCACCTGGATCCGCTTCGTCACCTTCGCGCTGTTGTTCACGCCGGTGATGATGCCGGGCTCGCCGCTGCATGCGATGCGCACCGAGCGTCTTGGCTTGCAGCTGATGCGTGGCGCCGCGTTGCTGGGCTCCTCGCTGTTCTTCATCACGGGCTTGAGTTTCCTCCCCATCGCGGAAGCCTCCGCCACCGGGTTTGTTTCGCCGTTGTTCGTCACCGCGCTGTCGATCATCTTCTTGAGCGAGAAGGTCGGCATGCGCCGCTGGATCGCCACGGGCATTGGCTTGACCGGCGTTCTGATCATCCTGCGGCCGGGCACGAGTGCTTTTCATGCCGCCGCATTCTTCCCGATCATCTCGGCGTTCTGCTGGGCTGCCGCGCTGATCCTGACGCGCATGATGAGCGGCCGAGAGGCCGTCCTCACCACGATGGCCTATTCGGCGCTGACAGGCGTTGCGATCCTCAGCGTGATGGTGCCGTTCGTCTGGGTCACACCGAGCTGGACCGCAATCGGGCTTGGCATCGTGATCGGCGTTGCGTCGACCGTCGGCCAGTGGATCATCGTGCTGGCCTACCGCTATGGCGATGCTTCGGTGCTGGCGCCGTTCTCCTACACGCAGCTGCTCTGGGTCAGCATTTTGGGTTTCTTTATCTTCGGCGAAGTGCCTGATCTCTGGACCATCGTCGGCGCGGCCTTCATCGTTGCGAGCGGCCTCTACATCGCCCATCGCGAGCGGGTGCGTCGGGCCCAACTGCTGGTGCTGGAAGAGCGTTCCCCGAACCCCTGACGCAAGTCCGCGCGTCCGCTTCGTGCTATCAACGGCTCCAACGATAAGGGAGGAGCCGAATGCGCGCTGCGATTTTCAGGAACGGTGAGATTGTCGTGGGACAGATGGCCGAGCCGACGCCGGGGCTCGGCCAGGTGCTGGTCAAGACGCTCGCCTGCGGCATCTGCGGCTCCGACCTGCACGCGCGCCAGCATGCTCACCGCATGGTGGAGATGGCGCGGAAGACCGGGCGCAAGCCGATGGATCTGTCGCGCGACATCGTGTTCGGCCACGAGTTCTGCTGCGAGATCGTCGACTACGGATCCGGTACCACGCGCAAGCTCAAGCCGGGCACGCGCGTCTGCTCGCTGCCGGCGCTGGTGACGCCGCAGGGCATCGAGGGCATCGGCTACTCCAACGACAATATCGGCGGCTATGCCGAGGCGATGCTGCTCAGCGAAGCGCTGCTGCTCGAAGTGCCCAACGGTCTCGCGCCGGAACACGCCGCGTTGACCGAGCCGCTCGCGGTCGGCGTCCACGCTGTGGCGAAAGCCAATATCCGTGGCGGCGAGGTGCCGCTGGTGATCGGCTGCGGGCCGGTCGGGCTTGCGGTGATTGCGGCGCTGAGGATCAAGGGCCTGCATCCGATCATCGCTGCCGACTATTCGCCGGCGCGCCGCGCGCTCGCCGCCAAGCTCGGCGCGGACATCGTCGTCGATCCCAAGATGTCGCAACCCTATGCGACCTGGGCGGAGCACGCGCAGATGTCGGACGCGGAGAAGGCGGCGCGGCCGCCGTTCCAGGCCATGCTGCCGGCGCTGAAGCCTGCCATCATCTTCGAATGCGTCGGCGTGCCCGGCTTGTTGCAGCAGGTTTTCGAGGGCGCCCCGCGCGATGCCAGAATCGTCGTGGTCGGCGTCTGCATGGAGAGCGACAGAAACGAGCCGATGCTCGGCATCATGAAGGAGCTCAACGTCCAATACGTGCTGGGCTATACGCCGGAGGAGTTCGCAGGCTCGCTGCGGCTGATCGCGGAAGGGCAGGTGGACGCGGCGGCGATGGTGACGGCCGAGGTCGGCATCGACGGCGTCGCAAAGGCGTTCGCCGATCTTGCCAACCCAGAGGCGCACACCAAGATCATCGTGCAGCCGTGGCGGTGACGCTCTTGTAGGGTGCAAAGGCGCTTTACCCACTCTACAAGACCTACTCAGTACTTCGCCGGCACGTACATTTCCGGCGGAACCGGACCGCGCTGATAGTCGGGATTGCGGACGCGTGGCGGCAGCACCACGGGCGCGCGCGACACCTCCTGGTAGGGGATCTGGCTGAGCAGATGCGCGATGCAGTTGAGGCGGGCGCGCTTCTTGTCGACGGCATCGACGATCCACCAGGGCGAATCCGGCAGGTGCGTGTATTCGAGCATCGTCTCCTTGGCCTTGGTGTATGCCTCCCAGCGGCTGCGGGATTCGACGTCCATCGGGCTCAGCTTCCACTGCTTGAGCGGATCTTTGATGCGCATGGTGAAGCGGAACTGCTGCTCGTCGTCGGTGATCGAGAACCAGTATTTGACCAAGATGATGCCGGAGCGGATCAGCATGCGCTCGAACTCGGGCACGGTCTTGAAGAACTCCTGATATTCGTCCTCCGTGCAGAAGCCCATCACGCGCTCGACGCCCGCCCGGTTGTACCAGCTGCGGTCGAACAGCACGATCTCGCCGCCGGCCGGCAGATGCGCGACGTAGCGCTGGAAGTACCATTGCGTTCGCTCGCGTTCGTTCGGAGCAGGGAGCGCCGCGACGCGGCAGATGCGGGGATTGAGCCGCTGGGTGATGCGTTTGATGACGCCGCCCTTGCCGGCGGAATCGCGGCCCTCGAACAGCACGACGACCTTCTTCTTCTCGCTCTGCACCCAGTCCTGGAGCTTGACCAGTTCGCCCTGAAGGCGAAGCAGTTCCCGGAAATAGAGCCTGCGATCGACCGTCGGGCTCAGCGTTTCGGTCTCGTCCAGGAGCTCGTCGAGACGGGTATCATCCAGCTCCATCTCCAGCTCCTCGTCGAGATCGTCGGCCAGTTCCTGGATGATGCGCTCGCGCTTGGACATCTGGGATTTGCGATCGGATGCGGTCATGGGTCCATCTCTCGGCTCGAATTACCAGTCACAACGACCATCGGCGGGGTTTGTTGCGCCCATGTGACAACGTGCAATCCCGCTGACGCCGGTCACACCGGCAGCGCGATCGAATATTTCACCTGGCTGAGCGCAAAGCTGGACTCGATCGAGGCGATGCCGTCGAGCCGTGTCAGCTTGGTCTTCAGGAACGTCTCGTAGGAGGCGAGATCGGCCGCCACCACGCGCAGCAGGTAGTCGCGGTTGCCCGTCATCAGATAGCACTCCAGCACCTCGTCCCATTTCGAGATCGCGCGCGCGAAGCGGTTGAGGTCCTCCTCCTTCTGCCGCGCCAGCTTGATCGAGATGAACACGCTGACGTGCAGCCCGAGCGCCTTCTGGTCGACGGTCGCAATGTATCGCGAGATGACGCCGCGCTCCTCCAGGAGCTTGACCCGCCGGTGGCAGGGCGAGACCGATAGCCCGACCTTGTCGGCGAGCTCCTGCATGGTCATGCGGCTGTCGGCCTGGAGCAGCGCGAGGATTTTGCGGTCGATGGTGTCGAGCTCTGGCATTGGGATGAAACCTGCATATTCTGGACGATATTGGTATGGTATCCCAATATCAGCGGGTATTGCGCGATAAATTGAGAAGTTTACCGCCGCCCGCGGGCGTATCATCGGCGGTACCTGTTGCCGGGAGCATTGCCATGCCCGTTGATTCCACCCGTCTCGACACCCTGAACGCTCTGGCCCGCAAGGCGCTGTGGCTGTCGTCATGGACCATCCACCATGCCAACCACATCCGCCCGAGCGCGGATGGCCTCAAAGTCGGCGGCCACCAGGCCTCGTCCGCCTCGCTCGCGACCATCATGTCGGCGCTGTATTTCCACGTGCTGAAACCTGAGGATCGCGTCGCGGTGAAGCCGCATGCGAGCCCGGTGTTCCACGCCATCCAGTATCTGTTCGGCCGGCAGAGCCGCGAGAAGCTTGAGAATTTTCGCGGCTTCAAGGGCGCGCAATCCTATCCCTCGCGCACCAAGGATGTCGACGACGTCGATTTCTCCACCGGCTCGGTCGGCCTCGGCGTCGCGCAGACGCTGTTCTCGTCGCTGGTGCAGGACTACGTCAAGGCGCATGGCTGGATGAAGGATCGCCGCGAAGGGCGCATGATTGCCCTGGTCGGTGATGCCGAGATGGACGAAGGCAACATCTTCGAGGCGCTCGCGGAGGGCTGGAAGCACGGCCTGCGCAATACCTGGTGGGTGGTCGATTACAACAGGCAGTCGCTCGATGCGGTGGTGCGCGAAGGTCTCTGGGAAAAGTTCGAGACCATGTTCCGCAATTTCGGCTGGGACGTGGTCATCGTGAAATACGGTCGCCTGATGCGCGAGGCCTTTGCCGAACCCGGCGGCGAGGCCCTCAGGCGCTGGATCGACAATTGCCCGAACGCACTCTATGCCGCGCTGTGCTTCCAGGGCGGCGCTGCGTTCCGCAAGCACCTGCACGACGAGATCGGCGACCAGGGCCAGATCACGCAACTGATCGACAAGCGCAGCGACGAGGAATTGCTGGCGCTGATGTCCAATCTGGGCGGCCACGACATGGCGAGCATGTTGGAGGCGTTCGAGTCCATCGACCACGATCGCCCGGTCTGCTTCATCGCCTACACCATCAAGGGCGTCGGTCTGCCGTTCCAGGGTCACAAGGACAACCATGCCGGCCTGATGACGGTCGCGCAGATGGAGAAATATCGCGACAGCCAGAACATTCGACCCGGTCATGAGTGGGACAAATACGAGGGCCTCCCGCAATCCGCAGGCGAGCTTGACGCCTTCCTCGCGCGCGTGCCGTTCAACCAGGACGGCCGCCGCCTGACCGCGCCGGTTGTCGAGGTGCCCCCGCAGCTCGCGTTCAAGCCGTCGCCGCAGATGTCGACCCAGCAGGGGTTTGGCCTCGTGTTGAACGAGATCGCCCGCGGCGACAGCGAACTGGCAAAGCGCATCGTGACGACCTCGCCGGACGTCACGGTCTCGACCAATCTCGGCCCCTGGGTGAACCGGCGCGGCCTGTTCGCCAGCGCCGAGAAGGCGGACTTATTCCGCAGTGAGAAAATTCCGTCCACCTACAACTGGGACGCCTCACCCAAGGGCCAGCATCTCGAGCTCGGCATCGCCGAGATGAACCTGTTCATCATGCTCTCGGCGCTCGGCCTGTCGCACCAGATCAACGGCGAGCGGCTGTTGCCCGTCGGCACGCTGTACGATCCCTTCATCGAGCGCGGCCTCGATGCGCTGAACTATGCCTGCTACCAGGATGCGCGCTTCATGGTGGCCGCGACGCCATCAGGCATCACGCTGGCGCCTGAAGGCGGCGCGCACCAGTCGATCGCAACGCCCCTGATCGGCATGGCACAGGACGGGCTCGCCGCGTTCGAGCCGGCCTTCGTCGACGAGCTCGCCGTGATCATGGGTTGGGGCTTCAACCATATGCAGCGCGAGCCGGGCGAGGGCGGCTCGGTCTATTTGCGGCTCTCGACGCGCAGCATCGAGCAGGCGCAGCGGATCATGACGCCGGAGCTTGCGCAGGGCGTCACCGAGGGCGCCTATTGGCTGCGCAAGCCGGGGCCGAATGCCGAACTCGTGATCGCCTATACCGGCGCGGTCGCGCCGGAGGCGATCGAGGCGACCGGCTTCATCGGCGAGAGCCGGCGCGACATCGGCCTGCTCGCGATCACCTCGGCAGATCGACTCCATTCAGGCTGGACCGCTGCGCGAAAATTGCGGCGCGACCGTCGCGGCGTGCAGCATCTCAGCCACATCGAGAAATTGCTGGCGCCGCTGTCGCGCGATTGCGGCATCGTGACCGTGATCGATGGGCATCCCTCCGCCCTCGGCTGGCTCGGCAGCGTCCGTGGCCACCGCGTCGAGGCGCTGGGCGTCGAGCAGTTCGGCCAGACCGGCACCATCGCTGACCTGTACCGGCACTACGGCATCGATGCGAATGCGATCATCGATGCGGCCGAAAGCCTCACCACCGGCGCGCCCGTGTTGCATCGGAAGATGGCGGTGTAGTCGGGGTAACCCCCGCATGGGCCCCGGCTCTGCAGCGCACCGCTGAAGTAGCGCTGCGCTGCGTCCGGGGCACGTGAGAGTCTGGACTCGTTATAATCTCGTGTCCCGGACGCGTTGCGGCATGAAATGACGCGACGCCGAGCCGGGACCCATGGCCGCTTGCTTCGCTCCAAATCGCGTCCCATATTCCGCGCGTCCGCCGCAACGCTGGCCCCGCATATGGCGGGTTCAATTGCCGGCGCTTTCGTGCAAGGATGCCTCCCGAAACGCCCCCACATGCCCCCAAGAAGAGGTTAACGATGGTCAATCGCATGCAATTCTACATCGACGGCGCCTGGGTCGATCCCGCCGTCAAGAAGTCCACCGCCGTGGTCAACCCCGCGACGGAAGAGGCGATGTACGAGGTTGCGCTGGGCTCCAAGGCCGACGTGGACAAGGCCGTCGCCGCCGCCAAGCGCGCCTTTGTAACGTTCTCCCAGACCAGCCGCGAGGAGCGCGTCGCGCTGCTTTCGAAAGTCATCGAGATCTACAAGGGCCGTCTCAAGGAGATCGGTGCTGCGGTCTCCGACGAGATGGGCGCGCCGCTGCCGATGGCGGAGAAGCTCCAGGCCGGTGCCGGCCTCGGTCATCTCATGACCACGCTCGACGTGCTCAAGAACTATCATTTCGAGGAGCCGGTCGGCACCGCCATGGTGCTGCGCGAGCCGATCGGCGTGGTCGGCATGATCACGCCCTGGAATTGGCCGCTGAACCAGATCGCCTGCAAGGTTGCGCCCGCGCTGGCCGCCGGCTGCACCATGATCCTGAAGCCGTCGGAGTTCACGCCGACCTCTGCGCTGATCTTCGCGGAAATCTTGCATGAAGCCGGCGTGCCGAAGGGCGTGTTCAACCTCGTCAACGGCCTCGGCCCCGAGGTCGGCGCCGCCATGAGCGAGCACCCTGACATCGACATGATCTCCTTCACCGGCTCGACCCGCGCCGGCATCGATGTAGCGAAGCGTGCTGCGCCGACCGTGAAGCGCGTGAGCCAGGAACTCGGCGGCAAGTCGCCGAACGTCATCCTCGAAGGTGCTGACCTCACGAAGGCGGTGACCGGCGGCGTGATGCACATGTTCAACAACTCCGGCCAGTCCTGCAACGCGCCCTCGCGCATGATTGTGCCGCTGTCGAAAATGAAGGAAGTCGCCGCGATCGCGAAGGCCGTCGCCGACAAGACCAAGGCCGGTGATCCCCGCGCTGAAGGCACCACCATCGGTCCGGTCGTCAACCGCGGCCAGTGGGACAAGATCCAGGGCCTGATCAAGAAGGGCATCGACGAGGGCGCAACTCTCGTCGCCGGCGGCCCGGGCCTGCCCGAGGGCGTCAACAAGGGCTTCTATGTCCGTCCGACCATCTTCGCCGACGTCACTCCCGACATGACGATCGCCCGTGAAGAGATCTTCGGACCGGTGCTGACCATCATCGGTGCCAAGGACGAAGCCGAAGCCGTGCACATCGCCAACGACACGCCCTATGGGCTCGCCGGCTACGTCACGGGCGCTTCGGTCGAGGACGCCAAGCGCGTCGGCCGGCAGATCCGTGCGGGTAACGTCAATCTCCAGGGCGTCCCCAACGACCGCACCGCACCGTTCGGCGGCTACAAGCAGTCGGGCAATGGCCGCGAGTGGGGCAAGTACGGCCTCGAGGACTTCCTCGAAGTGAAGGCGGTCGCCGGCTTCAACGCGGCGTAAGCTTTAGCGTCTGAACAAACATAGCGCCGGAGCGGGAAGCCGCTCCGGCGTTTTATTTTCGCATCTCTCTCTTCGTCATTCCGGGGCGTCGCGGAGCGACGAACCCGGAATCCATTCATCCACAGAGACCGTCGCACGATGGATTCCGGGCTCGCGCCGAAGTGGCGCGCCCCGGAATGACGGGGAAGAGCAGGCGCCTATCCCCCCGCCGCGCCTTGCGTGTTCACATACAGCGCGTAGATCGACTGGCTTGCCGCCATGAACAGGCGGTTGCGCTTGACGCCACCGAAGCAGACATTAGCGCAGCGTTCGGGTAGGGCGATGCGGCCGATCATGACGCCGTCGGGCGCGAACACCACGACGCCGTCGAGCTCGGGATCGCCCATGCCCCAGCCGCACCAGAGATTGCCGTCGACGTCGCAGCGCATGCCGTCAGGCGTGCCCGGGCCGGCATCGATGTGGACGCGCTTGTTGGAGATCGAGGTGCCGTCAGGCGAAACGTCATAAGCGAGGATCTTGCGGTTCGGCACGCCGCGGGATTCCACGACGTACAGGATCTTCTCGTCCGGCGAGAAGCACAGCCCGTTCGGACCGAGCACGCCCTCGGCGAGGATGGTCGCCTTGCCGGTCGCGGGATCGAACCGATAGACGTTCGGCTCGATCTCCGGCTCGGCCTTGTAGCCCTCGTAATTGCCGAGCAGGCCGAAGGTCGGATCGGTGAACCAGATCGAGCCGTCCGACTTCACCACGACGTCGTTCGGCGAGTTCAGCCGCTTGCCGCCAAACGAGTCCATCAGCACGGTGATGCTACCGTCATATTCGGTGCGAGTTACGCGGCGGCCGCCATGCTCGCATGTGACGAGCCGGCCCTGGCGATCTCTGGTGTTCCCGTTGGCGAAATTTGAAGGCTTGCGAAACACGGAGACCGCGCCGGTCTCCTCCTCCCATTTGATGATGCGTTGGTTCGGGATGTCGCTGCACAGGAGATAGCGCCCGTCGCCGAACCATACCGGGCCTTCGGCCCAGCGCAGGCCGGTCGCCAACCGTTCCACCGCCGAAAGCTTCAGCCAGTATTTTTCGAAGCGGGGATCGAGCGCCTTGATCGCGGGATCGGGGTAATAGGTCGCCGGCCGCCAGCCCGGACGTTCCTGGGAGTGGGACGATGCCTCATTCATGTCGGTTCTCTCGTTTCGTTCCCTCTGGACAATCCTGCTATCATTAGGGACACGTGTCCGCAAATCGGCCACTACAGGTGAGGAAAGACATGCCACGCATTTTGATGACGGGAGCTTCGGGCGGAATCTGTACGAGCCTGCGGAAATTGCTGCCGCCGATCTATCCGGATCTCCTGCTTTCCGACATCAAGCCGCCCGCCGATCTCGGCGCGAACGAAAAGTTCAAGGCGGCAGACCTCGCCGATCTCGCGCAGTGCGAGGCGATCTGCGAGGGCGTCGACGGCATCCTCCATTTCGGCGGCTATTCGGTCGAAGGTACCTGGGATCAAATCCTCCAGGCCAACATCATCGGCGGCTACAATCTGTTCGAGGCCGCCTACCGGAAGGGCGTCAAGCGCGTCGTGTTCGCCTCGTCGAACCACGCCGTCGGCTTCTATCCGCGCCACCACAAGATCGGCACCGACGTCACCCCGCGTCCCGACGGCCGCTATGGCGTCAGCAAGGTGTTCGGCGAGGCTCTCGGCGCGCTCTATGCCGACAAGCACGGCATGAAGGTCACCTGCCTGCGCATCGGCAATTTCGGCGACATGCCGCTTGACCAGCGCCGGCTCTCGATCTGGCTCAAGCCCGATGACCTCGTGCAGCTCTGCCGCATCGGGCTCGAGCATCCCGACATCCATTTCGAAGTCTTCTACGGCGCTTCCTTCAACGAACGCGCCTGGTGGGACAATCACCGTGCCTACGAATTCGGCTATCGCCCCACGGGCCGGGCCGAAGATTTCCGCGAGCACGCAATGGCGGAGCAGGCCAAGCTGAAGCCGGACCCGGTCGGCGATTACTTTCAGGGCGGTACGTTCTGCAGCATGGAGTTCGACGCTGATACAAGTCGCGTGATCGACTGGAATAAGCGGTAGTCCTCGCTGGAGCATCATCCTGATTGCGAACGCAGCAAAGCACTCCTCAATCCCTCCGCGGCAAACGACTCTGGATTGCTTAGCTGCGCTCGCAATGACGCGTTCGGGTGCATGACTTGGCCGCGGGCAAAACATACACGGCGTTCCCGTTGATCTAGGTCAACACCGAAGAATCGCTGGGGTTCTCGATATGCGCGAGCGCAATTCGAGTGCCACGACAATGAAAATCAAAATGTCTGATGTCGCGATGCTCGCGACGATCGTGCTTGGACTCGTGCCCGGGCCGGTGCAAGCCGCAACGCTGAGCGATGCCGAGGCGACGTTTCTCGACCAGCTCGTCACCGCGTCCGTGGTGCTCGAGCAGCGCTGCGTCGGTTACGAGGTCGATGGTGCCGGCAGTGTTCAACTCGGCGCCCGGATGCTCGGCAACCCTGATGCAGCGATGGCCATGATTGACGCCTATTCGGCTGCCATCAAGGCGCGTGACGGCGACACCTACGATTTCACCAAGTTTCGCCCCGAGGTGTCCGAAGCGGCCAGCAAAACGTTCAGGCGCGTTCGGGCAGAGTTGATCAAAGACCCAAGGAGAGCCTGCGCCGATTATGGCGAGGCCGGCGTGGGGCGCGGTCTGCTAAGACGGTATTGACGATAGTCAGCGCTCCAGCCGGCCCGCAGATCGGTCGGCGGGAGTGGAGAAAACCTTCAGCGTCGCGGCGGTCGACATCAGAAATGCAGGTTGATGCGCAACAACGCCTGATGCCGCTCGAACTGCTCGAGATTGAGGCTGCGGCCGTCGCCGACGGCGTTGCCCGCAACCTGCATCTGCCAGGTGCCGGAGATGCCGACCTCCTTCGAGATGGTGTAGGAGAAGGTGGGCCCCGCGAAGACAGCATCGCCTACGTAGCGGTTCAGCGCGCCACCGTCATAGGCCCGCGCGTAGCGAACGCCGAGGCCGAGCACGAGGTCGGGCGTCAACACATAAGATATCGCGGACTGGAGCTGCATCTCGGAATCGTGCCGCCACAGGTTCGTCGCGATCTCGCGCGTTCCACCCGTCGCGTACCAGACGTTGAAAGCCGCAAACAGCCTGTCCTTGATTAGTTCGCTGTCGAACAGCGCGGCGAATTCACTGCCATATTGGGCGATATGCATGCCGCTGCCGTCGTCGATCCGGCTCCAGCCGGGCTGCGCGTGGAGGGTCAATCCGAACGGCGCGACTGTGCGGTCGACCAGCTTGTAGCGCAGCTCGAGCGCTGCGCCGCTGAAAGCAATATCCCGATGATCGGCAAGTCCCGGCACGCCCTTGATGTGCTGTCCGCTCAGCGAAAACCCGGGTGCGATCCGGAAATTATCCGACACCGTGTATTTGACCTGATTGAGATTGGCCCAAGCTGCGTAAGTGCCCGAACGCTTTCCGAACGCGCCGACATTCTCGAACTCGACCTCGATGTCCCCCGGATTGCCGATATCGGAGCCCATGCTGAAGCCGAAGATGTGCTCGGTGTCGATGTCCACGTGGGCTGATGGCAGGCTTTGCGTCGGCTTCGAAGTGCGATGGCTCTGCGAGCTGCCAGGCGCCTGCTTCGACTTATCCTCGGCCAAGGCTGAAACGCAGCTCGCCAGTTGACCAGCGAACATCGTTGCGACTGCAGCGGCGCGTGGGAAGCTCAATTTTCTAGGCACGAACGATCCACCCTCACCCAAATCTCCGCGATGCATGCATCGGGATGCTCCCAGGCCAAGCCGGAGCTATGCAAATGCAAGTCATTCGCAAAAGATTCCACGGAACAGGCCGTGATGCAATTGTTGCGAGTCGTTCTTAGTTGCGTTCAAATGTCGCGGCTGCCGGGGGTAGGTTCCCGCTTCCATCGCTTGCCTGAGGCTGGGGCGCGCCAGGCACGACATGCAAGCCCGGTCCCGGAGGCCGACCTGATTAGGAACCCGAAATCTGGCTGCACCGACTCTGTGACCGGTCTGCGATCGCCGGTGCCGAGACGGAAATTGATCCTGGCGCGCGTGGGGACCACCGAAGCGAGCGCTGAACCGGCCGGACTTGTCTCTTGCCTCGACACCTCCGCAAACATAACCCGGTGCGCCGGCCCCAACTGAACACTATGCCTCGAATGTGGCCTGTCAGGATCGACCAGCGCATGTCCGACTGCTGCGCGCTTTCAAATGTTCCGAGGAGGATGTGCTGAACGTGACGTCGGGATTCATGAAAGCGGGCTGGTCGTACCCGACATACTCCGCGGCAAGGGCTGAAGGCCGCTGCGATCGGGAAGCCGGGTGCTTCATGCGATTGCTCCGGGCAGTTGCGTGTCGGCATCTTCCTGATCCCGAAGATCTGCCGCACCTTCGTCCGTGGAGTAGAACCGCAACGGTTGCGGCGACATGTTTCTCGTAGCGAACGATGCCGCGCCCGCATCACGCTTGGCGCTCGAAGCGACGGAAGGTGCCGTAGCGCGTGACTGTTTGGGTCGATCTTATTGACAATCCGACCTGAGGGGATACCACGATAGTAAGCCGGAAGGAGTGGCATGATGACGAGTGGTTTGCGCAAGGGACTGACCAGCTATGGCGATGCCGGCTTCTCGCTGTTCCTGCGCAAGGCGTTCATCAAGGCCATGGGCTATTCCGACGACGCGCTGGAACGCCCGATCGTCGGCATCACCAACACCTATAGCGACTACAATCCTTGCCACGGCAACGTCCCTCAGATTATCGAAGCCGCCAAGCGCGGCGTGATGCTGTCGGGCGCGATGCCGTTCGTGTTCCCCACCATCTCCATCGCCGAGAGCTTTGCGCATCCGACCTCGATGTATCTGCGCAACCTGATGGCGATGGACACCGAGGAGATGATCCGGGCACAGCCGATGGATTCGGTGATCGTGATCGGGGGCTGCGACAAGACGTTGCCGGCGCAGGTGATGGCAGCGATCAGCGCTGACCTGCCGACCGTCGTCATTCCGGTCGGTCCCATGGTCGTCGGTCATCACAAGGGCGAGGTGTTAGGAGCCTGCACCGATTGCCGCCGCCTCTGGGCCAAGTATCGCGCCGGCGAGATGGACGATGCCGAGATCGAGGCGGTGAACGGGCGCCTGGCGCCATCGGTCGGCACCTGCATGGTGATGGGCACGGCCTCGACCATGGCCTGCATGATCGAGGCCATGGGCCTGTCGCTGCCGATGAGCGCGACGATCCCGGCGCCGCATGCCGAGCGTTTCCGACTGGCCGAGGCGAGCGGCAAGGTGGCGGCCGAGATGGCGAAGGCGAAAGGGCCGAAGCCGAGCGAGCTCTTGACGCCGGCGTCTTTCAAAAATGCGCAGGTGGTGCTTCAGGCAATCGGCGGCTCGACCAACGGCCTCATTCATCTGACCGCGATGGCACATCGCTCGCCACACCGGCTCGACCTCGAAGTGTTCGACCAGATTGGCCGGGAGGTGCCGGTGCTTGTCGACCTCAAGCCGTCCGGCGAACATTACATGGAGCACTTCCACCACGCCGGCGGCGTGCCGAAATTGCTGGCGCAACTCGGCGATCTCGTCGACCTCGACGCCAAGAGCATCTCAGGCCAGACGCTGCGCGATGTCGTCGCGAATGCCGAGGACGTGCCCGGCCAGGACGCGATCCGCTCGCGCGACAATCCGATCAAGAAAGAGGGCGGCCTCGCCGTCCTGCACGGCAATCTCGCGCCGCGCGGTGCGGTGATCAAGCAATCGGCCGCAAGCCCCAGGCTGTTGCAGCACACCGGGCGGGCGGTCGTGTTCGAATCCGTCGAGGACATGACCCTGCGGGTCGACGATCCCGATCTCGATGTGACCGCCGACGACGTGCTGGTGCTGCGCAATGCCGGCCCCAAGGGTGCGCCCGGAATGCCCGAGGCCGGCTATCTGCCGATTCCGAAGAAGCTCGCGCGCGGCGGCACCAAGGACATGGTGCGCATTTCGGACGCGCGCATGAGCGGTACCGCGTTCGGCACCATCGTGCTGCACATCACGCCGGAATCTGCTGTCGGCGGGCCTCTGGCGCTGGTGCAGAACGGCGACATGATCCGCCTCGACGTTGCCAGGCGGAGCATCGAGCTGCTGGTTGACGCGGCCGAACTCGAACAGCGCCGCGCTATGCTGAAGCCGGCCGCTGCGCCGGAAGACGCGCGGCGCGGCTACGCCTGGCTGTTCCACGAGACCATCATGCAGGCCGACGAGGGCTGCGATTTCGACTTCATGCAGAGGAACGGGAAGAAGACCGAGAAGGGCTGATCAACCCTTCGAACGAACGTTCGGACCGCACGAGCGGCGGGCGCCGAAATCGGTCGGCTGCCTCAAGTCGCCGGCGGGGACGGGCCATATCTGTCCGCCGTAGCGACTTGCTCGATCCGCCATTGCCCGACCTCGCAGACGTAGTGGAACGGCACGCCATGGCTGTTCTTGAAATAGCTGCCGCACAGCGCGTTCGCCATGGCCTGCATCACCGCATCGTGGCAGACGAACAGCAGGTCGTCGCCGGGATGTCGCTCGAGCCACGCGGAGACGCAAGCCAGCGACCGTCCGGCCATGGCATCCCAGTTTTCTCCGTCGGTCGGAAGGATCGACACGAGGCCCGTCGCCGATGTGACGCCGTGCTTGATCATGAGATCGCGGACGGGGAGGCCCTCGAAGCTGCCGAAATCGAACTCGACGATGCCGTCGTCGATGGCGAGCGGCACCGAGATTGCGTTTGCGATGATCTCGGCGGTCCGCACCGCGCGGACCAGCGGGCTTGCGATGATGCGGCTGATGCCGACGCCGCGTAACATCTGGGCTGCCTCCTGCGCTTGCCGCAGGCCGTCCTCGTTCAGCGGGTTGTCCGTCCGGCCCTGGAATAGCCCCTTGCGATTCCAGTCGGTTGCGCCGTGGCGAAGTCCGTAGAAACCGCGCGCGGGCGTCACTTCGACTTGCTCGTGAACTTCTTCACCGCAACGCGGAATTCCTCCGTGTTCATCGCCATGATGATCTTGTGCTCCTCGGCATCCAACTGTTGCTTCACCGCCGTGGTGGCGGCCTGGTAGACCAGCTGCTTGGTGCCGGCGATTGCGGCCGGCGGGTTCTGCGCGAGACGCTCGGCAAGTTTTCGCGTGGCCGCCTTCAATTCCGCGGCGGGAACGACCTTGGCAACGAGACCCCATTCATGGGCCTGCTGCGCGGTGAAATTGTCCTCGGCGAGGAAGAGCTGCAGCGCGCGGCGGGAGCCGACCGTGCCGACGATGCCGACCGTGGAGCCGCCGTCGGGCGACACCCCGATCTTGGCATAGGCCGGCGTGAACCTGGCATCGTCGGCGGCGATGCAGAGGTCGGTGACGAAGGCGAGGCCCATGCCGGCCCCGGCGGCCGAGCCGTGCACGCTCGACAGCGAGATCTTCGCCATGCGGCGGATGATCTCGATGAAGGCGTGATAGTGCTTCAAGAGTTCGCCGACGACCGGCGTTACCGTACCCGCTTCGGCGGCCGCCCCGATCGTCTGCAGATCGCCACCGGCCGAGAACGCGCGGCCTTCACCTTCGAGCACGACGACGCGGATGTTGTCGTCGCTCTCGATGGAGGCCGCGAGCTGCTCGAGCTTCTGCGCGATGGCGAGGTTGATGGAGTTGAACGCGGCGGGACGGTTCAGCGTGATGGTCGCGATCGGGCCGTCGATCCGTAGCAGGGCGGGATCATCGGGCTGGGAGGCGGGCGCACTCATTTGGAAATCTCCGGCAGGACGTGATTAGCAGCAACTAAATCGCAGAAGGCACGGGGTGACAATCCCCGGGCGGCCAGTGCCCCGGCAGCCCTTGCGCTGGGCGGACCGATAGGCTCAAATAGACTCGCCTTTGCCAAGGAACGGACACGAGCGCCGGCTCCTCCTGAGGCCAGCAAATCAAAATCAGCGAAGAGGAGACGACATGGGTCACGCTCGTGTCTCCGAAAGTGGGCTGCTCCAATGACCGACGGTCCGGTGATCATCGTCGGTGCCGGCCATGGCGGTTATCAGGCCGCGGCATCCCTGCGCCAGGCGGGCTTTTCCGAGCGCATCTGCCTCATCAATGACGAGGCGCATTTGCCCTATCAGCGGCCGCCGCTGTCGAAAGCCTACATCAAGGGCTCGGCCGGTCCTGAGAGCCTGATGTTCCGGCCGGAGAAATTCTACCACGACCAGAAGATCGAGCTGGTCGCGGGCCGCGCGGTGTCGATCGACCGCGCGGGGCGCAAGCTGCATCTCGCGTCCGGCGAGACGCTTGCCTACGGTCACCTCGTGCTGGCGACGGGCGCGCGCAACCGGCTGCTTGATCTGCCGAATGCCAATCTGCCCGACGTGAAATATCTGCGCATTCTCGACGAGAGCGAGGCGCTACGCGCGATCATGCCGTCGAAGACACGGGTCGTGGTCATCGGCGCCGGCTTCATCGGCCTGGAATTCGCAGCGACGGCCCGGATCAAGGGCCTCGAGGTCGACGTGCTCGAGCTTGCCCCGCGCGTGATGGCGCGGGCGGTGACGGCGGAGGTTTCGGAGTATTTTCAGGAACGCCATCGCCAGGCCGGCATCCGCGTCCATCTCGGTGTGCAGGCCACCTCGATCGAAGCCGAGAACGGCAAGGTCACCGGCGTCTCCTTGAGCGACGGACGGCATCTGCCGGCGGACCTCGTCGTGGTCGGCGTCGGCGTGCTGCCGAACATCGAGCTGGCTGCCGAGGCGGGACTTCCGGTTGCGGCCGGCATCATCGTCGACGAATACCTCTCGACGGCTGACGCTGATATCTCCGCAATCGGCGATTGCGCGCTGTTCGCCAGCCCGCGCTTCGGCGGATCGCTGCGGCTGGAATCGGTGCAGAACGCCACTGACCACGCCCGCTGCCTCGCCGCGCGGCTGACCGGCGACCGAAAGCCCTATGACGGCCATCCCTGGTTCTGGAGCGACCAGGGCGACGATAAGCTGCAGATCGCAGGGCTGACCACCGGATACGACCGCGTCGTTCTGCGCGGCGATCCCGCCAACAAGGCGTTTTCCGCGTTCTGCTACAAGGGCGAGAAGCTGCTCGGCATCGAATCCATCAATCGCGCCGGAGATCACATGTTCGGCCGCCGCCTGCAGGCCATGGACCGCTCGATCACGGCGGAGCAGGCCGCCGACGAAAGTTTTGACCTGAAGAGCGCGCTGGCGTGACTAACCGGCGCCGAGAACAGCCGCAACTTCCCCGACCGTCGGCATCGATGGCCCGGCGCCCATCCGCTGCACGCTGATCGACGCTGCGGCGTTGGCGAAGGTGAGGGCGGCGCGCAAGGGCACACCGCCGGCCAGTTGCGCCGCCATTGCGCCGACGAAGCAGTCGCCTGCGCCGGTTGTATCGATCGCCTTCACGGTGCGCCCGGGCACGGTGATCTCTTCGCGCCCCGCAAGCGCAAGCACGCCACGCTTGCCGAGCGTGACGCAGATGGTCTGGTCCTGCCGCGCCTGAAGTTTCCGCGCGACGTCGAAGATCCGTGCGGCCTCGTCGCTGTCGGACACCCCCACGCCGGCGAGAAAGCCGAGCTCGGTCTCGTTGAGCACGAGGATGTCGATCAGCGCGAGCAGTTCGCCCGACATCTCCTGCGCCGGCGCCGGGTTGAGCAAGGTCGTGGTCCCGGCCTCGCGGGCACGCCGGAAGAAGGCGGCGATGGTCGGCAGCGGGATCTCGAACTGGCTGACCGCGACGTCGCCTTTCGCCAGTGGCATATCGGCGATATCGTCCGCGCTGACCAGTGCGTTGGCACCGGGGATAACGACGATGGTGTTGTCAGCCTCGGCGACCGTGATGATCGCAGTGCCGGTGTGCGTATCCGCGTCGCGGACGGAGGCCAGATCGACGCCTTGATCGCCGAGGAACGTCCTCAGCTCGGCCCCGAACGAATCCTTGCCCAGCCGCCCGATCAGGGTCGTCCCTGCGCCGAGCCGCGCCGCCGCCACCGCCTGGTTGGCGCCCTTACCGCCCGGAAAGTACAGCACCTGCTTGCCCGCGACGGTCTCGCCGACCCGCGGATGCCGATCGGCCGTCGCCACCACATCCATGTTGATGCTTCCGGCGACGAAGACGCGCCCCATGATAACCTCGGCGAACGCTAGACCCTGACCTCGAATTCGTGCCTGACCTTGGCGATGTCGACCAGCGTCGGCAGCCCGGCCTCGTTGCCGAGGCGCTGGATCTTGAAGGTCGAGGCGGCGCGGGCAAAGTCAAAATGCTCGCGCCAGCTTTTGCCGGGATGGGCGAGGTAGGAATAGACGTAGGCGCCGTGGAAGACGTCGCCGGCGCCGTTGGTGTCGATCACGCGCTCACGCGGAATCGGCATCGCCGGCATCACCTGCACCGTCCCTGTTTCGTCGTACCAGAGCAGGCCCTTCTCGCCCATGGTGATGCCCCCGATCTTGCAGCCGCGGCCCTTGAGATAATCGAGCATCTTCTCCGGCGTCAGGTCCATCTGCTCGCACAGACGCTCGGCGACGATCGCGACGTCGATGAATTCCAGCAGCTCATGCGTGTTGGTGCGCAGGCCGCCGCCGTCGAGCGAGGTCAGGATGCCGGCCTCGCGGCAGACCTTGGCGTAATGGAGCGCGGCATCCGGCTGATGTCCGTCGACATGCAGCGCGCGGCAGCCGCCGAGATTGAGCATCGGGAAGGGGTGGATGTGCTCGTCGTCGCGGCAGCGGACGATGGCGCGCTTGCCGTCCTTGGGCATGATGAAGGAGAGCGAGGACTGGTTCACCTTCCGCCCGTGCAGCGAGATCGCGTATTTCGCACACATGTCCTGGAACATGCGCCCGAGCCAGTCATTGGCCGCGGTGGCGATGAGATCCGGCACGATGCCCAGCTTGGCGCAGCAGAACGCCGCCGTCACCGCGTTGCCGCCGAACGACACTGCGTAGTCCGAGGCCACGTGCTTCTCGTCGCCGGTCGGCATGTGGTCGGTGATGAAGACGACGTCGATATAGGTCTGTCCGATGAAGAGAGCCTGCATTGCTTGTCCGTGATGCGCTTGTGGTCCCGGCCGGAGAGATTACTCTAGCACCGGTTCCGCTCCGGGGGGACGCTGAAATTATTCGCAAATCTGTCGCCCGAAGCGCTTGAGGTCAGCATGTTGCCGGAATACGACCATGACAGGGCAATGCCAAGCCCGGGCAAATGCCGTGTTTCGGCTCACGGTTCCGGTCACTCATAGGCCGATCAAGGGGGAAAGATGATCACGGGCCTCGATCACGTCGTCGCGCTGGTCCGGGATATCGGTGCGGCCAAGGCGGCCTATCAGACGCTTCTGGGGCGCGCGCCGGCCTGGCAGAACTCCGGCGAGGGCGCCGACCGGGTGCTGTTCACCCTCGACAACACGACGATCGAATTGATGGCGCCGAGCGGCTTCAGCGTCACCGCCGACCGCATGCGCGCGCTGCTCGACGACCATGACGGCGTGCTCGCCAGCCTGTGCTTTCGTGTCGCGGAAATCGGCAAGATGCATCGCCGGCTGGAGCGGGTGGCGTTGAGGCCGGATCCGATCGCCGAGGTCGAAAGCAGCGATACCGTCACCGACGCCGTGCTGCATTGGAAGCGAACGCGTGCGGCCACGGAGCTCACGCGCGGCGTGCGCATGTTCTTCCTCGAGCTGGCCGACGAGCGTCCCAAATCGGTCGCGACCGACATCGCGCCGATCGACGCGCTCGATCATGTCGTGGTCACGACCGAGGATTCCGAACGTGCCGCAGCGCTCTACGGCGCGCGGCTCGGCCTCGATCTGGCGCTCGACCGCTCGCACCAGGATTGGGGCCAGCTGATGTTCTTCCGCTGCGGTGACCTCATCGTCGAGGTGGTGCGCCGGCCGGTCGCCGGCGGTGACCTCGCGCATGACCGGCTCTGGGGCCTGAGCTGGCGCGTCGCCGACATCGATGCCACCCGTGCCCGCCTGATCGCTGCCGGCCTCGACGTCAGCGAAGTCCGCAACGGCCGCAAGCCGGGAACGCGCATCATGACGGTGCGGAGCGGCACCTGCGGCATCGCGACCGTGCTGCTGGAGCGCTCTCCGAAGCCGGTGGAGTGATTCTGTCATTCCGGGGCGTCGCGAAGCGACGAGCCCGGAAATCCATTCATCCTCCGCCCCTGCCGCACAATGGATTCCGGGCTCGCGCCCAAGAGGGCGCCCCGGAATGACGGAGCCAACCAAGCAACCTTGCGTTCTCAAACGCCCGCCCGCGTGTTACACGCGTAGCGACGGCACCCAGCGAGCACCAGGTTTGGCGAAGGCAACGGCAAAGCGAACTCTGAAATGGCAGCGTGACCCCGAGGGGATGCGGCTGCGCATTCTCGAAGCCGCCAAGCAGGAGTTTTCCGCCCACGGCCTGGCCGGCGCACGTGTCGACCGCATCGCAGCGAAAGCCGGCGCCAACAAGCGCATGCTCTACTATCACGTCGGCAACAAGGACGAACTCTATCTGGCGGTGCTCGAAGGCGCCTACGACAAGATCCGCAGCGAGGAGCGGGGGCTCGATCTCGAGCATCTCGAGCCGCCCGAGGCGATCAGACGCCTGATCGAGTTCACCTGGAATTACTTCCTGCGCAATCCCGAGTTCCTGTCGCTGCTCCAGACCGAGAACCTCGCACGCGCAAAGCACCTGAAGAAGTCGACCAAGGTCAAGTCGATGCACTCCCCCTTCGTCGAGATGATCCGCACCGTGGTGCGGCGCGGCGTCGACAGCGGCGACTTCCAGGTCGCGGTCGATCCGGTGCAGCTCTACATCTCCATCGCAGGGCTGTGCTTCTTCTACCTCTCGAACTCGGCGACCCTCAGCGTGATCTTCGGCCGCGATCTGCTGGAAAAAAAGGCCAAGGACGAGCGCTTGGCGCACATGGTGGGCCTCGTGTTGGCTGCCCTGACGGGACAGTCGGTCGCGCTGTTCGAGATCGCGAAGGCACCGAAGTCGCGCGCGGCCGTAGTGCAGACGGTCTAGTCCGCTAATTTCCCCGCCGTCATTCCGGGCGATCCGTAGGACCGAACCCGGAAATCTCACGATTCTCAGGTGCGCAAAGCACCCATGGTTCGATGCTTCGCATCGACCCGGAATGCTTTGGCGCGCCGGAACCCGCCGCAAAACGTCACAGGGAAAGTTCTGGACAGTATTTATCCAACGGGTTAATTTCTCGTCACAACGAAGAAGACTGCCGGGAGTGAAAATTGGCCGAGCCGAAGCCGCAGAACGCTGTTTCCAAGCTGTTGAATGCAGCCTGGGTTCGGCCGTTTTTGTTCCTCGTCTTCATCGTCGTCGCCTGGGATCTCGCGATCCGCCTGTTCAAGATCCCCGCGTACCAGATCCCGGCGCCACTCGATGTCGTCGCGGTGCTGCGAACGGAATGGCCGGAACTGCTGCGCCAGTCCTGGCCGACGACCTATGCGACCGTCTGCGGTTTCACGCTGTCCGCGCTGTTCGGTATTCCCGTGGCGATGCTGATCGCGGGCTCCAAGACGGTGGAGAGCTACGTTTATCCGCTGCTGGTGTTCTCGCAGTCCGTGCCGAAGATCGCGATCGCGCCGCTGTTCGTGGTGTGGTTCGGCTTCGGCATCATTCCAAAAGTCATCTCGGCGTTCCTGCTCGGCTTCTTCCCGGTGGTCGTCTCCGCGGTGCAGGGCTTCAAGTCGGTGGACCCTGACATGGTCGATCTCGCGCGTGCGATGCAGGGCAGCCGCTTCCAGGTGTTCCGTGCGGTGAACCTGCCGCACGCGCTGCCCGCGATCTTCTCGGGGCTCAAAGTGTCGGTGACGCTTGCCGTGGTCGGCGCCGTCGTCGGCGAATTCGTCGGCTCCAATTCCGGCATCGGCTACGTGATGCAGCGCTCCATCGGCACGTTCGATCTGCCGACCATGTTCGCCGCACTGGTGATCCTCGCGCTGCTAGGCGTGGTTCTGTTCTGGATCGTCGACCGCATCGAGAAGCTGGTCATTCCCTGGCATGTCAGCCAGCGCGAGGACGTGATTTTCGCCTCTTAAGGATTTTGGTTCTGACGTGAAACGATGATCGGCCAACAATGGCCGACGTAAACGGCAAAGGGAGAGTGACGATGAAGCAGTGGATAGGGGCCGTTTCGGCGGTGCTGATGACCTTCGCGGCCATGCCGGCGCAGGCCGCCGACAAGGTCGTGCTGATGCTCAACTGGTACGTCTATGGCGAGCACGCGCCGTTCTATTACGGCAAGGCCAAGGGCATCTACGCCGCCGAGGGCATCGACCTCGAGATCCAGGAAGGCCGCGGCTCGGCCGCGACGACGCAGGCCGTCGCTGCCAAGACCGCCGATTTCGGCTATGTCGACGTCCCCACCATGATGCGCGCTGCGATCAAGGGGGCGCCCGTGGTTGCGACCGGCGTTCTGCTGCAGACCTCGCCGATGTCCGCCATGGGCTTCGCCGACAAGAACATCAGGAAGCCCGAGGACATCAAGGGCAAGACGGTCGCGATCACGCCGGCCGATTCCATGACCCAGATCTGGCCGCTGTTCCTGAAGAAGACCGGCCTGAAGGAAAGCGACTTCAAAACCGTTGCCGGCGACGGCCAGACCAAGCTCAACGCCGTGATCAACGGCCAGGCTGATCTCCTGCTCGGTTACGTCATGGACCAGTCGATGAAGATCAAGGACGCCACCGGCAAGGACGTCTATCCGATCAAGTTCGCCGACTACGGCATCAACATGGTGTCGTCAGGCGTCATCGCCAACACCGATTATGTGAAGGCTAACGCCGATCTCGTCCGCCGCTTCATGTCGGCGACGACCAAGGCGGTCGAAGCCGCCGAGAAGGAGCCGAGGGCCGCTGCGCAGGCGATCCTCGACGCTAACCCCAAGGGCGGAAAGATCGACACGCTGACGCAAGGTTTCGAGCTGACCATTCCGCTCTATCGGACCGCGGAGACCAAGGGCAAGCGGCCGTTCCAGGTTACCGACCAGAACATGACGGACTCGGTCAATCTGATGGTCGAATATGGCGGTCTCGATGCGAAGGCCAAGGAGAACCCGAAGGCCTTCTACACCAACGACTATCTGCCGAAGAGTGGCACGTGAAATCTGCGACAGTCATGAGTGAAACCGCGCAGCCGGCCGCACATCTGAGACTGGTGAGCGACCGGGCTGCCGGCGAGGCGTCGGGCATCAAGCTGTCAGGCGTGTCGAAGACCTACCGGACGCGCGATGGCGATGTGCCGTCGCTGCGGCCGCTCGACTTCCACATCAACGACGGCGAGTTCTTCGTCGTGGTGGGCCCCAGCGGCTGCGGCAAGTCCACGCTGCTCAAGCTGATCTCGGGCCTGCTGCCGCCGACCACGGGCGAAATCCTGGTCGAAGGCGAGAAGGTGACGACGCCGCACGGCAATGTCGGCATCGTGTTCCAGAACGCGCTGCTCCTGCCCTGGCGCAACATCCTCAACAACGTCATGCTGCCGATCGACATGAAGCGGCTGCCGCGGCAGAAATATCTCGAACGCGCCCAATCACTCTTGAAGATGGTCGGGCTCGAAGGCTTCGAGAAGAAACTGCCCTGGCAACTCTCCGGCGGCATGCAGCAACGCGCCTCGATCTCCCGTGCGCTGGTGCACGATCCCAGGATCATGCTGATGGACGAGCCGTTCGGCGCGCTCGATGCGCTGACGCGCGAGCGCATGAATGTCGAGTTGATGCGGATCCAGCGCGAGACGAAGAAGACGGTGCTCTTGATCACGCATTCGATTCCCGAGGCCGTGTTCCTCGCCGACCGCGTGCTCGTCATGACCGAGCGCCCCGGCGCGATCGCCGCGATCTACGACGTGCCGCTACCGCGCCCGCGCTCGCTCGACGCGATGGCCGATCCTGTCTTCACTGAGCTCGTGCAGCGCATCCGCAAGCACTTTTTCTCGCAAGGTTCTCTGGACTAAGACCATGGCGCCGCGCCTGAAGCTGCGAGATATCGCCTTCTTCGAACGACCCGTGCAGTTCGCCCGGCCGTTCCGCTTTGGCGCGATCACGATCAACGCGACGCCGCAGCTGTTCGTGCGGGTCGAGATCGAGGTCGAGGGCCGAGGCACCGCGGTCGGCGCCAGCGCCGAGCTGCTGGTGCCGAAATGGTTCGACAAGCGGCCGGAGCTGTCGCCGGCTCAGACGGTGGACGAGTTGCGTCGGTCGCTGGAGATCGCACGCGCGCTCTATCTTGCCCGCACCGAGTACCAGACAGCGTTCGATCTGCATGCCTCGTGCATCGGTGCCCAGGTCGCGACCTGCGCGAAGAAGAACATTCCGCCGCTCGCAGCGGCTTACGGCCCGGCCGAGATCGACAAAGCGGTCCTCGATGCGCTACTGCGCGCCGCCGGGACCAGTTTCTTCGACGGAATGGCTGCCAACATTGCGGGTATCGATGCGCGGCTTTCTCCTGATCTGAGCGAGAGGGATATCAGGACGTTTCTTTCCGGCCGCGAGCCGCTGGAACGTGTTGCCATCAGACATACGGTCGGCCTTGATGATGCCGTCGAAGGCGAGGGCGGCGTTGCCGATCCGCGTGAAAATGCCGGTGCTCAGTACTTCAAGCTCAAGCTGTCGGGCGATCCTGTGGCCGATGCGGCGCGGCTGGTGCGGATCGGCGAGGAGCTGGATACACTCGGGCGCGGCACCAAGGTGACGCTCGACGCCAACGAGCAGTATGCCGACCTCGCGGCGTTACAGGCGCTGATAGACCGGCTCGATCATGATGCGGCGCTGCGCCCGATCGCCACGCGCTTGCTCTATGTCGAGCAGCCGATGCCACGCGACATTACGCGGCAATCGCCGCTCGGCTCGCTGGCTTCGCATGGCTTCATTATCGATGAGGCCGACGATTCCTACGATGCGTTCCCGGCAGCACGGGCGTTGGGCTACTGCGGCATATCGTCGAAATCCTGCAAAGGCCTCTACAAGTCCATCGTCAATGCGACGCGCGCGGCGAAATGGAGTGCGGGCGGCGAAAAGTTCTTCGTGACCGGCGAAGACCTCACCTGCCAGGCAGGCCTTGCCGTGCAGCAGGACCTTGCGCTCGGTGCCTTCCTCGGCGTGACCCATGCCGAGCGCAACGGCCATCACTATGTCGACGGCTTTGGCGAGACGCCTCTCGCCGAAGTTGCGGCCTTCGCGGCCGCGCATCCCGATCTCTACGCCGATGCCGGGCAGGGCATCCGCCTCTCCATTCACGACGGTGATCTCCTGACGGGATCGCTTCATGCTGCGGGCTTTGCGACCTCGGGCCATCCGGACTGGTCGGCGCTGCGCCCGCTCGAACAGCCAAAATCACTTCAGGAGCAACTGGCATGACCACCCAACGCCTCGGCCTCATCATGAACGGCGTCACCGGCCGGATGGGGCTCAACCAGCATCTGATCCGCTCCATCGTCGCGATCCGCGACCAGGGCGGCATCCGCCTGAAGAACGGCGATCGCGTGATGCCAGATCCGATCCTGATCGGCCGCAGCGCCGATAAGGTCGAGGCGCTCGCCAAGCGCTTCAACATCACGCGCTGGAGCACCGACCTCGATGCTGCGCTCGCGGACAAGAACGATACCATGTTCTTCGACGCCGCGACCACGCAGGCGCGGCCCGGTCTTCTGACCCAGGCCATCAATGCCGGCAAGCACGTCTATTGCGAGAAGCCGATCGCGACGAATTTCGAGGAAGCGCTCGAGGTCGTGAAGCTCGCCAATGCCAAGGGCGTCAAGCACGGCACGGTGCAGGACAAGCTGTTCCTGCCGGGCCTGAAGAAGATCGCCTTTTTGCGGGATTCCGGCTTCTTCGGCCGCATCCTCTCGGTGCGCGGCGAGTTCGGCTATTGGGTGTTTGAAGGCGGCTGGCAGGAGGCGCAGCGGCCGTCCTGGAATTACCGCGACGAGGACGGCGGCGGCATCATCCTCGACATGGTTTGTCACTGGCGCTACGTCCTCGACAATCTCTTCGGCAACGTCCAGAGCGTGAGCTGCATCGGCAATACCGACATCCCTGAGCGGTACGACGAGCAGGGCAAGAAGTACAAGGCGACCGCGGACGATTCCGCCTACGCCACGTTCCAGCTCGAGGGCGGCGTCATCGCCCACATCAACATGTCCTGGGTGACGCGCGTCTATCGCGACGACCTCGTCACCTTCCAGGTCGATGGCACGCTCGGCTCGGCGGTCGCAGGTCTTACCGACTGCATGATCCAGGCGCGACAGGCGACGCCCCGTCCGGTGTGGAATCCCGACGAGAAGCGATTGCACGATTTCTACGGCGACTGGCAGAAGCTGCCCGACAACGTCACCTACGACAACGGTTTCAAGGAGCAGTGGGAGATGTTCATCCGGCACGTCTACGAGGATGCCCCCTACAAATTCACCCTGCTCGAAGGCGCCAAGGGCGTACAGCTCGCCGAATGCGCGCTGAAGAGCTGGAAGGAGCGGCGCTGGATCGACGTCGCCCCAATCAAGGCGTGAGGTCTATTGGATCAGTCGCGATGTTTACCAAATCGTCATTGCGAGGAGCGAAGCGACGAAGCAATCCAGACTGGCGCCGCGGAGGCATTCTGGATTGCTTCGCTTCGCTCGCAATGACGAGGAGAGGTTCGAGATCATGAATAAGACCGTCCAACCCATGTCGTCACTGTCGCTCAAGCTGCCGAAGGCCGATCGCTCGATCGAGACTTACCGGTTAGCTGCCTCGCGCACGTTCCCCGCAAAGCTCGAGGGACCGTTGAGCCGCATCGCGTTCTCGGCCGTGCACACGGTCGCCGATCCCTTCGCTGACAACGATCCCTGGCTGTCGGTCGCGGTCGACTGGGACAAGACCATCGCCTTCCGCGAGCACGTGTGGGATCTCGGCCTGGGCGTCGCCGAGGCGATGGATACCGCGCAGCGCGGCATGGGACTGGACTGGCCGACCTCGCTGGAGCTGATCACGCGCTCGGTGTCGGCCGCCAAGCGCCGCAACGCGCTGGTGTTCTCCGGCGCGGGCACCGATCATCTCGCGGTTGAGGACGCCAAGTCGATCGACGACGTGATCCGCGCCTATGAGGAGCAGGTCTCGGCGGTCGAGAAGGTCGGCGGCCGCATCATCCTGATGGCGTCGCGTGCGCTGGCAAAGCTCGGTTGCAACGCCGATGACTATGCCAGGGTTTACGACCGCGTGCTGTCGCAGGTTCGCGAGCCCGTGATCATCCATTGGCTCGGCGACATGTTCGATCCGGCGCTGACGGGCTATTGGGGCACGAGAGATCTCGACAAAGCGATGGATACGGCCGTCGCCATCATCAATGGCAACGCCGGCAAGGTCGACGGCGTCAAGGTCTCTCTGCTGGACAAGCAGCGCGAGATCGACATGCGTCGCCGCCTCGACAAGCGCATCAAGATGTATACCGGCGACGATTTCAACTACGCCGAGCTGATCGCCGGCGACAGCGAAGGCTTTTCGCATGCGCTGCTCGGTATCTTCGATGCCATCGCGCCGGCAGCGTCCTATGCACTGTCGCGGCTGGCAGCCGGCGATGAAGCCGGCTTCCACGACGTGCTGGGGCCGACGGTGCCTTTGTCGCGACACATCTTCAAGGCGCCGACGCGGTTCTACAAGACCGGTGTCGTGTTCATGGCCTATCTCAACGGCCACCAGGATCATTTCACCATGGTCGGGGGCCAGGAGAGCACGCGCTCCACGCTGCATCTGGCCGAGCTGTTCCGTTTGGCTGACAAGGCCGGCCTGCTCGCCAACCCTGAACTCGCGACACGGCGGATGAAGGCCGTGCTCGCCACCCACGGTATCGAACCCTGATGCGCGACTTTTCATCCGACCACCGCTGGCTGTCGTTGAACACGGCGACCGTCCGCAAGCAGGGTGACCTCGTCGCGATCGTCGATGCCTGTGCGAGGCACGGCATCCACGCCATCGATCCCTGGCGCGATCAGGTCGCATCCGTCGGTCTCGAGCGTGCCGCGCGGGCGGTGCGCGATGCCGGCCTCGATCTGTCGGGCTATTGCCGCGGCGGCATGTTCACCTCGGACCTCTCGCGCCGGAGTGAGGTGCGCGACGACAACAGGCGCTGCGTCGATGAAGCCAAGGCGCTGGGCGCGCCCTGCATCGTCCTCGTCGTCGGCGGCCTGCCGCAATATTCGCGGCCGGGCAGCGCAGCGTCGAAGGACATCGCGGCGGCGCGCGGACAGATCGAGGAGGCGCTGGCCGAGATGCTCGACTATGCGAGACAGGCAAACCTGCCGCTGGCCATCGAGCCGTTACACCCAGCCTATGCGGCCGACCGCGCTTGCGTGAACACGACGAAGCAGGCGCTCGATCTCTGCGATCGGCTCGATCCGGCTCACAGCGGCATGCTCGGCGTCGCGCTCGATGTTTATCACATCTGGTGGGACCCCGAGTTGATGGACCAGATCACCCGTGCAGGCCGGGATCGTCTGCTCGCGTTCCATGTCTGCGACTGGCTCGTCCCGACCAAGGACATCCTCAACGACCGCGGCATGATGGGCGACGGCGTCATCGACATCAAATCGGTGCGCCAGGCGGTCGAAGCGCAGGGCTTTGCCGGCTATTCCGAGATCGAGATCTTCTCCAACGAGTGGTGGGACAAGCCGATGGACGAGGTGCTGCGCACCTGCATCGCGCGCCATAAAACGGTCGTGTAGGTCGAGGGCGCGCTACCCTCATGGCCCTGCGACCTGTTGCAGCGTGTTGAAGCGCGCCTTCTGCTCGCTGCTGAGCGTGGCATAGAATTCGTCCAGCGCGGGTTCGACCAGCTTGGCGGCCGTCAGCATGGCCTCGAGCCGGTGCTGCATTGCTTCAAGCCGTCCGACCGGCGTCAGAGGCACATCGTTCGGACAGGCCGCTTGTAGGCCCTCAACGCCCTTCGCCGTTGCTTCGCCGAGGCGGTCGAGCGCCTCCTTTTGCTTACCTGCGGGGTGGAGCACGGCCTCGATCCTCTGGATCGGCAACTGGGTCAGGCTGGACTTGGGATCGCCGCAGGCCTCGGCGCCGGCTTCCTGCGGCTGTGACGCGCGCTCGCCGACATGGGGGCCAAGCGCGTTGAAGCGGGCCTGCTGTTCGTCGCCGAGCGAGTTGTAGAACCTCTCCAGGGCTGGCCGCACGATCTTGACGGCTTCCAGCGTCACGCTGATGCGGTTCATCATGGCGCGCAGGCGGCCAGGCGGAGTTAGTGCATAGGTCTCCGCGCAGGAGTCCTTGAACACATCGGCAGCTTCCGAAGCCGCGGTCCTCAGCTCGTCGAGCAGCGCGCGTTGTTCCGGCGCCGGCCGCACAGCCCGCGCGATATCGGCAAGCGGCCAGGCGGTCACGCCCTTATCCGGTGCGCCGCACAATTGCTGCAGCGTCTGCGGGCTCACGCTGGCGCGCGGCCGCGCGCGGCCGCTGCCGCCTTGCGGATAGTCATTGGGGTTGATGCTGGCATAGGCGGAATAGGGGCCGTCACCACCCCAGAACACGGTGTCGACAAAGTCGTCATAGGCGTACGCCCAATAGCCGGGCTCGTAGGCATAGGACCAGAAGGTGTAGTTGAAGATGTCGGAATAGGCGTAAGGCCAGAACACCGGCCCAAGCCACGCCACGAACACCGCAGGATGACGGTGACGCCAAGCCTGCCGGGGCGCCCAGCCGCTCTGACGGGCGACGAGGGCCGCCTGGGTCTGCGGCGTAGTCTGCTGACGGAAGCGCTCGGCAAATCGTCCACGCTCGGCGGCTTGCGTGGCCGCCGCAAGCGCCGGAGCGCGCCCCTCCGGAGCCTGGAGTCCGAGCCGCTGCTGACGAGCCAGGTCGAGTTGTTGCGCGCGCTGCTCACGGCCGAGCAAGCGGTTCTGGGTCTGGAGCATCCGCTGCTGCTCGCGTTGGGCTCGCGCGCCTTCCACCTTTTGCGATTGCAATTGCTGAACGCGCTGCTGCAGGCGATCGATGCGGGTCTGGCGCTCCGTCGTCTGGCGCGACAGCATCTCGCGCTGTCGCTGCTCGACGTGCTGCGAGCGCTGTTGGACGCGTTGCTCGCGCTCAAGAAGGCGGCTCTGCGACTGCAACAACCGTTGCTGCTGGTGCTGCGCCCTTGCGCCTTCCGGCTTCTGCGATTGCAATTGCTGCACGCGTTGCTGCAAGCGGTCGATGCGGTCCTGGCGTTCCGCGGATTGGCGCGAAAGCATCTCGCGTGGCGGTCCCGATCCCCCGCTCACGGCCGGGGGTGCACTTGGGCGAGAAGGGGCTGCGATATGCGGTGTCGGCCGCGGCGCCATGGCCGGACGTTGCGGCGCTGCCGGCGCCCGATGGAATTCGCGCCTTGGCGCCGCCACCTGGGGGGCGGCTCGCGGGGCGCTGAAATGTGGGGACTGACGCGGCGGCGGTGAGGCGATGTGGGGCGCCGGCCGCGGCGCCATCGCCGGTCGCTGCGGCATGGCTGGCGGTTGGACGGCCGGCGCGGGACGCGCCATGGCTGGCGGCGCCGCCGGACGGGCCATGGCTGGTGGCGCTGCCGGTGCTGCGGCTGGCCCTGGTGGTCCGCCCCTTCCATGTCCATGGCCGGGCCCCTGGGCGAACGCGCCGACGCTGGCGGCCAGCATCGAGACACCAACGAAAACAGTCGTAAGGCAAACGCCACGCGGAAGCATGATCATAGCTCCCAACTCGTAATCGCCCACGAATGTCAACGCACATCCGGCGGAATCGTTCGTCGTTGGCCGCGGCTGGCATTGCGATCTTCCGACGCAGGCCGCCTCAAGAGAAGTCCTGCGTCAGGGTGGCAGCGAGCCGTTCCAGCGCCCAGTCGACCTGGTCGCTCGTGATCACCAGAGGTGGAGCGATACGGATTGTTTGCTGATGGGTATCCTTGGCGAGGATGCCCTTGCGCTGAAGCGCCTCGCAGTAGCGGCGGGCGCGCCCGGCCTCGGGATGCAGCTCGACCGCCAGCATCAGGCCGCGCCCGCGCACTTCGCGGATCGTGTTGGCACGAATATCCTTCAAACCTTCCAGAAAGCGCGCGCCTTGCCTCGCCGCGTTCTCGATCATGCCTTCCTCGACCAGCACGCGCATCGCCGCCCGCGCCACCGCGCAGGCAAGCGGGTTTCCGCCGAAGGTCGAACCATGCTGGCCGGGCCTCAAAGTCCCGAGCACCTCGTTGTTCGAAAGCACGGCCGACACCGGATAGAAGCCGCCGGACAGCGCTTTGCCGAGCAGCGTCACGTCCGCCTCTATGCCCTCGTGCTGTTCGGCGAGCAGCTTGCCGGTGCGGCCGAGCCCGGTCTGGATCTCGTCGAGCACCAGCATGACGTTGTTGTCGGTGCAGAGCTCTCGCACCTCAGTGAAATAGCCGGCCGGGGGAATGATGACGCCAGCTTCGCCCTGGATCGGTTCGACCAGAAAGGCAACCGTGTTCGCGGTGATTGCGTCTTGCAGCGCTGCGGCGTCGCCGAACGGGATGATCTTGAAGCCTGGCGCGAATGGCCCGAAGTGCGCGCGCGTCTCGGGGTCGGTTGAAAAGCCGACGATGCCCAGCGTGCGCCCGTGGAAATTGTTGGCGCAGACGATGATCTCGGCCTGGCCGTCCGGCACGCCCTTCACCTCATAGCCCCATTTGCGGACCGACTTGATCGCGCTTTCCACCGCCTCGGCGCCGCTGTTCATCGGCAGCACCTTGTGGGAACCGGTGAGCGCCGCGATCTCCTCGTAGAACAAGGCGAGTTGATCGTTGTGAAACGCCCGCGAGGTTAGCGTCAGCCTTTGTGCCTGTTCGACCATTGCCGTCAGGATCTTGGGGTGGCAGTGGCCCTGGCTGACCGCCGAATAGGCCGAGAGGCAATCGAGATAACGGTTACCTTCGGTATCCCAGACCCAGACACCTTCGCCGCGGGACAGGACCACCCCGATCGGCTCGTAATTGTGAGCGCCAAAGCGTGCTTCTGTTGCGACTAAATCGATGACGGATGAGCTCATCAGTCGTCGCTCCATTGCTGCGCGCACTGGCTCTCAACTTGATTTGGGTATCGGCCTGTCGCCTTGGAAGCCTTCATGCGCCCGATTGCGGGGCGAGGCCTGATTTGCCCGCAATGTCAGATGGATCTGCGGAACCACACGGCATCGTTCGCCGACCCGGTTTCTACTGTGCATGGGGTTGTTTTCGCAGTTTTTGTTTGGAGGCCTCACCCGACCGAGCAGGGCACGCTCAAAAACCCTCGAAACCGGACCCGTCCGCCCCGCACCGGCGTCCCGCTCACGGCATAGTTCGGGAAGCGCGCCAGGAAGCGCGAGATCGCGACCGCGCCTTCCAGCCGCGCCAGCGCCATGCCGGCACATTGGTGCGCCCCGGTGGCGAAGGCGAGGTGCCGGTTCGGCGTGCGCGCGATGTCGAAGCTTTCGGGGTCCGGAAACTGCGCGGGGTCGCGGTTGGCTGCGCCAATGCACAGCGTCACCGACGTGCCGGCATCGAGCGCGACGCCGCCGAGTTCGACCTTCTCCGTGGTCATGCGGTTGCCGAGCTGGTTGGAGCTCTCGTAGCGCAATATCTCCTCGACCGCCGCCTTGATCAGGTCGGGATTGCCGATCAGACGCTGCTTCTGCTCGGGGTGACGGTCGAGCGCGACGAGGCCGTTGCCGATGAGGTTGGTGGTGGTCTCGTGGCCGGCATTGAGCAGGAAGATGCAATTGTGCAGCAGCTCCTTCTCGGTCAGCCGCTCGCCGTTCTCTTCACCCTGAATCAGGCGCGTCAGCACGTCGCGATCAGGATTGCCGGGCTTTTGGCGCCGGCGCGCGACCAGCGTTTCGAGATAGGCGAGGAAGTCCTGCACCGCCTTGTTGCCGCGCGCGGCCGCTTCCGGCGACACCACCGGTTCGAGTGCGCCCAGGATCGCCAGTGACCAGTCGCGCAGCGGCGTGCGTTCTTCGTGAGGCACGTCGAGCAGATTGCCGATCACCTCGATCGGGATGGAGGCAGCGAAGTCCTCGATCAGCTCGCAAGCTCCCTTGGCGGCGATGGCATCGAGCAGGCCGTCGACCAGCTTGACGATATCAGGCTCCATCCCCGCGATCGCCCGCGGCGACAGCGCGCCCATGATCAGGCGGCGTACGCGGGTATGCGCGGGCGGATCGTTGAAGACGAGGCTGGTGGTGTGGTGCTCGTAGAGCGGCGTGTCGCCGTATTTCGGCGCGAACTCGCGCTGCTTGTCCGAGCTGAACGATTTGGTGTTCTTGTAGGTGGTGACGAGATCGTCATAGCGGGTCAGGAACACGGTGCCGCTGCGCAGGCGCTTGACCGGCTCGTTCTCCCGCAGTGCACGATAGGTCGGATAGGGGTTGTCGTAGAACTCCGGCGTCAGCTTCTCGAGGTCGAAGCTTGCAGCCAGCGCCTTCGCATCTGCGTTCATCCCGTTATACTCGCCGGTTAAAGCCGATATGCCGTTTTTGTTGTTCTGAATGACGCGCGTACGCGTCTACAGTCTTTCGATACTGCTAGCTGACCGGACAGGAAAATGCACGCGCGCGCTGACGCTCCCGACACGGCCCCAACTTGGCCCGATGATATTTTCGCAACATTGCAGCGCTTCGACGTCCGGCAGGTGCCTTATGTGCCCGATGCCGGCCATTCGAAGCTGATCCAGCGCGTGCTGGATTCCGCCACCATGCGCGGAATTCCCCTGACGACCGAGGAGGAGGGCGTGGCGCTCCTGGCCGGCGCCTGGACCGGCGGGCAGCGCGGCGTGCTGCTGATGCAGTCGAGCGGCGTCGGCAATTGCATCAACATGCTGTCGCTGATCCCGATCCTGCGCTTTCCGTTCCTCACCCTCGTGACCATGCGCGGCGAGTGGGGCGAGTTCAATCCGTGGCAGGTGCCGATGGGATCGACCACGCAGGGCGTGTTCGAGCTGTCTGGCGTCCAGGTGCTGCGCGCCTCGACCGCAGCCGAGGTGCCGGCCGTGCTGGAGGCTGCCGCGTCGCAGGCCTACAACGCGCTCACCCCCACCGCCGTCCTTCTGTCGCAGCGCCTGATCGGCGCCAAGGTTTTCACCAAATGAGCAAGGCCAATCTCCTCGACCGCCGCCAAGTGGTTTCGACGCTGCTCTCGAACCGCAAGGACGTCGTTGCGATCGGCGGCTTGGGTGCCTCGACCAACGACATGTGCGCGGCCGGCGACCACGCCCGCAACTTCTATCTCTGGGGCGGCATGGGCGGTGCCGCGATGATCGGGCTCGGCCTGGCGCTGGCGCAGCCGAAGTTGCCGGTTTTGGTCATTACCGGGGACGGCGAGATGCTGATGGGTATCGGCAGCCTTGCCACCATCGGGCTGCAAAAGCCGGCCAATCTCACCATCGTCGTGCTCGACAACGAGGCCTATGGCGAGACGGGCGGCCAGACCAGCCACACCGCGGCCGCCGCCGATCTCGTCGGCATCGCGAAGGCCTGCGGCATCGAGGACAGCCGCGCTGTCTCGACCATGACCGAGGTCCAAGCCTTTGCCAAAGCCGTCCACGACGTCTCGGCCGGGCCGCGTTTTGCCAATGTGAAGATCGACAGCGCCGGCCTGGAGCGGATTTTGCCGAGCCGGGATGGGACTTACATCCTCAACCGGATACGCGGAGACCTCGGCTTTCAGCCGATCTAGGCAGGCCTATCCATTCCGCGGCGCCCAGGTCCTGCACGCGGTCCGTGCGGGCGGAGCCGATTTCCACTGAATCTACAACGCACTTAGGTTGCGATGCAACATAGTGCTTGACTTCCGCGTGGGTGAGTGCTTACTCACCCGCCATGAGCTCATTGCGTATGACGAGCGACCTGAGGCGTCAATTGATCCTCGGTGCCGCAAAGCGCTGCTTTGCCCGACATGGCTATACCGGCACCACGACGAAGAGCGTGGCGGCCGCCGCTGCCATTTCCGAGGCGCTGCTGTTCAAGCATTTCCCCTCCAAGGCGGCTCTCTACGCCGAAATCCTCAGCGACGAATGCGAGGCCGATCCGGACTTCATGGAACTGCTCGAGCGCGAGCCGTCGACCGCGACGCTGGTCGAGCTGGTCCGCGGCATGGTCGACCACTTCCTTCGCATGGCCGACGGCCCCGACCAGGAAGAGGTGCAGCGCCTGCGGCTGATGGCCACGAGCCATCTGGATGATGGCGAATTCGCCCGTCTGATGTATGCCAAGATCGAGACGCTGATCGGGGCGATCTTCGTTGCCTCGCTCGAGCGGGCAATTGCGAGCGGTGACGCGCGGCCATGCCGCGGCGAACCGCTCAACCTGTTCTGGTTCGCGCATCACACGGTGATGACCGCTGCGCTGACCAGGCTGCCGGCGGCGCCCTGTCTCGACTACGGCAAGGCGAACGATCTGGAGCAGCAGCTCTGCGAGTTTCTCCTGAGGGGTATCGGACTTAACGACGCCGCAATTGCTTCGCATCTGGGCCACGATCAGGCCGCGGATGCCGGCAGGACGGCGATTGCAGAAAGTGCATGACATGAACATCGTAACCGAACACAAGATTTCGGGCGAACCGATCGACAACAAGGCTCCCAAGCGTCCGGTCCGGCCGGTGCTATGGTTCGTCATCGTCGGCACGCTGCTCGCCGTGCTCGTCGGCGGTCTCGTCTGGTTCAACTATTTCCGCGGCCAGATGATCAAGCAGTTCTTCGCCAACAACAAGCCGCCGCCGACCGCGGTCAGCGCGGCCGAGGCGAAGTCCGAGGTGGTGCCGAACCTGCTCACCGCCGTCGGCGGCCTCGTCGCCGTGCATCAGGTCGACGTCAGCGCCGACGTCAATGGCCGCGTCACCGAGATCAAGTTTGAGCCCGGCACGCGTGTCGAGGCCGGCACGCCGCTGGTACAGCTGTTCGACGCGCCGGAGCAGGGCGACCTTGCCAACTACAAGGCCCAGGCGACCGTCGCGCAGTTGTCGCTCGACCGCGCCAAGCAGCTCGCCGCGCGCCAGTTCGGTCCGCAGGCGACCGTCGACACCGCGCAGGCCGCCTATGACCAGGCGCAGGCCGGCATCGCCAAGACCGAGGCGCTGATCTCGCAGAAGCTGGTGCGCGCACCTTTCGCCGGCGATCTCGGCGTCCGCAAGGTCGAGGTCGGCCAATATCTGACGGCAGGTACGGCGATCGTGTCGCTGACCGACCTTTCCGCGCTGTGGGCCAACTTCACCGTGACCGAAAAGGATTCCGGCAGCCTCAAGGTCGGCCAGACTGTCCGGCTCAAGGTCGACGCCTATCCGGGCCGCACCTTCGAGGGCAAGATCACCACGATCGAGCCGCAGATCGCGAGCGACACCCGCAATATCCGCGTGCAGGCGACGGTCGCCAATCCGGAGAAGATCCTGAAGCCCGGCATGTTCGTGACCACCACGGTGGTGCTGCCGGACAAGCCGGCCGTGATCACCGTCCCGGAGACGGCGGTCGACTACACGCTGTACGGCGACTCCGTGTTCGTGATCACCGAGAAGAAGGAAGAGGACGGTAAGACCAGTCTCTCCGCGGTGCGCACCTTCGTGCAGACCGGCACCCGGGTCGAAGGTCGCGTCGAAATCGTCAAGGGTCTGAAGGCGGGCGACAAGGTCGTCGCCGTCGGCCAGCTCAAGCTGCAATCGGGCGCGGCGGTGTCGATTTCGACCGACCCGGTTCCGCAGATCCCGGCGCAGCCGCCGCGCTACTGATCCCATGACATTCGGGTGATCCGGCCTGGCCGGATCACTTCTCTTGAGACAAAGAAAATCGAGATCGCCGCGATGGCCCTTACCGATATTTTCATCAAGCGCCCGGTTCTGTCGGTCGTCGTCAGCCTGTTGATCCTGCTGATCGGCCTGCGCGCGGCGATGGTGCTGCCGATCCGGCAATATCCGAAACTGTCGAACACGGTCATCAACATCACGACCGTGTATCCGGGCGCGTCCGCGGACCTGATCCAGGGCTTCATCACGACGCCGATCGAGCAGGCGGTCGCGTCTGCCGAGGGCGTCGACTACATCACCTCGTCCTCGGTGCTCGGCACCTCGACGATCCAGGTCTACATCAAGCTGAACTTCGATCCGAACCAGGCGCTCACCGAGGTGCTGGCGAAGACGAATTCGGTCAAATACCTGATCCCGAAGGAATCCAACGACCCGATCGTCACCAAGACCACGGGCCAGACCACGGCCGTGATGTATCTCGGCTTCTCGTCCGAGGAGCTCTCGGGTTCGGCGATCTCGGATTATCTGACGCGTGTGGTGCAGCCGGTGCTGTCGACCGTCGACGGCGTGGCGTCCGCCGACATCTTGGGCGGGCAGACCTTCGCGATGCGGCTGTGGCTCGATCCCGAGAAGATGGCCGGCCGCAACGTGTCCCCGGCGGACGTAGCCGCGGCCATCCAGGCCAACAACTTCCAGTCTGCGGCGGGCCAGACCAAGGGCTATTTGATCGTCTCGAACGTCTCGACGAACACGGGTCTGACCGACGTCAATCAGTTCAAGAAGATGATCGTCAAGGCCAAGGACGGCGGCTTCGTGCGGATGGAGGACATCGCGACCGTCGAACTTGCGGCCCAGAGCACGGACGCCAGCGTTGCCTTCAACGGCGAGCGCGCGATCTTCATTGGCGTGCAGGCGACGCCGCAAGGCAACCCGCTGACGCTGGTCAAGGGTGTGCGCGCGCTGTTCCCCGAACTCGAACGCAACCTCCCGCCCTCGATGAAGATGAAGGTCGCCTACGACTCGACCAAGTTCATCCAGTCTTCGATCGACGAGGTGCAGAATACATTGGGCGAAGCCGTGATCATCGTGATCGTGGTCATCTTCCTGTTCCTGGCCTCGCTCCGTTCGGTCATCATTCCCGTCGTCACCATTCCGCTCTCGATGATCGGCGTCTGCACGCTGATGCTCGCATTGGGATTCAGCTTCAACCTTTTGACCCTGCTCGCGATGGTGCTGGCGATCGGCCTCGTGGTCGACGATGCCATCGTCGTGGTGGAGAACATCCATCGCCATCTGGAGGAGGGCAAGACGCCGGTCCAGGCGTCGCTGCAAGGTGCGCGTGAAATCGTAGGCCCCGTCATCTCGATGACCATCACGCTCGCCGCTGTGTACGCGCCGATCGGCTTCCTCGGCGGCCTCACCGGTTCGCTGTTCCGCGAATTTGCGTTCACGCTCGCGGGTTCGGTGATCGTGTCGGGCGTGATCGCGCTGACTCTGTCGCCGATGATGTGCTCGGTGCTGCTGAAGAACACCGAAGAGGGCCGCTTCGCCAAGGGCGTCAACAAGGTGTTCGGCGCACTCACGCGCTGGTATGGCCGCAGGCTCGACCGCTCGCTCGACTACAAGGCCATCACGGGCCTGTTCGCGGTAACCATCCTCGGGCTCGTCGGCTTCCTCTACATGCACACGTCGAAGGAGCTGGCGCCGGAGGAAGACCAGGGCATCGTGTTCGCGGTGACCAAGGCTCCGAAATACGCCAACATCGATTATGTCGATTTCTACGGCGAGAAACTCGACGAGAAATTCCAGCAGTTCCCCGAGACCGATCTGCGCTTCGTGCTGAACGGCATCAACGGCCCGCAGGGCGGCATTGCCGGCATGCTCTTGAAGCCTTGGGACGAGCGCACGCGCTCCTCGATTGCCCTGAAGCCGCTAGTGCAGGCCGAGCTCTCCAAGATCGAGGGCGTGCAGGCCTTCGCCTTCAACCTGCCGCCGCTTCCGGGCGGGCCGGGCGGTCTGCCGGTGCAGATGGTGATCAACTCCACCGCCGGCTTCCAGACGGTCTATGAGCAGATGGAGAAGCTGAAGGACGCTGCGCGCAAGAGCGGCATGTTCATCGTCTCCGACAGCGATCTTGCCTACAACCAGCCGAACGTGAAGGTGACGATCGACCGCAACAAGGCGCAGGACCTTGGCGTCAACATGCAGAACCTCGGCGCCACGCTCGCGGTGCTGCTCGGCGGCAACTACGTCAATCGCTTCAATCTGGAGGGCCGGTCCTACCAGGTGATCCCTCAGGTGCCCCGCACCAAGCGGTTGTCGCCGGAATCGCTCGGTGGCTATTACGTGACGACCAACACCGGCCAGCAGCTTCCGCTGTCGACTGTGGTGTCGATCGAGACCAAGACCGATCCGAATTCGCTGACGCACTACAACCAGCTCAATTCGGCGACCTTCTCCGCCGTGCCGATGCCCGGCGTGACCGTCGGCGCAGCGGTCGACTTCCTCGAAGGCGAGGCCAAGAAGCTTCCGCAAGGATTCAGCCACGACTATCTCGCGGACTCCCGGCAGTACGTGCAGGAAGGCAACCAGCTCGCGATCACCTTCGGCTTCGCGCTGATCATCATCTTCCTGGTGCTGGCGGCGCAGTTCGAGAGCCTGCGTGACCCGCTCGTGATCATGATCTCGGTGCCGATGGCGATCGTCGGCGCGCTGATCCCGCTGTTCTTCGGCGTTGCGACCATGAACATCTACACCCAGGTCGGTCTGCTCACTCTGGTCGGCCTGATCACCAAGCACGGCATCCTGATGGTGGAGTTCGCCAACGAGCTCCAGGTCAAGGAGCGGCTCGACCGCCGCTCGGCCATCGAGATGTCGGCCCGTATCCGCCTGCGTCCGATCCTGATGACGACGGCCGCCATGGTGACCGGCCTGATCCCGCTCCTGACTGCGACCGGCGCGGGTGCGGCCAGCCGCTTCTCGATCGGTCTGGTCGTCGTTGCCGGCATGTCGATCGGCACCCTGTTCACGCTGTTCGTGCTGCCGGCCGTGTACGTGGTGCTGGCGACCGACCACCGCGCGGCGGCCGATTCCGAGCGGAACAGGCAGGTTGCCGAACTCGACCTCGACGCCAAGGCCCTGCGGCCGACCTGAGGCCGCACGCAGGCGAAGCCACAGGGCGGCAGCGGCCAAACCGTTGCCGCCCTTTTCGTTCTGCCACCGCATCAATTCGACGCCGCGATCGTCGGGCGGGGGCCTTGCCGCGCTTGCGAGAGACAAGGCCCGGTCTTCTTGCTAGGTTCCGCAGGATGAGCCTTTCCCTCCATCCCGACACCTCGCGAGCCGGCACGCTGCCGAGTGCGGTGCCGGACGGCGCTGCCCCTGGTGCAGGGGAAGGACGGGGCATCAGGACCCGGCTGTTCACCAAGTATGTTGCGCTGTTCGTGGCCGTCGTCGCCATCGCGCTGCTGGCGAACGGCCTGTTCGAGGTCTTCTTCTATTATCGCGAGCACAAGGCTTCGCTGATCCGGGTCCAGCACGAGCAGGCCGAGGCGGCCGCGGCCAAGATCGGCCAGTTCGTCAAGGAGATCGAAAGCCAGCTCGGCTGGACCACGCAGTTGCCGTGGTCGGCAGGCTCGATCGAGCAGCGCCGGTTCGACGCGCTGCGGCTGCTGCGCCAGGTGCCCGGGATCACCGAGCTCGCCCAGGTCGATTCGACCGGCAAGGAACGGCTGCGGGTCTCGCGGCTGGCGATGGATGCCATCGAGAGCGGGATCGACCTCTCCAGTGATCCGAAGTTCACCGAGGCCGTGGCGCACAAGGTCTATTACGGCCCTGTCTATTTCCGCCGGGAGTCCGAGCCCTATATGACGCTGGCGCTGGCCGGCGCGCGCAAGGACGCAGGGGTCAGTATCGCCGAGGTCAATCTCAAGCTGATCTGGGACGTCGTCTCCCAGATCAAGGTCGGCGAGAATGGCCATGCCTATGTCGTGGGGCCGGAGGGTCGCCTGATCGCGCATCCCGACATCAGTCTGGTCCTGCGCAATACCGACATGTCCGGCCTCGCACAGGTGCGCGCCGCGCAGGCTGGCGGCGGCACGATGGCGAATGCGCTCGAGGAAGCGCGCAACATCCAGGGACGGAAGGTCCTGACAGCATCGGCGCCGATCGCGCCGCTGCACTGGACCATGTTCGTCGAGTTGCCGGTCGAGGAGGCCTATGCATCGCTCTACGCCTCGCTGCAGCGGCTCGCGATCGTGCTGCTCGCGGCGTCGATCTTCGCGGTGCTTGCGGGGATATTCCTCGCGCGCCGCATGGTCGGGCCGATTCAAGCGCTGCGCAGCGGCGCCGAAAGGATCGGCGGTGGCGACTTCTCCCAGCGCATTTCGATCCGCACTGGCGATGAGCTCGAAGGGCTTGCCGACCAGTTCAACGACATGGGCGCGCGCCTGCAGGAATCCTACGCGGATCTGGAAAAGAAAGTCGAGCAGCGGACATCCCAACTGCGACAATCCCTCCACGAGCTTCGAACCGCGCAAGACCGCCTGATCCAGACCGAAAAACTCGCTTCCCTCGGCCAGCTCACCGCCGGCATTGCCCACGAGATCAAGAACCCGCTCAATTTCGTCAACAATTTCTCCGCGGTCTCGACCGAGCTGATCGAGGAGCTCAACGAGACCCTGCAATCGGCCGCGCTCGAGGACAAGACGAGGCAGGAGGTCGACGAGCTGACTGGCATGCTCAGAAGCAACCTCGAGAAGGTCGTGCAGCATGGCAAGCGCGCCGATTCCATCGTCAGGAACATGCTGTTGCATTCGCGCGAGGGCTCCGGCGAGCATCGCGCCGTCGACATCAATGTGGTCGTGGAGGAGAGCCTTAATCTAGCCTATCACGGCGCGCGCGCCGAACGGCCGTCCTTCAACGTCACGCTGCAGCGCGAGCTGGATCCCGCTGCCGGCATGGTGGACATCTTTCCCCAGGAGATCACGCGCGTCTTGCTCAACCTGATCTCGAACGGCTTCTATGCCACTGCCAAGCGCAAGGAGAGCGCCGGCGAGGCCTTCGAGCCCACTCTAAGCGTTGCGACGAAGGATCTCGGCGGCAGGGTCGAAATCCGGATCCGCGACAATGGCACGGGGATCCCACCCGAGGTGAAGGAGAGGATGTTCAATCCCTTCTTCACCACCAAGCCGGCCGGCGAGGGCACCGGACTCGGCTTGTCCATGAGCCATGACATCGTCGTGAAGCAGCACGGTGGCACCATCGACGTGAACACCGCACAAGGTGTATTTACCGAATTCATCATCAGCCTGCCGCGCACGATGGCGGTAGGCGGCACTCCCGGAGGCAAGTCTTGAACGTTTACATCCTGGTCGTCGACGACGAGCCCGACGTCGAGGCGCTGTTCCGGCAGCAGTTCCGGCGCGAGTTGCGCGCCGGCCGCTTCCAGATGGAGTTCGCCTCGTCGGGGCCCGACGCACTCAAGCGCGCTGCCGAGGTTCGCGATCCCTCGTTGATCCTGATCCTGTCCGACATCAACATGCCCGGCATGAGCGGGCTCGACATGCTGCCAAAGGTGCGCGCTGCGCATCCTGACGTTCCCGTCATCATGATCACGGCCTATGGCGACGCCGAGACGCGGCGCAAGGCGATCGAGCGCGGCGCAGTCGGGCTCCTCACCAAGCCGATCGACTTTGCGCTGCTGCGTCAGGAGATCGATACGAGGCTCGAGCAAGCAGCATGACTGCGACCATCCTCTTCGTCGACGACGAGCCGGATCTCGAGGCGCTGATCCTGCAAAAGTTCCGCAGGCAGATTCGCGACGGGCAGATCGATATCATGTTTGCCCGCGACGGCCTCGATGCGCTGGCCTCGCTCGAGCAAAATCCGCATGTCGACATGGTGGTCTCCGATATCAACATGCCAAGGATGGACGGCCTGTCGCTGCTCGCGAAACTCCAGGAGGCCGAGGACAAGAAGTCGACCATCATCGTCTCCGCCTATGGCGACATGAGCAACATCCGAACCGCCATGAACCGCGGCGCGTTCGACTTCCTGACCAAGCCGATCGACTTCGCCGATCTGGAAGCCACCATCGAGAAGACCATCCGCCATGTGGAGATGCTGCGCGACGTGAGGCGGCGCCAGATCGAAGCCGAGCGCGCCCATGCCGCGTTATCGCGTCATTTCTCGCCGGAGCTGGCCAAGCGTCTGGCCGCAAGCGGCGACGGCGAGGGGATCGAAGTGCAGTGGCGCGATGTCGCCACCATCTTCACCGATATTACCGGCTTCACCTCGTTGGTGGAAAGCGCGCCGCCCGAGACGCTGGGCAAGCTGCTCAATGAATATGTCGGCGGCATGACCGAGATCGTCTTTGAGCATGAGGGCACGGTCGCAAAGATCATCGGCGACGCGATTCAGGTGCTCTTCAATGCGCCCGGAGATCAGCCGGACTATGCCACGCGCGCGGTCGCCTGCGCTCATGAACTCGATGCCTGGGCGCAGGACTTCCGCGCGCACCAGAGCGCCACGGGCGTGACCTTCGGTGCCACCCGCATCGGCATTCACGCCGGCCCTGCGCTGGTCGGCAATTTCGGGGGCAACCGCTTCTTCGACTACACCGCGTATGGAGATTCCATCAACATCGCGGCGCGACTGGAGGCCGCCAACAAGCATTTGGGCACCCGCATTTGCGTCAGCGGTAGCGTCGCCGAGGCGGCTGAGAACTTTCAAGGCCGCCCCGTCGGGGAACTGATGCTGCGCGGACGCAGCGAGCCGTTGCGCGCGTTCGAGCCATTGCCGCCCGCCAAATACGAAGCGTCGGAGACGGCGCTGTATTCGGAGGCTTTCGCCAAGATGGAGGCCGGCGATGCCGCGGCCATGCCGGCCTTTGCCGCGCTGGTCGGCATGCACGCCGACGATTCCCTGGCCGGCTTTCACCTGAAGCGCCTACTCAATGGCGCCAAAGGCATTCGCATGCAGCTTGAATAGGAGTTCGTCATGATTCGTCAGTTCTCTGCCGGCAATTACCGCTTCATTCCGTCCGTGTTTCAATACTCAGCGGGTGCCGCCGCGGACGACGGCTATGAGATCGAGCGTGTCCGCTTCGACCGTCTGGTGCCGCTCGCGGAAGGATTTGCACTGGCCGCAAAATTCATTCAGGAGGCAGGTCGTCCCCTGACGGCGTTCTGCGCCTGCGAGCTGCGTTCACCCGCGGCCTTCAGCGAAGAGGGCTTTCGCGCGTTCAACCTGCACTATGTGAAGACGCTGTCCGAATGGAGCATCTTCGACGGCACCACCAATCCGGTGGCGCGCAGCAATGTCTGTCCCGAGATCGACCCGCCGTCCGAGCCGTCGTTCTACGCGTTCTCCTTCACGCGTCCGACCCGCTCGAAGGCGCCGAGCTTCGTGATAGCGGGTGGCGCCGAGGCTCGCGAGGGCGGCGGCACCTACGTCGAGCGCACCGTCCGCTATCGCGATCTCAGCCCGGAGGGGCTGCGTGAAAAGGTGCGCTTCACCACGACGTCGCAGATGGAGAACCGGCTGGCGGCGTTTGGATTCGGCTGGAAGGAAACTACCGGCGTGCAGGCTTATTCGGTGCACGACTTCCACCATGCCCTCGTCGACGAACTGGTCCGCCGCGGCGCTCTGCGTTCCGGCCTGACCTGGCATTTCGCCCGGCCGCCGGTGGTCGATCTCGAATACGAGATGGATTGCCGCCGCGTGATGCGGGAAGTGGTGATTTGAGGTCCTCACCTCTCCCCGAAGGGGAGAGGTGAAAGGGCCGTTTCGGCTTCTACCGCTGCCTCGGATCGAGAGCGTCGCGCAGGCCATCGCCGAGCAGGTTCAGCGACAGCACCACGAGGAAGATCGCAAGTCCCGGCCAGATCGCCATCCACGGCGCCTGGGTCAGGAAGCGCTGCGCGGCGTTGAGCATGCTGCCCCAGGATGGCGCCGGCGGCTGCTGGCCGAGGCCGAGGAACGACAATGCGGCTTCGGCGATGATGGCGGCGGCGATCGAGAGCGTCGCCTGTACCAGCAGTGCCGGCAGGATGTTCGGCAGGATATGCGCGATCGCGATCCGCCACGGCGGATTGCCGAGCGCGCGCGCGGCCTCGACATAATCCTCGGCCTTGACGACGAGGACCTGGCCACGGGTCAGGCGGATGAAGATCGGCGTCGCCGAGATGCCAATCGCGATCATGGCATTGCCGAGGCTCGGCCCGAGGAATGCGGCGAGCGCGATTGCCAGGATCAGGAACGGGCAGGCCAGCATCGCGTCCGTGATCCGGCTGATCAGTGCATCGAGGAAGCCGCCGCGATAACCGGCGAGGAGACCAAGCGGCACGCCGATGCCGAGCGCGATCGCGACCGAGATGAGGCCCGCGAGCAGCGAGGCGCGCGCGCCGTAGACGACGCGGCTGAGGATATCGCGGCCCAGCTCGTCGGTGCCGAACCAGTGCGCCGCGGTGGGGGCCTTGCGCACCAGGCTCCAGCTCGTCGCGATGGGATCATAGGGCACGATGAGCGGGGCGAAGGCCGCAAGCAGGATGAACGCCGTGATCACAACGAGCCCGAACACGGCGGCCTTGCGCTTGAATAGCCGCCGCCGGGCGCGGCGCGCCGGGCTGTCAAGTTCAAAGGCTTGCGTGGCAGGGGTGGTTGATAGGGCAGCGTCGGTCATCGCCTAACCCCTTAGCTTGGGATTGACGAGGATATAGGCGATATCGGCGACGAGGTTCAGCGTGATGTAGACCGTGGCCGTGACCAGCACGACCCCCTGCACCACCGCGTAGTCGCGGTTGAAGACGGCATCCACGATCAGCTTGCCAAAACCGGGAATGGAGAAGATCTGCTCGGTCAGGACCGCACCCGACAGCAGCGTGCCGAGCTCCAGCGCGCCGAGCGTGATGATGGGCGTCAGTGCATTGCGCATGGCATGCTTGAGGATCACGGAGCGCTCGGAGAGCCCCTTCGCGCGCGCGGTGCGGACATAGTCGCTCTCCAGCACCTGAAGCATGGCGCTGCGCGTATGCCGCATCAGGACCGCGGAGATTGCATTGCCGAGCACGAAGGCCGGCATGATGGTGGCGGCAAGGCTCGCGCGCCAGTTCTCGGTGAGCGGGACATAGCCCGATGCCGGCAGCCAACCGAGCTTGATCGAAAACAGGAAGATCAGCAGGATCCCGAGCCAGAAGTTCGGCGTCGAGATCCCCCACAGCGCAAACAGGTTGGCGCCATAGTCCCAGGCCGTGCCCTTCTTCACCGCGGAGACGATGCCGGCGGGAATGCCGATGAAGAACGCGATCAGGATCGCCATCGAGCCGAGCTGCAGCGTCACCGGCAATTTTTGCGCGATCAGCTCGCGCACCGGCATCTTGTTGCGCAAGGACTCGCCGAAGTTTCCGGTCAGGACGCCCTTGAGCCAGTAGACGTACTGCACGGGAATCGGCTGATCGAGCTTGTACTGCTGCCGGATCTGCTCGATCACGGCGGGATCGCGCTCCTCGCCCGCCATCACCAGCGCGGGATCGCCCGGCAGCAATTGCTGGAGCGAGAAGATCAGCACCGACACGAAGAACAGTGTCGGCACGATCTGAGCGATGCGGTGGGCAAGGAATCTCAGCATGGTTAGGCCGGTGTGCCGGGCGCGGCGCAACATGCAATGCTGCGCTGCTGAACCGGGACCCATCTATCACGATGTGTCATCGCTATGGGTCCCGGCGCTGCGGTGCGGCGCTTGCGGGCTGCGCCGAGTCCGGGACACGCACCTATCGTCAGATTCGTCACTTGAACTTCAATCCGACCACGCGCACCAGCCCGTCGGGCATCTGCTTGTAGCCCTGAAGCTTGGTCGTGTGTGCGATCAGGAGCGTGCGGTGATAGATGTAGATGATCGGCAAATCGTCGAGTAGGATTTTTGTCAGCTTGGCGTAAATCGCCTTGCGCTCCTCGACATTGGAGGTCGCCCGCCCGTCTTCCATCAGCTTGTCGGCTTCCGGATTCGCGTACCCGCCGTCGTTCTGCGGTGCCTTGCTGCGCATGAAGATGTAGGAATTGCCGTCGGGATCGATACGGCCGCTCCAGTTGATCTGGAAGATCTGGAATTCTCCGGCCTGGGCCTGCTTGAAGGTCGTGGCGAATTCGACAGCACGGATCTTGATGTCGAAGCCCGCTTCGGCGGCCATGGACTGGACGACCTGGGCCACGGCTTCGTTCTCCGCGCCCTTGGGGATCATGTAATCCACCGTCACCGGCGTGGGGACGCCGGCTTCCTTCAACAACGCCTTGGCTTTCGCGATATCACGACCGCGGACCGGGAATGCCTTCTGGTAGTAGGGATGTGTCGGGCTGACCCATTGATTGCCTGGGGTGAACTCGCCGTTGAAGACGACCTGGTTGAGGGCCTCGCGGTCGATCGAGAGGTCGAGCGCCTGGCGTACCTTCGCCGACTGGCTCAGTGGCCCCTTGGCCTTGTCATTGCCGATATTGACGGTCAGGCCGAGATAGCCGAGCTCCGGCGCGGTCGATAGCACCAGCTTGGGATCGGCTCGGACGTCCTTGATGTCGGTGGCGAGCACGCGCTCGATCAGATCAAGACCCCCTGACTTCAGGTTCGCAAGCCGCACGGTCGCATCGACGATCGGCAGGAACACCACGCGATCGATATGGATGTTGTCCTTGTTCCAGTAATCGGCAAATTTCTCGAACACCATGCGGTCCTGCTGGACGCGCTCGACGAATTTGTAGGGGCCGGCGCAGACCGGATGCAGGCCGAACTTGTCGCCAGCTTCCTTCGCCGCCTTCGGTGAGACCATCATGCCGGAGCGGTCGGTGAGCTGGGCGATCAAGGGTGAGTATGGCGTTTTCAGCACCAGCTTGATCGTCAGGGGATCGACCACCTCGACATGGTCGACGCTGGCAAGCTCCGACTTGCGGAACGAGGTCGGTAGCGTCATGTGGCGCTCGATCGAGAATTTTGCGGCTTCCGCGTCGAGCGGCTCGCCGTCGTGGAATTTGACGCCCGGCCGGAGCTTGATCGTCATCTCCTTGCCGTCGGCCGAGGTCTCGTGGGACAGCGCGAGCTGCGGCACGATGTTGAGCTTCTCGTCGATATCGAACAGCTTGTCGCAGAAAGCGGAGAACACGATGCGGCCGACATAGGTGCGGCCGATGCTGGGATCGAGGATATCAGGGTCCTCGGCGATGCCGATGCGCAGCGTGGTCTGAGCCTGGACTTGGTCCTGGGCTGCGCCCGCGAGCGACGTCAGCACGGCCGACACCAGGATTGCCAAACGCATGAAACTCATCGCTCTCAACCTCTGTTTTGCGGCTATACCGGGTCCGTTCCCAATGAACTAACCCCGCTGCCGCGGACTGCTTCCGGGCCGCCGCTGAAGGCGGCGACCAATTTTTCAAGGACCGGCGAAAAGCCGCCGTCGGACGGGACGATCGCCGCGGAGGGCGGCAGTTCCGACGTTCGGTGGCAGGCCGTTGCATGTCCGATGCCATCCGCGGCCAGCTGAGGCATCTCGCTGCGGCAGCGCTCGACCACGTAGGGGCAGCGGGTGTGGAAGCGGCATCCCGGCGGCGGATTGAGCGCGCTGGGGATCTCTCCCTGCAGCACAATCCGGCTGCGCTTTGCCTGCGGTTTAGGCACGGGGATCGCGGACAAAAGCGCCCGGCTATAGGGATGGCTTGGTGCTGCGAACAGCGAGTCCGCTTCCGCGGTCTCGACGATTTGGCCGAGATTCATCACCGCCACGTGGTCGGCGATGTGCTTGACCACGGCGAGATCGTGCGAGACGAAGATGTAGGCAAGGCCGAGCCGGTCCTGCAGCTCGCGCAGCAGGTTCAGGATCTGCGAGCGGATCGACACGTCGAGCGCGGAGACCGGCTCGTCGCAGATGATCAGCTTCGGCTCGACCGCGAGCGCGCGGGCGATGGCGATGCGCTGACGCTGGCCCCCGGAGAATTCGTGCGGATAGCGCCGCGCCAGCCGTGGCTCGAGGCCTACCAGGCGCAATAGCTCGGCGACGCGCTCGCGCCGCTGCGCTGACGGCACGAGGCCGAGCAGCGCCAACGGCTCGGTCAGGATCTGGCCGACGGTCATGCGCGGATTGAGCGAGGCGTATGGATCCTGGAAGATTATCTGCGCTTCGCGGCGGAATTTTCGCAAGCCATCGGCATCCAGCGCGAGCAGGTCGCGACCATTGAAGCGCACCGAGCCCGCATCCGGCTCGATCAGCCGCAGCACCAGCCGGCTGACGGTGGATTTGCCGCAACCGGATTCGCCGACCAGAGCCAGCGTCTTGCCGGCGTCGAGCGAAAAGGACACGCCGTCGACCGCTTTCACATGCGCCAGCGGCCGGCCGAACAGCGAGCGCTCGGCGATGAAATGCTTGACCAGGCCCTTGACCTCGAGCAGCGCGGTCATTGTGTCTGCTCCTCGTCGGTGGAGGTCTCGTGTCCCGGGCGCGGCGCAACACGAAGTGTTGTGACGCTGAACCGGGACCCAGTCTGCGGCGCGATGGGCCCCGGTTCAGCGGCGGCCCATGGCGCTTCGCTTGTGCTGCACCGCGCCCGGGGCAGGAGAGGGGAGAACGAGGCCATCACGACACCAGTCGTTCGAGCGGCGCGCGGATGCAGCGCGAGAGGTGGCCGGGGCTGACCTCGATCAATGGCGGCGGCGCCTTGGTGCAGGCCTCCAGCACGAACGGACAGCGCGCGGCGAAGCGGCAGCCGGCCGGCGGCTGCGCCATGTTCGGCACCATGCCTTCGATCGTCGCGAGCTGCTCGGCGCGGTGGTCGAGCCGCGGGATCGAGCCGAGCAGGCCGACGGTGTAAGGGTGTTGCGGCGCGGAGAACAGCTCATCCACCGGCGCACGCTCGACGATCTCGCCGGCATACATCACCGCGACCTCGTCGCAGACCTCGGCGACGACGCCGAGATCGTGCGTGATCAGGATGATGGCGGCGCCGCTCGCAGCCTTCAGCTCGCGCATCAATTCCAGGATCTGCGCCTGCAGGGTGACGTCGAGCGCGGTGGTCGGCTCGTCCGCGATCAAGAGGCGCGGATCGCAGGCGAGCGCCATCGCGATCATCACGCGCTGGCGCATCCCGCCCGAGAGCTTGTGCGGATATTCGTCGATGCGCCGCTCGGGCGAGGGGATGTGGACGCGGCGCAACAGCTCGATGGCCCGCTCGCGCGCGCTCTTCCGCGAGCCGCCGCGGTGGCGCAGGATGGTCTCGATGATCTGGTCGCCGATGGTGAAGCTCGGGTTGAGCGAGGTCATCGGCTCCTGGAAGATCATCGCGAGCCGGTTGCCGCGCAAGTCGCGCAGGGTCTGGTCCGGCGTCTTCAGCAGGTCAAAACCATCGAAGCGGATCGCGCCTGAAATCTCCGCGCTCTGCTTCGGCAGGAGGCCCATGATGGCCAGCGAGGTCACGCTCTTGCCGCAGCCCGATTCACCGACGAGGCCGAGCGTCGCGCCATTGGCAACACTGAGATCAACGCCGTCGACCGCATGGGTGATCCGGCCGTCGTCGCCGTGAAAGCGGATGCGTAGATCCGTGATCTCGATGAGAGGACCGGCGCTCATGCCTGCCTTGCCTGTGCCGCGGCGATAGTTGCTTCGATGACGCTGCGATCGGTGTTGCCGGATGGATTTTGCCGCGTCGGCATGGAAGGGCGGAAGTGCACCCAGAGCTCCTGGCTGACACGTTCGAGCCGTTCGAGCTCACCGAGTGGATCGGGATGATCGTCGGCGCGGATGTCCAGCGCCGGCCATTCCTCCTCGCCATGGATCAGCAGCGCGGCGGACTGCTTGCCGCGCTTGTCGCCGCCGTCGGCCTCGCCGGCGCGCATCGCCGCGAGCAGGCGGCGCGGGAAGGGCAGGCTGTCGTTGGCGATATAGGTCTTTGCGGTCTCGTCGAGCACGTCGGCGCCGGCGAGCATGTTGCCGGCAATCGAAAAGCCGCTGCCTGCGACGTGCCCGCACCAGTTGACGCAGTCGCGCCCAGTATGGGCGGCGATCTCGCCGGTCGCGTCCATGATGTGGACCTGCCGGCTCTCGCGGCCGTCGTCGGTGGCGAGCAGCGCGGCGAGAACGTCATGCACATTCAGGCCTTCACGCAGCAGCTTGAGGCCGTCGATGCCGTAATAGGGATTGACGAAGGCCTGGGTCGCGATGGCGCCGACGCCGGCCGCGATATAGGGCACACGTGCGCCGACGGCGAAGAAGCGGGTCGCGACCGCGATGCCGAACTGGCCGGTGGCAGGATCTCGCGCGATGATCGACCAGGTCATGTGTTGCCTTTAGCGTCCCGCGGCGTAACCCTGCATGCCGCGCGGATTGGCGGCGGCGCGCCGGCGGACGCCGACGCGGGAGGCCGCGGTGAGGCGGCCTTCGGACCAGTCGGGCCCGACCTCGACGATATGCCCGCGCTCGCGAAGGTTCTCGATCGTCGCCTTCGGCACGCGGTTCTCGACCACGAGCACGCCAGGGCGTGCGGTGCGCGGCCAGAACGAGATCGGGAAATGCTCGGAATGCCAGGCCGGCGCGTCGATGGCTTCCTGGAGATTGAGATTGCAATGGACGTGGCGCAGGAAGAACTGGGTGATCCACTGGTCCTGCTGGTCGCCGCCGGGCGAGCCCCAGGCGAGGTAGGGCTCGCCGTCGCGCAGCGCCATGGTCGGCGACAGCGTGGTGCGTGGCCGCTTGCCCGGTGCGAGCGAACCGGGTTGGTTCTCTTCCAGATCGAACATTTGGGCGCGGCTGCCGAGGCAGAAGCCCAGTTCGGGAATGACAGGCGAGGATTGCAGCCAGCCTCCTGAAGGCGTCGAGGACACCATGTTGCCGGCCTTGTCGATGATGTCGAAATGCACGGTGTCGCCGCGCACCTCGCCGAAGCGCCCCACGGTCGGTTCGCCGGCGCCGAGCGCGCCGACGGCCTCGCGTTGGCCCTCGGCTCGGCGGAGCTTGACCACGCCGCCGAAGCCTTCGACCGAGCCAGGCCGGAGTTCGAGCGAAGCCTTGTCGGTGACGAGTTTGCGGCGCTCGTCGTTGTAGGCGTTCGACAGCAGCGTCGAGATCGGAATCTCGCTGAACTTGGGATCGCCGTAGAATTTCTCGCGGTCGGCGAAGGCGAGCTTGGCGCATTCGATCTGGAGATGGATGAACTCGGGTCCGGTCGGATCGAGCCCGTCGAGAGCAAAACCCTTCAGTAGGGCCAGTTGTTGCAGCGTCACCGGCCCCTGGCTCCAGACGCCGGCCTTGCAGACGGTGTAGCGGCCATAATCGTAGGTGAGCGGCGCTTCGACCGTCGGCTGCCAGCGCGCCATGTCGTCGGCGGAGAGCACGCCGCGATGCGGCGAGCCGCTGACGTCCATCACCTCCTGCGTTCGGCAGAACTTGTCGATGGCCTCGGCGACGAAACCCTGCGACCAGGCTTTGCGTGCGCGCTCGATCTCGCCCTCGCGGCCACCGCCGCCGCTTTCGGCCTCGTTGAGGATCCGCTGGTAAGTCGCGGCCAGCGTCGTGTTGGTGAACAGCGTGCCGGGCTTTGGCACTTCGCCGTTCGGCAGGTAGACCGCGGCCGAGGTCGGCCAGTGCTTGCGGAACAGCTGCTCGACCGTCTGGATCGTGGCGCAGGCGCGCTCGACCAACGGATAGCCGTCCCGGGCGTAGGAGATCGCCGGTTCCAGCACGTCGCGCACGCGCATCGTGCCATAATCGCGCAGCAGCATCATCCAGGATTCGAAGGTGCCGGGAACGCAGGCCGCGAGCAGGCCGGTGCCAGGGACCATGTCGAGCCCCTCGCTCCTGTAATGCGCGATGGTGGCGCGTGCCGGCGCCGGTCCCTGACCGCAGATCACCTCGGTGCGCCTACGCTTCACGTCGTGCACGATGATCGGGACATCGCCGCCGGGGCCGTTCAGATGCGGCTCGACCACCTGGAGCGTGAAGGCCGTGGCGACGCCGGCGTCGAAGGCGTTCCCGCCCTTTTCGAGGACGGCCATGCCGACGGCGGTCGCGATCCAGTGCGTGGTGGCGACGACCCCGAACGTGCCCTCGATCTCGGGGCGTGTCGTGAAGGGATCGGGATTGACGTTGCTGGCCATGGGCTACCTCACTTGCGACGCGCGCAATTGATCACAGGAGATGCCGCGCCGCCAATGCGCTGCCGGCATGGCACGCGCGCGTCACGCCGGGACCGGCGCGGTGTTGACCGCGTGGCAGGCGACGCCGCCGATCAGCTCCGGCGCTTCCTTGCGGCAGAGATCGAACGCGAGTGGGCAGCGCGGATTGAAGGCGCAGCCGGGCGGCGGATTGATCGGGTTCGGAATCTCGCCCTTCACTGGAATGCGCTGGCGGCCGCTCATGGCAAGATCAGGCACGGCGCCCAGCAGCATCTTGGTGTAGGGCATCCGCGGATTGGCGAACAGCTCGCGTCCCTCGGCGATCTCGACGATGCGGCCGAGATACATCACGCCGACGCGGCTCGCCATGTGGCGGACCACGGCGAGGTTGTGGCTGATGAACATGTAGGTCAGGCCGAACTTGTCCTGGAGGTCGCGCATCAGATTGAGAATCTGCGCCTGCACGGAGACGTCGAGCGCCGAGGTCGGCTCGTCGCAGACGATGAACTCGGCGTCGGAAGCCAGCGCGCGCGCGATCGCGATACGCTGGCGCTGGCCGCCGGAGAATTCGTGCGGAAACTTCAGCCGGTCGTCGGGATGCAGGCCGACGAGGCCGAGCAGCTCGCCGACGCGCCCCTGAATGTCGCGCTCGCCCTGGATCAGGTCGAAGGCGCGGATCGGCTCGGAGATGATGGCATCGACCCGAAAGCGCGGATTCAGGCTCGCATAGGGGTCCTGGAAGATCATCTGGATGCGGCGGCGCAGCTTTCGGCGTGCCTGCGCCTGCCGCGGATCCGTCATCGAGACGCCATCGATCTGGACGTCGCCGGAACTCGGCGGCAACAGGCCGACGACCATCCGTGCCACCGTGGTCTTGCCCGAGCCGGACTCGCCGACCAGTGCGAAGGTCTCGCCCTTCCTGATGTCGAATGTGACGTGATCGACAGCCTTGAGATATTCGAGGTGGCCGCCTTCGAGCACGCGGTTGAGCCAGGGTTTCGAGACGTCGAAGACGCGACGCAGATCCCTGGCCTGAACGAAGGGGGCGCTCATGCCGCGCTCTCCGTCGGCACGTTGTCATAGAGATGGCAGGCGACCGATTGCGTGCCGTGTGGCAGCGGCTCCGGCCGATCGACACGACAGCGATCGAACGCGAAGGCGCAGCGCGGATTGAACGAGCAACCGCGCGGGATCGCGGAGAGGCGCGGCATGGAGCCGGGAATCTGCATGAGGCGCTTGTCGTCGCCGGCCAGTGTCGGGATCGCGCCCATCAGGCCCTTGGCATAAGGGTGCAGCGGATTTCTGACGACATCCTGGACCGGACCGATCTCGGCGACGCGGCCGGCATACATCACCGCGACGCGGTCGGAGGTTTCCGCGATCACGCCCATGTCGTGCGTCACCAGCATCACGGCGGTGCCGTGGTCGCGGCCGAGCCGCTTGATCAGCGAGATGATCTGCGCCTGCACGGAGACGTCGAGCGCGGTGGTCGGCTCATCGGCGATGATCAGCTCGGGCTCGGCGCAGATCGCCAGCGCAATCACGACGCGCTGGCGCATGCCGCCGGAGAATTCGTGGGGATAGCCGTCGATGCGTTTTTCCGGCGCGGGGATACCAACCTCGGCGAGCAGGTCGATGGCGCGGCGGCGGGCGGCGGTCTCGGACAGGTTCAGGTGGGTTCTGATCGTCTCGACGATCTGGTCGCCGACCCGGTATAGCGGATTGAGCGAGGTGAGGGGGTCCTGGAAGATCATGCCGATCCGCTTTCCACGGATGCGGCGCATCTCGTCGGGCCGCAGATTGTCGATGCGCAGGCCGGCGAGATGGATCTCGCCGCCGGCGATGCGGCCGGGCGGGTCGATCAGGCCGATCACCGACAGGCCGGTGACGGACTTGCCGGCGCCGGATTCTCCGACCACGCCCAGCACTTCGCCTTTGGCAATATCAAAGGAGACGCCGTCGATGGCCCGCAGCGTGCCGCGGCGGGAGGCGAACTCCACGCGGAGATCACGAACGGAGAGAACGGGCTCGGTCATGAATGAGACGCTCTTGTCGAAGTGTTGCTCATCGGAGCTTCGGGTTGAGCGCGTCGCGCAGCCAGTCGCCGAGCAGGTTGATCGACAGGATCAGCCCGGCCAGCGCGATGCCGGGGAAAGCGACGATCCACCATTCGCCGGCGAACAGATAGTTGTTGCCGATGCGGATCAGCGTGCCGAGTGAGGGCATGGTGTCGGGCAAGCCGACGCCGAGGAAGGACAGCGTCGCCTCGGTGATGATGGCCAGCGCAAGGTTGATGGTGGCAATGACCAGGATCGGGCCCATCGTGTTGGGCAATACGTGCCGCAGCATGATCGTTGGCGCGGGCAGGCCGATCAGCTGCGCGGCGGCGACGTAGTCCTTGTTCTTCTCGACCATCACGGAGCCGCGCACCGTTCGGGCATACCCCACCCAGAAACTCAGGCCGATCGAGATCACCAGCACCACCAGCATGCTGTTGGCATCCAGCCGGTTGCCGAAGATCGATTTGGCGATGCCGTTGACCAGCAGCGCGATCAGGATCGCGGGGAAAGTGAGTTGCACATCGGCGACCCGCATGATCACGCCATCGACCGCGCCACCGAAATAGCCGGCGATCAGGCCGAGCGCGATGCCGAGGGCGCCGGCGAAGATCACGCCGGCGACGCCCACGGCCAGCGAGATGCGCATGCCGTAGAGGATGGCGGAGAACACGTCGCGGCCCTGCTCGTCGGTGCCGAGCAGGAAGGGGCTCTGGCCATCGGCGGTCCAGAGCGGCGAGATCCGAGAGTTCATCAATTGGAGCTGCGCCGGATCGAACGGGTTCTGCACGGCGAGCGCGGATGCAAAGATCGCGAGCAGGAAGAACAGCAGGGTAACGGCCGCCGCCACCATCGTCAGCTTGGAACGGCGGAACGAGTACAAGATGTCGCTGTCGAGAGCGCGGCTGAGCCAGCTGCGGCCGGCATGCGCGGGCGGGGTGCTCTGCTTGTCGGAGTTGGAGGCGGCTGCGTCGGACATGCAGGGCTGCCTTATGCGGCTCGGCCGACGGTCGCGCGCAGGCGCGGATCGACCACGGTGTAGAGGATGTCAACCACCAGATTGATGGTGACGAAGATCAGCGAAACCATCAGCAGATAGGCGGCCATGATCGGGATGTCGACATTTTGCACGGCCTGCACGAACAGAAGTCCCATGCCCGGCCATTGGAATACGGTCTCGGTGATGATCGAAAATGCAATAACCGAGCCAAACTGAAGTCCAGCCACCGTGATCACGGGAATGAGCGTGTTCTTCAGCGCATGGCCGAAATGGATGGCCCGGGTGGTCAGGCCGCGGGCGCGGGCGAAGCGGATATAGTCGGTTCGCAGCACTTCCAGCATCTCCGCGCGCACCAGCCGCATGATCAGGGTCATCTGGAACAGGCCGAGCGTGATCGAGGGCATGATCAATGCCTTCAGTCCGGACAGTGTGAGCAGACCCGTACTCCACCAGCCGAGCTTGATCACCTCGCCACGGCCGAACGAGGGCAACCACCCCAATGTCACCGCAAACAGATAGATCAGCAGAATGCCGATCAGGAAAGTCGGCAACGAGATGCCGATCAGCGAAACCGCCTGAAACAATTTGGCGAGCACGGTGTCGCGCTTGAGCGCCGAATAGACGCCCATCAGGATGCCGAACACCATGGCAAACACGGTCGCGCAGACCGCGAGTTCCAGCGTGGCCGGCATACGCTCCATCAACAGCGTCGAGACCGGCTGGCGGAACTGGTAGGAGACGCCGAACTTGAACTGCGCGGCGTCGGCGAAATAGCGCACGAACTGCACTGGCACCGGATCGTCGAGGCCGAGCGACTTGCGCACCATTTCGCGTTCGGCGGCCGACGTGTCGATCGAGACGATCTGGTTGACGGGGTCGCCGGCGAAGCGGAACATCGAGAAGGCGATGATGCCGACGGCGAACATGACGCCGATGGCCTGAACGGCGCGGCGAAGAGTGAAAGCGAGCATGCCTTCCACTGTCCTTGGTGTGCGTGCGGCCGACGCCTCTGTCAGCCGGAAAAGGAAAGGTCCCGGAAGCCTGACGCCGCCGGGACCTGGTGTTCAACTGACGTCAGTCCTTTTTGGTCGCCCAATGGAACATGACCAAATTGTCGGCGCGCTGCGGCAGGTTGACCTTCTTCGACACGCCCCAGGCCAGCGCCTGCTGGTGTAGCGGGATGTAGGACCAGTCCTTGCTGCCGATTTCGTAGGCCTGCTTGATCAGCTGGTTACGCTTGGCGGTGTCGGTTTCGACCAGCACCTTGTCGGTAATGGCGTCGAACTCCTTGTTGCAGTAGCCGCCGAGATTGGCCTCACCCCGCGAAGACTTCGCATCGTCGCGGCAGCCCATGATGTCGTAGAGCACGTTGTGCGAGTCCATCGTGCTCGGCGTCCAGCCCAGCAGGTAGAACGAGGTCTGGTAGCCGCCCTGCTTCAGCACCTTGGCAAAGTATTGCGCCTTCGGCTGCGCCAGCAGATTGATCTTGACGCCGATGCGAGCAAGCATGCCGACCACGGCCTGGCAGATCGCGGCGTCGTTGACGTAACGATCGTTCGGGCAGTCCATGGTGACCTCGAAGCCATCGGGATAGCCGGCCTCGGTCAGGAGCTTCTTGGCGCCATCAGGGTCGAATTTCGGCCGCGTGAACTCCTTGGACAGTGCGAACAATTCCGGCGCGATCATCAGGGCCGAGGGCGTCGACAGTCCGCGCATCACGCGCGTCTTGATCAGCTCGATGTCGATCGCTTTGTAGAAGGCTTCGCGGACGCGAACGTCCTTGAACGGATTCTTGCCCTTGATGTTGGAGTAGAGCAGCTCATCGCGCATCTGATCGAAGCCGATGAAGATGGTGCGCAGTTCCGCCCCCTTCAGCACCTGGGCGTTCGGGCTGGAATCGACGCGGGAGATGTCCTGGATCGGCACCGGCTCGATGACGTCGACTTCGCCGGAGAGCAGCGCAGCGACGCGGGTTGCGTCCGAAGCGATCGGGGTGAAGATGATCTCTTTCAAGTTACCTTCGACCTTGCCCCAGTAATTGGGGTTGGCCTTGAAGACCGTCTTCACGCCGGGTTGATGGCTTTCGATGGTGAACGGACCGGTGCCGTTCTCGTTGAGCGAGGCGTAGCTCGGCGTGGTCGCCGCCACCGGCGTCGGATCGACGACGTTATTCGCCTCGGCCCACTTCTTGTCCATGATGTACCAGACATCCCACGAATTATGCAGGATGGGATTGGGCGAAGGCAGGATGAAGTCGACGGTGTAGTCGTCGACCTTGACGACCTTGACGTCCGGCGCAAGACGGGTCTGCATGTTGGACCCCTTCTTGCGGACGCGATCGGCCGAAAACACCACGTCGTCGGCGGTGAAGGGATCGCCGTTGTGGAACTTCACGCCCTTGCGCAAATGGAAGCGCCAGCGGGTCGGCTCCGGAGTTTCCCAGCTCTCCGCCAGCGCCGGAATGATCTTGAGGTCCTTGTCGCGCGCGGTGAGGCCTTGATAGACGTGACCGAGATGGGCGTGGGTGGTGCTCTCGTTGAGCGTATAGGGATCGAGGGACTTCAGGTCGCCCTGGTTGGCATAGCGCAGCGTCTGGCTGGTCGCAGGCGAGGCCGCCAATGCGAACGTACCGGCGAGAGTCGCCGCAAACAGACTTCGACATACTGACATTCTTGACCCTCTCCACGTCGCGGTGCCGGTGGTTTTTGATTGTTCGGCCGGCCGATTAATCCATGTTGCCCAGAGTTCTCGACCGGTGCAAGCGCCATTCCAGCAAGGAACGCGCCAAGTTGCGCCGCTGTGCAGCAAGGCTGACCGTGGCGCCTGGCATGGAGGACCGCATCTTTCGACTTTGGTTGACCATACCGGCCGATTGCGGGACGGGGCAAGTCGCGCCTGCATCAGGTCGCTTGCGTCGCACCACAACTCGCGGCGATACTCCGCAAAGTCGCTCGAATCTCAATCCGGAGGGGACATGAAAGTTAACATCGAAATCGACTGCACCCCCCTCGAGGCCCGCCAGTTCTTTGGCCTTCCGGACGTCATGCCGATGCAGACCGCTGTCATGGACAAGCTGCAGCAACAGATGATGTCCAACATCGACAAGGTCTCCCCGGAATCGCTGATCCAGAGCTGGTTCACCTTCGATCCGAAGATCGCGGAGCGTTTTCAGGACATGTTCGTCACCATGGCCGGTCTCGGCGGCTCGCGCAGCAGCGACAAGAAGAAGTAAATGTCGGCCGGGCCGGCCGGGGCGCTGGAAACAGATCGACTTCGTCCACCGAGCCTCGGCCTGCTGCTCGCCGAGGCTCGCGGCCTGTTCGAATTCAACGCCAGCCTGTTGCTGTCGCCGCTTCTGATGCGCGCGCCCAGGGGCGACGGCCATCCGGTGCTGGCGCTGCCGGGCTTTCTCGCCAGCGATCTCTCGATGATGCCGATGCGGCGTTATCTCAGCGAACTCGGCTACGATGCACATGCCTGGCGAATGGGCCGCAACCTTGGTGGACTGGGGCGGATGCGGGATTCGTTGCGCAGCCGTCTCGTCGAAATCCACGCCGCCACGGGGCGCAAGGTCAGCCTGGTCGGGTGGAGTCTCGGCGGCGTCTATGCCCGCGATCTCGCGCTGTGGGCACCCGACAAGGTTCGCTATGTCATCACGCTTGGCAGCCCTTTCGCCAACGACGTGCGGGCAACCAACGCCACGCGGCTTTACGAGGCGCTGTCCGGCGAGCGGGTCGAGGATTTTGCGGAAGCTCGCGAAGCGATCGCGGGCGATCTGCCGGTGCCGGCGACGTCGATCTATTCGCGCGCCGACGGTGTCGTGAACTGGCGAACCTGCTTGCTCCGGCCCTCCGACCGTGCCGAGAACATCGAGGTGCACCTGGCGAGCCATATCGGGCTCGGGGTGAATCCTGCGGCGCTGTGGGCCGTGGCCGACCGTCTGGCCCAACCGGAAGGGGAATTCTCGCCATTTGACCGGGCAGGGCCGTTTGCCATTGCATATGCCCCGCCGGAACAGGCAGTATCGAGCTGACGAGAAGCGCCGGCCAAGGCGCCCGTCAAATCTAGCGGGAGGGAACTATGGCTGACGGTAAGAAGCTGTCGTCGCTGGACGCGTCGTTTCTCTATCTGGAAACGCCGGAAATGCCGATGCATGTCGGGAGCATGGCGATCTTTCGCCTGCCCGACGACTACAAAGGCGACTTCTTCGAAGACTTCAAGGCAATGATCGTCTCACGCCTTCACATCGCGCCGATTCTGAAGGCGCGGCTGGAGAAAGCACCACTCGACATCGATCATCCTTCCTGGGTGGAGGACGATCAGTTCGACATCGACCGCCACATCTTTCGCGCCAGCCTGCCGCAGCCGCGCGACCGGGCCACGCTGGAGCGCATCGTCGGCTGGATGCACGCCAAACTGTTGAACCGGGCCCGCCCGCTCTGGGAGTTCTACGTGTTCGAGGGCATGAAGGACAACGAGGTCGGACTTTATTCCAAGATGCACCATGCCGCCATCGACGGCGGCGCCGGTGCGGCGCTGACCAGCATGATCTACGATGTCTCTCCGGTGCCCCGGAAGGTCGATCCGCCGGCGGCTGGAAGCAAGCCCGGACAGGAGCCGCGCGACATCGCCGCCAACCTGCTCGATTCCTATCAGCAGCTCTTCACTCAGCCGCTCGATGCGTCGGCCGCCGCGAAGAACCTGCAATTGCCGCGCACCGGCAAGAGCGACATCGGCTCGATCCTGTTCGACAATGCGATGTACCAGATCGAGAGCGCGGTGCGCTTCGCCGGCAACATTCCCACCGTGCTCAAGAGCGTCTCCGAGGTGCTCGGCAAGGTCTCCGATCCGAAGTCGCGCGAGAGCCTCGCCAGCATGGTGTCGCCGCCGACCATGCTCAACAAGACCATTTCCTCCGAGCGCAGCTTTGCCGGCGTGTCGATTTCGTTGTCACGGGCGAAGGCGTTGGCCAAGCAGGCCGGCGGCAAGCTCAACGACGTCGTGCTGGCGCTCGCCTCCGGTGTGGTCCGCCGCTATCTCCAGCAATACGGCACGCTGCCGGCAAAATCCTTGACCGCCGCCGTGCCGATCTCGTTGCGGGAGGAGGGCAACACCGAGGCCAACAACCAGGTGTTCGGCATGATCTGCTCGATCGCGACCAACATCGAGGACCCCAAGGCCCGGCTCGAGGCCATCATCGCGCAGTCGACCAAGTCCAAGGAGATGTCGCATCCGCTGCGGGCACTGATGCCGCAGGTCTCCAACATCTCGATGCTGGGCGCGCCGATCATGGTGCAGATCCTCGCGCTGCTCTACAGCCGCTCCAACCTGTCGGACGTGCTGCCGCCGGCCGCCAACATTACCGTGTCCAACGTGCCGGGACCGCGGCAGACTCTTTATGCCGCCGGCGCGGAGCTATTGCACATCTTCCCGGTCTCGATCTCGACCCACGGCCAGGCCCTCAATATCACCGTGCAGAGCTATCGCGACCAGCTCGATTTCGGCTTCATCGTCGGTGCCAACATCATTCCGCATGTGCAGGTGATGTGCGACATGCTGCCGGAGGAGTTTGCCGCGCTGGAGGCGGCCTACGCGCCGCCGGCGGCGGACATCAAAGGCGCCGCTGAGTAGGAATGTTGCAATGATTGAAATGCCGCCGCTCAAGTTCGCGACGACGAACGGAATCCGCATGGGCTATTACGAGGCAGGCCCGGCCGACGACAAGCCGCCGGTCGTGCTGTGCCACGGCTGGCCCGAGCTCGCTTTCTCCTGGCGTCATCAGATCAAGGCGCTGAGCGAGGCCGGCATCCGCGTGATCGCACCGGATCAGCGCGGCTATGGCGCGTCCGATCGGCCGGAGCCGGTCGAGGACTACGACATGGAGCATTTGACCGGCGATCTCGTCGGTCTGCTCGATCATCTCGGGATCGACAAGGCGATCTTCGTCGGTCACGACTGGGGCGGCTTCGTCGTCTGGCAGATGCCGCTGCGGCATCCCCAGCGCGTGGCCGGCGTCGTCGGCGTCAACACCCCGCATTGGGACCGCAGCCCGATCGACCCGATCGCGCTGTTCCGCCAGCGCTTCGGCGACCAGATGTATATCGTCCAGTTCCAGGATCCCGCGCGCAAGCCGGACCAGATCTTCGGCAGCCGCGTCGAGCAGACGTTCGACGCCTTCATGCGCAAGCCGCTGGCGCGGCCGGAGGCAAAACCGGAAGCGCCGCCGATCGCAGGCGTTGGCGCTTCGGCAAAGACCAACCTGGCCTTTCCGCAGATGATCGCGGCTTACGATGCCAAGGTCGATCCGCGCACGCCGATTCTTTCCGCGGACGAGAAGAAAGTGTTCGTCGACACCTTCACGAAAACCGGCTTCACCGGCGGCATCAACTGGTATCGCAACTTCACGCGCAATTGGGAGCGGTCGAAAGGGCTGGACCATCATATCCATGTGCCGTCATTGATGATCATGGCCGAGAACGATGCGGTGCTGCCGCCATCGGCTGCCGACGGCATGGAGAAGCTGATCGGCGATCTCGAGAAGTACCTGGTGAAGGATAGCGGTCATTGGACGCAGCAGGAGAAGCCGGAGGAGGTCAGCGCCAAGCTGATCGAATGGCGTAGAAGGCGATTTGGCTAGATTCGTCATTGCGAGCGAAGCGAAGCAATCCAGGAATGTATCCGGGAGGCAGATTGCTTCGTCGCATCAGCGCAAGATTGCTTCGCAATTTTGTCGCGAGTTCCTCGCAATGACGATCCTATAAGGGGGAAGCGCATTTAATGTCATCGAAGAACCGACTGGATCCGATCCCGCATCCGCCGACCAAGCCGGTGGTCGGCAACATGCTGTCGCTGGACGCGGCAGCCCCCGTGCAGCACCTGACGCGACTTGCCAAGGAGCTCGGTCCGATCTTCTGGCTCGACATGATGGGCTCGCCGATCGTCGTCGTTTCCGGCCACGATCTCGTCGACGAACTCTCCGACGAGAAGCGGTTCGACAAGACGGTGCGCGGCGCACTGCGGCGCGTGCGTGCGGTCGGCGGCGATGGTCTGTTCACGGCCGACACCAGAGAGCCGAACTGGAGCAAGGCGCACAACATCCTGCTGCAGCCGTTCGGCAATCGCGCCATGCAGTCCTATCACCCGAGCATGGTCGACATTGCCGAGCAACTCGTCCAGAAATGGGAGCGGCTCAATGCCGACGACGAGATCGATGTCGTCCACGACATGACCGCGCTGACGTTGGACACGATCGGCCTGTGCGGCTTCGAGTACCGCTTCAATTCGTTCTACCGCCGCGACTACCATCCCTTCGTCGAGTCGTTGGTGCGCTCGCTCGAAACCATCATGATGACACGCGGCCTGCCGCTCGAGCAGCTCTGGATGCAGAAGCGGCGCAAGACGCTCGCCGAAGACGTTGCCTTCATGAACAAGATGGTCGACGAGATCATCGCCGAGCGCCGCAAGAGTGCGGAGGGGATCGACGACAAGAAGGACATGCTGGCCGCGATGATGACCGGCGTAGACCGCTCGACCGGCGAGCAGCTCGACGACGTCAACATCCGCTACCAGATCAACACGTTCCTGATCGCCGGACACGAGACCACCAGCGGGCTGCTGTCGTGCACGATCTATGCGCTGCTCAAGCATCCGGACATTCTCAAGAAGGCCTATGACGAGGTCGATCGCGTCCTCGGTCCGAATGTCGATGCAAAGCCGACTTACCAGCAGGTGACGCAGCTCACCTACATCACGCAGATCCTGAAGGAGGCGCTGCGGCTGTGGCCGCCGGCGCCGGCTTACGGCATCTCGCCGCTGAACGACGAGACCATCGGCGGCGGCAAGTACAAGCTCAGGAAGGGGACTTTCACCACCATCCTGGTGACCGCGCTGCATCGCGATCCCTCGGTGTGGGGGCCGAATCCCGATGCCTTCGATCCCGAGAATTTCAGCCGTGAGGCGGAGGCCAAACGGCCGATCAATGCCTGGAAGCCGTTCGGCAACGGCCAGCGCGCCTGCATCGGCCGGGGCTTTGCGATGCACGAGGCGGCGCTGGCGCTCGGCATGATCCTGCAGCGCTTCAAGCTGATCGATCACCAGCGCTACCAGATGCACCTGAAGGAGACGCTGACGATGAAGCCGGAAGGCTTCAAGATCAAGGTGCGCCCCCGTGCCGATCGCGAGCGCGGTGTCTATGGCGGGCCCGTCGCGGCTGTATCCTCGGCGCCGAAGGCGCCGCGCCAGCCGACGGCCCGGCCCGGCCACAACACGCCGATGCTGGTGCTGTATGGCTCCAATCTTGGCACGGCGGAAGAGCTCGCGACGCGCATGGCGGACCTTGCCGAGATCAACGGCTTTGCCGTGCATCTCGGCCCGCTCGACGATTACGTCGGCAAGCTGCCGCAGGAGGGCGGCGTGCTGATCATCTGCGCCTCCTATAACGGCGCGCCACCGGACAATGCCACGCAGTTCGTCAAATGGCTCGGCGGCGACTTGCCAAAGGATGCCTTTGCCGGTGTGCGTTACGCCGTGTTCGGTTGCGGCAACAGTGACTGGGCTGCGACCTATCAATCGGTGCCGCGCCTGATCGACGAGCAATTGTCGGCTCACGGCGCGCGCGCGGTCTTTCCGCGCGGCGAGGGCGATGCGCGCAGCGATCTCGACGGCCAGTTCCAGAAATGGTTCCCGGCTGCCGCCCAGGTCGCCACCAAGGAATTCGGCATCGACTGGAACTTCACCCGCACCGCAGAGGACGATCCGCTTTACGCGATCCAGCCGGTGGCGGTGACCGCCGTCAACACCATCGTCGCCCAGGGCGGCGCCGTGGCGATGAAGGTACTGGTCAGCGACGAGCTTCAGAACAAGAACGGCTCGAATCCGTCCGAGCGTTCGACGCGCCACATCGAGGTGCAGTTGCCGGCCAACGTCACTTATCGCGTCGGTGATCACCTCAGCGTCGTCCCGCGCAACGATCCGACGCTGGTGGATTCTGTTGCCCGCCGTTTCGGTTTCCTGCCGGCCGACCAGATCAGGCTGCAGGTCGCAGAAGGGCGCCGCGCGCAATTGCCGGTCGGGGATGCCGTCTCGGTCGGCCGCCTGCTCAGCGAGTTCGTCGAGCTGCAGCAGGTCGCGACACGGAAGCAGATCCAGATCATGGCCGAGCACACGCGCTGCCCCGTCACCAAGCCAAAGCTGCTGGCCTTCGTCGGAGAGGAGGGCGAGCCACTCGAGCGTTACCGCAGCGAGATTCTGTCCCGGCGCAATTCTGTGTTCGACCTGCTGCTCGAATATCCGGCCTGTGAATTGCCGTTTCACGTCTATCTCGAAATGCTCTCCCTGCTGGCGCCGCGCTATTACTCGATCTCGTCCTCGCCGTCGGTCGACCCGGCGCGCTGCAGCATCACGGTCGGCGTGGTCGAAGGGCCGGCCGCGTCGGGGCGCGGCACCTACAAGGGCATCTGCTCGAACTATCTCGCCAACCGGCGCACCGGTGATGCGATCTACGCCACCGTGCGCGAGACCAAGGCCGGTTTCCGGCTCCCGGACGATCCCTCGGTGCCGATCATCATGATCGGCCCCGGCACGGGCCTCGCGCCGTTCCGCGGCTTTCTCCAGGAACGCGCCGCGCGCAAGGCGAAGGGCGCGACGCTCGGGCCATCCATGCTGTTCTACGGCTGCCGCCATCCCGACCAGGATTTTCTCTATGCGGACGAGCTGAAGGCGCTGGCGGCAAGCGGCATCACCGAGCTGTTCACGGCATTCTCGCGCGCGGACGGACCGAAGACCTATGTGCAGCACGTGCTGGCCGTGCAGAAGGACAAGGTGTGGCCGCTGATCGAGCGGGGGGCTGTCATCTATGTCTGCGGCGACGGCGGGAAGATGGAGCCGGACGTGAAGGCAGCGCTGGTCGCGATCCATCGCGAGAAGAGCGGCAGCGATGCGGCCGCCGGCGCGCGGTGGATCGAGGAGATGGGGACCAAGAACCGCTATGTGCTGGACGTGTGGGCGGGCGGCTAGATCGTAGGGCGGGTCAGCCCTGCGATTGCGCATAGCGCAATCGCCCGGCGTAACCGACCATGCTTCGGCGAACCTTTTCGATCGTGCTAAACGTCTGGCATGATTCCCTGGGAAAAGATCGACACCGCCAAGATCCCCGGCTCCGACGAGGAGCTCCGCCTGATGCGGCGGGGCAAGGAGTTCTCCATCAAGCTCGGCACCAATGAGCTGATGAACAACCGGCTGTCAGGCTCGGAAGCGGCCCTCGCAACATTGGCGGCCAAGCGGATCGAGAAGGTTGCAAAGCCCGTCGTCCTCATCGGCGGCCTCGGCATGGGCTTTACGTTGCGTGCGGCGCTGAAGGTGCTCGGAGGCCAGGCGAAGATCGTTGTTTCCGAGCTCGTCCCGTCTGTTGTGGCCTGGGCGCGAGGCCCGATGGCGGAGGTCTTCGGCGACAGTCTCGATGATGCCAGGGTAAGTATCCGGGAAACGGATGTCGGCGACATCATCCGGGCAAAGCGGTCGGCTTTCGACGCCATTCTCCTCGACGTCGACAACGGGCCGGAAGGACTGACCCGCAAGGGCAACGATGCGCTCTATAGCGCGAGCGGGCTCTCGGCGGCGAAGATGGCGCTGCGGCCCGGCGGCGTGCTCGCGGTGTGGTCGTCCGGACCCAATCCGGCGTTCACCAAACGCCTTGGCCGCGCCGGTTTCGACGTCAATGAAGTCAACGTCCGCGCCACCGGAAGGGGCGGCGGCGCACGCCACGTGATCTGGATCGCAAAGAAAAGTTAAACGGCGGGCTACGCTCCGAGCTAGAACATCGTGTTGTTGTTCGCGGGGCTTTCCGGGATCGGCTGCACGACGTCCCAATGCTCGACGATCTTGCCGTTCTCCAGCTTGAAGATGTCGACAATCGCATTGCCTCGGGTGCCGGGCTCGCGAACCGCGTGAACGTGGAGGATGACGTAGTCGCCGTCCACGAAGCTGCGCTTGATCTCGCTGCGCGAATTCGGAAACTTTTCGCGCAGGAATCCGATGAATTTTCGAAAGCCATCCGCGCCATCGGCCGCGTTCGGATTGTGCTGGACATAGCGGTCGCCGACATGGGCGAGGGCGGCATCGGCGTCCTTCTGATTGAGTCCCTTGTCGTAGAAGTCGAGCACGGTTTTGCGATTGGCTTCGTCTTGCGTGCTACCGGCCATCGCGGCGCCATTGGCCAGCGAGAGCATGAGGATGGCGGCAACGATCGTGGCGCCTGGCCGGACAATGGAATGCATGTGAACTCCGCGAGGCCGCGGCCTCTTTGGGATTGAGGAGGACCTGTATAGCTTCCGTGCCGGCTCTCGTTAAGGAGTAACCGGCCGCTCACATGGTCACCGCAAGGAGACCGGCGGTCTACGCCGCCCGCGCCGCCGCGCCATGCGCATGCTTGTCGATTGCGCCGATGATCTCCGGCCAGAACCGCATCGGCAGCGCGTGGCCCATCCCCTCGATCATCAGGAGCTTTGCGCCCGGAATTGACTCGGCCGTGTCCTTGCCCCCCTCGGGGCGGACCAGGGGATCGACGGTACCGTGAATCACCAGCGTCGGGATCTTCACGCCTTGCAGCCGTTCCTTGCGGCTGCCGGAAGCAAGGACGGCGCGGAGCTGCCGGCCAACGCCGGCCGGATTGAGCCCGCGCGCGAACACCCGTTCGGCCCGACCAACGTCCAGCGCTTCCTCCTCGGGAAAATGCCCGGCGCGCAGCACTTTCCAGGTCTGGCCGAACCGGATCATGAATTCCTCCTTGCTGCGCGGCGGCGGTGCCATCAGCATGGCGGCGGCCTCGCGTGTCGGCGGCGGCACGCGCGGATTACCCGTGGTCGACATGATGGAGGTCAGCGAACGGACGCGCTCCGGAAACGACAGTGTCACCTCCTGCGCGATCATGCCGCCCATGGACGCGCCGACCAGATGCGCCGACTTGATGCCGAGCGCATCCATCAGCCCGATCGTGTCCCTGGCCATGTCGATCAGCTTGTAGGTCGCCGTCACGGGAATCTTGAGGAAGCGCAGCTTCAGCAGCTCGAACGGCGTTAACCGCTTGCCGCCGGTCAGATGGCTCGACTTGCCGATGTCGCGATTGTCGAAGCGGATTACGCGAAAGCCTCGCGCGGCAAGTTGCTCGCAGAACGGATCGTCCCAATGGATCATCTGCGCCCCGAGCCCCATGATCAGCAGCAGCGGTTCGGCGTTGTCGTTGCCGAAGATCTCGTAGCAGATGTCGATGCCGTTGGCGCGGACGGTCTGGGGCGGCTGATGAGTGGTCACGGGCGTTCCCTTGGCTTTTGATGTTCGTGTATCGCACGGTTTCACGCCGTAAAGAAGCGGTGTGCGTCGCACTGGGCGACCTGCCGGTTGACCGGCACCGCGCAACGGTGTGGTATGGCGGGAAAAGAAGGGCATCGCAGCTCTCGATTTCAGGAGGATGCCGATGACCGACAAGACCAACGATCCCGTTGCCATGTGGCAGAAGATGGTGGGCGAGATGGAGAAGGGGTTCAACTCTTTCGCCAATCAAGCCATGTCGTCGCCGGAATTTTCACAGGCGATGAACCGTGCGGGCGGGGCTGCTGCAGGTGCGCAGAAGCAGCTCGGCGAGCTCATGGAAAAATACCTGGTCACCATGAACCTGCCGAGCCGGGAGCAAGTCACGGGTCTTGCCGAGCGCCTCCAGTCGATCGAAGCTCAGATCGGCGAGATGAAGTCCATGCTGAGCCAGATGGCGGCACGTTCGGGGATCCCGCAAGGGTTCGACGGCGCGCCGCGGCCACCACGGACGAAGCGTCCGCCCTCAGAAGGCGGAGAGCAGACATGAACGCGCCGACGGGGCTCGATTTCGCAGCTATTCCGGAGCGCATCCAGTCCGAGGTGCAGCGTGCGATTCAGCGCAGCATCAAGGGCGTCGAATATTTCTCGACCTCGGGCCCTTCGCTCGGCTCGACGCCGAAAGACGTGCTGCATTCGCGCGGCACCATGAGCCTCTACCACTACCGGCCGATGTCGGACGAAATCTACCGCGTGCCGGTGCTGATCGTGATGGCCACCACCAACCGCGGCTACATTCTCGACCTCGTCCCTGGGCAGAGCTTCATCGAATTCCTGCTCAAGCGCGGCTACGACGTCTACATGCTCGACTGGAGCGCGCCGCGGCCGGAGGAGAAGAGCCTGCGGATGGAGGACTATGTCCTCGACTTCATTCCGGATTGCGTCCGCCGGGTGCAGCAGGATTCCGGCGAGCAGGACGTTTCCGTCATCGGCTATTGTTTCGGCGGCGTGCTGTCGCTGCTGTACGGCTCGATCCACAAGGACGGGCCGATGAAGAATTTGATCTGCTTCACCACGCCGATCGACTTCCGCGAAATGAAGCTGTTCTCGAATTTTTCCGACCGCCGCTATTTCGACGTCGACCGTCTCGTCGACAGCGTCGGTAATGTGCCGCCTGAGATGATCCTGTCTTCGTTCGAGATGCTGCGCCCGGCCTCGCGCACGGTGAGCCAGATCCAGCTCTGGGAAAACATCTGGAACGACGAGTTCGTCAAATCGTACCGCATGTTCGACCGCTGGGCGACTGACACGCTGCCGCTGGCCGGCGAGTATTTCCGCACCATCACCAAGGACCTGATGTGGGACAACAAGCTGTTCAACGACACCATGTCGGTCGGCAGCCGCGCGGCGAAGCTCGAAGACATCCAGGTGCCGATCCTGCACGCGGTCGCCGAGCACGATCACATCGTGCCTTATGAGGCCGCAAAGCACCTGATTGCGAAGATCGGATCTGCGGACAAGGAAGAGGTGATGCTGAAAGGCGGTCACGTCTCGCTCGTCGCGGGCGCCAACGCGGTGAAGCGGCTATGGCCAAAACTGGATTCCTGGCTGGGAAAGAGATCGACATGAGCGAACGGCGTTCCTATCCGCGTCACGTCGGAACCGACGCGGGCGATATCGAGATTCGCCTGATGGCGCCCGCGGATGAGGCCGCGGTGCTCGCGTTCGGCAAGGGCCTGCCGACCCACGATTTGTTGTTTCTGCCGCGCAACATCAGCGAGCCGAAGGTGCTGTCGGCCTGGGTCAAGGAGATCGAGCGCGGCGCGATCACGAGCCTGCTTGCGGTCAGGGACGGCAAGGTTGTCGGCTGCGGCACCCTGGTGCGCGATCCTCACTCCTGGTCGCCCCATGTCGGCGAGATCCGCATGGTGGTCTCGCTCGATGTGCGCGGGAAGGGGGTGGGGCGGGCGCTGTCGCAGGAGACCTTTGCCCTCGCGCTCGGCGCCGGCCTGGAGAAACTCTCGGTCCAGATGACGGTCGACCAGCAGGCGGCGATCGCCGTGTTCGAGAGCCTCGGCTTCAAGGCTGAAGCGCTGCTGCGGGACCACGTTCGGGATGTCGATGGCAAGACCCACGACATCGTCGTGCTCGGGCACAACATCGCGCAGGTCCAGGCCCAGATGGAGGCCTATGGGCTGCCGGGGGCGGTGCAGCCCTAGCGCCGGCGGGGGCCGCGGGAACCCGCCTGGGCAAGGAGGCACCAGATTGCCTCTCGTTAAGGCTGTTCACGATCTCGTGATATCGCATCGCAACACAGATGTTGCATCGCACAATTAACTATGCCATATAGATCGGGCCCCGGGCCAATGCGGACGGGGTGAGCCCATAGCTCAGACCAATGAGGATGGAGAGAACCCCATGACCACTGAAACCAACACCGCTTTCGAGGGCTTCAAGGACGCTTTCAAGAACATCCAGAATCTGGAAGTTCCCGAGGCCGCCCGCGAGTTCGTCAAGAAGACCGCCAACACCGCCAAGGACCGTGCTGCCGAGGTGTTCGCCGGCTCCGAGCGGGTGACCGCCGCCGTCGAGAACGCGGTGACCGAGTCCGTCACTGAGGCCGGCAAGATCAGCCGCAACATCCAGCAGGCGATCTACGAGGACGCCGAGGCGTTCTTCGCGAGCATCGACAAGCTGGCTTCCGCCAAGTCGTTCAGCGAGGCCGTCGAGATCCAGTCGGGCCTGCTCCGCTCGCGCGGCGAAGTGTTCGTCTCGCGTGCCAAGGCGACCGCCGACTATTTCGGCAAGCTCGCCGCCAATGGCGCGAAGTCCGCTCAGGACAATTTCGCCAAGGTCTACAACAAGACGGCCTGATCCGGCGCCTTGAGTGCAAACTGAAATTTGAGGCCCGCTTCGGCGGGCCTTTTGTTTTTTGTCACAGCCGTCATTCCGGGGCGCCGAAGGGCGAGCCCGGAATCGAGATTCTCTGGTGCGCAAGTGCGCACCATAGTTCGGTCCTGCGGACCGCCCCGGAATGACGTAATCTCCAATTCACGATGACCCCACCCGCCACCTTCTCCTTCGATTCCCCCGGCGATGCCGAACGCGCGGCCGAGCTGCGCCGCGTCAAGGCGCTGGCGACGCTCGTGCTGGCTTCGACGCTGGCGCTGTTCGTCGTCGCGAAGTGGCTTCTCCCCGTGCATCCCGTGTTCGGCTTCGTCGCCGCCTTCGCGGAAGCTGCGACCATCGGCGGCCTCGCCGACTGGTATGCGGTGGTTGCGCTGTTCAAGCGGCCCCTCGGCCTGCCGATCCCGCATACCGCGATCATCCAGAGCAACCAGGCCCGCATCGCCGACAAGCTCGGCGAATTCATCCAGGTGCATTTCCTGGAAGCGGGCCCCGTCGAGGCCAAGCTGAAGGAGATCGATTTCGGCTCCTTCGTCGCCGACTGGCTGCGCGATCGCAAGCGCAGCGACGACCTTGCACGCTTTGCGCTGCGCCTGCTGCCCGAGGCTGTCTCCGCGACGGAAAGTTCGGGACTGATGACCTTCATCATCCGCCGCATGTCCTCCCAGCTCCAGGCGATCGATCTTGCGCCGCTCGCCGCCGGTACGCTGCGTGGCTTCGTCGCGGAGGGACGGCACCAGATCCTGTTCGACGATCTCCTGCGCGTGATGCACGAGACGCTGAACCAGCAAGAGACGATGGGGATGATCCGCGAGAAGGTGCGTGCGGAATTGCCGACCCTGCTCAGGCTGTATCGCGCCGACAAGTTTCTGGTGAACAAGATCGTGGCGTCCGCCACGGCGTTCTTCAATGAGGTGCGCAGCGATCCCAAGCATCCGTTCCGCGGTGAGTTCGACCGCATGGTGCTGAGCTTCGTCGACCGGCTCGGCAGCGATCAGGCCTATATCGACCGCATCGACGGATTGAAGCGCGATCTGTTGGCGCGGCCCGAGCTTGCCGATCTCGCCCGCACGGTGTGGGCCAACACGCGCTCATTCATCGAGCGCAGTGCGAGCGGTGAGACACAGGTGCTGCAACATCATCTCGCGGGCATGTTCGTCGCGGCGGGCGAGGCGCTCGCCGGCGATGCCGAGCTGCGCGGCGAGATCAACAAGGGTCTGGTGGCGGTGCTGCGCAGCTTCGTCGCCGACCAGAAGAGCGGCGTTTCGATCTTCATCTCCGACCAGGTCAAGGCGTGGGACATGGCGCAGCTGATTTCGCTGATCGAGATCAACATCGGACGCGACCTGCAATACATCCGCTTCAACGGTTCGCTGATCGGCGGCCTCGCCGGGCTCGCGTTGTACTCCGTAGAGTTCCTGCTCCGATGGCTGTGACTTTTGCGTCACTGCCGTTAGCATTAACGCGCAGGCCTATTGTAGCCTCGCGCCTCTCCCGCTTGAATGTCGGGAACCGGCCGCCTAGCTGATTCATGTTGCGCTGCGGAACGATCAAGTCGCCGGCGTGTTGGAATTCATACCCGTTTTGCCGGCGTCGCGGCCGGCGGCCTTTTCAGCAATTCTTCCCAGGGGACTATTGATGACCGCTACTGCCCAGACGTTGCGTCCGCCGTCCCGTACTCTGATGTTCCTGGAAGGGCGCGCGATCCATGAGTTCGGCGCGTTCCTCGGTGCGCTGCCGCTGCTGAGCCTCGCGCCGCGCGGCGATGGGCATCCGGTGCTGGTGCTGCCGGGCCTCGTGGCCTCCGACGCGTCCACGCGCGCGCTGCGGGCATTTCTGACCAGCAAGGGCTATGCAATGAGCGGCTGGCGCCAGGGCCGCAATTACGGCCTGCGCGATGGCGTGCAGCATGCGATGGTGGACCTGGTTCGGGAGCTCAGCGACACGCATGGTCGCAAGATCAGCCTGGTCGGCTGGAGTCTCGGCGGCCTCTATGCGCGTCAGCTCGCCAAGATGATGCCGGAGCGCGTGCGTCAGGTGATCACGCTCGGCAGTCCGTTTGCCGGCGATCCGCGTTCGACCAACGCTTGGCGCGTCTATGAATGGGCGAGCGGGCGAAAGTCCGACGAAATCGACCCGCAGTTCGGCGGCGAGCTCGCCGCCCCGCCACCGGTGCCGACCACCGCCATCTTCAGCCGCACCGACGGCGTCTGTGCCTGGCAGGGCTGCATGGAGAAGACGGGGGCTCAGACCGAGAGCATCGAGGTCGAGAGCAGCCATTGCGGCATGGGCCATCATCCCGCCGTGGTCTACGCGGTCGCCGATCGCCTCGCGCAGAAGGAAGGCCAGTGGCGTCCCTTCGACCGCAGCGGCTGGCGCAGCGTGGTATATCCCGATCCGCATCGTTAGTGTGCTTCTTGATCCTGCCCCGCTCGCGGGGGAGGGAGAGCAGCCGCCAATCCATTGTCGCAGCGACACCAAACGCGCTATGCCTCGCGCATGGCGCATCCGCTCTCCCGCATCATCGACCAGCTCAAGCGTGAACCGTCGCGCACCGGGTCCATCGTCATCACCGTGTTCGGCGATGCCATCGTGCCGCGTGGCGGCTCCGTGTGGCTGGGTACGCTGCTGGAATTCTTCGAAAGCCTGGATATCGACAGCGGCGTCGTCCGAACCGCGATGTCTCGTCTTGCTGCCGATGGCTGGCTGACGCGCGAGAAGGTCGGCCGCAACAGTTTTTATCGCCTGGCCGACAAGGGCCGGCAGACATTCGAGGCTGCGACGCGCCACATCTACGATCCGCCGCCGTCCGACTGGACCGGGCGGTTCGAACTGCTGCTGATCGGCAATGGCGAGGACCGAGACGTCTCGCGCGAAGCGCTGCGCAATGCCGGTTTCGGCAGTCCGCTGCCAGGAGTGTGGGTTGCCCCCTCAGGCGTGCCGGTGCCGGATGAAGCCTCGGGTGCGATCCGTCTCGAGGTCTCGGCGGAAGATGACAGTGGACGTCGTCTGCTCAGCGCGAGCTGGCCGCTGGACCGCACCGCGGACGCCTATCTGAAATTCATGAAGACGTTCGAGCCGCTTCGCGCCGCGATCGCGCGCGGCACGGATCTGTCCGGGGCCGACGCCTTCACCGCACGTATCCTGCTCATCCACTATTACCGCCGCGTCGTGCTGCGCGATCCGCTGCTGCCGGAAAGCCTGCTGCCGCGGGACTGGCCGGGTAGGGCGGCGCGGCAGGTCTGCGGTGAAATTTATCGCGCGCTGCTTGTCCCCTCCGAACAATGGCTTGATGGCCATGGAACCAACGAGAAAGGGCCATTGCCGCCTGCGCGAAAACTCCTGGAAAGGAGGTTCGGGGTCTAAGTTTCATGTTACAGAAATATCTTGCATGAGGTGATTTTTGTTATATATTGTCTCCCAACAAAATGGGAGGAAAGCGCATGTATACCCAGGCGCTGAACACGGCCGAGGCTGACGATCGCGGTCTGGAGGACGCTGGCAAAGCCGCGCAGTTCCAGGCCAGAGTCGATGCCGAAGAGCGCATCGAGCCGAACGACTGGATGCCGGCGGCCTATCGCAAGACGCTCACCCGCCAGATCTCCCAGCACGCCCATTCCGAAATCGTTGGCATGCTGCCGGAAGGCAATTGGATCACGCGCGCGCCGACGCTGCGCCGCAAGGCCGCGCTGCTCGCCAAGGTGCAGGACGAGTGCGGCCACGGGCTCTATCTCTACGCCGCGGCCGAGACGCTCGGCACCTCGCGCGAAGAGCTGGTCGACGCCATGCTGGCCGGCAAGGCCAAATATTCCTCGATCTTCAACTATCCGACGCTGACCTGGGCCGATATCGGCACCATCGGCTGGCTCGTCGACGGCGCCGCGATCATGAATCAGATCCCGCTGTGCCGCTGTTCCTATGGCCCCTATGCGCGTGCGATGATCCGCGTCTGCAAGGAGGAGTCGTTCCACCAGCGCCAGGGCTACGAGATCATGCTGACGCTGTGCCGCGGCTCGGACGAGCAGAAGGCGATGGCGCAGGATGCGCTGAACAGGTGGTGGTGGCCGGTGCTGATGATGTTCGGCCCGCCGGACGCGACGAGCCAGCACAGCGACACCTCGACGAAGTGGAAGATCAAGCGCTTCTCCAATGACGAGCTGCGCCAGAAATTCGTCGATGCCACCGTGCCGCAGGCGCAATATCTCGGCCTCACCATTCCGGATCCCGGCATGATTCAGGACGCCGACGGGCACTGGCGCTACAGCGAGATCGACTGGACGGAATTCAAGCAGGTACTCGCCGGCAATGGACCGTGCAACCGCGATCGCATAGCCGTGCGGCGCAAGGCACATGAAGAAGGCGCCTGGGTGCGCGAAGCGGCGGCCGCTTACGCCGCAAAGCGCGCGCAGCGTCAGACCGCACAAGCCGCCGAATAGGAGATCGATATGGCCACGCCGAACACGCCGCTGTGGGAAGTCTTCATTCGCAGCCGCAACGGGCTCGCGCACAAGCATGTGGGATCGCTGCACGCGAGCGATGCCACGATGGCCCTGCAGGCCGCTCGCGACATCTACACGCGTCGCGGCGAGGGTCTGTCGATCTGGGTCGTGCCGTCCACCGCGATCACCGCGAGCGATCCCGCCGAGAAGGGCATGATGTTCGAGCCGGCGGAATCGAAGATCTACCGGCATCCGACCTTCTACGAGGTGCCCGAGGAAGTGGGGCACATGTGATGGCGACCGCCAACATCGAGGTCTCCGAAACGCCGTTGGTGCTCTACGCGCTGCGCCGCGCCGACGATGCGCTGATCCTCGGGCATCGGTTGTCGGAATGGTGCGGGCATGCGCCGATGCTGGAAGAGGACATGGCGCTCTCCAACATCGCGCTCGACCTGATCGGCCAGGCGCGAGAGCTCTACAGCTACGCTGCCAAGGTCGAAGGCAGGGACAACGACGAGGACAAGCTCGCCTATCTGCGCGACGTCAGGCAGTACCGCAATTTGCTGCTGGTCGAGCAGCCCAATGGCGATTTCGCGCAGACCCTGGTGCGGCAGTTCTTCTATTCCGCCTTTGCCGATCTCTACTGGCGCACGATGATGTCCTCGCGCGATACGACGCTTGCCGCGATCGCCGCCAAGTCCGAGAAGGAGAGCGCCTATCATCTGCGCCATGCCTCGGAGTGGATCATTCGGCTCGGCGACGGCACCGATGAGAGCCACGCCCGCGCCCAGGCCGCGGTTGATCAGCTCTGGGCCTTCACCGGCGAGATGTTTACAGTTGACGATGGCGAGCGCGCCTTGATCCATGGCGGTGTCGCCATCGATCCGGAGAGCCTGCGCGTTCGTTGGTTGACGACGGTGTCTGATGTCGCCCGCGAGGCGACACTCGAGCTGCCGCAGAACGGCTGGATGCAGCAGGGCGGCCGCGTGGGCCGGCACAGCGAGCATCTCGGCCATCTCCTGTCCGAGCTGCAATCGATGCAGCGTACCTTCCCGGGGCTGACATGGTGACGGTACTGGAGCGCGATAGCGAGCTGCGTCGGCGTGCCTGGGATGCCGCGGCAAGCGTGGTCGACCCGGAAATCCCGGTCTTGACCATCGCCGATCTCGGCGTGCTGCGCGAGGTTGCGCTCGATGGTGAACATGTCGAGGTCGCGATCACGCCGACCTATTCCGGCTGTCCGGCGATGAACATGATCGCGCTGGAGATCGAGATGGCGCTGGAACGCGCAGGCTTTCACCGTCCCAAGGTCCGCACCGTGCTGTCCCCCGCCTGGACAACCGACTGGATGAGCGAGGAGGGCCGCCAAAAGCTACGCGCCTACGGCATCGCACCGCCGCAAGCCTCGAGCTCGCGCCGGGCGCTGTTCGGTGAACAGGCGGTGGCCTGCCCGCAATGTGGTTCTGACAAGACCGAAGTCTTGTCCGAATTCGGTTCGACCTCCTGCAAGGCGCTGTGGCGCTGCAAGTCCTGCCGCGAACCCTTTGACTATTTCAAGTGTCATTGATCATGTCAGCCGCCGCACCACGCTTCCATCGCCTCGCCGTCAGCGACCTCCGTCGCGAGGCTTCCGACGCCGTCTCGATGACCTTCGCCATTCCCGGCGAACTCGCCTGCGATTACGCCTTCACGCCCGGCCAGTACCTCACGCTTCGCACCACGCTGGACGGCGAGGAAGTACGCCGCTCCTATTCGATCTGCTCCGGCCCCGACGACGGCGAGATCCGCATCGCCGTGAAGAAGGTTGACGGCGGCGCGTTTTCGAACTGGGCGGCGGACGAGCTGAAATGCGGCGACGAGCTCGACGTGATGACGCCGACGGGCCGCTTCGGTGCGATCCCCCAGGCCGACGCCGCGCGCATCCATGTCGGCTTTGCCGCAGGCTCAGGCATCACGCCGATCCTGTCGATCGTCAAGGGGACGCTGGCGCGTGAGCCTGGCAGCCGCTTCTTCCTGTTCTACGGCAACCGCACCACCGATAATATCATGTTCCTCGAAGCGCTCGAGGAGCTGAAAGACCGATTCATCGATCGCCTCTCGATCTTCCACGTCATCTCCGGGGAGGAGCAGGACATCCCGATCCTGCATGGCCGGCTCGACGGCGACAAGGTGAGGGTGCTGTTGCGCTCGCTGGTGCCGGCGGGAAGCGTCGATCATGTCTACATTTGCGGGCCGCTTGGCATGAGCGAAGATATCGAGGCGACCTGCCGCGCGCTCGGCATCCTGCAGGAACGCATTCACGTCGAGCGCTTCGTTTCCGAATTCGGCGGCAAGCCGCGGCCGAAGAAGGTGGTGGCTTCTGACGCGCCGCCGAAAGCAATCGCCTCGCTGATCATCGACGGCAAGCGCCGCGACGTTCCGGTCGCCGAGGATGAGGCGATCCTCGATGCCGCGCTACGCGCGGGCATCGATCTGCCCTTCGCCTGCAAGGGCGGCATGTGCTCGACCTGCCGCGCCAAGCTGGTCGAAGGTGAAGCGCCGATGGAGATCAATTATTCGCTGGAACCCTGGGAGCTGAAGGCAGGCTTCGTCCTGACCTGCCAGGCCAAGCCGTCGTCGGAGCGCGTCGTGGTCGACTATGACCATGTCTGAGCAGGCGCATCAGACGCCGGCGATGCAAATGCGTCGCATTATTTGACAGTTTTGGCCAACCAGCAGAACATCATGGGCAAGCATTTGACCGGGAGAGGCGCGTGAACGTCAAAGCCGCTTTGTCGCCTGAGGATGTTGCCCGCGCCTGCGCCGAGGCGATGTGGGCGGAGGACGATGCCTCCAAGGGTCTCGGCATGGAGATCGTCGAGATCGGCCCGGGTTTTGCGACGCTCGCAATGAATGTGCGGCCGGACATGGTCAATGGCCAGCGCATCGCTCATGGCGGCTTCATCTTCACGCTCGCCGATTCCGCCTTTGCGTTTGCCTGCAACTCGCACGACCATCGCGTCGTTGCCGCGCAAGGACAGATCACCTTCATCAAGCCGGGCAAGCTTGGGGATCGCCTCGTTGCGAAGGCACGTGAGGTCACACGCGGAGGCCGTTCCGGCATCTATGACGTGCGTGTCACCGCAGGCGACACCGTCATCGCGGAATTCCGCGGTCACTCGCGTGTCATTCCCGGCACGTGGCTGCCGGGGCAAGACAAATAAGAACGACCAATGTGGGGAAACGAGGATGGCTCTGACGAGACGCAAGGAAGGTGGCAGCTCCTATAGCGCCGAGATGGACGCGCACGAGCGCGCCTCGCGCGACGAGATCATGGCGCTGCAGAAGCAGCGGTTGGCCTGGTCGCTGAAGCACGCCTATGACAACGTCGCGCATTATCGCAAGGCGTTCGACGAAGCCGGCGTGCATCCGTCCGACTTTCGCGAGCTCTCCGATCTTTCCAAATTCCCGTTCACCGTGAAGACGGACCTGCGCGACAATTATCCCTTCAACATGTTCGCCGTGGCGCGCGAAAAGCTGGTGCGCGTGCACGCCTCTTCCGGCACCACGGGCAAGCCGATCGTGGTGGGGTATACGCAGGCCGATATCGATACCTGGTCGGACGTGATGGCGCGCTCTATCCGCGCGGCCGGCGGCCGCACCGGCATGATCATCCACAATGCCTATGGCTACGGTCTCTTCACCGGTGGGCTCGGTGTCCACTACGGTGCGGAAAAGCTCGGCTGCACCGTGGTGCCGATCTCAGGCGGCATGACCGAGCGGCAGGTGCAGCTCATCAACGATTTCCGCCCTGATATCATCACGGTGACGCCGAGCTACATGCTGGCGATCCTCGACGAGTTCAAGCGCCAGAGGCTCGATCCGCGCCAATGCTCGCTCAAGGTCGGCATCTTCGGTGCCGAGCCCTGGACCAATGCGATGCGCGGCGAGATCGAGGACGCCTTCGACATGGACGCGACCGACATCTATGGTCTCTCCGAAGTGATCGGCCCGGGCGTCGCCCAGGAATGCATCGAGACCAAGGACGGCCTGCACATCTGGGAGGATCATTTCTATCCCGAAGTGATCGATCCCGAGACCGGCGCGGTGCTGCCGGACGGCGAGAAGGGCGAGCTGGTCTTCACCTCACTCACGAAGGAAGCTTTTCCCGTGATCCGCTATCGCACCCGCGACCTGACGCGGCTGCTGCCGGGCACGGCGCGCCCCGGCATGCGGCGGATGGAGAAGGTGACGGGCCGCTCGGATGACATGATCATCCTGCGCGGCGTCAATCTGTTCCCGACCCAGATCGAGGAAGTGCTGCTCGCGACCGATTGGTGCGGCGGCCATTTCATTCTGGAGCTGACCCGCGAAGGCCGCATGGATGAGTTGACCATCATCGCCGAGGCGAGGTCGGAGAGCTGGGATGGCCGGGGGCTCGTCGATCATGCGGATCGCGTCTCAACCCACATCAAGAACACCATCGGGATCAGCTCGAAGGTGCAAGTGGTCGCGCCGGCCACGCTGGAACGCTCGCTCGGCAAGGCCAAGCGCCTGTACGACAAGCGGCCCAAAGACTGACTTGACGTGTTGTCTTGACGGATTGACTTGACCGGCCTCAAAGGCGACAAGGCCGCGATAAATCACGGGTCTTTCTATGTCGCCAGCCGATACCAAAACCGTCGAAGCGCGCTGCGTGCGCCTCAATGCCAAGGCTGAAAACGCGGCTGCACTTGCGCCGGCGATTGAGCCTCAGATGCTTTCGCGCGGCCCGAACGATCTCCTGATCGAGGTGAGGGCCGCGGCCGTCAACCCGTCCGACGTCAAGGCCGCGACCGGGTTGATGCCCTATGCGGTGTTCCCGCGGACGCCCGGCCGAGATTATTCCGGCGTGGTGATCGACGGGCCCGCCGGCACGATCGGCCGCGAGGTGTTCGGCTCCTCGGGTGATCTCGGCATCCGGCGCGACGGCACCCACGCCAGCCATCTCGTGGTCGGGGCCGATGCCGTGGTGGAGAAGCCGAAGACGGTCTCCTGGGAGGAAGCCGCGGGTATCGGCGTTCCCTTCGTCACGGCCATGGAAGGCTTTCGCCGCGCCGGCATACCGAAGAGTGGCGAGACCGTGTTGGTGTTCGGCGTCAACGGCAAGGTCGGCCAGGCTGCCGTGCAGATCGCGACCTGGCAGGGTGCACGCGTCATCGGCGTGGTGCGCAAGGCGGAAGTTTACGAAGGCCACGCCAACGTACCGATCGAGGTGATCGACGCCTCCGCGACGGACGTTGCCGTGCGCGTGCGCGAACTGACCGGCGGCAAGGGCGCCGATATCGTCTTCAACACCGTAGGCGATCCCTATTTCCAGGCGGCGCACAAGTCGCTCGCCTTGCGCGGCCGCCAGATCCTGATCGCCGCGATCGACCGCATCGTGCAGTTCAACATTCTCGAGTTCTACCGGGGACAGCACACCTATGTCGGCATCGACACGCTCGGCCTGTCCTCGGCCGCAACCGGTGCGGTGCTCCGTGATCTCGGCCCCGGCTTTGCCAGCGCCCACTTGAAACCGTTCCCGATCAAGCCGAGCGCCGTCTATCCGCTGGAGCGTGCCAAGGAGTCCTACGTCGCCGTTGCCGGCTCCTCGCGTGACCGGGTGATCCTGAAGCCGTGATCATGGAAGCGTCCGCTCAGCTCGTCGTCCTCGCCGGCCTCGTCATCGGCCTGATCTACGGCGCCGTCGGCCTGCTCAGCGGCTTCTGCCTGATGAGCAGCATGCGCGGCTGGCTGGGCGAGGGGGACGGGCGGCTGGTGCGGACCTATGCGCTGGCGATCGGGGTGGCGATCGCCGCAAGCCAATTCCTCGCCGGCAAGGGCATGGTCGATCTCGGCAGGACGATCTACCTGCAACAGACTTTCTCGGTGCCTGTGCTGTTCCTCGGCGGTCTGCTGTTCGGCTATGGTATGGTGCTGTCGAACGGCTGCGGCTCGCGCGCGCTGGTGCTGCTCGGCCGCGGCAACCTCCGCTCCTTCGTCGTCGTGATCGTGCTTGCCATTGCCGCGCAGATGACGCTCAAGGGCCTCATCGCGCCGGCGCGCATCGTGCTGGTTCAGGCCTCGCAAACCACCGTCAGCGCCAATTCGCTGCCGTCCTTGCTGGGGACACTCGGTCTCGCCGAACCTCTCTCTCGCGCGCTGGCTGCGGCGGTCATCGTCGCCGCGCTGGTCCTGTTTGCCGTCGCGCATCCGGGGTTCCGCCGCTCGCCGGGCCAGATCGCAGCGGGCGTCATCGTCGGTCTCCTCGTCGCGGCCGGCTGGCTCGTCACCGGCTATCTCGGCGCCGACGACTTCAATCCGGTCGCGGTGACCTCGCTCACCTTCGTCGCGCCGATCGCCGACAGCCTGCAATACGCGATGCTCTCGACCGGCCTGACGCTGAACTTCGGTATCGCGACCGTGGCCGGCGTCTTCGCGGGCAGCCTCGCGACGGCGCTGGCCACGGGCCGCTTCAAGCTTGAAGGCTATTCCTCGCCGCGCCACATGCTGCGTTCGGGCGGCGGCGCCGCTCTGATGGGGATCGGCGGCGTGATGGCGTTCGGCTGTTCGGTCGGGCAGGGGCTCACCGGCATGTCGACACTCGCGCTGGGCTCGTCCGTCGCAGTCGCGGGCATCCTTCTCGGCACGACGGCCGGCCTGCGCGGAAACTTGCGGGTTCAGCCGCTCGCAACGGCCTGACCGCGCAACAGGCGGTCGCCGAGTGTCGCAAGCCCGATACCGGAGACGATCAGTCCGGCCGCGATGGCAAGGCTGATGTCGATCGGCTCCCCCAGCAGGATCGCAGCACTTGCGATGCCGACGAGCGGCGTCCCGGTGGTGCCGAGCGATGTCGTCAGCGCCGAGATGCTCTTGTTGACCATCGACATCGCCCAATAGGCCAGCGCCGTCCCGATCAGTCCCGAATACAGAAAGAGCGACACGAGCCTCCATGACCACTCGATTTGCGGCAGCCCGTCGAAGGTCATTGCCAGGGTCGAGAGCAAGGCCGTGGCCACGAGCACCTGCCAGAGCAGGAGCTGGAGCGGAGAGGCGATCCAGCGATGCGCGCGCATATAGATGATGTTCGCGGCCCAGGAGATTGCGGCGAGGATGACCATGCCGGCGCCGAGCAGGATTCCTGTATTGGTCCAGTCGATCGACGACGGATTCAGGATGACGGCAAGCCCGGCCAGTCCGAGCAGGGCGCCGGCGAGTTTCGGCGCGGTCAGCGTGTCCTTTCCGAGCATGGGCGCGGCGAGTGCGACCCAGAGCGGCGTGGTGTAGCCCAGCACGACGCCCTTGCTGGCAGGCAGAAAGCGAAGGCCGGCGGCGACCAGGATCGAGAACAGCGTCATGTGCAGCAGCGCGACGCTGAGGATGACAGGCACGTCGCGTCGTTCCGGGATCACGAGATTGTTGCTCAGTCCGAGGATCACCGTGAGGCTGATCAGCGCGATCCAGCTCCGGATCGCCGCGCTCCAAAGCGGCGGGACGAACTGCACCAGTTGCTTCGTCACCGACCAATTCACGCCCCAGGCCAGCACCACGATGAGGAACAGGCCGACGGCGGCGCGAGGTGACAGGGCCTTCATCTCGGATCTCCTTGAAGCAATCCGGTTGCGCGGATAGCATCCAATCTGGCACTTGAAAAAGTGCCAGATTGGAGAAGAACAAGGTGCCAGTTTCCGATGATATGATCTGGGCCCTGATCGACTTGAAACGGGCTGACGGCGAGGGGCTGGTGGCCCAGCTCACGAGCCGGCTGAGAGAGCTGATCGCGAGCGGCCGCCTCGGCAAAGGCCGCACGCTGCCGTCGAGCCGCCGGCTCGCGCGTGATCTCGGCGTCTCCAGGAACACCGTCACTTATGCGTTCGAGCAACTTGCTGCCGAGGGATATCTCGAAGCCTCGCCCGGCCGCCGTCCGGTGGTCGCTGTCGACGGCCGCGAGCCTACCGAATGGACCGGCGCCGTCGTATCGAGCAAGCGCTCCGCAAGGCCGCGGCTCTCACCCTGGGCTTCGAGGCTCAAGCAGGTCGACTGGCCGATGTCCTATCAGGGAGAGTTGAAGCCGTTGCGCCCGGGGCACGGCGATTTCAGGGAATTTCCGAACGAGGTCTGGGCGCGCTGTCTGCGCCGTAGCGCCGTAGGTGCGGCCAAGCGTGGGCTCGGATCGGTGAACCGGGCGCGCCTGCGCGAGGCGCTGGCGCACTATCTCGCCACCAGCCGCGGCGTCCGCGCGAGCGCGGACCAGATCATGATCCTGCCGAGCGCGCAGGCGGCATTGAACTTGATTGCCGCAACCGTCGTTGCGGCCGGTGACGAGGTCTGGGTCGAGGATCCCGGCTATCCCGGTGCTGTGGCTGCCTTCCGGGCCTCCAACGCGCGCGTGACCGGTATCAGACTGGACGAGCAGGGCATGCGACGGATGCCGGGACTTGCCGCGCCAAGGCTGATCTTCATGACGCCCTCGCATCAGCATCCGACGGGGCGGTTGATGTCGCTCGCCCGCCGCGCCGAGTTTCTCAGCCTGAGCAGGCCCGGCAAGACCTGGATCGTGGAGGACGATTACGACGGCGAATTCCATTATGACAGCCGGCCGGTGCCGGCCTTGCAGGGGCTCGATGCCCATGGCTGCGTGTTCTATGTCGGCACCTTCTCGAAGGTGATGACGTCGGATATCCGGCTTGGCTATCTCGTCGCGCCGCCGGCGCTGGTCGGCACCCTGGAGATCGCGCAGCGCCATGTCGGGCTCATCGCCGCCAGCCACGTTCAGGAGGCCCTGGCCGAATTCATCGCCGACGGCCACTTCCTCGCACATCTGCGCCGCACGCGCCGCCTCTATCGCGCGCGCCGCGATCATCTCGTCGAGGAACTGGAGCAGCAGCTGGGTGAGAAGCTCTCTGTCGAAGTGCCTCCGGGCGGCATCCAGCTCGTCGCCCGCTTCAAGCGCGGCACTGCCGACCAGGAGGCGGTGAAGCGGCTGGTCGCCGCGGGGGTCGAGACGCGCGCCCTGTCCAGCCTGGCGCTTGGTCGGCGCCGCGATCACGGCTTTCTGCTCGGCTTTGCGGCTTGGCGCGAGAGCGAGATCAGCGCGGCCGTGCGGACGATGGCATCGTGCTTCTAGTGCAAGTGGCTAGTCCGCCGCCCTCGTCACGATCCGGATCTCCGAGGTCAGTGTCCGGTGCACCGGACATTTGTCCGCGATTTCCATCAGCTTCTTGCGCTGGTCGGCATCGAGAGCGCCGTCCATCGTGATGTCGCGCTCGATCTGGTCGAGCATGCCCTCGCGCGTCTCGCACTCCGCGCAGTCCTTGGCGTAGATCTTGGAATGCTTCAGCGCGACGGTCACGCGTTCGAGCGGCAGCGACTTGCGGTCGGCATAGAGCCGCATGGTCATGGAGGTGCAGGCCCCCAAGCCTGCGAGCAGGAAATCATAGGGCCCGGGACCGGCGTCCTCGCCGCCGGCGGCGACCGGCTCGTCCGCCACCAGTCGATGCGGTCCGACGGTGATGATCTGGTTGAACTTGCTTTTCCGGGTCTCCTGCACCACCACCTGGCGCGGCGCCTCGGGCAGATCCATCGCCTTGGCGGGCTTGGCGGTGTCGATGTAGCGGCTTGCCCAGGCCGCGATCACATCGGCCGCATAGAGCGCATCGGCCGGCTTGGTGAGCAGATGATCGGCATGGTCGAGCGAGACGAAGCTCTTGGGGTGCCTGGCGGCAACGAAGATCCTGGTCGCATTGTCGATGCCGACGGTGTCATCGACCGGCGAGTGCATCACCAGCAGCGCCTTGTGCAGACCGGTGATATCCGTCATCAGCGCGTGCTCGGCGATGTCCTCCAGGAATTCGCGCTTGATCCGGAACGGGCGTCCAGCGAGCGACACCTCGACCTCGCCCTGCGTGCGGATGTTGTCGAGGTGCTCCTTGAAGAGGCCGGTCACATGCGCCGGGTCGGATGGGGCCGCGATGGTCGCGACGGCCCTGGCTTCCGGGATATTTTCAGCGGCCGCGAGGATCGCAGCGCCGCCGAGGCTGTGGCCGATCAGGATCGACGGCGCCTTGCGGACACTGCGCAGATGATCGGCGGCGCGGACCAGATCGGCGACATTCGAAGAAAACGTCGAATTGGCGAAATCGCCTTCGCTCGAGCCGAGTCCGGTGAAGTCGAAGCGCAGCACCGCGATGCCCTTGGCTGCGAGCGCGACCGCGATGCGCTTGGCCGCCAGCGTGTCCTTGCCGCAGGTAAAGCAATGCGCAAACAGCGCGTAGGTCGCGGGCTCGCCGTCGGGCAATTCCAGTGCGGCTGAAAGCTGATGACCGCCTTCGCCGGTGAATTGAAAGCGCTCGGTCGGCATGGGCTTCCCCCGTTCTTGCCTGGAATTCTAATCGTCTGAATAGCGCTGTTCGGCCCAGGGATCACCGCGGTTATGATAGCCGCGGACTTCCCAAAAGCCCGGCGCGTCCTCGGTCAGGAATTCGATGGCCTGGAGCCATTTGGCGCTCTTCCAGAAATAGAGATGCGGCACGACCAGACGCACGGGGCCGCCGTGCTCCTCCGTCAGCGGCTGGCCGGACCAGCTATGGGCGAGCAGCGCGTCCTCGGCGGCAAAGTCTTCCAGCGCGAGGTTGGTGGTGTAGCCGTCATGGCAATGCAGTGTGACGAAGCGTGCATCCTCGCGGGGCTGGCAGGCCGCGAGCAGCTCGCGCGTGGCGAGCCCTTCCCACTCGTTGTCGTAGCGCGACCAGGTGGTGACGCAGTGGATGTCGGAGGTGAACCGGGCCTGCTTCTGCGCAGCGAACTCCGCAAAGGTCCAGAACACGGGAGTCTCGATCGCACCGTAGACGTCGAGCCGCCAGCGCTCGCGCGACACCGGCGGCACGACCCCGAGATCGAGCACGGGCCAGTCCTTGGTGAGGTGCTGGCCGGGCGGCAGTCTTTGTTCCTGCGGCCGGGTGATCTTCCCCGTGAGAAAGCGGCCCTCGCGCGCCCACTTCTCCTTGGTGCGCGTCAGTTTGCTGTCGGGCGGCTCGTTGTCGTCAGCCATGGCCGTCCAGCCTCTCCATACTCGTGTTGGAAAGACCTACATCGCCTTTCCCAGCAGAAATGGCAACTGGCGCGGGCCTCGTACCGTGCCCTGCGACCAGGTCACGGTGCCTGCCGGATCGAGCGCGAAGTCTGGAATGCGCTTCAACCATTCCTCCAGCGCAACCTGCATCTCCATGCGCGCCAGGTTGGAACCGACGCAGCGGTGGATGCCGAGGCCGAAGGCGGCGTGACGATTTTCGCGGCGGTCTATCACGACTTTGTCAGCATCCGGAAACACCTTGGGGTCGCGGTTCGCGGCCGGGAAAGAGAGGAGCACCATGTTGCCCGCCTTGACCGGGCAACCCGAGATCGTCGTCTCCTTCACCACCTCGCGGGCCATCGTCACCGGCGAATAGGCGCGGAGCAGCTCCTCTACCGCGGTCGGAATCAGTGCGGGCTCGGCGAGCAGCCGCTCGCGGTCGGCCGGTGTCTTCGCAAGATGCCAGAGCGAGGAACCGATCGCGCTCCAGGTGGTGTCGATGCCGGCGATCAGAAGCAGGCGCAGCGAGCCCAGGACGTGCGAGTCTTCGAGCGGGTTGCCTTCCTTGTCCCTGGCGTTCATCAGGTAGGAGATGAGATCGTCGAGATCGTCGGTCGGCTTGTTCTTGCGCGCCTCGATATGCGCGCTGAAATAGGCGCTCATCTCCTGCACGGCCTGGAGCAGCTTGCTCTCGTCCTTGATGCCGAGTTCGAGGATCATGTGGATCCAGCGGATGAACAGATCGCTGTCGCTCTCTGGGATGCCCAGCATATGCGCGATGGCTCGAACCGGAATGTATTTGCTGTAGCGTGCTGCGGCGTCGACCTTGCCGTCGGCGATGAACCCGTCGATCAGCTCGTTGCAGATCGCGCGCATCCGCGGCTCCAGCTTCTTCATCGCGTCCGGCGTGAACGGCGGCAGCAGGAGCTGCTTGGCCGGCTTGTGCACGGGCGGATCCGAGGTGATCGGCGGAGCGGCGTTCCTCGCGACCTCTGGACGAACGTCGCGGACGATGATGCGGCGTGAGGAGAAATGCTCGGTGTCGTTGGCGATCTCGCGCACGGCTTCATAGGTCGTCGGCATGTAGCAGCCGAGGAAGCGGTCGGTGTGCACGACGGGGCTTGCGGCGCGCAGTTCATCCCAGATCGGGAACGGATCTTCCGTCCATTGCGGGTCGGTGTGGTCGAAATCGTTGACCCAGTCGGTGACCGGCGGATGGGCGACAGGCTGGCTGACGTCGGACATGTCGGGGAATCCTCGGGCTGGTGTTCGGATCGGGCACGCGGGCACAGGGAGCCCGCGCTACTCCTCGGTCACGTCGATTGCGATTTCCGGGCAATTGGATTTGGCGAGCCAGGCCTTGTCTTCAAGGCCCGGCGGGACAATGCCGTCGCCGGCTTCGTGCGCATTGCCGTATTCGTCGAGTTCGAACAGCTCGGGCGCGAGCGCCTTACAGCGGGCGTGGCCCTGGCATTTGTCGGGATCGACGTGAACCCTCAATCGCTCTGTCATGGCGGCTTCCTCGGTCGTATGCGCGCTGCTGGAAGGCGGCGCGTTCCTCTTGACGACATTGTCGCGGCATTTGCCGCTTGTTCTAAGTTATATGCTATTACATTCGCGACAGGCTTCCCCTGTCAAGCGCAAACTTATAGGCTTGCCTTCGACATGCGCTCCCAACTCGCTCGCAAGCCCGAGAACACCTACCATCATGGCGATCTCCGTGACGCACTGATCAAGGCCGCGCTGCGCGAGGCGGAGCACGGTGGCGCCGAGGCGATCAGCATCAAGGCGCTGGCCAAGCAACTCGGCGTCTCTCAGCCGGCGCCGTATCGGCACTTCGCCGACCGCGAGGCCCTGCTTGCAGCGGTGACGGCGGAGGCGTTCCGGCAGCTCAGCGCGATCCTGCGCGAGGCGATGACTGGTACGTCGAAGCAATCAAAGCTGTCGCGACTGGCGCAGGTCACCCTCGATTTCGGTCTGCGCCGCAATGGCATCTACCGTCTGATGTTCGCATCGCGCACCGTCTCATGCGCAGCCAAGGGCAGCGAGCTGCACGAGGCCACGCGCGAGACTTTTTCGCTCGTGATCGAAGCCCTCGAAGCGCCTGCCGTCGGCTATTTGCGCGAGCGGCAAGCGCTCAAGATCTGGGCGGCGTTGCACGGCGTGGTGATGCTGGCAGAGCAGGGCCTGTTCACCGGCGAGGCCGCCCATGCCACGCGCGAGGAATTGGTCGAGGATTTCGTCAACGAGACCAAGGCCGCGCTCGCGGCGGCGATCAAGGACGCACGCCGTCAGAAGAAGACCGGCGCTTAAGCCTTTGCTTTCAGTAGTCTCATCAGCTTGTCGACCGCGCTGTCAGGCGTCGTCACGACGGGGCGGCCGGTGGCCTCCGCAACCAACGGTGCCGTCGCTGCGATGCTGAACTGCGCCAGCGCGACCACGTCGCAATCGCACAGGTCCTTTGACGCCTCGACGACCAGCCGGTCGTGTGTGGCACGGTCGCCGTGGTCGAGCGCCGCCAGCGCGCCCTCGGCAAGCTTTGGCACGATCTGGACGGTCGCCGGAAACTCCGGGGGCATCGAGATTAGCGTCGGCGGGAAGGTCGAAAGCAGGCCGATGCGCTTGCCCATCGTCACTGCACGCTCGATCATCGCCTCGTTGGGCTTGAGCACCGGCATCTGCGCATGTGCTCGCGCGACGGCCTCGATGCAGGGGCCGAAGGCCGAGCAGGTGAACAGAATCCCGTTCGCTCCGGTCGTCGCCGCGTAATTGCCGAGCGCCAGGAAGCGCTCGGTCATGGTGTCGTTGAGCGCTCCGTCGCGCGCCAGGTCCGCCGACAGGCTGTCGTCGAGCAGGTTCATCAGCCGCGCCTCCGGCCACGCCTTCGCAAAAGCCGCTTCGATCGGGGCGATGGAGTGCTTGAGGGCGTGGATGAGGGCGATGCGAGGGGGCGTCGTCATTGGAGAGATGTCAGTTCTTCACCTTCGGATCAATCGGCGTCGTGCTACGCAGGCCCAATATATCCTCCAGCACCTTCGCGCCCGCGAGCACGTCGGCGTCGCTCCGCGGTGCGCCGACGACCTGCACGCCGACCGGCAGGCCGGACGTCGTGAAGCCGCACGGCAGCGACAGCGAGGGGCAGCAGGCCAGTGTGATGGCGTAGACAATGCCGAGCCATTCGACGTAATTGTCGAACGTCTTGCCGGCGCATTCGGCGACATAGCGGTGCTCGATCGGGAAGGGCGGCACGATTGTGGTGGGTGTCAGCAGCAGATCATAGGTCTTGAAGAACTCGACCGCCCGCGCGGTCATGCCGACGCGCTGGGCCTCGGCGCGCGCGAGCTGCTCCACGGTGAGCTTGAGGCCTTCCTCGATGTTCCAGATCACCTCGGGCTTGAGCAGCTCGCGCTTCGTGCGCAGCAGCTCCGCCTTGCTGATCGCGAAATCGAAGGCGCGCAGCACGTGGAAGCACTCATGCGCCTCGCGCCAGTCCGGATGCGCTTCCTCGACGATGACACCGGTCTCGGCAAAGCGTTCCGCCGCCTTCCGCGTGATCGCCTTCACCTCGGGATCGACGGGGGTGATGCCGAGGTCAGGTGAATAGGCGATGCGCTTCGGTTTCTTGGCGGATCGTGCGGATGTCAGGAACGAGGTCGCGGGCGCCGGCAGCGACAGCGGATCGTCGGCATAATCGCCGCTCATGGCATCGAGCAGCAGCGCGAGATCCTCGACATTGCGTGCCATCGGGCCCTGCACGCCGAGGTTGCGATCGATCGCTACTTTCGGCGTATGCGCGACGCGGCCGATGCTCGGGCGCATGCCGACGATGCCGCAGAAGGCTGCGGGGCTCCGCAAGGATCCGCCCATGTCCGAGCCTTGCGCGAGCCAGGCCATGCCGGTGGCCAGCGCCACCGCGGCGCCGCCGGAGGAGCCTGCCGCGGATTTCGTCGTGTCCCAGGGATTGAGCGTTGCGCCGAACACCTCGTTGAAGGTGTTGGCGCCGGCGCCGAATTCCGGCGTGTTAGATTTTGCGTAGACGACCGCGCCATTGGCCTCGAGGTTCTCGACCATCAGGTCGGACTTGGCGGGGATGTTGTCTTTGAAGATCGGCGAGCCCTGTGTGTTCAAGACGCCCGCAACGTCGGTCAGATCCTTGATCGGCACCGGCAGGCCCGCGAGCAGCCCGCGCGCGCCGGCGGGTTTGCGCATCAAGGCCTTGGCGCTGTCCCGCGCGCGATCGAAACACAGTGTCGGCAGCGCATTGACCTTGCCGTCGACTTCACCGACGCGCTTCTCCAGCACATCCAGGAGCTCGAGCGGCGAGACATCGCCAGACCGCAGCTTGTCGACGACAGTGCATGCGGTTTCGCGGATCAGGTCTTGAGACAATTATTTCACTCCTGTGCTCATTGTGTCGTCATTGCGAGCGCAGCGAAGCAATCCAGACTGCCGCCCCGGACACATTGCCGAATTGCTTCGCTCCGCTCGCAATGACGGAAAACTAACCCCACCCGGCGCTGATGCCGCCGTCCACCGTATAAATCACGCCCGACGTATAGCCCGCGCGGTCCGAGGCCAGGAACGCCATGAGGTCGCCGATCTCGCGCGCATGCGCAGGGCGGCCGAGCGGCAGGCTCTTCTGGAATTCCTTGTAGCGGCTCTCGTCGCCGAACTGGTGCTTGGCCCGCGTCTTCAGTAGCGTGACGTGGCGATCGGTGCCGACGGGCCCCGGATTGATGCCGACCACGCGGATGTTGTCGGCGAGGCTCTTGCCGCCGAGCGCGCGGGTGAAGGCCATCAGCGCGGCATTGCCGGCGCTGCCGCAGATGTAATTGGCGTCGAACTTCTCGCCGGCAGCCCCGATGTCGTTGACGATGACGCCGCCGCCTTTGGCCTTCATCTGCGCGTAGATTTGCCGCGTGAGGTTGATATAGCCGAACACCTTCAATTCCCAGGCGTGGCGCCAGGTCGCCTCGTCGATCTTGTCGATCGAGCCGCCGGGGATGTCGCCGGCATTGTTGACGAGCACGTCGATGTCGGCGGCTTCTTTCGCCAGCCGCGCCACGTCCTCGGCCTTGCGTAGATCGACGATGCTCGTTGCGGCATCGATCTGGTGCGCCGAGCGTAAGCGCTCGGCCAGCGCCTTGAGCTGATCGCCGCTGCGGGCGGCGAGCAGGAGATGCGCGCCTTCCTCGGCAAATGCTTCGGCCGCGGCAGCGCCGATGCCCTTCGACGCGCCCGTGATCAGGACGCGCTTGCCACGCAGATGCAGATCCATGAGGGTACTCTCGGAATGGGAACAGGATCAAACCAGTAGGCGCATGGCCGCGCCACGGTCAACATTGCAGTGCAGCGTTGCACTGCTGGCGCGTTTGGTCCATTGCAGTGCGATCAGAAAGGCGGCGGCTGCCGGACCAAAAAGGGACGTTCTCGATGAGCAAGAAACAATACCGGATCGCGGTCATTCCCGGCGACGGCATCGGCAAGGAAGTCATGCCCGAGGGCCTGCGCGTCATGGAAGCCGCGGCGAAGAAGCACGGCGTTGCCCTGCATTTCGACCATTTCGACTTCTCGTCATGGGACTATTACGAGAAGCACGGCCAGATGATGCCGGATGACTGGAAGGAGAAGATCGGCAAGCACGATGCGATCTATTTCGGCGCGGTCGGCTGGCCGGCCAAGATTCCGGACCACGTCTCGCTGTGGGGCTCTCTGATCAAGTTTCGCCGCGAGTTCGACCAATATGTGAATTTGCGCCCGGTGCGGCTGATGCCCGGCGTGCCGTCGCCGCTGGCGGGCCGCAAGCCCGGCGACATCGATTTCTGGGTGGTGCGCGAGAACACCGAAGGCGAATATTCCTCCGTCGGCGGCCGCATGTTCCCCGACACCGACCGCGAGTTCGTGACGCAGCAGACGGTGATGACCCGCACCGGTGTCGACCGCATCCTGAAGTTCGCCTTCGAGCTCGCACAGTCGCGGCCGAAGAAGCACCTGACCTCCGCGACCAAGTCCAACGGCATCTCCATCACCATGCCCTATTGGGACGAGCGCGTGGAGGCGATGGCCAAGAAGTTTCCCGGCGTGAAGTGGGACAAGTACCACATCGACATCCTGACCGCGAACTTCGTGCTGCATCCCGACTGGTTCGACGTCGTGGTCGGCTCCAACCTGTTCGGCGACATCCTGTCCGACCTCGGCCCGGCCTGCACCGGCACGATCGGCATCGCGCCGTCAGGCAACATCAATCCCGAAGGCGATTTCCCCTCGGTGTTCGAGCCGGTGCACGGCTCGGCGCCCGATATCGCCGGGCAGGGCATCGCCAACCCGATCGGCATGATCTGGTCGGGCGCGATGATGCTGGAGCATCTCGGCCAAAAGGAAGCCGGCCGTTCGATCGTGGAGGCGATCGAGCGCACGCTCGCCGAACGCACGCTGCGGACGAAGGACCTCGGCGGCAACGCCGACACGACGGCTTGCGGCAAGGCTGTTGCGGACATGGTGGATTGAGGCTGGGCGTTCTTGCCCACTCTTCTTGTAGGACAGGGTGGCTCGCCGCGTAGCGGCGAGCCGGGTGAGGGGTCTGTCTCGGCAGATGCCGGCCCATGACTTGAGGAATTGCGTGCGGAGGCAACCCCTCATCCGGCGCTTCGCGCCACCTTCTCCCACAGGGGAGAAGGGAAGACTGCGCGCCGCGTCAGGCCGTTCAGCCCGCGATCTTCTCGATCGCCGCCTGATCCAGCCCGAACTTCTTCCCGGCCTCGATGATCTCCTGCCAGGTGGTCGGGTCGACCGGAATGCCTTCGGCGAGGCGCTTCGTCTTGGTCTCGCGCTCTGGCTCGCCGGCGATCTTGACCTTGTCGACGCCGGAAGCGGGCGGTGAGCCGGTGTGCCAGGCGACGAAGCTCTCGACTTCACGCGCGAGGTTCTCGCCGGTGCCGAGCTTGGCGGGATCGATGACGATCGAGAGCATGCCGTTGAGGACGTTGTACTTGCCGTCGGACGGGCCCTTGACCACTTGCCCGCCGGAGAGCGCGCCGCCGAGGATTTCGCACACCAGCGCAAGCCCCGAGCCCTTGTGCTCGCCGAAGGGAAGGATGGCGCCGTACGGGGGGATCACCGTGTAGCGCGGATCGACCGTCGGCTTGCCTTCATTGTCGATGACGGTGCCGGGCTCCAGCGCGACGCCCTTGTTGTGGGCGACGCGGGTCTTGCCCTGCGCGATCCTGCTGGTGGCGAAGTCGAGCACGATGGGGTCCTTGCCTGCACGCGGGATGCCGACGCAGAACGGGTTGGTGCCGTGGCGCGCATCGCTGCCGCCCCAGGGCGCCACGATCGGCCGAGAGATCACGTTGACGAAGTGGATCGAGACCAGCCCGTGGTCGATGCACTGCTCGGCCCAGTGGCCGATGCGGCCGATATGGTGCGAGTTGGAAAGGCCGACGAGGCAGACGCCATTTTTCTTGGCGCGTTCGGCCGCGAGCTCCATCGCTTCATGGCCGATCACCTGGCCGTAGCCGGTGAGGCCGTCGAGGGTGAGGAGCGGACCGGTGTCGAGCACGATCTTGACGTGCGCGTTCACGGCGAGGCCGCCATTGGTGACGCTCTGAACATAGCGCGGGATCATGCCGACGCCGTGGGAGTCGTGGCCTTTGAGATTGGCCTCGACGAGATTGCTGGACACGAGCTCGGCCTCGCGGTCCGAGGAGCCGCCGGCCTTGACGATGGCGCGGATGGCGTTGGTGAGCGGCTCTGCCTTGATGGTGCGATAGTCGGCCATTGCTGTTGCTCTTATCCCTTCGCGATTTGGCGGGGAGCGTAGGGTGGATTAGGCGAAACCGTAACCACCGCTTCTGTCCCCGCGGAATAGACAATGGTGGGTTACGCCCTGCCGACGCGCTTCGCGCCTCTGCAGGGCTAACCAACCCTACGAATTCACGATCCGGCGACAGTGGACCAATGCCGCTTCAATCAGGTTCTCGCTGGCCTCCGGCGTCCGGAAGGCCGAGTGCGCCGACAGCGTCACGTTCGGGATCTTCGTCAGCGGATGATCGCCAGGCAGGGGCTCGGTGTTGAAGACGTCGAGACCGGCATGACGGATGTGACCCGACTTCAGCGCGTCGATCATCGCCGCTTCGTCGACGATCGCGGCGCGCGCGGTGTTGACGAAGATGACGCCCCGCTTCATCGCAAGGATCTTCTCGCGCGTGATCATGCCGCGCGTCTCGTCGTTGAGCAGCAGATGCAGCGACACCACGTCGCTCTTCGCCAGCAGCGTGTCGAGATCGGTGAACTCCACGCCCGGATGGCTCTTCGGCGAGCGGTTCCAGGCGATCACCTTCATGCCGCTGCCCGCCGCGATGCGCGCAACTTCTGCTGCGATGCCGCCGAACCCGATCAGGCCGAGCGTCTTGCCGGTGAGCTGCATGCCATCCTCGCGCAGCCAGTTGCCGGCGCGCATCTCGCGGTCCATCATTGCGATGACGCGGGCCGAGGCCCACATCAGCGCTATTGCAGACTCTGCCACGGCCGTGTCGCCATAACCCTTGATCAGGTGCACGGAGATGCCGAGCTCGGCGAGTTCTTCCGGGTTCATGTAGCTGCGTGCGCCGGTGCCAAGGAACACGACGTGCTTCAGTCCGGTGCACTTCTTCGCGACCTCGGTCGGCAGCGCGGTGTGGTCGACGATCGCGATCTCGGCCCCATCGAGAATCTCGGGATATTGCTCCGACCTGATGTCGGGATTCCGGTTGATCCGCACCTTGGGATCGCCGGGCTGCTCCAGCCGCTCCATGATGACGGCCAGCGATTCATTGGCGTCGACGAATACTCCGCGCATGGTTTTCTCCGGTCAGGACGCGAGGCCGGCGATCGCCAGCACGGTATGCATGAGGACGTTGGTGCCAGCGGCGCAATCCGGCTGCGTGGCATCCTCCAGCTCGTTGTGGCTGATGCCGTCCTTGCAGGGCACGAACACCATCGCCGCCGGCATGACCGTGTTGAGGTTGCAGGCGTCATGGCCGGCGCCGGAGGTGATGCGGCGAGAGGAATAGCCGAGCGTCTTCGCCGCGTTCTCGACCGCCGCGATGAGCTTGGGGTCGAAATGCGTCGGCGGCTTGCGCCAGACCAGGTCGATCTTGACCTCGACCTTGCGACGCGCGGCAATCTCCGCAATCGCTGCGCGCAGATCGCGATCGAGCGCGTCCATGATGGCGCCATCGGCGCTGCGGCAATCCATGGTGAAGGCGATCTCGCCGGGAATGACGTTGCGCGAGGGATTTGCGATGACGGCTTCGCCGATGGTGCCGACCGCGTTCGGCCCGTGCTTCTTCGCGATGGACTCCATCGCCAGCACGATTTCCGACAACGTCGCCAGCGCATCGCGCCGCAGCGGCATCGGCGTCGAGCCGGCGTGGCTCTCGAAGCCGGAAATCCTGCCATCGTACCAGAGCACGCCCTGGCCGGAATCGACCACGCCGATGGTCTTGCCTTCGGCCTCCAGAATCGGTCCCTGCTCGATGTGCAGCTCGACGAAGCAGCCGAGCTTCTGGAAGCCGACGGGCTTGTCGCCGCGATAGCCGATGCTGTCGAGCGCCTGGCCGACCGTCGTGCCCTCGGCGTCCTTGCGCGACAAAATGTCGTCCGTGGTAAAGTCGCCGACGTAAGCCGCGGAGGCCATCATCGCAGGTGCGAAGCGCGAGCCTTCCTCGTTGGTCCAGTTGACCACGCAGATCGGCGCCTCGGTTTCGATGCCGGCATCGTTCAACGTACGGATCACTTCCAGCGCGCCGAGTGTCCCCAAAATGCCGTCATACTTGCCGCCGGTAGGCTGGGTGTCGAGATGCGAGCCGATGCCGACGGGCGGCTTCGACATGTCGCGGCCCTTGCGCAGGCCGAACTGTGATCCGAGCGCGTCGACGTGAACCTCGAGTCCGGCGTCCTCGCACGCTTTGCGGAACCAGTCGCGAACCTGCTTGTCTTCGTTGCTCAGCGTCAGCCGCCGCACGCCGCCTTTGGCTGTCGCACCGAATTGTGCGGTCTCGTGGATCGACCCCCAGAGGCGGGCGGAATCGATTTGCAAATTGGTGGCGGCTCGGCTCATGCGGTCGTTCTCTCTTTTGTCCGGCGCCTGTTTCAATGACGCGCCAGCGCGGGCGCGTCAACCGCGAGGCTGCTCTGCGCAATCTGCCGGGCCAGCTCGGCGACGCGCTCCACGGCGACGACGTCGGGCGAGGCGAGCCAGCTCGCGGTGAAGGTCAACGGCGCGATCGCAAGATCGGTGTCGAGCAGCTGCAGCCGCCCGTCGGCGATCTCGTGCTCCACAATGGCGTCGGGGATCACGGCGACGCCGAGCCCTTCCACCGCCATGTGGATCACGGTCGCAAGCGAAGCGGAGGCGTGCAGACGGATCGGCGGCAGGTCGGGGCGGTCGAAGACCTCGCGTACGACCTCGTAAGGCTTGGTCTTGCGCGGGAAGGTGATGATTGGAAACCGTGCGAGCTCCGCCGGCGTCACCGGGCCGTTGCCAAGGCCGAGGGAGGGGCTTGCGAGGAAGCCGATCGGATAGTCGGCGAGCACGCGATTGTGGACGCCAGAGGCGGACAGCGGTCCGACGACGAACGCGAGTTCGATCTCCTGCGCGAGCAGGCGCGAAGTGAGGTTCGGCGTGATGTCGACTTCGATCTCCAGCGACAGGTTCGGATAGACCTGGTTCACGCTCTTCACGAGGCGTGGCAGCCAGGTGTGCACGATGGTCTCGGCCACGCCGAGCCGCATCACCCCGCGCATCGCCGACCGGTCGCCGATCTCCGCGATCATCTGAGCCCGCAGGCCGATCAGCTTCTCCGCATAGACCATCATCTGCCGGCCGCTCGGGGTCGGTGAGGCCACGCGATGATCGCGGTTGAGCAGCTTCACGCCCATCTCGCGCTCGAGCTGGGCGATGCGCTGGGAGATCGCCGGCTGGGTCGTGTTGAGCCGTTGCGCGGCGCCGCGGAAGCTGCCGAGCTTCACAACCCAGAGGAATGTCTCGATCGACCTGAAGTCCAGCATTGGAAGGATTTCCCCAGTCGATAAACTTTATTTATCGAGATTGATTAGAAACGACGATTAGACTTTATAGCACGCTTGGTGTTGGCTTGTCCTTGTCGAGTTTATAGGCAGGTCGATTACATGACTGTTTTGGTGGCAGCGCAGCAAACTGAAACGCCCGACGCCCTTCCGAGCCGCAAGGCCCGGCTGGCCTATCGCGGGGGGCTTGTCGCTTCCACCGCCGGTGTCGCCCCCGGTTTCGTCCAGGGCAATCTGGCGATCCTGCCTGCGGAATATGCCGGCGCCTTCCACCGCTTCTGCCAGCTCAACCCGAAGCCGTGCCCGATCATCGGTATGTCCGACGTCGGCAGTCCACACATCCCGGCGCTCGGCGCCGATCTCGACATCCGCACCGACGTGCCGCGCTACCGCGTCTGGCGCGACGGCGAGGTCGTGGACGAGCCGACCGACGTGACCAAGCATTGGCGCGACGATCTCGTCACCTTCGTGCTCGGCTGCTCCTTCTCGTTCGAAGAGGCGTTGCTCGACGAGGGCATGCCGATCCGCCACATCGAGCAGAACGTGCGCGTGCCGATGTACCGCACCAGCATTGCCTGCGGCGAGGCGGGGCCGTTCGCCGGTCCCATGGTGGTGTCGATGCGCCCATTCAAGCCGGCGGACGCGATCCGTGCGGTGCAGATCACCTCGCGTTATCCAGCCGTGCACGGTGCGCCCGTGCATCTCGGCCATCCGCATCTGATCGGCATCAAGGACATCACCAAGCCTGACTATGGGGATCCGGTGCCGGTTGCCGATGACGAGATCCCGGTGTTCTGGGCGTGCGGTGTGACGCCGCAATCAGTGATCAACGCCGCCAAGCTGCCGTTCGCGATCACGCATTCGCCCGGCCTGATGCTGGTGACGGATCTCAAGAACAAGACCATGGCCGTGATTTAGTAGGCAGCGTCTGCTGCTTGTTCGGGCTTTACCGCATCCATCAATCGCTTCATTCGATCAGCCAAATTCAATGACAGGGGACTTTGCCATGACGATCACTCGCCGCGACGTGTTGTTGGGAGCCACCGCCACCGCTGCGCTGGTGCCGCTGGCAGCGCGCGCCCAGACCCCTGAAGTCGTGATCGGCGTGATCTATCCGTTCTCCGGCGGCAGCGCGCAGCAGGGCGTCGACGCGCAGAAGGCTTATGAGACCGCGCTCGAGGTCATCAACAAGGATGCCGATTTCGACCTTCCGTTGGCCAAGGGCGAGGGCCTGCCGGGTCTCGGTGGTGCGAAGATCCGTCTCGTGTTCGCCGACCACCAGGCCGATCCGCAGAAGGGCCGCGCCGAGGCCGAGCGCCTGATCGCGCAGGAGAAGGTCTGCGCCATCATCGGCACCTATCAGAGCGCAGTCGCCGTCACCGTCAGCCAGATCTGCGAACGCTACCAGGTCCCGTTCGTTTCCGCCGACAATTCCTCGCCGAGCCTGCATCGCCGCGGCCTGAAATATTACTTCCGCGCCGCGCCGCATGACGAGATGTACTCGGCCGCGATGTTCGACTTCTTCGATGCCATGAAGAAGAAGGGCACCAAGATCGAGACGCTGTCGCTGTTCCACGAGGACACCATCTTCGGCACCGATTCCGGCAACGCCCAGGCCAAGATCGCCGGCGAACGCGCCTACAAGATCGTCACCGACATCAAGTACCGCGCCAACTCGCCCTCGCTCTCGGCCGAGGTGCAGCAGCTCAAGTCCGCGAATGCGGACGTGCTGATGCCATCGAGCTACACCACGGACGGCATTTTGCTGGTCAAGACCATGGCCGAGCTCGGTTACAAGCCGAACGCGATCGTGGCGCAGGACGCCGGATTCTCCGAGAAGGCGCTCTATGATGCCGTCGGCGACAAGCTCGAAGGCGTGATCTCGCGCGGCACCTTCTCGCTCGACCTCGCGCAGAAGCGCCCGATGGTCGGCAAGATCAACGACATGTTCAAGGCGCGGTCGGGCAAGGACTTCAACGACCTCACCTCGCGCCAGTTCATGGGCCTGATCATCCTCGCGGACGCCATCAGCCGCGCCAAGTCGACCGACGGCGAGAAGATCCGCGATGCGCTGGCGGCGACCGACATCCCGGGCGAGCAGACCATCATGCCCTGGAAGCGCGTGAAGTTCGACGAGATGGGCCAGAACAACGATGCCGACCCGGTGCTGTTGCAATATGTCGGCGGCAAGTTCGTCACCATCTTCCCGCCGCAGGCCGCGATCGCCGAGGCGATCTGGCCGATGAAGTAAGATTGGGAACGCGGGAGCTCAGGTGCAGCTCCCGCCCTCATCCTGAGGAGCGGGCATAGCCCGCGTCTCGAAGGACGGGGCTGGCCATCCTTCGAGACGCGCCCTTCTGCGCGCTCCTCAGGGGCAGGATCTATTTTGGGGGACGACTTTTGACAGCCCAAGCCATTATCCAGAGTCTCGCGAGCGGCCTGCTCATGGGCCTGCTCTACGGACTGATCGCCGTCGGCCTTGCGCTGATCTTCGGCCTGATGGACGTCACGAACTTCGCCCATGGCGAGTTCCTGATGATCGCGATGTACCTGTCCTTCTTCCTGTTCGCGTTCTTCGCCATCGACCCCTTGCTGTCGGCGCCGCTGGTCGCTGCGGCGCTCTTCGTGTTCGGGGCGGTGATCTACTTACTCATTGTACGCTTCGCCATGCGGGCCAAGGCCAACGCCGGCATGGTGCAGATCTTCACCACCTTTGGCCTTGCCATCGTCATGCGCGGCCTCGCGCAGTTCTTCTTCACGCCGGATTATCGCAGCATTCCGCAGTCCTGGCTCGGCGGCAAAACCGTCTCGATTGGCGGCATCTTCCTGCCGGAGCCCCAGTTGGTGGGCGCGCTGGTCTCGATCGCGGCTTTTGCCGGCCTCTACTTCTTCATCCACCGCACCGATTTCGGCCGCGCGATCGAAGCCACCCGCGAAGATCCCGGCGCCGTCGCACTCGTCGGCATCGACAAGAACCGCGTGTTCGCGTTCGGCTGGGGCCTCGGCGCTGCGCTGGTGGGGCTTGCCGGCGCGATCATGGCGAGCTTCTTTTACATCTATCCCGACGTCGGCGCGTCCTTTGCCCTGATCGCCTACGTCACGGTAGCGCTCGGCGGCTTCGGCAGCGTGTTCGGCGCCTTCGCAGGCGGCATCATCGTCGGCCTCGTCGAAGCCACCACGGCCCTGGTGCTGCCGCCGTCGCTGAAATCGGTCGGCATCTACGCCGTCTATCTGCTGGTCGTCTTCATTCGGCCGCGCGGCCTGTTCGGATCGATGTGATGGACAAGGATTTTGCAACGCGGCGCCGCCGCGACCTCATCATCGCTGCGATGCTTGCCGCGATCGCCGCAGCAACGCCCTTGTTCGTGAAGGACGTCGTCGTCCAGAACATCCTGATCCTGACGCTGATGTATGCGGGACTGTCACAGAGCTGGAACATCCTGTCCGGCTATTGCGGACAGATCTCGCTCGGGCACGCCTTGTATTTCGGCCTGGGTGCCTACACCACCGAACTGCTGTTCACCAAGTTCGGCGTGCTGCCATGGTTCGGGATGCTGGCGGGTGGCGTCGTGTCGGCGCTGATCGCGATGGGGCTCGGTTATCCCTTCTTCCGCCTGCGTGGCCATTACTTCGTGATCGCCACCATCGTCATCGCCGAGATCGGGTTGCTGCTGTTCCACAACTGGGAATGGGCCGGTGCGGCGATGGGCATCACCATTCCGATCCGCGGCGACAGCTGGCTGAAATTCCAGTTCCTGCGCACCAAGCTGCCGTATTTCTATTTCGCGCTGGCACTGTGCTGCCTTGCCTGGTTCGTCACCTGGTGGCTGGAAAACTCCAAATGGGGATTCTGGTGGCGCGCGGTGAAGGACAATCCTGACGCGGCCGAGAGTCTCGGTGTCGACGTGTTCAATTCCAAGATGGGCGCGGCCGCCGTCTCTGCCTTCCTGGTCGCGGTGGGTGGCAGCTTCTACGCCCAGTTCGTCTCCTACATCGATCCCGAAAGCGTCATGGGCTTCCAGTTTTCGCTGCTGATGGCGCTGCCCGCCGTGCTCGGCGGCATCGGCACCCTGTGGGGGCCGGTGTTAGGGGCCGCCATTCTGATCCCGCTGACGGAGTTGACGCGCTTCAAGTTCGGCGGCTCGGGGCGCGGTGTCGACCTCATCGTCTACGGCACGCTGATCGTCCTGATCTCGCTGGCCCTGCCACGAGGCCTGCTGAGCCTGTTTTCACGCCCTAAGAAGACGGGAGCCGCACGATGACGCCGCTTCTCGAAACCCGCGGGGTCTGGCAACGCTTCGGCGGCCTCGTCGCCAACAGCGACGTCTCGATTTCGGTCGGCCGCGGCGAGATCGTCGGCCTGATCGGTCCCAACGGTGCCGGCAAGTCGACGCTGTTCAACCTGATCGCCGGCGTGCTGCCGCCCACCCAAGGCTCGATTCTGTTCGATGGCGAGGACGTCACCCGCATGCCGGCGGCCCAGCGTTGCCAACGCGGCATCGGTCGTACCTTCCAGGTGGTCAAGAGCTTTGAGACCATGACCGTGATCGACAACGTCATCGTCGGTGCGCTCGTGCGCAACACGGTGATGCGTGAGGCCCGCCGCAAGGCGCATGAGGTGCTGGAGTTCACCGGCCTTGCGGCGCGCGCCGACGTGCTCGCAAGCGACCTCGTGCCGGCCGAGAAGCGCCGCCTCGAAGTCGCCCGTGCGCTCGCGACCGAGCCGAAGCTGTTGCTGCTCGACGAAGTCCTCACCGGCCTGACGCCGACCGAGGCGCAGACCGGTGTCGCACTTGTGCGCAAGGTGCGCGATGCCGGCATCACCGTGCTGATGGTCGAGCATGTCATGGAGATCGTGATGCCGCTGGTCGACCGCGCCATCGTGCTCGACCTCGGCAAGGTGCTGGTCGAGGGCAAACCCGCCGATGTCGTCCGCGATCCCAAGGTGATCAGCGCATATCTGGGAGATCGTCATGCTCAGCGTGCGTGAAGTCACGACCGCCTATCAGGGCCTGGTCGCGATCTCCGCGGTCTCGATCGAGGTCCAGAAGGGCGAGATCGTCTGCGTGGCCGGTGCCAACGGCGCGGGCAAGTCGACGCTGCTCAAATCCATCGCCGGTGCCGAGCGCCCGCGTTCGGGCACGGTGACGTTCGACGGCAAGCGCCTCGACGGCATGGCGCAGCATCACATCACAGCGACCGGCATCGCCTATGTCCCGGAGAACCGCCGCCTGTTTCCACGCCTGTCGGTGCGCGACAATCTCCGCCTCGGCAGCTACCTCTACCGAAGCGAGGCAAACCGCGAAGAGCCGCTCGATCTCGTCTTCAAGCTGTTCCCACGTCTCCAGGAACGTTTGGAGCAGCGCGCCGAGACGCTTTCTGGCGGCGAGCAGCAGATGCTCGCGATCGGCCGCGCGCTGATGACACGCCCGCGGCTGTTGATGCTGGACGAGCCGTCGCAGGGCATCATGCCGAAGCTCGTCGACGAGATCTTTCAAGCCGTAAAGCTCATCCGCGACTCCGGCATGACCGTGCTGATCGTCGAGCAGCGCATGGCCGAGTGCCTCGAGATCGCCGACCGCGCCTACATCCTGCAAACCGGCCGCGTGCTGATGCAGGGCGCAGCGAGCGAGATCAAGGGCAATCCGGATGTGCGCAAGGCGTATCTGGGGCTGTAGCTAGATTGCCACGGCATACTCTGCCGTCATCCTGAGGTGCGCGCCCTTCGCGCGCCTCGAAGGATGCGCTGCGAGCGTCCGTAGCCCATCCTTCGAGGCTTCACCTTGCGATGCAATTGCATCGCAAGGCTCGCACCTCAGGATGACGCCGGTGCATGTGGCGCTAATGCCCGTGCCCGTGTTCCGGCAGCGCGACCCCGAACACCTTCACCAGATCCTGCACCTGCTCCGGCGACAGATAGCGCGGGTTCATCCCGCGCAGCAGCAGGTACACCTTCGCCGTCTCCTCCAGCTCTTCGGTCGCGAACACCGCGGCTTCCAGCGTGTCGCCGGCGACGACAGGACCGTGATTGGCGAGCAGCACCGATGAATATTTTCCTGCCAGTCCCTTGATCGCGTCCGCGACCGCGGGATCGCCGGGGCGATAATAGGGCACGAGCGCAGTGGCGCCGCATTTCATCAGGTAATAGGCCGTCATCGGCGGCAGCGCGGCGCGCGGGTCGATCTCGGGCAGCATCGAGAGCGCGACCGAATGCGTGGAGTGGAGATGCACGATTGCGCGCGCGCTGCCGCGCGTGTCGTAGAGCGCATTGTGCAGCGGAACTTCCTTGGTCGGCGCATCGCCCGAGACCAGCCGGCCCTGATCGTCCAGCCGCGACAGCTTTGCGGGATCGAGGAAGCCGAGCGAGGCATTGGTCGGCGTCACCAGCCAGCCGCCGCCATCCAGCCTGACGCTGATATTGCCGGAGGAGCCTGGCGTCAGCCCGCGCTCGAACAGGGACCGTCCGAAGCGGCAAACGTCCTCGCGCAGCCGGGTCTCGTTGCTGTTTTCAGTCCTCATGGCCGTCATGTCCGCTTGTCTCACGCTTTGGCAGCGCGGCCAAGCCGTGTTATCGGTTCGCCGAGCCGCCGCGAAGGCCGGCCGTCCGGGAAACGTCGCAAGGGTCAGTTGCATATGTCCGCCTCCACGTCTCAAAAACAGCACATCGCCATCGTCGGCCTCGGCTCGATGGGATACGGCATGGCGACCTCGCTGAAGCGTGCCGGCCATAACGTCACCGGCTGCGATGTTTCGGCTGACGCAGTGGCGCGGTTCGTGAAGGATGGCGGCGCGGGCGCCAAGACGCCGGCCGAGGCGGCCAAGGAGGCCGATATCGTCGTCAGCGTCGTCGTCAACGCCGCGCAGACCGAGACGATCCTGTTCGGCAAGGATGGTGCCGCCGAGACCATGCCGAAGGACAGCGTCTTCATATCCTCGGCGACCATGGATCCGGATGTGGCGCGGCGCCTCGCCAAGCAGCTGGAGGCGACAGGCCGGCATTATCTGGATGCGCCGATCTCCGGTGGGGCGCAGCGCGCCGCACAGGGAGAGCTGACGATTCTCGCCTCCGGCAGTCCCGCCGCGTTTGTGAAAGCGCGCCCCGCCCTCGACGCCATGGCCGCAAAGCTCTACGAGCTCGGAGATGCCGCCGGGCAGGGCGCGGCATTCAAGATGATCAATCAGTTGCTCGCCGGCGTGCACATCGCCGCCGCCAGCGAAGCCATGGCATTCGCGGCCAAGCAGGGCCTCGACATCCGCAAGGTCTACGAGGTGATCACGGCCTCCGCCGGCAATTCCTGGATGTTCGAGAACCGCATGCCTCACGTGCTCGACGGTGATTACACGCCGCGCAGCGCAGTCGAAATCTTCGTCAAGGATCTCGGCATCATCCAGGACATGGCGCGCAGTGCCCGATTCCCCGTGCCGGTCTCGGCCGCAGCGCTCCAGATGTTCCTGATGACCTCGGCCGCCGGCATGGGCCGCGACGATGATGCGTCGGTGGCGCGGATGTATGCGCAGGTCACCGGCGTCAAGCTGCCCGGCGACAAGTAAGGGGAACTCCGATGCCGCGTTTTGCCGCCAATCTCTCGATGATGTTCACCGAGGTGCCGTTCCTCGATCGCTTCGATGCCGCCGCGCAGGCCGGTTTCACCGCGGTCGAGTTTCTTTTTCCCTACGATCATCCGGCGGCGGCGGTCGGCGAGCGGCTCGAGCGCAACGGGCTGACCCAGGCGCTGTTCAACCTGCCGCCGGGCGACTGGAATGCCGGCGAGAAGGGCTTCGCCGCGCTCCCCTCGCGCTTCTCCGATCTCAAGGCGAGCCTGGAGACCGCGCTGCCTTATGCGAAGGCGACCGGCGTCAAGCGCCTGCATTTGATGGCCGGCATCGCCAACCGCGGTGAGCGCGTCGCGATCGAGGCCTTCTACAAATCGGTCGCGTGGGCCGCCGAATTCTTCGCCCCCCACGGCATCGACATCGTGATCGAGCCGATCAACGCCCGCAACGTGCCCGGCTACTTCCTGAACGATTTCGGTTTCGCGCGCGACCTGATCCAGGAACTGCGGCTTGCGAACCTGAAACTCCAGTTCGACATTTATCACTGCCAGATCATCCATGGCGACGTCACCATGCGTCTGCGCGAGATGATGCCGGTCATCGGCCACATCCAGATCGCCAGCATTCCCTCGCGCAACGAGCCCGACGGCGAGGAGTTGAACTACCCTTTCCTGTTCACTGAGCTCGACCGCCTCGGCTATACCGGCTTCGTCGGCTGCGAATACAACCCGCGCGGCAAGACCACCGACGGCCTTGCCTGGTTCAAGCCTTACGCAGGAGTGAAGCCGTGACACTTGCGTTGGGCTGCATCGCCGACGATTACACCGGCGCGTCCGATCTCGCCAACACGCTGACGCGCGCGGGCCTGCGCACCGTGCAGACCATCGGCGTGCCGGCGGACGATCTGTCATTGCCCGAGGTCGACGCCGTCGTGGTGTCGCTGAAGAGCCGCTCGATCGAGGCCGGCCTTGCCGTCACGCGTTCGCGCGCGGCAGACAAATGGCTGCACAGCCGTGGCGCGCGCCATGTCCTGTTCAAGATCTGCTCGACTTTCGATTCCACCGACGCCGGCAATATCGGCCCCGTGATGGACGCGCTGCGCGCCGATTGCGGCGAGGCGAACGTGCTGGTGACGCCCGCATTCCCCGAGACCGGTCGCACCGTGTACCAGGGCAATTTGTTCGTCGGCGCCGTCCCGCTCAACGAGAGCCCGCTGAAGGACCATCCGCTCAACCCGATGCGGGACTCCAATCTGGTGCGCGTGCTGGCGCGCCAGAGCAAGACGCAGATCGGCCTCGTCGACCTCGCCGCCGTCACGCGCGGCGCCGATGCGGTGCGAGCGCGGCTGGCGGAGCTTGCGGGCAAGGGCATCGGCGCGGCCATCATCGACGCCGTGTTCGACCGCGACCTCGAAACCATCGGCTTCGTGGCCGGCGAACATCGCTTGTCGGTCGGTGCGTCCGGCATCGGCCTCGGCCTCGCGCGGGCGCTGGTGTCGACCGGAAAGGTCAAGCCCGCCGCCGCGAGCAGCGAGTCCGGAGCTGCCGTCGGCGGGCCAGCAGCATGTCTTGCCGGAAGCTGTTCGCAGGCGACGCTTCAGCAGATCGCCAATGCCGAACGTGTCATGCCGGTGTTACATCTCGACCCGGAGCAGGTCGTTGCAGGTACTGGCGAAGCGCAGCGCGCGCTCGCCTGGGCCCGGCCTCGGCTGGCGGATGGTCCCGTTCTGATCGCCTCGAGCGCGACACCGGAAGCCGTTGCCGCCGTTCAGGCGCGCCACGGCCGCGACGCCGCCGGGCATGCCATCGAGCAGGCCATGGCCGACATTGCCGAAGGCCTGGTCCAGGCGGGCGTTCGGCGCCTGATCGTTGCCGGTGGTGAAACCTCGGGCGCCGTGGTCGACCGGCTGAAGATTCCCGGATTTCTCGTAGGAGTAGAAATTGCGGCGGGCGTCCCGGTGCTGCGCGCGGTCGGTGCGGAGGCGGGCCAGATGTTGCTTGCGCTGAAGTCGGGAAATTTCGGCGGCGCTGAGTTCTTCTCCGATGCGCTTGGGCTCATGCGCTGAGCGCAGGGCATTCTTAGGCCCCCATTCATTTCTTTCTGGCTTCCGTACTCGTACGGAGTCGTAGTTAACGTCTGCTCAGGTGCTCTGGTGTGGGATGTCGGCGCTGCTCCCTTTGATTGATTCGTATTCCCGGACGCGCGCCGGCTCCAGCACAAAGAGACCCGATAATGCTCGCCAATATCTCCATTCGCGCCAAGATCATCAGCGTCGTGGCGTTCCTGCTGGTCGCGATGACCGGCATGGGCCTGCTCGCCATCACGAAGATGCGGTCGATGAACGCGAACACCGTCGACATCACCACGAACTGGATGCCCAGCGTGCGGGTGATCGGGGATCTGCGCGCCAGCGTCATCACGTATCGCAACGTGGTTCGTCAGCACATGCTGGCCCCGACCCTGGAGGACAAGCTCGCGACGGAGAAGACCGCCGCCACCGTGATAGAGGCGCTCGCCAAGGTGCGGGCCAGGTACGAACCGATGATCACCTCTGCGGAAGAGCGGGCACTCTACGGCCAATGGTCCAAGCTCTGGGACGATTACAAGAAGGGCACCGAAGAGGTCATGGCGCTGTCGCGCAAGGAGGCCGGCAAGGTGCCGCAAGAGGCGCAGGAGCTCAACAGCAAGACGGTCAACAAGATCGGTCTTCAGGCCGATGAGATCCTGAACAAGGACATCGAGCTCAACACCAAGGGCGGCGAACAGGCCGCTCTGGATGCCGCCGACAGCTACGCCTATGCCTTCATGCTGGTGTCGGTCATTCTCGGCGTCGCCGTCGTGATCGGCATTGGTCTCAGCCTCTATCTCGTCCGCGACGTCTCGAGCGGCATCAATTCCATCACCGAGCCGATGCAGGCGCTGGGCCGGGGCGACCTTTCGGCCGAAGTCCCGCATCGCGGCGAGAAGACGGAGATCGGCGCCATGGCCGACGTGCTCCAGATCTTCAAGGAGGCGCTGATCGCGAAGAAGGCGGCGGACGAGGCTGCGGCCGCGGATGCCGAAGCCAAGATCGAGCGCGGCCGCCGGGTCGACGACATCACTCGCGAATTCGAGACGATGATCGGTGAGATCGTCCAGACCGTGTCGTCGGCCTCGACCCAGCTGGAGGCCTCCGCCTCGACGCTGACCTCGACGGCCGACCGCTCCCAGAGGCTGGCGACCACCGTTGCCGGAGCCTCGGAGGAAGCCTCGACCAACGTGCAATCGGTGGCGTCGGCGACCGAGGAGATGGCCTCGTCGGTGGGCGAGATCAGCCGTCAGGTGCAGGAATCGGCGCGGATGGCGGGCGATGCCGTCGGCCAGGCGCGCGCCACCACCGAGCGCGTCAGCGAGCTGTCCAAGGCGGCTGCCCGGATCGGCGACGTCGTCGAGCTGATCAATACCATTGCCGGCCAGACCAACCTTCTGGCGCTGAACGCGACCATCGAAGCCGCACGTGCCGGTGAAGCCGGCCGCGGCTTTGCGGTGGTGGCCTCCGAGGTCAAGGCGCTCGCCGAGCAGACAGCGAAGGCGACCGGCGAGATCGGGCAGCAGATCTCCGGCATCCAGGCGGCGACCAACGACTCGGTTGGTGCCATCAAGGAGATCTCCTCGACCATCGAACGCCTGTCGGAGATCTCCTCGGCGATCGCGGCCGCGGTGGAAGAGCAGGGTGCGGCGACACAGGAGATCGCCCGCAACGTCCAGCAGGCGGCGCATGGAACCCAGCAGGTCTCTTCCAACATCACCGACGTGCAGCGCGGCGCGACCGAAACAGGCACCGCCTCTTCGCAGGTGCTGTCGGCGGCGCAGATGCTGTCCAACGACTCCGGCCGATTGAAGAACGAGGTCAGCAAGTTCCTGACCAACGTCCGCGCGGCGTAGAACGTCCGCGCGGCGCAGATCCTCGTCCGATCAAAACACGAGCGGCGCCAAAAGCGCCGCTCGTCTCGTTCTTGCCGGCTGGCATGGCGCCGCCCGCAGTTGGCGTGTTCAGGACTCGCCCGTAATCCTACGGGCGAGTCGTTTCATCGATGGTTAAATCGGATTTACTAAAGTTGGGAGAGAGCAGGCTGGTGCGTGGCAGGGCTCGTATTGAAATAATTTCATCCTGAATGCGGTCTTTGGAGCCCCGATGCGCAAGAATCTTCCTGTTACCGATGTCGAGTATCCGGTTAGCGACGAGACGCTGATCGTCTCGCGGACCGATCTGAAGGGCAAGCTCAGCTACTTCAACGAGGACTTCATCGCCGCCGCCGGCTTCACGTCGGCGGAACTCATGGGCCAGCCGCACAATATCGTTCGTCACCCCGACATGCCGCCCGAGGCGTTCGACAACCTCTGGGACACGCTGAAGGCGGGCAAGCCCTGGCTCGGCGCGGTGAAGAACCGCCGCAAGAACGGCGACTTCTACTGGGTGCTCGCGACGGCCTCTCCGATCCGCGAGAACGGTCAGGTCAAGGGTTACACCTCGATCCGTACAAGACTGCCGGCCGACCAGCGCAAGCTCGCCGAACAGGTCTACGCTGCGATCCGCGAGAAGAAGCCGCATGGCTATCGCATCGACGCCGGCATCATTCGCCGCCGCTCGTGGCTCGACCGGTTCAGCGTCTTCACCGGCACGCTGAAGGCGAGACTCGTCACGACGATGGCACTCCAGCTGCTGTTCATGCTTGCGCTCGGCATCGGCGGTGCGACGCTCTCTACCAGCGGCTCGGCCGGCCTGATCCTGTCGCTGCTGGCCGTCGTCGGCGCCGCCGTCGTCAGCTTCGCCGGCTTTGCCACGATGCGCGCGATCCAGGGACCAATGCAGCATCTCAACGAGACCCTGGTCAACCTGGTGCAGGACAAGCTCGACAACCGCATCGTGATCGAGCGTGACGACGAGATCGGTGAGGCCCTGCGCAACCTCCAGACCGTGCAGACCATCATCCGCTTCAGCCGCGACGAGGTGCAGGCGGTGCAGCGCCGTGCCGAGACGCAGCGCAAAGCCGATATGACCAAACTCGCGGACGGATTCGAGGCCGCGATCGGAGAGATCGTCGAGACTGTCTCGTCGGCCGCGACCGAGCTCGAGGCGTCGGCCTCGACGCTGTCCTCGACCGCGGGCCGGGCGCAGGAGCTGGCTACAGTGGTCGCATCCGGCTCGGAAGCAGCATCCACCAATGTCCACTCGGTGGCGTCGGCCGCCGAAGAGATGTCGTCCTCGGTGCGCGAGATCGGCCGTCAGGTGCAGGACTCCTCCCGGATCGCGAGCGAAGCGGTCAGCCAGGCCCATGCCACCACCGAACGTGTCAGCGAATTGTCGCGGGCCGCATCCCGGATCGGCGACGTCGTCGAGCTCATCAATGCGATCGCCGGCCAGACCAATCTGCTGGCGCTCAATGCCACGATCGAGGCGGCACGGGCGGGCGAGGCCGGCCGCGGCTTCGCCGTCGTGGCCTCCGAGGTCAAGGCGCTCGCCGAGCAGACGGCCAAGGCCACCGGCGAGATCGGCCAGCAGGTCGGCGGCATTCAGGCGGCGACGCAGGATTCAGTCAGCGCCATCGGCGAGATCAGCGGCACCATCGCGCGTCTGTCGGAAATCGCCGCGGCGATTGCGGCGGCCGTGGAGCAGCAGGGCGCGGCCACCCGGGAAATCGCCCGCAACGTTCAGCAGGCCGCCCAGGGCACCCAGCAGGTCTCGTCCAACGTCGGCGACGTCCAGCGCGGCGCGTCCGAAACCGGCTCGGCGTCCTCGCAGGTGCTGTCGGCGGCGCAGATGCTGTCCCGCGATTCCAACCGTCTCAAGCTCGAGGTCGGCAAGTTCCTCAACTCCGTCCGCGCCGCGTGAGGCGGAGCGGCCGCATGGCTGCGATGTAGATTTCGCAGTGCGGTAGCAAGGAAGTGAAGGCGGAAAGTCTGCCGGAGGTTAGCGTTTCCGGCGGTGCTCAGGTAAAGGGGAACGGGGATCGCCCGGGGGGCGGATTCCACATTCTCGTTTGACCTGGAATTGCCTGGCGCATGATTGCACTGGTCCGTATCGCCCTGAGCCGGCCCTATACTTTCGTCGTGCTCGCGCTTCTGCTGCTGATCATCGGACCGCTCGCGGCGCTGCGGACGCCGACCGACATCTTCCCGGACATTCGCATTCCCGTGATCGGCGTGGTCTGGCAGTACACCGGCCTGCCGCCCGACCAGATGTCCGGCCGCATCACGACGCCGTTCCAGCGTGCTCTGACGACGACGGTCAACGACATCGAGCACATTACAGCCAATTCGTACAACGGCTTTGGCATCATCAAGATATTCTTTCAGCCGAACGTCGACATCCGCACCGCCAACGCCCAGGTCACTGCGATCTCGCAGACGCTGCTGAAGCAGATGCCGCCGGGTGCGACGCCGCCCTTGATCCTGAACTATTCGGCTTCCACCGTGCCCATCATTCAGGTCGCGCTGTCAGGCGAGGGGCTCACCGAACAGAATCTCGCCGATATCGGCATCAACCAGCTGCGCACGCCCCTGGTCACCGTGCCCGGTGCGGCGATCCCGTACCCCTTCGGTGGCAAGCAGCGTCAGGTCCAGATCGACCTCGATCCCACTGCGCTCCAGGCCCGCGGCCTCTCGGGCCAGGACGTCGCCAATGCGCTGGCCGCCCAGAACCTGATCACACCGGTCGGCACCCAGAAGATCGGTCAGTTCGAGTACAACATCCAGCTCAATAACTCGCCGCTCCGGATCGACGAGCTCGGCGATCTGCCGATCAAGACCGTCAATGGCGCCATGGTCTATGTGCGCGACGTTGCGACCGTCCGCGACGGCAATCCGCCGCAGACCAACATTGTCCACGTCGACGGCAATCGCTCGGTGCTGATGATGGTGCTGAAAGCGGGCGCGACCTCGACGCTCGACATCATCGCCGGCATCAAGCAGAAGGTCATCGACGTCAAGGATCAGATGCCCGACGCGCTGAAGATCGGCTTCATCGGCGATCAGTCGGTGTTCGTCCGCGGCGCAATCCAGGGTGTCGCCTTCGAAGGTGTGATCGCGGCGCTGCTCACCAGCGTCATGATCCTGCTGTTCCTCGGCAGCTGGCGCTCGACCATCATCATCGCGGTGTCGATCCCGCTGTCGGTGCTGGGTGCCATCATCATGCTGTCGGCGATCGGCGAGACGCTGAACATCATGACGCTCGGCGGGCTTGCGCTCGCGGTCGGCATCCTCGTCGACGACGCCACGGTGACGATCGAGAACATCAACTACCATCTGGAGCAGGGCAAGCCGGTCGAGCAGTCGATACTCGACGGCGCCAACCAGATCGTGACGCCGGCCTTCGTGTCGCTGCTGTGCATCTGCATCGTGTTCGTGCCGATGTTCTTCCTGAGTGGCGTCGCGCGCTTCCTGTTCGTGCCGATGGCGGAAGCCGTGATGTTCGCGATGATCTGGTCGTTTATCCTATCGCGCACGCTGGTGCCGACCATGGCGAACTATCTGCTCAAGGCGCACGTCCATCACGAAGGCGGGCCGCCGAAATCGCGCAATCCCTTCGTCTGGTTTCAGCGCGGCTTCGAGGCGCGGTTCGAGCGTATCCGCGGCGGTTACCATAATTTCCTTGGACTTGCGCTGGCGCATCGCGCGGTGTTCGTGATCGGCTTCCTCTGCGTCGTCGGCGCGTCCTTCGCGCTGGTGCCGTTTCTCGGGCGCAATTTCTTTCCGGCGGTCGATGCCGGCAACATCCTGATGCATGTCCGCACGCAAGTCGGCACCCGCGTCGAGGAGACCGCCAACCAGCTCGCGGACATCCAGAAGGCGGTGCGCAAGCTGATCCCGGGTGAGATCGAAACCATGACCGACAATATCGGCATGCCGATCTCCGGCATCAACATGACCTACAACAACACCGGCGTGATCGGCCCGCAGGACGGCGACATTCAGATCAAGCTGAAGGAGGGCCACAAGCCGACAGAGGAGCACGTCAGGGTGCTCCGTGAGCAGCTGCCGCGCCTGTTCCCCGGGGTCAGCTTCGCGTTCCTGCCGGCCGACATCGTCAGCCAGATCCTGAACTTCGGCGCGCCGGCGCCGATCGACCTGCAAATCCGCGGCGCCAATCTCAGCGCCAACTTCGCCTACGCCAACAGCCTGCTGGCGAAGGTCCGCAAGATTCCCGGCGTTGCCGATGCGCGTATCCAGCAATCGCCGAACAACCCGACCTTCAACATCGACGTCGACCGTACCCGCGCGCAATATGTCGGCCTGACCGAGCGCGACGTCACCAACAGCCTCGTGGTCAATCTCGCCGGATCCTCGCAGGTGGCGCCGACCTACTACCTCAACCCTGATAACGGCGTGTCCTACTCGATCGTGATGCAGACACCGCAATACCAGATCGATTCGCTCAGCGCGCTGCAGACGCTGCCGATCACCGCGGCCGGCAATTCGCAGTCGCCGATCCTCGGCGGCATCGCCGAGATCAAGCGTTCGACCTCGAGCGCGGTGGTGTCGCAATACGACATCCAGTCGATGGTGCAGATCTTTGCCACGACCACAGGCCGCGATCTCGGCGCTGTCGCCGCCGACATCCGTCAGCTGATAGCCAACACCGCCAAGGAGGTGCCGAAGGGGTCTTCCGTGGTGCTGCTCGGCCAAGTGCAGACCATGAACAGTGCCTTCACCGGCCTGCTGTTCGGCCTGCTGGGTGCCGTCGTGCTGATCTACTTCCTGATCGTTGTGAACTTCCAGTCCTGGTCCGATCCGTTCGTGATCATCACCGCTTTGCCGGCCGCGCTCGCCGGCATCGTCTGGATGCTGTTCATGACCGAGACGACGCTGTCAGTACCCGCGCTCACTGGCGCCATCATGTGCATGGGCGTTGCCACCGCAAACAGCGTGCTCGTGATCTCCTTCGCCCGCGAACGATACGAGGAACTCGGCGATCCCATCGCGGCCGCGCTCGAAGCCGGCTTCGTCCGGTTCCGTCCCGTGTTGATGACCGCGCTCGCCATGATCATCGGCATGGCGCCGATGGCCCTGGGGCTCGGCGAGGGCGGCGAGCAGAATGCGCCGCTCGGCCGCGCCGTGATCGGCGGCCTGATCTTTGCAACCTTCGCCACGCTGATGTTCGTTCCCGTGGTGTTCAGCATGGTACACAAGAAACAAGGCGCCAAAGCCGCCGCCCCATCGGAGACCGCGCATGTCGCCCACTGAACCCCGCTCCCCGGTGTCGCACCGGAAACTGGGCATCTTCGGCGTGGTGGCGCTGATTGCGGCAGGCCTTGTGGTCGGCACCGGCATCCGCGCCCGCGAGGAGCAGGGCACCAAGCTGAAGGAATGGACCGACGATCAGGCCATTCCCAGCGTCGCGGTAACCCAGCCCAACGCCAAGGCGCTCCACGCCACCCTCGATCTGCCGGGCCGGCTGGAGGCCTATTATCGCGCCCCGATCTTCGCGCGCGTGTCGGGTTACCTGAAGAGCTGGAACGCAGACATCGGCGCCCGCGTCAAGGCAGGGCAGGTGATCGCCGAGATCGAGGCGCCGGACCTCGATCAGCAACTCTTGCAGGCCCGCGCCGACCTCGCCAGCCAGCAGGCCAGCGCCCGGCTGTCGGAAGCGACGCTGAACCGGCGTAAGACGCTCGTCGCCTCGAACTTCGTCTCGGCGCAGGAGATCGACGAGCGCACCGCCGATCTTTCCAACAAGAACGCTGCTGTGAATTCGGGCAAGGCCAATGTCGAGCGGCTGGAAGCACTGGCCGGCTACAAGAAGATCACCGCACCATTCGATGGCGTCGTGACCGCGCGCGATACCGACGTCGGCGCGCTGATCAATGCTGGTGGCGGCTCGGGCCCGGCGATGTTCGTGATCTCCGATATCACCAAGCTGCGCGTCTACGTTAATGTTCCCCAGAACTATGTCCCGGCGATCAAGATCGGCGCCAAGGCCACCATCACGTTGCCCGAATACCCGAACCGGACCTTCCAGGCGACCGTGGAAGCTTCCTCGCAGGCCGTCGACGTCGCCTCCGGCACCACGCGCATGCAGCTCGGGCTCGATAATTCGTCAGGCGAGCTGATGCCCGGCGGCTATGCCAGCGTGAAGTTGAATCTCCAGCGCGACTCTGCGCCGCTCAGCATCCCCGCTAGCGCGCTGATCTTCAACAGCAACGGCCTGCGTGTCGCGACCGTCGGCCCGGACGACAGAGTGCTGTTCAAGCCCGTGACCATCGCCCGCGATCTCGGCCGCGAGATCGAGCTGGCCTCGGGCATCGCCGCGGACGATCGCGTCATCACAGCGCCGCCGGACGGCCTTTCCAACGGGGACGCAGTGCGCGTGGTTGGCGCCAAGGCCAAGCCGGCGACCGCGTCGGAGAAGCAGCCGACGAAGGGGTGAGGGGCGGCACTTCGCGCCGCACCGCGTCCGGGACACGAGCGCGAGCTACGCCACCCGCCACTCCGGCACGCCATCCGCCGCCATTGCGATTTCTCCAGTCGATCCCACCGGCGTCCGATCCATATTCAGCAGATGCGCCAGCGTCGCGCCATCGCTCGCCGGGATCCGCGCGAGCGTGCGGCGATCGTTCTGCGTCCGCAGCATCGCCACGCCATGCTCGACCTCGCCGCCGCGGCCGTAGAGCACGGTAAAGCTCTCCACCTTGCCCTTGCCATTTGCCTCCGTCACGAACTCCGGCACCGCGCGCTTGTTGCGGTCCGCCTCGCCTTGCACGCTGGTCTCCTGCGCCAGCGCTTCACGCGACGCCGTCTTCGACAGCACAAGCGCGTGATGCTTGGTGACGAAGCCGCCCTGGCCGTAGAGCAGGCCGAGTCTGGCGCCGTCGCGCACACGCCGCACCATCGCGCAGGCGGCATGCGTCATGTAGGTGTTGAGCGGCGCGCCGAAAAAGGTGAGGCCGCCCGTCACCGTCGGCTGCACGTCGGCGCCAAGCCCGAGCGTCCGCCGCGCCATCTTGGGCACACAGGGGAAGCAGCTGTAGAGCTCGATCGCGTCGAACCTCTTGCCGTCGCCGCCGGCGAGATCCATCACGGACTTCAGAACCGCATTCTGCGGATGGCTTTCGTAGAACTGGTCGCGCAAGAGATAGTCGCGCGGCTCCTCAGCCGAGGCACCACCGAGCGGATAGACTAATTTGTCCTCCGCAATGCCCGCCGCACGCGCCTTGGCGAGGCTGGTGAGCAGCAGCGCGCCGCCCATGTTGACGCTGGGGTTGGCGACCATCAGCTTGTTGTAGGGCCAGGCGATCAAACGATTGTCCGCGGTCGGCGTCGTGATCTCTTCAGGCGCATAGCGCCGCTTCAGCCAGGCATTGGGATTTTGCGCGGCGGCCACCGAATAGCGTGACCACAGCGTGCCGGATTCGGTCATCGCCTCGCGCGGCGTCTGGCCCCAATGAGGGGCGGAGGCGGCCTCATAGAAGGGATAGACCGTGACGGGGCGAAACACGCCGAGCTTCACCGCCAGCGGCTTCTGAAACGCCGCCCCGCGCTTGGGCTCCTCGACGTCATGGGCGAATGGGGTCCATGGCAGCTTGACGCCCGCACGCTCCGCCTTGGTCGCGGTCGACTGCGCCTCGGCGCCACAGACTGCGGCCACGGTGCATTCGCCGCGCGCAATGCGCTTGGCTGCTTCGTGGATGTAGCGGATTGGACTCTCGCCGCCGACGGGGCCGTAATAGCAATGTGCGGGCGAGATGCCGAGCCGCTGCGCCAGCAGCTGCTCCGGATCGCGATAGCGCCAACTCAGGAAGTTGACGACGTCGAGCGATTGCACCTGGCAGAGCAGTTTTGCGCCGGCGTCAGCCTCGGCGCGCCGCAGCGCCTGTTCGAGCAGATCGAGCGGCTCGAGGCCCTCGGTGATCTCCTTCGGACGGTCGACGATCTCGCCGACGCCGACGATGACGGGGATGCGGTCTTCTTGGGTATTGGTCATTTCTTCTTTGCTTCACGTTTTCAGATTTCGAGCACGCTGGCCGCGTATCACTCCGCCACCAGCGCATTCATGTGCTCGATGGCTTCGGCGAAATCTTCCTTGAACTCCTGCACCACGGCGCCGGCGGACTTCACGCTGTCGATCAGGCCGACGCCCTGGCCGACGAAATAGCTGACGAGATCGCGCGCGCTCGCGTTGCCGCTCGCGGCAGCCCGGTCGATCGAGTTGAAGGCATCGCGGCTGATGATGCTCTGCAGCGGCATCGGCAGCGCGCCCGGGCTGTCCGGCGCGCGATCCCAGGCATCGGTCCAGACCGAGCGAAGCTGCCGCGCCGGCTTCCCCGTGCGCCCCTTCGATCGCACGGCGTCGCGCGAGGACGCCGCGATCATCTTCTCGCGAAAGATCTCGGTGGTCTCGGCCTCCACCGTCGCAAGCCACACCGAGCCGGTCCAGGCGCCGGCCGCGCCCATCGCCATGCAGGCCGCCATCTGACGACCGGTCATGATGCCGCCGGCCGCCAGCACCGGCACGTCGCGGATGTTCTTGATCGCCTTGATCACCTCGGGCACCAGCACCATGGTCGAGACCTCGCCGCAATGGCCGCCGGCCTCGGTGCCCTGCACCACGAGGATGTCGACACCGGCCGCGACCTGGCGCAGCGCGTGCTCCTTGGCGCCGACGAGCGCTGCGACCGGCACACCGTTTTTCTTGCCCATCTCGATCATTGCCTTCGGCGGCACGCCGAGCGCATTGGCGATCAGTCGGATCGGATGATTGAACGCGACCTCGAGCAGCTCGAGCGCCGTCTTCCCGTCGAAGGGCTGCGGCTGGTTGGCGTCCACTTCAGTCGTGGTCAGCTCGATGTCGTACTTCCTCAGGAGATCGCGCGTGTAGCTGCGGTGCTCCTGCGGCACGCGCGCTTCGAGGCTCTTCCAGGTGACGTCCTTCTCGCCCGCGGTCGAGATGTTCTCGGGAATCAGCACGTCGATGCCGTAGGGCTTGCCGTCGACGTGATCGTCGATCCATTTCAGCTCGCGTTCGAGCGTATCAGGTGTGTGCACCGTGGCACCCAGCACGCCGAAGCCGCCGGCCCGGCTGACGGCGGCGACGACGTCGCGGCAATGGCTGAAAGCCAGTAGCGGGAACTCGATGCCCAGCATGTCGCAGATCGGCGATTTCATAGCTCCCTCCCGGCGGCCTGCGCGTTCTCGCTGCTTTCGTCGCGAAGCAAGCTGACGCGACCCGATCGATGACATGCCGGATTCGGCGAGGCATCTTGTGTGTAGGCGTCGGCTCCATCCGCAGGCCGCGCCGTCTTGCAGGCGCCCCGGATTGACAGCGGGGAAGGGGTGCCATGACAAAACGTGAAGCAGCCTCGCCCGGCAATGCGTTGCGGTGCCCTTGTCATTGGCCATTCCCGGGCTAATTAATGCAAGCGCATCTTTCCGCCGGAGCCCTCGCATGACCGACACCCCCGCCTATGTGCCGCCCAAGGTCTGGACCTGGAACAAGGAGAATGGCGGGCAGTTCGCCAGCATCAACCGCCCCATCGCCGGCCCGACCCACGACAAGGAACTGCCGGTCGGCAAGCATCCCCTCCAGCTCTATTCGCTGGCGACGCCGAACGGGGTGAAGGTCACGGTGATGCTGGAAGAGCTTCTGGCGCTCGGCCACAAGGGTGCCGAATACGACGCCTGGCTGATCAAGATCGGCAACGGCGATCAGTTCGGCAGCGGCTTCGTCGCCATCAACCCGAACTCGAAGATTCCAGCGCTGATGGATCGCTCCGGTCCGGAGCCGATCCGGGTGTTCGAGTCCGGCTCGATCCTGTTCTACCTCGCCGAGAAATTCGGCGCCTTCCTGCCGGAGGACGTCAAGACCCGCACCGAGGCGATGTCCTGGCTGTTCTGGCAAATGGGCAGCGCGCCCTATCTCGGCGGCGGCTTCGGCCATTTCTACGCCTACGCGCCGACCAAGATCGAATACGCCATCGATCGCTTCGCGATGGAGACCAAGCGCCAACTCGACGTGCTCGACCGGCGCCTCGCGGACAACGAATATCTCGCAGGCAAGGAGTATACGATCGCCGACATGGCGGTGTGGCCGTGGTACGGCGCGCTTGCCAAGGGACTGGTCTATGGCGCCGGCGAATTCCTCTCGGTGCAGGACTACAAGAACGTACAGCGCTGGACCGACCAGATCGCGCAGCGCCCCGCCGTGAAACGCGGCCGCATGGTCAACCGCGTCTCCGGCGATCCCGCCAGCCAGCTCCACGAGCGGCATGACGCGTCCGATTTCGAGACCAAGACCCAGGACAAGATCGCGCCCGCGACGTAGAGGCGTAGGGCGGATGAGCCGAAGGCGTAATCCGCCATCCCTTGGAGATTGCTCGGCGGATTGCGCTTCGCTCATCCGTCCTACGATCAATCCGGCAGCATCTCGCCAGAGCCGCCGAGATCCGCCGGCAAGTCAGCATATTTCGGCAGGCCGTCTCTGACCGAGACCATCTTGCTCGCGTAGTTCGCATGTAGCGTCGGCTGGTGCTGGTACCCCTTTAGCAGATTGGCGTACACGTCGGTCAGCCGCATCCGCGGATGCTCGGTCATGACGTGGCCGCCGCAGCGCCTGCAGAACTTTCGATAGGAATGCTCGGTCTTGTTGAATGTCCCGAGCTCTGCCTCGCCCTTGGTGATGCGCACACCGTCCGACTTCCAAAGGCTGAAAGCATTGATCGGCGCCGCCGACCAGGCCTGGCAGTCGGCACAATGGCAATATCCCGCAAACATCGGCTTGCCGCTCACTTCGACCTCGACCGCTCCGCAGAAGCAACCGGCGCGATAGCTCGCCTCAGGCTCGGCCTGCGCATCCCTCTCATCCGTCAAGAGATCGTTATAGCCGGGATTCTTGCGCATGAAGTTGTAAATGAAGTCGCACTCGACGGAGAGCTTGCGCCCCTGCGCCCGTACCGCATCCAGCGTGGCGCGGCCGAGCTTCGAGCCGATGCCGCGGCCGCCGAGCTCCGGCGGCACCTCGGTGTGCACCAGCGTGATCGCGCCCTCGGTCTTGCGGTAGGTGACGAAGGCGATCGTCCCGTCGACGTCGAGCTCGAACCGACCGCGTTCCTCGTTGTCGCGAAAAGTTTCGGGCATCATCTCGCCTCCCTGGTTCGACTATTTGGCCTTCACGCCTTCCGCCCCTGGAAACACCACGCGATCGTCGGTCCGGCAGTAGCGGTCGGCGAACATGCGGCCGATCGGGTGATAGCGGTCCATGTGCACGCGCATGGCCTCGTCGTCCCACAGCTCGTCGCGGATGTGGAAGTGGAGGCCTTCGCCCATGATCAGTTTGCGATCGTCATTGACGTCGATCAGCTTCCAGAGCTTGCACTCCATCGCCCAAGGCGTATCGGCCAGCCGGGGTACGGCAATTCGCTTGGACGGTGCGAGTTTCAGGCCGAGATAGTCGGGCTCGCCGATCTCAGCCGGAAAATCGCCGCTAGACTCGTGCATGGCGCGCGCCAGCGGCTCATCGGCGATATTGACCACGAATTCGCCAGTGCTCTGGATGTTGAGGAAGGTGTCCTTGTCCTGGCCGTCTGGCTTGCGGTTCACCGCGAACATGCAGAGCGGCGGATCCTCGCAGAAGGCGTTGAAGAAGCTGAAGGGGGCGGCGTTGACGACGCCGGTCGGGCCGATCGTGGTCACCCAGGCGATCGGCCGTGGCAGGATGAAAGAGGTCAGCACCTTGTAGCGCTCGCGAGGCGTGAGGTCGCTGGCGGCATATTCCATAGGGGCTCCTGGGCAAGCCGTCATTGCCGGGCTTGACCCGGCAATCCATCAATCCTGAAGAAATGCTTCCTTCGATGGATGCGCGGGTCAAGCCCGCGCATGACGAGTTGAGATCACGCCATGCTCAGTTCGTGGCGTCCGACCACCATCCAGTGCACCTCGTCCGGACCGTCGGCGAAGCGCAGATGGCGGACGTCCTGGTACATCTCGGCCAGCGGGGTCCAGTGCGAGATGCCGGTGGCGCCGTGCATCTGGATCGCCTGATCGATGATCTTGCAGGCGCGTTCGGGCACCATGGCCTTGACCATGGAGACCCAGACGCGGGCCTCCTTGTTGCCGAGGACGTCCATCGCCTTGGCGGCCTTCAGCACCATCAGCCGCATTGCCTCGATCTCGCAGCGCGCCTGCGCGATGATCTGCATGTTGCCGCCGAGATGAGCGATCTTCTTGCCGAAGGCTTCGCGGGTGAGGCCACGCTGCACCATCAGGTCCAGCGCCTTTTCGGCCTTTCCGATGGTGCGCATGCAGTGATGGATGCGGCCCGGGCCGAGACGAAGCTGCGAGATCTCGAAGCCGCGGCCTTCGCCGAGCAGGATGTTCTCCTTCGGGACCCTCACATTGTTGAAGCGCATGTGCATATGGCCACGCGGGGCGTGGTCCTGGCCGAACACGTACATGGGGCCGAGCACCTCGACGCCGGGCGTATCGCGCGGCACCAGGATCTGCGACTGCTGCTTGCTCGGCGCCGCATCCGGATTGGTCTTGACCATCACGATGAGGATCTTGCAGCGGGGATCGCCGACGCCGGAGATGTAATATTTCTCGCCGTTGATGACCCATTCGTCGCCGACGAGCTTTGCCGTCGTCGAGATGTTCTTGGCGTCGGAGGAGGCGACATTCGGTTCGGTCATGACATAGGCCGAACGGATCTCGCCGTTGAGCAGCGGCTTCAGCCACTTCTCCTTCTGCTCCTTGGTGCCGACGCGCTCCAGCACCTCCATGTTGCCGGTGTCGGGTGCCGAGCAGTTCATGCTCTCCGAAGCCAGCGGGCTCTTGCCGAGCTCGGAGGCGATATAGGCGTAGTCGAGATTCTTCAGGCCCTGTCCGGTTTCGTCATCGGGCAGGAAGAAGTTCCAGAGGCCTTCCTGCTTGGCCTTGTTCTTGGCTTTCTCCAGCACCTCGAGCTGTTTCGGCGTGAAGCTCCAGCGATCTTCCTTGCCCTCGCCGGCCTTGGCGAACTCGATCGACATCGGCTCGACGGTGTCGCGAATGAATTTCTTGACGTGGTCATAGAGCGGTCGGACCTGGTCCGACATGCGCAGATCGTTGAGCTCGTCGCCGGGATTGAGAGTGTAGTTGGTGGTGCGGGGAATGTAGGTGTGTTTTGTCATTGTTCCTCCCGTTGCTGAGCCGCGTCGGCGCGACAATAAACGCGACGAGCGCAAAGGGCGAGTGTGGTTTTTGGGCGGGCGCAGATCAAACAATGTTTAAAGCGCGATGCTGCGTGCGATCTAACTCTCGCGCCCCGGACGCGGCGCAGCGCCCTTTAGCGCTGCGTCGCAGCGCCTGGGCCATGCCGCTCCTGGCTGAGGGTTTCCTCGGTCCCGGCTCGGCGCTGCAACGCTGTCGCGTTGCAGCGCGTCCGGGACACGCACCTGTCAGTTCGGCATCCGATGCATCGCACAGATCTTGTTGCCGTCGAGATCGCGCAGATAGGCCAGATAGAGCTTGCCGCCAGGGCCCTGCCGCACACCGGGCGGATCCTCGATCGATTTTGCGCCGGCCGCGACACCCGCCGCGTGCCAGGCATCGACCTGCTCGGGCGAGTTGGCAGCAAAGCCGATGGTGCCGCCGTTCGCGCAGGTCGCCGGTTCGCCGTTGATCGGCTTCGACACCGAGAACACGCCGGTCTTGGTGATGTAGAAGATGCGGTGGCCGTCCACCCTGGCTGGTCGCACTTCGAGCGTGCTCAGAAGGTTGTCGTAGAATGACTTGGCCTTGTCGAGATCGTTGGTGCCGATCATCACGTGCGAGAACATTTGCCCATTCCCTTCTGCGCTTGCAATACGAGGAGCCGGAGGGTGGGCAAAGCGCAGCGTGCCCACCACGACATTGGAAAATGCCTGTGGTGGGCGCGGCGCAAGGGCGCCTTTGTCCACCCTGCGAGGCATCAGAACGCGGTATAGCCGCCGTCGATCACGAACGTGTCGGCCGTGTGATACGACGACGCCTTGCTCATCAGATAGACGGCGATGCCGCCGAAATCGCTTGGCTCGCCGAAGCGCCGCACCGGAATCCGCGGCATCACGTTGGCAACGAACTTGTCGTTCGCCATGAGACCGGACGTCATGTCGCTCTTGATCCAGCCGGGCAGGATCGCGTTCGCGGTGACGCCATGGCGCGCCAGTTCGACGCCGAGCGCGCGCACCAGCGCATTGATAGCGGCCTTGGTCGCCGCATAATGCTCGTTGCGCGCGGTGCCGAAGATCGAGGCCAGACTCGAGGTCGCCACCAGCCGGCCGAACGGGTCGCCCGCATTGGCGCGATCGGTCATGTGACGCGCGGCGGCCTGGAAAGCGTGGAATACGCCGTCGAGATTGGTCGAAAACATCGTTCGCCATTCTTCCTCGGTGCGCTCGACGAAGGAACGCCGGCCCCCGCCGCCGATGCCGGCATTGGCGAAGCAGCCATCGACCCGGCCGAACGTATCGAGCGTCGCCTTCATCGCTGCGTTGACCGAAGCCGGATCGGTGACGTCGCAGACGCGGGCGTCGACCTTGCCGGATAGCCCCGCCATGCTCGCGGCAGCAGCTTTGTTCTTGTCAGCATTACGGCCCCAGATCGAGACATTGCATCCCTGGCCTGCGAGCGCCTGTGCGATGCCGAGGCCGATGCCGCCATTGCCGCCGGTGATCACGGCCACGCGGCCGGTGAGGTCGAAAAGGTTCATGGCGCGTTTCCTGTTATTGGCGAGTTCTTGGCAAGTTCTTGGCAAGCCTTCTGGCATGCGGCCCATTAGCAGCTGCGCGCAAGATTGCTTGCTATGCTCTGATCACCATGGACAAGACCGCGCCAAAAATCAAATATGCTCGCCGCCAAAGCAAATTCCGGGCAGCGAAACTGATTCAAGGCCGGTAACTCACGAGGAAACCATGCAGTTCAAACACGTCACGCTCGATTTCGACGGTTCGGTCGCGATCCTCAAGCTGGACCATCAGGAGGTGATGAACGCGGTCTCCGTGGATATGCTGGGTGGCCTCGCCGAAGCGCTCGACGCGATCGAGGAGAAGAAGGACGAGGTGCGCTGCGTCGTGCTGACCGGCGCGGGGCGGGCATTCTGCACCGGCGCGAACCTCCAGGGCCGCAACAACCAGTCGAAGAAGACCAAGGCCGGGCTGACGCTGGAGACCGGCTTTCATCCCTTCCTGCGCCGTATCCGCAATCTGCACTGCCCGATCGTGACCGCGGTCAACGGTCCTGCGGCGGGTGCCGGCATGAGCTTCGCGCTGCTCGGCGACATGATTTTATGCGCGCGTTCCTCGTATTTCCTCCAGGCGTTCCGTCGCATCGGCCTCGTGCCGGATTGCGGCTCCACTTGGCTGCTGCCGCGCCTCATCGGCCGGGCGCGCTCGATCGAACTGTCCTTGATGGGCGAGCGGCTGCCGGCCGAGAAGGCGCTGGAATGGGGTCTGGTCAACCGCGTCTACGATGACGGTGCGCTGATGGAGGAGGCGATGAAGCTTGCGCGCGATCTCGCCAGTGGCCCGACGATCGCGCTGTCGCTGATCCGCAAGCTCTATTGGGACAGCCCGGAAAATTCCTTCGAGGATCAGCTCAATCTCGAATTCCAGTGCCAGCTTCGCGCCGGCGACACCCAGGATTTCCGCGAGGGCGTCGGCGCGTTCCTGGAGAAGCGGCCGGCGCAGTTCAAAGGCAAATGATCGAGGCGGAGCTTTCGCGCAGCGTCCGGCGCTGGTGCAAGGGGGCGACCGGCGTCAGCGGCGCAGCAAAACTGTCCGGCGGCGCCAGCCAGGAAACCTGGCGCTTCGACGTCGTGCATCCCGATGGGCCGATCGGTGCGATCCTGCGCCGCTCGCCGAAAGGCTATGGCGCTGCGCCGACGCGCGCGGCGGGTCTTGCGGCGGAAGCGCAACTCATGCAGCTCGCTTACGAGGCCGGCGTGCCGTCGCCGTCCGTGATGCACGTGCTCGGACCGGAGGACGACCTCGGCACCGGCTTCATCATGCAACGGGTCGAGGGCGAGACCATTGCACGCAAGATTCTTCGCGATGACGAATATGCCGCGGCGCGGCCGCATCTCGCGCGCCAGATCGGCGGCATTCTCGCTGGCCTGCATCGACTGCCAAAGGACAAGCTGCCGGAGCTGCGCAGCCGCGGGGCAACTCAGGAGATCTCCGAGTTCGAGCGTGACTATCGCAGCCTGAACTGGCCAAAGCCGGTGTTCGAGTTGGCGCTGCGCTGGTTGCGCGACCACGATCCCGGCCCGTCAGCCGAGACCACGCTGGTGCACGGCGATTTCCGCAACGGCAATCTGATCATCGGCGCCGACGGGGTCCGTGCCGTGCTCGATTGGGAACTCGCCCATCTCGGCGACCCCATGGAGGATCTCGGCTGGGTCTGCGTCAACTCCTGGCGTTTCGGGGAGATCGACAAGCCCGTCGGCGGCTTTGGCTCGCGTGAAGAGCTGTTCGCGGGCTACGAGGCCGCGGGCCGCAAGGTCGATCCGTCACGCGTGAAATTCTGGGAGGTGATGGGCACGCTGCGCTGGGGCATCATGTGCGGCGGCATGATGCAGCGTTTTCGCGAAGGCCCGGATCACTCCATGGAGCGCGCCATGATCGGCCGCCGCGCGTCCGAGACCGAAATCGATCTGTTGCGGCTGCTGGCGCCGCGCGGGAGCTGACACATGCAGGACGAGCCAACACCCGTCGAACTGACGAAGGCAGTCGCCGACTTCCTCCGCAACGACATCACGCCGCTGATTTCCGGTCACCAGTCCTTCAAGCTGCGCGTCGCCATCAACATCCTGGACCTCGTGACGCGGCAATTGACGCGGGAGGAGGGGAGTGATGCGAAGGAGGTGGATCGCCTGCGTGCGCTGCTCGGCATCGACGGCTCGGTGACCGATCTCAATCGCGCGCTGGCGGAGCGTATCGCGAAGGGCGAGGTCGATCTCGCAACACCGGGCCTTGCCCGGCATCTGTGGGCAACCACCATGGACAAGCTCGCCGTCGATCAGCCGAATTACGCGTCGTACAAGCGGGAGCTGGGCCGAGAAGGCTAGCTCTCTCCCCGTCATTCCGGGGCGTCGCGAAGCGACGAGCCCGGAATCCATTCATCCACCGTCTCTGACGCTCAATGGATTCCGGGCTCGCGCCTGTCGGCGCGCCCCGGAATGACCGCGCAAAGCGCGGTCACTTCCCCACCCATTTCGGCGGCCGCTTCTCCGAGAACGCCTTCGGCCCCTCGATGTAGTCCTGCGAGGCTACCATTGCCTTCACGGCCGGATAGTCCCGCTGCTCCTCGATCGCCTGTTCCAGCGACACGGCAAGCCCCTTCTGGATCGCCTGCTTCGAGGCGCGGATCGACATCGGCGAGTTCTTGCCGATCATCTCGGCCCAGCGCAGCGCGGCCGTCAGCGCTTCACCCTGCGGCGCCACCTCGTTGACGAAGCCGAGCTCGAGGCCTTCCTTGGCGCTGACATGGCGCGCGGTCAGGATCATGCCCATCGCGCGCTTCAGTCCGATCTGCCGCGGCAGCCGGTGCAGGCCGCCGGCGAGTGCCGCGAGGCCGACGCGCGGCTCGGGCAGGGCGAAGGTCGCGTTCTCCGAGGCGATGATGAGGTCACACGCCAGTGCGATTTCGAAGCCGCCGCCCATCGCCACACCATTCACCGCGGCGATGATCGGCTTGTCGCAGTCGAAGCGCGAGGTGAGGCCGGCAAAGCCGCCCTTGTCCCAGCCGCGCTTTCCTCCCGCTGCCTGCCACTTCAGATCGTTGCCGGCGCAGAACGCCTTGTCGCCGCTGCCGGTGACGATCGCGATCCACTGCTCGGGGTCCGCGGAAAAATCGTCGAACACCTTTTGCAGCTCGAAATGCGCATCGGTATGCAGCGCGTTGTAGACCTCGGGACGCGATAGCGTCACGATCGTGATTGGCCCCTTGCGTTCCACCTTCGAGAATTTCAGCTCCATCGCGTGCTCCCCGCATTTTCTCGTGAAGGAATATTGGCCGGCATAGTAGCGCGCGGGTCCCGTTCGACACCATCGAATTGCGCTGGTGCGCCTTGCGTGCCCGACACGCCTCGCGTTGCTTGACTTGTGCGCACTCTTCTCCGCTTAATCATGTGAAGCAAAAGCGCGCCTAGCGCCTTGACGCAAAACAACAAGATCATTCCGGGAGAGAACCCTTGGATTTCTCATTGCCTGCCGATCTCGTCGCCTATCTCGGAGAGCTCGACCGTTTCATCGAGCGCGAGATCAAGCCGCTGGAAGAGGCCGATGACAACATCCGCTTCTTCGATCATCGCCGCGAATGGGCGCGCACCGATTTCGAGAATGGCGGCCTGCCGCGGCACGAATGGGAGGCGCTGCTGCGGAAGGCGAAGGACCTTGCGGACGCCGCGGGGCATCTGCGCTTCCCGGTGCCGAAGCAATATGGCGGCAAGGACGGGTCCAATCTCTGGATGGCCGTGATCCGCGAGCATTTTGCCGCCAAGGGTCTCGGCCTGCACAACGACCTCCAGAACGAGCATTCCATCGTCGGCAACTTCCCCGTCGTCACCATGCTCGATCGCTACGGCCGCGACGACCAGAAGGCGATGATCGACGGCTCGATCAAGGGCAAGTACCGCATCACTTTTGGACTGACGGAGCCGCATCACGGCTCGGATGCGACCCACATGGAGACGCGCGCGGTGCCCGCGACCCGCGACAACGTCAAGGGCTGGATCATCAATGGCGAGAAGATGTGGACCACCGGCATGCACGTCGCCACCCACTGCGCGCTGTTCGCGCGCACCAGCGGTAATGACGGCGATGCCCGCGGCATCACCTGCTTCCTGGTGCCGGCCAAAAGCCATGGCGTGAAGGTCGAGGAATACATGTGGACCTTCAACATGCCGACCGACCATCCCCGTGTCAGTTTTACCGACGTGTTCGTGGCCGAGGACGCCCTGTTCGGCGAGGTCGGCCGCGGCCTGTCGCTGGCGCAGTGCTTCGTGCACCAGAACCGCATCCGCCAGGCCGCGAGCTCGCTGGGGGCTGCAGTCTACTGCATCAACGAGAGCGTCAAATACGCGCGCGAGCGAAAACCGTTCGGCAGGGCGCTCGCCGAAAACCAGGCGATCCAGTTCCCGCTGGTCGAGCTCGTCACGCAAGCCGAGATGCTGCGTCTTCTGATCCGCAAGACCGCCTGGGAGATGGACCAGCTCACCGAGGAGCAGATCGAGCGGACGCTCTCCGATCGCGTCTCCATGTGCAACTATTGGGCAAACCGCCTCTGCTGCGAATCCGCCGACCGCGCCATGCAGGTTCATGGCGGCATGGGCTATTCGCGCCACAAGCCGTTCGAGCACATCTACCGCCACCACCGCCGCTACCGGATCACCGAAGGCAGCGAGGAGATCCAGATGCGCAAAGTGGCGGGATTCCTGTTTGGCTATATGGGGCCGGGGAAGCATTGAGGCTTGCACATAGGTCTCCCCACGGTCGTCCCCGCGAAGGCGGGGACCCATAACCCCAGGGAGTAATTTGGGGTTGGCCGGCAACCCCGAGTCTTCGCAAAACTGTTGCCTGTGGTTATGGGTCCCGGGCTCGCGCTGCGCGCGCCCCCGGGACGACCGTGCGGAGAGAGCTGGAGCTAATTCACCCTGCGATCCTTCCCTGCCCAATAGGGCTCCCGTAGCTGCCGCCGCAGGATCTTCCCTGACGGATTCCGCGGCAGCGCCGGCAAAAACTCCACGCTCTTCGGCGTCTTGTAGCCGGCGATGCGCGTCCGGGCGAAGTTGATGATGTCGGTGACGCTCGCCTGCTTGCCCGGCTTCATCACCACGACGGCCTTCACCGCTTCGCCCCATTTGTCGTCGGGCACGCCGATCACGGCGGCTTCCGCGACGTCAGGATGGTCGCACAGCGCGCTCTCGACCTCGGCGGGGTAGATGTTCTCCCCGCCGGAGATGATCATGTCCTTGATGCGGTCGTGGATATAGAGGTAGCCGTCCTCGTCCATGTAGCCGGCGTCGCCCGTGCGCAGCCAGCCGTCGCCGCGCAGCGTCGCGGCGGTTGCCTCCGGCAGGTTCCAATAGCCTGCCATGTTGGAGCCCGAGCGCGTCGCGATCTCGCCGACCTCACGGGGCGGCAGTGGCTTGCCCTCGGCGTCCAAAATCGCGATCTCGACACCCGGCAGCGCCTTGCCGGCCGAGCGCATCCGCTCCAGCCCTTCGACGTGATCCTCCGGCGGCAGCGCGACGATCGTGCCCGTCGTCTCGGTCATGCCGTAAAGCTGCACGAAGCCGCATTTGAAGACCTGGATGCACTCCTTCAGCAGCGCCGCGGGTATCGGCGAGGCACCGTAGAGCATGTATTTCAGCCGCGAGAAATCGACCGTCCTGGCGCGCGGCTGCCGCACCACGAACTGCATCGCCGCGGGCACCATGAACAGTTTCGTGATGCCCGACTGTTCGAAGAAATCCAGCACCTTGGTCGGATCGAATTCGCGCGCGATGACGCCGCGGGCGCCGTGATAGAGCCCCATCACGCCCCAGCCCGAGCCGCCGATATGAAAGACCGGCATGGCCACCAGCGACACGTCGTCGGTCGACCACCGGTTCCACTCCGGCTTGTCCTCGGCATTGCCCGATTGCACGAGGTTGAGGAAATTGGCATGCGACAGCATCGCGCCCTTCGGCTTGCCTGTGGTGCCCGAGGTGTAGAGCTGGATCGCGATGTCGCGGCTAGCGATCGGCACCTTGGGATCGTCGCCGCTCTGCGCATCGCGCCACGCCGCAAAATCCTGCCACTCCGCCGCGCCGCCCTCGGTGGTGATGATCGTGCGCACGCCCGGCAGCTGGTCCTTGATCTGGCGGACCTGTGTAATGAACTCCGGCCCGACGAACAGCACCGGCGCCTTGCAGTCTTCGACGATGAACGCGACCTCGGGCCCCGCCAGCCGCCAATTCACCGGCGCCATCACGACGCCGGCCTTCATCGCGCCCATCAAGAGCTCGAAATAGAGATCGCTGTTCTTGCCGAGATAGGCAATGCGGTCGCCGTGTCTGACGCCCATTGCGAGAAGCGCATTGGCAACCTTGTTGGTCTTGATATCGAACTCGGCAAAGCTGGTGAGGCGGCCTTCGAATTCGTAGGCGACGGCGTTGCCGCGGCTCTTGGCGCGTTCGCGCACCATGTCGGCGAGAGTTGCCAATGGCTGTGTGGACATGTTTCTCCCGTGGAGTCTTGTTTTTATGCCGGGGAGTGTGGCGTCATCCGCGAGTGAAGACAAGGTGGAGATGGACACACTGTCGTCCCGGACAAGCGCGCCATAAGCGCGCGCAGATCCGGGACCCATACGCCGCAGCAAGGATTTGGCGAAGATTCGGAGCTACCAGCCGCGCGCCACACATCTCCCTGCGGCTATGGGTCCCCGCCTTCGCGGGGACGACACGCGAGGGCGTGGTGACAGCGCTAACCCCTCACACATCCTCGCCGTTGCAAACGCGCCATCACCCCCGCTTCGCCCGATCCTTCTCGTTCTGCGCCATGATGCTTTCGCGCGCGGTTCTCCAGTCGTCGTCGCTCCAGTCGCGGAGCTGGTAGAAATTGCCGCCCATCGCGAGCGCCTGTGCACCGTCCATCGCGATGGTCTCGCCGCTGATCCAGTCGCAGCCGCCGGAGATCAGGAACACCGCGACGTTCTGCAGTTCCTCCATGGTTCCGACGCGGCCCATCGGGTTCATCGCCTTGGTGCGCGCGCCGGCCTCGTCGCCGGGCTTGATGCGCTTGCTCATGCCCTCGGTCGGGATCTCGCCGGGCGCGATGGTGTTGAGGCGAATGCCGTAGCGGCCCCATTCGGTGGCGAGCGACATCGTCATGGCGTGGATCGCCGATTTGCTCATCGCCGACGGCACCACGTAAGGCGAGCCGTTGCGCACCCACGTCGTGGTGATCGACACCACGTTGCCGGGCTGCTTGTCCGCGATCCAGCGCTTGCCGACCGCATGGGTCACGTAGAAGGTGCCGTGCATGACGATGTTGGCGACGGCGTCGAAGCCGCGCGGCGACAGCTCCTCGGTGCGCGAGATGAAATTGCCGGCGGCGTTGTTGATGAGGTCGGTGAGACCGCCGTCGCGGAAGATGGTCTCGACCATCTCCTCGACCGCGAGCGCGTTGCGGATGTCGACGCCGTGGCTGGTGACACGGCCGCCATACTCGGCCATCAGCTCGGTCGCGGTCTCGTCGCACACGATCTTGCGCCGGCCGCAGATGTGCACCTCGGCGCCGAGTTGGAGGAAGCGCGCCGCCATCGACTTGCCGAGCCCGGTTCCGCCGCCGGTCACGAGAATGCGCCGTCCGGCCAGAAGATTTTCCTTGAACATGGCTGTTTCTCCCGTACGGATTGTCAGTTAATTGGTCGATTGACTAAATCCGGCTGCAGGCGTCCTGTAAAGCGGCACTGAACAAGAACAGGCAAGAACTCGGGGAGAATTCGTCCATGGAAGAGCGCGTCTCGATCTCGATCTCGGAAGGCGTCGCCGACGTGCGCCTGGTGCGCGCGGACAAGATGAACGCGCTGGATCAGGCGATGTTCGAGGCGCTTGTCGCCGCCACAGACCGGCTTTCGAAGGACAAAGGCGTGCGCGCCGTCGTGCTTTCAGGCGAGGGCCGAGCCTTCTGCGCCGGGCTCGACATGGGGCGCTTTGCCGCCATGAAGGAGAAGGGCGGCAACGGAATTCCGGGTGGCGAAAATCGCGATCTCACCAAGCGCACGCACGGCCAGGCCAACTTCCCGCAACAGGCGGTGTGGGGCTGGCGCCAGCTTCCGGTGCCCGTCATCGCAGCAGTACATGGTGTCGCCTTCGGCGGCGGCTTCCAGCTCTCGCTCGGCGCCGACATGCGCTTCCTCTCGGCGGATGCGCGGATGTCGATCATGGAGATCAAATGGGGCCTCGTGCCTGACATGGCGGGCACCCCGATCCTGGCAAGCCTCGTGCGCGACGATATCCTGCGAGATCTCACCTACACCGGCCGCATCTTCTCGGCGCAGGAGGCGATGACCTACGGCCTCGCCACCCGCATCTGCGACGACCCGCGCGCCGCGGCACTGGAAGCCGCGCGCGAGATCGCCGGCAAGAGTCCCGATGCGATCCGCGCCGCCAAGCGGCTGCTCAACAATCTCTCCGTTGATCCGGGTCCGGCGCTGCTCGCGGAATCAGTCGAGCAGCAGAAGCTGATCGGCAGCCCGAACCAGACCGAGGCGGTGCGGTCCAATCTGGAGAAGCGCGCGGCGAAGTATGCGGATTAGCCCTCCTGTCATTCCGGGATACGCCGGAGGCGCAGACCCGGAATCCATCGAGCCGCACGCTCCGTCGCCAAATGGATTCCGGGTTCGATGCTTCGCATCGCCCCGGAATGACGATCACAACTCCAAAGAAAAGCAAAAATGAGCGAAACGTCCGACTTCCTCGGCATCGTCTCCGGCGATCGCCGCCGCACCCACACCGAAGTCGCAGCCCGTGCCGACCGCATCGCCTCCGGCCTCGCCAGGGTCGGGGTGAAGCCAGGCGATTGCGTCTGCATGCTGATGCGCAACGACATCGCGTTCCTGGAGGCGGCCTATGCCGCGATGCGGCTCGGTGCCTATGGCGTTCCGATCAACTGGCATTTCAAGCCGGAAGAGATCAACTACATCCTGGACGATACTGGCACGTCGGTGCTGATCGGACATGCCGACATGCTGCACGCCTTGCGCGATGCGATTCCGGAGGGCGTCACCGTGCTCAGCGTTCCGACGCCGCCGGAGATCCTGTCCAACTACAGGATCGATCCAGACCGTCTGACGACGCCCGACTTCGCGATCGATTTCGAATCCTGGCTCGCGCAGCACCAGCCCTATGACGGCCCGGTGGTGCCGCAGCCCATGAACATGATCTACACGTCCGGCACGACCGGCCATCCCAAGGGTGTCCGCCGCAATGCCCCGACGCCGGAGCAGCAGGCGGCCGGCGAGCGCATGCGCGCGATGATCTATGGGCTGAAGCCCGGCGCCCGCGCATTGCTGCCGGGCCCCCTCTATCATTCCGCGCCGAACTCATTCGGCATCCGCGCCGGCAAGCTCGGCGGCGCCTTGGTGCTGATGCCGCGCTTCGAAGCGGAAGAATTTCTCGAAGCGATCGAACGGTACAGGATCGACACCATCTTCATGGTGCCCACCATGTTCATCCGCCTGATGAAGCTGCCGGAGGAGGTGCGCAGGAGATACGATGTCTCCTCGTTGCGCCACGTCATCCACGCCGCCGCGCCGTGTCCGGCGGAGATCAAGCGCGCCATGATCGAATGGTGGGGCCCGGTGATCTATGAATTCTACGGCTCGACCGAATCCAGCGCGGTCACCTTCGCCACCTCCGAGGACGCGTTGAAAAAGCCCGGCACCGTCGGCAAAATCTCGCCCGGCGCCGAGCTGCGCTTCCTCGGCGAGGACGGTCGCCTGCTCGGCGTGGGCGAGATCGGCGAGATCTATTCCCGCATGGCCGAACTGGCCGATTTCACCTACCACAACAAGCCGGAGAAGCGTACCGAGATCGACCGCGACGGCTTCATTACCTCGGGCGATGTCGGCTATATCGACGAAGACGGCTACGTCTTCATCTGCGATCGCAAGCGCGACATGGTGATCTCGGGCGGCGTCAACATCTACCCGGCCGAGATCGAGTCCGTGCTGCATGCCGTTTCCGGCGTGCATGATTGCGCCGTGTTCGGCATCCCCGACGCCGAATTCGGCGAGGCGCTCATGGCGGTGGTGGAGCCGCAAGCCGGTGTCACGCTCGAGGTCGCCGGCGTTCGTGCCGCGCTGAAGGCGCATCTCGCCGACTACAAGGTGCCCAAGCACATCGAGATCCGCAGCGGCCTGCCGCGCGAGGATTCCGGCAAGATATTCAAGCGCCGCCTGCGCGATCCCTATTGGGAGCAGGCGGGTCGGAAGATCTGACAGTCCGTTGCCCGGATGAGCGACAGCGATAGCCGGGACGATATGAGAGTAGAGCCCCGGATGTCGCTTCGTTGATCCGGGCTACAGAAACGATCAGGGAAGGGACCTCCATGAACGACGCGGCAGCTGCGACCGACGAAGTCCTCTACAAGATCGCCGATCACATCGCGACCATCACGCTGAACGCGCCGGAACGCATGAACACCATCTCCGGGCCGATGCTGAACGATCTGGCGCGGCTGCTCACCGAAGCCAACGAGGACAAGGACGTCCGCGTCGTGATCCTCACCGGCAAGGGCAGGGCGTTCTGCGCCGGGCTCGATCTGCGCAAAGAGCGCGACGGCAACGGCCTCAGCGCCGCGTCGTCGCCAACCACGATCAACCTCCGCAACACGCCGCCGACAGTCCTGCAGGCGATGGACAAGCCGACCATCTGCGCCGTCAACGGCGGCGCGGCCGGCTATGGCATGGACACCGCGCTCGGCTGCGACATCCGCATCATGGCGGAGTCCTCGAAACTGGCCGCTGCCTTCGTCAAGCGCGGCGTGGTGCCGGAATCCGGCGGCACCTGGCTGCTGCCGCGCATGCTCGGCTGGGCCAAGGCGTCCGAGCTGATCTTCACCGGCCGCACCCTCAGTGCCCGCGAATGCCTCGAATGGGGCCTCGCCAACGAGGTCGTACCGGACGCGGAGCTGATGACCCGTGCCACCGCGATCGCCCGCGAGATCGCCGCCAACGCACCGCTTGCGGTGCAGGCCTCCAAGCGTATGATGCGGATGGGCCTCAACGAGACCTTCCACGACCACGTCCACCACGTCTATCTCCAGCTGCTGCCGCTGTTCAAAACCCAGGACATGGCCGAGGGCATGAAGGCGTTCATGGAAAAGCGGGAGCCGAAATTTGAAGGGCGGTAGCCCGGGTGAGCGCAGCGATACCCGGGACGGTGAGAGTTAAGTCCCGGATGTCGCTTCGTTCATCCGGGCTAACCTTGCCGTCTTAGCAGAGACAGATTTAGATCCTATATAGAGGGCGTCATCGTCTAACGGATCATCCCATGGCCCCCGTTTCCATCCTCCTCAACATCCTCTGGATCCTCATCGGCGGCGCCTGGATGGCGTTCGGCTGGCTGATCGCTGCGATCATCATGGCCATCACCATCATCGGCCTGCCCTGGGCGCGGGCGGCGTTCAATATCGCCGTCTACACGCTGCTGCCATTCGGCTCGCGAGCGGTCAACCGCTACGACGTGACCGGCATGAGCGATATCGGAACCGGCCCGCTCGGGCTGATTGGCAACATCATCTGGTTCGTGCTCGCCGGCTGGTGGCTGGCGCTGGGCCACCTCCTGACTGCGCTGGCCCTCGCGATCACCATCATCGGCATCCCCTTTGCCTGGGCCCACCTTAAGCTCGCCGGCATCGCGCTCTGGCCGATCGGCAAGGTGATCGTGCCCGCCTGAGGCGCGTACCCACTCCGGCGGCAGTTCTCCGTTCGTAGGATGGGTAGAGCAAAGGCGAAACCCATCAATCCGTCCGCCGATGACGAAGTAGATTGCTTTCGCAAGGGCTCAACCCATCCTAAGCATTGATGACCCGAGGCGGGAGTCGTCTGTTCGATTTTGAATCGGAGGAAGAGGGCGCCTGCTAATCCAACAGAGCGAAATATTGCAAGCGTATAGCCAGCGGGATTCAGGAGCGGGCTTCAGTCATTCGAGCACCTCATCGGCGCGCATAAGAAAACTATCTCCACGCCTTGCTTATTTGTGGGTATGTCAAGCGAAGAACGGATGAGGGGCGCCCTTCTCGCCCTTGCGCTCCATGACATCGATACAGGTTCGGATCTCTTCATCCGACATGTTGAGTCCGAACTGGTCTCGCAGGACGGTTTGGAACTCGGCCTCGTCCGCCACCTGGCGTCTCTCCGCTTCTCCCGTTGCATGTCGTACGGTGATGCGGCGATTGAATATAGTGATGCGTGTTCGATTGGGGCCCGGGCGCGCCGCGATGATGTTGCTCTGGTAGGGCGCATCCGGGTGCGTGCCCGTATACCAGTTCGTGATCTCATACTCGCCGTCGTACTTCGGGTACGGGATCACTCGATAAATATGCTCCCATTCGTCTCGAAGCCTTGCCTGCAGCGTGAGTTCTCCGCCAACCTCTATGAAGCGCATGGGCTCGTGCGGCGTATCCTGCTCGACATGCTCACGCAGCAGCAGGGCTGATGTCGGCGCGAGATTGCCGAAGCCGACATCTGCCAAATATGGACCTTCGGGCAAGTTCACTTGGAGCAGCATATGGATCGCCGGGCGCGGCGCGTCGATCGCCATGCCCCGCACGACCCGCCCTTGCAGACTGGTGACATTGTAGCCAAGCGACCGGAGGCCTTCGCGGAACAGCATGTTCTGCTCGAGGCAGTAGCCGCCCCGACCGCCGACAATCATCTTTTGATGCAGAGAAGCAATGTCGAGCTTCGGCGTTCTGCCGAGCATGATGTCGAGAGATTCGTAAGCAATCGTATGAGAGTGAGAAAAAATGAGTCTGTGCAGAGTATCGAGAGTTGGTTGAAGCGAGCCTGTATGTCCGATGCGATCCAGCCAAGCTTTCTGATCAAATGAAGGCGCACTCATTGGATGGGCTCCCCCGAGCTTTCGATGGAATTTATCCGGAAAGCCGAATCGGAGCAACGGCCGGTGCCACGTGGATCGATGGCAGCGCCCGTCAGTGACTAACGCATCGGTTGTGCAGGCGTGCTTGGCTCGCAGGATGGGTAGAGCGCCAGCGAAGCTCATCCATCCGTCCGTCGATGACGAGGTAGGTGGTTTCGCAAGGCTCGCCCCATCCTGCGCGCTACGCGTTCTCAGTCGGTGCTGCCCACACAACGCCTCGCGCCACCCGACGGGCAAAACACGCCATATGATGGTCAAGGGACATCACTGCGAAATATTCTGATTGACCGAATTCGATGTTTCGGCTAAACCGCATTCCATCCCGGCCCGTCAAAGGGAGGTTTCGCGATCGTCACGATACGGTGGCCGGGATGCGGTGGACGCGGTAGCGCCGGCGCGCGACGGGATGGCAGGGCGGGCTAGCCTCGTGAGCCATCGCGATCCGCGATACGACACGGCGTGGTCACAGCGTTTCTTTTCGGCGTTGGGGGCGAGCACGCGCGAGCTTCCGACTGTCCGGGGAGGGACGTCCGCGGACGGCAAAAGCGTGTGGTCCTGACGCCCCGGGTCTGTGCGTCAAGGCTTGCGGTGATGACGCGGCCCGACCGGGTGCGCGCATCAGCGATCCGCAAGGCGACGGGGGCAATAGTGCATCGCTCCCCGGGGAGAGCACGCCATAAGCCGTAAAACCATTGCGCAGGGAGGGCCGGAATGTCCCGGCGTCACCTGTGGTCACCCCGCGTGCGTCTTTCGCGTGCGGACCCTGGGTGCCGGCGGCGCCCGGCCTTCCCTGCGCCCTTTGTTCTCGATGGGGGCGAAACGGACAGCAAAGCTCGGGCGGAACGCGCCGCGAGGCCGCGAAGGCGTGCTTGCCGAGATCGGCTCTACTGCCGTGGACGCAGCGCGGCACTCCTTAGCGACACGCTGCAGAGCCGGGGCCCACATCGCGAACGGTGCGGCTCCGGGGTCGGCTCTGCGCAGCAACGCTAGGAGGCATTGCAGCAGGTCCGGGACACGGCGCAGTGGCCGTGTGCACCGCTCCCAAGTTCATCTTGCGTTGCGGTAGAAAAATATCGCACACTCGACAGGCCGGGGAGCCGCAGGGAGCTCTGCGAGAGGAGCGAGCCATGTCCCTCCAGACCATTCCATCCGATAGCGCCGAGCAGCGCCCCAACCGTCCCGAGGACGTCCAGGCCACGGAAGCGGAGACGCGGCTGCGGGATGACATCCGTCTGCTCGGGCGCATCCTCGGGGACACTGTGCGCGACCAGGAGGGCGCTGCTGTATTCGACCTGGTCGAGCGCATTCGCCAGACCTCGATCCGGTTTCACCGCGACGAGGACCGGCTCGCCCGCCGCGAGCTCGAGCAAATCCTGGACGGCATGTCGATCCCCGATACCCTGCGGATCGTGCGCGCCTTCAGCTATTTCTCGCACCTTGCCAACATCGCCGAGGACCACAACAACATCCGCCAGATGCGCGCACGCAGCGCCTCGAGGAGCGGCGGGGCAGGGATGCTCGCGGGCACGCTGGCGAATGCCAAGGATGCGGGTTTGAGCGCGGCCGAACTGAGGACGTTCTTCAAGGACGCTCTCGTCAGCCCCGTACTGACCGCGCACCCGACCGAAGTCCGCCGCAAGAGCACGATGGACCGCGAAATGGAGGTGGCCGCGCTGCTGGATCGGCGCGAGCGCATCGCGCTGACTGCGGAAGAGGCGGATGCCAGCGACGAGCAGCTTCGCCGCGAGGTGCTGACGCTGTGGCAGACCAATCTGCTCCGCCGGACCAAGCTCACTGTGCTCGACGAGGTCGCCAACGGCCTGGCGTTCTATGATTACACCTTCCTGCGCGAGGTGCCGCGCCTCGTCAATGCGTTGGAAGACAAGCTCGCCGAGGGCGGCGAGCAGGCGGCGGGCGAGCTTGCCTCGTTCCTGCGCATGGGCAGCTGGATCGGCGGCGACCGCGACGGCAACCCCTTCGTCACCGCCGACGTCATGCGCGGCACGCTGCGGCTGCAGTCGAGCCGCGTCATGCAGTTCTATCTGAACGAAGTGCACGTGCTCGGCTCGGAATTGTCCATCGCGGCGCATCTGGCCGATGTCTCCGAGGAGCTGCGTAACCTGGCGGAGCGCTCGCCGGATACCTCGCCGCACCGGAGCGGCGAGCCCTATCGCCTCGCGGTCTCCGGCATCTATGCGCGCCTTACCGCAACGGCTGAGAAGCTCGAGGTCGAGATCACGCGCCGGCCGGTCGGCAAGGGCAAGCCTTACGAGAGCGTGAAGGAGTTGCAGGCCGATCTCGACGTGCTGCACCGCTCGCTGATCTCCAACAACGCGCGCGTCATTGCCCGCGGCCGGTTGCGGCTGCTCAGGCGAGCGGTGGATTGCTTCGGCTTTCACCTCGCCCGGCTCGACATCCGCCAGAACTCGGCGGTGCACGAGCGCACCATCGCCGAGCTGATGGACGCCGCGAACCCGGGCATGTCCTACCTCGCGCTCGGCGAGGACGCCCGCATTTCGCTGCTCACCAACGAACTGCGCTCGACGCGCGCGCTGGTCTCACCCTTCGTCAAGTACAGCGACGAGACCATGGGGGAGCTCAACGTCTTCCATGCCGCCGCGGAAGCGCACGCGAAGTTCGGCTCGGACGCCATCCCCCAATGCATCATCTCGATGTGCAAGGGCATGTCCGACATGCTCGAGGTCGCGGTGCTCCTGAAGGAGGTCGGTCTCGTCCATCCCTCCGGGCGCAGCGCCATCAACATCGTACCGCTGTTCGAGACCATCGAGGATCTGCAGGCCTCAAGCGGCATCATGGACCGCATGCTGTCGCTGCACGATTACCGGCGTCTGGTCGACAGCCGCGGCAGCGTGCAGGAGGTCATGCTCGGCTATTCCGACAGCAACAAGGATGGCGGCTTCGTCACCTCGGGCTGGGAGCTTTACAAGGCCGAGATCGGTCTCGTCGAGGTGTTCGAGCGGCATCATGTGCGGCTGCGCCTGTTTCACGGCCGCGGCGGTTCGGTCGGCCGTGGCGGCGGGCCGAGCTATGATGCCATCATCGCGCAACCCGGCGGCGCGGTGAACGGCCAGATCCGCATCACCGAGCAGGGCGAGATCATCTCGTCGAAATATTCAAATGCCGAGGTCGGCCGCAACAATCTGGAGATCCTAGCGGCTGCGACGCTCGAAGCAAGTCTCCTGCATCCGCGCCAGAGCGCACCGCGCCGCGAATATCTCACCGCGATGGACGAATTGTCGAATCTCGCCTTCAAAGCCTATCGCGGCCTCGTCTACGAGACCGACGGCTTCGTGGAGTATTTCTGGTCCTCGACCGTCATCAACGAGATCGCGACGCTGAACATCGGCAGCCGCCCCGCCTCGCGCAAGAAGACCCGCGCGATTGAGGATCTGCGCGCGATTCCGTGGGTGTTCTCCTGGGCGCAATGCCGCCTGATGCTGCCGGGCTGGTACGGCTTCGGCAGCGCGGTCGAGCAGTGGATCGCGGATCATCCCGACAAGGGGATGCCGTTCCTGAAAGAGCTCTACCAGGAATGGCCGTTCTTCCGCATGCTGCTGTCGAACATGGACATGGTGCTGGCGAAAAGCTCGATCGCGATCGCCTCGCGCTATGCCGAGCTCGTGCCGGACGAGGCGTTGCGCGAGAAGATCTTCGGCCGCATCCGCCGCGAATGGCATTCCTGCATCGAGACGCTGCTCGACATCATGGGCCAGGACCGGCTGCTGCAGGGCAATCCGCTGCTGGAGCGCTCGGTCCGTCACCGCTTCCCCTATCTCGATCCGCTCAACCACGTTCAGGTCGAGCTCTTGAAGGAGCATCGCGCGCAGAACCCGGACGAGCAGGTGCTGCGCGGGATTCAGTTGACGATCAACGGCATCTCGGCAGGGCTGCGGAATACGGGGTAATTGAGAGCGATGTTGCCGCTCCATTCCCGACGTCATGCCCGGGCTTGTCCCGGGCGTCCACGTTCTTCGTGCCGTGGGTCAAGGCGTGGATGGCCGGGACGAACCCGGCCATGACGCGTAGAGAGTGTGCTGCTTACACCGGATCCCAGGTGAAGATGTCGGCCGAGCGGTCGAGCTTGTAGAACGAGCCCTTCAGCGCGGGCATGCCGTGTTCGGCGATCGACTGGGGAGTCCAGCCTTCGCTCCGCTGCACCGAACGGATCGGGCGGTTCTGGCTGAACAGGAAGATCTCGTTCATGCGCACGCCGAAAATCTGGCCGGTGACGTCCTTGGCGGAATCGGAGATCAGATAGCCGCAGAGCGGGGCGATCTTCTCAGGTCCCATCTGCTTGATCTTCTCGACGCGCGCCTTCTCGGCCTCGGTCTCGGTCGGGATGGTCCCGATCATGCGCGTCCAGGCGAACGGCGAGACGCAGTTGGAGCGGACGTTGAAGCGGCCCATGTCGAGCGCGATCGACTTGGAGAGCCCGACGATGCCGAGCTTGGCGGCGGCGTAGTTGGCCTGGCCGAAATTGCCGATCAGGCCGGAGGTCGAGGTGAAGTGCACGAAGGAGCCGCTCTCCTGCTCGCGGAAGATACGCGCCGCGGCGTGAGAGACGTAGAACGAGCCCATCAGATGCACCTTGATGACGGCCTCGAACGCCTCCACGCTCATCTTGTGGAAGATCATGTCGCGCAGGATGCCGGCATTGTTGACGACGCCGTCGAGCCGGCCGAAATGATCGGTCGCAGTCTTCACGATCTTGCTGGCGGGGACGGCTTCGGCGACCGATTCGAAATTGGCGACCGCGGTGCCGCCGCGCTTCTTGATCTCCTCGACCACCTCCTCGGCCGGCGCAGCGTTCGAGCCGGCGCCGTCGGCGGCGCCGCCGGGATCGTTGACGACGACCTTGGCACCCTCGGCCGCGCAGAGCAGCGCGATCTCCCGCCCGATGCCGCGGCCTGCGCCGGTGACGATGATGACCTTGTCTTGCAGTGATTTGCTCATGTGGGTTCTCCGCTATGCGTTTCAAATTCCGCTGTCATTCCGGGGCGGAGTGAAGCACGAACCCGGAATCCATCCCGCTACCGTCGTTGCGGTCGGATGGATTCCGGGCTCGCGCTGCGCGCGCTCCGGAATGACAGTCAGTTACCTCTCGTTCGTAAACACGATCGTGCCACTCGCCGCGAACATGCCGCCGACGCCGTGACACACCGAAATTTTCGCATTCGGCACTTGCGCCGGCGCGATCCCGCGCATCTGGCGCACGCTCTCCTGGAGCGCATACATGCCGTACATGCCCGAATGCATGTAGCTCAATCCGCCGCCATTGGTGTTGAGCGGGAGCTTGCCGCCGGGCCGCGTATTGCCGTCCGCGATGAATTGTCCGGTCTCCTCATACGGCATGAAGCCGAGGTCGCCGAGGCCGAAGAGCGGGAGATGCGCAAACGCATCGTAGATCATGAGATGATCGACGTCCCTGTGCGCGATGCCGGCCTCCCTAAAGGCCAGTGGACCCGCGGTCTTGAACGCGCGCGAGGAGTTGAAGGTCTCCATCTGGCTGACCATCGGCGTTTCCACGCTCTCGCCGGTGCCCATGATGTAAACGGGCTTCCTCGGAAAATCCCTGGCGCGGTCGGCCGAGGTCAGGATCAGCGCGCCGCCGCCGTCGGTGACGAGGCAGCACTGCAGCAGGCGAAACGGATAGGCGATCATGCGCGAGCTGAGCACGTCGGCGACGGTGATCGGGTCCTTCATCATAGCCCGCGGATTCTTCGCCGCCCATTCCCGCTGCACCACGGCGACCGAGGCGAGTTGTTCATGCGTGATGCCGTAGGTCTTCATGAAGCGCAGCACGGGAATCGGAAACATGCTGGGCGGACCGTAGACGCCATAGGGTGCCTCGAACTGACCGTTGAGGCTGTCGGCCGGCGTCGAGCGCGGCAGCTTGCCGATCATCGACTTGCCGCTCTCGGCATGGGTGATCAGCACGGTCTTGCACAGGCCGGCCTCGATCGCCGCGGCCGCATGGCGGACGTGCAGCATGAAGGAGCAGCCGCCGACGGAGGTGCCGTCCACCCAGGTCGGCTTGATGCCGAGATAGTGGCAGACCTGCTGCGGCGTCTCGACCGCGGTGGCAAAACCGTCGATGTCGGACAGCTTGAGCCCGGCATCCGCGATGGCGTTGAGCGCGGCATCCGCGTGAAGCTGAAGCTGCGAGGCGTTGGGAATGACGCCAAGCTCGGTGGTCTCGGCAGCGCCGACGACGGCAACCTGGTTGCTGCGCATGACTTACCCTTTCGCCGGACGGAAGACGGGGAGGGTGATCTTGTCGTCGAGTGCCTGGAAGGCGACCTCCAGCTTCATGTCGAGTTCGAGCGCTTCCGGCGTCTGCGGGCAGTCGACGATGTTGCTCATCATGCGCGGCCCCTCGTCGAGCTCGACCACCGCGATCGCGTAAGGCGGTGTAAAGCCGGGCGCGGCGGGACGGTGGTTGATCACGTAGCTGTAGAGGAAGCCCTTGCCGCTCGCCTTGAAGATCGAAACCTTGCGCGAGGCGCAGGAGGGGCAGAATGGGCGCGGCGGGAAGTAGACATGCGCGCAGGCGTCGCAGCGTTGCAGGCGCAATTCGCCTGCCTTCGTGCCGTCCCAGAAATGCTGGGTCTCCGGCGTCGGTTTCGGTCGCGCGCGCTGCGGTTCGGCCATCTCGGCGGCTCCTCCAGGAAACAGGCTTCACGCCCGCCTGTTTCGATCTTGATGCGACAATCGACCATGGGGCGTCAACGGTCCAGCAATACGCATGCATGCCATCATGCGCACAATGCTTGTGTCGAACTGAGGCAGCGCTATAGATTGCGCGCGACAATATTCCGTGAGACAGACATGCCCGAATTTCCGACACTGGCGAAGCTCGCCGAGGACCTCGAAAGCGGCCGCACCACCGCCCGCAAGCTGGTCGAGGCCTGTATCGCCAGGATTGCCGATCCCTCAGGCGAAGGCCAGCGCGCCTTGATCCATGTCGACAAGGAGGCCGCGCTTGCGGCGGCCGACGCGATGGACGGCCTGCGCAAAGCCAAAGCGGCGCCGTCGCGCTATGCCGGCATCCCGATCTCGATCAAGGACCTGTTCGACATCAGGGGCCAGGTGACGCGCGCCGGTTCGCGCGCGCTCGACGATTCCCCGCCGGCCGAGCAGGATGCCGCGACGGTAGCGCGCTTGCGCAAGGCCGGCTTCGTCGTGATCGGGCGCACCAACATGACCGAGTTCGCCTATTCCGGCATCGGCATCAATCCGCATTACGGCACGCCGAAAGGTGCCTGGAACCGTGCCGAAGGCCACGTGCCCGGCGGCTCGTCCTCGGGTGCTGCGGTCTCCGTGCTCGACGGCATGGCGCATGGCGCACTCGGCACCGACACCGGCGGCTCCTGCCGGATTCCCGCGGCTTTCAACGGTATTGTCGGCTACAAACCGACGCAGCGGCGCGTGCCGCTCGATGGCTCCGTGCCGCTGTCGTTCTCGCTCGACAGCATCGGGCCGCTGGCACGATCGGTCAGTTGCTGTGCCATACTTGATGCCGTGCTCGCCAACGAGCCGATCACGGCGCTGAAGCCGCGGCCCGTGAAAGGCATGCGGCTTGCGGTGCCGACCACGATCGCACTCGACGATCTCGACACAGAGGTGGCTGATACCTTCGAGCGAGCGCTGAAATCGCTGTCCGATCATGGTGCCATCATCGAGCGCATCGAGATGGCGGAGTTCCACGATATCGGCCCGATGAACGCCAAGGGCGGCTTTGCCGCGTCCGAGAGCTACGCCTGGCATCGCTATCTCATCAACGCGAAGGGCGACGTCTACGATCCCCGCGTCTCCGTGCGGATCATGCGCGGCGAGGCGCAGAGCGCGGCCGATTACATCGATCTCCTCAACGAGCGCCGCTCGCTGATCGCCCGCGTCAACGCGCGCATCGCGCCCTATGACGCGCTGGTGCTGCCGACCACCGCGAACACGCCGCCGAAGATCGCCGATCTCGCCGACGACAAGGCCTTCACCAGGGAGAACCTGCGCGCCTTGCGCAACTGCACCCTGATCAACATGATCGACGGCTGCGCCATCTCGCTGCCCGCGCATCGCCAGGGCGAAATTCCCGTCGGCCTGATGCTGGCGGGCGCGGGCGGATCGGACCGTCGTATTTTCGAGCTTGCTGCCGGCATGGAGGCCGTCATTCGTGTTTGATCTCACTTTCACCGTCGATGCCCGGGACACCACCACGCCGCTGACGCTGGCGATCGACCAGATGGTCATCGCCGGCTGGACCGGCCGCGATCCCGTTGCGCGCGACAAGCATATCAAAGAGCTGCAGGAGATGGGCATTGCCCCGCCGGCCTCGACGCCGATCTACTATCGCGCATCGGCGCGGCGGCTGACCCAGGAGGACAGCATCGAATGCACCGGCGGTGATTCCTCCGGCGAGGTCGAGTTCGTGCTGATAGGCTGGCAGGGCCGCACCTTCGTCGGCTGCGGCTCCGACCACACCGACCGCAAGGTCGAGGCCTACAACGTCACCGTCTCCAAGCAGATGTGCGACAAGCCGATCGCCTCGACGCTCTGGGAGCTGGAAGACGTCATCGGCCATTGGGACAAGATGATCTTGCGCTCCTTCGCCACGATCAACGGCGAGCGCGTGCTCTACCAGGAAGGCACGCTCGATGCGATGCTGCCGGTGAACGACCTGATCGCGCGCGGCTTCGAGGGGGGCAAATTCCCCGACGGCTGCGCCATGTTCGGCGGCACCTTCGCCGCCAAGGGCGGCATCCGCCCTGCGGAGCGCTTCGACTTCGAGCTGGAAGACCCCGTGCTGAAGCGCACGATCAGGCACGGCTACGACGTCGTGACGCTGCCGGTGCGGGGCTAGGTTCCCTACGGGAATCGGGTGGTCGTAGCCGTTGCGTTCTGCCAAACACTCTTCGTCATTCCGGGGCGCGCCTCTTGGCGCGAACCCGGAATCCATCGTGGAGCAAATCGGTGGAGGAATGGATTCCGGGCTCGCGACTGCGTCGCGCCCCGGAATGACGGATGTAGATAGGATGTCGCTATGGCAACCGCGAAACGTATCTCGGCCGCAAGCCCGACGACCGATCGCGCCACCCGCATCGAAGCCCTCGACTGGCCTCAGATCACCGGCGAACTCGACTCTCAGGGCTGCGCCGTCCTGAAGAACCTGCTGACGCCCGACCAATGCCGCGCTATCGCCGCGCTCTACCCGGACGATGCGCACTTCCGCAGTCGCATTGTCATGGGCCGCCACAGCTTCGGTCGCGGCGAGTACAAGTATTTCGCCTATCCGCTGCCCGATCTGATCGCGCAACTCCGCCCGGCGCTCTACGCGCAGCTTCAAGGCGTCGCCAACCGCTGGAACGAGGCGATGGGCATCGACATCCGCTATCCCACCGCGCATGCAGCGTTCCTGAAGCGCTGCCACGAGGCGGGACAGGCCCGGCCAACGCCGCTGCTGCTGCAGTATGAAGCCGGCGACTACAATTGCTTGCACCAGGACCTCTATGGCGAGCACGTATTCCCGATCCAGGTTGCGATCCTCCTGTCCGAGCCGGGACGCGACTTCACCGGCGGCGAGTTCGTGTTGACCGAGCAGCGCCCGCGTATGCAGTCCCGCGCCGAAGTGGTACCGCTGGCGCAAGGTGATGCGGTCGCTTTCGCCGTGCATCATCGTCCGGTGCAGGGGACACGCGGCACCTATCGCGTTAACATGCGCCATGGCGTCAGCCGGATCAGGTCCGGCCAGCGCCACACGCTGGGTGTGATCTTCCATGATGCCAAATGAGTGTTGCGATTGACGGCTGATCTGTTCGACAGCGTCGACGAGACGCAGCCGTCGCGCGAGGAGATTGCGGACGGCGCGGTGCTGCTGCGCGGATTCGTCAAGCCGATCGAGAGCGAGTTGATCGAAGCGGTCCGCGCGATCGTGGCGCAGTCGCCGTTCCGGCGGATGACGACGCCCGGCGGCCATCTGATGTCGGTGGCGATGACCAATTGCGGCGAGCGCGGCTGGATCACCGATCATACCGGCTATCGCTATGATCCCATCGATCCGCGCACCGGCGCGCCTTGGCCGGCGATGCCGCCGGTGCTGCGCGATCTCGCCCGCCGCGCGGCAGAGCAAGGTGGCTTCAAAGACTTCGCGCCCGATGCGTGCCTCGTCAACCGGTACGAGCCCGGCACGCGGCTGTCGCTGCATCAGGACAAGGACGAGCTGGATTATTCCGCGCCGATCGTCTCGGTCTCGCTCGGACTGCCAGCGACCTTCCTGTTCGGCGGGCTCGCGCGAAGCGACAAACCGCGCCGTTTCCGGCTGGTGCATGGCGACGTCGTGGTCTGGGGCGGGGCCAGCAGGCTGGCCTATCACGGTGTCGCGCCGCTCGCCGACGGCGAGCATGCGCTGCTCGGGCGGAAGCGGATCAATCTGACGTTCCGGAGAACGCGGTGACGCGTTTGCTCGCCGGCCTGCTTGCGCTAAGCTGGCGTCAGGGGGAAGCGGCGCCATGACGACCACGGAGCATTCGGGCGATACGGGAACGGCACGCCGGACCGGTCTCTATCTGGCGCTGTTGCAATTGGTGTTCACGCTGGGCTGGACGACCTATGTCGTCTACTTGCCGAAACTTGCCGCCGAGGTCGGCATTGCGCCGTCCGCCGTCATCTTCATTCTGATGCTGGATCAGGCGATCTTCACCATTGCCGACACCGCAATGGGTATCGCCGCCGACAAGGTCGCGCCTTATGTCGGCAGGCTCGGCCTGTTCGTCGGGGTCGTGGCTGCCGTCTCCTGCGCCGCGTTCGTGGCGCTGCCCTTCGTCGCCGGAGCCGGTGCGGCCGCGCAAGGCTGGTTCATCGCACTGATCGTGGTTTGGTCGGTTACGTCGTCCGCGCTGCGCGCGCCGCCGCTGACCTTGCTCGGCAAGTATCGCGCCAAGCCGCAGGTGCCGTTCCTCGCGGCGCTTGCGATGCTCGGCTACGGCGTGGCAGGCGCGGTCTCGCCCTATCTCGGCGTCGTGCTGCGCGAGCACGATGCGCGGCTGCCGTTCGTGATCTCCAGCGTCGTGCTGCTGCTCACGGCGCTCGGGCTGTCGCGGATCGAGCATGACGTGGCGCGCGACACCGTGCCGCCCCGGCCGGACGAAGCAGCAAAGCCGCTCGGACTGGTGCCCATCGCCTTCATCGTCGCGATGGTCGCACTCGCACTCGGCTACCAGCTGCACTTCGCCATGAACAGCGCACCGTCCTACTTGCGGTTCGCCAGCCCCGGCGAGTTGCAATGGCTGATGCCGGTATTCTGGATCGGCTTCAACATCGCGATGTTTCCGGCGAGCCTCGTCGTCAAGCATCGCGGCGGCCTGATCGTGATGGGCGCCGCCGGATTGCTCGGCGCAGTCGCGATCGCGGCGGCCGAGCTTGCCGGCAGCCTCAACGCGCTGATCGCGGCGCAGTTTCTCGCCGGCGCCGCGTGGGGCTGCATGCTGATGAGCGCGATCTCGGCCGCGCTCGCGATCGGCTCGACGGGCGCGGAAGGCAAGGTGACGGGGCTGGTCTTCTCCGCACTCGCGTTTGGCACGTTTGCGCGCATGGCGGCGGTCGCCGGCGGCCTGCAGAAGATGCCGGAATATGCGCCGCTGTTGCACTGGACGCCGGTCGCCTGCTGGTCGGTCGCAGGTGCAGGCCTCCTGGTGATCGCAGCCGCGCGGCTACAGGCCGGTGTCGAGCTCAAGGCTTCGGCGGGTGGATGAACGCCCAGGGGCTGACTTCCGAATCGCGCGTCACTTCCACCGAAATCAGATACGGCCCGCCGTGGCTAAGCGCCTTCTCCATCGCGGCCTTGAACTGATCCGGCGCGGTGACACGCGCCGCCGCGACGCCAAATGACTCGGCGAGCTTGACGAAGTCCGGATTGACGAGATCGGACGCCACCACGCGGCCGTCGAAACGTTCGCGCTGGTCGCGGCGGACGTTGCCGTAGGCGTTGTTGTTGAACACCAGCGTCACCACGCCGATGTTGAACTGAACGGCGGTGGCAAGCTCCTGCACGCCGAACATGAAGCCGCCGTCGCCGGTGATCGCCACCACGGGCTTGTCGGGATTGGCGACCTTGGCGCCAAGCGCGGTCGGGAAACCCGAGCCCAGCGTGCCCTGATAGCCCGAGGTGATGAAGGTGCGCGTCTGGTAGACCGGAAAGCCGTACCAGGACGCGAAGCCGAATTGCGACAGTTCATCAGTGACGATCGCATTCGCGGGCAGCACCTCGCGCAGGATGTTGAGATAGGCCATCTGCGGCTGGATGCGCTGGATCTCCGCCTGCGCCGTCGCCGTGGCCTCGCGGATCTCCTGGCGCCGCGTGCCGCTTTTGGAATAGCCGGCCCTCTTCACGGCTGCGACGAGATCGGCTGTCCCGTCCCTGGCGTCGGCGACGATGGAGACATCGGAGGCGAGCCGGCGCATCTCGGCCGGATCGATGTCGATCCGGATGGATTTCAGCCCCTTCGGCTGAAAGGGCCAGCGGAAGCCCGACGCCGGCAGTTCCGCGCGGGTGCCGATCGCGATCATCACATCGGTTGTCGGCCACAGCTTGTAGGCCGCTGCCATGGTCAGGCCGAGCTCGTGCGCGTTGGAGACGATGCCGCGGCCGCTGCGGAAAGCAACCACGGGCGCATCGATCATCTCGGCGAGCTCGAGGATCTCCTCGCCCGCCTCGATCGCGCCGCTGCCGACGAAGATCATCGGCGCCTTGCTGGCCTTGATTAGCGCCGCGGCCTGCTTGACGAGATCGGCATCGGGCTGCGGAGCGGGCAGGGGCTCCAGCATCCGGGCAGCGGCGGTGTCTGCGCGCTGGGTGAAGACGTCCCAGGGCATCTCGACCGAGGCCGGACCACGCCGTCCCGACATCATCTCCTGGAAGGCGCGCGCGACGACCGTCGGCGCGTTGCCGGGATACTCGATTCGATCAGCCCACTTCACATAGGTTCGCAAGGTCGCGAGCTGGTCCGGCATCTCGTGCAGATGGCCGCGGCCCTTGCCCAGAAATTGCGTCGGCACCTGGCCGGTGACGCACAGCACCGGCTCGTTGCAGCCGAACGCGGTGAGCAGCGCCGCGCTGGCATTGAGCACGCCGGGGCCCGGCACCACGCTGAACACGCCGGGCCTGCCGCTGGAGCGGGCATAGCCGAACGCCATGTAGCCGCAGGCCTGCTCGTGCCGTGCGCCGATCACCTTGAGCTGGGCCTGGTGGAAGGCGTCGAACAGGCCGTAGACCTGCGCGCCGGGCAGGCCGAACACAGTGTCGACGCCATGGGCGACGAGCCCGCTTACGATCGCTTCGCCGCCGGTGAGGGTGGTCATCTGGCTATTCCACTTCGATTGTTGGTCAGGCTTCGTCGACGACACCGTTGCGCAAGCGTCCGATGCCCTCGGCCTCGATTTCGACGATGTCCCCGGGCTTCAGGTAACGCGGCGGATCGAACCGGGCACCAGCGCCGGTCGGCGTGCCCGTGACGATGATATCGCCGGGGACGAGGGTTGCGAAGGTCGAGATATAGTTCAAGAGATAGCGGAACGGAAACATCAACCGGCTGGTGCGATCGTCCTGCCTGAGCTCGCCGTTGACATGCGTGGTGAGCCTGACGTCCGCAATTTGCGCTTCCGTCGTGTAGGGCACCAGCCACGGCCCCAGGCTGCCGCTGGAATCAAAGTTCTTGCCCTGCGTCACGTTGAACTTGGCGTGGCGTAGCCAGTCGCGCACCGAGCCTTCGTTGCACAGCGTGAGCGCGGCGATATGATCGAGCGCTGCGCTCTCCGGGATGTGCCGGCCTTCCTTGCCGATCACCAGCACGATCTCGCCCTCATAGTCGAGCTGCGCGGAGGCGCGCGGGCGCACCAGCGGCGTGTCGTGGCCGACAAAGGAGCGGGGCGAGCGCATGAACATGCTCGGATATTTCGGCGCCTCCTGGCCGTCCTTGTACTCGGCATTGCGGTCGGGATAGTTGACGCCGATGCAGATGATCTTCTCCGGCGCAGGCACCGGCGGCAGCCAGGTGATGTCGCCGAGCGCGTGATCCGGTTTGCGGCCGGCGGCCTCTTCGGCAAGGCTGATGAGCTTGCCCGCAGCGATCACCTCGCGCAGCGTGGGATAGTCTCTCGCGTGACGCGCGGAGAGATCGACGATGCCGCCTTCCAGAACGGCGCCATAGCTGACATCACCCTTGACGGAATAGGTGGCGAGACGAGGCAGCTTCATCAGTCCGCCACCAGCACGTCGGCCACGAATTTCGGCTCGCGCACGGCTTGCCCTGAGAAAGGCGAACCTTGCTCGAACCACGAGCGCGGGGCCGGCGCGCCCCACAGCGTCTGGCGGCGCGGATCGCGCAGCGACCAGCGCAGCGGCTCGTGGTCGAGATCCCCGGTGAAGTAGTCACTGGTGTAGAGCTCGAGGCGATGCCCGTCGGGGTCGCGCACGTAAAGGAAGAACGCATTCGAGATGCCGTGGCGGCCCGGGCCACGCTCGATGTTCTTGACGAAGCCTTGCGAAGCCATGACGTCGCAGAGATGGATGATGTTCATCGCCGTCGGCGTCCAGTAGGCGAAATGGTGCAGGCGAGGGCCCTTGCCATTGGTGATCGCAAAATCGTGGACGTTGCCCTTGCGATGCATCCAGGCGGCGGCGATGCGTCCGTTCGGACCATCCTCCTCGGCGTATTCAGTGAGGCGGAAGCCGAGCCGCGCATAGAAATCGACGGTGTCCTGCACCTCGGCGGCAAAGACGTTGAAATGATCCAGCCGCTGCGGATGGCAGCCCCGATAGAGGTCGTAACGGCGCAAGAGATGCGGCCGCCGGTCCATCGATGCATAGAGCTCGATCTGGAAGCCGAAGGGGTCGGTGAATTGCAGGGTGCGGCCCTGGAAGGGCTGATCGACGAACGCGTATCCGAGGCCGTTCTCGGAGAGGAAGGCGGCGGCCTTGTCGAGATCCCCGTCATTGCCGACCTTGAAGCCGAGCCGGGCACAGGCCGGCACCGCGGCCTTCCGCAGCACCAGAGAGTGATGCTGGTGCTCCTCGGCGGCGCGCAAGTACACGACCTTGTCGTCGGCGTCCTCGACATGCAGGCCGACAATGGTCTCGTAGAACTCGCGGCTCAATTTCAGATCGGTCACGTCGAGCACGACGTGGCTGGAACGGATGATGTTGAACGGCGGCTCGAAGACGTGTTGCGGTACGGGCATGTGCGTTTCCCCTCATTCTGTCATTCCGGGGCGTGCGAAGCGCGAACCCGGAATCCATTCATCCACCAACTCTGCTGCTCGATGGATTCCGGGTTCGGCTCTTCGAGCCGCCCCGGAATGACACCGCCGCTAAACGCCCAGCTTCTGAATCTTGTGCGTGCCCCGCGCCAGCGAGACGTGCTTGGTTTCCATATAGAAGTCGAACGAATAATCACCGCCGTCGCGGCCGATGCCGCTCGCCTTCATGCCGCCGAACGGCGTCGGCAAATGGCGGACGTTTTCCGAGTTCAGCCAGATCATGCCGGCCTCCAGCGCGTCGGCGACACGCAACGCGCGGCCGACGTCGTTGGTCCAGACATAGCCGGTCAGGCCATAGCGGATGTCGTTGGCGATCTCGATCGCGTCGGCCTCGTCCCTGAACGGCAGCACCGTGAGGAAGGGGCCGAACACCTCCTCCTGCGCCACGCGCATCTTGCCGTGCGCGCCGGTCACCAGGGTGGGCTCGACATAATGTCCGCCGCCCGGGCCGTCATGGGCCTTGCCGCCGACCGCGATCGTCGCGCCGTCCTGGCGCGCGACGTCGAAATAGGAGCAGACCTTCGCCAGATGCCGCTCGTGGATCAGCGGTCCGATCTCGGTGGCGGGATCGAGGGGATGGCCGACCTTCAGCGCCTTCACGCGCGCGGTCAGCTTCTCGGTGAACTTGTCCGCAATGCTGGCCTGAACCAGGAGTCGGCTCGACGACGTGCAGCGCTCGCCGTTGAGGGAGTAGATCATGAAAACCACGGCATCGAGCGCGCGGTCGAGATCGGCATCGTCGAACACGATCACCGGATTCTTGCCGCCAAGCTCGAAATGCACGCGCTTCAGGGTCGGTGCGCCCTGGACCATGATCGCCGAGCCGGTCGCGCTCTCGCCGACGAATCCGATCGCCTTGATGGCGGGATGCTCGGTCAGCGCCTTGCCGGCTTCCTCGCCGAAGCCGTGGACGGTGTTGAGCACGCCGTCGGGAATACCGGCCTGCTTGGCCAGCTTCGACAGCATGTCGGCGGTGACCGGCGACCATTCGGCCGGCTTGTGCACGACGGTGCAGCCAGCGGCGAGGGCGGGGGCGATCTTCCAGGTCGAGAGCATGAATGGGGTGTTCCACGGCGTGATCACGCCGACCGGTCCGATCGGCACGCGCGTCGAGACATTCCAGTGCTCGTCGCTCGGCGTGTTGAGGCCGTCGCGCGCCTCCGCGCATTTGTCAGCGAAGAAGCGGAAATTCTCGGCGGCGCGAATCGCGGCCTTGGCCATGAAGCGATAGGCCTGGCCGGTGTCGATGCATTCGAGCACCGCGATGTCCTCGGCATTGTCCTCGATCGCGTCGGCCACGCGATGCAGCAGCTTCTTCCGCATCGCCGGACCCATGTCGCGCCAGGATTTGAAGGCGAGCGCAGCGGCCGTTGCGGCGCGGTCGATGTCCTCGGCGCTGCCGCGCGCGACGCTCGCGAGCGTCGTGCCATCGACCGGCGATTTCGTCTCGAACGTCTCGCCCGAGGTCGAGGCAACGGTCTTGCCGTCGATCATGTGACCGATTCCGTCGGCACGCAGCTGCTTCAACAGCGGCGCGACGCGGTCGCAGTTGGCCTGGAACACATCGGCTTTGGGGCTGGGCTTATCCATGGGCGGCTTCCGCTTTCAGGGCGTCGTGGATGTTGTTGCGCTTCCAGCTCGTGTCCTTGTCGTTGATCTGCATGTCGAACGACAGAGCGAACTTGCCGGCGGCGAAGACGGGATCGAGATGGCGGGAGAGCGCCTGGAAGACGTGTTCGCCGGCCTTCTGGCGCGTCTTGAGATCGCGGCCCTCGCCGATGCGCAGCACCATGTCGAGAAAGCCGTAGTCCTGTCGTGCGTCCGCAATCGCATAATGCTCGCAGCGGATGGCGCGCACGCGGATGCCGCCGAGCGGGAAGATACCGGTCTCAACCGCCGCCTTGCGCACGACCTCGCACACCAGCTTCATGTCGAGACGGCCGTCGAGATTGGCCGAATATTCGATCGTGAAATGCGGCATCGCAGCTTCACTCCCTGTGTCGTCTTATTGCTTTACGCGAAGTAGCAGCTCACCGAGCCATAGGCGCCATAATCGGCTTGAATTGTGTCGCCCTTGCGGGTCTCGATCGGCCGGATGAAGGAGCCGGCGAGCACGACCTGGCCGGGCTCCAGCGCGAGCCCGAGCGGCGCGATCTTGTTGGCGAGCCAGGCAACGGCGGTCGCGGGATGATTGAGCACGCCGGCGGCAAGGCCGGTTTCCTCGAGCTGTCCGTTTCTGAAGCAGAGCGCGCCGATCCAGCGCAGATCGGTGTCGAGCGGGCGGATCGGCCGTCCGCCGAGCACGATGCCCGCATTGGCCGCATTGTCGGCGATGGTGTCGAAAATCTTCCGCGTCGCCTTCGTCTTGGGATCGACGCGCTCGATCCGCGTATCCAGGATCTCCAGTGCCGGCACGACGAAGTCGGTGGCATTGAGCACGTCGAACAGCGTGCAGTCGGGGCCTGAAAGCCGCTTGCTCATGACGAAGGCGAGTTCGGCTTCCACGCGCGTCGCTATGAAGCGCTCGGTCGGCACCAGCCCGCCATCGGCAAAGAACATGTCGTCGAGCAGCACCCCGGAATCGGGTTCGTCGATATTGAGCGCGCTCTGCATCGCCTTCGAGGTCAGGCCGATCTTGTGGCCCTTGACGATGCGGCCCTCGGCGATCTTGACGTCGACCCAGGCCTTCTGAATCGCGTAGGCATCAGCGATGGTGATGCCAGGGAAGTCCTGCGAGAGCTGCCTGATCTGCGTGCGGGTCTTCTCCGCCTGGTGCAGACGCCTCGCGCAAGCTTGGATATCGTCGTTGGAGAGCGCCATTGTGATCTTACAAATCGGGATGCCGGGAGATACTTAACATGTTAAGTGAATGCGTCAAACACAATTTCGGCTTGCTGCACTGCAAACGTATTGCGGTTTGAAAGGGCGTCATGGTGAAGAGACTGGCTGATCCAGCGAACGGAAGCGCGCCTGCCGCGCGCCAGGTGCCGATGCGCGATTTCTCGCGCTCGCTGCCGATGTCGCTGCTGCGGGCCCGCGAAGCGGTAATGCGGCAGTTCCGCCCCTCGCTGCGCGAGCACGGCTTGACCGAGCAGCAATGGCGCATTCTGCGCGCGCTGGCGGCGATCGAAGCGGTCGAGGTTACGGAACTCGCGCGCACCGCCTTCCTGCTCGGACCGAGCCTGTCACGCATCCTGCGCGATCTCGAGGGGCGCAATCTGATCGAGCGCAAGACCGCGAAGGCGGACCAGCGCCGCAGCATGGTCTCGATCTCGAAAGAGGGGGTGAAGCTGATGGCCTCGGTGGCGCCGAATTCGGAGGCGATCTATGCCGAGATCACGCGGCGCTTTGGCGCACGCAAGCTCGCCGAATTGCAGGACATGCTAGGCGCGCTCGAACAGAGTCTCGCAGGGCTGGGGACAGGCGAGGAGGCAAGTGCCGAGGAGTGAAGCCAGATATGCGCGCGCGCGCGGCCGATAGCCATGGACATTCACGCTTTTTTTCGCTCAAAGTGCGGCCCATCGGGAAGGGCTCGGCCCCCGAGGCAATCCAGAGTGTCACCGCCGAGGGATGTTGGATTGCTCCCTGTCGCTCGCAATGACGACGGTCCAAACAACAAAGAAGGAAGGCAACGTGGCGAACAAGGTCAAGGAAATCTGGAAGTCGGGCAAGGCCGTGGTCAACGCGTGGCTCGCAATTCCCTCCGGCTTCTCGGCCGAGATGATCGCGCAATGCGGCTTCGACAGCGTCACCGTCGACATGCAGCACGGCGTGCAGGACTATCTATCGATGGTCCAGTGCTTCCAGGCGATGGACAAGCATCCCGTGACCCCGATGGTCCGCGTGCCCTGGAACGAGCCCGGCATCATCGGCAAGGTGCTCGACGGCGGCGCCTATGGCGTGATCTGCCCGATGGTCAACACGCCGCAGGAAGCCAGGAACCTGGTCTCCTATTCCAAATATCCGCCGCAGGGCGTGCGCTCCAACGGCCCGATCCGCGCCGGCATGTACGGCACCGCGGGCTCGTATCAGAAGACCGCGAATGCCGACACCATCCTGCTGCCGATGATGGAGACCAAGACCGCGGTCGAGAACATGGAAGCGATCCTCGACGTCGAAGGCATCGACGGCGTCTATATCGGGCCATCCGATCTCGGATTCTCCTACGGCCTCGAACCCAAGCTCGACCGCAGCGAGCCCGAGATCCTCGCGATCTACGAGAAGATCATCAAGGAGTGCGGCAAGCGCGGCCTCAATCCGGGCATCCATTGCAGCGGCGCCGAAGGCGCGGCGCGCGCCATCAACATGGGCTTCAAGCTGGTGACGCTGTCGAACGAGGTCGGCCTGATGACGACCTACGCCAAGATGCAGGTCAACGCGACCCGCAAGGATTCGGGCGGCAAGGCTTAAGAAACTCGCGAATGGCGAATGGGGAGTAGCGAATAGGGCTACTCCCTTTTTCCATTCGCCACTCACCATTCGCTACTCGCCTCCGAAGGAGACCTGCCATGACCATCAGCCCAGTCATCCGCCTGCATCCCGATGATGGCGTGCTGATCGCGCGCGCCAGCCTGCCGCCGGGGACGGTGGTGGCGGATGGCGTGACCACGGTCGAACGCATTCCCTCCGGCCACAAGGTCGCGATCAAGCCGATCGCGGTCGGCGAGCCGGTCAAGCGCTACGGCCAGATCATCGGCTTTGCGACGGTGCCGATCGCGCCGGGCCAGCACGTGCACGTGCAGAATTGCGGCATGGGCGATTTCGCCAAGGACTATGCCTATTGCGCCGACGTCAAGCCGACGCCGAATTTCGATCTGCCGGCGACCTTCGAGGGCATCCGCCGCCCGGACGGCCGTGTCGCCACGCGCAACTATATCGGCATTCTCACCTCGGTGAATTGCAGCGCGCATGTCGCGAGCCTCGTCGCCGACGTTTTCAAGAAGAATCCCTTCACCGGCGACAATCCGCTGGCCGAGTTCCCCAATGTCGACGGCGTGGTCGCGCTGACCCACAAGACCGGCTGCGGCATGACGCAGAACGAGCCGCTCGCGCTGCTCCGCCGCACGCTCGGCGGCTACGCACGCCACGTCAATTTCTCCCACGTCATCGTGCTTGGGCTGGGCTGCGAGGTGAACCAGATCGGCGGCCTGATGGAAGAGCAGAAGCTCGCCGGCCGCCTGCGCGCGATGGACATTCAGGAGGTCGGCGGCACCCGCAAGACGGTCGAGGCCGGCATCGCCTTCGTGCGCGAGGCGCTGACTGATGCTGACAAGGTCAAGCGCGAAACGGTGCCGGCGAGCGAGCTCACCGTGGCGCTGCAATGCGGCGGCTCGGATGGCTATTCCGGCGTGTCAGCCAATCCCGCGCTCGGTGCTGCCAGCGATCTCATCGTGCGCCACGGCGGCACAGTGATCCTGTCGGAGACGCCGGAGACCTATGGCGCCGAGCATCTCTTGACGCGCCGCGCCGTCAGCCGCGAGGTCGGCGAGAAGCTGGTCGACCTCATGCGCTGGTGGGACGAATACACAGCGCGTGAAGGCGCCGAGATGAATGCCAATCCGAGCCCCGGCAACAAGGCCGGCGGTCTCACCACCATTCTGGAGAAGTCGCTCGGCGCGATGGCGAAGGCCGGCACCACCAATCTCGTCGAGGTCCTGCGTTACGCCGAGCCCATCACCAAGAAGGGTTTCGTCTTCATGGACACGCCCGGTTACGACCCGGTCGCGGCGACCGGCCAGGTGGCGGGCGGCGCCAATCTCGTCTGCTTCACCACGGGCCGCGGCAGCGTGTTCGGCTGCAAGCCGGCGCCCTCGATCAAGCTCGCCACCAACACGCCGATGTACAAGCGCATGGAAGAGGACATGGACGTCAATTGCGGCACCATCCTCGAAGGCGAGGAGAGCGTCGAGCAATGCGGCCAGCGCATCTTCGAACTCATCCTCAAGACCGCCTCGGGTCAACCGACCAAGAGCGAAAGCTTCGATTTCGGCGGCGCCGAGTTCGCGCCCTGGGTGCTCGGCGCGACGATGTAGTCGCGCGGCGTGCGGCGCAATCGCGACGCAGTCGCAATTGAATCAAGTGATAACAGGGGCGCGTGTGGTTGCGCGGGATGCAACGATCCCTCGCTAAGTAATGATACGGAGGCGCGCATCCCGCCCCGAGGTTCCCAAACTCACACCTGATTAACACTGTTGCCGTAGACAGGGTGTGATGCGGCTCCACAGCGTGGTGGGGCCAGCCTGTGTTCAAGGATCAAGCGATGCAAGCGATACGTCCCACGGGGGTGGAAAATCTCCTCGGTGAGGAGGAGCTGATCGTATCGAAGACCGATCTCAAGGGCCGCATCACCTACGCCAACGACGTCTTTCTCCGCATGGCGAAGTACTCCTGGAAGGAGCTGATGGGCGCGCCCCACAGCCTGATCCGCCATCCGGACATGCCGCGCTGCGTCTTCAAGCTGCTGTGGGATACGCTCCAGGCCAAGCAGGAGATCTTCGCCTACGTCGTCAATCTCGCCGGGGACGGCAGCCATTATTGGGTGTTCGCCCATGTCACCCCGACGCTCGACGATCGCGGCAACATCATCGGCTATCACTCCAATCGACGCAGGCCCGATCCGGCGCCTGTCGAGCGCATCAAGCCGATCTACAAAGCGCTCTGCGCGGAAGAGGCGCGCCACGCCAATGCCAAGGACGGCATGCGCGCAAGCTTCGACGTGATGGTCGCTCTGCTCAAGCAAAACGGTGTTGCTTACGATGAATTCGTGCTCTCTCTCTAAGGCGAAAGCAGCGACCGCGCTCGCGTGTCTTCTCGTCGCCGTCGCGTTCGCCGTCTCACTGCTCGGCTGGAGCGGAATCGTCAGCGCAGCGCCGCTCGGCGCGGCGATCACGCTGCTCGGCTATGCCCTCTGGTGTCAGCACCGCGCGGCAATGGCCGTTGATGAGGTGGCCGATGTGTGCCGCAAGGCGGCGCGCGGCGATCTCGAAGCGCGGATCCTGAGCGAGCGCCAGGCCGGGCGGATCGGCGCCATCCAGAAGTCGGTCAACGACATGCTCGACATCACCGACGCCTTCGTCCGCGAGGCTTCGGCGTCGATGGACTATGCCAGCCGGGGCAAGTATTTCCGCAAGATCCTCGCGCGCGGCTTGCCCGGCTCGTTCCGCCGCTCGGCCAGCGTGATCAATGCCGGCACCGACAGCCTCGGCCGCCGCGTGGTCGAGATCGCCGGCCTCGCAAAGCACTTCGGCACGCATCTCGACGAGGTTGCGGGCACGCTCATGAGCGCCGCGACCGATCTGGAATCCGATGCCGGCCAGATGGCGGCGGCGGCGGAGATCACGAGCCGCCAGACCTCGGGCATGCGCAGCGCGTCAGATCAGGCCTCGAGCAATGTCGCGACGGTGGCGAGCGCCGCGGAGCAGCTCGCGTCCTCGATCGCGGAGATCAGCCGCCAGGTCGCCGGTTCGACCACGAGCACCGGGCGCGCCGTCGACGAGGCCAATCGTGCCGGCAGCGAAATTCGCAGCCTCGCGGATGCCGCGATGCGGATCGGCGACGTCGTCAAGCTGATCAGCGAGATCGCCGAGCAGACCAACCTGCTCGCGCTCAACGCCACGATCGAGGCGGCGCGGGCAGGTGAGGCGGGCCGCGGCTTCGCGGTGGTGGCCTCCGAGGTCAAGAGCCTCGCCAACCAGACTGCGAAGGCGACCGAGGAGATCAGCGCCAAGGTCGGCGAGATGCAGCAATCGACGACCAATTCGGTCGCAGCCGTCGAGGCGATCGCGCAGACCATCGGCGAGATCGACGGCATCACCGCCGCGATCGCGGCCTCAGTCGAACAGCAGGGCGCTGCGACGCGCGAGATCGCCCGCAACGTCCAGGAGGCCTCGGCCGGCACCTCGCAGGTCTCCTCCAACGTGTCGGGCATCAGCGAAGCCGCCGCCGATACCGGCCGGGTGGCCAGCCGCGTCAACAGCGCCTCCGAACGCGTCCGTGGCGAGGTCGAGACGCTCCGGCGCGAGGTCACGCAGTTTCTGCAGCGGCTGACCTCGGCGGCGTAGGGAGGCGCTCTCGTTCCCTCTTCCCTCGCGGGAGAGGGTGGCTCGCCGCAAAGCGGCGAGACGGGTGAGGGGCTCTCTCCTCACGAACAGCTCTGCGAGCGGTGACATACCCCTCATCCGGCGCTGCGCGCCACCTTCTCCCGCAAGGGGAGAAGGAAGAAAGCACCTAGCCCGCATCTTACCTGGCGGTCTCGTGGGGTGGGCAAAGGCGCACTTGCGCCGTGCCGCCCGGTCTACGATGTGACCGGGATACTTCCTAGGCACCCTTTGCCCGTTGTTAGTGCTTGATCGCACCCACATCAGGTGTTCTGCTCAAAAAAGCTGCTGGAGCACCGCACCCCGTGTCGATCTACGTCGCATTACATCACGTCACGCACTACAAATACGACCGCCCGATCGATCTGGGACCGCAGACCATCCGGCTCCGGCCGGCGCCGCATACGCGCACGCCGGTCCTGAGCTATTCGCTCAAGGTCACGCCATCCAACCATTTCGTGAACTGGCAGCAGGATCCGCAGGGTAACTGGCTCGCCCGCTACGTCTTCCCGGAGAAGACGACCGAGCTGAAGATCGAGGTCGACTTCACGGCGCAGATGACGGTGGTCAACCCGTTCGACTTCTTCGTCGAGCCTTACGCCGACAGCTTTCCGTTCGAGTACCCCAAGGACCTGAAGACCGAGCTTGCGCCGTATCTCGAGACCGTCAAACCCGATCGCCTGTTCGCCAAATTTCTCGACACGATCCCGCATGACGCCCCGAACACCGTCAACTTCCTGGTCGATCTCAATCGCGAGCTTCAGAAGCACGTCCGTTACATCATCCGTATGGAGCCGGGCGTGCAGACACCGGAGGAGACGCTCTCCTCCGGCGCCGGATCGTGCCGCGACTCTGCCTGGCTCCTGATCCAGACGCTGCGTCATCTCGGGCTCGCCGCGCGCTTCGTGTCCGGCTACCTGATCCAGATCCGTCCCGACATCGATCCGATCGAGGGCCCCCCCGAGGTCGAGAACGACTTCACCGACCTGCACGCCTGGGCCGAGGTCTATCTGCCGGGCGCGGGGTGGATCGGGTTCGATGCGACCTCCGGCATGCTCGCGGGCGAGGGCCACATCCCGGTCGCCGCCACGCCGCATTATCGCTCGGCCGCACCGATCTCCGGCGGCGCCGGCTTTGCCGAGGTCGAGTTCGAATTCGACATGAGCGTAAAGCGCATCCGCGAGGCGCCGCGCATCACAAAACCGTTCTCGGACGAATCCTGGGCGCGGCTCAACGATCTCGGCGAGCAGGTCGACGGCGATCTCGCCGCGCAGGACGTGCGGCTCACGATGGGCGGCGAGCCGACCTTCGTCTCGGTCGACGATCTCGAAGCGGCGGAGTGGAATACGGAAGCCGTCGGTCCGACCAAGCGCGGGCTCGGCGACGATCTGATCCGCCGCCTGCGCACGCGCTTCGCGCCCGGCGGGCTGCTGCATTACGGCCAGGGCAAATGGTATCCCGGCGAAAGCCTGCCGCGCTGGGCCTTCGGCCTGTACTGGCGCAAGGACGGCGTGCCGATCTGGAAGAATGGCGACCTGATCGCGAAGATCGAGAATCCGCGGCGCGCCGAGGTCAAGGACGCCCAGGCGTTCGTGGAGGGTGCGGCGTTGCGGCTCGGCCTCGATCCCGGCTACATCATGCCGGCCTATGAGGACACTGCGTACTGGCTCCAGAAGGAGGCCGAGCTTCCCGTCAACGTCGATCCCTCCGACTCCAAATTGTCCGATCCGGAGGCCCGCGCGCGCATGGCGCGCGTGTTCGACGAGGGTCTCAACACGCCGCGGGGTTTCGTGCTGCCGGTGCAGCGCTGGAACGCGCCGCCGCGCTGGCGCAGCGAGCGCTGGCAACTCCGGCGCAATCATCTGTTCCTGATGCCCGGCGATTCGCCTCTCGGCTTGCGCTTGCCGATCGGCTCGCTCGGTTATGTCCCGCCCAACCAATATCCCTACATCGTCGAGCAAGATCCGATGGAGGTACGGGGCAAGCTGCCGGTGTTCACGTCACCGGCGCGTCCGGAAGCGCGACCGCGGGTCGAGCCGGAGCATCTCAACACCTCGGTCCCCGTGCGCACCGCGATGTCGGTCGAGGTCCGCAACGGCGTGCTCTGCGCCTTCATGCCCCCGGTCGAGCGCATCGAGGATTATCTCGAACTGATCGCGGCGCTCGAAGCGACCGCCGAAGAGATGCAGATTCAGGTTCATGTCGAGGGCTATCCGCCGCCGTTCGATCCGCGCATCGAAGTCATCAAGGTGACGCCCGACCCCGGTGTCATCGAGGTCAACATCCAGCCGGCCAGGAGCTGGCGCGACGCGGTCGACATCACCGTCGGGCTCTATGAGGACGCCGGCAAGACGCGCCTCGGCGCCAACCGCTTCCTGGTCGACGGCCGCCACACGGGCACCGGCGGCGGCAACCACGTCGTGGTCGGCGGCTCCTCGCCGCAGGATTCACCATTCCTGCGCCGGGCTGATCTTCTCAAGAGCCTCGTGCTGTACTGGCAGCGGCATCCGTCGCTGTCCTATTTCTTCTCCGGCCTGTTCATCGGCCCGACCAGCCAGGCGCCGCGCATCGACGAGGCCCGCCACGACAGCATCTACGAGCTCGAGATCGCGCTCTCGCATGTGCCGCCGCCGGGCACCCAGGCACCGCTGTGGCTGGTGGACCGGCTGTTCCGGCATCTGCTCGTCGACATCACCGGCAACACTCATCGCGCCGAGATCTGCATCGACAAGCTCTATTCGCCCGACGGGACCACGGGCCGGCTCGGGCTCGTCGAATTCCGCGCGCTCGAAATGCCGCCCGATCCGCGCATGTCGCTGGCGCAGCAGCTCCTGATCCGCGCGCTGATCGCAAAGATGTGGCGCGAGCCACAAACCGGCAAGTTCGTGCGCTGGGGCACCGCGCTGCATGACCGCTACATGCTGCCGCATTTCATCTGGGAAGACTTTCTGGACGTGCTCACCGAGCTGAAGCAGTTCGGCTACCCTTTCGAGCCGGAATGGTATCTGGCCCAGCTCGAATTCCGCTTTCCCGCTTTCGGCCGCGTCCATCATGGCGGCGTGACGCTGGAGCTGCGCCAGGCGCTGGAGCCCTGGCACGTGCTGGGCGAGGAGGGCTCGGCCGGCGGAACCGTGCGCTATGTCGACTCATCCGTCGAGCGGCTCCAGGTCAAGACCGAGGGCTTCGTCGAGGGCCGCCACATCGTCACCTGCAACGGCCGCCGCCTGCCGATGACCTCGACCGGCCGCTCGGCCGAGGCCGTGGCCGGCGTCCGCTTCAAGGCCTGGCAGCCGGCCTCCGGCCTGCACCCGACCATCCCGGTCCACGCGCCGCTGACCTTCGATCTGATCGACACCTGGAACGGCCGCTCGCTCGGCGGCTGCGTCTATCACGTCGCCCATCCGGGCGGCCGAAGCTACGAGACCAAGCCGGTCAACACCTATGAGGCCGAGGCGCGGCGGCTGGCGCGCTTCCAGGATCACGGCCATACGCCGGGACCGGTCCGGCCACCGCCCGAGGAACGCACAAATGAGTTTCCGCTGACCCTCGACTTGCGGACCCCGCTCCTGCAATGAGTATGATGGTGGGGCAGGGAGAGGCGCATGGGCGAGGGCGCGGCCGAACAGGACGACAAGGCGGGTAGAACGCAAGGCCAGCGCGAAGGCCAGCGCCGCCTTGCGCAGTGGGTCCGCGATTATAGGCGCCTGCCCGGTATTCCCGACGAGTTCTTGGGGCCCGACGGCGCCCCGCGCGCGGTCTGGAGCCGCTTCTTCGATGCCTTCGGCGCGCTCGCGCCCGACGAGATCGAGCGGCGCTTCGGCATGGCCGACCGTCACCTCCGCGAGGCCGGCGTCACCTATCGCGCCCCCGGCGACAGCGCCGATCGGCCCTGGTCGATCAGCCATCTGCCGCTTTTGATCGACGAGGCCGATTGGCGGCAGCTTTGCGCCGGCATCACCCAGCGCGCCGAGCTGCTCGAGCGCGTGCTGGGCGACATCTATGGCGAAGGCCGGCTGGTCGCCGAAGGCGCGCTGCCGGCGGCTGCGATCGCCGGCAGTCCCGAATATCTCCGCCCCGTCTGCGGCGTGCCGCCGCCGGGTGGGCGTTATCTCTCGGTCTATGCCGCCGATGTCGGCCGCGGGCCCGACGGCCGCTGGTGGGTGCTCGGCGACCGCACCCAGGCGCCGTCGGGCGCGGGCTACGCCCTGGAGAACCGCCTGGTGCTCTCGCGCGCCCTCTCCGACCTCTACAAGTCGATGAACGTGCCGCGCGTTGCGCCGTTCTTCGAGGCCTTTCGCGATTCACTTCGCGCCCGCGCCGATCGCGACGAGCCGCGCATCGGTGTGCTCACCCCCGGCAGTTTCAGCGAGACCTATTTCGAGCACGCGACGCTGGCGCGCTATCTCGGCTTCCTCCTCGTCGAGGGTGACGATCTCGCCGTCAGCGACAACCGTATCCACATCCGCACCGTCGCCGGGCTGAAGCGGCTCGACGTGCTGCTGCGCCGGGTCGATTCCAACTCGCTCGACCCGCTCGAGCTCGATGCCTCCTCGCATCTCGGGGTCCCCGGCCTCATTGACGTGCTGCGCAAGGACGGCGTCGTCGTCGCCAACATGCCGGGCTCGGGCGTCCTGGAGGCGCGGGCGCTGCTCGGCTTCCTGCCGGCACTCAGCCGCCGCCTGCTTGGCGAAGAGCTGAAGATGCCGCACATCGCGACCTGGTGGTGCGGGCAGCGATCGGCGCGCGAGGAGGTGCTGGCGCGGCTCGACGAGGTCGCGATCGAAGGCGCCTATCAGCGCGCCGTGCCCGGTCTCGACCGCGCGGGCCCGGTGCTGGCAAGCGAACTGGATGCCGGCGATCGCCAGCGTCTGGTCGAGGCCATCAGTGCGCGCGGCATGGATTATGTCGGCCAGGAGGTGGTGCGGCTCTCCACCATGCCGGTGTGGGACCAGGGCCAGATCAGCCCGCGTCCGTTCGTGCTGCGCGTGTTCGCGGCGGCGACGCCGGATGGCTGGGCCATCATGCCCGGTGGCTTCTGCCGCATCGCCGAGCAGCCCGACGCGCGCGCGGTGTCGATGGGCGACGGTGCGCGCGCTGCCGACGTCTGGGTCGTCTCCGACAAGCAGGTCTCGACCGCGACCCTGCTGCCGGCGACCGACAAGGTACGAATCCGCCGCATCGCGGGCGTGCTGCCGAGCCGCGCCGCCGACAATCTGTTCTGGCTCGGCCGCTATCTCGAACGCGCCGAGGCGACGCTGCGCCTCGTGCGCGCCTTGGGCTCGCCGAGCGGCCCCAACAAGGGCACGGCGGCCTCGCTGCAATCGACCGAACGCATCCAGCGGCTTCTGGTGGCCTGGGGCGCGGTTTCGCAAACATCGCGCACCGCGCACGGGCGCATCGTCGCCGAGGCGTTGCAGAGTCCGGATCGCTTCGGTTCGGCGCTGTCGCTGGTGCGCGCGGCGCAGCGCACGGCGACCTCCTTGCGCGAGCGGCTGTCGCCCGACGCCTGGCAGGTCATCACCGAGATGGCCGAACGGCTGGCTTACGAGGTGGAGGACGACGACAGCGTGGTCAGCGCGGCCGAGCTGACCTTGCAGGAGCTCGCCAGCTTTGCCGGCCTGGCACAGGAGAACATGAACCGCGCCGCCGGCTGGCGCTTCCTCGACATCGGCCGCCGCACCGAGCGCGCCATCAACACCACGCGTTTCACGCGCCAGTTCGCCTATGACGAGGCCGGCGACGAGGATCTCGACATCCTGCTGACGCTGGTGGATTGCCAGATCACCTATCGCTCGCGCTATCTGCTGGCGCCGATCCTGGCGCCGGTGCGCGATCTTGCCGTGCTCGATCCCTACAATCCGCGCTCGGTCGCGTTCCAGGTCACGACGCTGAACGAGCACATCGCGGCGCTGCCGAGCCTGAAGGAGCACGGCCTGATCGAGAAGCCGCAACGCCTTGCGGTCGCCATGGAGGCGATGCTTGCGACCGCGGAGGCCGAGAAGCTCGAGGTCAAGACGCTGTTCGCGCTGGAGCAGGATCTGCTCAGCCTCGCCGAGGCGATCGGGCAGCACTATTTCCCGCATGGTCCCAATGCCAGCCGGCCGGAAAAGCTGACGGGGCTGGCGTGATCTACGACATCCGTCACGTCACGACCTATGAATACGAGTATCCCGTCAGCTTTGCCCGCTGCACGCTGCGGCTGGAGCCGCGCAGTGGCGGCGGCCAGCAGCTGATCTCGCACCGTGTCGAGATACGTCCGCGGCCTGCCGAGCGGACGGTGCGGCGCGATTTCTTCGGCACGCTCACCGAGAGCGTCGTGATCGAGGCCGCGCATCGCAATCTGCGCATCGACTCGCGCTCGCGCGTCACGGTGTCGCGCCAGCCGCCGGCGCGCGATGCGCTCAGTCCGCCCTGGGAGAGCGTTCGCGATATCGCCTTCGAGGCGACGAGCCTCGGGCCGGCCTCGCCGGTCGGCTATGTCTTCGCCAGCCCGCTGGTGCCGGTGCTGCGTCCCGTCAGCGCCTATGCGGCGGAAAGCTTTCCGCCCGGCGCAGGCATCCTCCAAGGCGCGGTTGATCTGATGCATCGTATTCACAACCAGTTTCGCTACGACTCCAAGGCGACGGTGATCTCGACGCCGCTTGGCGAGGTTTTCGACAAGCGTCATGGCGTCTGCCAGGATTTTGCCCATGTCATGATCGCGGGGCTGCGCGGGCTCGGTCTGCCAGCGGCCTATGTCAGCGGATATCTGCGCACCATTCCGCCGCCTGGCCAGGCACGCCTGCAAGGTGCCGATGCCACCCATGCCTGGGTGTCGCTGTGGTGCGGGACCGAGCTTGGCTGGGTCGATTTCGATCCGACCAACGATCTGCTGATTGGCAACGACCATATCGTGCTTGCAGTGGGGCGCGATTTCTCCGACGTCTCGCCGGTCGACGGCATCATCGTCGGCTCGCCGAAGCAGAAGCTCGGCGTCGCCGTCGACGTGGTGCTGGTGGAGTAGAAGCGGGGCTCCCGTGCCGCTGCCTGCCCGCGAGGATGTATCGGGCCGCTGCCGCAACCGCGATGTCGCATAGCACAACGGTAACATATTTCCGTAATCGCGTTCCCAAGGGTTTGGCCAGCCGGCCCAAGATGGGCTATGCTTCCCGTTGCGTCGCGGACAATTATGAGACGTCGGGAGATGGCATGGGACACCAGCGGACGGGGCTGCATCCATGATAACCTTACCGAGACTGGCGGCTGAATCCCTGGAGCAATTCCTCGGCAAGTTCATGCGTCGCCGGTACGATGAGACTTCTGCCAATATCGTCGAGAGCGCGACCCGCACCGCGATGGAATGCATCGGCAACAGCGATGCGCTCTACCACAATATCGAGCACACGATGCTGGTGACGCTGGCGGCCCAGGCGATCCTCGGCGGCCGAAGCCTTCATACCCACCTGTCGGCCGAGGATTACGTCCATGTCCTGATCGCCTGCCTCGCCCACGACATCGGCTATGTGCGCGGGCTGTTCGAGGAGGACGATTCCGACGGCTTCGTCATCGACGCGGCCGACACCAAGATATCGTTACCGCGTGGTGCATCGGATGCGAGCCTGATGATGTATCACGTCGATCGCTCGAAGCTCTACGTGACCCGGAGGCTGCGGCATATTCCCGGTGTAGATCCGGAGCGCGTTGCCCGCGCCATCGAGGGGACGCGCTTTCCGGCCCGCGAAGGCCAGGACTATGACGACGAAGCCTCGATCCTGCGCGCCGCCGACTTCATTGGGCAGCTCGGCGATCCGAATTATCTGCGCAAGGCCAACGCGCTCTATTACGAGTTCGAGGAGGTCGGCATGAACCGCCAGCTCGGCTACGACTCGCCCGCCGACATCGTGAACCGCTATCCGCAATTCTACTGGAACAGCGTCGCGCCCCACATCCAGACCGAGATCGGCTATCTCAACAAGACCGAGATCGGTCGGCAATGGATCGCCAATCTCTACAGCAACGTGTTCCGCGCCGAGCGCGACATCTCGCTGTCCGGCCCGCAGAGATAGTTCGGGCGACTGTCTCCCGGCGCCGCGAGCAACCATGCAACAAAAAACGATCGCCACGGATATCCTCGACATCGCCTATCGCGAATACGGCGCGCCGGACGGCTGGCCCTGCATCATGGGTCACGGTTTTCCCTACGACGTGAACGCCTATGCCGAGGCGGCGCCCCTCATTGCGCAAGGAGGCGCGCGGGTGCTGGTGCCCTGGCTGCGCGGCTATGGGCCGACGCGGTTTCGCTTTCCCGGGACGCCGCGCTCCGGCGAGCAGGCGGCGCTCGGCGCCGATCTCTTGGCCTTCATGGACGCGCTCGGCATCACGCGCGCGGTGGTCGGCGGCTATGACTGGGGCGGACGCGCGGCCTGCGTGGTCTCGGCGCTTCATCCGGAGCGCGTGATCGGTCTCGTTTCCGGCAATTCCTACAACATCCAGAACATCGCCCGCGCCATGGAGCCGGCCTCGCCGCCGGAGGAAGCCGCGCTCTGGTATCAATATTTCTTCCACAACGAGCGCGGCCGCCTTGCGCTGGAACGCAACCGCCGCGGTTTCGCGCGACAGCTCTGGTCGATGTGGTCGCCGAAATGGGCGTTCGACGACACCACGTTCGAGCGGAGCGCGGTGTCCTTCGACAATCCTGATTTCGTCGATGTCGTGATCCACTCCTACCGCCACCGCTACGCACTGGTCGCGGGCGATCCTGCCTATGCCGCGATCGAGGCGAGGCTCGCAGGCCAGCCGGCGATCCGCGTCCCGACCATCGCGATCGACGGCGACAGCGACGGCGTCAATCCCGGCACCGCCCATCACGCGCGCAAATTCGAAGGCTCGTTCGAGCGGCGCGTCTTCACCGATGCCGGCCACAATCTGCCACAGGAGCGGCCGGCCGAATGGGCGCGGGCCGTGATCGACGTGCGCAAGGCGGCCGAGCGCGCCTGACCATCGAAGGCGAGACCAGACATTTTCGCTGCATTCGATCTTGACCTGCATCAATGTTGCTGCCGGACGGCGGTGTTCTGCTTGCTGTCGTCCCGGTACGGCTCGTGCTATCTTGAATTGTGCGTCGGGGGCTTCGCAGCAGGAGTGAACCGCCATGACAAGTGCTTCGGATACGTCTCCCCACGGGAGTCTGGGCTCGGGCATTGCTGCGCTGCATGCCAAATGGGGCTGGATCGTCGCGCTCGGTGTCGTCTATCTGATCGCCGGCTTCGTCGCGCTCGGCAGCGTGGCGATGGCGACGATTGCGAGCGTGGTCGTGGTCGGCGCCATGATGATCGTCGCCGGTGTCGCCGAAATCATCGGCGCATTCCAGTTGAAAAGCTGGGGCAAGTTCCTGATCTGGGCCCTGCTCGGCGTGCTCTACGTCATCGCGGGCTTCGTGACCTTTCAGAACCCGCTGCTCGCGGCAGTGCTGTTGACGCTCTTTTTGGGTGCGTCACTGATTGCCTCCGGCGCCATCAGGTTGTTCCTCGCCTTCAACATGAAGCGTGAGACTCCGTGGGTGTGGGTGGCGGTCTCGGGCGCGATCACGCTTCTGCTTGGCCTCTTGATCGTCGCGCGCTGGCCGGTCAACAGCGTCTACATCCTCGGCCTGTTCCTCGGCATCGACCTCATCATGGCGGGAGCCGGATGGATCAGTCTGGGCCTCGGTCTGAAGCGGCGTCGTTGACCGCGCCGGGTCATCAGCAACTCGACGCAAGACCGTGTGACGCAACTCCGTTGATCTGACGCGCTGACAAAAAGCAGCGCGCCGCGCGACCGCCTCATGGCTTAGCGGCGACAATCATCGGGGAGAAACCATGAAAGCCGCATTGGTGTTGGCCGCAGCGCTGGCTGCCGCCTGCCTGTCCACGCCCGCCGCCGCGCAGAAATCCTACGGTCCCGGCGTCAGCGACACCGAGATCAAGATCGGCAATACCATGCCCTATAGCGGCCCGGCCTCGCCGCTCAGCATCACCGGGCGGGTCATTGCGGCCTATTTCGACGAGGTCAACGAGAAAGGCGGGGTCAATGGCCGCAAGCTCAATCTGATCTCGCTCGACGACGCGTTCTCGCCGCCCAAGACCATGGAAGCGGCACGGCGCCTCGTCGAGGGCGACGGCGTTGCCTTCATCTTCGCGACCATGGGCACGGCGCCGAGCTCGGCGATCGCGAAATATCTCAACAGCAACAAGGTCCCGCAGCTCTTCCTGATCAGCTCGGCCTCCAAGTGGAACGATCCCGCCAACATGCCCTGGTCGATGGCATTGCCATGGGCGCCGAACTACACCAGCGAGGCCGCGATCGACGTCGCCTATGCCCGCGCCAAAAACCCGAATGCGCGTTTCGCGGTGCTCTATCAGAACGACGACGCCGGCAAGGAATATCTGCGCGGCGTCAAGGAGGCGCTCGGTGCCGACGCCGACAAGGCGATCGCGATGGCCTCGAGCTTCGAGGTCGCCGACCCCACCGTCGATTCCCAGGTGCTGACGCTGGCGAACACCAAGGCCGATGTCTTCATGATCTATTCGGTGACACCGCGCGCCTGTGCGCAGGCGATCCGCAAGGCGCACGAGGTCGGCTGGCAGCCGACGCGCTTCCTCGCTTCCGGCTGCGCCAACAAGGCGACCGTGATGGCGCCGGCGGGCCTCGATGCCGGCAAGGGCGTGCTCTCGCTCGGTGCGCTCAAGCCGTTCGTCGAGCAGCCAAAGAACGATCCGGCGATGACGGCCTATATCGACTTGATGAAGAAGCGCCTGCCCAACGCCGACATCAACAACGTCGCCGGCCTCTACGGCTACACCGTGGCCGAGGCACTGGTGGTGCTGCTGAAGCAGTGCAAGGACAATCTGACGCGCGAGAACATCATGGCGCAGGCGGCGAATTTGAAGAACGTGCCGCTGTCGCTGCTGATGCCAGGCATCACGCTCAACACCACGCCGCAGGATTTCCGCCCGATCAAGGACGGCTATATGCTGCAGTTCGACGGCAACGACTGGGTCGTCGCGAGCGAGCTGCTGAAGGGGACGTGAGGCGGGACAGATAGCGACCACAGAAACGGTTCATCCTCTTCCCTTGTGGGAGAGGGTGGATGCGCGAAGCGCAGCCGGGTGAGGGGTCTCTCTCCTCGCGAACGGTGTTGCCGGAGGAGAGAACCCCTCATCCGGCGCTTCGCGCCACCTTCTCCCACAAGGGGAGAAGGAAGAAGGAGGCTACCATGTACTTTCAACACTCTCCCCGTTCGCTGGAGCTCCAGGAACGTGTCCGCCAGTTCATGCGAACGCATGTCGAGCCGGTCGAGGAGCTCTACTACGAGCAGGTCAAGCCGGAAGCATCGCGCTACAAGACGCCACTAATCCTCCAGGACCTGAAGCACCTGGCGCGCGAGCAGGGGCTCTGGAACCTGTTCCTGTCAGGCGAGCACGGACCGGGCCTGACCAATCTCGAATATGCGCCCGTGAAGGAGATCATGGGCCGCATTCTCTGGGCGCCCGAGGTCTTCAACTGCTCGGCGCCCGATGTCGGCAACATGGAGGTGCTCGCGAACTACGGCACGCCGGCGCAGCAGGAGCGCTGGCTGAAGCCGCTGCTCGAGGGGCGCATCCGCTCCGGCTTCTCGATGACCGAGCCGCAGGTCGCCTCCAGCGATGCGACCAACATCCAGTGCGAGATCCGCCGTGATCGCGGCGACTACGTCATCAACGGACGCAAATGGTTCACCTCGGGCGCGATGAACGAGGATTGCGAGATCCTGATCGTGATGGGCAAGACCGCGCCCGACGATCCCGACCGCCACCGCCAGCAATCCATGATCCTGGTGCCGAAAAATACGCCCGGCGTGCGCATCGTGCGCGACATGCTCACCTACGGCTATGACGACGCCCCTGTCGGCCATCCCGAGATCGTCTACGAGAACGTCCGCGTGCCCGCGGAGAACATTTTGCTCGGCGAGGGCCGCGGCTTCGAGATCGCGCAGGGGCGGCTCGGGCCCGGCCGCATCCATCATTGCATGCGGCTGATCGGCTGCGCCCAGCGCGCATTGGAATTGATGTGCCAGCGGTCGGTCTCGCGCGTTGCCTTCGGCAAGCCGCTGGCCGAGCAGGGCTCGGTGCGCGAGGACATCGCAAACTCCTTCTGCGAGATCGCGCAGGCGCGCCTGCTCACGCTGCAGGCCGCCGACAAGATGGACCGCGAGGGCAACAAGGCGGCGCGCGACCTCATCGCCGCTGCCAAGATCGTGGTGCCCAGCATGGCCGCGCGCGTCATCGACCGCGCCATCCAGATTCACGGCGCCGCCGGCGTTTCGCAGGACACCTTCCTCGCCCGTGCCTATGTCTACGCCCGCTTCATCCGCATCGGCGACGGCCCGGACCAGGTGCATCTGGCGGCGGTGGGCAAGGAGCTGATCAGGCGCGGCGGGGTGATGGGGTAGGAGGAGAAGCCTCCTGTTGCCGAACAACGATATGCAACGTGTCCTGCAATCTCGCGCTGTTGGGAAGTGGCGCAAAGCGCTCATACCGCCGAACACGTGAGACTGCGACGCCGAGCCTCGCTTCCGGTGTCATGCTGCTGACGCAATCGCTGTCTTAGACGGTGGCAACTAAAACACTGTGTGGGGACTGCTCTGGTTCCCACGACGGTTCCGCAGTCGGGTTGGCTGGATTCCGCACGAGATTGGCGCAAGCCCCGAACGCTTTCGCGTTCGCTTGCCCATGTTGCGGCGTCGTGAACCGGACGATCGAGAAAATCAAAGGAGATGTAATGGTGTTCCGCTGGAGCGCTGCGATTTGCAGCGCCCTGATTGCGCTTGTCGTTTCTGTAACGGTCGCTCGAAGCGAAACAGGTAGGGTTCATTCAAGCGCCGTCGTCGATGCCGCCTCCGGGGAAGCGATCGTCGGCGCAGCATCCACGTATAATCCGTTCAAGCCCGGCAAGGAGGAGGGCGGCCCGAGCACAGCCTCCGGCGAGCGTTATGATCCCTCGGTTTGGACGGCTGCCATCAAGACGAGCTTGCGTCAGAAATTTGGTGGAATCAAATTTGGAGCGAGACCGAAATATGCTCTCGTCGAGGCCGTCGGCAAGAAGGTCATCGTCAAGATCAACGACGTCGGGCCGCTCAGGCCCGGTCGCATCATCGACCTCAATGAGCGGACGATGCGCCACTTCGATCCGAGCATGGAACTCGGAGTCATTCCTGATGTGTCGGTCAAGCCGCTGTCTGGCGACTATTGGATCCCTGGGCCCGTTGGCTGAACGCTATGCCGGAGGAGGACCGCGTTCCCATGTCGACCGCCGTCGTCGTGAGCGGCGGGCGCTTCGTCATGCCGCCTTGGTGATGCGGCTCTCCGCCGATCCGGCGCGCAGGTTCTGGAAGAACTTCTCCACCTCGCGCGACAGCGTGTCCGCCGTCTCGGTCAGGCTGCTCGCCGCCGTCAGCACGGACGCCGCCGCGGTGTCGGTCTCGCCGATGGCGTCGCGCAACGAGGTGATGTTCGCCACGAGCGTCTCGTTGCCCTGTGCGGCGCTCTGCGCGTTGGACGAGATCTCGCGCGTGGCCTGATCCTGCTGACTGACGGCGCCGGCGATCGCCGAGGTGACCTCGTTGATCTCGCGCACCGCGCCGCCGATCTCGCGCACGGCGTCGACCGCGTTGCGGGTCGAGGTCTGGATCATCGCGACGTTCTCGCCGATCTCGGCGGTCGCCTTCGCGGTCTGTCCCGCCAGCGCCTTCACCTCATGGGCGACGACGGCAAAGCCGCGGCCGGCATCGCCGGCGCGGGCGGCCTCGATGGTGGCGTTGAGCGCGAGCAGGTTGGTCTGCTCGGCGATCGCCTGGATCAGGCTGAGCACGCCGTCGATGCGCTGCGTGGCCGCGGCAAGGCTCTCGATCTCGGAGATCGATTTCTCGGTGCGCTGGCCGGTCTGCTCGACTGCGCCGGCGCTCTGGCGGACTTGGCGGCCGATCTCCACCACCGAGGCCGACAGTTCCTCGGCCGCGCCCGCCACCGCCGTGACGTTGTGCGAGGCCTGCTCGGTGGCGTTCGCCGCCGTGCCGGCGCGGCTACTGGCGTCCGCGGTGACACGGGTGATGGTCTGTGCCGTCTCGCGCATGACCGAAGCGTTGTCGCTGAGGCCGCGCATGATCGCGCCGATCGCCTCGCCAAACGCCTCGACGGATCGTTCGATGTGACGGGCGCGCTCCTCGCGTGCGGCGGCGTCCTGCGAGACCTGCGAGGCGAGGTTGCGGTTGCGGCCCATCGCCTTCTGGAAGACCTCGATCGCGCGGGCCAGTGCGCCGATCTCGTCGGCGCGGCGGCTATAGGGCACCACGACGTCCTCGGTCCCGTCGGCGACCTGCTTGATGGTCGCGGTGATGGCCGAGAGGGGCCGTGCGATCGAGCGGGCGATGATGACGATGCCGATCACGACCAGGGCCAGCGCCACGCCGCCGAGACAGGTCAGCACGAAGGTCAGCGTGCGATTGGTCTCGGTCTGCTGCGCGATCTGCCTGGCGCGTTCGGCATAGACCTTGGAGAGCGCTTCGAGGTCCTTGTTCAGCGCCGAGCGGACGCTGCGATTGGCGTCGTTGTCGCCCCATTCGCGGCCCGCGGCCGCATTGATCTCGACGCCGCGGCGCACCAACTCCTTGCGGAATTCGACGAACTGCTCGATGCGCTTCTTGAAGGTGGCGAACTGCTCGGCGTCGTCGGCCTTGACGATGGTTTCCCAGCGCTTCACGACGTCGAGGATCTGGGCGTTGAACTTGAGCAGACCCTCGCCGTATTTCTTCACGACGGCGGGCTCGGTGGACATGTAGACGCCGCGCGACTCCATCACGACCGCATAGACCAGCGAGTTGACCCGCTCGACGTTCAGTGCGGCAGCATTCGCCGTCTCGATCGCGCTGGCCAGGTCGGCACTGCGGCGGCTGTTATACTCGGACAGCCCCGCGATCGCCGCCGTGAGCAGGGCGAACAGTGCGAAGATCGCATAGAGCTTGGTGGCAAGCGTGAAGCGGCCGACGAGGCCGGCGGCATTCCCAGATCGGTCTGATGTCATGGCGTTCAAGGGGCCTGAGATGGCCTGGAGCGGCCGGTGAGCACGGTCGTTTGGATTTGATGCAAAACTATGCAGAACGAAGATGGATGCGGCGTTAACGGCGGGGTTTGGCCCCTCGCCCTTAGTCGAAAGAAAAGTAAGATATTTCAGCGCCTTGATCTGAGGGTATAGTCTCGGGATCGCGCTGGACGCGGCCGTTGGCCGACGAACCCCGGAGAGGCCCTTGATCTACCGTCACACCATCGATGCGACGAGCTACACCTTCCCGGACCTGCGCGATCTCCTTGCCAAGGCGACGCCACCGCGCTCCGGCGACCGGCTGGCCGGGATCGCCGCCGACACTGCCGAGCAGATGATCGCGGCGCGGATGGCGCTCGCCGACGTTCCGCTCGCCCAGTTCCTGCAGGAAGCCGTCATCCCCTATGAGGCCGACGAGGTCACCCGCCTCATCATCGACAGCCACGACGCCAAGGCCTTCGCACCGGTGGCATCCCTGTCGGTCGGCGGCTTCCGCGACTGGCTGTTGTCGGATGCCGCAACGCCAGACGTCCTGCGCGGGCTGGCGGGCGGTATCACGCCGGAAATGGCGGCTGCAGTGTCGAAGCTGATGCGCAACCAGGACCTGATCCTGGCGGCGCGGAAATGCGAGGTCACCACCGCCTTCCGCAACACCATCGGCCTGAAGGGCCGGATGAGCACGCGGCTGCAGCCCAACCATCCGTTCGACGATGCCAGGGGCATCACCGCCTCGATCCTCGACGGCATCCTGCTTGGCGCCGGCGATGCCTGCATCGGCATCAACCCCGCCAGCGACGATCCCGCCGTCATCGGGCAATTGCTGCGGCTGCTCGACGAGATCATCGCGCGGCTGAAGATCCCGACGCAAGGCTGCGTGCTGACACATGTCACGACGACGCTGTCGCTGATCGGGCAGGGCGTGCCGGTCGATCTCGTCTTCCAGTCGGTCGCCGGCACCGAGGCCGCCAACCGCAGCTTCGGCATCGACCTCAAGCTTCTGAAAGAGGCGCAGGAGGCCGGACTGTCGCTGCGGCGCGGTACGGTCGGGCAGAACGTGATGTATTTCGAGACCGGCCAGGGCTCGGCGCTGTCGGCGGGCGCCCATCATGGCCTCGACCAGCAGACCTGCGAGGCGCGCGCCTATGCGGTCGCCCGCGGCTTTGCCCCGCTATTGGTCAACAGCGTGGTCGGCTTCATCGGCCCGGAATATCTCTATGACGGCAAGGAGATCATCCGTGCGGGACTGGAGGATCATTTCTGCGGCAAGCTGCTCGGCCTGCCGCTCGGGATCGACATCTGCTACACCAACCACGCCGAGGCGGACCAGGACGACATGGACAATCTGCTGACGCTGCTCGCCGCGGCCGGCGTCACCTTCATCATGGGCGTCCCCGGCGCGGACGACGTCATGCTGAACTATCAATCGACGTCTTTTCACGACGCGCTCTATGTCCGCGACGTCTTCGGTCTGCGCCGCGCGCCGGAATTCGACGACTGGCTGGCGCGGTCGGGAATTGCAGGCGCCGATTTCCGACTTGCCGGCGATGCAGGCCTGCTGCCCGATTTTGCCTCGCGGCTGATCGCGTGAGCGGTCCGAAGCATCAAAGTTTCCCTTCAGGAAACCATCGGCGTCTTTCGGAATTGTGCTTATGCCACAATATTGAGAAATTCCGGCGGCAGCATTACGCTATATGTCTGGCTGGCAATTTCCGCACCATTCGGTCGAGCGTGGCGGGGGAGCTTTGATGCGAGCTGAAAGTAACGGAACGTCACGGCGGATTCTCTGCGTATTTCCGCGATACACCTCTTCATTCGGGACGTTCGAGCATTCCTATCCCCTGACCGACGGCGTCCGCGCCTTCATGCCGCCGCAAGGGCTTCTGCTGATCTCCGCCTATCTGCCGAAAGACTGGCAGGTCAAATTTGTCGACGAGAACCTCCGCCGCACGACCAGGGAAGAGTTCGAATGGGCCGAGGCGGTTTTCGTCAGCGGCATGCACATCCAGCGCCAGCAGATGAACGACATCTGCCGCCGTGCGCATGAGTTCGACCTGCCGGTCGTGCTCGGCGGCCCCTCCGTCAGCGCCTGCCCGGATTATTATCCGTCGTTCGACTATCTCCATGTGGGCGAACTCGGCGATGCCACCAACCAGCTGATCGACATCCTGTCGCGCGACACCTCGCGGCCCGAGCAGCAGGTGGTGCTGACCACCAAAGACCGCGTGCCGATGACGGAGTTTCCGATCCCGGCCTACGAGCTTGCCGACGTCAAGAAATACTTCCTCGGCAGCATCCAATACTCCAGCGGCTGTCCCTACCAGTGCGAGTTCTGCGACATCCCCGGCCTCTACGGGCGCAATCCGCGCATCAAGTCGCCGCAGCAGATCATCGCCGAGCTCGATCGCCTGCGCGAATGCGGCATGACCGACACCGTCTATTTCGTCGACGACAACTTCATCGGCAACCGCAAGGCAGCCCTGGACCTGTTGCCGCACCTGATCGAATGGCAGAAGCGGACCGGCTACGTGGTGCGGCTCGCCTGCGAGGCGACGCTCAACATCGCGAAGAGACCAGAGATCCTCGAGAAGATGCGCGAGGCCTATTTCGTCACCATCTTCTGCGGCATCGAGACGCCGGATCCCGACGCGTTGAAGGCGATGCAGAAGGACCACAACATGATGGTCCCGATCCTGGAGGGCGTGCGCACCATCAACTCCTACGGCATGGAGGTCGTCTCGGGCATCATCATGGGGCTCGACACCGACAAGCCGAATACGTCGGAGGCGCTGCTCGACTTCGTCGAGGAGTCCCGGATTCCGCTGCTCACGATCAACCTGCTTCAGGCGCTGCCGAAGACGCCGCTATGGGACCGGCTGGAACGCGAGGGACGCCTGATCGAGGACGACGCGCGCGATTCCAACGTCGATTTCCTGCTGCCGTACGACGAGGTCGTCGCATCCTGGAAGCACGCCATGGCGGTCGCTTATGCGCCCGAGAAGGTCTACGCACGCTACCAGCATCAATGCGACCACGTCTATGTGCGCCGGCTCAAGATGCCGAGGCCGGACGAGATGAAGACCTGGCCCAACATCCGGCGCGGCCTCGTCATGCTGCGCAACATCTTCTGGAAGGTCGGTGTGCTCGGCGACTACAGGCGCGTGTTCTGGAAGTTCGCGGTGGGGCGCATCAAGCGCGGCGATCTCGAAGGCCTGATCGGCTGCACCCTGATCGCGCACCATCTCATCACCTTTGCGCGCGCGGCCTCCAGCGGCAGGCAGAACGCCTCGAACTACTCGATCCGGCTGCGTGAGGCCGCCGTTCCCGCCGAATGAGTGAGAAGTCCGTCCCGGCTCGCCCGACCCTCGACCTCAGGTCGTTCACGCCCGCGCGCGTCGCGCTCGGGCGCAGCGGCGCGAGCGTGCCGACCAAGGCGCTGCTCGATTTCACGCTCGATCATGCCCGCGCCCGCGATGCCGTGCACGCCGCCTTCGACGCGTCGCGTCTGGTCGCCGATCTCGGCGCGCTTGGACTTGCCGTGACCGAGGTCAGGAGCCAGGCGGTTGACCGCGGGGACTATCTGCGGCGGCCGGATCTGGGACGACGGCTTGAATCCGGCTCGGTCGAGGTTCTGGCGCAAGCGGCCGCGGCGCCGTGCCAGCTCGCGCTCGTGATCGGCGACGGCCTGTCCGCGGCCGCGGTCCACGCCCATGCGGTGGCCCTGGTGAGGCGCCTGCTGCCATTGCTCGCGGAAGGGGATGACGTCGCGGTCGGCCATGCCGTCGTCGCCTCGGGGGCCCGCGTTGCGCTCGGCGACGAGATCGGCGCTATTCTCGGCGCGCGCATGGTGGCGACGCTGATCGGCGAGCGGCCGGGTCTGTCGGCGCCCGACAGTCTCGGCGCCTATCTGACGTTCGCGCCGAAGCCCGGCCGGACCGATGCCGAGCGCAATTGCGTGTCCAACATTCACCACGCCGGGCTCGGCTATGACGAGGCCGCCTTCAAGATCGCCTGGCTGGTCCGAGAGGGGCTGGCGCGGCAGGTCAGCGGCGTGGCGCTCAAGGACGAGAGCGCGGACCGCGCGCCGCGTCGAATTGGCACAATCTCGCCCGGATGACCGGGGGCAGACCCGAAATCGCCGCATCTTGATCGATTCGCCCACACTTCGCCTGCTTGCGAGAAGGGCGATTGACCTGCTAAACCCCCCACGGCGATTTTCCGCGCATTTTCAAGGGGCAAGCCTCCCATTGGTATGGCGTTTTCAAGCCGTTCGCGGGGCGCGATAAGCTCTCAAGACCGAGCCGATTTAGGAACTGGATAAGGCATGCTCGAAAAGCACAGCGAGAATGAGGTTCATGTCGACAAGGTCGAGCAGGGACCTACGTCCTCGATCGCCTTCGGGCTGGAGCGTCTCGGGCTGATCGCTGTCCGGGCGCCGATCGTCTCCTGCATCGTCCTGCTCGTCCTGATCGTCGGCGCCATATTCGGCATCCACCGGATCAAGATCGACGATTCGCTGTCGCAGCTCTTCCGCTCCGACAGCCGTGAATTCCGCCAATATGAAGAGGTGACGAAGAAGTTCCCGGCCGAGGAATTCGACGTTCTCGTGGTGGTCGAGGGCAAGACCCTGCTGGCCCGGAATAACCTCGAGAAGCTGCGCGACTTCGTCACCGACATGCAACTGGTCGAAGGCACGCGCGGGCTGGTCTCGCTGTTCTCGGCGCGCCAGGCGCCGGCGCCGGGCAAGCTGCCGGCGGCGCTTTTCCCGGCCGAACTGCCCGAGGGCGCCGACTACGACAGGTTCATCGAGACCGTCAAAAACAACGAGATCATCCGCGGCAAGCTGCTGTCGGAAGACGGCACGCTGGCGCTGATCGTGCTGTCGCTCGATCCGGAGGTGGTCGCCTCCAACAAGCTGACCAAGACCGTCGCCGACATCCGCGCGCTGATGAAGGAGGATCTCGGCGACACCGGGCTCAACGTGCAGCTTTCCGGCGTGCCCGTGATGCAGCTCGAGATCCGCAACGCGGTCGAGCGCGACGGCCTCACCTACAACATCCTCGGCATCCTCGCCGGTTGCGTCATCGCCATCATCTTCTTCCGCAAGATCTCGTTCATGGTCGCTGCGGCATTCCCGCCGATGATCGCGATCCTGCTGGCGCTCGGCGCGCTCGGCTGGGCCAATTTCAATCTCAACATGTTCCTGAACGTGATGACGCCGCTCATCATGGTCATCAGCTTCTCGGACTCGATGCAGCTCACCTTCGCCGCGCGCGACCGGCTGATCGCGGGCCAGGACAAGTTCACCGCGTTCAAGAACGCGGTGCTGGTGGTGGGCCCGGCCTGCGTGCTGACGCACGGCACCGCCGGCATTTCCTTCATCGCGCTGATGTTCTCCGACTCCGACCTGATCCGCAAGTTCGGGGAGGCGGGTCTGGCCGCCACCATCATCGCGCTGGTCGCGGTGCTGTCGCTGGTGCCGGTGTTCGGCGTGCTGCTGGTGCGCAACGAGAAGACGTTCGCGGTCAAGTTCCAGAGCGCGGATGCCGGTGTCCAGGCGCTGCGCAATTTCTGCTACTGGATCGCGGTGCGCATGGTCGGCCGCCCCGGCCTGTTCAGCCTGATCGCTGTGCTGTTCGTCGGTGGCCTCGGCGTCATCTACGCCAATCTGGAGCCGCGCTACCGGCTCGCTGATCAGGTGCCGGACAAGCGGCAGGCGGTCGCCGCCAGCGACCGGCTCGATGCCAAGCTCACCGGCGCCAATCCGGTCAACGTGCTGATCCAGTTCCCGAAGGGTGAATCGCTCTATTCGCCGGAGACGCTCCAGACCATCGCGGACGTGCATGCGACCGTGGAGAAGGCGGCCGGTGTCGGCAATGTCTGGTCGGTCGAGACCCTGCGCCGCTGGCTCGCGGAAAAGGCCGGCACCGCCGACGTCGCGACGCTGAAGGAATATGTCGGCGTCATCCCCGAGCATCTGGTGCGGCGCTTCATCGACGCCGAGCAGGACGCGGTCGTGGTGGCCGGCCGTGTGCCGGACAAGGATTCCAGCCAGCTCCTGCCGATCGTGGACAAGCTCGATTCCGAGCTCGACGCTGTCCGCAAGAAGCACCCGGGCTACGAAGTCGCGGTGACGGGCCTTGCCGCGATCGCCGCGCGCAATTCGGCCAACATGATCCAGAAGCTGAACCACGGGCTCACCATCGAATTCGCGCTGGTCGCGATCTTCATCGGCCTTGCCTTCCGATCCTGGGTGGTGATGTTCGCCTGCATCCTGCCGGGTATCTTCCCCGTCGTGATGTCGGGAACGGTGCTGTGGGCGATGGGCGAGGGCCTGCAATTCGCCAGCGTCGTCGCGCTCACCGTCTCGTTCGGGCTGGGGCTCAGCGCCACCATCCACTTCCTCAACCGGCTCAGGCTGGAGAACAAGCCAGGCGTCGGCTCGGCGCTGGCGGTGGAGCGGGCGACCGTGCTGGTCGGCCCTGCGCTGATTCTGACCACGGTGGTGCTGGCCTGCGGGCTCGTCGTCACCGTGTTCTCCGACCTGCCGTCGCTGCGGCTGTTCGGCTGGCTCAGTGCCTTCTCGATGGTGATGGCGCTGGTCGCCGACCTCTTCATCCTCAGGCCGACCGCGATGTGGCTGATCAATCTGCACGCCAAGCTGCACGGACCGGACAAGCCGGCGATCTAGCGCAGCGATCTTCTGATCGGGCCAATGCCGCGATGACGCCTATTGGGCTGTTGAGCTCGGCGCTCTGGGTGCGGCATACGGACTGCTCGGATTGCTGGTCGCTGTTGTCCCGCTCACGCGTCGATCCGAACGATCCCGTAGGGATTGAACTTGAAATCGCCCTCGGCGTAGTCCTGTTCCCGCGACAGTGTGAGCTTGCGGTCGCGTAGCGTGGTCTCGATGCCATGCTCGTTCATGGCGTCGGCGATCTCGTCCATCAGCTTGACCGCGTCGCGATCGCTGCCGCGCGATGTCGCGACATAGACCTCGGGCAAGCCGACGAGGTGATAACCGACGGTCTCGTAATAACGATCGCCGGCGAGCGGGCGCTTGGCAAAGGCGAGACGGCACGCCTTGGTGACAGCGGGGGTCATGCGCAGGCCCTGGCTGGTGATCGAGCCCTTGCGCGCCTGATCCATGAGAGCGCGCCACCGCGCGACGCCGTGGGCAATTCCGGCGCTCTCGCCTTTTGCGGCAACGGCTCCCGCGTCGAACATCTCGTCCACGATCTGCAGTGCGGCGGCCGAATACGCTGCCGTCTTCTGTTGAGCCATCGGCGGGCTCAGCACGTAGAGGACCGATTTGTGATTGGCCACGGCGGCCTCGTCCGAGGCGGTCCATGCTTTCGGGAAGACGCGGTCCCAGCACACCCCGAACGATCGCGCCATGTTCGCGTCGGGCCTGGCCTGCGAATGGGTGCGGTCGATCTCGAAGTCGAAATCGGCGATGGTCCTGGCCAGCGCCTTCGGCGGTTGTAGCAGTCTTTCGTCCTTGCCGAGGAAGCAGAGCACGTGGCGCGGCTTCACCGCTGAAGGCGGCATGGTCGCTCCCTGCTGGTCATTGGCGAAGGCCCGGGTGGCCACGAAGAGCCCGGCGGCCGTGAGCAGATGTCTGCGTATCGGATCCATCTCGGCAAGTTCGCCCCGGTGAGTTCATGCCAGCAAAAAGCCCCCGGCTCGCGCGAACCGGGGGCCGTATTTCTCTGGCCGAGAAGAGCGGATCAGCTCTTCGTCATGGTGATGTTGACGCCGCGGATCTCGCCCTTGGACGAGATCTGCACCGTCTGCTTGGTGCCGTTGGTGCGCAGCGAGAGGTTGGCGGCAAAACCGTTGGCCTCCACGAACACGTCGATCTGGCCGCCGCCGGCGGTGCCCTGGAGATTGCCGAAGATGTTGCGGCTGGATTCGCTCCAATTGCCGGAGATCCGCTCGCCCTGGCTCGTCACGTCGCTGGTGAGGTCGAACTTGTAGCTGTCGGAGGCGCAGTGCAGAGCCTGCTTCAGGTTGAGGCCGCTGCCGGCGACCTTATAGTCTGCCTTGCAGCGAATCCGCTCGGTGGAGCCGTCGGACAGCGACACCGTGCCGGTGCCGGTCCACGCGCCGTCGAAACCGGCAAACGGGCCAGACGACTGTGCGTGGCTCGTCGAAACCGAAAAGAGCAGCGCCGCCCCGATTCCCGCCGCCTTGATGGCCAGTCCAGATCGCCCAAAGAATGTCATCTCAATATCCCGTTTTGGAACGACGCCCGCTTACCCTTGAGAACGTCTCGCCACATCGAAAGTTTAGTGCTCCGAGCCAGTGTCAGGTTCAAAGCCGAGCCGCCAGAGATGGTGGTTCACGACGCCCCGCGCCAGGCTCGGATTCGCCGATTTGCCCTGTTTCCGCACGTTTCCGGCAGGAAAGATGGGGCGCAGAGATGCAGCTCTGCAACAGGTATGCAGTAAAACGCAGTGTCCCTGAATTATGACGTAGTATCAACCCCTTACATTTGCCAATGAGGGCTCGGGGAAGACCTGATCTGGTGGACGTGGCGCCAATTTGGCCGCATTTGCCAGTGCTTGTGCCTTCTCTGAGGCCGCACCTCCCGCGGCGACTTGCCATCAGAACAATCCGCTCCGGTCGTCCGCCCTGTGCAGCCGGGTCCGGTGCGATTCTGCTGTCAGAATGAAGGAATACAATGCGTAAGCTTCTCGTCGCTCTCACCCTGCTGTCGGCATCTGTTTCGACGGCGGCGTTGGCCCAGCAAGGGCGCGGCTCCGAGTCCGAGCAGAAGGCCTGCACGCGCGACGTGCAGAAGTTCTGCCGTCCGGTCATCGACCAGGGCGATTTCACCATCCTGGCCTGCCTCAAGGAGAACCGGGCCAAGATCTCGCAGGCCTGCGACCAGGTCCTGAAGAACCACAACCAGTAAGCTCGGCCATTGGCCCATGAAAGCGGCCCCAGGGCCGCTTTTCGGGTGCAATCCGCAAACGGCAGCCATCGAGAGACAGGATTGGTTTTGCGGCCGTATTCCCCTATATGGGGGCCGCCGCGGATCGCCGGCATGAGCCCGCGAGCGAAGAAGCCCTTTCTATCCAAACGATTGTAAGCCAGCCCTCGATGACCTCTGCGAGCGAATTGCGATCCGGCAAGGGTGACCGCGACGAGAATTTTCCCGTCGCGTCCTGGATCATTCATCCGCGTCATCGCGCCCTGATCCTGGCGTACTACAATTTCGTCCGCACCGCCGACGACATCGCCGACCACGCGACACTGCCGCCTGACCAGAAGCTGGCCTATCTCGACCTGCTCGAGGCCGAGCTGCTCGGCAAGGGCGACACCCAGGCCGAGGCCGTGACCCTGCGCCGCGCGCTCGCCGAACGCGGCATGGCGCCGCGCCATGCGCTCGACGTGCTCATCGCGTTCCGCATGGACGTGACCAAGCTCCGTTACGAGAACTGGGACGAGGTTATTCACTATTGCCGCTACTCGGCGATGCCGGTCGGCCGTTTCATGCTCGACGTCCACGGCGAGAGCACCTCGACCTGGGCCGCATCGGATGCGCTCTGCGCGGGGCTGCAGATCAACAACCACCTGCAGGATTGCGGCAAGGATTTCCGCGAGCTCAACCGCGTCTATCTGCCGCGCGATGCGCTGGCAGCACACGGCGCCTCCGTCGAGCAGCTCGCCCTCGCGCAGTCGCCGCCGGCGATGCTGGCGTGCCTGCAGGCGCTCGCCGTTCGCAACGAAGCGCTGCTCGAGGAGGGCAGGTCGCTGGCTGCGGAGATCCGGGATATCCGCCTCGGCGTCGATGTCGCGGTGATCCAGGCCTATGCCGACCGCATCGTGCGCCTGCTCAAGGTGCGGGATCCCCTGCGCGAGCGCGTGCACCTGAACAAATTCGAGCTGCTCACTTTCAGCCTCGCCGGGATGATCGGCGAAGTCGGCCGTCGCGCGATCGGACGCAAGGCCATTTCCAGACCGGGGACTGCGCATGACGCTTGAGGCGACCTCGCCCGGCGCCAATTATGGCTCGACCGCATCCGGCAGCTCGTTCTATGCCGCGATGCGCATCCTGCCGCATGACCAGCGCGAAGCGATGTTCCAGATCTACAGCTTCTGCCGCCAGGTCGACGACATCGCCGATTCCGACGGCCCGCGCAAAGAGCGTCTCGCCGCGCTTCAGCAGTGGCGCAACGACATCGACGCGCTCTATCAGGGCAATCCGCCGCCGAGGCTGAAGGACTACGTCGCCCCGGTGAAGACCTTCGGCCTCAAGCGCGAGGATTTCCTGGCGATCGTCGACGGCATGGAAATGGACGTGCCGCAGGACATCCGCGCGCCCGACTTGGCGACGCTGGATCTCTATTGCGATCGCGTCGCCAGCGCCGTGGGACGGCTGTCGGTGCGGGTCTTCGGCCTGCCGGAAGAGGACGGGATCCAGCTTGCCTATCATCTGGGCCGCGCGCTTCAGCTCACCAACATCCTGCGCGACATCGACGAGGACGCGGGCCTTGGCCGACTCTATTTGCCCCGCGAGGCGCTGCTGCATGCCGGCATCACCTCCGACGACCCGAACCGCGTGATCGCCGAGCGTGCGTTGCCGAAAGTCTGCCTGCCGCTGACGCAGCGCGCGAAGATGCATTTCGAGAAGTCGGACGAGATCATGAACCGCAACAAGCGCCGCGCCGTGCGCGCGCCGCGGATCATGTCGAAATACTATCATTCCATTCTGGATCTGCTGATTGCGCGCGGTTTCAATGCGCCGCGCGAGCCGGTGCGTGTGTCGAAGATCACGCGCATCCTGATCCTGCTCCGCTACGCTTTCATCTGATGCAAAACACAGCTCACATCATCGGTGCTGGAATTTCCGGCCTCTCCGCCGCCGTCCGGCTCGCCAATGCCGGATTCAAGGTTGCCGTGCACGAGGCGACGCAGCAGGCCGGCGGCCGCTGCCGTTCCTTTTTCGACGGCGCCACCAATCTCACCATCGACAACGGCAATCATCTGCTGCTGTCGGGCAACAGCCATGCGCGTGCCTATGCGCGAGCGATCGGCAGCGAGGCTGGTCTCGTCGGCCCCGAGAGCGCGCAGTTTCCCTTCGTCGACATCAAGACCGGGCAGCGCTGGCAGATCGATCTCGGCGCGGGCCGGTTGCCGACCTGGGTGCTCGACGAGAGCCGCCGCGTGCCTGATACGGGGCTCACCGATTATCTGAAGCTGGCTCCGCTGATCTGGGCGTCGGAGGAGACGCTGGTCGGCAAGTCGATTCCGACCGAGGGCGTGCTCTATCAGCGCCTGGTCCAGCCGCTGTTGCTCGCAGCCCTCAACGTCGATCCGCCCGAGGGCTCGGCCGGGCTTGCCGGTGCGATCGTGCGCGAGACGCTGCTTGCCGGTGGACAGGCCTGCCGTCCCCTGATCGCGCGCGACGGCCTCAGCGCCGTGCTGATCGAGCCGGCCGTGAAATTCCTGGTTGATCGCGGCCACACCGTTCAGCTCGGCCATGAGCTGCGTTCGTTTGCGACCAGTGACGGCAGGGCCGGTGCGCTGAATTTCGGCGGCGAGGATGTGATCCAGCTCGGCGAGGGTGACGTCGTCGTGATGGCGGTGCCGCCGCGCGCCGCCGCCAGCCTGCTGCCGGGCCTGAAGACGCCGACCGAATTCCGCGCCATCGTGAATGCGCATTTCCGCATCACGCCGCCGCCAGGGTCGGCGCCGATCCTCGGCGTGATCGGCGGCGTCGTGGAGTGGCTGTTCGCGTTCCCGAACCGGCTGTCCGTCACCATCAGCAACGGCGACCGTCTGGTCGACATGCCGCGCGAGGAACTCGCGCAGGCGATCTGGAACGACGTCTGCAAGGCCGGCGGCGTCTCCGGCGAGTTGCCTCCGTGGCAGATCGTGCGCGAGCGCCGTGCCACATTTGCGGCGACGCCGGCCCAGAATGCCCTGCGCCCGGGGCCGGTCACGGCGCTGAAAAACCTGTTTCTTGCAGGGGATTGGACTGCTACGGGATTGCCTGCGACCATCGAGGGATCGGTGCGGTCCGGTGATCGCGCAGCCGATCTGGTTCTCGCCGCCAAAGGATCCTGAAAGGCGGCCCTGACGGGCAAAAATCCCCGGCCAAATTCAATCGACTATCGGAGCAATCGAGCGAGATGGATTCCGTGAACGCGACCAGCCGCGAAGCTTTGGAATCGAGCATTGCATCGGCGACGCAAGGCGTCGTTGGCCTTCAGCAATCCGACGGCCATTGGGTCTTCGAGCTCGAGGCCGACTGCACGATCCCCGCCGAATACGTCCTGCTGCGCCATTATCTCGCCGAGCCGGTCGATGCCGCGCTCGAAGCCAAGATCGCCAATTATCTTCGCCGCATCCAGGGCGCCCATGGCGGCTGGCCGCTGGTGCATGACGGCGAGTTCGACATGAGCGCGAGCGTGAAGGCCTACTTCGCGTTGAAGATGATCGGCGATCCCGTCGACGCCCCGCACATGGTGCGTGCGCGCGAGGCGATCCATGCCCGCGGCGGCGCGATCCACAGCAACGTCTTCACGCGCTTCCTGCTTGCGATGTACGGAGTGGTGACCTGGCGTGCGGTGCCGGTGCTGCCGATCGAGATCGTGCTGCTGCCGTTCTGGTCGCCGTTCCACCTCAACAAGATCTCCTATTGGGCGCGCACCACCATGGTGCCGTTGATGGTGCTCGCGGCGCTGAAGCCGCGCGCGAAGAATCCGAAGGGCGTCGGCATCGACGAGCTGTTCCTGCAGGATCCGCGTTCGATCGGCATGACCGCCAAGGCGCCGCACCAGAGCATGGCCTGGTTCGTGCTGTTCCGCGCGCTCGATGGCATTTTGCGCGTGATCGAGCCGATGTTTCCCAGGAGCCTGCGCAAGCGCGCGATCGATGCGGCGCTCGCCTTCACCGAGGAACGGCTCAACGGCGAGGACGGCATGGGCGCGATCTATCCGCCCATGGCCAACATCGTCATGATGTACGACGCGCTCGGCAAGGACGAGAATTATCCGCCGCGGGCAACGACGCGCCGCGGCATCGACAAGCTGCTCGTCATCAACGGCGAGGAGGCCTATTGCCAGCCCTGCGTCTCGCCGGTGTGGGACACGACGCTGACCGCGCATGCGCTGCTGGAAGCCGGCGGTGACAAGGCGGTGCCGGCGGCCAAGCAGGGCCTCGACTGGTTGATCCCGAGGCAGGAGCTCGAGGTGAAGGGCGACTGGGCGGTGAAGCGGCCCGACGTGCGTCCGGGCGGCTGGGCCTTCCAGTACAACAATGCGCATTACCCCGACCTCGACGACACCGCCGTGGTCGTGATGTCGATGGACCGCATGCGCCGGGAGCACGGCGCCACCGGCTACGATGCCGCGATCGCCCGCGGCCGGGAATGGATCGAGGGCATGCAGAGCGACGACGGCGGCTGGGCTGCCTTCGACGTCAACAACCTCGAATATTACCTGAACAACATCCCGTTCTCGGACCATGGCGCGCTGCTCGACCCGCCGACCGAGGACGTCACCGCGCGCTGCATCTCGATGCTGGCCCAGCTCGGCGAGACCGAGGCGACCAGCAAGCATGTGGCCGACGGGGTCGCCTACTTGCGGAAGACCCAGCACCCGGAGGGGTCCTGGTACGGCCGCTGGGGCATGAATTTCATCTATGGAACGTGGTCGGTGCTCTGCGCCCTGAACATGGCCGGCGTCCGCCATGACGATCCCATGATTCGGAAGGCCGCCGACTGGCTGGCCTCGATCCAGAACGAGGACGGCGGCTGGGGCGAGGATGCCGTCAGCTACCGCCTGGACTACCGGGGATGGGAAGCTGCGCCCTCGACCGCCTCGCAAACGGCATGGGCCTTGCTTGCCCTCATGGCGGCAGGCGAGGTTGATCACCCGGCCGTCGCCCGCGGGGTGGAGTACCTGATTGCAACACAGAACGAAAAAGGACTGTGGGATGAGCAGCGGTACACCGCCACAGGCTTCCCCCGCGTGTTCTATCTACGGTATCATGGTTACCCAAAGTTCTTTCCGCTGTGGGCGTTGGCGCGGTATCGGAACTTGCGGAACACCAACAGCAGGGTGGTAGGGGTCGGAATGTGACTTTGGGGACGGGGGACTGTTTTACCGTGGGTACGACCATCGACCCGCGGCCAATACTGATCGTGACCGGATTGGTTCAGGAGGCCCGAATCGCGGCCGGGCCTGGAATGGCGGTCATCTGTTCATCGAGCAGCCCGACCCAGTTGCGGGCGCTTCTGACGGTGGTGGATCCTGACACGATTCGCGGCGTGATCTCCTTCGGTGTGGCCGGGGGGCTCGACCCGACGCTGCGCTCCGGCGATGTCGTGCTGGCGACCGAAGTGCTGTCCGGCGACACCCGCTGGGCCGCCGGCCTCTCGCTCGGCGACGATCTGATCGAACGCCTGACCTCGGGCCGCCGCCGCGTGGTGCGCGGCAGCCTCGCCGGCGCCGAGGAAGTGGTCACCAAGCGCGCCTGCAAGGCGGCGCTGCATTCCGAGACGGGCGCCGCCGCCGTCGACATGGAAAGCCACATCGCCGCCGCCTACGCCGCCGAAGCCGGATTGCCGTTCGCCGCGGTCCGCGTCATCAGCGATCCCGCCCATCGCGCGCTGCCGGCGCTCGCCCGTGCCGCCATCAAGCCAAACGGCCAGATCGACCTCGCCGCCGTGCTGCGCGGCATCGTGCGCAATCCGGCGACGCTGCATGCGCTGGTCTCGACCGGCCTCGACTTCAACCGCGCGCTGCGCTCGCTTCGCGGCTGCCGGGATTACCTGATCGGCACTGAGTTGGTCGAGAGCGAACCGCTGGTGTCGAAGGCCGCCTGAGCGGCGTCTTCAAGCGACAAAGAAAAGGCCCGGTCTCTGACCGGGCCTTTTCTTTTGGCCTGCGAGATTGGGCCATCAATGCGATGTGGTCCTTGGGTTTGTGCGACGTCGACCTGTGGGGAGGGACGAAGCGTCGGGCAAAACACCCCAAAACCCGTCAATCCCTCCCTGCAAAAATATTCCACTTTCCCGAAATTCGGATTTGTGGCATAGAGCGTTCATCTCGGCCCTGCCAGAGGGGCGCTTCGCGATCGTCACGAGATGCGGGCCGGGGTGCGGTGGACGCGGTAGCGCCGGCGCGAAGGCGGTGACAGGGACGGGCGACCGTTGAGTCATGCGCATCGCGATACGACACGGCGCGGTCACAGCGGTTTCGGTCGTCGTCGGAGGTGAGCACACGCGAGCTCCCGGCGATCAGGTCGAACCGTCCGCGGACGGAGAAGTCGTGTGGTCCTGACGCCCGGGGTTCTGGCGTCAAGCTTTGCGGTGATGCGGCGGCCCGACCGGGTGCGCACATCGAACAGCGGCGAGGCGACGGGGGCAATAGTGCAACGCTCCCCGAGGAGAGCACGAAGGACACCGTTAAAACCATCCGCGCAGGGAAGGCCGGGCGACCGGCATCACCTGTGATCCACCCCGTGTGCATTCCTGTCGCGCACGGATTGCGGGTGCCGGCGGCGCCCGGCCTTCCCTGCGTCCTCTGGTCTTTCGAGGGCGAAACGAACAGCAAAACTCGGGCGAAAGAAGCCGCGAGAACGCGCAGGCGTGTCAGCGGGGAAGAGAGCGCATGGTAAGAGCAAGCTGGTGCCGTACACTCCGTCATTGCGAGCGCAGCGAAGCAATCCAGAATGTCTCCGCGGAACGATTCTGGATTGCTTCGCTGCGCTCGCAATGACGACGGAGCGGATAGCGTGGCTCAATCCCCAATCAAAAAAGCCCGGTCGCGCTGGCGACCGGGCTTTTTGTTTGTGACGCGTCGCGTCCGCTTACGCGGCAGTCGAAGCCTTCTGCGCGGCCTTCGCCTGCGCGGCGGCGGCTTCGTCCTTGCGGATCTCCGACAGGCGCTTCTGCACTTCCGCCGAGAAGATGTACTGCGCCGGGCGCTGCTTGCTCATGTCGATCTCCGGCGCCATCGGACCCGTGGTCCTGATGCCGCGCAGCGACACCCACATCGCCTTCAGCGGGTTGTTGAGGGCTGCGGTCGCCGCGGTCGGCTCGTAGCCGCAATGGGCCATACAGTCGGCGCACTTCTCGTACTTGCCGGTGCCGTAGGTCTCCCAGTCGGTGGTCTCCATCAGCTCCTTGAAGGTTTTCGCGTAGCCTTCACCGAGCAGGTAGCAGGGCTTCTGCCAGCCGAAGATATTGCGCGCGGGCATGCCCCACGGCGTGCATTCGTATTCCTGGTTGCCGGCGAGGAAGTCCAGGAACAGGCCGGAATGCATGAAGTTCCACTTCTTGCCCTTGCCCATCGCGAAGACGTCGCGGAACAGCTTCTTGGTCTTGGTGCGGTTGAGGAAGTGCTCCTGGTCCGGCGCGCGCTCATAGGCGTAGCCCGGCGACATCGAGACGCCGACGCCGAGCTCGACGGTGAGGTCGAGGAACTTCGCGATCTCCTCGGCCGGGTGGCCGTCGAAGATGGTCGCGTTGACGTTGACGGTGAAGCCGCGCGCCTTGGCCGCCTTGATGGCGGAGACGGCGCGGTCGAACACGCCCTTCTGCGAGACGGCCTTGTCGTGATGGTCCTTCAGGCCGTCGAGATGCACGGAGAAGAACAAATACGGGGAGGGCTCGAACAGATCGAGCTTCTTCTCGAGCAGCAGCGCGTTGGTGCAGAGCGAGACGAACTTCTTGCGCGCGACGAGGCCGCGCACGATCTCGCCGATCTCCTTGTGGATCAGCGGTTCGCCGCCGGGAATGGCGACCATCGGGGCGCCGCACTCGTCGGCCGCGTCCCAGCACTCCTGTGCGGTCATGCGGCGGTTGAGGATCGCGTCCGGGTAATCGATCTTGCCGCAGCCGACGCAGGCGAGGTTGCAGCGAAACAGCGGCTCCAGCATCAGCACGAGCGGATAGCGTTTGCGGCCAAGCAGTTTCTGCTTGAGCAAATAGCCGCCGATACGCATTTCCTTGAAGAAGGGGATGGCCATTACAAGTTTCTTTCTGGGCTTTTCAATTCGGGTGGGTCAGCTCGCAGCCAGTTGGGCCGGAAGCCGGAATTCGATGTTTTCCTCGCGGCCCGGCAGCACCTGGACCTTGACCGGTCCGATCCGCCGCATCGCTTCGATCACGTCATCCACGAGTACCTCAGGCGCCGAAGCGCCGGCCGTGATGCCGACGGTCCTGGCATTTTTCAACCACTCCGGATTGAGCGCGCTGCCGTCGGCAATCAGATAACTCGCGACGCCGGCCTCGGTGCCGATTTCGCGAAGCCGGTTCGAGTTCGAGCTGTTGGCAGCGCCCACCACCAAGATCACGTCGACCAGCTTGCTCAAGTCCCTTACCGCAGATTGGCGGTTCTGTGTCGCATAGCAGATATCCCGGATATCCGGGCCTTGAATGTCTGTAAAGCGGGCTTGCAGGGCCGCGATGATGTCCCTGGTGTCATCGACCGACAGGGTGGTCTGGGTGATGTAGGCCACTGGCGTATCTGCGGGCAGGCTCAAGGCCTTAACCTCTTGAACGCTTTGGACAAGCAGCACGGGACCGGGAACCTGACCCATCGTGCCTTCGACCTCGGGGTGCCCGGCATGGCCGATCAGGATCAGCGTGCGGCCCTTGCTGGTGTAGCGCTTCCCCTGATTGTGAACTTTCGTGACCAGGGGGCAGGTGGCGTTGAGCACCGGAAGGTCGCGCGCGGCGGCCTCTTCCTCGACGCTGCGGGCAACGCCATGGGCGCTGAAGACGGTCACCGCCTTCGGCGGAACCTCGGACAGCTCCTCGACGAAGATTGCTCCTTTGTTCTTGAGGCTCTCGACCACGTATTTGTTGTGCACGATCTCGTGGCGCACGTAGACGGGCGGGCCGTACTTCTCCAGCGCCCGTTCCACGATCTCGATTGCACGCACCACGCCCGCGCAAAAGCCGCGCGGTTGCGCCAGATAAACTTCCATTGGACGCCCATCACGCAAGTTGCACCAATCCGCTTCGTAAGTCCCCTACGGCACCCCGATCCTGACCAATGAGTTGCAATATCCGCACCATTGGTTCGCGCGCGCGGTAGCCACCCACCCTCGTCAAGGCTCGGCGCATGGAGGCGCAAGTCTTTGTGTCAAAAAATCGGCAATAAGGAAAGGTCGAATGAAACCTCAGAGCCCCGGCTGATCACGTTAGAGGTAATATAGTAGGGTCGTTGTTGCTTGCAAGATGGGCAATGTCTGTGCCCAGTGCTTCGTCACTTTCCCGCCTCAACTCCCCGGTTATACCGACGCCCCACACGATTTTGCCCGGTCTCCCGCCGTTTACCCTCAAACTCAGTGCGACGAGAACCGCCCAAAACAGCAATAGGTTTCGCCCGGGAACTCCGATAAACAGCGGGCGTTTCCGGCAAGCTGTTAACCGCAGAAAGAAAAGAAGTGCTGCAAAGCGTCGTCGTCGCCATTGTCAGGGCCTGCACCCGGTTTGCCTCCCTCGTCGTCGTTCTCGGGCTCCTGCTGGCAGTAGCCGCGGGCTATTACGCGTCCCAGCACTTCGCCATCAACACCGACATCAACTCGCTGATTGCCAAGAATCTGGACTGGCGCAAGCGTGACCAGCAATTCGACAAGGCGTTCGATCAAAACGAATTAATCCTCGCTGTAGTCGAAGCCCGCACGCCGGAGATGGCGAGCGCTGCGGCAGACGCGCTCTATGCCAGGCTGAAGGGCGACAAGACCAACTTCCAGTCGATGCAGCAGCTCGGCGGCGGCGAGTTCTTCGAGAAGAACGGCTTGTTGTTTCTGCCGACCGAAGAGGTCGGCAAGATCACCGGCCAGTTCGAATCCGCCGCGCCCCTGATCGAGATCATGGCCGGAGATCCCTCGATCCGCGGCCTGACCGGAGCGCTGGAGACCGGACTTGCGGGGGTCAAGCGCGGCCAGGTCAAGCTCGACAACACCGAGCGGCCCTTCAACCTGATCGCACAGACCGTCGAGACCGTGCTCAACAAGGGAAATGCCAGCTTCTCTTGGCGCGAGCTCGTCAGCGACGAGCCGCTGAAGGATTCCGACAAGCGTGCTTTCATCGAGTTCAAGCCGATCCTCGACTACAATGCGTTGGAGCCCGGCAAGGACGCCACCGACGCGATCCGCAAGGCCGCCGCGGATCTCGATTTTTCGACCAAGTACCAGGCCCGCGTTCGGCTGACCGGCCCGATTCCGATCGCCAACGAGGAATACGCCACCGTTCAGGAAGGCGCCGTAGTCAACGGCGTCGGCACGGTTCTCGTCGTGCTGGTCATCCTGTGGCTCGCGCTGCATTCGGCGAAAATCATCTTCGCGGTCTTCGTCAATCTCTTCGTGGGCCTTGCGATCACGACCGCGGCCGGCCTGATGATGGTCGGGTCGTTCAATCTGTTGTCGATCGCGTTCGCGGTGCTGTTCGTCGGCCTCGGCGTCGATTTCGGCATCCAGTACAGCGTCCGCTATCGCTCGGAGCGCTTCAAGCACAACGATCTCCCGGGCGCGCTGGTGCTGGCGGCCAAGCGCTCGGCGGTGCCGCTGTCGCTCGCGGCGATGGCGACGGCCGCCGGCTTCCTCTGCTTCATGCCGACCGATTATCAGGGCATCGCCGAGCTCGGCCAGATCGCCGGCGTCGGCATGCTGGTGGCGTTCATCTCGTCGATCACCATTCTGCCGGCCATGCTGAAGCTGCTGAACCCGCCCGGCGAGAAGGAGCCGGTCGGTTATGCCTTCCTGGCACCGCTCGATCACTTCCTGGAGAAGCACCGCGTGCTCGTCGTGGGCGGCACGCTGCTGCTCGCGCTCGCAGGCCTGCCGCTGCTCTACTTCATGAAGTTCGACTTCAACCCGATGAATCTGCGCAATCCGCACGCTGAATCGATCGCGACCTTCCTCGATTTGCGCAAGGACCCCAACACCGGCGCCAATGCCATCAACGTGATGGCCAATTCGGAAGAGCAGGCGAGGGCGGTCGAGGCGAAGCTCGAGAAGGTGCCTGAGGTGCTCAGGGTGATGTCGCTCAACAGCTTCGTGCCGCAGGACCAGCCGCCGAAGCTGAAGCTGCTCGCGCAGGGAGCCGGGGTGCTGAACCCCGCGCTCAATCCCGAGCAGATCGACGCGGCGCCCTCGGATCGGGAAAACGTCGAGGCGCTGAAGTCCTCGGTCGACAATCTGCGCCGGACCGCGGGCGAGGCGAAGGGCCCCGGTGCGGTTGCCTCGCGCCGTCTGGCGGACGCACTCGAAAAGCTCGCCAATGGCGACGAGGCCACGCGCAACAAGGCGCAGGACGTGTTCGTCACGCCGATGAAGATCGTGTTCGACCAGCTCAGAAGCGCGATGCAGGCCGAGCCCGTCACGCTGAAGTCACTGCCGCCCGAACTCGTCAGCGCCTGGAAGAGCAAGGACGGCATCATCCGGGTCGAGGCGCTGCCCAAGGGCGATCCCAACGACAACGACACGCTGCGCAAATTTGCGGCGGCGGTACTCGCTGCCGAGCCGACCGCCATCGGCGGGCCGGTCTCGATCCTGAAATCCGGCGATACCGTGGTAAGGGCGTTCATCCATGCCGGCATCTACGCGCTGGTGGTGATCGGCCTCTTGCTGTGGATCACGCTGCGCCGGTTCGTCGACGTGCTGATGACGCTGGTGCCGCTCCTGGTTGCCGGTGCCGTGACGCTAGAGATCTGCGTGCTGATCGGTCTGCCGCTCAACTTCGCCAACATCGTCGCATTCCCGCTGCTGCTCGGCGTCGGCGTCGCCTTCAAGATCTATTATGTCGTGGCCTGGCGCTCCGGCAGAACGAATCTGCTTCAGACCAGCCTGACACGCGCGATCTTCTTCAGCGCGCTGACGACGGCGACCGCGTTCGGTAGCCTGTGGCTGTCGAGCCATCCCGGCACGTCCAGCATGGGCAAGCTGCTCGCTCTCTCGCTGGTGACGACGCTCGCGGCCGTGCTGCTGTTCCAGCCGGCCCTAATGGGCAAACCCCGCAATCTCAGGGAGTAGGCAGATGTCGCCGACCGGATCGGCGGCGCCCTTCTGACCGGGCTTGGCTGCGCCGGCGGACTTCGGAACTGCAGGTGCAGGCGCGGCTGCTGCCGTGGCTCCGGTGGGCTTCGGCGCCGCGCCGGCGGACTTCGGTGCGCCCTTGGCCATTGCGTTGGCTGGGCTCGGGGGGATCGGCGGGCCGACCCGGGTCCAGGTTTCGCCACCGCAGAGGAAGCCCATCACGCAACCTTTGATCTCGAGCTGGTCGCTGCCGACAGGCGTGATGGTCGCGCTGTACAGCTGGCCGTCCTTGGCGTTGTAGACTTGTCCTTCCCATTGATCGGCGGCGGGCTTCTTCTTCATGTCGATCAGCGTCGCCATGCCCAGCGTCGGCCTGGTCTTTTTCGAGGCATCCGGGTTGTTCTCGTCGCGGCCGCCGGGCTGTTTTTCCCAGGAAACCGCGCCCCACATGCTGCCATTGCATTGGGCGACACGAATGTTGGCGACGCCGTCGGCAACCCGCCAATCGCCGGTGGGATCGGCGGCGAGCGCGGGGGTCAGGCAGGTGTAACCACCAGCCAGTATTATTCCGGTGTAAAGGGCCAAACGCATGAGTGTTCCTCGGCAGTGCAACATGGTCTAAAGCTGTGCTTGCGAAGATGGTCCGAAAAAGGGCAAAAGGCCGCACAAACCGTTTTCAGTAACGGTCCGTTTTCAGTTGACGAAACGGCCCTCAATCGAAGTATGTAGCGGATGCACAGTCCAAATCCAGACATGTCTGAGCTCTTCGCGGACCGTCAGGCCCAGCGCAGCGCCCTGCATAATCGGTATCTGAACGAGCAGTTCGTTCGGGTCCTCAAGACCATCGGCTACGATGTCGGCTTTCAGAAGGGGCAGGGGCAGTATCTCTTCGACCGAGAGGGCGCGCGCTATCTCGACCTGTTGTCCGGCTTTGGTGTGTTTGCGATCGGGCGCAATCATCCTGTCATGCGCGAGGCGCTCAAGAGCGTGCTCGACGCCGATCTGCCCAATCTCGTCCAGTTCGACGTTTCGGTGCTCGCCGGCGTGCTCGCCGAACGCCTTCTGAAATACGTTCCCTATCTCGACAAGGCGTTCTTCGCCAATTCCGGCGCCGAATGCGTCGAAGCCGCGATCAAGTTCGCGCGCGGCGCGACGGGGCGTCCCGGCATCGTCTATTGCGCCCATGGCTATCACGGCCTGACCTATGGCGCGCTGTCGCTCACGGGCGATTCGAACTTCCGCACCGGCTTCGAGCCGCTGCTGCCGGGCTGCACCCCGGTCCCGTTCAACGATCTGGCAGCGCTCGAAAAGGCGCTGGCCTCGCGCGAGGTCGCGGCGTTCGTCGTCGAGCCGATCCAGGGCAAGGGCGTCAACATGCCCACCGACGAGTTCCTGCCGGGCGCGGCCGCGCTCTGCAAGAAATACGGCACGCTGTTCGTCGCCGACGAGATCCAGACCGGCATGGGCCGCACCGGCCGCTTCCTCGCGGTCGAGCACTGGAACGTCGAGCCCGACATGGTGCTGCTGTCGAAGTCGCTGTCGGGCGGCCACGTGCCGGTCGGCGCGGTGCTGACGCGCAAGAGCATCTTCGACAAGATCTTCAACCAGATGGACCGCGCGGTGGTGCACGGCTCCACCTTCTCCAAGAACGACCTTGCCATGGCCGCGGGCATCGCCACGCTCGACGTCATGGAGTCCGAGAAGCTGATCGAGTCCGCCGCCAAGCGCGGTGCCGAGCTGCGCCTCGCGCTGACGCGCATGGTGCCCGGCTATGAGTTGATGAAGGAAGTGCGCGGCAAGGGCCTGATGATCGGCGTCGAGTTCGGCCCGCCGAAGTCGCTGCGGCTGCGCGCCTCCTGGAATGTGCTGGAGGCGGCCAACAAGGGCCTGTTCTGCCAGCTCATCACCGTGCCGCTGTTCAAGGATCACAAGATCCTGACCCAGGTCGCCGGCCACGGCAGCCACACCATCAAGCTGCTGCCGCCGCTCACCATCACCGAGGAAGACTGCGGTTGGATCGAGCGCGCCTTCGACGACGTTATTGCCGGCAGCCACAAGGTCCCCGGCGCGATCTGGTCGCTCGGCAAGACCCTGGTGGACAACGCGGTGAGACGGTCGGCGTAGTTCGCCGATCTATCTCGGCGATCGTCATTACGAGCGAAGCGAAGCAATCCATATCCCTCCGCGGAGACGATGGAGCGCGGCGCAATCCGGGCTACGCAGGTCGCTTCGCATCCTCCAGAATCATCGTCGCGCCCTTCTCGGCGATCATCGCGGTCGGCGTATTGGTATTGCCCGACGTGATCGTCGGCATGATCGAGGCATCGACGATGCGCAGGCCATCGAGGCCGTAGAAGCGCAACCGTTCGTCCACCACGGCCATCGGATCATTCACCGCGCCCATCTTCGCGGTGCCGACGGGATGGAAGATCGTGGTGCCGATGTCGCCGGCGGCCTTCGCGAGCGAGGCATCGTCGTCGCCGACGGAGGGACCGGGCAGGTATTCGCTCGGACGATATTTGGCCAGCGCCTTCTGCTGCATCAGGCGTCGCGTGGTGCGGATGGCATCGGCGCCGACCTGGCGGTCGTCGTCGGTCGACAGGTAGTTCGGTGAGATGATCGGCTTCTCGTCCGGGCTCGCCGAACGCAGTCGCACGGTGCCGCGCGAGGTCGGCTGGAGATTGCAGGCGCTCACCGTGATGGCGGGGAAGCGGTGCAGGGGATCGCCGAACTTGTCGAGCGACAATGGCTGCACGTGGAACTGGATGTTGGCGCGTGCGCGCGTCGCATCCGAGCGCGTGAAGATGCCGAGCTGCGACGGCGCCATGGTCAGCGGACCGCGGCGGCGGAAGGCGTAGTCGAGCCCCATCAGTCCGCGGCGGAACAGGTTGTAATAGGTTTCGTTCAGCGTGCGCACGCCTTCGACCTTGTAGATCGCGCGCTGCTGGAGATGGTCCTGGAGATTGCGCCCCACGCCGGGCTTGTCCATGACGATGTCGATGCCGAGCGGTGACAGCCAGTCGGCGGGGCCGATGCCGGAGCGATGCAGCACCTGCACCGAGCCGATCGAGCCAGCCGAGAGGATCACCTCGCGCTTCGCCCTCGCCTCGATGATCTCGCCGTTCTGGAAGAAGCGCACGCCGACGGCGCGGCCCCGCTCGATGATCAGACGGTCGACCAGCACGTGCTTCTCGAGCCGCAGATTGGGCCGGGTCAGCGCGGGCTTGAGGAAGCCGCGCGCCGACGACCAGCGCCGGCCGCGCTTCTGGTTGACGTGGAAATAGCTGGTGCCTTCGTTGTCGCCGGTGTTGAAATCCGGAATGCGCTTGATGCCCATCTCCTCGGCGGCGTCGCCAACTGCGTCGAGGACGTCCCACGCGAGCCGTGGCGCCTCGATGCGCCAGCCGCCGCCCGCGCCGTGATGCTCGCTCGCGCCGAGAAAATGGTCTTCCAGCCGCTTGAACAGCGGCAGCACGTCGTCATAGCCCCAGCCGGTCATGCCGAGCTGGCGCCAGTGATCGTAGTCCGCGGCCTGTCCGCGCATCGAGATCATGGCGTTGATCGCCGAGCAGCCGCCGATCACCTTGCCACGGGGATAGGCGAGCGCGCGGCCGTTCAGGCCCGGCTCGGCCTCGGTCTTGAACATCCAGTCCGAGCGCGGATTGCCGATGGCGAAGAGATAGCCGACGGGGATGTGGAACCAGATCCAATTGTCGTCGCCGCCGGCTTCGAGAATGAGGACGCGGTTGTTGCGATCGGCCGATAGCCGGTTCGCGACGATGCAGCCGGCCGTACCGGCTCCGACGACAATGTAGTCAAACTCACCTTCGAGCCGCCTTGGCATTCTGCTTCCACCCGGATGGTCACTCAGCGTTCTGTTCTAATAGGCAGACGCAGCCGACTGGGACAAGCCCGGCCATGACGAGAGCACAGGGCTACTCCTCGATCGGCAGGAGTTAGGTGGACCGACGCTTGCATGCTAGACAGTCCTTCATCCAAACAAAGTTCGAGACCCTCCATGCCCATCGTGAACCGCGTCGCCGACCTTCAACCCGATATTCAGGCCTGGCGCCGGGACATCCATGAGCATCCGGAGCTGCTGTACGACGTTCATCGCACCGCAGCATTCGTCGCGGACCGTCTGCGCGAGTTCGGCTGCGATGAGGTCGTGACCGGGCTCGGCCAGACCGGCGTGGTCGGCGTGATCAAGGGCAGCAAGCCCGCGGGCGAGGGGCTCAAGGTGATCGGCATGCGTGCCGACATGGATGCGCTACCCGTCGACGAGCAGACCAACCTGCCTTACGCCTCGAAGATTCCGGGCAAGATGCACGCCTGCGGCCATGACGGCCACACCGCGATGCTGCTCGGGGCAGCGCGCTACCTCGCGGAGACCCGCAACTTCGCCGGCGATGCGGTGGTGATCTTCCAGCCGGCCGAGGAGGGCGGCGCCGGCGGGGAGGCCATGGTCAAGGACGGCCTGATGGAGCGCTTCGGCATCGAGCAGGTCTACGGCATGCACAACGGCCCCGGCATCCCGATCGGCTCGTTCGCGATCCGGCCGGGTCCGATCATGGCGGCGACGGACGAGGTCGACATCATGATCGAGGGCCTCGGCGGCCATGCCGCGCGTCCGCACAAGTGCGTGGACTCCGTATTGGTCGGCGCGCAGGTGATCACCGCCTTGCAATCGATCGTCGCGCGCAGCGTCGATCCGCTGGAATCGGCGGTGATCTCGATCTGCGAATTCCACGCCGGCAATGCCCGCAACGTCATTCCGCAAACGGCAACGCTGAGGGGCACCATCCGCACCCTGTCGCCGGAAGTGCGCAAGCTCGTAGAGAAGCGCGTGCACGAGGTGGTCGCGGGCGTGGCGCAGATCACGGGTGCGAAGATCGACCTGCACTACAAGCGCAATTATCCCGTGGTGAACAATCATGCCGCGGAGACCGAGGTGGCGCGGCGCATCGCCGGGCAGGTCGCCGGAGAAGCCAACGTGCACGAGATGCCGCCGCTGATGGGCGGCGAGGATTTCGCCTATATGCTGGAGGCGCGGCCCGGCGCCTTCATCTTCTGCGGCAACGGCGACAGCGCCGGCCTGCATCACCCCGCCTACAATTTCAACGACGAGGCGATCGTGTTCGGCACGTCCTACTGGGTCAAGCTGGTCGAGGAGTCGCTCGCGGCGTCGTAACGCTGGAGCCGAAGCAGAGATGCAATGGCCCGCGAATTGCGCGGGCTCGTTCTTCTTGACGGATCGGCTCGCCAACAACGGCGCAAAGCCGTTCGCGCAAAGCCGTTCCTTCCAGTTATATTCAGGCGGCCCGCGCCGCCTTCTTCTGCAAGCTGGCAGCAATCTTCAAATCTTCGACAAAGCGCTGATATTCCAGCAGCTTCGCTTCCGGATCGGGTAGCCGCAGCAGATAGGAGGGGTGCACCGTCACCAAAGCCTTGCGCCCATCAGGAAGCTCGATGAGGCGACCGCGGGTCTTGCCGATCGGGGTGATCTTGCCGAACACGCTTTGCGCAGCCGTGGCCCCCATCGCCACGATCAGATCGGGCTGAATTGCTGAAACTTCCCGCTCATACCATTGCCGGCACGCCCGGATCTCAGGCGTATTCGGCTTCTGGTGCAGGCGGATCTTTCCACGCGGCACGAACTTGAAGTGTTTGACCGCGTTGGTGACATAGACCTTCTTGCGGTCGACACCGGCCTCCGCGAGTGCACGGTCGAGCATCTGGCCGGCCGGACCGACGAAGGGATGGCCGGCGAGGTCTTCCTTGTCGCCGGGCTGCTCGCCGACCAGCATGATGTTTGCCGATCTCGGGCCTTCGCCGAACACGGTCTGGGTCGCGTCCTTGTAGAGATGGCAGGCGCGGCAATGCGCGGCTTCCTCGCGCAGAGCTTCGAGATTGTCGACTGTGGTCTTGCGCTTCATCGGAGCCTCCGGCCGCCTCTGAGGCTTGTGCGGATCGGTTGCGGCATTGGCGATCATGGCACCGGTCATGCGCTCGGCGTCCTCGATCAGAGGCTTAATGATCGAAGCCTCGGGCAGGTTCCTCCAGTATTTCTTCGGCATCTCGGCCTGCATCGCCTTCACCTTGAGCCGGGCCGGATTGAAGATGCTGGCATAGTAGCGCCGCCAGGTTTCCTCCAGCCGGTCCTCGCTTGGTGCTTCGCTCCTGCTGACACCCGGTGTGAACGAGAGCGCGTGGCCGTCCCAATGCGCGCACAAATCGGGCGTCAGGATCGACCAGAGCATGTCGGCAAAGCGCCGGGCGAAGAACGGCGCGGCGAGCTCGACGATGTGGTGCTCCGGTTCGAACCAGGCGACGTAATGCGCCGCGCGTTCCCGGCCGATCTCGCGGAAGCGCACGAAGGCGTGCATCTTGTGCTCGTCGCGATAGACCGCTTTCGCCATGGCGGTGACCTGCGCGACATCGGGATCGGTCGCGATTTCGATGAGATCGTGATGGTCCTTCAGCCGCCACAGCAGGCGATAGAGAATCGCAAATCGCTCGGGATCACGGTGCAGGATCGCGGCCTTGGCGAGCTCGACGAATTTTGCTGATACGCTGAAGGTGCCGTCATTCACCTCGAGGATCGGAGACGGCGAGAGCGGCGCGAACAGCTCCGCTTCGCCGCCCTGCACGGCCCAGGTGACATCGGTGGGCTTCACAAGATGAAGCACGAGCGTCCGCGCGGCTTTGCGCCAGCCGTCGAAATCGGTTTCGGTGTCGAGGGTGATGTACTGCATCAGAAGCCAAACCCCAGTTGCGTTGCCTTCGGCTTGAACCGCTCGATCAGTCGCGCCTCGTCGAGACGATGCGGTGAGGGGCGGTGATCGCTGAGGACGATGAACGGCAGCGCCTTGTGCTTGGGCACGTGAAGCCGCGCGAGATCGGTGAGGCGGATCGTGGTGGTGCGGCGTGTCGCGATGATGCGTTCAACCGTCCTGGTGCCGAAGCCCGGCACGCGCAAAAGCTCCTCGCGGCTGGCGCGGTTGACGTCGAGTGGAAAATGGTCGCGATGGCGCAACGCCCAGGCGAGCTTTGGATCGATGTCGAGCGGCAGCATCGCGCTCTCGTCGACGATCTCCGCAACGTCGAAGCCGTAAAATCGCATCAGCCAGTCGGCTTGGTAGAGCCGGTGCTCGCGCAGCAAGGGCGGCGCGCGCAGGGGCAGCGCGCGGCTGGCGTCGGGGATCGGGCTGAACGCGGAATAGTAGACGCGCCGCAGCCGGTAGGCGCCGTAGAGATTAGCGCTGGTGTGGAGAATGGTGTGATCGGAGGCCGCGTCGGCGCCGACGATCATCTGCGTGCTTTGCCCGGCGGGCGCGAAACGCTGCGGCTTGGCTTTTGTCTTCGCGCTGCGAGCTTCCTCGGCTTCGTCGAGCTTCAGCCGCAGCCGGCCCATGGTGCGACGGATCGCGCGCACGTCCTTCTCCGGCGCGAATTGCTGCAGGCTGGTTTCCTGAGGCATCTCGATATTGATGGAGAGGCGGTCGGCATATTTGCCGGCTTCCGCAATCAGCGCGTCGTCGGCTTCGGGGATGGTCTTCAGATGAATGTAGCCGCGGAAGTGATGCTCCTCGCGCAATTTGCGCGCGACGCTGACCACCTGCTCCATGGTGTAGTCGGGGCTGCGGATGATGCCGGAGGAGAGGAACAGCCCTTCGATGTAATTGCGCCGGTAGAAGTCGAGTGTGAGTTTGACCAGTTCGTCGATGGTGAAGCGGGCGCGCGCCACGTTGGAGGAGGCGCGGTTGACGCAATAGAGGCAATCGAAATTGCAGGCATTGGTCAGCAGCACCTTGAGCAGGGAGATGCAGCGTCCGTCCGGCGCGTAGGAATGACAGATGCCCATGCCGGGCGCGGTCGAGCCCATGCCCTTGCCGTCGCGGGAATCCCGCTTCTCGGTGCCGCTGGAGGCACAGGACGCGTCGTACTTGGCGGCATCCGCCAGGATTTCCAGCTTGCGTTGTACGTCCATCAAGAATCCCTTTGATTCCGCTCATGAATCCCTAGGCGCGCCAATTCGATTGACTCTTCGGGCGCCGTTAGCTTTATATTAGAACATATCATGAACAAATGAGCCAGCCGCTGGTTCTTCTTTTGAAGACCACGGCACCAAATTTCCGAGGAGCGGCGAGCATGAGCGGCGCACGTAGCAGCGCGCTTGCGATCTTGCGTGGCCAGATCGAGCGCATCGAGACGGCGGAGGTCGTGCATCAGCATGACCGCGTCGCGCTCGGCCATCACGAGGCCGACGGCGCGCTGAAGGGCGGGCTGGCGCGCGCGGCGATCCATGAGGTGTTTTGCGAGGGGCGTCAGGGCGCTGCCGCGACGGGTTTTGTCACCGGGCTCGCGGGCCGCGTGACGGCGCGTAAGCCGCTGCTGTGGGTGCGGCAGGATTTTTCGGACATCGAGACAGGCGCGCTGTCGATGAGCGGCCTCGCCGAGCTCGGCCTTGATCCGCGCCGCATGGTGATGGTGCGCGCCGCCGATGTCGAGAGCGCGCTGCGCACCTCGGCCGACGCGCTCGCCTGCGATGCGCTGGGCGCCGTCGTGCTCGAGCTCTGGGGCGATATCAGGCAGTTCGATCTGGTGGCGAGCCGCAAGCTGACGCTGGCGGCGCAATCTTCCGGCGTCACCGGCCTGATGCTGCGCATGGCCGCGCAGCCTTTGCCGTCGACCGCGGAGACGCGATGGATGCTGCGCGCGGCGCATTCGCCGCCGGGCTCGGTGTGGAGTGCCTGGGGCGCGCCGCGCTTCGATGCCGAGTTGTTACGCAATCGTCATGGCCCGTGCGGCCGGTGGATCATGGAATGGAAATGTGATGAGTGCCAGTTCAGTGAGCCGTCGACGTATTCTCAGCCTGTGGCTGCCGCGCCTGCCCATCGACCGGATCCAGCGGTTTTTGCAGTTGAGCAACGGCGCGCCGGATGAACCCAGCATCGTCGTCATCAAGGACAACAACGCGCTGGTGATCCATGCGCTGGACGAGGCCGCCGAGCGCCTCGGCTTGTATATCGGCCAGCCGCTGGCCAATGCGCGGGCGATGTGCCCGGATTTGCGTGTGTTCGACGCCGATACTGCCGCCGATGCGAAGACGCTCAGCGACATCGCCGACTGGTGCGACCGCTTCACGCCGTTGGTCGCGCTCGATCCGCCGCACGGGCTGTTCCTGGATATTACGGGCTGCGCCCATCTGTTCGGCGGCGAGGCTGCGCTGCTAACGACGCTGGTCCGTGCGCTTGCCCGCCAGGGCTTTGCCGTCGGTGCGGCGATCGCCGGCACGTCGGTCTGTGCGCGTACGCTGACGCGGCAGGCATCGGGCAGCGTCGTTCCCGATGGCGGAGAGGCGGCGGCGATCGATCGGTTTCCGGTGTCCGCGCTCGGGGCGGGCGAGGCCGTCACCACCGGCCTGCGCCGCGCCGGCCTGAAGACCATCGGCGACGTCGCCGCGCGCGCGCCGGGCGAAATCACGGCACGGTTCGGCGCGCGGTTCTCCACGCTGCTCGCGCATGCGCTGGGGCAGGGCGATGCGCCGATCAGTCCGCGCAAACCGCTGCCCGATTACATCGTGGAGAAGCGCTTTGCCGAGCCGATCGCGACCGACACCATGATCGCGATGACGCTGTCGCGGCTTGCGGACACGTTGATCGCCTCCATGGAGAAGCAGGGCAAGGGCGCGCGGCGCCTGGAGGCGGCGTTCTTCCGCACCGACGGCGTGGTGCGCGCGATCACGGTCGAGACCGGCCGTCCGGTGACGAAAAGCGCCGTCATCGACCGTCTGTTTCGCGAGCGCCTTGATGCGCTCGCCGATCCCCTCGATCCCGGCTTCGGCTTCGACATGGTGCGGCTGTCGGCGAGCCGCACCGAGATCGTGGTGCAGGAGCAGCGCGATCTCGACGCCCATGTCCACGACAATGACGAGCTCGCCGCGCTGATCGATCGCATCGCCGCCCGCATCGGCGGAAAGCGTGTCGTCGTGCACCTGCCGCAGGATACGCATATCCCCGAATGTGCGGCGCTGGCCGCGCCGGCACAGCATCATCTCGCCGCGGCCATGCAAGCCGAATGGCCTGTACGGGTCGAGAGCGAACCGCCGCTGCGCCCCTTGCGGCTGTTCGACAAGCCGGAACTGGTCACGGTGCCGTTCGCAACCGTGCCTGACGGCCCGCCGCATCGATTCACCTGGCGGCGCGCCCAGCATGCCGTGGTGCGGGTGGAAGGGCCCGAGCGCATCGCCATGGAATGGTGGCGGGGCGGCAAGCAGCTGACGCGGGATTATTTCCGTATCGAGAATGCCGAAGGCTTGCGCTTCTGGATCTTTCGCGACGGTCTCTACGACGAGTTGATTAACAAGGAAGGCAAGTCCATTCCTGCGAAATGGTATGTGCACGGTCTCTTCGCATGAATGCGCCTGCTTATGCCGAGATCGGCATCACCACGAATTTTTCTTTCCTGCGCGGCGGTTCGGACCCGCGATCCTATGTGCATCAGGCCAGCGCTTTGGGAATTCCTGTGATCGGCATCGCCGACCACAACACGCTTGCCGGCGTGGTGCGGGCCTACAAGGAGCTCGACAACGACAAAGTGCTGCACAAGCCGAAGCTCCTGATCGGCGCGCGCATCGTCTTCGTCGACGGCACGCCCGACATTCTTGTCTATCCGCGCGACCGCGCCGCCTATGGTCGGCTGTGCCAGCTGCTTACCAGGGGTAAGCGCGGCGACGACATCACGCGGATCGAGAAGGGGGAATGCCGTCTTACCTTTGCTGATCTGCTGGAGTTTTCGGAAGGCCAGCTCCTGGTCCTGACGCTGCCGCATCGCTTCGAGCCGGCTCCGGCGCTGGATGTTCTCGCAAAGCTCAGGGACAGCCGCGCCGAGGGCGTGTGGCTGGCGGCGAGCCTGGTCTATCGCGGCGATGACCGGCGCCGGCTGTCGCGGCTCGATGATCTCGCCACGAGGGCAAAGGTTACGCTGCTCGCGACCAACGAGGTGCTTTATCACGATCCCGCACGCCGTCCTCTTCAGGACGTGCTGACCTGTATCCGGGAAAAGACCACGATCGAGGCGGTCGGGCGGAAGCTAGAAGCCAATGCCGAGCGGTTCTTGAAGACGCCGCGGGAGATGGCGCGGCTGTTCCGCGATTTCCCTGATGCGATCGCGGAGACCATGCGCTTTGCGGACAGGATCGATTTCTCGCTCGACCAGCTCAAATACCAATATCCTGATGAGCCGGTGCCGCCGGGAAAGACCGCCCAAGGGCATCTGGAGGATCTGACCTGGGCCGGTGTCGACAAATATTTCGGCGGTAAGATCGACGACAAGTTGCGCGCGACCCTGAAGAAGGAGCTCGCGCTGATCGCCGAGCTGAAATACGCGCATTATTTCCTCACCGTGCATGACATCGTGCATTATGCGCGCAGCCAGAACATTCTGTGCCAGGGGCGGGGATCGGCGGCGAATTCGGCCGTGTGCTACGTGCTCGGCATCACCTCGGTCGATCCGACCAAGGTCGATCTGTTGTTCGAGCGCTTCATCTCCAAGGAGCGGCTGGAGCCGCCCGACATCGACGTCGATTTCGAACATTCGCGCCGCGAGGAGGTGATGCAATATGTCTATCGTCGCTACGGCCGCCACCGCGCCGCGATCATCGCCACCGTCATCCATTATCGCCCGCGCAGCGCCATTCGCGACGTCGGCAAGGCGCTGGGCCTGACCGAGGACGTCACCGCCGCGCTTGCCGACACCGTCTGGGGCAGCTGGGGCAAGGGCCTCAACGACATGCAGGTCAGGCAGGCCGGCCTCGATCCGCAAAATCCCATGATCAATCTCGCGGTCGAGCTTGCGACCGAGCTGATCGATTTCCCGCGCCATCTCTCCCAGCATGTCGGCGGCTATGTGCTGACGCAGGACCGGCTCGACACCTATGTGCCGATCGGCAACGCTGCGATGGATGACCGCACCTTCATCGAATGGGACAAGGACGACGTCGATGCGCTCAGCATGATGAAGGTCGATGTGCTCGCGCTGGGCATGCTGACCTGCATCAGGAAATGTTTCGACTTGATCGATCAGCACAAGGGTAAGCGTTGGGTGCTGGCGAGCGTTCCGCAGGACGATCCTGAGGTCTATGACATGCTGTGCGATGGAGAGTCACTCGGCGTGTTCCAGGTCGAGAGCCGCGCGCAGATGAACATGCTGCCGCGTCTGAAGCCGCGGACCTTCTACGATCTCGTCATCGAGGTTGCGATCGTGCGGCCAGGTCCCATCCAGGGCGATATGGTGCACCCCTACTTGCGGCGGCGGAACGGTGAGGAGAAGGTGACCTACCCCTCGCCAGCGCCCGAGCATGGCCCTGCGGACGAGCTCTACAAAGTGTTGCACAAGACCAAGGGCGTGCCTCTGTTCCAGGAGCAGGCGATGCGCATCGCGATCGAGGCAGCCAAATTCACTTCGGAGGAAGCCAACGGCCTGCGCCGTTCGATGGCGACCTTCCGCAATGTCGGCACCATCGGCCAATACGAGGAGAAGCTGATCGGCAACATGGTGGCGCGCGGCTACGATGCCAACTTTGCCAAAAGCTGCTTCGACCAGATCAAGGGTTTCGGCTCCTATGGTTTCCCCGAGAGCCATGCCGCGAGCTTCGCGCAGCTCGTCTACATCTCGTCGTGGCTGAAATATCATCACCCCGACGCATTCTGCTGCGGGCTCCTTAACTCGCAGCCCATGGGCTTTTACGCCCCGGCGCAGATCGTCGGCGATGCTCGCAAGAACGGTGTCGAGGTCCGCGACATCGACGTGTCCTATAGTTTCGCGCAAAACACGCTGGAGGAGGGAAGCGGCAAATATTGCGCGGTGCGTCTCGGCTTCCGTCAGATCGACGGATTTCACTGGCTGGACGAGGATGAGGAGAGACTGAAGCGCTCTCAGCTGTCATTCCGGGGCGCGCCACTTGGCGCGAGCCCGGAATCCATCGGGCCGCATACGTCTGGAGGAATGGATTCTCAGATGCGCAATTGCGCATCAGAGTTCGACGCTGACGCGTCGCCCCGGAATGACAATGTGGAGAAAGTGCTGGACTGGGCCGACCGCATCGTTGCCGCGCGCAGCCGGCGACCCTTCACCTCGCTCGAGGATTTTGCCCGCGATACCGGCCTGCCCAAGCGCGCGCTGATCCTGCTGGCGGATGCCGACGCGTTCCGCTCACTCGGGCTCGATCGCCGCGAGGCGCTGTGGCAGGTGCGGCGGCTGCCCGACGACGTGCCGCTGCCGCTGTTCGAGGCGGCGACCGCCCGCGAGCAGCCGGACGAGCATGCAAAGCCGCTGCCGCTGATGCCGCGTTCCGAACAGGTGGTCGCCGATTACCAGACCATCCGGCTATCGCTCAAGGGCCATCCGATGGAATTCTTGCGCGAGATGTTTTCGCGCGAGCGGGTGGTGGCCTGCAAGGCCATCAGCCATGAGAACGAGCGGCGCCGCGTCCGCTGTGCCGGTGTGGTTCTGGTGCGGCAACGACCGGGCAGCGCCAGCGGCGTCGTGTTCATGACGCTGGAGGACGAGACCGGCATCGCCAATGTCATGGTGTGGCCCAAGATCATGGAGCAGTACCGGAAAGAAGTGATGGGCGCGCGCCTCATTCTGGTCGAAGGCTATATCCAGAGCAGCCCCGAGAAGGTGACCCATCTCATCGCCCAGCGCATGGTCGACCGTTCGCACGATCTGGTCGGCCTCGCCAACGATGCGCTGAGCCGCAATCACCCGGTGCCGGCAGGCGCGACCGTGGTCGAGCCGCTCAACGAAGACCCGCGCGCGCTCGCGGATATGCCGGCTCAAAAGATCCGCCATCCCCGCAACGTCCGCATCCTGCCGCCGTCGCGGGATTTTCATTGAGGGACGTGGCGGCAGTCTATCTTTGACCGTCACCCCGGCCGCTTGTTCAGCGGCCCTCGAAGGGCGACGGCCCGGCTGCCAGCCTGGCCGTTCATCCTTCGAGGCTCCCGGCGCCATGCTGTTGCGTCGCGCCACTCGCACCTCAGGATGAGGGAGCTGGCGGGAGCCGGCCGTGTCTAGAAATTCACCCGGTTCGAGATCGCGCCGTCCACGACGAGATTCGATCCCGTGGTGAACCCCGACACAGGGCTCGCCAAGAACACCGCCGCGCTCGCGATTTCCTGCGGCGTCGCCATGCGGCCGGTTGGGTTACGCTTCATCGCGTCCTTGTAACGTTCGGGCATGTTCTTCTCGATCATCTCCCAGACGCCGCCCTTGAAATAGACGGTGCCGGGCGACACCACGTTGACGCGGATCTTCTTCTTCGCATATTGCCGCGCCAGTCCCTTGGCCATGTGGATCAGCGCCGCCTTGATCGGACCGTAGGAGCTGGCCGTGTCCGCCTGCGCTGCCGAGATCGACGAGATGATGACGAAGGCGGCATCGCCGCTTCTGTCGCCGCTCGCTTCGAGGAACGGCCGCGCGGCATCGAACGCATGCACGGCGCCGAGCAGGTCGAGCCGGAAGTTCTGCTCCCACGATGCGGGATCGTGGCCCTGCGCCATCGCGCCGGCATTGGAGAACAGCATGTCGATGCCGCCGAGTTCCTTCGCTGCGCCCTCGATCCAGGATTTCAGCGCCGCGCCGTCGGTGACGTCGACCGGGCTGCCGGTGGCGTTAACTCCGCCCGCCTTCAACTCCGCGACCGTTGCCGCAACCTGCTCCGCATTGCGCGCACACACCGCGACATTGGTACCTTCACCGGCCAACGTTGCCGCAATCGCCCGCCCGATGCCGCGTGTGCCGCCGAGGACGATGGCGTTCTTTCCATTGAGACCGAGATCCATTGTTTAACTCCTTCTTGTTGGTGCCGAGAATGTAGCTGCTTCGGCAGACATGCTGAACTATCCAATTCGTCGTTGCGAGCGCAGCCAAGCCAGAAACGCATCCGCGGAGACAGCCTGGATTGCTGCGCTGTGCCCGCAATGACGTGGAGAGAGCCGCCGCCTCCTCACTCCGGCGCCGCGCCCACCGGCGGGCCGCCGGGCGGTCGGTGCAGGAAGGTCAGCGAGGCGTAGGCGCCGGCCCAGGAGCCGATCGCGGCGAAGGCGACGTATAAGGCGTTCTCGGTGTAGCTGATCACGGCGTAGGAAGAGAGCATGTACCAGACCGCGCTCCAGTTCGCCGCTGACATTCGCTTGCGCGCGATCACGGCCGAGGTGAACATCACATAGACCGCGTCGGTGGCCGCCGTTGCGACGAACACGGCGCCCGCAGTGAGGGGATCGATGGCGGTCATTGCAATCCTTTCTGTGAAAGTGGGATCGTCCTGAAAACTAAGGGGAGAGAAGCGGCCATGCAAAGCCCCGCCGCATCTGATGGCGTTCGGCGCAATGATGGCCAGGGCGCGTCAGGCCCACGACGGTGGTAGCTGGCACGTGCGCGTGTCGCTGGCGCAGACCGGGCGGTGGCTAAGAGATCTCGGCCGGCTCGACGGCGGACTGAGCACCCGGGATCTTACGGGCGAGGCTGTACATGCTGGGTTCATCGAGAGCATGCCATCCGGCTTCGGTATGTTGAAGGCCGTGCGTCATTCGGCATTGCTGTCGAAAACGCCGGCGCAATGGCGCCGTCCGGCGATGCCGCTCGGCGGCCATCCGGCACGGTGGCCGGTGCGAAGCTGACACGAAGCTGACATGCCGCAAGATTTTAACGTCGACCGCGAGATGTTCTGCGCTTTTTAGGTTGTCTGAGATCAGAATTCGGCACTATTAGCGCGACGATGAGGCAATCATTTGCCGAGATCGTCGCAGACACGACCGGGCTCCATGGTGGTTGAAGATACCAAGCGATCGCAGGTTCTTACAAAACGACGGGTGGTCACATTCGTGGTTTTGCTAGCTCTCGCCGGTGCCGGGGGCTACGGCTTCTCCTATTCGGCGCCTAAGCAAAAGAAACACTCCGAGATCTCGAGCCAGTCGCGCAAGAATGCGCAGACCTTCACGCCGACACCGTCCGAATGGGCGACGCTGATGATCGAGCCGGTCAAGGCCAAGAGCTTCCGGGCCGAGTATGTCACCGAAGGCAAGGTCGCGGTCGACGAGGACCGTTCGACGCCGGTGTTCTCCCCCTATGCAGGGCGAGTCACCAAGCTGCTTGCCAAGCCGGGCGAGATGCTGAAACAGGGACAACCGCTGTTCACGATCGAGGCCGCCGACACCGTGCAGGCCCAGAACGATTTCATCGTGGCGATGACCTCGCAGAACAAGGCGAGGTCGGCGCTGGAGCTCGCCGACATCCAGTTCAAGCGCGCCAAGGATCTCTATGAGGGCCATGCCATTCCGCTGAAGGACTATCAGCAGGCGGAAGCGACCCAGGTCCAGGCGCGAAACGACATGCGCTCTTCAGGAACGGCGCTGGAAGCCGCGCGCAACAAGCTGCGCATCCTCGGGTTCACCGACGAGACCATCTCTGCGTTCCAGGAGAAAGGCGTCATCAACCGGGAAATCACGATCTATTCGCCGATCGCGGGCACCGTCGTGCAACGCAAGATCGGCCCCGGCCAATACGTCAATTCCGGCGCCAGCGATCCGGTCTTCGTGATCGGCGACCTCTCCACCGTCTGGCTCACCGCCTTCGTGCGCGAGACCGACGCGGCTGCGGTGTGCACCGGCCAGGACATCACCGTGAACGTGATGGCGCTGCCGGGGCGGCCGCTGACCGCCAGGATCAACTACGTCGCCGCCGCGATCGATCCCGGCACCCGCCGCCTGCTGGTTCGTGCCACCATCGACAACAAGGACGGCCTGCTCAAGCCGGAGATGTTCGCCAACGTCACGATCTACTCGGCCGGCGACCGCGCCGCGCCGGCGGTGCCGAAACAGGCGTTGATCTACGAAGCCGACAAGGTTCGCATCTGGGTCGCGCGCGAGGACAAGTCGGTCGAGCTGCGACAGATCAAGACCGGACTCATCAACGGCAATCTCGTCGAGGTCACCAGCAATCTGAAGCCCGGCGAGCAGATCGTCACCAAAGGCAGCCTGTTCATCGACCGCGCGGCGTCCGGCAGCTGATCGACGACCCAAGAAAATTGAAGACCTGAATGGATCGTCTCGTCGCTCTTGCCGTCAACCGGCGTTTCCTGATGGTCGGCATGTTCGTCGCCGTCCTGATCGGCGGCCTGATTGCGTTCGACCGGCTCAACATCGAGGCTTATCCCGATCCGACCCCGCCGATGGTCGACATCGTGACGCAGAGCCCGGGGCTGTCGGCGGAGGAGATCGAGCGCTATATCACGATCCCGATCGAGACCCAGGTTGCGGGCCTGAAGAACATCACGACCATCCGCACCATTTCGCTCTACGGTCTCTCCGACGTCAAGATTCAGTTCTCCTTCGCCTATACCTATGACGAGGCGCTGCAGCAGGTGTTGAACCGCCTGGCGCAGCTCGCACCGCTGCCCGGCAACGTGCAGCCGCAGATCTCGCCGCTCAGCCCGATCGGCGAGATCTTCCGCTACCGTCTCGTGGGGCCGCCGAATTACAGCGTGCTCGATCTCAAGACCATTCAGGACTGGATTCTGCAGCGACGCTTTCGCGCCGTGCCCGGGGTCATCGACGTCACCGGGTGGGGCGGCAAGAGCAAGACCTATGAGATTCAGGTCGACTTCAACAAGCTCGTCGCCAACGGTCTGACGCTGCCGCAATTGCTCCAGGCGGTCGGCAATTCCAACGTCAATGTCGGCGGCAACACCGTCGACATCGGCCAGCAATCGGCCGTCGTGCGCGGCGTCGGCCTGATCCGCTCGATCGACGATCTCGCCAATACCATGGTGGCGCAGACAGGCGGCAATCCGGTGTTGGTCAAGGATGTCGCCACTGTCACCGTCGGGCAGCGGCCCCGTCTCGGCATTGCCGGCCTCGACGAGGCCGACGACATCGTGCAGGGCATCGTCCTGATGCGACGTGGCGAGCAGAGCACGCCGACCATCAAACGCGTCGAGCAACTCGTCCAGCAGATCAACAATTCGACCATCCTGCCGCCGGGCGTACGCATCGAGCGAATCTACGACCGCAAGGATTTGATCGATCTCACCACCCACACCGTGCTTCACAACATGGTGGTCGGCATTCTGCTGATCGTGCTGTTGCAGTGGATCTTCCTCGGCGATCTGCGCAGTGCGCTGATCGTCGGCGCGACCATTCCGTTCGCGCTGTTCTTTGCCGTCATCATCCTGGTGCTGCGTGGGGAATCGGCCAATCTGCTGTCGGTCGGTGCGATCGATTTCGGCTTGATCGTCGACGCCACCGTCATCATGGTGGAAGCGATCTTCCGCCGCCTGACGCAGACGACGCCGCCGTCGGAAACCGGGCATATGTCGCCCGAGACGATGTTCGGCATGAAGAGCCACGCCATCCTCAGCGCGGCTGCCGACGTCTCGCGCTCGATCTTCTTTGCCGCGGCGATCATCATCGCGGCCTTCCTGCCGCTGTTCACGCTGTCGGGTGTCGAGGGCAACATTTTCGGGCCGATGGCCCGCACCTATGCCTATGCGCTGGCCGGCGGCCTGCTGGCGACGTTCACCGTAACCCCGGCGCTGTCCGCGATCGTCCTGCCGGCGCATGTCCATGAGACGGAGACCAAGGTGATGCTGATCCTGCACCGGCTCTACATGCCTGTGCTGAATTGGGCGGTGGCCAACCGCGGGATCGTTCTCGGCGCCGCGGTCGGCCTGGTGATGATGACGGTCGCGCTCGCCCGGCTGCTAGGCCTCGAATTCCTGCCGAAGCTGGAAGAGGGCAATCTCTGGATCCGCGCCACGCTGCCGCCAACCATCTCGCTCCAGGAGGGCAATTCCTACGTCAACGAGATGCGCAAGCTGATCGGCGCCCGGCCCGAGGTGGAATCCGTGGTGTCGCAGCACGGCCGTCCCGACGATGGTACGGATGCCGCCGGCTTCTTCAATGCCGAGTTCTTCGCGCCGCTGAAGCCCGTGGGCCAGTGGCCCGGTACGCGCGACAAGGAAGTGCTGACCGCGGAGCTGCTGAAGCAGCTCGACGACCGCTTCCCCGGCGTCGAGTTCAACTTCTCGCAATATCTCCAGGACAACGTCTCCGAGGCCGTCTCCGGCGTGAAGGGCGAGAATTCGATCAAGCTGTTCGGCAGCGATCTTCAGGCCCTGACCGATACCGCCAACAAGATCAAGCAGGTGCTGTCGACCGTGCAGGGCGTCACCGACCTTGCCGTGTTCACCTCGCTCGGGCAGCCGACCGTCCAGATCGACATCGACCGCGCCAGGGCCGCGCGCTATGGCCTTGCGCCGGGCGACATCAACGCCACGATCAAGGTCGCGGTTGGCGGCGACACCGCGGGCGATCTCTATGAGCCGGGCAGCGACCGCCACTTCCCGATCATCGTTCGCCTCGCGCCGGAATACCGCAGGAGCGCGGAGGCGATCCACAATTTGCGGATCGGCGCGCCCGGGCCGAACGGCACCGTCACGCAGATTCCCCTGAGCGAGGTCGCGGACATCAGTCTCGTCTCCGGCGCCGCCTACATCTATCGCGAGCAGCAGGAGCGCTATCTGCCGATCAAGTTTTCGGTGCGCGAGCGCGACCTCGGCAGTGCGATCCGCGAGGCGCAGCAGAAGATCGCCGAGCAGGTGCAGCTGCCGCCCGGCTCGCACATGGACTGGGTCGGCGAGTTCGGCAACCTCCAGGATGCGATTCGTCGGCTGTCGATCGTGGTGCCGATCTCGCTGGCGCTGATCGGCGTGCTGCTCTGGTTCAATTTCGGCACGCTGACCGACACGCTGCTGGCCATGAGCGTGATCCCGATGGCGATCTTCGGCGGCGTGCTGGGCCTCTTGATCACGGGCACCCCGTTCAGCGTCTCCGCGGCGATCGGCTTCATCGCACTGTTCGGCATCGCCGTGATGGACGGCATCATCATCCTGTCGCAGTTCAACCAGCTCATCGAAGAGGGTATGGAGCGCATGAGTGCGGTTGTACGTACCGGTGAGTTGCAGCTCCGTCCGGTCCTGATGACGTGCGTCGTCGCCGGGGTCGGCCTTCTGCCGGCGGCGCTGTCGGAGGGCATCGGCTCCCAGGTCCAGAAGCCGCTCGCGGTCGTGGTCGTCACCGGCATGATGCTGGCGCCCGTCGTGATCCTCGTGACCTTGCCGGTCCTCATTTCATTCTTCTCGCGCCGCGTGCGCTGAGTGCCGCCCGCTACAGCATCCTTTGCGCGGTCCGCAGCAGCATCGCGGTGCCGAGCGCGAGCAACATCAGGCTGGCGAATCGGCTGCTCAGCGACAGCATCCGAGGCGTGAGCCGCGACCGCGCGGTTGCAACGATCGTGCTGAGCATCATCCACCAGATTGCCGAGCCCACGAAGACGCCTGCGATCAGCGGCGCCGCCGCGGCCTGCGTGGAGAACGCATGCAGCGCCGCCAGGAACAGGATGACCGTCAGGGGATTGGTCAGTCCGAGCGCGACCGCGCTGAGATAGGCACGCGTCAGATGTACTCTGTCGATCTCACCGACATCCTGGGGCACGATCGAACATCGATGTGTCCGGATCGCGAACCATAGCAGCGTGAGCGCCGAGACGATTCCGAATCCCGCCGCGTTGGCCTCGACCCAAGGCCGCGCAAGCGAACCAAGTCCCAATACCGCAAAGGCGCTGTAGGTGAGATGGACGGTCGCCGCACCGAAGCCGGTTGCGAGCCCTGTTGCCATCCCCGATGTCAGGGTGCGCTGAATGCACAACATGCCCATCGGCCCGATGGGAGCGGCGACGGTGAACCCGATTGCAATGCCGGAGACGAGCGCGGCAAGATAATGCGATAAAGACATGCGTCCGCACAAACAAATGAATCTGTGCGTGTACGTACCGGCGAACCGAAATCGTCGCCTCAACCGAAAGGGTGAAAACGGAATTTGAATGCAGACACGTTCGTGTGATGCGACGGCGGCTTTGCGCTCATTGCAATGTCGTGCTCTCGCTACGGCGGTTCCGCCGCGCGATGTGGAGTCGAGTTCCACCTGCAATGAGCTGCGATGACGCGATTGCTACGTCGCGAATCAAAATCCGTAGAGCCGCGCCGGATTGTCGACCAGGATCTTCTTGCGCACACCCGCATCCGGAGCCCATACCGGAAGCTGATTGAGCAGTCGCCCGTCGTCGATCTGGTAGAGCGGCGCGATGTCGGTTGCCTTGCGTCCCTCGACGCGGCTCGAATCCGGATGCGGCCAGTCGGTGCCCCAGACGATGCGATCCGGGTTGGCCGCGATCAGGGCCTGCGCGAACGGCACCATGTCCTGATAGTCCGGCGCGAGCTTCGACGACCGGTAGGCGCCCGAAATCTTGACATAGGCCTTGCCGGACTTCACCAGGGCGACGAGATCGGAGAAGCCCGGCTGCTCCACGCCCTTTGAAGCTTCGAGGCCGCCGAAATGGTCGAACACGACGGGCACCGGCGCGGTCTCGACGAGGTCCTTGATCGCCGAGATCATGGCAAGCGTGGTGTAGAGCTGCACGTGCCAGCCGCGCGCCTTCATGCGCTCGGTTGCGGCGGTGAAACGCGGTCGTCCGACATTGGGATCGCTGACGCCGCCGGTCGCGAGATTGAGGCGGATGCCGCGGAAGCCGTCCTGATGCATCGCATCGAGCGCGCTCTCCGGCGTCTTGTCGTCGATCACGGCGACACCGCGTGCAGTCGCGCCCCGGGCTTTCATGCCGAACAGGGTCGACGAATTGTCGGTGCCGCAGACGCTGGGGGTGACGATCACCACGCGTTCGACATGCAGCGCCTTGTGCAAAGCGGCCATCTCCTCCGGAGAGGCCGGCTCGGGCGTGTAGACGCGTCCGGCGAAGAACGGAAACTTTTCGACATCGCCGTGGATATGGGTGTGGCAGTCGCAGGCGTGCGGTGGAACGTCGAAATTGACCGGCGTCGCAGGCTGTGCGGCCCGGGCGCGGGCTCTGTTCGTCATGGCTACTCCGGCGGCGAGGGAGGCAAGCAGGACGCTGCGTCGGTTGAGCACGGTTTCACTCCCTGTTCTTGTTGTTTTGCAGTGGAGCCGCGAGAGTATCACATCAGCCCGGCAGCCGCTGTGCCTCGTTGCATAGCTGCTCGACAAGGTCCGCAAGCAGGCGTGAGCCGTCGGCGCGCGCGACCGGGCAGGACAGGCTCGCGAGCCACGCCTCATGCTTGGCGAGATTGCGCCCTTCGCGATCCCCGGCTTCGTAGTGGGAGGCCCAATCGAGAAAAGACTCGGTCTCATCGTGGCGCCAGCCTCCCGGCGCGACGGCGTCGGCGCCAAAATGGGTGGTCTCGCGGGCACGCAATCGCTTCATCCGGATCTCGCGCGGTGTGGTCACGAAGATGACGAGATCGAAATAGGAGACAAGCTCCTCGCCCCAGCCGGTGACGGACCCGCTGAGCACCCAGTCGCGACGCGGCAGGAACATCTCGCGCATCAGGCGCAGGCGCTCGGATGGCGGGCGCGTCGTCTGGTAGGGCGGCACGGTCGGCAGCCAGAAATAATCGTCGCTGTCGTGATGCGGCAGTGCAAGCCGGCCCGCGAGCGCCCGACCGAGCGTCGTGACGCCGGCGCCCGAAGCGCCGGTCAGGTGGATGCGGCGGCTTTTCATCGGCTCCGCCCAGATGATTGAAGCTACTGCCCCGACGGCGTGCGCAGGCCGTGCCAGGCGTCGCGGACCTGATGGTAATGCACCTCGGGCAGATAGTCCGGCGTGTTCAGGCTGAGCGTCTTGACGTCGAGATGGCCGACGGCGCTGAGCAGCGTGTAGGAGGCTATGACGCGGTCGCGGTTGGCGCCGATCAGGCGGGCCTTGGCCTGGATCAGATCGGCCTGCGAGTTTAAGACGTCCACCGTCGTGCGCTGACCGCCGGCGGCCTCGCGCTGCACACCCTGGAGCGCGACGGTCGCGGCCTTCACCTCGGACTCGGAGGCCGAGACGGCGATCTTGGCGCCCTCATTGGCAACCCAGGCGCTGATTGCCGCCGTGCGCGCCTGGTTGCGCACCTGGTCGAGCACGAGCCGGCTCTGCGCCGTGATCTCCTTGGCCTGCCGGGTCTGCGCGGCGGCCTGGCCGCCGTCATAGATCGGCGCGGTGACGTTGGCGACGATCGAGGCCTGGTCCTCGGCGAAGGTGCCGAGCGTCGGGTCGTTGTTGCGGCTCTTGCTCGCGCTGCCCTGGATGGTGGCGCTCGGCAGCAGCACGCCTTCGGCGATGCGGATGTTGGTGGAGGCGACATCGACGTCGAAGCTGGCGGCCATCACCGCCGGATGCTGGCGGATCGCCATCGTCATGGCGTCTTCGCGGTTCTTCGGCAGATAACGGTCGACGACCTCGGCGGGCCGAAGCTGGGACGGTGAATTGCCGATCACCTGCGCATAGGTCGCCTGGCTGATGGCGAGCGCGACCTCGGCGGCGTTGAGATCGGCAAGGCCGCGATTGAGGCGCGCTTCGGCCTGCGCACTGTCGGTCGGCGTGACGTCGCCGGCGTTGAGGCGGCGCTGGGTGACCGAAAGCGTCTCGCGCAGGAAGGCGACGTTGGAACGCTGCGCTTCGACCAGCGACTGGTTGGCGAGCACGTTGGTGTAGGCGGTGACCGCGTCGAGCAGGACGCCCTGGCCGACATTGCGCAGCGCCTCGCGGCCCGACTGGACCTGCAGTTCGGCGGCACGGACGTTGTTGGCGGTGCGGAAGCCGTTGAATAGGGTCTGCGTCACGGTGACGCCGATGATCCATGGCTTCAAGTTGCCGGTCTGGACCGTGTTGTCGGGCAGCAGATTGCGTACCGATTGCAGGCCGGCGCTGAGGCTTGCCACGATCTGCGGCCGGTAACCGGCGAGAGCCTGCGGCACGTTCTCGTCCGTGGCGCGTTGTCGCGCGCGTTCGGCATTGAGCTGCGGATTGGTCTGGTAGGCCTTGGCCAGCGCTTCCGGCAAGGCTTCGGCCCAGGCAGCGGAGGGCAGGGCGCAACAGAGCGCCAGCGTGGTCCATGTCGCAAGCGCAAGACCCACGCCCGATTGATGCCGCGTCATCACGCGACCAGCTCTGGCGGTAAGTCCAATCATGTAATCCCGCTTAACCCGGCTGTCCGCCCCCGCCGACGGTGGCCTCTTAACTGTTTAACCAGCCGAGGTCCCGCAGGCAAACTGCCGCGGGGAAAACCCCCATGTAATCCGTGCTTGTTGCAGCTTCGTCACAGGGGGCCGCGGGAACGCGGCAGAGCCTGACACCAGCCTGACCGCTATCTGGCCTTACCGGTTCTTGTTCACCGGCTTGCGCTTTTCGATGAACGCCGCCATGCCCTCGGAGCGGTCCTCCAGCGCGAAGGTCGAGTGGAACAGGTTGCGCTCGACGCTCATGCCCTCGGCGAGCGTGGTCTCGAAGGCGCGGTTCACCGCTTCCTTGGCCATCGCGACCGCGGGGCGCGACATCGCGGCGATCTTCTCGGCCGCCGTCATCACTTCGTCCATTAGCTTGTCAGCGGGTACGATGCGGCTGACGAGGCCTGAACGCTCGGCTTCCGCCGCATCCATCATGCGACCGGTGAGGCACAGGTCCATCGCCTTGGACTTGCCGATCGCGCGCGTCAGGCGCTGGGTGCCGCCGATGCCGGGAATGGTGCCGAGGGTGATCTCGGGCTGGCCGAACTTTGCGGTGTCGGCGGCGATGATGACATCGCACATCATGGCGAGTTCGCAGCCGCCGCCGAGCGCATAACCCGCGACCGCCGCGATGGTCGGCTTGCGGCAGCGCGCGACGCGATCGCCGCCGATCGCGGCAAAATCCTCGGAGAACATGTCGATGAAGCCTTTCGGCTGCATCTCCTTGATGTCGGCGCCGGCGGCAAAGGCCTTCTCGCTGCCGGTCACGACGATGCAGCCGATGGCCTCATCGGCCTCGAGATCGTCGACGGCGGCTGCGATTTCGCGGAAGACGCCGAAGGAGAGCGCGTTGAGCATCTTCGGCCGGTTCAGCTTGATGATGCCGACCGCGCCTCTGCTTTCGACGATGATGTGTTCGAACGTGCTCATGCTCCACCCACGCTTTTGATTGGGCGGGCAATGTGCCCGCTGGCGCGGTGGGCTTCAAGGGGGCCGGGACGCAGGACGCGCGGTCCGCGCGTCCCGGCGGAACCGGCATCAGGCCATGAACATGCGCGCGGCCGAGGCCAGCGTCAGCAGCGTGCCGACGCCGATGAAGATCTTGCCGATCAGGGAGCTCTGGTCCCAGGCCGAGCTCTGCTGGCTGCTCGCCATCACCGGTGCCGGCCGCGGCTGCGCCTCGGTTGCGGCGATCACCGTTTTCTGCGGCGGCGGGCTGTCCTGTTGCACGGCGCGATCGATGTCGTTGAGCTGATCGGGCGCGACAACCTGGCCCTCCGCAGCCGCGGCGTTGGCATTATCGGCCGCTGCCTGGACATTGTCGTTGGCGCGATCCGTCATCGCGGAGGCCGCAGCCGCGGTCGGTGCATCGGCGGCGAGCTGCGCATTGGCATTGGCGACCGCCGGCGGCATCTGGCTCGAAGCCGGCATGTCATTGTCGGCCTTGTTATCGGCCTTCGGCTCCTCGGCCTTTGCCGAGGTGTCGTTCTTGTCGGCTTTTTCGTCGGTTTTTTGTGCCGTCTTGCCGCTGTTGGTGCGGCGCGACTCCTGGCGCCGGTGCTTGGTCGGCTTTGCCGCGTCAGCCTGTTTGCCCGCGCTGTCCGATTTGCCGCCTGTGGCCTGGTCCGGCGCGGCCTGTGCCATGCCGCCCCACAGCAAGAAAATGCCGGCCACAAGGATCAGGGCCGCGCGCCCGCTGGCTTTGATCATGTTGACGATCTCCCCAATTCCGCCCGTCCCGGAACGAACAGAGACCCTGGGGCGTGACGACAGCGGGGCAGAAAATGGGAATCTTCGGGCCACAGCGGGCGAAAACGGGGCAGCCGGGCGATGTCGCCGGCGCCGGGTGCGGGGCGAGCCGATCGGTGTTATGAGCCGTCGCAGACGTTTCCGGCCGTATCGAGCGTGGGGTCCTGGTTGCGATCACGAATTCGTGATCGTGGGCATCGCGCGTAACAAATTGAACGAACGGCCGAATTGCATGGTGAGGGGCGCGCGTGCGCGGACGTGAGGACGAATGGACCGGCCTGATGCGGTCGGCCATGGCAGGAGATGATGCGGCGTATCATCGCCTGTTGAGGGTGGTCACGCCAGTGCTGCGCGCCGCGGCGAGGCGCGGCTTGGCGCGGGCCGGGCAACCTCCGGACCAGGCCGAGGATATCGTGCAGGAGATTCTGTTGGCGGTGCATCTGAAGCGGCACACTTGGGACAGCGAGGCCCCCTTCGCGCCCTGGCTGTTCGCGATCGCCCGCAACAAGCTGATCGATGCCTTGCGGCGGCGCGGCAGGCGCGTCTTCGTCAACATCGACGATTTTGCCGAGACGCTGCCGGGCGAGGCACTGCAGGAGACGGCCTCCGCGGGCGAGGTCGCAGCCCAGCTCAATGCGCTGCCGCAGCGCCAGCGCGACGTGCTGCAGTCGATCGCGGTCGAGAGCGCCTCGATCAAGGATACGGCGGCGAAGTTTTCGATGAGCGAAGGCGCCGTGCGGGTCGCACTGCATCGCGGACTTGCAGCACTGACTGCCAAACTGCGGGACCACTAGTCATGGACACCGATCAACTCATTCGCTCGCTCGCGGCCGACAACGCCCATCGCGCGCCGCGCGTCGGCGCCATGCTGACCATGGCCCTGCTGGTGGCCGCGCCCTTGTCGATCCTGATCTTCGCGACGTTCTTCGGTGTGCGTCACGACGTGATGAGCGCGATGCGCAACCCGTTCTTCGACATGAAGTTCGCGGTCACGCTGTCGCTTGCGATCCCTGCGATCATCATCAGCCTGCATCTGTCGCGTCCCGAAGCCTTGATGCGCGGCTGGGGCTGGCTGTTGCTGCTTCCGGTCGGGCTGCTTGCGGTTGGGATCGGCAGCGAGGCGATGATGGCGCCGGCCATGCCGATGACGATGCGCTTGATGGGCAAGAACTCCAGGGTGTGCCTGGTCGCGATCCCCGCGATGTCGCTACCGCTGCTCGCGGGCGCGCTATTTGGCCTGCGCCACGGTGCGCCCTCGCATCCCGCGCTGGCCGGCGCGCTCGCTGGCCTGGTATCGGCCGGCCTTGCCGCGACGCTCTACGCCTCGCACTGCACCGACGATTCCCCGCTGTTCGTCGCGACCTGGTACACGATCGCGACCGCGGTGGTGACCGTGATCGGCGCAGTGGTGGGATCCAAAGTCCTGCGCTACTAGCGAGCCGCCATCACGCAGCCGGAATCGTGCTCTGCTGCATGCGGTGGAAGCGCAGCACCTGCTGCGCGGTCGAGCTGCGGAGCGCCTCGTAAGCGTCGCGCAGCATCAGCATGTCGGTCGGCGATCCGCCTGAAAGCTTCTCGCGCATGGCGATGATGGCCCGCACGCTCGGCCAGGACATGCCCGCGACCTTGGCGAGGATCATCACGCCCTCGGTCCGGCTTTCGATCATCATGGTCTCGGCAGTCTCGACCGCAACGCCCGCCAGCGCGGCGAGCCCCGCATTGGTTTCGTCGAACTTGCCCTGCTCGGCGAAGGTGGTGACCTGCAATTCGTTGAGACGGCCGTCTTCGTGCAGCGATTTCACCAGCGCTCGGGCCATCTCGGTTTGCCTCGTCATGGCGGCGGCGCGAATCCGCTGGGCCACTTCCTGGACCACGCTCGACACCTCTTCCACAAGCTCCGGATGCGCGGCCTCGAGTTTTTTCCGCACGCTCGAGGACGCCTTGGCGACCAGGTTCAAATAGTGATGACGCGGCAAGTCCGGCCGCAGGCCGATGCAGGTGGCGAGGTCGTCGTCGCGTTCGGCGCGGGTGATGAGGTCGGTGAGGCATCCCTCGGAGAGCCGCGCTCCCGGATTGCTGACGGTTGACTGCACCACATCCCCGTTGCCGCGCGTCACCAGCACGTCGGTCAGAGCCTCCGACAGCACGCGCCGAAGCGAGATCGCCTTGAGATGCGCCTGGCCTCTCGTGCGCGCGATCTCGATCAAGGTCGTCTCGTCCAGCCGTTCCGATTTCGACAGCACGGGGCCGGAGACCTCGATGACCTCGTCGAGCGCGAGCGTGCGGATGATGTTCGGCGGCGCGACCGCGATCGGTGCGAGGCGGTCGGCGAGCAACGCCCTGGCCGAACTCTCGATTTGCTCGATCAGGCACTGGAACACGTCGTCGAACACGCGGATGTGGTCGTCGGAATAATTCACCGCGTTGCCTACGAAGAGATCGGTCACGCGGCGCAGTGTCTCGACCCGGCGCGCGACGGTGCCGTGCGAGAGCGCAGCCTGCAACTCATTGAGCAAATTCTCGGATGATCTCGCGGATTTGGATCTCATTGGGCGGTCCTGAAGCGTTTGGCCCGGCGTCGGCTTCTGCCGCACCGGGAGGAAATGGATTGGTCAGCTCGTTGCAATGCGATTGCGCCCTTGCGCCTTGGCAGAATAGAGCGCTCGGTCGGCGCGCGCGAGAAATGTGTCGGCAGTATCAAGGTCGCGCAGCGTCACGACGCCCGCTGAAATGGTCACGTGCATGCCTGGGGAGAACGCGCTCCAGTCGAGATCGGCGACGATGCTGCGCAAGCGCTCGAGCATGCGCTGCGCGGCGTCGCCCGTGGTCTCCGGCAGCAGGAGCAGGAATTCCTCTCCGCCGTAGCGGCCGAAGCAGTCGGCCGGGCGGATATTGGCGAAAATGGTGATCGCGAAGGTGCGCAGCACCTCGTCACCGACGGGATGGCCGTGGGCGTCGTTGATCCGCTTGAACCAGTCGAGATCGATCAGCGCGATCGCGCAAGGCGCCGACGTCTGCCGCGACTTTTCGATCTCGACGTCGAGAAGGCGCATGATGCAGCGGCGGTTGTAAGAGCCGGTGAGTTCGTCGAGCTCGGCCAGTTCCTCGATGCGCTGATAGGCGGCCTTCAGTTCGATGCTGCGCCGGTACAGAATCTTGCGCAGGGTGGCGCCGAACAGGCCGAGGAAGGCGCACTGGCCGATCACCAGCACGAAGCAGAGCATCGAGGCGGCTCGCTCCAGACGGGTCGCAACCGGCAGTCCGATGGGCAGGTCCGAGCCCAGGAAGACCAAGCCAAGCCCGCAGGTGGCAAGGCCCCAGGTGACCATCGCCTGGTTCGAAGTCATCCGCAGCGAGCCAAACGCGAAGATCAGAAACAGCACGGCGAGAAACGCGACCCCGACCGTCGGCACTGCGAGCAGGAACACCAGTTGGAGCGCCATATGCGCCGAGATCTGGAAGACGGTGAGATAATGATCCTCGAACCGGTCGCCGAAGCCGGCTTCCGACAGCACGGTGAAGGTGCCGATGATCAGGAGGCCGCCGAGCCAGAACAACGATGGGACGGCCATGGAGACCGTCCCGCCATAGGCGTAGAGCAGCAGGACCGAGGCGCCCAGCGAATAGCTCGCCACCTGGCCGACATACATCTGGCGGCGTTGGCGGACCCGGCGCGCCAGGACGTCGGGGGCCGCCGCCTCCGGCGTGAGGGCGAGCTCCGCGACCTCAGCGGCACTCCTCTCGGGAAAGGACGTCGCGGCCGTGCTCATGGTCCCGCCAATGGTGGATGTCAGCGTAAAAATCTACGTGGCAAGCCTTTAGGTTTGGTATCCTCGGTAACCGAATCCGAACGGTGCAGCGCGGAACAAGGTGATAGGCCGGCGGAAGAAATTTACCGGTGACCAGGCATCCGTTTGCTGTGCAATCGAGCCAAAGGCCGGCCTGGCGAGACATACGTCGTGCAGGGCTGCTATGGAACCGGACAAGGCCGGGCCGCCTGTGCCGGACAGGCATTCCGCAGGGAAGTATCTCAGTATTATGTTACCGATCTGGATCGTGGCGGCCGACGGCCGCGGGTGGGACAAGAAAAAGGCGCGTATGTGGGGCGGATCACACAGGCATCCGTACGACTGCGGTAAATTGAACAATTTTGCCCCACGCGTCGAACCCTCCGTTGCATCGACCCGACCAACTTTGCGAGACGGCCTTTGAGCGTGACACAGGCGGCTTCGGACGAGGTCCTGATCGCCAGGATCGCTCAGGGTGACCGGCTCGCCATGCAGGTGCTGTACGGGCGGCATCATGTCAGGGTTTACAGGTTCGGTCTCAGGCTCGTGCGGAACGAGCAGGCGGCGGAAGACCTCATCAGCGAGGTGTTTCTGGACGTCTGGCGTCAAGCCGGCAAGTTCGAGGGTCGATCCGCCGTTTCCACCTGGCTGCTGGCGATCACCCGATTCAAGGCCCTGTCTGCGCTCCGGCGCAGGAAGGATTTCGAGCTCGACGAAGAGGCCGCCAACGCGATCGAGGATACATCCGACGATCCGGAAACGGTGGTGCAGAAAAAGGATACCAGTGAGGCGTTGCGGGAGTGTCTGACGGGCCTCTCGCCCGACCATCGGGAAATCGTCGATCTCGTCTACTACCACGAGAAGTCCGTGGAAGAGGTGGCCGAAATCGTCGGGATACCGGAGAACACCGTGAAGACGCGCTTGTTCTACGCGCGCAAGAAACTGGCCGAACTGCTGAAGGCAGCCGGCATTGAGCGAGGCTGGCCATGATGGCTTTGAGCAAGAAGATGCTGGAGCAAGAGCCCAGTGAAATTGAACTGCTGCTGCCGTGGCACGCCGCCGGCACGCTGAACGCGCGCGATGCGCGCCGTGTCGAAGAGGCGCTGGCGCGCGATCCCGAGCTTGCCAGGCAATATGCCGTGATCCGCGGCGAGTACGAAGAGACCATTCATCTGAACGAGAGCTTAGGGGCTCCGTCGACGCGCGCGATGCAGAAGCTGTTCGCCGCGATCGACACCGAGCCGGCGCGGGCGAGCGGTTCGCTGCCGCTGTCGGCGCGGCTCTCGACCTTCTTCGCGAGCCTGTCGCCGCGCACGCTGGCCTGGTCGGCGAGCCTTGGCGCCGTCGCGCTCGTGCTGCAGGCCGGTGTGATCGGCGCCGTGCTGATGAAGAACCAGCCGGCGACCTTCCAGACCGCTTCGCTCTCGACCAGCGCTCCGATCACACGCGAGCTTGGCAGTGCAGCTGCGCCGGCGCGCGCGCTGGTGCGCTTCACGCCCGAGGCGCGCATCGCCGACATCACCGGGCTGCTCGACAGCTACCACGCCTCGATCGTCGACGGGGCCAAGGGCGGCATGTTCCGCCTCCAGTTCGACAGGGCCATGAGCCAGGACGAGCTCGCTTCGCTGCTCGGCAAGATGCAGCGCGAGAAGTTCGTCAACCTCGCCGTCGCGGCGCCCTAGGCGCGCCGCTGAACCGATGACGGGCAAGTCCGAAAGCAGATTGCGCGCCGGGGTCTACGCTTCATCGGTCGGCGCCGTGCTTCTGATCGCCGCCTGTTTCGGCGTCCAGGTTGCACAGGCGCAGGCGATCATGCGCACGCCCACGATCAGCGTGCCCTCGCGAACGCCGACCATCTCTCCGAACATCGCCCCCCGCGTCACCCCCGGCATTGCCGCCCGAGCGGTCAGCGTCGACCGTGCGCCGCGGACGATGGCGACCATTCCCCACACCACGACGTCGCGCATCCGGCCGACGACGCCGGTGCTACCCCATGCGCGCTATTCGCCGAACCTCTATCCGGCCTGCTCCGCACCCTACCGTGATGCTGACGGCGAGTGCACGGGGCAGCCGAACGCAGGTGGCCAGGGCACCGGAAAATCAGGCAAGAAAACCGCCGGCAAGGCGCCTGGCAACAACACGCCGGTTGCGGTCGCCTCGCGCAGCTTCGCCAACGAATTCGTGGCGGAGATCGATGGGGCGCTGTCGCCCGGCGATGCCGACGAGCTTGCCCGCCGCCACGGCTTGACGCGCATCGCTTCGGAGAGCTTCCCGCTGATCGGGGCCACGTTCGGTCTGTTCCGCATCGCCGATGGCCGGCCCTACGAGACGGTGCGGCGCGAATTCGCGGCCGACGGCAGCGTGCGCTCGGTCCAGCCAAACTTCCGTTACGTGCTCCAGGACCAGAAATCGGCGCCCCCGCGCGAGGGCGATCCCGCGCAATATGCATTGGCCAAGCTCCGCCTGCCGCAGGCGCATACGCTCGCGCACGGTGCCAACGTCACGGTTGCGGTGATCGACTCCGGCATCGACGCCAAGCATCCCGAGCTTGCCAATTCCGTCTCCGACAATTTCGACGCGCTCGGCAGCACCGAGGGACCGCACATCCACGGCACCGGCATCGCCGGTGCGATCGTGGCGCATGCCCGGCTGATGGGCAGCGCGCCCGAGGCGCGCATCATCGCGATCCGTGCCTTCGGCGGCACCAACGGCGGCGCCGAGAGCTCGTCCTACATCATTCTGCGCTCGCTGAATTACGCCGCCGAGCACGGTGCGCAGATCGTCAATATGAGCTTTGCCGGTCCGAAGGACGCGGTGATCGAGCGCGCCATCGCGGCGACCGCCGCGCGCGGCCTCGTGCTGATTGCGGCCGCCGGCAATGCCGGCGCGAAATCGCCGCCGCTCTACCCGGCCGCCAATCCCAACGTTATCGCGGTCAGCGCGACCGACCAGCAGGACAGGCTGTTCACCGCGTCCAACCGCGGCAACTACATTGCCGTCGCGGCGCCCGGGGTCGACATCTTCCTGCCGGCGCCGGACGGCAAGTACCAGATAACGTCGGGAACTTCGTTCTCGGCCGCCTATGTTTCCGGCGTCGCGGCGTTGCTGCTGGAGCGCAATTACGCCTTGAAACCGGAGGCGCTGCGCATGACGCTGGTGAAGACCGCGCGCGATCTCGGCTCCCCCGGACGTGACGAGCTTTTCGGTGACGGCCAGACCGATGCGTTCGCTGCGGTCATGGCTGTTCCCGTCGAGAGCGCGACGCCGGTTGCGGCGGCGTCCGGTACAACAAAACGTGAAGATGGCGGGACGCGCCGTGACGCGCCCGGCAGCCGCGCGATCGAACAGCCCTCGCTGTCGAGCGCTGACCGATAAATCCACGATTTCTCAGGCGGATAGGCCGGCGGCGCGATGCCGGCTGCGACAAAGATGCGCGCGGACCGGAGGTCAAAAAAGCAAACGTCGCGTTGAACGTTCAGCCAAGCTGCCACGACCAAATTATGTGGGAGCGGTCATCCCTCCCCATCAGTCATATTAGGCGCGAGCGCCCATCCACCCCAAGCGCCCATATGGCTCGACCCGTCCGGTTGTCCCCCCGGACGGGTCTTTTCTTTTTGGACATCCGATTTTTTGAAGCCTCGTGCGCACTCAGCTTGCGGTTGAAGGGCGCACCTGTGTTCGTCGCAATCGGTCGTTCGGGGCGCCGCAAGCCCCTTATGCTTGTGTGAAGCTTGACTCGAAAACATGGCAAATCTCCGCACGACTACGGTGATCGGCGACGAGCGCGGTGTCGTTGCTGGACAAGACAAAACTTTTCCACAAAATATTCATGTCGCGTCTAAATTGATTCGTGTGCGTTGCGTCTTCGCGTCCGTGTTTTTCTCCTGACGGGCTGGACTATGACACATCGCCAAGAATCCAACGGCGCGTCTGTTCGCGCCGTAGCCGTTGGCCGCGACATCGCGGCACGCTGGTGCGCTCTTGCCGAGCAGCGGTTGCAGCATCTCTCCGAAATGTTCGAGACCGGGCGCTGGCGCCGTTATCATTCCGAAATCGCATTCCTCGAAAACATCCAGGAGGCCAAGCGTGCAGTCGAGACCTGGCGCGCGCTGGCGACCGGCGGAGACGTCGCCGAGGCGGCTGCGAGCGTGACGCCTGCATTCGGCTGGTCGCCGGCGACGATGCCCCGCGTGTTTCCGCGCGAGCAGCCGGCGCAGACCGTGCAGCCGAAGGCCGTCCTCATCGTCCCCGAGACCGCGGTGCCGGTCAGGCTCGATCCGAAGCCGGACGCTCTGGCCGAGATCGCCGAAACCCCGATTGCACCGCTCGCAACGCCCGCACCGCTTGCGGCGCCTGCCGCGATGGCCTCGTTCACCGCGCCTGCCGAGATGCCACCGCTGAGAGCCCCAGCAGCGAAGGCACCGTTCACCGCACCTGCCGTGAGGTCGCCGCTCGCCTCGCCCGCCACGATGGCGCCACTCACCGCGCCAGTCGTGAGGCCGCCGGTCGCCGCGCCTGCTGCAATGGCAGCGCTCCTGCCGCAGTTCACTCCGCCCGCGGCCGAGATCGTCGCAGCCCCCGAGCGCGTCGTCGAATTCACCCTCAGCCTCGACGGCCTGGAAGCCAAGTACCCGCTACTGCGGAACGCGTTCTAAGGTTCTGAATATGGGCAAAGGGGATGCAACTGCACCTCTTGCCCCGTCATCCTGAGGCGCGAGCGATGGGGCGCGTCGCGCCCCATCGGGAGCCTCGAAGGATGCACGGCCCGTCCGCCGACTCGAGAGGCCTACTTTCGCACTGCATTCCCGCCGAGCACCACCTGCGCAAACCGCTGCGCGCCGTCCGCTGACAGATCCGAGGTCACCGCGCGCGCGTGATCGAGGCCGACCACGGCGCCACGCGGGGTCTCCGAGATCATGTTGTTGTTGACGAGCGCGGTGCCGGCTCCCGGCACCACGGAGACGCCGACACCCGCGAGGGCCTTGCGAATCACGTTGCCGGTGATCGCGACGTCGCGCAGATATTTGCCCCAGCCGGCGACGATGCCATAGGACGGCGCATTCTCAATCACGTTGCCGGTCACCGATGAATCAGCCTCGATGTAGATGCCGACGCCGGCGTCGTCGTCCGGCGCGGTGCCGATCGGGCGCTTCGGGATCAGATTGCGGATGATGTTGCCCTGGACCACCGCGATGCGGCCGCCCTCGTTGAAATTGCAGACGGAGACGCCGACGGCGGCGCCATCCACGGTGTTGTTGGCAATCACCGCGGCCTCGAACGCGAACTCGGAATAAAGCGCGACCTCGCGCACGTCGCTGACGCTATTGCCTGATATGTGGATGTTCGAGGCGGAGTTGCCGCGCACGGCCGAATAGTCGCAATTCTTGATGCGGTTGCCGCGCACGATCACGTTGCCGGCGCGGAAGGCGTTGATGGCATTGCCGTACTGCCCGGAGCCGCCCGGGCCGGCCTTGATGTCCTCGATGCGGTTATCCGCGACCAGCGTGCCGTCGTCGCCAATGGCGGTGCGCAGGATCTCGATGCCGTTGTCGTTGGTGCCGGTGATGGTGTTGCGGCACACGCTGAGACCCTTGGCGTCGAACGAGACCACCGCCGTCAGCGCGATACTTGTGAGGATATTGCCGGAGATGTCGCCCGACACCTGTTCGAGCCAGATGCCGCTGCCGCCGGAACCGGTGACCTCGCAATCGGTGATGCGGACGTCGCGTCCGCCCAGGATGTGGATCAGGCCGCGCCGGGTTGGCAGCGGAAACTTGCCGCCGTCAAAGGTGATGCCGGTCAGCCCGATCGCATCGGAACCGTCGCTCTGAATTGCCGACGCTCCGCCCGTGAAGAGGAGCTTGGTCGCGCCGCGGACGCCAATGAGTTGTGCGCCGTTCGGCAGTCGCAGCAGGCCGGTCCGGTAGATGCCGGGCGGCAGGGCGAGCGGCATTTGCGCCCGCGCGGACTCGTCGATGGCGCGTTGAAGGGCTCGGGTCTGATCTTCGCTGCTCCCTGGCCGCACGCCGTATTGCGTGGCGTCGCGGCCGAGCAGGGACGTCAGCGGCGCCGCCCGCGCCGCGTCGGCGGGCATGGCGAGGGCACCGGCGATGCCGGCCGTCGAAGCCCCGATGAGATGACGGCGATTGAGGTCCATGACGCGTCCTCCGGCGGACGCGGGCGTCCGCGCGACGTAGGTAGCGCAGCCCGGCAGGGGCCGTGAGGATTGTTCGCGGTAGGGTTAAATGTTTACCGCGGCGACGATGCCGTAGGGTAGACAAAGCCAAGCGTGCCCACGATTTCGCGGCAGATCAGGGCGAGATGGTGGGCACGGCGCAAGCGCGCCTTTGCCCGCCCTACGAAACCTGCGTGTTCCGCGTCTTCCTTGCCAGCCCCACCATCTCCATCAGCATGGCTTCTCCCGCATCCACAAGCTCCTCCAGCGTGATGCGCGGCGCGCCCTTGCGGCGTACCGCGCCGCTGCGCGCGAGCAGCGGAATGTGGATGAACGCGGCGAGCCTCGGCCCGCCGGCCCTGACGCGCTCGATCGCGCGCCAGCTCAAGTAATTGCAGAGATAGGCGCCGGCATCGCGCGAGGGCCGTGCATCGATGCCGGTGAGGCGTGCGGCGCGCAGCAGTCTTGCCGTGTGCGGGCCGAAATTCATCGCGTCCGCGTGGCCTGCGATGCCACGTTTGCTCGACCGGGTGTTGGCGGCATCGGGCCAGAGCATGGTGACGGCATTGCGCGCGCGGGTCTCGATGCGCAGGTAAGGTGTGCGTGCAGCGAGGCCGAACATCAACAGCGCGTCCGGCTTCTGCTTTGCAAGCACCTCGGGCAATTGGCGGTCGACTGCCGCATAAGTCACCGGAAAAATGTGGCTCGAGAGCTCGACATCGTCGAGCGCCGGCCGGCGCAATTGCGTCAGCCTCGTCACTAGCGGCTTGGTCGGATTATAGGGCGCTCCAGGAAACGGCCCGAAGCCGGTGAGGAGAATGCGAAGCCTTTCGCTCATTTCAGCAACTCCAGGATACGCTCGGCGGCGAGTGCCGGCGTGAGATGGCCCTCGGCGACCTCAGCTTCGATCTTCTTCACCTTGGTCCGCACCGAGGCCTCGCTGCGCAGCCGCGCCAGCATCCGCTGCTCCAGCATCGACCACATCCATTTCACCTGCTGGTCGCGCCGCCGCGCGGCGAAATCGCCGGATGCGTTCATCGCCTTGCGATGATCCAGGATTTTCTGCCAGATTTCTGCGATGCCATCGCCGGTGAGCGCCGAATAGGTCTCGACCGGCGGATGCCAATGCTCGGACCGCGGGCTGAGAATATGAAGCGCGCCGCGGTAGTCGGCCGCCGTGATCCTGGCACGCTTGAGATTGTCGCCGTCGGCCTTGTTGATGGCGATCATGTCGGCGAGCTCGACCAGGCCCTTCTTGATGCCCTGCAACTCGTCGCCGCCGCCCGGCAGCATCAGCGCGAGAAAGAAGTCGGTCATGTCGCAAACGGCGGTCTCGGACTGGCCGATGCCGACGGTCTCGACCAGCACGACACCGAAGCCCGCCGCCTCGCACAAGAGCATGGCCTCGCGCGTCTTGGCCGCAACGCCGCCGAGCGTGCCCGAGGACGGCGAAGGCCGGATGAACGCATCGTCCGAGGCGGACAGCCGCGCCATCCGCGTCTTGTCGCCGAGGATCGAGCCGCCGCTGCGCGCCGAGGACGGATCGACCGCGAGCACCGCGACCTTGTGGCCCTGCTCGATGAGATAGGTGCCGAGCGTATCGATGGTGGTGGATTTTCCGACGCCCGGCGATCCCGTGATGCCGACGCGGAACGCCTTGCCGGTGTCGGGCAGCAGCATCTGCACAAGCTCGCGCGCCAGCGCCTGGTGGTCAGGGCGCCGGCTCTCCACCAGCGTGATGGCGCGCGCAAGGGCGGCGCGGCTACCGGCGCGCAGCTCCCTGGCGATGGTCTTGATGTCCGGCGGGGCTTTCTTCTCGATCATGCCCTGCTTTACAACGCCGAGGCGAGGCAGGCGAGGCCCGCCCGCCCGATATCACCGGGATGCTGCCGCCGCCGTCTGCGGCTGTTTCACCTTACGCCACACCCACACCATCACCGGCCACAGCAGGGCGCCGATGGCCATGGCGGCGAGGATCGCGGCGACCGGGCGTTCGAAGAACGGCAAGATGCTGCCGTCGGACTTGATCAGCGAGGTGACGAAGGCCTGCTCGACCATGGTGCCCATGACGATGCCGAGCACCATGGCGGCGACGGGATAGCCGTTCGCTTCCATGACGTAGCCGATCACGCCGAAGGCGGCGACGGTGACGACGCCGAACATGTTGTTGCCGATCGCGAACGAGCCGACCGCACAGCACAGCATGATGATAGGCATGATGGCGGAGCGCGGCGCCAGCAGGATGTAGGCCGCGACGCGGATCATGGCGATGCCGAGCGGAATCATCATGATGTTCGCGATGATGAACATCAGATAGATCGCGTACATGCTCGACGCCTTTTCGGTGAACAGCGTCGGCCCGGGATTGAGTCCCTTCATGTAGAGCACGCCGATCGCGATCGCGGCGATGGTGTCGCCGGGGATGCCGAACAGCAGCGAAGGCACCCAGCCGGAGGCAATGCTGGCATTGTTGCTGGCGCCGGCCTCGACCAGGCCCTCGACGTGACCCGTGCCGAACTTCTCCGGCTCCTTCGAGAAGCGTTTCGACATCGCATAGGAGACCCAGGCGGCCATGTCGGCGCCGGCGCCGGGCAGCACGCCGATGATGATGCCGACGATGTTCCCGCGCGTCATCTGCCAGCGATACAGCTTGGTCAGCTTCCACTGGCCGGCCAGGATGCTTCCGAATTTGCGCCGCGGCAGCGGCGGCGGCTCGGGCGTGAGCATCGCGCGCATCACCTGCGCCACCGCGAACACGCCGACCAGCGCCGGAATCGGCTCGATGCCGCCGAACAGATCGGTGAGGCCGAAGGTGAAGCGCGGCACCCCGCCGGGATTCTCGATACCGATGCAGGCCACCAGGAGGCCGATGAACATGCCCGCGATCGCCTTCACCGGCGAGGAACGCGCGACCAAAGTGGCGCACATCAGGCCGAGCAGCGCCAGCCAGAAATATTCGAAGGTCGAGAACGACAGCGCGATTTCGGCCAGCGGCGGCGCCAGGATCATCAGCGACAGCACCCCGGCGATGCCGCCGATTGCGGAGAACCACACGCCGGCACCGAGCGCGAGCTCGGCCTGACCCTTGCGCGTCATGGCGTAGGCCTCGTCGGCATAGGCGGCAGACGCCGGCGTGCCGGGAATGCGCAGCAGCGCGCCGGGAATGTCACCGGAGAAGATCGCCATCGAGGAGGCCGCGACGATGGTCGCGATCGCCGCGATCGGGGACAGGTAGAAAGTGACGGGCACGAGCAGGGCGGTCGCCATCGTCGCCGACAGGCCCGGCAGCGAGCCGATCACGAGGCCATACACGGACGCAGCGAACATCGAGATGATGACCTCCCAGGTGGAGATCAGCGCGAAAGCATCAATCAGGGTTTTCAGCATGGGATCACCAGGGCGCCGGCAACAGGCCGGCGGGCAGCGGCACGCGGAGCAGCTTGCCGAAGATGAGGTGGATGGCGAACGGCGAAAGCGCCGCGAGCGGCAGCGCCAGCTTCCACCTGGCCCCTAATGCGGTCGAGGTGACGTAGACCATGATCGCCGCGGTGATGATGAAGCCGAGCCGGTCCGCCGCGAAGACGTAGAACAGCAGCAGCGCCGGCGGCAGCAGCGCACGCAGGCCGTAGAGCTTGCTTTGCGGCGGCGGCGCGGCGGCCTGGCCGTTCTCGAACGGGACGAGCTCTTCCTCCTCCTCGAAGGAGTGGCCGATGCCGAACACGATCGCGAGCCCGCACAATGCAAGGCCGCAGCCGATCACCAGCGGAAATACGTTGGGGCCGACCGGTTGCCCCGGCACTGGCGGCAAGATCCAGCCCCCATAGGCAGCCGCCGCACCGAGCGCGACGAGAAACGATCCCGTGACGGAGTCGGGAAGACGCATGAGAGCAAGTCCTGTCAGTGTTCTTCTCCCTCGCCCCGCTTGCGGGGAGAGGGTCAGGGTGAGGGGGAATCTCCGCGGGGGCGGTGAGAGGCGGACTCGTGGAGAGCTCCTCTCACCCGGAATTCAAGCTGAGCTTGATTACGCCTCTGGCTGCATCCGCCTTCGCCAAGGCCTGGGCGGACAAGCGCGGAGCGAGGTGAAACATCACGCCTTGCTCAGGCCCGCCGCCTTCATCGCCTCGCCCATCTGGGCGTCTCCCTTGTCCATGAAGCCGGCGAAATGGGCCGCATCGCCCCACACGGTGCCGAAGCCGCGGTTGCTCATGAAGTCCTTGAACTCGGCGGAGTCGTAGACCTTCTTCAGGGCCGCGGTGAGCTTCGTTGCGATCTCCGGCGGCAGGTTCTTCGGTGCGCCGATGCCGCGCCAGGCGCCGGTCGCGTAGTCGATGCCCATCGCCTCCTTCAGCGTCGGCACGTCCTTGAAGATCGGGTTGCGCGCCGGCGCCATGATGGCGAGGCTCCTGGCCTTGCCCGCCTCGATGATGGCGCGCGCCTCCGGCACCGAGCAGGTAGTGAGGTCGAGACCGCCGGCGGCGAGATCCTGCATCGCCGGCGCCGCGCCGTTCGAGGGCACCCAGGCGACCTGGTTGGCGGGCAGGCCCATCGCCTGCATCCAGCCGACCAGCGCCAGATGCCAGATGCCGCCCTGGCCGGTGCCCGAGGCCTTGAACTTGCCGGGAGGCGCCGCCTTGATCGCGTCGGCGAGTTCCTTGACTGTCTTGTAGGGCGAGGACGAGGAGACCTGGATGCCCGGGGGATCCTCGTTCATCAGGGCCAGCGGCGTGTAGCTCTTCGGCGTCAGCTCGGTGAGGCCCTGCCAGTGCATCATCGAGATTTCGACGGTGAGCATGCCGATGGTGTAGCCGTCGGGCTGTGCGGTTGCGATCGCACTGTGGCCGACGACGCCGGAGCCGCCGGTGCGGTTGACCACGTTGAAGGGCTGGCCGAGATCCTTTTCCAGCAGCGCCGCGACGATGCGCGCGGTCGCATCGGTTCCGCCGCCGGCGCCCCAGGGCACGATCACTGTGACCGGTCGGGCCGGATAGGCTTGTGCGAGTGCAGGCTTGAATCCGAAAGCGGCGGATGCGGCGACTGCGGCCGTCGAAGCCGCAAAGGTGCGGCGCGAAATCTTGGACATTGAATGCCTCCCAGCGGCGCCCGTGACGCCGGGCGCTCTTGTCAATGGCGGCATTCTAGTCGGCTTTGCAGCGCCGCCGCAAGGTAGCGCTACCAACGAGATCGACATGCTGTGTGAAAATGGCATGCCCATCGGATGGGCAGTCGGAAATCGGGTGGGTTTTGCCCGCATGCGCCGTCAATCTGAGCGCGCAACGAAAGCCAAAGGCAAGCCATCCATGACCCAAGCCTATTACAGCGCGGTGCTGGACCGCCCGCTGGACGAAGTCTGGTCGCTGATCCGCGATTTCAACAATTATCCCGCTTATATCGACGGCGTCAGCGAGAGCGTGATCGAAGACGACAAGCGCGGCGACGAAGTCGGCGCCATCAGGCGCTTCTGCTATCTCGGCAATTGGATTCGCCAGAGCCTGGTCGATCACTCGGACCATCAGCACAGCCTGACCTATGCCGGTCTTGAAGCGCTACCGTACCCGGAAGACGACGGAAGCCGGATGCCGGCGCCGACGCGTTATCAAGGCACCATGCATCTGCGCCCGATCACCGAGGGCGACCGCACGCTCATCGAATGGTCGGTCGACCTCGAAACAGAGCCCGCGGACGCCGATCGCTGGCAAGCGTTGTTTGCGTCCTGGATTCCCAGTTGGACGGATTCGCTTGCGCGGACGCTGGCTCGGGCCGGTTAGCGATCGCTCACGGCTCGTCCGCATCGCCCTTGGGCCGCGCGCCGCCGAAGATGCGGTTGCCTTCCGCTGTAAGGTAAGGCTTCAGCGTCTCCCAGGACACGAAGGCGACGTACTCGCCCTCGGCATAGGGACCGACGGCGTAGGGTGGGTAGTGGAAGGTGAGGCCGGAGCTCTTTCCGGCTTCAGTTGACGGCGCGAGCGTCACCGCGCCGATCTTGAGCAGGGTCGGTTTCGACTCCTTGAACCATTCGTCGGTTGCGGTCTCGCTGGCGTCGCGCTTCTTCTTCTCGGCTTTCAGCGAGGTGATGATGGCCTTCACCATCGCCTTCATGGTCGCGCCGTTGTCGGCGGTCTCGGTGAAGAACGGCCGAATCGAGATGCGCTTGTTGTCGGTCTTGTCCCACAGGATCGTGTTCACGTCCGAATTGGGATGCGCGCCGCGAGTGTTCATGTAGTCGTTGCGGAGGACGCTGACATAGCGATCGGCGACGACGGAGCGCGTTTCATATTTGCGCTCAAAATCCCAACCGCCTTCTTTAAAGAACTGCGGATCGGCTTTGCGTGAGGCGGCAGCTTCGGCCGCGTTCTTGTCGAGCCATTTCTTGCCCTCGGCCAGGCAATCGGCCGCGAGTGCCGCATCAGCCTTGATCCTATCGTCGAGGAACACGCGCGCCTCGATACTTTTGTTGTTGATGACGGCGTCGGGCTTGGGGTCGGCGGCGAGGGCGGGACCGAACAGCGCGCTACAAACCGTGACGACAGCGAGCGCGCGCATGAACATTGGCGCGAAAAACATCACGCAGGATCCTTCTTATCGGAAGATCGACGGCGAAGCTACTCCGCCGCCTCGCTATGCCCCAGCCGCGCGTTGAGCTTGCGGATCAGCTCCTCGGCGGCTTCTGCGATCACCGTGCCCGGCGGGAAGATCGCCTCGGCGCCGGCGGCGTAGAGCGCGTCGTAATCCTGCGGCGGCACCACGCCGCCGACGATGATCATGATGTCGTCGCGGCCCTGCTTCTTCAGCGCGGCCTTCAGCTCCGGCACGGCGGTGAGATGGGCGGCGGCGAGCGAGGAGACGCCGAGGATGTGCACGTCGTTCTCGACCGCCTGCCGCGCGGCCTCATCCGCGGTCGCGAACAGCGGCCCGATGTCGACGTCGAAGCCGATATCGGCAAACGCGGACGCGATCACCTTCTGGCCGCGGTCGTGGCCGTCCTGGCCGATCTTGGCGACCAGGATGCGTGGGCGGCGGCCCTCCGCCTCCTCGAACGCGTCGATCAGCGCCTGAACCTTCTCGACCTGGTTGCCCATGCTGGACGCCTCCCGCTTGTAGACGCCGGTGATGGATTTGATCTCGGCGCGGTGACGGCCGAACACCTTCTCCATCGCGTCCGAAATTTCGCCGACGGTCGCCTTGGCGCGCGCCGCGTCGATGGCGAGCGCCAGCAGATTGCCGTTGCCTTCACCGGCCGACCGCGTGATCGCGGCGAGCGCGGCATCGACGTCCTTCTGGTTGCGCTCGCTCTTCAGCCGCGTCAGCTTGTCGATCTGCAAGCGGCGGACGTTGGTGTTGTCGACCTTGAGGATTTCGATCTTGTCCTCGTCGGTCGGCTTGTACTTGTTGACGCCGATCACCGCCTGCTTGCCGGCATCGATGCGGGCCTGCGTCTTGGCCGAGGCCTCTTCGATACGCAGCTTCGGCAGGCCGGCCTCGATCGCCTTGGCCATGCCGCCGAGCTCCTCGACCTCCTGAATGTGGCCCCACGCCTTGGCCGCGAGGTCGCGCGTCAGCCGCTCGACATAATATGAGCCGCCCCAGGGGTCGATGATGCGGGTGGTGCCGCTCTCCTGCTGAAGGAACAGCTGGGTATTGCGGGCGATGCGCGCCGAGAAATCGGTCGGCAGCGCCAGCGCTTCGTCGAGCGCGTTGGTGTGCAGCGATTGGGTATGGCCTTGCGTCGCCGCCATCGCCTCGACGGTGGTGCGCATCACGTTGTTGAAGACGTCCTGCGCCGTGAGCGACCAGCCAGAGGTTTGGGAATGCGTGCGCAGCGAGAGCGAACGCGGATCCCTGGGGTTGAACGGCCTCAACAGCTTCGCCCACAGCAGGCGCGCGGCGCGCAGCTTGGCGACTTCCATGAAGAAGTTCATGCCGATCGCCCAGAAGAACGACAGGCGCGGCGCGAAGCGGTCGACGTCGAGGCCTGCGGCAAGGCCGGCGCGCAGATATTCGACGCCGTCGGCGAGCGTATAGGCGAGCTCGAGGTCCTGCGTCGCACCGGCCTCCTGCATGTGGTAGCCGGAGATCGAGATCGAATTGTATTTCGGCATCTTCTGCGAGGTGTACGCAAAGATGTCCGAGATGATCCGCATCGAGGGCGCGGGCGGATAGATGTAGGTGTTGCGCACCATGAACTCTTTCAGAATGTCGTTCTGAATGGTGCCCGACAGTTTTTCCGGCGGCACGCCCTGTTCCTCGGCGGCAGCGACGTAGAGCGCGAGGATCGGCAGCACCGCGCCGTTCATGGTCATCGACACGCTCATCTGGTCGAGCGGAATGCCCGCGAAAAGCGTGCGCATGTCGTAGATGGAATCGATGGCAACACCGGCCATGCCGACGTCGCCGCCGACACGCGGATGGTCTGAGTCATAGCCGCGGTGGGTGGCGAGATCGAAGGCGACCGAGAGGCCCTTCTGTCCGGCCGCCAGGTTGCGGCGGTAGAACGCGTTGGAATCCTCCGCCGTGGAGAAGCCGGCATATTGCCGGACCGTCCAGGGCTGGTTGACATACATGGTCGGGTAGGGGCCGCGCAGGTAAGGCGCGATGCCCGGATAGGTCTCGAGGAAATCGAGCCCGGCAAGATCAGCCTCGCCATAAGCAGGCTGCACCAGAATGCCCTCCGGCGTCAGCCACGGTTCGGCACTGCCTGATGGTGCGGCGGTGGCGGCTCGCTCGAAGGCAACATCAGCGAAATTGGGAATGCGGCTCATGGCTTCAACCATATCCTCAATCATGATCCGGATGCTGATGGCTGACGATGGTCGCCATCTTCTCCGGTCCGTAATTCTGTTGCGTGGTCTGGCTCGGCAGATTGGCGATGCCGACCACCCAGCCGAGGCGGGATTCGGTGCCGAACTGCCGCGTCGGGATCACCCGGTCGGGACGGTCGAAAGCGCCGGTCATGATCTCGATCCGGTCGCCGTCAATGCGGCCGAAGCTCAGCGGCGTGCCGCAGGCGGCGCAGAAGCCTCGTTCGGCGATGGTGGAGGAGCGGAAGAACGACGGCTGTCCCCTGGTCCAGGCAAAGTCGGTCTTGTTGATGTCGGCGAATGAGGCGAACGGCGCACCTGCCGCCTTCTGGCACATCCGGCAGTGACAGATCGAGACCCTGTTCGGCGCCGTCGTGACTCCGAAGCGCACCGCCCCGCATTGGCAACCGCCGGTGAGAACGGGTTTGCTGATATCGGTCATGCCTGCTCCATCCGTCGATAGGCGTCTTGCAGGGTCGCAAGCGCATCGCCGCCGGCGAAGACGAAACCGGTGACGCCGGCCGCGCGCAGGGCGGCCTCGGCATCTGTCGGGCGGCCTGCCAGATAGATATGTCGCCCGCCGGCCGTTTGCAGGGCCTTCGCCGCGGCTTCGGCGTGTTCCGCATAGACCCTGTCGCTGGAACAAAGGCAGGCGAATTCGGCGCCGGAGGCCTTGAAGGCGGCGGCCAGCTTGGCCGGATCGGCAAAGCCCTCGCTGTCGACGGCTTGAATGCCGCCGGCCTCGAAGAAGCTTTTCGCAAAGGTCGCACGCGCCGTGAAATCGGCGGGCGTGCCGAGATTGGCCAGAAACACTTTTGGCCGAGCGCCGCGAGCCTTCAACGCCGCATCGGATTTGTCGCGCAGCGCCTCGAACGGTTGGGCAAGCCGGATCGGCGGCAGCGCGTCGAACTTGTATTTCTGCTCGCCATAAGGTGCCAGCGCGACCGGCGTCGCCTTGAGCACGTTCGTTTCGCTCTCGTGCAGGTTCGGAAACTCGCTGGCGCCGGTCAGCACGTCGCGGCGCTTTGCGATATTGGCGTCACGCGCCTTCCGCGCAGCCGCGACCTTGCTCTGGAACAGGCCTTGCTGAAGTGCGCCAAACGCGCCACCGGCTGTCTCGCTTTCCTGGAACAGCGCCCACGCGGCCTCGCAAAGCTGCGCGGTCAGCGTCTCGATGCCGCCGCTGCCTGCCGCGGGATCGCTGACCTTGCCGAGGTTGCTTTCTTCCAGCAGCAGGGCTTGCGTATTGCGCGCAACGCGGCGCGCGAACGGATCGGGCAGGCCAAGCGCCAGCGTATGCGGCAGCACGGTGATCGCGTTGGCGCCGGCGAGCCCGGCGGCAAACGTCGCGATGGTCGCCCGCAGCATGTTCACATAGGGGTCGCGCTGCGTCAGCATGCGCCAGGCGGTATCGGCGGCGATGAACAGCGGCTTTGGCGTCAGTCCGCAGGCCGTCTCGATACGCGCCCACAACAGCCGCAGCGCGCGGAATTTCGCCATGGTCAGGAACTGGTCGGCATCCGCGGCGAGCCGCGCATAGACCATGCCTTGGGCCTGTTCCAGAGGAATGCCGGCGCCTTCGATCGCGCGCAGATAAGCAACGCCGCAGGAGAGCACGAAGGCAAGCTCCTGCACCTCGGAGCCACCGGCATCGTGGATCACGCGGCCGTCGGCAGAAACGAACGGGCCCTTGAAGCCGAGCCCGGCCAGGCCCTTGATGGCCCCGGCGACGGCGGGAATGATTTCCTCCCAGGTATAGGGGCTGTGGCCCCACACCGCGAGGGCCGCGAGCGGATCGAGGCCGAAGCGGATGTCGCAGGCGGCGGGGTCGAGGCCCCGGCTCTTCACATATTCCGCGACATGGATCGCCGCCATCCGCGACTGTGGCCCGATCTGGAGCTCGAGGCCGATGCCGGCATCGAGATGGATGTCCTTCAAAACCTTTGCGACCGCATCGGCCGACGGTTCCAGACCGAAACCATGAGCGCTGCTGCCGCCGGCGAACACCAGAGCGAGCCCGGTCGCGCCGTTCTCCAGATCCTGCAACGCCTGCGCATTCGCGAGCGCCGCATCGGAATGGTCGATCCGCTGGATGATCTGCCAGGGCGCCGCTAGCGGCCGCCCCACCACCGGGGCAACGCCTTTCACGCGCGGATAGAGCGGCTCGATCTTCAGCCCGTCATAGGTCTTGCCGACCAGCTTCTCGAACGGCGCGCCCTTCAGCACGCCGTCGACCAGCTTGCGCCAGTCTTCGACGGTTGCCTGGGGAAAATCCGCCGCCAGCGGCAGGTCGTCAGTCACGGAGGTCATGCGGCGAGGGGCTCCCAAACGTCTCATTATTCGCAGGCGAAATTGCCACGGCGGACCGTCCCTGCAAACGGTTGTTTTTGGTTAACCGGTATCCGGAAGCCGCTCAATGCCTTGCGTCGAGACGCTGGCGAGCCCGTCGCGCACACGGACGCCGGAGATCACGCGGTCGGGCGCGATTTCGGCCAGCGGCACCAGCACGAAGGCGCGCTCGAACAGGCGCGGATGCGGCAGGGTCAGATCGGGCTTCTGCAAGGAGACATCGTCGTAGGCGATCATGTCGAGATCGAGCGTGCGCGGTCCCCAACGCCGCGCCTTGTCCCGGGTGCGGCCGAACTTCTGCTCGACCTTCTGCAGCACGAACAGCAGCGCGTGCGGATCGAGACTGGTCTCGATCTCGATACAGGCATTGATGAAGGGGGCCTGATCCTCGTCGCCCCAGGGCGGCGTCGCGTAATCCGAGGAGCGCGCGATCAGCGCACCCTGCGCCACGCCGCAAATATGGGCGATCGCCTTGGTGAATGTCGCGCGGACATCGCCGACATTGCCGCCGAGCGCGATCAGCACGCTTGCCATCTTATGGATGCCGCGAGCGCGTCAGCATGATGCCGACATCGTCGAAGATCGCGGCAATCGGCGCATGCGGCTTGTGCACGGTGATCTTCACGGCGCGGATGCGCGGGAAGTGCGAGAGGATGGCGTCGGCCACCGCGCCGGCTGCGCGCTCCAGCAGCCTGTAATTGGTGTTCTTGAACGCCGCCGTCGTCGTCGCCACGACGTCGGCGTAGGACACGGTGTCGGCGAGCCTGTCGCTGCGCGAGGGCTCCGACAAATCGGTGTAGAGCTCGAGGTCGATGACGAAGCGCTGGCCGACCTCGGTCTCGTGGTCCATCACGCCGTGGCGGGCGTGGATCGACAGGCCGGTGACGAAGATCGTATCGGTCATTGCTTGCCCTCGATTGCGTTCGCCACCCGCAGGGCCTGCAGGGTCTCGGCGATGTCATGGGTCCGGATGATCTTTGCGCCGCGCTGCGCGGCGATCAGGTGCGCGGCGATCGAACCGGCGAGCCGCTCCTTCGGCTCGGACGGCGACACCGAGGCGATGAAGCGTTTTCGCGAGGCACCGACGAGGATCGGCAGGCCGAACATCTCGAATTCGCGCAAGCGCGCCAGCGCGGTCATGCTCTGCTCGGCGGTCTTGCCGAAGCCGATGCCGGGGTCGAGCACTATCTTGTCGCGCGCGATGCCGGCCTTAGCGGCGATATCCAGCGAACGCAGGAAGAACGTCTTCATGTCCGTGATGATGTCGATGGCGGGATCGGCGTCGTCGCGGTTGTGCATGACGATGACCGGAACGCCTTTCGCGGCCACCAGGGGCGCCATCGCGGCGTCGCGCTGCAGGCCCCAGACGTCGTTGGCGATCGCCGCGCCCTGATCGAGCGCGAAGGCCACCACCTCCGCCTTCATGCTGTCGATCGAGACCGGCACGCCGAGGGCGACCACGCCCGCCAGCACCGGCTTCAGCCGGGCGAGCTCGTCGTCCGCCGTGACGGCCTTCGCGCCCTTGTAGGGCCGGGTGGACTCGGCGCCGATATCGATGATGTCGACGCCATCGGCGATCATCGCCCGCGCCCGGGCGAGCGCCTGCTCGGGCGCGATGAACTCGCCGCCATCGGAGAAGGAGTCCGGGGTGATATTGAGCACGCCCATCACCGCCGGAATGGGCCGTTCCAGCAGCGTCCGCAGCGGATCAAGCCCGGCCGAGCCGGCCGGCGGGACGGATGGGGAGGGCGAGGCATTCATGCGCGTGGCTTTGCGCGGTCGGGGAGGGGGAGTCAAGCGGGGAGGGGATTGAATGAACGCCACTCTCTAACCGTCACCCTGAGGTGGCCGCTTCTTCAGCGGCCCTCGAAGGGCGACGGCCCGGCTTTCTCCGTACCGATGTGAAGGTGGCCGGCCATCCTTCGAGGCTCCCCGTGCGACGCTATGCGTCGCACGTCTCGGACCTCAGGATGACGGAGAAGCTGGTATCAATACGTGATCTTCGGCTGCAGCTTCTTCGCCTTGGCGATGATGTCGCCGACCGACTTCTCGGACGGCAGGATGCGGAGCAGCTTCTTCTTCTCGTTGGCGTCGCGCATGCTCTGGGCGAGCCTGGCCGGATTTCGATAGGCGAGCTCGCGCACGGTGGTGACGCCGGCGGCGCGGACCAGGCCGACCTTGGCGCGGCCCATGCCGGGGATGCGCATGTAGTCGGAGACGTTGGCCCATTCCAGCAGCAACTGCTCGCTGATGCCGGTCTGGGCGGAAAGCGCCTTGCGGCCCTTTACCGTGCCGGCCGCCTCGAGCAGCGCATCGGTGGTGCGGATGCCCAGCGCCTTCAGCTTGTTGGCGGCAAAGACCGACAGGCCCTCAATCTCGGAGATCGGATATGTCATGATACTCGATATGAAATGCCAAGGCTTCAGGCGAACTGGCTGAGGCCCGGCGTCCCCGCAACGATCTTGCCCATCTGATCTGCTCCGATTTTGTCTCGACCGAAGCGGAAAAGTTCACGAGCGATGTTTTGAATCTCCGACATGCCAAGTCCCAGGCTCATCAGGCGCGTGCCGACCGCCATCAGGCCGCCGCCCATCAGCCGTGACAGTCCGCCGCCGCTCCTGGAGGCCTCGATTGCGGCTTCCGCTCCGGGGATCTGATCGATCAGGGCCTGCACGCTGTCGGAAGGACCCTCGCTGCGGAGGAAGCCCAGGATGATGCCGACGGTCTTTTCAGCGACAGCACCATCTATGCTGGCGTTTGTCGCCAGCCGCCCGATCAGCTCGTCCATAAGGCCCGCCCCTCAGCCGGTTGTATGCTCTCAAAAATGATCTTGAGCCGGTGTGATGTGAAATACAAGCGATGAACGCGGTCGTCGTCGCGATTCATCTCGAACGCGCGAAAGGTGTTGCAGCGCTGCAAGAGCGGAGATGGAATAGGCGAAAAATTGCCGCGTTGCGAACGGCTCGTGCCTACTTTCGGCTGATGTCGTCCACCTATCCGACAATGTCGCAGGCCGGGCGCGTTGAACGGTTTCAATCGACGTGCGACATGCATTAAACTACGGAACTACCGCCTTTGAGTTTCAAGACGCGAAACCCGGCAGAGAGATCAGAGAGAACAATGACCGCACAGGACAGCAAGCTCGGCGATACCGACGACAAGTTCTTCGTCGGCAAGGGAGACGAGCAGGCCTGGCTGACGCTGGCGCTCGCCAATCGCCACGGCCTCGTCACGGGCGCAACCGGAACCGGCAAGACGGTGACTTTGCAAGTGATGGCGGAAGGATTTGCACGCGCCGGTGTTCCGGTCTTCGCGGCCGACATCAAGGGCGACCTCTCCGGCATCTCCGAGATCGGCGTGCCCGCGGACTTCATCCTCAAGCGCGCCACCGCGATGGGACTGAATTTCCAGCCCGACCAGTTCTCGACGGTGTTCTGGGACGTGTTCGGCGAGCAGGGTCATCCGGTGCGGGCGACCGTCACGGAAATGGGGCCGCTTCTGCTCGCACGCATGCTCGATCTGAACGAGGTGCAGGAAGGCGTGCTCAACGTCGCCTTCCGTGTCGCCGACGACAACGGGCTGACCCTCATCGATATGAAGGATCTGCGCGCGCTGCTCGATGCCATCGTGCCGGATGCCGGCAAGAAGGGCGCAGATGCCGAAGACAGCCCGCTGGCCGACGTCAAGAAGGCCGCGCAGGGGTTCGGCAACGTCACCAAGGCCACCGTCGGCACGATCCAGCGGCAGCTCCTGGTGCTGGAGAATCAGGGCGGTACCAAATTCTTCGGTGAGCCGGCATTGACGCTGAAGGATTTCATGAAGACCGACCGCGACGGCCGCGGCATGGTCAACATCCTCGTCGCCGACAAGCTGCTGCAGAGCCCGCGGCTTTATGCGACATTCCTGTTGTGGATGCTGTCGGAGCTGTTCGAGGAGCTGCCCGAAGCCGGCGATCTGGCAAAGCCGAAGCTCGTGTTCTTCTTCGACGAGGCGCATCTTCTGTTCAACGACGCGCCCAAGGCGCTGTTGGACCAGATCGAGCAGGTGGTGCGTCTGATCCGATCCAAGGGCGTCGGCGTCTACTTCGTGACACAGAACCCGGTCGACGTGCCCGATCGCGTGCTCGGACAGCTGGGTAACCGGGTGCAGCACGCGCTGCGCGCCTTTACCCCGCGCGACCAGAAGGCGGTCGCCGCTGCGGCCCAGACCTTCCGTCCCAACCCGAAGCTCGACACCACCAAGGTGATCATGGAGCTCGGCAAGGGCGAGGCGCTGGTGTCCTTTCTCGAGGGCAACGGCACGCCGGCGATGGTGGAGCGGGTGATGATCCGGCCGCCATCGGCCCGCATCGGACCGATCACGGCGGATGAGCGCAAGGCGATCATGGCTGCAAGCCCGGTGAAGGGCAAATACGACACCGCCGTCGATGCCGAGTCCGCCTACGAGATCCTTCAGAAACGCATCGCCGGCACGGCGGTAACGGTGGACGGCCCGACCGGCGCAAGCGGTGGCGGTGTCCTCGGCCAGATCGGCTCGATCGTCGGCTCCATCTTCGGCACCAACGTCAAGCGGGGCCGCTTGTCCACCGGTCAGGTCATTGCGCGGGACGTGACGCGATCGGTCACCAACCAGGTGATCGGGGGGATGGCGGCCAATATCGGCAAGTCGGTTGCCGGCCAGCTCGGTGGCTCGATCGGCCGCACCCTGGTCCGCGGAGCGCTCGGCGGATTGCTGCGAAGATAGGCAGGGCCGGACTGAGGCCGTCGATCGGCTGGCGAAGCTCGCTCCGCGCGGGTAGAGGTCCGATCACCACCGGCACAAATTCCGGTGAGGGCCTCTTCAAGAGTTCGGCCGTCTGCTACCTGCTGGCCTGCCGCCGATTGGACCGCACCCGTGACCTCGCTCGCCCCGTTAGCCAAGCCTGATACGCCGAGACGCCTGTCGCTGCGCGCGCCGCTCGACCTGCTTTTCCTGTTCTGCTGCCTCCTGCTGACCGCCGACGTGCTCGTCCCCGAGATTTTCGGCCGCGGCAAGACCAAGGATTACCTGCTCTGGTACTGGGCCGGCCAGCAGGTCTTGCAGGGTGGGTCGCTCTATCCCGCCACGGCCATCGAGTATTTCGACTTCATCTATCCGCCGCTGCCGGCGATCCTGCTGGCGATCCCGAGCTGGTTCGGCAAGATTCCGCTCTATGTCGTCCTGTCGATCCTGAATGCCTTGGCTTGGTGGTACACCGGAACGTTCTCCCACGTCATGGCCGGCTCGGACCGCAAGCCGGGTCCCTGGCTGGAAGCGCTGCCTGTTCTCGTCACCGTGCCCTTCGTGTTCGACATGTTCGACCTCGGCCAGCCCAACCTCGTCCTGCTCGCGATGATGCTCTACGGTTTCTGGAGCTTGCGGCATCAGCGGCCATGGCTCGCCGGCTTCATGTTCGCGCTCGCCACCGCCATCAAGGTGTTTCCCATCGCGGTGCTGCCCTATCTGCTTTGGCGGCGGAAATGGGCCGCTGCCGCCGCTACGGTCGCCTTCACCGGCATCCTTCTCTATGTCGTGCCGGCGCCGATCCGCGGCTTCGAACGCAACGCGGCCGAGCTTGCGCTCTGGTATCACGGCATGGTCGGAACGAGCTCGGAAAAGGGCTTTGGCCAGCGCGACGAGCAGAACTGGTCGTGGGTCAACCAGTCGCTGATCGCCGTCACGCACCGCCTCGTCCGCCCGATCAACTACAATCAGGACAGTCCCAACAAGCCGCCGCGCACGATGAATATCATCGACGTCGACTACCGGACGGCAAACTGGATCGTGCTGGCATTGTCGGCATTGCTCGGGCTCGGCTTCGTCGCGATCATGCCGCGGCAAGCGCGGCGAACGGCGCGCTCGGATGCCGAGGAGCTCGGCATCCTGCTCTGCCTGATCACGGTGGCCTCGCCGCTTGCGCGCCAATATTATTTCATGTGGCTGTTCTTCCCGATGGCGGTGTTGATGCATCGTGCCGCCTTCGACATGCGGCCAAAGGTACGCCTGGGAACCTGGCTCGCCCTCGGCGCCGCCGGCGTTCTCCTGCTGCTGGCGCTGCCGTGGTTTCCCAATGCCCTCCAGGCCTGGGGCAACAACCTTCTCGCGACCGCCGTTCTTGCGGGTACGCTCGCATGGCACATCCGCCATCCGCCGGTTGCGGCTGGCTCGCAGCCTGCGACGGGTCTAAAACCCAGGCATCTTGAAATGCCGTCTTGAGACTCAAACGTCAGGAACTCCGACCATGGCCAATGCGCAGCTTCAATCCGTGCTCGACCACATCGACAAGGATTTCGACAACAGCCTGGAGCGCCTGTTCGCGCTGCTCCGGATCAAGTCGATCTCCGCGGATCCTGCCTTTGCCGGGGATTGCAAGGCGGCGGCGGAGCATCTTGCGAAGGACATCGCGAGCCTGGGCGTCGCCACCGAGGTGAGACCGACGGCCGGCCATCCCGCCATCGTCGGCAAGACCGGGGCCGGCGGACGGCCCCATGTGATCTTCTACGGCCACTACGATGTGCAGCCGGTCGATCCGCTCGATCTCTGGCACCGCCCGCCGTTCGAGCCCGTCGTCACCGATCACGCCGACGGCCGCAGGATCATCGTCGCGCGCGGCGCCGAGGACGACAAGGGGCAGGTGATGACCTTCGTCGAAGCCTGTCGCGCCTGGAAGAAGGTGACGGGTTCGCTGCCGATCGACGTCACCTTCCTGATCGAAGGCGAGGAGGAGGTCGGCTCGAAGAATTTTGTGCCCTTCATCGAGGCCAACAAGGACGAGTTCAAGGCCGATTACGTGCTGGTCTGCGACACTGGCATGTGGGACCGTAACACGCCGGCGATCACCACCTCGCTGCGGGGCCTGCTCTATGAGGAACTGAAGATCACCGCCGCCAATCGCGACCTGCATTCCGGCGTGTTCGGCGGCAGCGCGATGAATCCGATCCGGGTGCTGACGAAAATTCTCGGCGGCCTGTTCGACGACGACAATCGCATCACCATTCCCGGCTTCTATGACGGCGTGAAGGATCTGCCGCCCGACATCCTCGAGCAATGGAAGAAGCTCAACCTGACGCCGGAGATGTTCTTGAAGCCGATCGGCCTGTCTATCCCCGCCGGCGAGAAGGGGCGTCTCCTGATCGAGCAGGCCTCGTCGCGCCCGACCTGCGACGTCAACGGCATCTGGGGCGGCTATATCGGGGAGGGCTCCAAGACGGTGATCCCATCGCACGCCTCGGCAAAGGTCTCGTTCCGCCTGGTCGAGGGGCAGGACCCTCAGAAGATCCGCAAAGCCTTCCGCGATTACGTCACGGCACGGCTGCCGGGCGACTGCAAGGTCGAGTTCGGCGACCATTCCGCCGCGCCCGCGGTCGCACTCGACTGGAACATGAAGCCGCTCGCCGCCGCCAGCAAGGCGCTCACGGACGAATGGGGCAAGGAGACCGTGCTGATGGGCTCCGGCGCCTCGATCCCGATCGTCGCCGACTTCAAGCGCACGCTCGGCCTCGACTCGCTGCTGGTCGGCTTCGGGCTCGACGACGACAACATCCACTCGCCGAACGAGAAATACGACCTCCGCAGCTTCCAGAAGGGCATCCGCTCCTGGGCCCGCATCCTCGCGGCTCTGGCAGAGGTAAAATAAGGGCGAGGCGCTTGGGGTGGGCAAAGGCGCAGAACGCCGTGCCCACCATCTCTCGGTGATTACGAAGGAAGAAGAAGCGGGCACGCTTCCGCCGTCGCTGTTCGAGCGATGCGGACAAGTCGCTTTGCCTACCCGACGAAGCTGCTTTACGACGCTTCCGCCAGCGCCTCTTTCGCATCGGTCTTGATGCGCTCGACCATCGAGCGCAGGCCGTTGGAGCGCTGTGGCGTCAGATGATCGCGAAAGCCGAACTCGTTGAATACGGAGATCGCGTCGGTATCGAGGATCTCCTGCGGCGTGCGTCCGGAATAGAGCGACAGCACGATCGCGACCAGACCGCGCACGATATGTGCGTCGCTGTCGCCGCGATATCTCAGGATCGGCGCGCCGCCGTCACGATCGACCAGCTTCTGGAGCCAGACCTGACTGACGCAGCCATTGACCTTGTTCTCGGCGGAATGTTCCGCCTCGGGCATCGGTTCCAGGGTGCGCCCAAGCTCGATGACATACCGGTAGCGGTCGTCCCACTCGTCCAGAAGCTCGAAATTGTCCCTGATTTCGTCGATGGTGGTCATGCTGCCCGTGTTCCCGCTTCCCGCCAATATAGGGGTCCGAGAAGCCGAAATCGATAGGGTTTGGGCACGAATTGTCGATCGGAACGCTTACGGCCGGCCCTCTGGTAGCTCTCCATGCGTGGGGAGGTCGATCTGGTCTTGTCGCGGGAAAAATAAGGCTGAAGCTGCCGCTGCGGAAAGCGGCGAGCCATGCGGACACGGCCGGAGCTTGCGAGGACGCTCCCTAGTTCGCCGCCTGCGGGCCGCGCCATTCCAGCGCGAGGTCGTCCTGGCTCAGCGTGTCGCGCGCTTCGCTCGCGACGACATCGCCTTCGCCGACCATCGCGATCGAGCCGGTATGGTCGGGCGCCTTCTTCTCGTTCTTCTCGTTCTTCTCGTTCTTGTCGTTGGAGATCTGCTCTTTCTTGTCGTTGATGATCTGGTAGATCTTGCGCGCGCCGTCCTGTGCGCGCTGACCGATGATGGTCGCGGCCTGTCCGCCGACCTCGCAGGCCGCCGGCTGGCGCTTGCAGAATTGGGTCATGTCGGAGACGGCCGCGGTCGCAGCCTGCACCGCGTCGGCGGCGCCGATCTGCGGCAGCTTCTCCGATTCGGGTGTCTTGTCCCTGGGCAGGAGCACCAGCACCAGCCCGAGCCAGAATGTGATGCGAAGCAGAAAGCGCATCTTGCGACCTGTACGTTCGATCTCGCCCGCGGCGATCTCCGCGGAAGTCGGACCTAGCAACTCTCGATAAATCGCAAGTGATTGCCTTGAGCTTAATTCGCGGAAAATTTACGCAAAATTCTTCGAGATCGAAGATGTCGTAAATTTTCGATTGACGCCGGCGCCCGTGATTCCGCCGGCGGGCGCATCCACCATTTCGAAACCATGCGCCGCAAGGTGAAACCCTGTGTTCACCATCCTCACTGAAGACGTCGCCAAATCGTCTAAAAAGCCCCGCGATGTCCCGGCCTCCGGCCGCACTCCGCGCCGCCTTAGCACTCGTTTAAGGTCGCTCTGACACGGTGGCTCAACGACAAGGAGGCGTTCCGGCGCGTCTTCCAGGACGATTGAGCCGAAGCGCGAGACCCGTGACAGTTTTGAGTATCATCCGCGATTGTCTCGATGCGCTGCTGCATCCCTCCGCGCGTTACGATGCGCTGATGCGGGCGCGCCATCGTGCCTTCATGGCGCCGCGGCTGCTCGGCAGCCTGGCGGCCTTTGCCGCATTTCCGGTCTATCTCGCCATGCGGGGGGCGCCGAGCGCGATCGAGGTCGCCGCTTTTGCATGGCTGATCGCACCGATCCTGCTCTCCTGGTTCCTGTCGCGCACCGGCCGCTATGAAGGTGCGCATGTGCTGTCGTCGCTGGCGCTCGCGGGCCTGATCGTGGCGGTCGCTGGCACGACGGGCGGCATCGAATCATTCGCCGCGGTCTGGCTGGTCGTGGTTCCCCTGGAGGCTGCGCTGTCGGCATCGCGTCGCGTCACTGCTTTCGCGTCATTGCTCGCGCTGTCCTGTGCGGGAATCCTGATCCTCCTCAGTCAGCTCGGCTGGCTGCCGCCAGCGGACACCAGCGGCGCAGAACGCGGCGTGCTGATGGCGTTCGGCGTCGCCTCGGCGACGCTCTACGCCGCGGGCCTCGCCTTCGGCGCGGAATCGCTCGCGCGCACCGGCGTGGCGCTGCTGTCGCGCGAGGAGGAGCGTTATCGCCTGCTCGCAAGCAACATGAGCGACGTCGTCTCGCGGCATCGGCGCAACGGCGCGGTGCAGTTCATCTCACCGGCGGCGGAGGCCATGCTCGGCACATCGGCGGCGCAACTGCTCGGTCATGGCCTGTTCGACCGCGTCCATGTCGCCGATCGCCCCGCCTATCTCACCGCGCTGTCCGATGCTGCGCGCGGCGACGTGCGAAGCGTCGAGTTCCGGTTGCGGCGTGAGCGGGACGGTTCGGACCGTGGTCAGATCGATTTCCTCTGGGTCGAGATGCGCTGCCGCCCCCTCGACCACGATGTGGGCCAGAATCCCCATAGCGACGTCACGCGCGAGGTCGAAGTCGTCGCCGTGATGCGCGATGTCACCGGCCACAAGCTGTCCGAGCAGGCGCTGGATCAGGCGCGCAGCGCCGCCGAAGCGGCTGATGCCGCCAAGTCGCGTTTCCTCGCCACCATGAGCCACGAGCTGCGGACGCCGCTCAACGCCATCATCGGCTTCTCCGAGATGATCGCGCAGGAGCAGACCTTGATGCTGGGTGCGGCCCAGCGCAAGGAATATGCCCAACTCATCAACGCTTCCGGCCAGCATCTGCTGTCTGTCGTCAACGGCATCCTGGACATGTCGAAGATGGAGTCGGGCAATTTCGAGATCGCGTCCGAGCCGTTCGCGCCGCGTCCCTCGCTCCTGCATTGCTGCAATCTGCTGGCGCTGAAGGCGCGGGAGAACGGCATCGATCTCGTCACCGACGCGCCGCAGGACCTGCCCGTCATGACCGGCGATCCCAGGGCCTTCAAGCAGATCGTGCTCAATCTCGTCGCCAACGCCATCAAGTTCACCGAGCGCGGCGGCCAGGTTTCCGTTTCCGCTGCGGTGACCGGATCGCAGCTGACGCTGCGCATCAGTGACACCGGCGTCGGCATTGCGCCCGATGATCTCAAGCGCATCGGCGCGCCGTTCTTCCAGGCGGGCAAGACCTATCAGCGCCGTCACGAAGGCACCGGCCTCGGACTTTCGATCGTGAAGAGTCTCATAGCGTTGCATCTCGGCGAATTGACGGTACAAAGCAAGCTGGGGGAGGGCACCGCCGTCACCGTCAAGCTGCCGCTCGTCTACACCCCGCTGCAAGTCAAGCCGGCCGAAAGCAAGATCGCCACGCTGACTCCGGTGCTGCGCCAGGAGTCTCATGACCAAACTGACCAACCCGCTCTGGTGAAGAAAAGTGCCTAAGAAGTCTGCCAAGGACGAATCCGCTCGTCGCCGCCGCGGCGCCAAGGCCGCGGTTGTCGATGTCGAGACCGAGCGCAATCTCGTCTTGCGCGTGCTGCTGCACAGCCCCAAGGACACGCTGGCCGGCCTCGTCGCCGTCGCTGCGATCGGTGCGATCGTTGCCAATGCGCTGTTCCTCCAGACCGGCCGGCATCCCGCGCCGATGTTCGGCACGGTGATCAATCTCCCCGCGCCGTCCTCGGCGTCGCTGTCGAATCCCTTGCCGCGTCCGCGTCCGGTCGGCGCCGACACATCGCCGCTCGAGCCGCGCGCGACGGAATTCCGCGCCGAGCCCAGACCTGCCGAGCCCAGACCTGCCGAGCGCGCCGCCGAGAAGGCGCCCGAAAAGCCGGTCGAAGCGACCGCCTCGACGCGCTCGAACGATCCGATGACCAATCTGGTCAAGCAAACGACGTCGACGCCGCCGTCCGCGATGCGTCCGCCGGCGCCGATTCCCGTGCCGCAGAGCCCGGCCGCACGGCGTATCGCCGGCGTGCAGCGTGCGTTGTCCGAATATGGCTACGGGAACTTGAAGATCACGGGCACGATGAGCGGCGAGACCCAATCCGCGATCCAGAAGTTCGAGCGCGAGCACAAGATGCAGGTCACCGGCCAGGTGTCCGATCGGCTGCTGCGCGAACTCGGAGCCGCGATCGGCCATCCCGTCGAATAACGCGCACTCCACTGTCATTGACGCCGATCAATTCCGCCCGTCACGCGCCGGCAGACCATGGCGCGTCCTGCAGGCGCGATTTGCTTGGGATCAATGACGGCCGACAGATGCGGGAACATGATCGCTCGTCTTCAACGAAGAAGAGAGGTTGTCATGTTCAAGGTCTCCGTCCTGGTCTGGATCATGCTCGGCACGGTGCTGGCGGGCGTCAGCCTGATCGTGGTGCTGATGGTGCCGAGCTTCGCCGCCGACGCGATCAGGAACATTCCCTACGCGGTCGCCGTGGGATTTGCGCTTGCGATGCCGCTGTCATACCTCGTTGCGCGCCAGATCAACGGCGGGCAGGGTGTAGGCAAGGCGTGACAATCGGACGCTGACACTGGCGGCGTGCGCCGCGCTGGCCTATCGTTCGACTCATGCGTTTGAAATCCAACATATGGGTCGCGGCTTACCTGCGCCGGTGCCAGACCGAGGGCGTGTTCGGCGCGGTCCGCCGTCGCGGCGCCGAGGAGGCGGGCGCGGTGTTCGTGAAGGTGTCGCTGCTCAACGGCCATGCGATGCTCTACGCGCCGGCGCCGCAGACCTCTTACGACGACGGCCGCCCCGTCGATCGCTTCTTCGTGCCGGTCGCGCCGCAGCCGCTGCCGGAGCACACCATCGAGGAACGTCTCACTAAGGAAGTCCGCTTCGATCCGGACGCCTGGATCGTCGAGACCGAGGATCGCGCCGGGCGGCATTTTCTGGAATTGGCGAAGGCGTAACTAGGACGCTATCGCGGCGTCATGGCCGGGCTTGTCCCGGCCATCCACGTTCTTCTCGTATGAAGCCAAGACGTGGATGCGCGGGACAAGCGCGGGCATGACGCGTTTGTGGAGCGACCGACCGTATCAAGTCGCGTTCAGCCTCACCGCTCCGACGATCCGTCGGTGCCAGTGCGGCGCGGCGGCATCGCGCCGGGCTGCACGCCCGGCCGCGTCTGGCTCGCGCCGGCGCGGACGCGCTGGCGTTCGCCGTCGTGAAGTGACGGCTGGTACTTCGCGCGGGTGACGGCGAGCGTCGAGCCGCGCCAGGCCGCCAGCATCACCAGCGCCGAGCGGTCGCTGAGGCGGTCGTAGAGCCGCGACAGCCGGTACACCTCGGTCACCGACGTGCCGATCTCCGGCTTGAAGAACAGCAGAATGCGCTGGAAGTTCGGGCTCGGCATGTCGAGCGCCCGCGCCGCGACCGCGAGCGCCTCCCCGCCGGCATCGTCGACGATCTGCGCTGCGACGCGCGAGGGCAGGATCAGGCTGTCGCCGAGCTCCAGGGTGAAGCTCTCGACGTCGCCCGCGACCGCCGCCATCTCCAGGATCTGGATCGCGCGCTTGGCGCGCACGGTCGGAATCCGCGGCGCGGCCTTCAGCGGGGTCTGAGCCAGATTGTGCAGGATCAGCGCGCGCTCGGATGCGCCGGCGCGGAAGAACATGTCGTGGATCTCGGCGGCGTCTTTCGGCTGCATCGCCATGTTCGAGGCCATGCGCAGCTCGGCGTCCGAGGGCGTGCGGACCGGCGCTGGAGCGGGTGCGGGAGTTGGGATCTCGCGGGCGAGCGGAACCCTGCGGCCTTCCTGCGCGGCGACCAGCCCGAGTTTCTGCAGCACCGGGACGGGCGTCTGCGGATAGATCGCGAGCTTGGCCTTGATGGCCGCACGCGTCGCATCGTCGACCTGGTCGATCAGCCGTGTTGCCAGTTCGGTAAACTGACGCTGCTCGTCCTCGCTGTGGACGCGCGTCTGGACGTAAAGGTCGGTCAGCACGCGCAGCAGCGTCGGCCGAACATCGACGCCTTCGCGACGGGAGAGGGACATCAGCCCGTCGAATCCGGGAAACAGCGACTTGGTCATGGAGAAATACGCGACCTGGAAGAGATACTCGTCGCCAGCCTATCGCGGGCTCCTTTAAAGGCTCGTTAAGGAAAACGAGGCGTGAAGCGGAACGCTCGTCTTGCCGCGGTTTCGTGCCGCAGCGGGACACCGCGGCCGGCCCGTGCGGATACGGTCCGAACGCCGCGTTTACACCCCGTTAACCATGAACTGATCTTAATGAATTGCATGTTGCAGGGGCGCGTTCGGTCGCGCGGCAATTGAAGAGAGCTGACATGGGGACCATCATAGAATTTCCGGCCGGTCGCCGGGTGGGCTCGTCGGGGGATGTCGCTCCGCGCGCGGACATGGGAACGATCCTGATCCTTCCCGTCATCCGTATCGAGCGCGAGGCAGATGAAACCAGCGGCGATCGCGGGCCTGAGCAGGGCACAGCGCCGGGGCGCCGACGCCGCCGTCGCTGACATCCGGTTACCTGCAATGCCGGATACCATCCGCCAGATCCGGCCCGTCCTATCGGCCGTCCTGCTCGCGCTGCTTGCTGCCACGCTCGGCGCGTGCAGCGGTGGTGATTTCGGCCGCACCCGCGCCGACATGCGCAGTGACGACATGCATCGCTGGCTGGGCGCGGAGGTCACCTCCAGCGTCGGCCTGAATCCTTCGCAATTCCAGCTCACCGACGAAGAGCGCCAGCTGCGCGACCTCGCCTATCCCATGATCGAGCCGCCGCTGTCGCGCCCCGCTTGGAAGAGCGTGTTCGGCGACTACAAGCCGCTACCCTCGCCCTGGCGTCAGAAGATCGTGTTCGACCGAACCATGTACGGACGCACGCTGATCGACGAGCCGCACCGCTCGCATTCCTCACGTTATGCGCAGCTGATCGAGGACGTGCGCAACGACATCACCCGTTTCGAGCCGTTCTTCGCCTCTGCGATCCGCGTCATCGATCTCGACAGGAAGCGCGACGCCAGCATGGCGCGCGTCTCTGCCCTTTCGCCGCGGGAGAAGGCCGACGCGGTCGCACGCATGCAGGAGAATTCGCTGATCGTGCAGTGGGTGCAGCAGTGCCTGGAGCAGCGCGTTTCGTCCTACCGCTGGGCGCTCGAGCGCTTGGTGATCCAGGCGCCCGACGGCATGGCGGCCGATGCCGATCGCCTGATCGGCGAGCTCGCCGCCCAGACCGCCAACCCGCCGGTCGCGGCGCAGCCGCCTTACGGCCGCGCCGTCGTCTCGAAGGGCTGAGGGCGGTCTCCGTCTGTCGAATGCGGCCATCTTGGCCCGGCGGCTGATCAGCCTGAGCCGCCTGTCCGTATCCATGGAACCGTGCCGGCCCTAGCCGCCCAACCCTGTTGAGGCAGACGGGAACCGGCATTGAAGGCCCTTGTCCTTCCGGGCCGGCCAGATAGGATTGTCACGTTTCTTCAAAGTCATTTTTCCAAAGGTCCTTAGAGATGAGCTTAGACGCCCCGCGTCCGTTCAAGAGCCGTCCGGACGCTTTCCCCCGCCATCTGCTGGCACTTGCCGTTCTGCTCGGGTCCACCGGCTCCGCAGCCGCGCTGAGCAAGGAAGGAGCGCTCGAGAATTGCCGGATGACGGCCGGCCGGCCGATCGTGCAAGCTTGCATGCGCGCCGGCGGAGGGCCGGCCGGAGGCGCCAATCTCGAAGCCTGCCGCGCCAAGGCAGCGCCTCAGGTCAGGGCCTGTGTGATGGCCGCGCTGAATGCCGCCAATGGGCGTGCCAATGTTGCGGTGGAGCTTCCCAAGGACGCGGCGCCCAAGCTCGAGTCAGGTACGGCGCTGCCGAAGGATTTCGTCGCGCCGCCGCGCAGCATCGCCGACATCACGGCGATCCTCGATGGCGACAAGCCCGACGAGAAGATGATCGCCGAACTGAAGGCGGACGCCGACACGGCACCGACCGGGAAGGAGTCCCGCCAGGATCTCGCGCAGCTCTATTTCGATCGCGCCAATGCGCGCGCGCAGCTCGGACGCCTCGCCGAAGCGATGTCCGATGCCGACAAGGCCGTGGAGGTCGGGCGCGGGGCTGTCGGCCCGCAACTGCTCGGGCGGATGTTGCAGCTTCAGTCGCTTCAGCACTCTATCGCCGGTGATCCGAAGCGCGCGCTCGAGATCATGCAAAGGCTTCTCCGCGAATCGGCCAGCATGCCGGGCGCCAAGGGCTTCATATTCACCACGAACCGCGCGATCGCGGCCGTTCTGGTCCAGATGGGCGATCTCGCGCAAGCCGAGGCCTATCTCCGCCGCAGCCAGAGCGCTATCCAGGAGGCGCGCACCAGCGGCCATCCCAATTGGCGAGCCGCCTATGCGAAGTTCGGGCAGAGCTGGGAAGGCGAGCTTGAAATCTCTCGGGCACTCGTCTTCGAGGCGCGCGGGCAGTATGCCGACGCCGAGGCAGCGTACCGCATGGCGGAGGTGCGCAAGCGCGCGAGCACGAAGGCGATCATGGCGTCCGACAATGCGCCGGCCGAGACGATTCTGCTGCAGGCGATCGACGGCACCGTCTTGAGCCAGGCGCGCATGAAGGCGAAGCAGGGCCGGCTCGCCGAGGCCGAGGTGGACGCGCGCCGTGCGCTGCTCTCGCGCCTGCAGGACACCGGCAAGTACAACTCGGTTACGCCGCGCTACGTCATGGGTTTGGCGGGCATTCTGGTCGACCAGGGCCGTTACGAAGAAGCCGAGAAGCTCGGCCGCGTCGCCCTCGATATCAACAAGACCGTCGGTGTGCCCGAGGAGGCGCAGACCACCGTGCAACTGCTTTCGCAGCTCGCCGGCATCCTGACGCTGCGGCGCCAGAATGCCGAAGCGAACGCGATGTTCGCGCGGATCGACAAGGCCGTCGCCGGCTGGGATGCGCAGCGTCGCCAGGTGTTCGAGCTCAATCCGTCCCGGATCCTGTCGCTCTATGGTGCCGGGCAGCTGGACGCCGGCATCGCCGCCGCCGAACAGCTCGTGAAGAAGCAGGTCGCCCGGGTCGGGGAAAACCACTTCGACGCCGCCTCGGCGCGCGGCACGCTGGCGGTCGGATTGATGCGCGCGCGGCGCGATGCCGACGCGATCAGGGAGTTCAAGGCCGCCATTCCGGTCATGATGGCGAGCGCCAACGAGAACGCCGACGACGAGAACACGACCGTAGTGGCCGCGCGCAGCCAGCGGCTGCAGACCATCGTCGAGAGCTATCTGCTGCTGCTCGGCAGGGCGGAAGGAGCCGGCAAGAACGTCGGTGATGAGACGTTCAGCCTCGCCGATGCCGTCCGCGGCCGCTCGGTGCAGCAGGCATTGGCAGCTTCGAGCGCGCGCGCGGCGGCCAAGGATCCCGCGCTCGCCGAGCTCGTGCGCAAGGAGCAGGATCTGACCAAGCAGGTCAACGCTCAGCTCGGCACGCTCAACAACGTGCTTACGCTTCCGGCGGCGGAGCGCGACGAGAAAGGCGTTGCACAAATTCAGGCCTCGATCGCGGCGTTGCGCGGCCAGCGCGACAAGGCGCGCCAGGAGATCAAGCAGAAGTTCCCGATCTACGCCGATCTCGTCTCGCCCAAGCCGCCGAGCGTCGCCGAGATCCGCGCGACGCTGGCCGACGACGAGGCCATGCTGTCGTTCTATTTCGGCCAGAACGGCAGCTTCGTTTGGGCCGTGCCGAAATCGGGGCCGGTGGCGTTCGCCGCCGTGCAAGCCAAGATCGGCGACATCGAGAGCAAGATCCGCAAGCTGCGTGAAGCGCTCGAGCCGCAGGCTGCGACGATCTCGGACATTCCGCCGTTCGACCTCAAGCTCGGTCATGAGCTCTACGAGCTGCTGCTCAAGCCGGTCGAGAGCGGCTGGAAGCCGGCCAAGAACCTGATCGTCGTGACCAACGGCGCGCTTGGACTCCTGCCGCTGTCCCTGTTGCCGACGGCACCGGCAGAGGTGGCTGCGGACGAGGATCCCCTTTTCGTCGGCTATCGCAACGTGCCGTGGCTGGCGCGGACCCATGCCGTGTCGACGGTGCCGTCGGCGGCAGCGTTGCGCACGTTGCGGCAATTGCCGCCCGGCAAGCCGGGCCGCGGCGACCTCGTCGCGTTCGGCGATCCCTATTTCAACGCCGATCAGCACGCCGAGGCGGAAAGCAGCGGGGAGAAGATCCAGGTCGCCGATGCCGGCGGCAACACCACGCGCGGCGGGCCGCTGAAGCGGCGCAACAGTCCCAAGCTCGACGGCGTCGACAGCGCCGAGCTGGGCCTCCTGCCCAGGCTTCCCGATACCGCCGACGAGCTGAAGTCGATCGCGCTGGCCTTGCAGGCGGACCCCTCGAAGGTGCTGTTCCTCGGCAAGAGCGCGACCGAGAGCGCGGTGAAGACCATGAACCTCTCGGGCTTCAAGATCCTGGCTTTTGCCACCCACGGTCTGGTCCCGGGCGAGCTGAACGGATTGACGCAACCGGCGCTCGCTTTGTCGTCGCCGGTGGTGACGGGCGAGGGCGGCGACGGGCTCCTGACCATGGAGGAGATCCTCGGCCTCAAGCTGGACGCGGACTGGGTCGTCTTGTCCGCCTGCAACACCGGTGCGGGCGCGGGCGCCGGCGCCGAGGCGGCATCCGGGCTCGGCCGTGCGTTCTTCTACGCCGGCACGCGCGCGCTGCTGGTGACGAACTGGTCGGTGCATTCGCAGTCCGCGCGGCAATTGGTGACGGACCTGTTCAAGCGGCAGGCCGACGATCCCAAGCTGTCGCGCGGTGAAGCGCTGCGCCAGGCGACGATGGCCCTCGTCGATGGTCCCGGCTATCTCAACAGCGAAGGCAAGACCGAGTTTGCCTATGCCCATCCGCTGTTCTGGGCGCCTTACACCATCATCGGCGATGGCGGCTTGCGTTGACGAACTGGGAAAGGGGTGCACGGAAAATGAAGCGGACTGTTTTGCTGGGCCTCGTGGTCGCGGGTTTGTTGTCGTCCGGACCATCGCTTGCGGTGCCATTGATCACGGAGGAGGAAGCCAAGCTGCCGCCGCCGAAAGGCGCGGTTGCCGTCGATCAGCGCGGCATCATGCGCGGCCCGAAGGTCGAGTTCGTCTCGCCGGGTGCATCGGCGAGCTCGCCCCTGCCGCTGGTATTGAAATTCCAGTCCTATGGCGGGGCGAAGATCGATCCGGACTCCGTCAAGATGATCTTCCTGCGGACCCCGAATGTCGACTTGACCTCGCGCGTCAAGCCGTTCGTGAAGGCCGACGGCATCGACATGCAGGATGCGGAGCTGCCGCCCGGCGAATACGCGGTGCGTGTCGATATCAAGGACAGTGACGGCCGTTCGGGCACGACCATCTTCATGCTGAAGGTCGCGCCGAAGTGACGTGCCCCTACTGCAAGGCAGGGACCGGGGAAGGCGCGCTTGTCTGCCCGTCCTGCGGACGCGACATCGCCGTTCCCGCGACGCTGATCGCGGAGCGTGACGATCTCCTGCGCAAGCGGCAGGAGCTGCGCGACGAGTTGAAACGGGCCAGAGACGAGGCCGAAGCCTTCATCAGGCGGAGGCATTCGCGCTAGCGATGGAGTGCCCGTTCTGCGCCGAGACGATCAAGGACGAAGCCATCGCGTGCAAGCACTGCTCGCGCGACCTGCGCGTGGTGCGGCCGACCTTGCTCGAGATCGAGGAGATCGTCGCCGATCTGGACAAGCTCAGGCGCGATCTCGACCGGGTCAATGTCCGGCTCGAGAGGTACAAGAATCCGCTGCGCTATTTCACGACGCATGCGGTGCTCTACGTCGCGATACCGTCCCTTCTTCTGGTGATCGCGCACGTGCTCGTGACCATCACTTTCAACGCGTCTCCGATCCCGCTTCGGATTGCCTCCATCGCCATACCGCTGCTGTTCGGATTCCTGGCCTACCCGCTGCACCGGGTTTCGGCCTTGACGGCCTTTCTGCTGGCGTTCTTGGCGGCGGCCGTCAGCGTGCTGTCGATGCTGACGGTCACCGGGATTCACGATCATGTCCCGATCCTGCCGCAAGCCTGGATCGAATGGCGGGAAGTGTTCGAATACGGTGCCAGCATCCTGCTCGCCTTCGTCTCGGGAAACATCTTGAGCGTCGTGGTCTTCCAGGTCCTGCCGCGCGTGCTGACACAGGGCGGCAAACCGAATGCGTTCGCCTTCCGCTCGGCGCGCCTGCTCGGACAGCACGTCGGCGAGGAACAGCTGCGGCGACGCGCCCGCTTGATCCAGGACCTGATGCAGACCGTTGGGCCGCTGGTCGGCGTCGCCGCGACCGCGGTCGGCTCGATCTACGCGGGATTGAAGGGCTTGCTTGGATAGCCAGCCGTCACCGCTGGCCGTCATGCACGGAAATATCGGATGCCTTGAGGCCCCCGATGCGCGCGTGAGGGCGGCCGCCGGTTGCCATCACGAGGCCGAAGGCGATCTCGTCGCGCCTTGGCGCATCCCACAGCGTCATCTCCGCGGTGCCGAAATGGCTGCGGACATAGGCGGCGTGGATGTGGCCGAGCGGCACCATCAGGCGCGTGCCGGGACCGCCGATGGTCTTCGCGGCCGGGACGATCGCCTTTGGCTGTCCCAGCACCTCGCGCATGCCCTGGCCGCCGGCCTCGTGCCAGACGGCGCCATGCTCGAGCTCGCCGTCCTCGCCGACGATGATGCCCTTGCCATAGGCCTCGATGCGCGGCGCACCGCCGAGTTGCGCGATTAGGGCGCCCGCGAGCTCGCGCCCGAGCTCACGCAAGGAGGCCTGGAACGGCATCAGGTCGGGCTCATAGCGGCCGGCGAAGGGGTTGCGGATCACGGCAATGGCGGTGCCGACCAGAAGCGGCTGCTCCAGCCGCGGGCCGCGCTCGTGCCAGATGGTCTCGACGCCGAGCGCGGACTTGCGAATATCGTGGGACATCAGCGGCCTTACGCCTCGTCCACGACGGGATTGCTGAGCACGCCGATATTCTCGATCTCGACTTCGACCACGTCGCCTGGCTTGAGAAAGACCGGCGGCTTGCGGGTGAAGCCGACGCCGGCCGGCGTACCGGTGGCGATGACGTCGCCGGGGACGAGATCGAAAATGGTCGAGCAATATTCGATCAGCCGCGGGATCGAGAAGATCAGCATCGAGGTGTCGGACGACTGCTCCACCTTGCCGTTGACGCGCGTCTGAAGCTTCAGCTTGGTGGGATCGCCGATCTCGTCCGGCGTGACCAGCCAAGGCCCGAACGGGCCGGTGCCGACGAAGTTCTTGCCGGAGGCGATCTGCTGGGCGTGACGCTGCCAGTCGCGCACGCTGACGTCGTTGTAGATCGAGTAGCCCGCGACGTGACTCCAGGCGTCGGCCTGGCTGATGTGACGGCCGCCCTTGCCGATGACGACCGCCAGCTCCCCCTCCCAGTCGAAATTGTCGGAGACTTTTGGTCGGATCACCGGCGCGTTGTGCGCAACCTGCGAGCGCCAGACCCGCAGGAAGATCGGCGGAAACTCGGTGATCTCACGCTTCATGCCGAACGCCACCGCCTCATTGTGGTGGTCGAGATAGTTGCGCACGGCGCAGACGATCTTCTCGGGGCGCGGGATCACCGGCAGATATTTGACGTCGCTCAGCGCCAGCGTGGGCCTGTGGCCAGCGACGATGGCTTCGCGCTTGGCGTAATCATCGCTCCCGAGGAAGTCCGCAAGCGTCGGGTATTGGGGCAGGGCACGGCCGAGATCCACCACGCCGTTTTCGACGACGGCGCCCCAGCTTTCCCGATTTCCTTCCAAGAACGACAGCAGCTTCATGGTTTCGCCCCAAGGGTTCCAATTTTCGATATGTTACATTATTTTCGAAAATTAGCCGCGGCGCAAGCCTGCCGCGTGAAAATTCCGGCTCCTATTCGGTGTCGAGCAGGTGGGCGGCGTATTTGGCGACGTTGTCGGCGGTCGAGCGGATATGGGTCTCGATCAGCTGCACGGCGAGATCCGCATTGCGCGAAATGGCGGCCTGCATGATCGCCTGGTGCTCGCCGGCCTTGTCGCGCGGGCGCGGGCGGAAATTGGCGGAGAGGTGCCGGTAGCGCTCGGCGCGATCGAACAGCTCGGCGCGAATGGCGAGCAGCGTCGCCGAGCCGCACGCGGACACCAGCGCCTGATGGAACTGGCGATGCGCGATCTTCCATTCGGGGTCGCGCAAGGGATGTTCGGGATCGCGCTGCTCGATTCGCTTCAGGCGATGCAGCGTTGAAATCACCGCGATTTCCCAATCGTCGTCGCCCCTTTGAATCGAGCGGCGAATCAACTCCATCTCGATCAGCACCCGCGCGTCGGTGACTTCGATTAGATCCTGGCGGCTGACCGGCGCGACGCGAAAGCCGCGCTGCTCCTGCGCATCGACCAGCCCTTCCGCGGCAAGCGCAGTCAGCGCCTCGCGCAATGTCGTGAAGCTGGCGCCGAACCGCTCGCGCAGCACGTCGAAGCGCAGCGGCTCGCCCGGCGGAAGCGCACAGGCGATGATCTCCTCCCGCAACCGATGCGTAATGTCGGCGGCGATGGTCTTGCCGAATTCCTTGCGGGGGCGGATGGCGCTCTCGGGCATGATGTCTGTCGTTGAATCGATGCCCCACCATGCCGCGCCAACGACCATCTTGCAATAATTTTCGTAAACGGTATGATTTTCGAAAATGCGGTCTGGGGGAGTACGGAAACATGAGGGCAGTGCTGGTGCGTCAGCCGGGTGGGCCGGATGCACTTGAGGTGGTCGAGCTACCGGTGCCTGCGCCCGGACCTGGCCAGGTGCAAATCCGGGCCGAGGCGTTCGGGGTCGGTCAGCCCGACGCACTGATCCGGCGCGGCGTCTACAAATGGATGCCGCCGCTGCCGGCCAATCCCGGCAATGACGTTGCGGGGCGCATTTCCGCCCTCGGGCCCGGCGTCGAAGGCTTCGCCATCGGCCAGAAGGTGCTGCTCAGCGCCCGCGACCTGTCCCAGCGCGGCGGCTGCTATGCCGATTACGTGGTCGCGCCCGCGGACGCGGTTCACGCGCTGCCCGACAATGTCGACCTGCAAGCCGCCGTGTGCCTGTCGAACTATCAGGTCGCCTACGCCCTGTTGCACGAGTGCCGCCATCCGCGCGCGCCCGCGAGTGCGCTGGTGATCGGCGCGGCCGGCGGCGTCGGTACCGCGCTGGTGCAACTGGCAAAGCTCGCCGGGATGACCGTCATCGGCACGGTCTCGACCGAGGAGAAAGCCGCGTTCGCGAAGGCGAACGGCGCCGATCATGTCATCTTCTACCGGAACGAGGATGTGGTGGCGCGCACTCGTGAGTTGACCAAGGGCGAGGGCGTCGGCCTCGTGCTCGATCACGTCTGCGGACCGGAGTTCACCTCCTATCTCGGCGCACTCGGCAAATGGGGCACGCTGCTGTCGTACAACGCCTTCGCCGGATTGCCGGAAGAGAATCTGATGGCGGCGATGCGCAACCATCTCGACATCTGTCCGGCCGTGCGCTGTTTCTCCTTCCACATCTACGACCACGATCGCGACGGACGCCGCGCCCTGATGCGCAGCGTGATCGAGGCGCTCGGTCGCAACGCGATCAGGCCGGCGATCTCGGCCGTGCTGAGGCTCGACGAGGTCAGGAAAGCGCATACGCTGCTGGAGCAGGGCTCGGCGCTCGGCAAGATCATCATGATTCCATGAGGGGATGGATCGCACGATGAGCACACAAGCACCCATTGCACGCTTCACCCGGCTGCGACACGCCACCTTCGCCTCGCACGATCCGGAGCGGTTGCTCGACTATTATCGCGGCGTGATCGGACTTGGCCTGGTCGGCCGCGATGGAAGCCGTATCTTCCTCGCCAGCGATTCCGAGCAGCTTTCTCTCGTGATCGAGCCCGGAGACGCCGCGCTGAGGAGCATCGCCTTCGAGATATCGCCCGATGTCGAGATCGAAACGCTGGGCGCCGCACTGAAGCAGGCCCATCTGCGGCCGGAGTTTCGGAGCGATTCCCTGCCGGGCGTCTCCAGGCTGCTGTCGTTCTCTGACCCCGAAGGGACACGCTTCGAGCTGATACAGGGATGGACGCCGACGCCAGCACAGGAGCGGATCGGCGGGCTCGCCGTCGGCAAGCTTGGCCATGTCGCCCTCCGCACGCCCGATCCCAAGGCTGCTTCGGAGTTCTACTCCAACGTGACGGGGCTGCGGGTCTCCGACTGGATCGAGGACCGTTTCGTGTTCATGCGCAGCGGCTTCGAGCATCACACGCTGAACTTCGCTCGCGCGCCGGCGCGCGGTCTCCATCACCTTGCCTTCGAGCTGCGCGGCCCCGACCACATCCATAGGGCCTGCGATCATCTCGCGCGGCACAAGCTTCCGGTGCTCTGGGGCCCGGTGCGTCACGGTCCCGGCCACAACACCGCGATCTATCACCGCAATCCCGACGGGCATCTGGTCGAGCTGTTCTGCGATCTCGACCGGATAGTGGACGAGGAGCTCGGTTATTTCGAGCCGCGTCCCTGGCATCGCGATCGTCCGCAGCGGCCGAAGGTCTGGGTCGGGCTGCCGCGCGACGTCTGGGGCATGCCGCCATCGCCTGAATGCACGGAGTTCGCGCGCTAGCGCGATACGACTGGAAGACGCCGCACGCGCGGCGGCCAACGATAGAACAATCAAAGGGAGAGGCATCCATGCGAGGGATGAAGCGGCTTGCTGCGGCCATTTTTCTGCTCGGCGTTTTTCTTGCCTGTTGTCCGGCCGGCTCTGCTTCGGCGGACAATTATCCGTCGCGCCCGATCCGCCTGCTGCATGGCTTCGCCGCCGGCGGCGCGGCCGACACGCTGTCGCGCATCATCGCCGACGGGTTGTCGAAGAAGCTGGGGCAGCCGGTCATCGTCGAGGCCAAGCCGGGCGCCGGCGGCAACATCGCCGCGGATGCGATCGCAAAGGCGGTGCCCGACGGTTACACGCTCGGGCTCGTCACCGGCGCGCATGCGATTTCAGCGGCGACCTACAAGAGCCTCGCCTACCAGCCCGCCGACAGCTTCGAGATGATCTCGACGCTGGTGTACTACGCACTCGTGATTGCGGTGCGTAACGACCATCCGGCAAAATCACTGGGCGAGCTCATCACCATCGCCAAGGCAAAGCCCGGCTCGCTCAGCTTCGGATCGGTCGGTTTCGGCAGCACCCACCACCTCGCGGGCGAATTGCTCAACGCCACCGCCGGTGTCGAGATCGTGCACGTGCCGTATCGCGGCGATTCTCAATCCACCACCGCGCTGCTCGGTGGAGACGTTCCCGTCATCGTCGGCACGCCCGTGCTGTTGGCCCCGCAAATCCAGAGCGGCGCGATCCGTGGCCTGGCGGTGACCTCGCCGACGCGCACCGCGTTGCTCCCCGATGTTCCCACGGTTCAGGAAGCCGGCATCAAGGGATACGACGTGCGCACCTGGGCAGGCCTGCTGGCGCCCAAGGGCACGCCGCCCGCCATCGTCGCCGCGCTCAATGCAGCGACGCTGGACGCACTCGGAAACTCGGAAATCAAGCAGCGTCTGGAGACGGCCGTCGGCGGCGAGGTCCGCGGCAGCTCGCCCGAGGAGATGAAGCGGCTGATCGAGACCGAAATCACCAAATGGACCGGCGTGGTCGAGCGGGCGAAGATCCCGAAGATCTGAACCGGGCGGGCGGCGGCGGTGCCGGTAGGCACCGCGGTCACGAATGCTTGATCCGGATCAAAAAGCGCCACGGGCACCGGGATATGTTACTAAGGAGGCGCTCCGGCCCCCGAAAGGCAAGTCGATAGAGATGCGGTTCGTCCGTACCATCCTGGCATGTGCAATCGCCCTATCCCTGGCGATGCTGCCCGTTGGCGCGTCCGCATCCAGCCTTGCAATGTCGTCGGATGACATGCAGGCGACCATGCAAATGGGCGGCGACGCCGAGATGGCGATGGACGATTGCTGTCCCGACATGAAGGGGACGTCCTCCCAGACCGGCGCCTACAAATGCGGGATGGGTTTTTGCTGCGTCGGCGGCACCATTGCGCTCGACGACATCAGGCCCGTCGCCTTCGGCCATGTCGTCGTAGCGGCGAGCAGGATCGCCCTTCCTGCCGATCAGGTCGTGTCCGTCCGCGGCGGCAGTCCTCCCTTCCGACCTCCTCGAATCTGATCTCGCTGAGCCCGAGACGCGAGCGGCACGCCTGCTCGCGATGACGACTGACGTGCGCGCCATGCGCCACGGCGAGAGATCATTCATGAGGACAGGACAATGCCTTTCAAGTTCAGCACCGCGGCGCTCGCCGCCACCCTTTCGCTTGCCGCTTCCGCCGCGATGGCGGGCGCCGCCGACTACGCCTTCGAGCCCGTCAATGCGCAAATGAAGAAGGGTGACGACGTCACTCTTTCCGTTCGCCTGACCAACAAGCAGACCGGCAAGCCGGTGGCGGATGCCGTCATCTTCAAGACCCGCATCGACATGGCCCCGGACGGGATGGCCGAGATGGAATCGGCGGTGGCGCCGCTGCCGTCGAAGGAACCGGGCGTCTACGCCTTCAAGACGGACCTGCCGATGGCCGGCCGCTACCAGGTCACGTTGTCGGCAAAGGTGCAGGGCGAGACGGAGACCGTCACCGGCAAGGTGATCGTCACGGCGACCAAGTGAGCGTGCGGACGCCGCTCGCGGCGTCCGAATTTCCCTTTCCCATTCACATGGACGCGCGCCGGGCGCGCGAACACACACCATGAAGACGCTGCGTCTCCTGACGACTCTCGCTCTCGGCGGTGGCCTCGCCTTGGCGACGTACTGGTCCTCGAACGACGGGCATTGGTCCGTTCATGCGGAGGTGAACCCGGCTGCGGCCGAGGCGAATCGAGCTCCGCTCTACTATCGCGACCCCAGTGGTGCGCCGCTCTGGTCCGCCGGTCCGAAGAAGGACGACCGCGGGCGCGACTATTTGCCGGTCTACGAGGACAATCAGGCAGAAGCGCCACCGAAGCCGCCTCAAGCGGCGTCATCGCGAAAGATCCTCTACTACCGCAATCCCATGGGCCTGCCCGACACCTCGCCGGTGCCGAAGAAGGATCCGATGGGGATGAACTACATCCCCGTCTACGAAGGCGACGAGATCGACGACGGCACGGTGAAGCTCTCGCCGGGCAAGATCCAGCGCACCGGCGTGAAATCCGAACCTGTCGAGCGGCGCGCGATCCGTGTCTCGGTCAAGGCGCCGGGCACGATCCAGCTCGACGAACGCCGCATTTCCGTGATCGCAATGCGCGCCGAGAGCTTCGTGCAGAAGGTCGCCGACGTCACCACCGGCACGCGGGTGAAGGCGGGGCAGCCCTTGATGGAGATCTACAGTTCGGCAGTCGCCTCCGCCGCCGCCGAATATCTCGCGACGATCACCTCGAAGACGGTGGGCGGCGTCGAAATGTATGGCCGCGGCTCGCGGCAACGGCTGGTCAATCTCGACGTCCCCGAGCAGGTGATCGCCGAGATGGAGCGGACCCGCGTCGCGCCCGTCACCGTGCATTGGTCGGCCCCGCGCGACGGCATCGTGCTCGAGCGCAGCGCGATCGAAGGCATGCGCGCCAATCCCGGCGATGTGTTGTTCCGAATTGCGGACACCTCGCTGGTCTGGGCGCTGGCCGACGTCGCCGAGCGCGATCTCGGCAGTATCGCGCTGGGGCAGTCCGTGGCGGTGCGCGCGCGGAGTTTTCCCGGCCGGGTCTTCAGCGGCAAGATCGCGGTCGTCTATCCGCAGGTGAACCGCGATACAAGAACGGTGCGCGTCCGGATCGAGCTCGCCAACCCCAATGCGGTGCTGCTGCCCGACATGTATGTCGATGCCGACATCGACACCGCGGATGGCACGCCAGTTCTTGCGATCCAGGACAGCGCGGTGCTCGACACCGGCACGCGCCAGGCCGTCCTCGTCGACAAGGGAGAGGGGCGCTTCGAGCCGCGCGAGGTGAAGCTCGGCCGGCGCGGCGGCGGTTACATCGAGGTGCGCGACGGACTTGCGGTCGGCGAGGCGGTGGTCACATCCGCCAACTTCCTGATCGATGCGGAGAGCAATCTCAAGGCTGCGCTCAAGAGCTTTGGCGAGGCGGCTCCTCCGGCGTCCGAACCTCGCCATGCGACCGGAGATCACAAATGATCGCCCGCATCATCGCCTGGTCGGCGCGCAACCTGCTGCTGGTGCTGTTCGGCACCGGCTTTGCGGCCGCAGCCGGTCTCTATGCGCTGATCCATCTTCCGCTGGATGCGATCCCCGACCTCTCGGACACCCAGGTCATCGTCTATACCGAGTATCCCGGCCAGGCGCCGCAGGTGATCGAGGACCAGGTCACCTATCCCCTGACGACGGCGATGCTGACCGTGCCGAAATCGAAGGTCGTGCGCGGCTTCTCGTTCTTCGGCGTGTCGTTCGTCTACGTGATCTTCGAGGACGGCACCGACATCTATTGGGCGCGCTCGCGCGTCCTGGAGTTCCTGAATGGCGCTGCGTCGCGGCTTCCCGCCGGCGTCAGCCCGACCATCGGGCCCGATGCGACCGGCGTCGGCTGGGTCTATCAGTACGCTGTTCTGTCGAAAGAACTGAACCTCGCGGATACCCGCACGCTCCAGGACTGGAATTTGAAGTTTGCGCTGGCCAAGGCCGAAGGCGTCGCCGAGATCGCCAGCATCGGCGGCTTCGTCAAGCAGTACAACGTGGTGCTCGATCCCCAGCGGATGCGGGATCGCGGCATCAGCATGCAGAAGATTCGGGAGGCGATCCGCGCCAGCAATGCCGACGTCGGCGGGCGCACGGTCGAGCTCGCCGAGTTCGAGTACGTCATTCGCGGCAAGGGTTACATCAAGGGCATCAACGATCTCGGCAATATCGTCCTGAAGACGAGCAATGGCACGCCGGTGCTGCTCCGCGACGTCGCCAATGTCGAGCTCGGACCGGACGAGCGCAGGGGCATCACCGAGCTGAACGGCGAGGGCGAGGTCGCAAGCGGCATCGTGCTGCAGCGCTTCGGCGTCAACGCCCTCGACGTCATCGAGAACGTCAAGAGGCGCTTCAAGGAGATCGCGAGCAGCCTGCCAAAATCGGTGGAAATCGTCCCGGTCTACGACCGCTCCAACCTGATCTACGCGGCCATCGACACGCTCAAGCACACGCTGTTCGAGGAGAGCGTCGTGGTTGCGCTGGTCTGCATCGTGTTCCTGCTGCACGTCCGCAGCGCGCTGGTCGCCATCCTGATGCTGCCGGTCGGCGTGCTGATGGCGTTCGGTGCCATGAAGTTGCTTGGCCTCGGCTCGAACATCATGAGCCTCGGGGGCATCGCGATCGCGATCGGCGCCATGGTGGATGCCGCGATCGTCATGATCGAGAACGCTCACAAGCATCTCGAACGCGCCAAGCCCGATCAGTCCCGCGTTCAGGTCCTGATCGATGCGGCATCCGAAGTCGGCCCAGCGCTGTTCTTCAGCCTGCTGATCATCACCGTGTCGTTCATGCCGATCTTCACGCTGGAGTCGCAGGAGGGGCGGCTGTTCAGCCCGCTGGCATTTACCAAGACGTTCTCGATGGCGGCTGCGGCCCTCTTGTCCGTCACCCTGGTGCCGGCGCTGATGGTGATTTTCGTCCGCGGCCGGATCGTGCCGGAGGGCAGGAATGTCATCAATCGTTTCCTGATCTGGATCTACCGGCCGGTGATCAAGGGCGTGCTTCGCGCCAAGACGCTGGTGATCCTGGCCTCGCTCGTCGTGCTCGCCGTCACGATATGGCCGGCCCGCCAGCTCGGCACCGAGTTCATGCCGACCCTGAACGAGGGCACGCTGCTCTACATGCCGACGACGCTGCCCGGCATCTCGGTGACCAAGGCGGCCGAGCTGATGCAGACCCAGGACCGCATCATCAAGTCGTTCCCCGAAGTCGCTTCCGTCTACGGCAAGGCGGGGCGCGCGGCGACCGCGACCGATCCGGCCCCGACCGAAATGTTCGAGACGGTGGTGAACCTGAAGCCGAAGGAGTTCTGGCGCCCCGGCGTCACCATCGACAGTCTCATTGCGGAGATGGACAAGGCGCTGCAGTTTCCCGGCGTCTCGAACGCCTGGACGATGCCGATCAAGGCACGCATCGACATGCTGTCGACAGGCATCCGTACGCCTGTCGGCGTCAAGGTCATGGGCACCGACCTCGTCGAGATCGACCGGCTGGCGCGGCAGGTCGAAGGGGTGATCAAGACCGTCCCGGGCACGTCGTCCGCTTACGCCGAACGCGGCATCGGCGGCTACTATCTCGAGATCGTGCCGGACCGCGAGGCGCTCGCCCGCTACGGCATTCTGATCCAGGACGTTCAGGACACCATCGCGGCGGCGCTCGGCGGCCAGACCGTGACCACGACGGTGGAGGGACGTCAGCGCTTCACGGTGAACATGCGCTACCCCCGTGACCTCCGCGACAATCCCAATGCGATCGCTGGCGATATCCTGGTGCCGATGCCGTCGGGCGGCGCCGTGCCGCTCGGCGAAGTCGCGAAGGTCGAGCCGGCGCGCGGGCCGACGTCGATCCGCACGGAGAACGGTCAGCTCGCGACCTACATCTATGTCGACATCCGCGATCGCGACATCGGAAGTTACGTCGCCGACGCGCAACGCGCCGTGACGGAGAGCATCCAGTTTCCCGCCGGCACCTATGTGGTCTGGAGCGGCCAGTACGAATATCTGCAGCGCGCGGCAGCGCGCCTCAAGATCGTGATCCCCGTGACGCTCACGATCATCTTCCTGCTGCTGTACCTGAACTTCAGGGCGATGACCGAGACCCTCATCGTCATGCTGTCGTTGCCGTTCGCGCTGGTCGGCGGCATCTGGATGATGTGGTGGTTCGGCTTCAATTTGTCCGTCGCGGTCGCCGTGGGCTTCATCGCGCTCGCGGGCGTCGCCGCCGAGACCGGCGTCGTGATGCTGATCTATCTCGATCACGCGCTGGCGGAGATGAAGGCGAAGCGCAACACCGAGGGCAGCCTGTTCACCCGAAGGGATCTCCACGACGCCATCATGGTGGGCGCCGTCGAGCGCGTCCGGCCCAAGATGATGACGGTGGTCGCCATCATGGCGGGCCTGCTGCCGATCATGTGGAGCACCGGTGCCGGGTCGGAGATCATGCAGCGCATCGCCCTGCCGATGATCGGCGGGATGATCTCATCGACGCTGCTGACGCTGATCGTGATTCCGGCGATCTTCGGCCTGGTGAAGGGGCGGGGATTGCCTGATGACGAGCAGCCGGCGCTCGCCGGACATGCCGCGGACGAGGCGCGCGGCATGCAAGCTTCGCAAGCGGCCGAATAGGATCGCAAGGCGCATGCCCGCGAAGCGGTTGCGATTGCGTACCGGCGTCAGCAGGGTTGCGCCGGCGATGCCGCGGAGCCTTAAACCTGTCGCCCTTCCACCACTTCGCCGTCCTCCTTCACGAAGCGGCCGACGGGATTGTCCAGCAGGTCGATGACGGCCTCCGAGGGGCGGCACAACCGCGTGCCCTTTGGCGTCACGACGACCGGACGGTTGATCAGAATGGGATGGGCCAGCATCTGGTCGATCAACTCGTCATCGGTCCATTTCGGGTCGTCGAGACCGAGCTCGTGAAAGGGCGTGCCTTTCTCCCGCAGCAGCGCCCGAGGGGAGATCCCCATGGCCTTGACGAGCTCGACCAGTCTGTCGCGCGATGGCGGCGTCTTCAGATACTCGATCACGTCAGGCTCGACGCCGCTCTGCCGGATCATCGCGAGCGTGTTGCGCGAGGTGCCGCAGGCGGGGTTGTGATAGATGGTGACGGTCATGATCTGATCTCTACGACAGTAGGCTGGCCTACGCCATCAGCGGCATATGGTACGTCATTGGCGCGCCTCCAAGGCTGCCGTGGCTTTGCCAGCGCCCGCTTCGTACCAGCCCCGGGTCGCCTTGACGATGCGGACGACGGACAGCATCACCGGAACCTCGACGAGCACTCCGACCACAGTCGCCAGCGCAGCGCCGGAATCCAGGCCGAACAGGCTGATTGCGGCGGCAACCGCCAGCTCGAAGAAGTTGCTCGCGCCGATCAGGGCGGCCGGAGCGGCTACGCACCAGGCTACGCCGAACCGTCGGCTCAGCCAGTACGCCAACCCGGCGTTGAGATAGACCTGGACCAGAATCGGCACTGCGAGAATGGCAATGACTCCCGGCTGCCTGACGATCTGCTCGCCCTGGAAGCCGAAAAGCAGCACCAGCGTCGCGAGCAGCGCAACCAGAGAAAGAGGCTGCAGTATTCGCATGGCGTGGCCGAAGCTGCCGCCGCCATTTCGCAGCAGTACCTTGCGCCAGAGCTGTGCGACGATCACCGGGACCACGATGTAGAGAAGAACGGACAGCAACAAAGTGCCCCAGGGGACGGTGATCGACGCCACTCCGAGCAGTAACCCCACGAGCGGAGCGAACAGGAACACCATGATGACGTCGTTCAGCGCCACCTGACTGAGGGTATAGTGCGGCTCTCCCTCGCAGAGGTTCGACCACACGAATACCATCGCGGTGCAAGGCGCGGCTGCCAGCAGAATCAACCCAGCGATATAGGACGAGATCTGGCCGGCCGGCAGCCATGGTGCGAAGAGGTGACCGATGAAGAAGGAGCCAAGCAGCGCCATCGAGAACGGCTTCACCGCCCAGTTGATGAAGAGGGTGATGCCGACACCGCGCCAATGCTCCCGGACCTGGCCCAGCGAGCCGAAGTCGATCTTCAGCAACATGGGCACGATCATCAGCCAGATCAGCAACGCCACCGGAATGTTGACCTTGGCAATCTCGGCGGCTGCGACCGCGCCGAAGAAACCGGGCATGGCGTGTCCCAGCGCGACGCCGACGACGATACAAAGCGCAACCCACAGAGTGAGATATCGTTCGAAAGTACCCATGGTCACGCCACATCGTTCCTGTTGGAAGTCGTCCCTTCGCTGCGGCCAATCTCGCGCAGCCTGGTGCCGAGCGAGAGCTTGTCGATGCTCCTCAACGGGAGGCTTGCAAAAGCGTCGATCCGGTTCTTCAAATGGCGGAATGCGGTGGTGAACGCGAACTGCTTGTCGAGGTCTGAGCCTTCGGCGGCGGCAGGGTCCTCGATGCCCCAGTGCGCCGTCATCGGCTGACCCGGCCAGATCGGACAGGATTCACCGGCGGCGTTGTCGCAAACGGTGAAGACGAAATCCATCACCGGCGCATCTGCCGCGGCGAACTCGAGCCAGCTCTTCGAGCGCATTCCGTCGATCGGGTAATCCATGGTCTGAAGCGTGCGGAGCGCCAGCGGATGCACCATACCCTTCGGTGTGCTCCCGGCTGAGAACGCCCGAAAGCGGCCCGCGCCATCCTCGCGAAGGATCGACTCGGCGAGGATCGAACGCGCCGAATTGCCAGTACACAGAAACAGCACGTTGTAGATCTGGTCAGCCACGGCTTCTCTCCTTTCGCTTCGGCGAGCAGCAGGATTGCAGGGTTTGAACGACGGGCTCGCAAACTTCGGGGCGTCCGCCGCAGCAATCGCGCAGCAGGAAGACCGCGATGTCGCGAAATTCGTCGAGGTTGGCGCGATAGACGATCGAGCGGCTGTGCCGCTCGGACGACACCAGGCGTGCGCGGCTCAGGATCGCCAGGTGCGCCGAAAGCGTGTTCTGGGGGACCTCCAGCAGGCGGGCGAGATCGCCTGCCGCAAGTCCGTCAGGCTCGTGCCGGACCAGCGTCCGGAAGGCCTCCAAGCGGGTCGATTGGGACAGCGCCGCGAGCGCCAGGACAGCTTCGTCAGTTTCCATATATCCAGATTTATGGAATTATTGGATCCACGTCAACTGGAGAAGGGCGGGGATTATATTTCGAATATTCTAGAAATATAGTTGACATGAATCCGAGAATGGGCGCAGGTTGTCGATCATGAAGATCGATGACGCAGCAGCGCGGCTGGAAGCCCTGGGTAACCGGACCCGGCTCCAGATCTATCGGGCCCTCGTCCGGGCCGGGCACGCAGGCATGCCCGTCGGCCGCTTGCAGGACAAACTGAAGATCCCGGCCTCGACCCTGTCCCACCACATCAAGAGCCTGGTTTCGGTCGGGCTCGTCAGTCAGGTGCGTGAGTCTACCAGCCTGGTCTGTCACGCGAACTATGACACGATGCGGGGCCTGCTCGATTTCATGGCGGCGGAATGTTGTGCCGACGAGGCCGAATGCAAGGGTACGCAAACGGCGGCCTGATCTTTTTTGTCCGTTTATTCCATGATTCTAGAAAAATGGGAGAAGTAGAATGAGCGAGAAGACGGTTGCGATCATCGGGGCAGGGCCGGTTGGTCTTGCGGCGGCCGCGCACGTGCTCGAACGCGGCATGTCGCCCATCGTGCTCGAGGCCGGAGGTGAGGCCGCCCACGCGGTCCGCCAGTGGCAGCACGTGCAGCTCTTTTCGCCCTGGGAATACAATGTCGACAAGGCGGCGGCGCGCCTGCTGGCGCCGACGGGATGGAATTCGCCGGACCCGCAATCCTATCCGACCGGCGGCGAGCTGATCGAGCGCTACCTCGAGCCGCTCGCGACGCGAACGCCGCTGCGCGAGGCGATCCGGACCTCGAGCCGCGTCACGGCGATCAGCCGGGCCGGCTACGACAAGGCGAAGACGAAGGGCAGGGAGCAGGCGCCATTTGAAATCCGTTATCAGAACGGCAAAGGTCCCGAGGTGCTGCGCGCCGACGCCGTTATCGATGTGTCAGGCACGTGGTTCTCGCCCAATCCCGCCGGCAGCAACGGTCTGCCCGCGATCGGCGAACACGAGCGCACGGACCGCATCGCCCATGGCATGCCGGACGTGCGGGGCACAAAGCGCGCCAGATATGCCGGGAAGACCGTCGCGGTGCTCGGCGCCGGCCATTCCGCCGTGGGCACGCTGATCGATCTCGTGCAACTCGCTGACGAAGTGCCGGGTACCAGGCCGGTCTGGCTCCTGCGCGGCACTGAACCCGCGAAGGCCTTCGGCGGCGGAAGCAACGACCAGCTTGCCGCGCGCGGCGAGCTTGGCTCGACCTTCGCCGCGCTCGTCGCTGCGGGCAAGATCGCGGTCGAGACCGGATTCGGCGCGACGCACGTGTCGGATTCCGAGGGCCGCCTCAGGATTTCGGCCGGCGCCTGTTGCGGCGCGCGCAGCGTGATTGCAGATGAGCTGATCGTCGCGACCGGCTTTCGCCCGGACCTTTCATTTCTGTCCGAGCTGCGGCTTCGGCTCGACCCGGCCATCGAAGCGCCGGTCGCGCTCGCGCCGCTGATCGATCCCAACGAGCACAGCTGCGGCACAGTCCGTCCTCACGGCGCGCGCGAGCTCGCGCATGACGAGCCGGGCTTCTACATCGCCGGCATGAAATCCTACGGCCGAGCGCCGACCTTTCTGATGACGACCGGCTACGAGCAGGTCCGCTCCATCGCCGCCGACATCGCCGGCGACAAGGCGGCCGCAGCGCGCGTCGAGCTGGTCTTGCCGGAGACCGGCGTCTGCACGCGCGGCGGGGTGGAGTCGGGGGCTGCGGCGGGATGTTGCGGCGGTCCGGCCAAGGAAGATGTCTCGGCGTGCTGTGCCGCCGACGAGACGGCGAAGAAGGCGGGCGCTTCCGGCTGCGGCTGCTCATGAGGCAAATTGTCGGCGGTCGGGCGACAGGTCCGCTTGCCTTGATCATCGCACTCGGCACCACGCAGACCATTGCGTGGGCGTCGAGCTATTATCTTCCCGCCATTCTTGCTGCGCCGATCGCGCGAGACCTGGGGCTTGCGCCGACCTACGTGTTCGGAGCGCTGTCCGGCGCGCTCGTCATCTCCGGCCTTCTCGGTCCCCGTGTCGGTCATGCCATCGATACGTTCGGGGGACGCGGTCTGCTTGCGGTCTCGAACCTCGTCTTCGCCGTCGGCTTGCTTCTGCTGTCCTTTGCGCAGGGGGCGGCGGTGCTGATCGCCGCGTGGATGCTGCTCGGCATCGGCATGGGCATGGGCCTCTACGAGGCGGCCTTTGCGACACTGGCCCGCATCTATGGCGCGGGCGCGCGAAAATCCATCACGGGCATCACCCTGATCGCCGGCTTCGCCAGCACGCTCGGTTGGCCGCTCACGTCCTGGCTGGATTCCGAGTACGGTTGGCGCGTGGCCTGTCAGGTCTGGGCGCTGATCCACATCCTCCTGGCGCTGCCGCTCAACCTCCTGCTGCCGCGTGCCGTGCCGCAGGATCAGGCGCGACCGGCGTCGGCACCGGGGCATGGCTCAGGACGCCAGAGCGAGACGTTCGCGATGGTGCTGCTGGCCTACATGTTCGCCGCCGCAAGCTTCGTCAGCTCGGGAGTCTCGGCAATCCTGCCGACCATGCTGGTCGGGTTCGGCGCGAGCCCGGGAGAGGCCTTGCTCGCGGGAGCGTTGGTCGGACCTGCCCAGGTCGGAGCCCGTCTCCTCGAAGCCGGGTGGCTCGGCCGGTTTCATCCGCTGCTGTCGGCGAGGCTCGCCATGCTCATGAATCCGATCGGTGTCGTTGCGCTGGTCGCGGGGGGACCTTTCCTCGCGCCGGCCTTCGCGGTGCTGTACGGCGCGGGCAACGGCATCATCACCATTGCCCGTGGCACGCTCCCACTGGCGCTGTTCGGGCCAACGGGATTCGGCAGGCGCGTCGGCATGATCTCGCTTCCGTCCAGGATAACAGGGGCTCTTGCGCCGCTCGCGCTCGGTCTGATGGTGGAGCATTTCGGCAGCAGCGCGCTATGGGTGAGCGCGCTGGCATCGATCTCCGCGCTTGTCGCGCTTCTGCTGTTGCGTGCGGATCGGACGACATCGGAGCCGCTCCCGAGCCGAGGCAATGCGTGAGCTGAGCGGGCCTTGCGTCAAGGCTGTGGAGGAAAACGGTCGAACATCGGCAGCTCGTGTGCATGCTCCATCCAGCGCAGACGCTCGGCGACCTGGATCTGCATCGTCGCCGGGATCGCATTCGGATCGTCATTGGTGGCGCTCTGCACGTCGATGATCCCGGGCATGCTGGCGTTGACGTAGAACAGGCCGGTTCCGCAGTCGGCGCAGAACTGCCGCTGCACGTGTTCCGAAGACCGGTACACCTTGGGCTCGCCCTTGGTGACCTTGACGGCATCTTCTGCGTACATCGTCCAGCCGACGACAGGGGCGCCGGCTTGCAGCCTGCAATCGCGGCAGTGACACAGTGCATGCACGATCAGTTCGCCGTCGATCTGATATCGGATTGCGCCGCAATGACAGCCGCCGGTGATGGTGCTCATGCGTTCCTCCCGCTTGAGAGCAAGTTTTGCAGATCGATAGCTCCCGAGGCCTGCTGCTTCAACGCTGCAATCGATTTGCGATTGCGTCCTACTGTCGCCTGACAACTGCTGCCATTGCGGGCGCCGTCGCTCAAGCCGGGCGGCCGGCCGCAAGCTCGCGCGTGATCCACTCGGTAAAGGCGCGGATGGCCCGGCGCTGCTGGCCTGCGCGGGGAAAGACCAGATGATGGCCGACATAGCGAATGTCGGTGGAACGTCCGGCAAGGGGCGCCACCAGCCGCCTGGTCGCGATCTCGCGTTCGGCGAGCTGCGTCGATTCCAGCGTTACGCCGAGGCCGCCCGAGGCCATCGCGATCGCCAGGAAGCTGCGGTCGAAGCGCATGCCGTGGATGGCCGGCGCTTCGAGGCCGTTGGCGGTGAACCATTGATGCCACTGCACCTGCTTGACATCCGAGCGGATCAGCACCTGGTCGAGCAGATCCTTCGGCTTGCGGATCTTCCTCGCGAGCCCGGGCGTGCACAGCGGCGTCACGGTTTCTTCGCCCAGTGAAATCACCTCGACACCCTCCGCCCGCGGCTGGCCGTAGACGATGTCGATGTCGAAATCGTCGTTGCTGAACCTTGCATATTCGGTGTTGGCGGCGAGCCGCACCTCGAGCCTGGGCTCGGCGGCCATGAAGCGGGCGAGGCGCGGGGCGAGCCACTGCGCGGCGAAGCTCGGAGCGCAGTGCACCCGCAGCAATTGCGGCCCGCGGCCTGCGACCTCCTCGATACCGCGGCGCAGGTTATCGAACGCGGCGCCGGCATGGCGCATCAGGTTCTCGCCCGCCGGCGTCAGCCGGACCGCCCGGGCGCTGCGTTCGAACAGGACGGTGCCCATCGCGCTTTCGAGCTTTCGGATGGCGTGGCTGACCGCGCTCGGCGTGAGATGAAGCTCGTTCGCGGCGTCCCGGAACGAGCCGGTGCGTGCGGCCGCCTCGAAGGCGCGGATCGCGGATATCGGGATGCTGGATAGCAACATCCGACAAGTGAACCAAATTCACCCATGCAAGACAACAGCGCGTTTGTCGGATGACCGGACGCCCGCATAATCACGGGCAAGACGGCGGCACCGTCGGGTGCCCGGCAAATCCATCGAGGGAGGACCATCATGCTGCTGCGCGGCAAGACAGCCATCATCACCGGAGCTGCGTCTCCGCGCGGCATCGGCCTTGCGACCGCCCGCCGCTTTGCGGCCGAGGGAGCCCGCGTCGCCATTCTCGACATCGACGGCCCGGCGGCGGAAGCTGCCGCGCGCGGCCTCGAACCGGCCATGGGCGAGCCGCATCACGGCCTTGCCCTGGATGTCTCCGACAAGCAGGCCTGCATCAGGGCGGTCGATGCGGTCATCGCCAAATTCGGCCAGATCGACATCCTCATCAACAACGCCGGCGTGACCCAGCCGGTCAAGCTTCTCGACATCAAGCCGGAAGATTGGGACCGCATCCACGACGTCAATCTCAAGGGCATCCTTTTCCTGTCGCAAGCGGTGATCCCGCACATGAAGAAGCGTCGGCGCGGCTCGATCGCCTGCATGTCCTCGGTCTCGGCGCAGCGCGGCGGCGGCATCTTCGGCGGACCTCATTATTCGGCCGCGAAAGCCGGCGTGCTCGGGCTTGCCAAGGCGATGGCGCGCGAGTTCGGACCTGACGGCATCCGCGTCAACTGCGTGACGCCGGGCCTGATCGGAACCGACATCACGGCGGGCAAGCTCACCGACGAGATGCGGGCGAAGATCCTGGAGGGCATTCCGCTCGGCCGGCTCGGCGAGGCCGCCGATGTCGCCGGCATCTATACTTTCCTCGCCTCCGACCTCTCGGCCTATGTCACTGGCGCCGTGATCGATGTCAACGGCGGCATGCTGATCCACTGAGCGGAGCAGGGGAGAGACGATCATGGCAGCACTAACGCTCGCAAACGCGCCGACGCTCGCGCAGCGCGCCCGCAACATCCGCCGCAACGCGCTGCTGATGGGCGAGGTCCAGGGCCAGGGCTATATCGCCCAGGCACTCGACATCGCCGACGTTCTGGCGGTGGCCTATTTCCACGCCATGCGTTTTCGCGCGGAAGAGCCCGCCTGGGAAGGCCGCGACCGCTTCCTGCTGTCGAACGGACATTATGCGATCGCGCTCTACGCAGCCCTGATCGAGGCCGGCATCATTCCCGAAGCCGAGCTCGAAACCTACGGCTTCGACGACAGCCGGCTGCCGATGTCCGGCATGGCGTCCTATACGCCGGGCATGGAGATGTCGGGCGGCTCGCTCGGCCTTGGCCTCGGCATCGCAGTCGGCATGGCGCTCGGGCTGAAGCGCAAGCGGTCGGCCGCGCGGATCTTCACGCTGTTCTCCGATGGCGAGCTGGACGAGGGCTCCAAATGGGAGGCCATCATGTCGGCGGCTCACCACAATCTCGACAATCTCATCGCGATCGTCGACGTCAACAATCAGCAGGCCGATGGTCCCTCCAGGCAGATGCTCGGCTTCGAGCCGCTGGTCGACAAGCTCGCGGCGTTCGGCTGGTTCGTGCAACGCGTCGACGGCAATGATCTCGACGCCGTCGTCGGCGCCTTCGATGCCGCGATGGCGCATTCCGAGCCGAAGCCACGCATGATCGTCGCTGACACGTTGATGGGCAAGGGCGTGCCCTTCCTGGAGCAACGCGAGAAGAACCATTTCATTCGCGTCGAGCCGCATGAATGGCAGCTCGCGCTGTCGGCACTGGACGCGGGAGAGCAGCCATGAAGTCCACCGCGCCAACCACGTCGGCAAAGCCGCGGCTGACGACGTCGGCCATGATCGCCTCGATCGCGGCGGAAGGGCAGCGCACCAGGCCGGCCCCGTTTGGGCACGCGCTGGTCGAGCTCGCCCGCAGCCGCGAAGACGTCCTCGGCATGACCGCCGATCTCGGCAAATACACTGATCTGCACATCTTCGCGCAGGCCTTCCCCGATCGCTACTATCAGATGGGCATGGCCGAGCAGCTTCTGTTCGGCGCCGCTTCCGGTCTTGCCGCCGAAGGCTTCATGCCGTTCGCGACCACCTATGCGGTGTTCGCCTCGCGCCGGGCCTATGACTTCATCCATCAGACCATCGCGGAAGAAGACCGCAACGTGAAGATCGCCTGCGCGTTGCCCGGCCTGACCTCGGGCTACGGGCCGAGCCACCAGGCCGCCGAAGACCTCGCGCTGTTCCGCGCGATGCCCAACATGACCGTGATCGATCCCTGCGACGCGCACGAGATCGAGCAGGTCGTGCCTGCCATCGCCGCGCATCGCGGGCCCGTCTACATGCGGCTGCTGCGCGGCCAGGTGCCGCTGGTGCTCGACGAGTACAATTACCGGTTCGAGCTCGGCAAGGCCGCGCTGCTGCGCGACGGCGCCGATGTTCTGATCGTCTGCTCGGGCATCATGACCATGCGCGCGCTGGAGGCGGCCAAGGCGCTGTCGGACGATCGCGTCAATGCGGCGGTCCTGCACGTGCCGACGATCAAGCCGCTCGATGCCGAGGCAATCCTGCGCGAAGCCGGCAAGCCCGGCCGCCTCGTCGTCGTCGCCGAGAACCACACCGTAATCGGCGGCCTCGGCGAAGCCGTTGCCGCGCTGCTGATGCGCGCGGGCGTGCATCCGGCATTCCGGCAGATCGGGCTCCCCGACGAGTTTCTGGCTGCTGGCGCGCTGCCGACATTGCACGATCGCTACGGCATCTCGACCGCGGAAGTGACGCGGCAGATCAAGGAGTGGCTGCGCTAGCAGCGCGCGCAGCCAAACTACGTCCGATCAAGCCGGCACGCGTCGCGGCAACGGTGCGGAGAGGGAGAGCTGCTTTTCAATGCCGGCGTATCGAGAGCCGGCCAGCAGCAAAAAAGCTGGTGGCGAGACCCGCACGCCACCTCGTCGGCATCGTTGCAGCGTATTCGAGCAGCAACGAATGTCCGTGTGACGCACCGTCGGCTTTTCTCCTTGAAGTCTCTCAACTGCTGGTATATTGTCCGTTGCATCGATACTGGCCGAACAACTGTTCCGCTTTCGCCTCATATCCTGACGGCGCGCACGTTTCAGACATTCTCCATCATCGACTAACCGGACCGCTGGCCGCACCTCTGCGCGCCAGGTCCTGCGCGCATGCGAAAGGAAATCCTGATGAATACAGGTACAGTGAAGTGGTTTAACACCCAAAAGGGCTTCGGCTTTATCCAGCCATCAAACGGCAGCAACGACGTTTTTGTTCATATCAGCGCGGTCGAACGCGCCGGTATGGGAACACTGAACGAAGGTCAGACGCTGTCTTACGACGTCGTCGCAGACCGTCGCACGGGCAAGTCCGCTGCCGAAAACCTTCGTGCTGCTTAGTTAAGAGCACGACAGACCTGTCGCTCCAGCCACGGATGTACTGGCGGAGCTTGTGGTCCCGCCCCGCCCCCGAGCCATCGGGAGCGGGGTTTTTGATTTCAGTCCGGCAAACGAGATCCGGAAAAGTAGGCTGGTCCGTGCTTGCGTTCGCCAAGCCAGGTCGGGCGCTGACGTTGGTGCTCGCAGCCGTCTCGAAGGCCGGACGGCGGAACGCCGTTTGGGCCCTCCGCACGAGAGCTTCTCGAAGCGCAAACCTAGAGCCGGGCGACGTCTACAGGCTGCCCCGGTAAGAGGCTTTCGACCGTCTGCCGAGCACGGCGGCCTATTCACCAAGCGTGGGTGCGTCCGGGACGTGATATGGTCGGTACCAAGCAGGAGATTTAATGAGCATTGTAAGACGTCATCTGGCCGAGCATGAAGAACGCCTGGTCCTGGTCGAGGAGATTTGCATTGATACAGGAGCGCTTGTCTTGGACACCGCCACGGACGAGGTCTACTTTTCTGCAGACGACGTGGCTTACAAGAACGCCTACGTGACCGTGTTTCAGGCCTGGGCGAAGGGCACGATCAAGGGCACAGCGGAACAGATATTCGAGGCTACGAAATCCATTCTTGAGGACTAGAGGATTCGCCTGGAACGCATGGGGCCGGACACAACCCGTAAACGGTGAGGTAAAAACATGCCATATGCCTATAAGCTGAATGAAGACGTTCGCCACCAAGCTCAAGGCCCACAAGGGCGCGCCGCAACTGAACCGCCGATGATTTATACGATCGTACAGCACATGCCCATCGAGTCGGATGGGCGAGTGAGGTATCGTATCAAGTGCAAGTCCGAGAAGATCGAGCGCGTCGTTACGGAAGATCAGCTTTCGTATTTTCAGTGACGTCCCGGATCCATTCCGCAAGCGCAAGCGTCCATTGGCCTCCCATACCGTCGGGAGGCAGCCAGCTCAATCGGAGCCCAAATGGCGACTCGTGGTTCGTCGCACGCGCGACTCATTTGGACGACTTGTGCGCTGCATCTCGCGCCAACCGCTCCGCCCTGAGACGTTTGTGGTTTTCGTGAAACTCTGGATCGGCTTGACTGTCCGCGATCGTCTGCCGCGCTCCGTTCGGGTTCTGCGCCCGTCGGTCCGCCTCATCGGCGATCTGCTGCTCGGCGGAGCGTTTGGTTTTGGTCATTGCTGGATCCTTACCCATTGATCAGGGCCGCGTCGCCATTTGGCGCTGATGGCCATAACAGCTGGCCGCAAACTCGGCAGACCTTCACCGCAAGCCAGAAGCCGCAGGCGACAAGCGGAAGAGTTATCGAGTCACTTCGCGTAGCCCTGTGATCGGAGCCAAGCGATCCGACGCTCTCCATTCATCCAATCGTCAATATCGGCCTTGCTCGCGAAGCCCGTTATCTCTCGGGGTTCTGCGCCTGGGTACTCGGCGATGATAGCCCAGTCGCCCTCAGATTTACGAACCGGTTTGAAGCTCACTTTTGCTTTTGCCATGCCGAACTATGGAGGAAAGCGGGCGAAAAGGGAACCCTCCAACTGTTGCGACTGAGGAGGCACAAACATTACGCCTGCAGGGCGTTCCCGGTGCCAGGGATGTGAGCAATCGTGAGGCCACGATGTGTTGGAACGCTCCGGCCGAACGCCAACTAAGCAGGCGGGGGTTTGGAGAAACAGCGATGCGGTTCATTCTGGCCTTGAGTCTTCTGATCACCTTGGGCGGCGTGGCCAACGCGGCGCAGGTGCATCATCCACAGCGGCGCCACGATATTGTTCATTCCGGTCAGGGCGTGATCCGATCGGGTCCCACGTCCGCCTTTGCCTACTCACCTCCGACGACGCAACACGGGGCCGCGGTCTACCCTGGCTTCAGTGAGCCGTATTTTGGCGCGTCTCAGGGTTACGCGCCTGGCGAAAAGGAGCGGTTTCTCCGTAGCCTGTTCAGCCCGTAGCGTTGGCCCGTGACGCGCCGCATGGCCGACGGCCCCGAGGGAAGCTGCTGGTATAAACCAGCAGCTCCCTTCCTCACATCACGAGGCGAGGAGGTTGTTACCGTCGGGTCGGATCGTTGGAGCCGCCGGGACGGATAGTCTGGGGACCGCCCTGGCCAGCGGCACCCGCGGCACCCCCGCCGGTGCTCGCGCCGGATCCGGTCGTGCCGCCCGTCGCACCCGTCCCGCTCGACCCTGTTCCCGCCGCAGCGCCGCTCGTTCCGCCATCCGAGCCGGCGGCGGCTCCTCCAGTTCCAGCGCCAGCGCCTGCACCGCCGGCTCCACCCGCGCCGCCTCCTGCCTGCGCATGGGCGAAACCGATCGACGCGCCGGCAAGCAACGCACACATGGCCACTGAGAAGATTGTCTTTCGCATTGTTCAAACTCCGGTTGACGATGACACGCCAATCAAAGCCGCGCGCAAACGTTCCTGATGACATTCATCGAAGGCTTATGCGGTTCGCAGGAACGATCTTGCGCAACGTCGAATTGATTCTGGTTGCCGCCACGCGATGCCTCCTTGTGCGAGGGGAAGTACGGCCAATCGGAAAGCTGCGACTTGTCGGGTGCGATCTGGGCTGCGGGCGATGCAGGACTAGAGCTTCTCAGATCCATCGCCCGCACCGTCCTCGTCAGCCTGAAGGATGGTTTCCGACAGCAGCGCGGCGGCCTTCTGAAGAGGCGCGATGAAGCGGTCCAGCTCGGCGAAGCTCACGCGGGCCAGGGGAACGGAGACGCCGAGACAGGCGATCAGTTCGCGGTCCGGAGACAGGATGGGCACGGCGCAGCCGACCACCCCTCGCACATATTCTTCGTTGGTCTTGGCCCAGCCGCGCTTGCGGGTCTCGTCGAGGACCTTCATCAGACCTTCGACGTCGACGATGGTGGTCTCCGTGTACTTGGTGAGTACAAGTGCGCGGCACAGCTTTTCGCGCGCCCGCTCCGGCAGCCGGCTCATATAGATCTTGCCGGTCGAGGTGCAGTGCAGCGGCGCCGCCTGGCCCGGATTGAATTGCAGCCCCTGCGGTTGCGACACGCGGACACTGTCGACATAGGCCACGACATTGTCCCGCACCACGCCGATCTCGCATTGCTCGCCGATCTCGGCCGCGACAGCGCGCAGCACGGCGTGCCGGCGCGCGGTGCGGAAGGCCGCGCCGATGACCTTGGCCGACAGCGTGACCAGTTGATTGCCGACCACGTAGCGCTTGGTTCCCAACGCCTTCTGCAGAAGCCCGCGCTGCTCGAGATTGCCGATCAGGCGATGCGCGGTCGGCAGCGGGAGGGCCAGCGCGCTGGCGATCTCCGCGACCGAGACCGCTCTGACCTGGCCGGCGACGTGACCCACGATGGCGAATGCCCGGTCGAGCGGTCCATCGGCATTGATCTCCGGCATCTGTATCCGTCCTCCCTCGGAATTGCATAATTATCATTTTTCGGAATAAATACTATTGAAATATGAAAATTGATCTCGACCGTTCGTCCGGATTGCTCATATCGTTGGCGTTGCCGAAAGGTGATCGGGATTTGTGCAGTGCGTCCCCGGCTCCGGGCGCGCTCATCGGGAGAACGGGATGTCTCGCCATTACGACGTCGATGCCGTGCGGAAGGAATTTCCGGCCGTCGAGCGTATCACCTATCTCGACTCCGGCTTCCAGGCCCCGCTCGCGCGGCCGGTCAAGGCGGCGATCGATCTTTTCCTCCGCGAGGGTCTTGAGACGGCCGGCCCGAAAAGCGTCTGGCTCGACCGTGTCGAGCAGACCCGCGAGAAGCTGGCGCGGTTTCTCGGCGTGACGGGCGATGAGGTCGCCTTCACCAAGAACACCTCGGAAAGCATGAACATCGCCGCCAACGCGCTGCCTCTGCGCGCTGGCGACAAGGTGCTGATGATCCACGGCGATCATCCCAACAACGCCTATGCGTTCCTCAATCTCAGGCGCAAGGGCGTGACGGTCGATTTTGCGCCGATGACGGAGGTCGTGAACGCAGACAGCCTTCGTCCGCATATTGGCGAGAAGACCCGGGCGATCTCGATGTCGCAGGTGACCTTCCACGCCGGTCATCGTTTCGACGTCGAAAGCGTCGGCGCGCTCTGCGCGGAGAAGGGGCTCTATTTCGTCGTCGACGTGATGCAGGCGATCGGCGTCGCGCCGATCGACGCGAGGGCGATGCGCGCGACCTTCATCGGGTCGGGCAGTCACAAGGGCCTGCTCGTGCCGCAGGGGCTTGGCCTGCTGGTCTGGGACAAGTCGAGGACCGAGCTCGCGCCCGCTTATCTCGCCGCCGCCGGCCTTGCCGAGGTCCCGGCCGATCTGATCGCCCGGCCCGACAAACTGGAGCTCGCCGCCAGCGCGCGCCGCTTCGAGCTCGGCAACTTCAATCTTCCGGCGATCCACGCGCTCGGCGCCTCGCTCGACATGATCGAAGCCCTGGGCGTGCAGAACATTCAGAACCATTGTCTCGATCTCGGCGATCATCTCATCGCCGGCCTCGACGCGCTGGATATTCGCCTCGTCGGTCCCCGCGAGCGGCGGCACCGCGCGCCGCACATCTACGTCATCGCGCTCCCTGCCGCCGAATGGCTCGGCCATTTCGAAGAGAACGGCATTCGCGTGTCGCCGGAGCGCGACGGCATTCGCGTGTCGTTCGGGATGTTCAATGATTTCGCCGACGTCGATCGTCTGATCGACGTCATCAGGCGGCGCGGCGTGAAGCCGTCATTCAGGGCCGCCTAGACTGTATTTCAGAGGGGAGATGCACATGACTGGTTTTGCACGTGTCTGGGGCGTTCTGTCCGGCCTTGCGGCCGCCGCCACCTTCGCTGCGCCGTCGATCGCGGCCGACAGTCCCACGCTCGCCAGGATCAAGTCGAGCGGGGCCATCACCATCGGTCATCGCGAGGCGTCCATTCCGTTCTCTTATCTCGGTCCCGATCAAAAGCCGATCGGCTTCTCGATGGACCTCTGCGCGGCGATCGTCGAGAGGGTCAAGACGGAGCTGAACCTGCCCAATCTCGCCGTCAAATATACGCCGGTGAACTCGTCCAACCGGATCCCCCTCATTCAAAGTGGCACTATCGACATCGAGTGCGGCGGCACGGCGAACGACAGGAAGCGGCAGGAGCAGGTCTCGTTCTCGGTCGCCACCTTCGTCAGCCAGCCGCGCTGGCTGGTCAAGGCGGATAGCGGCCTGAAGACGGCGGGCGATCTCAAGGGCAAGACCATCGTCGTGACCCAGGGCTCCAATGCCGTCGGCTTCGCGCAAGGCGTAAACGCAAAGGAGCAGCTCGGCTTCAATATCGTCCAGGCGAAAGACCACGCCGAATCCTTCCTGATGCTGAATACCGGCCGCGCGGCCGCCTTCATGGAAGACGATATCCTTCTCGCCGGCCTCAAGGCCGCGGCTCCGAAACCGGATGCGCTGATCTTTCTCCCCGAGGGCTACGCCAAGATCTATTATGGCCTGATGTTCACGAAGGGCGATGCGCCCTTCAAGGCGCTCGTCGACGACGTTCTGTCGAAGCAGATGGCCTCGGGCCAGTTTGAAAAGACTTACGCCAAATGGTTCACGCGGGCGATTCCGCCCAAGGGCGAGAACCTCGCTTTCCCGCTGACGGACGAACTGCAGCAGCGGATCGCCCATCCCAGCGACGCGGTCGATTAGCCGGAGAACAGGAATGTCCGTCGCACGCTGACCCTCTCTCGCATCCGAAAGCTTCGAGGTTGGCCATGTTCGCAGTGCTTTTTGAACCGACGGCAGATGGCCAGCGCTACATCGACTGGCTGTTGTCGGGCCTCGGCTGGACCCTGGCACTGGCGTTCTTCGGCTGGTGGATTGCCTTTGCGGTCGGAATCGTCGTCGGCATCGGCCGCACCGTGCAGAACCGGGCGGTTGCGGCGCTTGCGCGGCTCTATGTCGAGATCTTCCGCAACATCCCGGTCCTGGTGCAGATGTTCCTCTGGTACTTCGTCCTGCCGGAGATCCTTCCCACGACGCTTGGAAACGCGATCAAGCAGATTCCGCCGCCCTGGGGATCGTTCTTTCCGGCGCTCATTTGCCTTGGGCTCTACACCGCGGCCCGGATCGCCGAGCAGGTCCGTGCGGGGATCGAGGCCCTGCCGAAAGGACAGACCGAGGCGGCGAGCGCGCTCGGGCTCAGCTCGTATCTGACCTATCGCCACATCATCGTGCCGCAGGCACTGCGCTTGATCGTGCCGAGCCTGACGAGCGAGGTGATGGGCATCTACAAGAACACCTCGGTCGCGCTCACGATCGGGCTGATGGAGCTCACGGCCCAGGCGCGCCAGATTAGCGAAGCGACGTTCCAGACCTTCACGGCGTTCGGCGCTGCGACGCTGATCTACCTCGCGCTGGCGCTGATTGCGTATCAGGGGATGGCGCTGATCGACCGGGCCGTGCGCATCCCCGGCACGGCGCGGACACACGATGATATCGCGCCGAACCTCGCCGAGGATATTCAACAGGCCGGCTCGTTGCCTGCGGAAATGGAGATCGCGAAATGAACAGTCTTGATTTCTCGATCGTTCTGCAGGCGTGGCCCTATCTCTGGTCCGGATTGCTGTTTTCGTTGGCGCTGACCGCAGTCGCCTTCGTGGTCGGCATGGTCCTGGGCACCTGCTTTGCACTGCTGCAGCACTTCGAGGTGCCGGTGATCGCAAAGATCGTGCGCGGCTACATCGCCCTGGTCCGCTCGATCCCGCTGATCCTCGTCCTGTTCTGGTTCTTCTTCCTGGTGCCGATCGTGCTTGGCCATCTCAGCGGAAGCGGGCGGCCGGTCCCGATCGGCGCGACCTGGACGGCCTTCATCACCTTCGGCCTGTTCGAGGCGGCCTATTATTCGGAGATCATCCGCGTCGGCCTGCGCGCCGTGAACCGCGGGCAGTTCGAGGCATGCCAGGCGCTCGCATTGTCCACCTTCGAGACCTATCGCAGCGTGATCATGCCGCAAGTGCTCCGCGTGGCGAGCCCGATCATCCTGAGCCAGACCATCATCCTGTTCCAGGACACGTCGCTGGTCTACGTGCTCTCGCTCACCGATCTGCTCGGCGCAGCCTCGAAGCTGGCGCAGCTCAATGGCCGCCTCGTCGAGATGTACCTCGTGATCGTCGTGGTCTACCTCGCGATCAGCTCGGCGGCTTCGCAAGGTGTTGCGCTGCTGCGCAAGCGCTATGCGATTGCCGGAACGCGCCAATGAGCAACGTTGCGAGACATCCTGTCCCCTGGGAGACGAAAATGGTTCAGCAGACCGCCGTGGGCGAGACGGGCCGACCGCAGGCCATCGTCGCCGTGGAGGGGGTGGTGAAGCGGTTCGGCCGCTTCACGGCCCTGAATGACATCAATCTCAGTGTGAGGGCAGGTGAGAAGATCGTGCTTTGCGGTCCGTCGGGTTCGGGCAAGTCGACGCTGATCCGCTGCATCAACCATATCGAGACGCATGATTCCGGCCGGATCGTCGTCGACGGCGTCGAGCTGACGGACCGGATGGGGGACATCAACACCGTCCGCCGCGAGGTCGGCATGGTGTTCCAGAGCTTCAACCTGTTTCCGCATCTCTCGATCGTCGAGAATTGCATGCTGGCGCCGATGAAGGTGCGCGGCCTGTCACGCGCGCAGGCGCACGAGCGCGCGCAGGGTTTCCTGCGCAAGGTGCGCATCCACGATCAGGCGAACAAATATCCGGGACAGCTGTCCGGCGGCCAGCAGCAGCGTGTCGCCATCGCGCGCGCCCTCTGCATGCAGCCGAAGATCATGCTGTTCGACGAGCCGACGTCCGCGCTCGACCCCGAGATGGTCAAGGAGGTGCTCGACATCATGGTGGAGCTCGCGCGGGACGGCATGACCATGGTCTGCGTCACGCACGAGATGGGCTTCGCCCGCGAAGTCGCGGACCGCGTGGTTTTCATGGACCGCGGGGCGATTGTCGAGGAAGCCGATCCCGAAACCTTCTTCCGCGCGCCACGCACGGAACGGGCGAGGGATTTTCTCGGCCAGATCATTCATTGACCGGGGACGACCGTTCCTCGCGATGATGCCGTTCTGCGGGTGTTTTGCCCGACCTGTCAAAGCAGCGTCATTGCGAGCCATCGTGTCGTCACCGACGACTGAAGACCCCAATGATTTCAATGGCCCCGCTACTGTGCATGGGGTTGTTTTCGCACTTTTTGTTATGAGGCTGGCGAAACGGCCGCGCCTCAGCGCCGGCCACGCGGCGCCTCGGCCTTGGCGGGCTGATCGGTCTGTGGTCCGCAGCTCGCGGCTGCAAGCGTCGCCTGCGCCTGCGGCATCAGGCCGGGCTCGGGGGCGAGCGCCTTCATCACGATCAGGCCGGTGGTGGAGGGGGAATCGATGATCAGTCGGTCGGCCGCGGTGACCTCTTCGTCCTCGGGCAGCTCGCTGTGCTGCGCTTCCGTCATCAGGTCGAGTTCGATCACCTTGCGGCCCGCCGAGCGGTCGTTGATGGCGTAATAGGCGATCTCGTTGCGGGTGTAGAACGACACCGAGGTGTAGGCCTGGCTCACCGGCACCGTCAGCTTGATCGGTCCGTTCGTCAGGTCATAGCGGCAGATCGCCAGCGCGAAGGCCGGATCCATGAACGGCATTGGCGAGGTGTTGGGATCGGCGAGGGGAAGCTGGCTGACGCCGTTGAGCTTCGTCATCGGCGTCAGCCGCGAATAGGCATCCTGCGTCGCGATCCGCGGCAGCGCCAGCACGCTGACGAGATGGACGACGAGGCCCAGAACGATGCCGGCGATGATGGTGAACAGCAGGCGGATCATGAGCAGCCCGCCGTCGTGATGCTGGGCATCGGCGCATCGCGCTGGGTGCGCGTCGCAACGCCAACGGGGGTGTCGTAGAGGCGCAGCATGAGTGCGTAGCGCTCGATGCCGCCGGTCGGCAGCCAATTGCCGGCGCGCGAGCGCGAAGCGATGCGGATTTCGAATGAACCGTCGGACTGCCGCACGATCTCCTGGCTGGTGAAGCCGTAGCGTTGGAGTGAATTGGCGACGAGGTGGCCCTTGCGGTCGTAGAGCGTCAGCGTCCAGAACCGCGCCGGCGGCGTCACGCCGGAAACGACGACGTCGCAGCGGCCGTCGAGCGCCTTCTTCTTGTCGTCAGTGGTGGCGGTGAAGGCGACGCCGTCGCCGGTGCCGATCGGCAGCTCGCCGTTGCGCACGATGGTGGCGCGCGAATAGGGATCGACGTCTGCCGTGCCGGTGCGCGGCCGCGCGGTCCAGGCGCCGATGGTCAGCGCGCCGATCTCGGTGCCTCGCGTCGTCGTCATCCAGGTCGCGCCGACGCCGACCACGGTCGCGAGCAGGAGGGCCGTCAATGTGATCAGGATCAGCCGCACTTGTTTCGATCAGTTCTTGCGCGGGACGGACACGTTGGCATTCTCTTCCGCATAATTCTGCGGGAAGGCGAGCGCGCTCGCCGCCGAGGACGGCCCGGCCGGCTTGGTGTCGGCATCCGCCGATTTCCTTGCAGACTTGGCCGCGTCATCCAGCAGCTTCTCGACGCGCACCAGGATGTCGGCGCCGCGCTTGGTCAGTACCGGCGGCGGACCCGGCTTGGTCTCCAGGATCTTCGGCGCCGCATTGGCCTGCGCGTTGCTGACATGCTGCGGCGGCAGCTTCTGGCCCATGCCGATGCCGGGGATCTCCCGGACCTCGATGCCCTGATGCGCCGCGAGCATGATGTCGTGCCAGGTCTGCGCCGGCAGCGAGCCGCCGGTCATGCGGTTGGTCGGCGAGTAGTCGTCGTTGCCGTACCACACCGCGCAGGTGAAATTGCCGGTGTAGCCGACGAACCAGGCGTCGCGATACGCGTTGGTGGTACCGGTCTTGCCCGCGGTCGGAATGCCGTCGAGGGCTGCGCGGCGCGCGGTGCCTTCGCTGACGACGTGGCTCATCATGCCGGCCATGTCGGCGGCAACGGAGGCGGGGATCGCCTGCCGCGGCTTCGGCCCGTCGCGGTCCCAGCGCCAGACCGGATCGCCGGCGCCGGTGCGCACCTCCAGCACGGCGTGCGGCGTCACGGCCTTGCCGCGGTTCGGAAACGTCGCGTAGGCCACGGCGTGCTCGAGCACGGTGACTTCGTCCGAGCCGATCGGCAGCGACGGCGTGTCGGGCAGCGGCGCCTTGAGCCCGAACCGGCGCGCGACCTCGACGATCTTGGCGCGGCCGACCTTGGCGGGGTTCTGCGTCTTCGGCTCGTTCTTCCGGCCGATCTCGATCGACAGCTTCACCGGCACGACGTTGATCGAGCGCGTGATCGCCTGCGTCAGCGTCACCGAGCCGGAATAGGAATGGCCATAATTCTGCGGGCACCAATTGCCGATGCAGACCGGGCCGTCGACCACGATCGAGTTCGGCGTGTAACCGTTCAGCAGCGCGGTGGTGTAGACGTAAGGCTTGAACGAGGAGCCGGGCTGGCGATAGGCGTCGGTGGCGCGGTTGAACTGGCTGGCGCCGTAGTCGCGGCCGCCGACCATGGCGCGGATGCCGCCGTCGAGATCGGCGACGACGGTCGCGGCCTGCGTCGCGTGATAGTCGCGGCCGAACTGGCGCAACTGGTTCTCGACCGCGTCTTCGGCGGCCTTCTGCACGTTGGCGTCGATCGCGGTGCGGACCACGAAGACGCGCTCGGTGTAGGATTTCGGGAAGGTGTCGACCAGCTTGCGCATCTCGTCGAAGGCGTAGTCGAGATAATAGTTCGGCGACGCCTCGTCGCGGCGGTCGACCGCGAAGGCGGGGTTGCGGCGGGCGCCGAACACCTGGCCCTCGGTCATGAAGCCGGCATCGACGAGATTGTCGAGCACGACGTTGGCGCGGGCGCGCGCCGCAGGCAGGTTGATGTGGGGCGCGTATTTGGTCGGCGCCTTGAACAGGCCGGCGAGCATCGCCGCTTCCGCCAGCGTCACGTCGCGCGCGGATTTGTTGAAGTAGAAATGCGCCGCGCCGTCGACGCCGAAGGTGCCGCCGCCCATATAGGCGCGGTCCAGATACAGCTTGAGGATCTCGTTCTTGGTCAGCCGCCATTCAAGCCAGATCGCGAGGAAGGCCTCGTTGACCTTGCGTTCGATGGTGCGCTCGTTGCTCAGGAACAGGTTCTTGGCGAGCTGCTGGGTGATGGAGGAGCCGCCCTGGCGGACGCCGCCAGCTTGCGCGTTGGTGACGAGCGCGCGCGCGGTGCCGGCGATGTCGATGCCGAAATGCTCGTAGAATCGGCGGTCTTCGGTCGCCAGCGTCGCCTTGATCAGCACGTCAGGAAAATCTTCCAGCGGGATCGAGTCGTTGTGCTTGATGCCGCGGCTGCCGATCGGGTTGCCGTAGCGGTCGAGGAAGCTCACCGCCAGATCGGACTTCTTCAGCCAGTCCTCGTCCGCGGTCTCGCGGAAGGCGGGAATGGCGAGGGTGAGCATCACGACCAGGCCGCCGAGGCCGAGGGTCGCGGCCTCCGACAGCGGCTCGATGAACACCCAGCGCTTCCACCGCCCGACATAGAAGCGGTCCATGAAGGTCGAGTAGCGCTCGTAGAGCTCACGGATGCCCTTGGCCGAGGAGAACAGCGAGGAGTCGATGCGCGCGTCCAGATCCAGGAAGAAATTCCGGATCCTCTGCTTCCAATGCGGTGGTATGATCTGGCGCACCTAGAACCCTTGAGGCTCGCTTCGAAAGCGTTCAAGCACCCGGCCGGGGCGGCATCGAGACGTCTTGGGAGAATGTTGCGGCAAACCCAAGGCGCCCGGCCAGCATCCGAGGGACTTGCTGTTCCTTCTAGCCGAGCGGAGCCCATAAACCAATGGTCACGCTCGCGATTTTGAACAACAGGCTGAATCGACCCCGGGTCATTACGGGCCCCAAAAGTGCGTTGCTTGCACCACCCCGGCCCCACGCCCTAGATGGTTTCGCCGTAGCTCTTTCGAATTTTTGTTGAGGCGCATGACCGCAGTTCCCAAACGACCTTCAGGCCAGGAAGGATTCTTCTGGAAAACCAAGACGTTGGAAGAGATGTCGGGGCCCGAATGGGAAAGCCTGTGCGACGGCTGCGGGCGCTGCTGCCTGAACAAGCTCGAGGACGAGGACACCGGGCAGATCTATTTCACCCATATCGGCTGCAAGCTGCTCGATGGCGCGAGCTGCGGCTGCAAGGACTATCCGAATCGCTCCGACAAGGTTCCGGATTGCGTCCGCCTGACCCCGGCCAATGTTCGTACCCTGAACTGGCTGCCGCCGAGCTGCGGCTACAAGCTCGTTGCCGAAGGCCGCGATCTCTATTGGTGGCATCCGCTGGTCTCCGGTGATCCCAACACCGTGCATGACGCCGGCGTCTCCGTGCGCGGCCGGGTCGAAGGCAGCGAGGAGCAGATTCCGGACGAGGAGCTCGAAGACCACATCGTGCAATGGCCGGCGCTGCTGCCGAAACGGGCCCGCCTGAAGCGACGTCCGAAGGACTGATCCGACGCACGCCGCCGTTCAATTGTTCGGGATGACCCCCGGGCGGGATGCTCCCATGCGCCGCGGTGCCTGCCTGGGACAAACTTTGCTGTCTACATTGGCTGCATAGAACGAATCCATCGCGGCGTTGCGCCGCCCCACGATGCCCGATCGAAATGAACAAGTTCGAACGGCAGACCAGTTCTGCCGATACCCAGACTTTGCCCGATGATATCGCCGAAGAGCTGTCCCGGCTTCCGAGCGAAGTCATCAGCGTCGATGATGCCCCGTCGATCGCGCCGCCGACGCCGCTGTCGCAGGACGAGGTCCGCACCATCGTCATCAGCCTGATGCTGACGATGTTCCTGGCCGCCCTCGACCAGACCATCGTGGCGACCGCGCTGCCGACCATCGGGCGCCAGTTCCAGGACGTCTCCAATCTCTCCTGGGTCATCACCGCCTATCTGCTCGCCTCGACCGCGGTCGCGCCGGTGTTCGGCACCTTGAGCGACATCTACGGCCGGCGCGCCATGATCATCATCTCGCTCAGCCTGTTCGTGGCAGGCTCGGTGCTGTGCGCGATCGCGCCGAATATGCCGATGCTGATCCTGGCGCGCGGCCTTCAGGGTCTCGGCGGCGGCGGCATCATGCCTGTGGTGCAGACCGTGATCTCCGACGTCGTCTCCCCGCGCGAGCGCGGCCAGTACCAGGCTTATTTCTCCAGCGTGTGGATGGTCGGCGGCATCCTGGGCCCGGTCATCGGCGGCGTGTTCGCCGAGCATCTGCACTGGTCGATGATCTTCTGGATCAATCTGCCGCTGACGGCCGCGGCGCTCGCGCTGCTGCTGCCGAAGATGAAGAAGATTCCGGTGTTCCACCGCAAGCGCAAGGTCGACTGGCTCGGCGGCGTTCTGCTGATGGCCTCCGCCGTGGTCTTCATGCTGGTGCTGACCTGGGGCGGCACGCGCTTTCCGTGGCTGTCGCCGACCGTGCTGGCGATGGTCGGCGGCGCCGTCGCGCTCGCGGTCAGCTTCGTGTGGCACGCCCGGCGCGCCGACGAGCCGTTCCTGCCGCTGCCGCTGCTCGGCGGAAGCGTCGTGCCGTTCGGGCTGATGGCCGGCGGTTGCGCTCTCGGCGCCATCACGGGCCTCACGGTCCAGCTCCCGCTCTATTACGAATCCGTCTATCACCTCACCGCCAGCGAGGCGGGCCTTGCGCTCATTCCGCTCGCGGCCGTCTCGACCGTTGGCGCGGCCGTTGCCGGCCGCACCATGGCGCGGGCCAAGCACTACAAGCGCGTCGCCATCATCGGCACCTCCTGGGCCGTGCTGTGTGGCCTTGGCCTCACGCTGACGACGCTGCCGCTATGGGGCCTGCTGACGCTGATGGCGGCGTTTGCGCTCGGCCTCGGCACCACCTTTCCGGTCTGCGTGGTCTCGGTGCAGAATTCGGTCGCGCGGGCGCAGGTCGGCACCATCACCGGCGCCTTGAACTTCTTCCGCTCTCTGATGTCGTCCTTCACGGTCGCCGCTTTCGCGGCTATCCTGCTGATCGCGCTCGGCATCGACGTTCCGCTCGCCGGCGAGCATCATGCCGCAGGCAGCGTCGCCATTCCCGCCGAAGACATGCGGCACGCCTTCCGCTACGTGTTCGGCGCCGCCACCGCGCTGATGACCATTGCCGCGCTCTGTCTGATCATGATGGAGGAGCGGCCGCTGGCCGGTCCCTCGGCGAAGCAACCCGTCGAGATGGCGGAGTAGGCTAGCCGCCTCGATCGGCGTAAGGCTCGTCTGCGACATTGCCCTCGGCGGCCTTTCGCGCCGCCGCTGCGAGGTGGGTCTTAAGCTGCGCCAGCGCCTTGGCGGACCAATCCCGGACATCTGTGACGGCGACCCAGGCATCGACGTAATGTTCGGGCGCGTAGACATGGCCAAAGCCCATCGGCGTATTGGTCGCGACCGCCATGTCGAGGGCGAGCTGCAGCATGGTCACGACGGGATACCATCGCAATTCCGGTGACACATCCGGCCCGCGCGGCGCCGTCATCCAGTCAGGGGCCTGATAGGCGTCGCGATAGGCGAAGAAGGTGATCGCGTCGCTCGCATATTGCAGATAGACGACGCGCATCGGACCCCAGGGCGCATCTGCCGGCACGGTCGGTCCATTCTGGTTCATGAAGCGTACGAAGCGGCCGTCGCGGAATTCCGGCAGCCAGGCCGGCGTGCCCGGATTGCGACCCGCCGTGATCGAGCGCCAGATGCGACTTTCGAACGGCGCGCCGCTCAAGAGTGCGCCCGCAATTGGATCGCCGATCATCTCGAACAGCTCTGCGGATTTCTCCGAGTTCATCGCGCCGAGGCTCAGTCCATGCAGGTACAGCTTCGGCCGCCGGTCCTTTGGCAGCGTCGTCCAGTAGCCGTAGATTTCTGAAAACAGGGCGCGCGCCGCTTCTGCACCGTATTCGGGCTGAAACAGCAGCGACAGCGGACTGTTGAGATAGGAATACTGCATCGTGACACTGGCGACGTCGCCATGGTGGAGATATTCGACGGTGTCCATCGCGGCGGGGTCGATCCAGCCGGTTCCGGTTGGCGTGACGACGATCAGGATCTTGCGGTCGAAGCCGTGCTGGCGCTTGAGCTCGTCGAGCGCGAGCCTGGCGCGCGCTTGCGCCGTGTCGGCGCCACCTAGGCCGACATAGACCCGCACGGGCTCCTGCGCGGGCCGTCCCGTAACGGCGCTGATCTCCGTTGCGGTCGGCCCCGAGGCGATGAACCGGCGCCCCATGCGTCCGAGCTGCGTCCATTTCACCAGCGAGGCGGCACTTCCCGTCCGTTCCGGCGCGGTCGGCTGCGGCCGCTCGGGCTCGAGCAAGGCGTCGACTTCGCGAAAGGACGAATCGAGCGCGTTGAACGCCGTGCGGATCAGGACATTGCTGGCGATGGACCAGAACAACAGGCCCGCGGCGAGCACGCCGATGACGTTCGCGATCCTCCGCGGAATGACGCGCCTCGCACGCGCGGCGATGAAGCGCACGGCAAGCGCGAACAGCCGCCCCAGCGCCAGCAGCACGACGAACGTCATCACGGCGATGGCGCAGACCTTGAGCGGATGGGCGGTCTCGACCGGCGCCATCTTCATCACGCTGCGGATCGAGTCTTGCCATCCTGCCGCCCGCCACAGAAAAACAGTGACGACGAGCAGGCAGGCGACCGCGACCAGTGCGTTTGCGGTCGATCTCAGGCGCGCCGACGGCTCGGGCAATTCGAGATAGTGCCACAGCCAGCGCCAGACATTGCCGGCGAGATAGCCGATCCCGAAGCACGCGCCGGCGATGGCGCCCTGCGTGAGATAGCTCCGCGGAATCAGCGTCGGCGTCAGCGAGGCTGCGAAGAACAGGGCACCGAGCATGAGGCCGACGCCGGACAACGACAGCAATTGCCGCCGAATGAGCCACGCCAGTTTGCCGAAGGCACCCACTGCGCGATTTAACCTCAGCTGTTGTCTGACAGACCGCTCTTGCGCGGCAGCACGATCGTGAATTCGGTAAACTTGCCGGGCACCGTCGCGACGTCGATCGCGCCGCCGTGCTGCTTCACCACGATGTCGTGGCTCATCGACAGTCCGAGGCCGGTGCCTTCGCCGGCCGGCTTGGTGGTGAAGAACGGATTGAACATCTTTTCCCTGACCTCGTCGGCAATGCCCGTGCCGTTGTCGCGGATGCGGATCTCCACGCTACCGCCGCGGTCGCGGGTTGCTGCGGTCACTACCGGCTCGTAACCGGCGGCGCCGTCGGCCTTGCGCTTGGTGACAGCATGAAAGCCGTTCGAGATCAGGTTCAGCAGCACCCGGGTGATTTCCTGCGGAAACACCTCGGCTTGCCCGGCCGCCGGATCGAGCTCTCGCTGCAACGTCACGTCGAATCCCGGCTTCTCGGCCCGGGCGCCGTGGTAGGCGAGATTGAGGCTCTCTTCCACCAGCCCGTTGATGTCGCTCAGCCCGTGCTCGCCGCCACCCTCGCGCGAATGCAGCAGCATGTTCTTGACGATGGAATCGGCGCGCCGTCCGTGCTGCACGATCTTTCCGAGATTGTCCTTCAGGAGCCCGGTGAGCTCGTCGACTTCGCCGCGGATATCGTCCGCGAGGGCGACGGGTGCGAGCAGCTCGTTCAGCTCCTCGGTCAATTCGGCGGAGAGCGAGGCGAAATTGTTGACGAAGTTGAGCGGGTTCTTGATCTCGTGCGCGATGCCGGCGGTGAGCTGGCCGAGCGATGCCAGCTTCTCGGTCTGGATCAGGCGATCTTGCGCGGCGCGCAGATCGTCCAGCGATCGGCCAAGCTCGCGCGTGCGGTCCTGCACCTCGTTGAACAGGCGCGTGTTCTCGACCGCGATCACGGCCTGGTCGGCGAAGGTCTTGAGCAGGTTGATCGCCTTGTCCGGGAAGTGACCGGGCTCCGGCCGCGTCACGGCAATGGTGCCGATCGCAACGCCGTCGCGCAGCATCGGCACCACGAGGATGCTGCGATAGCCTCGCGTTCGCGCCAGCTCCTTCATGGCCTCGGTGAGGTCGGGTTCGTTCTGCATGTCGCTGCGGAAGGCATATTCTCCGCTCGCCGCCACCCGGCTGTGAATGCCTGACGCCGATAGCGGCGCCGGGAAGGAGCCGAGCAGATCGGCGTTGCCGGCCTCATTGTCGGTGGTGAAGGCGGCCAGATGCAGCATACCGTCGATGAGGCGGGTGACGGTGGAGGAGTGCCCGCCGATCAGCGCCTTGGCGCTGTCGGAGATCGCCTGGAACACCGGGGTGACGTCTGCGGGCGAGGCCGCGATCACCTTGAGGATGTCGGCGGTCGCGGTCTGGCGTTCCAGCGCTTCCCTGGTTGCGTTGAACAGGCTGACATTCTTGATCGCGATCACCGCCTGGTCTGCGAAAGTCTGCAGCAGCCGCACGTGATGGTCGCCGAACGAGCCCGTCGCACGGCGCGTGGCGATGATGATGCCGATGGCCTCACCCTCGCTCATCAGCGGCGTGAACAGCATGCTGCGATAGCCCCGCGCACGCGCGATGTCGCGCGCCGCGGGCTCGATCTCGGTGTCGGGCAGCTGCGCGGCGGCACCATTGGCAACGAGCTGGCAGGGCGGGAATTGCGCGAACGGCACCGGAAAGGACGCCTGGAGCACGCGGTCGCCGGCCGGATCGGTCGGCGTGAATGCGGCGAGGTGCGCGGCGCCGTCGACATAGCGCAGCACCGCGGTGGAAAAGCCGCCGATCAGCCGGTTGGCGTTGGCGGCGATGGCGTCGAACACCGGCTGCACGTCGGAGGGCGAGGCCGCCATCACTTTCAAAATGTCCGCCGTGGCGGTCTGGCGCTCGAGCGCTTCGCGCGTCTCGTTGAACAACCGTGCATTCTCGATCGCGATCACGGCCTGGTCGGCGAAGGTCTGCAGCAGCTGCACGAGATCGGGCGCGAACGCGCCCGGCTCGGCGCGGGTGACGCTGATCATGCCGACCGGCGTGCCCCGGTTCATCAGCGGCATGAACAGCACGCTGCGGAAACCGCGCAGCCGCGCCAGCTCGCGGTTTAGCTCCGGGACGTCATCGGCTTCGCTGTCCGGAAACTGGATGGTCTTTCCGTCACGCACCAGGGCAAAGGTCGGGAAGTCCGCAATCTTGCGCGGGAACGAGGCTTTGAGCCCGTCATCCGCCTCCGGGCTGGTCGGCGTGAACGCCACGAGATGCAGCTCGTCGCCGATGAATTGAAGCACGGTGGCGGAGAAGCCGTCGAGCAAACGCTTGGAACTGGACGCGATCGCCGCGAAGACCGGCCGGGCATCGGAGGGCGAGGCCGCGATATTGCGCAGGATCTCGGCGCTAGCGTTTTGACGATCCCGCGCGATCGCGAGCTCGCTGCGCAGCCGGGCGTTCTCGTCGGCGATATCGTTGGGACGGTCAGTCATTCGCAATCCAGCTCGATGCCGCGAGCTGCGCGGCACCGGGCCGGATTATCACATCCCCCACGGCGGGAGCCAGTCTCGGAAGCCTTGAGGACTCACGTCCCCGGACGCGACACCTCCGTCTCCTTGCTGGTGATGAACTCCAGCAGCACCGGCACGCCTTCCTGCGTCTTCTGGATGCCGCGCCTGATCGCGGGAATGATGTCCTCCGGCCGCGTTACCCGCTCGCCATAGCCGCCAAAGGCGCGCGCCATTGCGGCATAGTCGCCGGAGATGTCGGTCGAGCGATATTTTTCAGTCGAGATCGGCATCACCTTCAGTTCGATCGCCATCGAGAAATTATTGAGCAGGATCGACATGATCGGGATGCGCTCGCGCACCGCGGTCTCGAAATCCATGCCGGTGAAGCCAATCGCCGCATCGCCCCAGACGTTGATGCAGAGCTTGTCGGGCCTTGCGAGCTTGGCGCCCATGGCCAGCCCAAGGCCGTAGCCGAGCTGCGTCGTCTTGCCCCAGCCGAGATAGGTGAGGGGTTTGACCGACTTCCAGAACGGCGAGAGCTGGTCGCGCGGACTGCCGGCATCATGGGTGATGATGGTGTTCTCGATGTCGACGGTGTGCTGCAAATCCCACAGCACGCGATAGGGGCTGAGCGGCGCGTCGTTGCTGGTGAGCTTCGGCATCCATTTCGCCAGCCATTCCTTGTGCGAGGCCGCGATCTCGGCCGCGACGGCGGAAGCATCGCGATCCGCGGTGACGGTCTTGCCGATCTCCTCGAGCAGCGCGTCGAGCACGAGGCCGGCGTCACCGACGAGGCCGATCTTGGCTTCCACGTCCTTGTTGAGATGATTGGGGTCGAGTGTGGAATGGATGATGGTCTTGCCCTTCGGCATCGCGATGCCGAAATTGGTCTCGGTGAAGGAGCAGCCGATGCCGAAGACGACATCGGCCTCGCTCAGAAACTTCGGCACCGCGCGCGGCACCGCAAGCCCACCCGAGCCGAGCGAGAGCGGGTGCGTTTCCGGGAACGATGATTTGCCCCCTAGGCTGGTGGTGACGGGGATCGCCAGCCGCTCGGCCAGCCGCTTCAACTGCGGCCAGGCCTGCGCGTAGTGCACGCCCTGGCCCGCATAGATCACAGGCCGTTTTGCATTCACGAGCAGGCTGGCGGCTTCCTTCACGTGGACCGGATCGGCGCCGTAGCGGGTGCGCAGCACCGGCGTGTAGTCGAGCGGCTCCGGCACCTCCTCGTTCCACATGTCGGAGGGGATCTCGACGATCACCGGCCCGCCGCGGCCGTTCTTCAGCTTGGTGAAGGCGCGGCGGAAGATGTTGGCGACTTCCGCGGCGAGGATGATCGGCTCCGACGATTTCGCGAACGGCTTCATCGCCTCGCTGGAATTGAAGTTCGGCTCGATATGCGCCAGCCTGCGCTGATAGCCCATCGGCAGCACCAGCACCGGCACGGATTCGCCAAAGCACTGCGCGACGCCGCCCATCGCGTTCTCGGCGCCCGGCCCATGCTGCATGCAGAACGCGCCGATGCTGCGGCCCGACGTCACCCGCGAGATCGCATCCGCCATGTGGATGCCGACGCGCTCCTGCCGCACCATCACGGGGCGGATCTCGGCCTTGGCCGCATGCTCGATCAGATGGTTGACGGGATAGCCGCAGAGGATCTCGATCCCCTCGCGCTTCATGATTTCCGCAATGGCGGTGCCGAGCTTCATGGCGTCTCTCTCCTCGAGGCTTGGCCGGTTGGTCCGGCTGCTTGGGCAGAGAGGATCAGGAAATGCCGGGAGCGTAAAGCGTGGGCAGGCGACAGTCAGCTATGCAGCGAAACTGTCATAGTCGGATGGAGCGCAGCGCATCCGGGATAAAACTGCATTGGCGTGAGTTGCTCTCTCCTTGCGCCATCCGGGCTATGGAGCCGGCTATCTGCAATTCTTGCAGATCGTCAGTTTGCGCTTCAACGCCTCGTCCTCATGGTCGAGGCTGCTTGCATCCGGATAGGAGCCGGAGCCTCCTCGGGCGCGGGATCTCACAGGAGGTGTCACCTGACTCGGGATGTCAGTCTCGTCCGCGGCGCTGAAGCCGTCGTAATCGGCCGCCGGCGGAATCCTGGAATTCCCGGTGTTCGCGCGCGACGGCGAGGCAGTTTGCGGAACCAGCGACACCGGCGGCTCGACCGAAGCCTGTCCCCTCGCGCTGTCCTGCGTCCAGGCGCCGATCGACATCAGGCCGACCGCCAGGAGCGTCACGCTTCTCATCCGCATCCCTCAAGCCGCTCCGGTCCATCGAATGACGGCATCGCGCGTCGAGCGGCGCTATGAAGACTATCGCGCAGTCGCATGGCGGTCAAAGTTGACGGAAATGGGATACGAGTGGTCGCCGGCCCGGACCCGAGACGCGGGCCGGGATGCGGTGACCGTGACCGACGTGAAAGCCGATCGCGACGACAAGGCGTTCCGCAGGGATTGCGCATGATCCCGCAGGATTCGGCAATACGGTTCAGCGTCCGTCGTGCAGTTCTGTTGGAAATGCGCAAACGGACATACCGACATGATTGAGCTCACCGTCAACGGAACCAAGCACCGTGTCGACGTCGTTCCCGAGATGCCCTTGTTGTGGGTGTTGCGCGACGAGCTCGGCATCACCAGCGCAAAATACGGTTGCGGGGTCGCGCAATGCGGCGCCTGCACCGTACACATCGACGGCAAGGCGGTGCGGTCCTGTCAGTCGCATATCGGCGAGGTCGCCGGCAAATCGGTCGTCACACTAGAAGGCCTCGGCAACAAGGACCACCACCCGGTGTTGCAGGCCTGGATCGAGCATCAGGTTCCGCAATGCGGCTACTGCCAGACTGGCCAGATCATGCAGGCGATCACGCTGCTCACCAAGATCCCCAAACCGACGGACGAGCAGATCGATCAGGTGATGGCGGGAAATCTCTGCCGCTGCGGCACCTATCCGCGCATCCGCGCGGCGATCCATGCGGCCGCGGCCAAGAAAATGGCGGAGAAGTGATATGGGTCGTATGCAGGACCTTTCGCGCCGCGCCTTTGTCTTCGGCTCCGCCGCGCTGGCGGGCGGAATCGCCTTCGGCTCCTACAGCGGTGCCGAAGCGGCCGCACCGACCGCCGGCGACAATCCCTTGACCGCCGGCCTGGGGCCTAATTCCGTGACGTTCAATCCCTGGGTCGAAATCAGCCCTGACAAGATCACGCTGATCGCACAGCATGCCGACATCGGTCAGGGCGTCGGCTCGGTGCAGCCGATCATGATCGCCGAGGAGATGGACCTCGATCCCGGCCAGTTCGAAGTTCGCTTCGCCGGCCCGAGTCCCGCCTATTTCAACACCGGGTTCAAGGAGGAACTGGCGCCTTTCCTCGCCTCGGATCAGAGCCCCGCGGCCGAAGCGGGTCGCGCTGCGGCGCTCGAGGGTCTTCGAAAGTCCGGCCTGCAGATGACGGGCGGCTCGAGCACCATCCCCGACACCTACGAGAAGCTGCGCAAGGCCGGCGCCGTTGCGCGCGAAACGTTGAAGGCTGCTGCCGCCAAACGTTCGGGCGTCGCGGTGGCGGACATCCGCACCCGATCCGGGCACGTGATCTTCCCCGACGGCAAGAAGATTCCCTATGTCGAGCTCGCGGCGGACGCCGCGAAGATCCCCCCGGTGCTCGACGCGCAGACGCGCGATCCCTCCACCTGGCGCATGATCGGCAAGCCGATGATGCGCCTCGACGTGCGTTCGAAGGTGATGGGCGAGCTGAAGTTCGGCATCGACATGAAAATGGACGGCATGCTGTACGCCTCCGTCAAGCTGAACCCCAACAAGGGACAGCCGCTGAAATCCTACGATGCGCGCAAGGCGCTTGCGATGCCGGGGGTCAAGAAGGTCCTCGAGCTCAGGAACGGCGTCGCGGCGATCGCGACGAACAGCTGGTACGCAATGAAGGCGGCCGACGCCATCGTTTGCGAGTGGGCGCCCTCGACCTATCCCGCAGAGCAGGCGGACCACTGGAAGGTTCTGGAATCGTCTTTCAAGCCGGAGTTCCTGGGCAAGGAATGGCGCACGATCGGCGATGTCGAAGCCGGCCTGAAGACGGGAACGCGCATCGATGCGGAGTATCGCGCGCCCTATGTCGCCCATCAGCCGCTCGAGCCGCTCAACGGTATCGGCCTCGTCACCGAGAAGGGGATGGAGATCTGGGTCGGACACCAGAGTCCCCAATTCGTGCAACATGTCGCGGCGACCGCGATCGGCCTGAAGCCGGAACAGGTCACCTTCCACAATCAGTGGACCGGCGGGAGTTTTGGCCACCGTCTCGAATACGAGAACGTCCGTGTGCTTGCCGAGATCGCAAACCAGATGCGCGGCACGCCGATCAAGCTGTTGTTCTCGCGCGAGGAGGATTTCCTCCAGGACATTCCGCGGCAGATTGCCATCGCTCGGCACAGAGGCAGCATCGACAAGGGCAAGATCGTCGCGGCCGATTTGCAGCTGGCCTCGACGGCGCCGCTCAAGGGGCTGCTCGAACGTTCGGGCGCCCCCTCGAAGGATCCCGACGCGCAATTGGCGGCCGGCCTCTGGAACGTCTCCTACGACATCCCGAATTTCCGGGCCACGACTTACGAGGCGCAGGGACTGTCGCCGAGCACCACATGGCGGTCGGTCGGCGCTTCGACGGCCGGCTTCTTCACCGAGAGCTTCATCGACGAATTGATCCATGCGGCGGGGCTCGATCCGATGAAGGCGCGGATCGAGATGTGCGCCGTGCCACACTACCGCAAGCTGCTGGAGACGCTCGCGGAGATGTCGGACTGGAAGGGACCGCTCGGCAACGGCAGGGGCCGGGGCGTTGCCTTGGTCGAGTCCTTCGGCACACCGGTCGCCGAAGTCGTCGAGGTCACCAAAACCGACCGGGGCATCAGGATCGACAAGGTCTGGGTCGCGGTCGACGTCGGCAAGGTGATCGATCCCGTCAATTTCGAGAACCAGGTACAGGGCGGGGTGGTCTGGGGCCTCGGCCACGCCATCAACTGCGAGCTCACTTACGCGAAGGGCGCGGTGCAGCAGACCAATTACAACCACCACGAGGCCATGCGCATCTATCAATGCCCGGTGATCGAGGTTCGCGGGCTCGAGAACGAGCCCAAGGTGAGGGGAGTCGGAGAACCGCCCGTTCCGCCGGCCGCGCCCGCGCTCGCCAACGCGATCTTCGCTGCGACCGGGCTGCGCATCCGCGAAATGCCCTTCAACAAGTTCATCGATTTCGTGTGAGGCAGGCCATGAAGGGATCTCTGATTGCGCTCGTCCTCGCGGGCTCGACTATCGCCGCCGTCACCGGCATCGTCGCGGCCAAGGACGAGGTCGCCAAAGACCTGCTGCCGCCGGGCAGCGTCAGCCGCGTCGAGGGGCTGGAGGCCTGGAAGCGGATCGAAGCAGTGGTGACGCATCCACGTTGTGCCAATTGCCATGTCGATGCCAAGGCCATCCCGATCTGGACGCCGGCAGGCGAAACCAAGCCCCGCGTGCACGGCATGAACATCCACGGCGGCGAGAGCCGCATCGGCGCGGAGGCGATCCCGTGCTCGACCTGTCACATGACTTCGACCCAGGCGAACGAGCCCGCGCCGGCGCCGCCACGCGCCGGCATCGACTGGCAGCTTGCCCCGGTGGCCTTCATCTGGTTCGGCAAGAGCGGGTCTGAGATTTGCGCGCAGATAAAGGACCCCAAGCGCAATGGCGGACGCGATGCCGCCGGCCTCGTCGAGCATTTGCGGCACGATGCCTCGCTGAACGGATTCATTCCGCGCGGCTGGGCGCCCGGCGCGGGCCGGTCGACGCCGCCGGGTTCATTCGAGGATCACGTCAAGGATATGGCGAAGTGGGGAGCGGCGGGGCAACCCTGTCCGAATTGACGGTCCTGCGCGTCGGATGCCAAGTGCTGTCGCAGGGGTAAAACGGCAATTCGACGCGGCCGGATTTCACGGCAGCTTGGCCGATCCACCTACCATCCGTTGTGCTGCCCGACGGGCAAAACATACCACGGCTGGGTCGATGGCCGGACGTCAAAATATTCGAATTTACAGAAGTTCGGTTTTGCCGTACAAGCTCCGCCATCCCGCCCGCCACAAGGGGCGTTTCGCGATCGTCACGAGACGCGGGCCGGGATGCGATGGCCGCGACGGCGTCGGCGCGCAATGGTGGCTGCAGGGCGGGGAAACCCGTGAGCAGCGGCAGGCGCGATACGACACGGCGCTGACAGCGTCTTCGAATGGTCTTTGCGGCGAGCGCACGCCAGCCGTCGAGAACCCAGCGAGGACGTGCGCGGACGGAGAAGTCGTGTGGTCCTGACGCCCGGGGTTCTGGCGTTAAGGCTTGCGGTGATGTGGCGGCCAACCGGTGCGCGCATCTGAAATCCGCAAGGCGACGGGGGCAATAGTGCAACGCTCCCCGAGGAGAGCACGAAGGACACCGTGAAAACCATCGCGCAGGGAAGGCCGGGCGACCGGCAACACCTGTGGTCCACCCCGTGCGCTTCTTTTAGCACACGCGGGACTTCGGGTGCCAGCCGGCGCCCGGCCTTCCCTGCGCCCTTGCTTTCAAAGGGCGCGAGACGAACGCAAAGCCCGGGCGAAACATGCCGCGGGGATGATCAGCCATGTCCATCGCCAAACAGCGGTCTCGTGCCCAGGACGCGCCGCAGCACGAAGTGATGCGGCGCAGAGCCGGGGCCCAGTCTCACAGCGCGTTCGGGACACGAGAGCGGCGCGATATGGCCAATGACGTCGGCTGGAGAGGCGCCAACGCGCCGCTACGTCGTCTCCTGCAACGCCCGGCGCAGCCTGCGGATGATGACGCCGCGGGCGCGGTCGTCGGCGGCGGCCCCAATCCGGTCGTTGATGTCCAGCATGAGTTCCGACATTTCGTTGTGCCAGTCGAGACGGGTCACGGCCTCCGGCGCGAGCCGCCGGCGATGATCGACGTCGCGCACGCGCGGTTCGGGTGCGGCGAGTTCGTAGATGTCGTCCAGCATTGGCTGGTAGACCCTCGCCGCCGGAATGATGCGCTCGGCGACGCGTTCGGCGAGGCCCGCGATCGCTGCTTCCTCGCCATGGACCAGGAACAACCCGCGGGCGATCGGCCGCCGTGCCGCGATCCAGCCGGCGATGCCGGCGCCGTCGGCATGGCCCGAATATTCGTCGATCATGCGGATGCGGGCCGCGACCTTGATCTCGTCGCCCTGGATCCGCACGGCCTTGGCCCCGTTCTGGAGGAAGCGGCCGAGCGTGCCGTTGGCCTGGAAGCCGGCGAGCAGCACGGTCGCGCGCTCGTTCCACAGCCAGCGCTTCAGATGATGTCGGATACGGCCGGCATCGCACATGCCGCTCGCGGCGATGATGATATGGAATCCGGACAGACGCATGATCGCCTTGCTCTCGTCCGCTGTCTCGGTGAATTTGAGATGCGGCGAGTTGAGCAGCCGGCTGGCATCGACGGAGGGGTCGAGGCTCTCCGCATGGCGGCGGAACACTTCGGTGGCGCGGATCGCGAGCGGAGAGTCGAGGAAGATCGGTGCCGTCGGAATCTCGCCATGCTCCATCAGGTCGACGAGGTCGACGATCAGTTCCTGGGTGCGCTCGACCGCGAAGGCGGGCAGCAGCAGCGCGCCGCCGGCCGCTGCCGCATCGCGCACTTCGGCCGCGAGGTGTTTGCGGCGGAGCGCAGGCGTCGTGGCCTCGCGCACCCGGTCGCCATAGGTCGATTCCGAGATGACATAGTCGAAATCGGTCGGCGCTTCGGGATCGGGCTGGAGCAGCTTGGCCTCCGGCCCGACGTCGCCGGAGAGCAGCACGCGCAGCGGACGCGTCGAACCCTGCTCGGCGATTTCGAGCTCGATCGAGGCCGAGCCGAGCAGATGGCCCGCGTTCCAATAGCGCGCGCGGACGCCCGGGATCACGTCGGTCCAGGTTTCATAATCGACCGCGCGAAACGATTGCAGCGATGCGATAGCGTCGGCCTGCGTGTAGATCGGCGCGACTTGCTTGCGACCGCGCGAGGCGTTGCGCCGGTTGAGCTGCGTGACTTCCGATTCCTGGATGCTGCCGGCGTCGGGCAGCATGTAGGAGCAGAGGTCGATCGTGCCGCGCGTCGCCAGGATCGGTCCCTCGAATCCCGCGCGCACGAGTTTCGGCAGCAGACCGCTGTGGTCGATATGGGCGTGCGTGAGCAGCACGGCATCGATATCGGCGGGGCGGAACGGAAAGGCGCCGTAGTTGAGCTCCTTCAGCGTCTTCTGGCCCTGGAACAGGCCGCAATCGACCAGGAAGCGACCGCCTGCGGTCTGAAACAGATAGCTCGAACCGGTCACGGTGCGGGCGGCGCCGCAAAATCGAACGGTGATGCTCATGTCGTCGTCTCCGGAAGATGTGCCGTCGGCAGTTCGGACCGCAGGGTGGCCGCGAGAATCTCGTCGAGCGCGATCGCATTGGTCGGATGCGGCACGCTGTCGGTCGAGCGCACCGACCGGATGCCGGCCTCGGCGAATGCGGCGATCATCCCGGCTGGGAAAAGCGCGTGCGTCACGATCGCATCGACGGCGGTCGCGCCCATCGCCGTCAGGGCCTTCGCCGTGGCCATCAGCGTCGTCCCGGAGGAGACGATGTCATCCACCATGAGCGCCGGCCGTCCCGCGAGCAGGCCGGGATCGGCGAAACTGATCGCCACGGAACGATCGCCGTGCCGCGTCTTTCGCGCCACCGTGTGCTGCAATCCGAGCCGGCTCGCGACGTCGTTCACCCAGGGCTCGGACTCCATGTCGGGTCCGATCACTATCGTCGCGGGATCGATGCCGCCGCCCCTCGCCAGTGCGTTCGCGATCGCCGGCATGGCGGACAGGTTCTCGGCTTCGATACCTGGAAAAACGGACGCGATGTCGGGGGTGCGATGCAGGTGCGCATCCACGGTGACGATTCGGTCGACGATCGTTGCAAGCAGACCGCCCATGGCACGCTGGCTGATCGCCTCGCCCGCATGAAATGCTGCATCCTGCCGCATGTAGCAGAGATAGGGCGCGATCAGCACCAGCCGCTTGGCGCCACCACGTCGCAGGGCCTCCGCAGCAAACAGCAGGGCGATCAGCTTGTCATTGGGTTGATCGAGCGGGGCATAGAGGAGGACGATGTCGGTCGGCGGCGCGACGGCCACGCGCAGCTCGCCGTCCGGAAAGCGATGGACGGCGATCTCGCTGCAGGAAAGCCCGAGCCGCGCCGCAAGCCGTTTCGCCGCATCGCTCCCGCCGGGCAGTGTCTGGAGCGCGATCGTGCTCACGGCGCGGTCTTGCCTTGCAGGGCCTCGTGACCGTTGACGACATACCCGGTTTCCTCGGCGGCGGCATCGGCAACCAGATCCTGCTCGGTGCGATCGAAAGTATGGACGCGGTAGAGCGGCTCGCCCTGCTCGACACGATCGCCGATCTTCTTGAACAGGCGGATGCCGGCGCCCTTGTCGAGCGGTGCTCCGGCGGTGCGGGCGAGGCGGTTCAGACGCAGGCAGTCGATCGCGGACACGGTGCCGTCATGCGTCGCTTTGACATCGAAGCTGATCGGCCCCAGCTCGCTGCTGCATGTCGACGGACCCTGGGCGTCGATGATTTTCTGCATCTGCTTCAGTGCCGCGCCGCTGTCGAGCAATTCGCGCGCTCTCGCATAGCCGGCGCCGCCGCGCAGCTTCGGATCGTATTCCAGCAGATGAGCGGCGAGCCGGAGCGATTTCTCGCGCAGATCGCGCGGCGCATCCGGATCGTTGCCGAGCACGGCCATGACGTCATTGGCTTCGAGCACCGGCCCGATGCCGTTGCCGATCGGCTGGCTTCCGTCGGTCATGATGACCTCGACGGTGCGGCCGAAGCGGTCGCCGACGAATTCGAACAGCTTTCGCAGCCGCATGGCCTCGACGCCGCTGGTGACCTTCGCGGTCGGCCCGACCGGAATGTCGATCAGCAGATGCGTCGAACCCGCCGCGATCTTCTTGGACATGATCGAGGCGACCATCTGCTCGCGGGTATCGAGGCTCAGGGGACGCTCGACCGAGATCAGGACGTCGTCGGCCGGCGACAGGTTGACGTGGCCGCCCCAGATCAGGCAGCCGTTGCAGGCCGAGACGATCGCCTTCATCTCCTCGACGCCGATATTCACCCGCGCCAGCACCTCCATCGTGTCGGCGGTGCCGGCAGGCGAGGTGATGGCGCGCGAGGACGTCTTGGGGATCGGCAGGCCGTGGGCGGCGACGATCGGCACCACCACCATCGAGGTGCGATTGCCGGGGATGCCTCCGATGCAATGCTTGTCGACGATGATCGGGGTCGGCCACACCAATTGCGTGCCGGCCTGGGCCATCGCTCCGGTCAGGGCGAGCAGTTCGTCGCTGGTGATGAAGCTCGCCGAACCGATCAGGAAGGCGGCGATCTCCATGTCCGAGTAGCGATAATGTGCGAGATCGTCGATGATCGCGCCGATCTCGGCCTGGCTCAAGGTTCGCCCGCGGATCTTCGCGCGCACCGCTTCCAGGCTCTCCGGAGGCGAGGCGGGCCTGACCGTGACCAGCGTGCCGACGCCTTGCGCGAAGCGCCGGAACGCCGGTTCAGAGAGCCCGATCTCGTCCGGGGCAGCCAGCGCGTGGTCGTCCGTGATCAGCAACGTCGCCAGCATGACCTTGTCGCCCTGGCGAAGCTCGACGCGGCTGAAGCCGCGGAAGATCTCGGCGCGCAGCGCTTTCGACTGCCGGGAGACGACGACGACGTTTTCGCGACCGGTATCGAGCCGGACGCGGCGGATCTTCAGCTGGGAGTGCGGGAGGTCTGGATGCATGGACAGGCCGGCAAGGAGGAAACCCGGCCTCCATGCTTAGACGTCGCGGTCCTGATGCTGTTGACCCAGATCATGGCCTGCGGGAGGCCTGCGCGCCATGGTGATGTCCCCGATACCGGATGGCTGCATCCGACCGGGGCGGCCAGTTACTTCATGGCGGAGTCGATCGAGTTGAACTTGTTGTTGAGTAGCGCGCCGCCCGTGCTGTTCACGATGGTGACGATCGCCAGCGCGATCCCCGCCGCAATCAGGCCGTACTCGATCGCCGTTGCACCATTCTCATCGGCAAGGAACGACTTGAGCAAACGCATTGCCAACTCCTGTTCATCCGATCCAACGTATGGTCGCATCGTCATCGGACTCGTAAATAGATCGAATAAGTCTTTATGCGCGCCAAAAGAATTAAGCCCGGGCGAGGGCGCCCCCCGCTCATACGACGGCACCCCTTAAATTAAGGTTCCACCGGTGCGTCCAAATGGATTCAAATCGGCCACCCACCGCCGTGAGGGGTGGTGAAGCGCGCCGGAAGGGGCTCTCCGTGCCGGGCAGGGGAGTGCCGCTTAACGAATTATTGAGGCTGTTTGCCAGGCCATCGCGCTCAGCCGCGCCGGCCACCCGCGTTCATCGCCCGCAGCATGGCGATGCGGGCGAACATCACCCAGCCGCCGCCCGTCTCGGCCGCCTCGATCAAGGTCTCGATCGCGGTCTGCCAGTGCGCCTCGTGCTGGGCGTCCTCGGGCAGGTGCATGATGTAGTCCGCGGCCTGCTGAAGCGTCAGCAGCTCGCGCTTGTTGTCCACGCGAACGGGATCGTCGAACGCCGTCGACCAGGGCATGTCAGGCCGCCTGATCCGCGAGGAGTGACATCACGGCGTGACTGCGGCTGCGATGCTGTCAGCTCGCCTTCTTCGCCCGCGCCGGCGCGCGCACCGGCTTGTCGGCGGCCTTTTTCGGGGCTTCCTTCGCCGTCTTCGCCGCAGCGTCCTTGCCGCCCTTGCCTGCGATCGGGAGCAGCATCTCGCGCTGGCCCTCGACGCGCTTCTTCGGCTTCCTGGCCTTGGTGGTCTCCTTGGCAGTCTCCTTGGCGACCTTCGCCGCAGGCGCAGCGTCCTTCTCGTTCGCGATGCTCTTCTTCAGCGCGTCCATCAAGTTGATGACGTTGCCGCCGCTCTTCGGCGTGGCCTTGGCCGCGATCGGCATGCCGCTGCGCTTCTTGTTGATGAGATCGATCAGGGCGGTCTCGTAATGATCCTCGAACAGCTCGGGCTCGAACGCGCCGGACTTCTTCTCGACGATGTGCCTGGCGAGGTCGAGCATGTCCTTCGTCAGCTTCACGTCCTGGATGTCGTCGAAATATTCCTGCTCGCTGCGGACCTCGTAGGGATAGCGCAGCAGCGTGCCCATCAGCCCGCTCTCGAGCGGCTCGAGCGCGATGATGTGCTCGCGGTTGGTCAACACCACGCGGCCGATCGCGACCTTGTCCATGCTGCGGATGGTCTCGCGGATCACGGCATAGGCGTCGTGGCCGACCTTGCCGTCCGGCACGAGATAATAGGGGCGGATCAGATAGCGGTTGTCGATGTCGGCCTTCGGCACGAACTCGTCGATGTCGATCGTGTGGGTCGAGTCGAGCGCGATGTCGTCGAGCTCGTCCTTGGTGACCTCGATATAGGTGTCGGTGTCGACCTTGTAGCCCTTGACGATGTCCTCGGAAGTCACCTCGTCACCGGTCTCGGCGTCGACCTTGAGGTACTTGATCCGATGGCCGGTCTTGCGGTTGATCTGGTTGAAGGAGACCTTCTCGGTATCCGAAGTGGCCGGATAGAGCGCGACCGGACAGGTCACGAGCGACAGACGCAGAAAACCCTTCCAATTGGCGCGGGGGGCCATGGGCTACTCCAAACGCAACAGGGACAGACGATCAGGATACCATCGCGGAACAACGAATCAAAGCAAGGTCGGTTGCTGAATCTTCCAACTGCGTTAACCGGCCGCTGGGCCAAGCTGTCGCTGCCCGATCCGACCGCAACAGCCGGAACATCATATCCAATCACGCGTTGGCTTCGAACATGGCTGCGAGGAGGTCGCGGCTACCCGAAAGCGACATCCAGAGATTGAGGGCATCATGGCAACCACGCGAGAGCAGCGTCAGATCGTGGAAACTCCGACCGAGGCGCGTCAGGGCGAGCCTGGGCCTTCGGTGGCGGCGCTGCTCGCCATCTCGACCGGCCTTGCGATCCTGATCCTTGCCGTCGTCTGGTTCGTGTTCTTCCGGACCTGACGGCCGAATTCACGGGAAGGGCGGACCTTCCGGCGCGCGCCGCGGTACGCGGCAATTGCGCCCGCCCTGCAGCCGGCTCGTCCGGCCGCAGGGCGGGCGCAGTCGCGTTGGCTGCAAAGACATCGTATATGACCGAAAAGTAATGCGGCCGGTTCCCGGCGTTCATATTCGGTTCACGCCGGAATTGCTCATCTGGTGCGGTGTTGATGTGGCCAATGTCTGGAGAGAAGCGTGCGCCTGCTCGTTGTTGAGGACGACCCCGATCTCAATCGCCAGCTCACCAAGGCGCTGACCGACGCCGGCTATGTCGTCGATCGGGCCTTCGACGGGGAGGAGGGGCATTATCTCGGCGACAACGAGCCGTATGATGCCGTCGTGCTCGACATCGGCCTGCCGAAGAAGGACGGCATCTCGGTGCTGGAGGCCTGGCGCCGCAACGGCCGCACCATGCCGGTCCTGATCCTCACCGCCCGCGACCGCTGGAGCGACAAGGTGCAGGGCTTCGACGCCGGCGCCGACGACTATGTCCCCAAACCCTTCCACCTCGAGGAAGTGCTGGCCCGCATCCGCGCGCTGCTGCGCCGCTCGACTGGCCACGCCCAGAGCGAACTCAGCTGCGGCCCTGTGACCCTCGACACAAGGACCGGCCGGGTCAGCGTCTCCGGCAATCCGGTCAAGATGACCTCGCACGAATATCGGCTTCTGGCCTATCTGATGCACCATTCCGGGCGGGTGGTCTCGCGCACCGAGCTGGTCGAACACCTCTACGACCAGGATTTCGACCGCGACTCCAACACCATCGAAGTCTTCGTCGGCCGCATCCGCAAGAAGCTCGACGTCGACATCATCCAGACCGTCCGCGGCCTCGGCTATCTCCTGACCCCGCCGGCGGCCTGAGGCGTTCGGGCTTGACGGGCAGCCCGACAGGGGCCTTGGTCCGGACATGAGCTCTGACGCCCTGCCATCCTGCGCCTCCCGGGATCATTCCGATGCGCGCTAGTTCGCTTGCGAACCGCCTGTTCCTGTCGGCGACCGCTTGGCTCGTGGTGATCCTGGCCGTCACCGGCGTGGTGCTGTCGTCGGTCTACAAGAGCGCCACCGAGCGCGCCTTCGACCGCCGGCTCAATCTCTATCTCCGGACCCTCATCGCCGAGGTCGCGACCCCCGACGAGCCGCCGGACCGTCAGTTCCAGTCGCTTGGCGAGCCCCTGTTCGAGTTGCCGCTGTCCGGCTGGTACTGGCAGATCACGCGCACCGACACTGAAAAGCCCGAAGTCCGCTCCTCGCGCTCGCTCTGGGACAAGAAGCTGCCGAAGCTCGAAGAGCAGGGCGCCGAGCTCACCGCCGCCGGCATTCGCCTCGCCTATGTCGACGGGCCCGAGGGGCAGAACCTGCGCATGGTCGAACGTCCGGTCGATCTCGGCGCCGACGGCAAGTATCTGGTCAGCGTCGCCGGCGACGACACCGAGATTTTCGACGAGACGCGCAGCTTCGACTACTATCTCGGCGGCACCTTCACCGCGCTCGGCATCGTGCTGCTGCTGACGACCGTATTCCAGGTCCGTTTCGGCCTGGCGCCGCTCAAGCGCATCTCCGAATCCATCGCCGACATCCGCTCCGGGCGGGCGGAGCGGCTCGAGGGCGAGTTCCCGGTCGAGATCGCGCCATTGGCGCGCGAGACCAACGCCCTCATCGAGGCCAATCGCGAGATCGTCGAACGCGCGCGCACCCATGTCGGCAACCTCGCCCATGCGATCAAGACGCCGCTCTCGGTCATCGTCAACGAGGCCGGCGCCCATGCCGCCGATCCCTTCGCAGCCAAGGTGATGGAGCAGGCGGATTTGATGCGCGACCAGGTCGCCCACCATCTGGAGCGTGCGCGCATCGCAGCGCGGGTCTCGGTGGTCGCGACCGTGACGGAGGTGGCGCCCGCCATCGAGGCGCTGCGGCGGACCATGGAGAAGATCCATCGCGACCGCGGCATCGTGCTCGAAGCCAAGGCCGATCCGTCGGCAAGATTTCGCGGTGAGCGCCAGGATCTGGAGGAGATGGTCGGCAATCTCGTCGACAATGCCTGCAAATGGGCAGCCTCGCGCGTCTTCATCGAGGTCACCGTGGAGACGCCGCACAAGGCGGGGGCGGGTCCGCGCCTGCGGATCATCGTCGACGACGACGGCCGTGGTCTGTCGGAGGCCGAGCGCGCCCAGGTCTCCCGCCGCGGCCAGCGGCTCGACGAATCCAAGCCCGGCTCGGGACTAGGGTTGTCGATCGTGACCGACCTTGCCGCGCTTTATGGCGGCAGCCTCTCGCTCGGCGGGGCGCCGACCGGCGGCCTACGGGCCGACCTGGTCCTTCCGGGAGTGTAATCCGTTGTTCAAACGTGGCTTTCGTCTTCGCCAAGGCTCGGCCGAAGCCGACCGGACGGATTCCGTCCGACTTCCTAAACGGCTTCTTAAGTGGGTCCTCCTATGATCGCGCCCGGACGCATCCCAGGTCCGCCATTTTACCGTGCATTACCCGGGCGCATGAGCCAGACATCGATCGAGCGGCTGAGGGACTATCTCGCGCAGCTCCCGCCGCAGGCGCAGGCCCTGCTGATGCGGGAGTTCGAGCGCGCCCTGGAGCGCGGCCAGGACACGGCCGTCGCAACCCTCGTGCTCGAGCAATTGCGCAAGATCGTCCGCAAGACCGAAGCCGAGGAGGCCGTGCCTCCACGTACGGACGATCTGTCGCGGCTGCTGTTCCAGGTGTTGGAACCATTCCTGGTCGAGGCGGGCGCCCCTGTCAGGGCCGGGCAGATCCGCCGCTCCTCGCTGCATCCGATCTGGCAATGGCTCGGCCGCGACGGCGCCCCGGACAAGGTAAGCGAATTCGAGGCGGCGCTGGCGCGCATGCCGGCCGACAGCGCGGGACAGGTCGAGGCCTTGGCGCAGAAGCTCCAAGCGGTGGCTGCAGACGCCATTTTCGAGCTGACGGGCCCCGGTGGCGGCGACAAGTCGCGCGCGCTGGCCCGGGTCGGCCCGCCCAACGTGATCGAGGACCTTTATTCGATCGGAGCGGTGCTTCAGGTCCGGGAGGCGATCGCCAGCCTGAACGAGAAGCTGCCGCGCACCTTGCGCGCTTTCGGCGATTCCCAGATCGCCTCGGTGACGTCGGCGCTCAACATTCCGGTGCTCCAGACGCCGCAGATGCTGCCCTTTGCGCTGTCGATCGTGGTGCAGCGGATGACCGCCCCTTGGCAGATCATTCGCCTCGCCATCAAGATTGCTGCGTCCGACGACGAGATCCGCGTCGCGGCGACGCCCTATGGCATCGCCGTCACGATCGCGCTGCACGATCTGTCCTGTGTTGCCGCCACCCTGCGCATGGACATCAAGCGCGGCCATTTCGACAACGTTGCGGGCAATCTCAAGACATTGCACGACGGCGTGCGCGGCCTGCGCACCGAACTCGACCTGCGCAACGATTCCGCCTGGGGCAAGCAATTGACCTCGATCCGGGCCGACATCTCCAATGCGCTGCAATCCGAGATCGACAGCGTTCCCGGCCGCGTTCGACGTATCCTGCGCCAGCGCCCGGAGAAGGACATTCCGCCGGGCGCGCGGATCGACAGCACTGAGGTCGAGGAAGCGGTGGCGCTGATCGACTTTGTCGCCACCTGTCGCAACTATGCGAGTGAGCTTGCGATCAACGAGGTGACGCTGCGCACCTATTCCGATCTCCAGCAATATGTCGAACGCTCGACCGAGCAATTGGTGCAGTCGCTGCGTGCCGCCGATCACAAGGTCCGCACCTACAGGCAACAGCAGGTGCAGGCCGCGATTCGCTTCTGTCAGGTGTTGTTCGGCGATGACTACGCCTCGCTGATGAGCCGGGCAGCGGAAAACGCAGCCACCGGCGAGCGCAAATCGTCGCGCGCAAGCTGATCCAAGCGCATATTTTCGTGATCACAATTTGTAGTTGACCGTGCCGGTTGCGCGCCCTACGGTCCCCGTGCAAGTCCGGGGTACTTCTATTTGTGGGCGCATGAAACCCGTTATCAGCTCCATCGAAATCGAGAACCGCGTCATTACTGCCAAATATCAACGATTGATGGTCGGCGCGCAGGTGGTGCTGGTCGAAAAGGCAAGCGGTCGGCAACTGCCTGAGACAGTCACCAGGGTCGCCTCGCCGGTTCCGGTCGGGGCGTTGCGCATCCGACTGCCCGCGACAATCAGGCCCGGAACGTACTTCCTCAAGGCTCTCAACGGCCACGGTGAGGATGCCGCGCAAAGCACGGACTTCGAGATCGGCTAAGCCGTTGGAGTTTCACCGTTTCGGGACGCGCACGGGTCGCGCCGAATTGACAATTGTCAATTGCCGCATCGTCTGGCCGTGGTGTAAAGCCACCTATGGGCGCGGTTCGTGCGCTGCCGGAAGTTTACCTGATGACGCTATGGTTCGTGTTCGCGCTGATGACGGTCGCGGCGATTTTCGCCGTGCTCCTGCCGCTTGGCCGCAGCGCGCGCGCGCAAGACCAGGGCAGCGAGGTCGCGGTTTACAAGGACCAGTTGGCCGAGATCGAGCGTGATCTCGCCGCGGGCTTGATCCCCGCACCGGACGCCGAGGCGGCGCGCGTCGAGGTCAGTCGCAGGCTGCTCGCCGCCGCGGCCAGCGAACCCGTTGTGGCGCCGACGTCGAATCTCAAATGGCGCCGCGTGGCGGCGGTGCTGGCGCTCGCCGGCCTGCCGCTCATTGCGGTCGGCGTCTACATGCCGCTCGGCTCGCCCCGGCTTCAGGACTTTCCCCTGGCGGAGCGGGAGCGCGGATCCGGGTCCGGCATGGCGCAGTCGCTCGAGAATCTCGTGGCGCAGGTCCAGGACCATCTCGAGAAGAACCCGACCGACGGGCGCGGCTGGAACGTGCTCGCGCCGGTGCTGGAGCGGCTTGGCCGTTTCGACGACGCGGTGCGCGCCTATCGCAACTCGCTCACCTACAATGGCGAGAGCGCCGAGCGCCGGTCCGATCTCGGCGAAGCACTCGCGGCCGCTGCCGGTGGCGTGGTGACCGCCGAGGCCAAGACTGAATTCGAGCGTGCACACGCCCTGAATGCCGATGATCCCAAGGCGAACTACTTCCTCGGCCTTGCCGCCGAGCAGGATGGCCGCAAGGACGATGCCGCCACGATCTGGCGCGCGCTGCTTGCGAAAGCGCCCGCGGATGCGCCATGGCGTGCCCTGGTGCAGTCCTCGCTGGCGCGAGTCGGTGGCGGCGGCACGATGCCGGCGCTGTCCGATGAAACGATTGCTGCTTCCAAGGAGATGGCAGAAGGCGATCGCAACGCGATGGTGCGCGGCATGGTCGAACGTCTGGCCACCCGGTTGAAGGAGAAGGGCGACGACGTCGAGAGTTGGCTGCGCCTGGTGCGCGCCTATCTCGTGATGGGCGAACGGGACAAGGCCGTGGGGGCATCGGCCGATGCCCGGCAGGCGGTCGCCAGCGACGCCGAACGGCTGCGCCAGCTCAACGAAGGCCTCAGAACTCTCGGACTCGGCGGATGACGATGTCGAGACGAGACGAGCGGAGAATTGATACGCCATGACGCGCAAGCAGCGACGTATGACCATCATCGGCGGCTCGCTCGCCGTGCTCGCCCTCGCGGCCGCGCTGGTGCTCAACGCGCTTCGCGACTCCATCGTGTTCTTCTCGACCCCCACCATGGTCGCCGAGAAGCAGGTCGAGCCCGGCAAGCGGTTTCGCCTCGGTGGGCTGGTGCAGCCCGGTTCGCTCTATCGTGGCGACAATCTCATGGTGACCTTCGAGGTCGCCGACGGTGGCGCCAAGCTGCCGGTGGCCTACAAGGGCATTCTTCCCGACCTGTTCCGTGAGGGACAGGGCGTTGTCGCCGAAGGCGCGCTCGACGCCAATGGCGTGTTCAAGGCCGATACCGTCCTTGCCAAGCACGACGAGACCTACATGCCCAAGGACGTCGCCGATGCGCTGAAGAAGCAGGGGCACTGGAAGGACGATTACGACGGCAAGACTTCTGACGCCAAGCCGTCTGGCGGCGGCAAGCCCGCTGCCACGACGGCGCAGGGCAATCCACAAGGAGCGGTGCGGTGATCGCGGAGTCAGGACATTACGCCCTGGTGCTGGCGCTCGCCCTCGCGCTGATCCAGTCCGTCGTGCCGTTGATCGGTGCGCGCCTGCGCGATGCCGCGCTGATGAACGTGGCGCGCTCCACCGCGCTGGCGCAGCTGCTGTTCGTCGGTGCCTCGTTCACGGCGCTTGTGCTGCTGCACGTGAACTCGGATTTCTCCGTCGCCAACGTCTACGAAAATTCCCACTCCATGAAGCCGCTGCTCTACAAGATCACGGGCGTGTGGGGAAACCATGAAGGCTCGATGCTGCTGTGGGTGTTGATCCTCGCATTGTTCGGCGGGCTGGTCGCGGCTTTCGGCAACAATCTGCCGCTGTCGCTGCGCGCGCACGTGCTGGCGGTGCAGGCCTGGGTCGCCAGTGCCTTCTACCTCTTCATCCTCGTGACATCGAATCCGTTCCTGCGCATCGCGAGCCCGCCGATCGAGGGACGCGATCTCAATCCCGTGCTCCAGGACATAGGGCTCGCCGTGCATCCGCCGATGCTCTATCTCGGTTATGTCGGCTTCTCGATCTCGTTCTCCTTCGCGATCGCGGCGCTGATGGAGGGACGGATCGACGCCGCTTGGGCGCGCTGGGTGCGGCCGTGGACGCTGGTCGCCTGGATCTTCCTGACGCTCGGCATCGCCATGGGGTCGTACTGGGCCTATTACGAGCTCGGCTGGGGCGGCTGGTGGTTCTGGGATCCGGTCGAGAACGCCTCGCTGATGCCGTGGCTCTCCGGCACCGCGCTGTTGCATTCCGCCCTGGTGATGGAGAAGCGCAACGCGCTGAAGGTCTGGACCGTCCTGTTGTCGATCCTGACCTTCTCGCTGTCGCTGCTCGGCACTTTCCTGGTGCGCTCGGGCGTCATTACCTCGGTGCACGCCTTTGCCACCGATCCAACCCGCGGCGTGTTCATTCTGCTGATCCTCTGCCTGTTCATCGGCGGCAGCCTGGCGCTGTTCGCGGGCCGCGCCACCTCGTTGAAGCAGGGCGGCCTGTTCGCGCCGATCTCGCGCGAGGGCGCGCTTGTCCTGAACAATCTGCTGCTCACGGTCGCCTGCGCGGTTGTGCTGTTCGGCACGCTCTATCCGCTGGCGATGGAGATGCTCGCCGACTTCAAGATGTCGGTCGGTGCGCCCTTCTACAATCTCACCTTCGCGCCGCTGTTCACCCTGTTGCTGCTGGCCGTGCCGTTCGGGCCGATGATGGCGTGGAAGCGCGGCGATCTGCTCGGCGTGATGCAGCGTCTGTTAGCCGCGGGCGTTGCCGGGCTCGTTGCCGTCGCCATTGCCTGGGGCTGGGCGCGCGGCGGCAGTGCGCTGGCGCCGCTGGCGATCGGCCTCGGCATCTTCGTCATCGCCGGCGCGGTCACCGACATCGTCGAGCGCACCGGCCTCGTGCGGCTGCCGTTCGCAACGGTGCTGCACCGGGCGCGCGGCCTGCCGCGCTCGGTCTGGGGCACGGCGTTCGCGCATGCCGGCCTCGGCGTGGCGCTCATCGGGATCGTCTGCGAAACGACCTGGAACAGCGAACATATCGCAACCATGAAGCAGAACGACGTCGTCCACATCGCCGGCTTCGACGTGAAGCTCGACGGGGTGCTTCAGCGTCAGGGCCCGAACTACCGCGAGATGATCGCCGAGTTCAACGTCAGCCGTGATGGCGGGACCCTCAGCGTCATGACGCCCTCCAAGCGCAGCTTCACCACTCGCGGCTCGTCGACCACCGAGGCCGCGCTGCTGACGCGCGGCGCGAGCCAGCTCTACATCTCGCTTGGCGACGCCACGGCCGAGGGCGCCATCGCCGTGCGCATCTATCACAAGCCGCTGGTGCTCCTGATCTGGTGGGGGCCGGTGTTGATGGCGTTCGGCGGCGTGCTCTCGCTGTCCGACCGGCGCCTGCGGGTCGGCGCGCCGAAGCCGGCGCGGGCCAAGCAGCGCCTCCAGCCTGCGGAGTGATCCGATGCGTCGGATGATGGCCGCGTTCACCCTGCTGATGCTGCTGGCCTTGCCTGCGGCGCACGCGGTGCAGCCCGACGAGATCATGTCGGATCCCGCCAAGGAAGCCCGCGCACGCGAGCTGTCGCGCGAGTTGCGCTGCATGGTTTGCCAGAACCAGTCGATCGACGATTCCGATGCGCCGCTGGCGCGCGACCTGCGGCTGCTGGTGCGCGAGCGCATCGGTGCCGGCGACAGCAACTCGCAGGTGCTCGACTTCCTGGTCGCCCGCTATGGCGAGTTCGTGCTGCTGAAGCCACGCTTCGAGCGGCAGACCCTGTTGTTGTGGCTGCTCGGGCCGGTGCTGCTGATCGGGGGCGGCGTGGCGCTATGGCTGCAAATCCGGCGTCGTGCGCGCAGTGGTGCAGACGTACCGGCCCCGCCACTCTCGCCCGACGAGAAGGCACGGCTCGCTGCGTTGATGTCGGACGATGCGAAATCTTCCTAGATTTCCCGAGCTTTAGGATCGTCCTGGCGACGTCATGAACTAGGCCGCCGGCCCGCTTCGCGCGTGCTTCATGCTATGTTGACCTTTGTCTGGAAGCTTGTCGCGAGATGTGATTCCAGACTCCGAGTCCCCGATGTTCGCGAACAGCAATCTGACGATCCGCTTCCTGGTCGGCGCCGTCGTCGCCGCATTATTGTTCCTGCTGGGAATCGGCGGAGGCACTGGCTTCATCGCGGTGCTCTATCTCAACAACGAGATCACTAGCCTGTCCTCGGACTTCGCCGCGCTGAGCGGTCCTGCACGCGACCATGCCATGCAGATCTATCAGCAGGCGCAGACCGCGTTCTCCTACTTCCTGGTTGCCTGCGGCGTGATCGCCGTCGTTGCCGTCGCGATCTGTCTCACCACCTGGTTCGCCGTGCGCAACGGCATCCTCAGTCCGCTCGCGGCGATCGTGCATGCCATGCGCGAGGTCGCCGACCAGAAATTCGAGACGCCCGTGCCCGGGCTCGGCCGCACCAACGAGATCGGCCTGCTCGCCGGTGCGCTGGAGGTTTTCAAGACCAACGGCCTCGAGCGGCGCCACCTCACCGAACGGCAGATGCAAGAAGCGCAGCACCAGGCCGAGCGATCGAAATTCCTGGACGACCGGATCAAGCGCTTCAATGATCTCGTCGCCAGCGTCGTCGACAGCGTGGCGTCATCGGCCGTGCATCTGAAGAGCAACGCCGAGACGCTGTCGCGGACGGCCAACGACACCAGCACCAAGGCCAACGCGGTCGCGAGCGCCGCGAACCAGGCCAGCACCAGCGTGCAGACAGTCGCAGGTTCCGCCGGGGAGATGACGAATTCGATCGGCACCATCAGCCGCCGCGTCACGGACGCGACCCAACGTGCCGAGGGCGCAGCGTCCCAGGCGGAGAAGAGCCGCGACACCATCCACACGCTGCCGGATGCCGCCGACAAGATCGGCGAGGTCGTGCAACTCGTGCAGGCGATCGCATCGCAGACCAATCTGCTGGCGCTGAACGCCACCATCGAGGCGGCACGGGCAGGGGAGGCCGGCAGAGGGTTCGCGGTGGTTGCCTCCGAGGTCAAGAATCTGGCGCATCAGACCAGCAAGGCGACCGAGGAGATCACCTCCCATGTCGCCAGCATTCAAGGCATCACCGCACAAACGCGCGGCGCGATCGACGGCATTTCCAAGACGCTGTCGGAGATCTCGTCCATCATGTCCGGCATCGAGGTCGATACGGCCCAGCAGCGCAATGCCACGCAGGAGATCACGCGCAGCGCCCAGGACGCCGCGCGCGGCACCCTCGACGACGTCTCCAACCATATCGTCCAGATCACCTCGACCTCCGCGGAGACCGGCCGCATGGCCGCCGAGGCCAGGGATTCCGCGGTCGACCTGTCGCAGCAGGCCGAAACCTTGAAGCGCGAAGTCGACGAGTTCATCGTCAGCGTCAAGGCGAGCTAGGCGGCGCCAAAGAATCGCGTTTTGAGGCATTGCGGGAACTCGATTAAGTTCCTGTAAGATCACGATTTTCGGGCTGCGCTGAACTGCCGCATCCGCCTCACCGCTTCATTACAAAAGTTTAACCCCGCCGCCAGCGCGCGGTAAGGCGGGAGCCCCCATGTTCAGGTCCGTAAGGTGCCGCCATCGGGCGCCAATGAATTTCAAGGCCCTGGAGATCTCCGCATGACCGACCGTCCCGACCTCTCGAACCTTCCCTCCTACCGGCAGCCGCGCCCGTCGGTGTTCTCCGCGCGCAAGATCGCGCTGATGGCCTCGGTCGTCGCCGGTCTCGGCGCCGCCGTGTACGGCTTCAGCCCCTCGACCTCGCCGGCCGATCTGTTCTCGAGCCCGGCGCATGCGCAGGTCAACAACGAGGTCCGCAAGGTCGAGCGTCCGGTCGGATTCGCCGACGTCGTCGAACGCGTGAAGCCGTCGGTGATCTCGGTGAAGGTCAACATGAAGGAGAAGACCGCGAGCAACGATGACGGCGACGATTCCTCTTCGCCGTTCCAGCCGGGCTCGCCGATGGAGCGCTTCTTCCGCCGCTTCGGCGGTCCGGACGGCATCCCCGGTCTGAAGGGTGGCGGCCGTGGTCGCGTGGTGCAGGGCCAGGGCTCCGGCTTCTTCATCTCGGCCGACGGTTATGCCGTGACCAACAATCACGTGGTCGACGGCGCCGACAAGGTCGAGGTCACCACCGACGACGGCAAGACCTACACCGCCAAGGTGATCGGCACCGACCAGCGCACCGACCTTGCTCTGATCAAGGTCGAGGGCAGCTCGAACTTCCCGTTCGCCAAGCTCGCCGACGCCAAGCCGCGGATCGGCGACTGGGTGCTCGCCGTCGGCAATCCCTTCGGCCTCGGCGGCACCGTGACCGCGGGCATCGTCTCGGCCAGCGGCCGCGACATCGGCAACGGCCCCTATGACGATTTCATCCAGATCGACGCGCCCGTGAACAAGGGCAATTCCGGCGGTCCGGCCTTCGACACCAACGGCGAGGTGATGGGCGTCAACACCGCGATCTACTCGCCTTCCGGCGGCAGCGTCGGCATTGCCTTCTCGATCCCGGCGAGCACCGTGAAGAGCGTGGTCGCCCAGCTCAAGGACAAGGGCTCGGTCAGCCGTGGCTGGATCGGCGTGCAGATTCAGCCCGTGACGTCCGACATCGCCGACAGCCTCGGCATGAAGAAGGCCGAGGGCGCGCTGGTGGCGGAGCCGCAGGCCAACGGTCCGGCCGCGAAGGCGGGCATCGAGTCCGGCGACGTGATCACCTCCGTCAACGGCGAGGCCGTGAAGGACGCGCGCGAACTCGCCCGCACCATCGGCGGCATGGCGCCCGGCGCGACCGTGAAGCTCAACGTGCTGCACAAGGGCCAGGACAAGGTCGTCAACCTTACCCTCGGCCAGCTGCCGAACACGGTGGAAGCCAAGGCTGACATTGACAGCGACAGCGGCAAGGGCGCCAACAAGGGTACCGACGTGCCCAAGCTCGGCATGACCGTCGCGCCCGCCAACTCCGTGGCCGGTGCCGGCAAGGAAGGCGTCGTGGTCACCCAGGTCGATCCGAAGAGCGCTGCGGCCGAACGCGGCTTCAAGGAAGGCGACGTGATTCTGGAGGTCGGCGGCAAGAGCGTCGCCACCGCCGGCGAAGTCCGCGATGCCATCAGTACGGCGCGGACCGACAACAAGAACAGCGTCCTGATGCGCGTGAAGAGCGGCGGCCAGTCGCGCTTCGTCGCCGTGCCCATCGCCAAGGGGTAAGCCTTAAGGATGCTCTCGAGATGAAGGGCGTCGCCGGCATCAGTCGCCCCCGCCGTCGGCGCCCTTCGGGGAAGCAGCGTAATTTTCGCTTCCCCTGTCTACCTTCCGGTGGAATTACGCCCCCCTCCGTCGGAAGGCCTAGGGCGGTGAAGTCCCCCCAGCTTCACCGCCCGCCTTTTTCTCGATGCCAGAGTCTCCCCCTCGGCTTGCATGCGATTGCCGCTCGCGCCATGTTTAGAGAAGGTTGACCTCCTTGACCGCCGCCGAACGCACGATGCGCCTCCTGATCATTGAAGACGACCGTGAATCCGCCGATTACCTCGTGAAGGCGTTTCGCGAAGTCGGACACATTGCCGATCACGCCGCCGACGGCGAGGAAGGCCTCGCCATGGCCGAGAACGGCGATTACGACGTGCTGGTGGTCGATCGCATGCTGCCCAAGCGCGACGGCCTGTCGCTGATCGGTGCGCTGCGCGACAAGGGCAACACGGCGCCGGTGCTGATTCTCTCCGCGCTCGGACAGGTCGACGACCGCATCAAGGGCCTGCGCGCCGGCGGCGACGACTATCTGCCCAAACCCTATTCCTTTGCCGAGCTGCTGGCCCGGGTCGAGGTGCTGTCGCGCCGCCGCGGCGGTCCCGCCGAGGACACGCTCTACCGCGTCGGCGATCTCGAGCTCGACCGGCTCTCCCATCGCGTCGCCCGCGGCAAGGACGAGCTGACGCTGCAGCCGCGCGAATTCCGCCTGCTCGAATATTTGATGAAGCATGCCGGCCAGGTGGTGACGCGCACCATGCTCTTGGAGAACGTCTGGGATTATCATTTCGATCCGCAGACCAACGTGATCGACGTGCACATTTCACGGCTGCGCTCCAAGATCGACAAGGGCTTCGAGCGGCCGCTGCTGCACACCATCCGCGGCGCGGGATACATGATCCGTGACGGCATTCGGTAAACTCGTCCGCACCACGGCGTTCCGGCTGACGCTGGTCTATCTGTTGCTGTTCGCGATGTTCGCGGCCTCGCTGCTGGCCTATTTCGCCTGGAATACGCGGCGCCTCATCACCGAGGAGATCACGCAGACGGTCAATGCCGAGACCTCGGAGATCAGCGAGATCTATGGCCGACGCGGCCTGCGCGGCCTCGTTCTCGCGATCGAGTATCGCGCGCTGCGGCCGGGCGCCAACCTCTATCTCGTGACCACGCCGACCGGGCAGGCGATTGCCGGCAATGTCGGCTCACTGGCGCCCGGGGTGATGGCGACGCGCGGCTGGTCGGAGACCGCCTACCGGCGCCTCGAGGACGCCGACGACCGCGACCACCGCGCGCTGGTGCGCGTCACCGAATTGGAGAACGGCTTTCGCCTCCTGATCGGCCGCGACCTTGCCGAACGGCGGCGGCTGTTCGGCATCGTCGCCAAGGCCGCGCAATGGTCGGTCCTGATCGTCGTCGTGCTCGGCCTCGCCGGCGGCGTGTTCGTCGCCCGCCGCGTGCTTCGGCGCATCGATGCCATGACGGGAACGACTCAGCGCATCATGTCCGGCGATCTCAGCGAGCGCCTGCCGGTCGGGCGCAGCGGCGACGAGCTCGATCGCCTCGCCGAGAACCTCAACGCCATGCTGGAGCGCATCGAGGCGCTGATGGCGGGGCTCAAGGAAGTCTCCGACAACATCGCGCATGATCTCAAGACGCCGCTGACGCGCCTGCGCAACCGCGCCGAGGAGGCGCTGGCGCGATCGGGCGGCGAAGCCGATTACCGCGCGGCGCTGGAGCGCACCATCGAGGAATCCGACGGCCTGATCCGCACCTTCAACGCGCTGCTGATGATCGCGCGCGCCGAGTCGGGCCAGGCGCGCGGCAACATGGACGATTTCGACGCGGCCGAGGTGGCGAACGGAATCCATGAGCTCTACGAGCCGCTCGCCGAGGACGACGGCATGACCTTGAACGTGAGGGCCGAGCCGGCACCGGTTCACGCCAACCGCGAATTGGTCAGCCAGGCGCTCGCCAATCTGGTCGAGAATGCGATCAAATACGGCAAACCGGTCGCGCAGACCGGCGGAACCGTGGTCAGCATGGACGCCCGGCCAATTCTGATCGAGGCCAGGCGCGATGGCGACCAGGTGCTGCTCAGCGTCACCGATCGCGGTCCCGGGATCCCCGAGGGCGATCGCAAGCATGCCGTCGAGCGATTCGTCCGACTGGAAGCCAGCCGCACGCTGCCGGGCTCCGGTCTCGGTCTCAGCCTCGCTTCGGCGGTCGCGACGTTGCACGGCGGCGAATTGCGCCTGGGCGATGCCCAGCCCGGCCTCGTCGCCACGCTGGTGTTGCCTGCGCGCCTCAGTGCCGGCGACAGGGTTGCTCCGCCAATACCGGATGTGCCACAGAAGGTGGCATGAACCACTCCGCGCCGGGAAACGCGGACAAGCATGGCGAGAAGCTGGCCGCGCGCTTTGCGGAAGCTCCCCATATTGCCGCTTCCACAACCGACGAACGACGTCTTGAAAGCTGGCTGAGCGAGCTCGAGCTGGCCCAAGCAGCCCGTCTCGACGCGCTGCTGGCCCATCCCTTCGCGAGGGATATCCTCGCCGGAATCGCGGAGTTCTCACCCTATCTGTTCGATCTGGTGCGCGCCGATGCCTTGCGCCTGATCCGGCTGCTCGAATGCGATCCGGATGCGCATCTGACGGCGCTGATCGCTGAGGCGAGGGATGCGGTGCTCGCGGCGGCGGATGAGGTCGAGGTGATGCGGCTGCTTCGCCGCATGAAAGCGGAGGCCGCGCTGCTGACGGCCTTGTGCGACATCGGCGGCGTCTGGCCGGTGATGCGGGTGACGGCGGCGCTGACCGATGTCGCGGTGTCCTCGGTGCAGGCGGCGCTGCGATATCTGCTGCGGCAGGAAGCCGCACGCGGAAAGCTCTCGCCACCCAATCCCGAGGCGCCCGAAGTGGGCTGCGGGCTCATCGTGCTCGCGATGGGCAAGATGGGCGCGGGCGAGCTGAACTATTCCAGCGACATCGACCTCATCGTGTTCTTCGACCCCGAGGCGACGACGCTTGCGCCCGACATCGAACCGCAGCCGTTCTTCGTCCGGGTGACGCAAGGAATGGCCCGCATCCTGCAGCAGCGCACTTACGACGGCTACGTCTTCCGCGTCGATCTGCGCCTGCGGCCCGATCCGTCCTCGACGCAAGTGGCGATCTCGCGGGACGCCGCGCTGAACTATTATGAGCGGGAAGGGCGCACCTGGGAGCGCGCCGCGATGATCAAGGCGCGCGCCTGCGCCGGCGATCCCCGGGCGGGCGAGGCGATGCTCGCCGAGATCGCGCCCTTCGTCTGGCGCAAGCATCTCGACTTCGCCGCGCTCGCCGACGTCCACGACATGAAGCGGCAGATGCAGATCTATCGCGGCCAGAGCGAGGTCGCGGTGGAGGGACACAACGTCAAGGTCGGCCGCGGCGGTATCCGCGAGATCGAGTTCTTCGCCCAGACCCAGCAATTGATCGCAGGTGGCCGCCATCCGGAATTACGCGTGCGGCCGACGCTGAAGGCGCTCGACATTCTCGCCTCCAGCAACTGGATTACCGTTGCCGCGCGCGACGAGCTGACCATTGCGTACGAATTCCTGCGCCGGGTCGAGCATCGCATTCAGATGATCGCCGACGAGCAGACCCATACGTTGCCCGAAGACAAGGACGCGGTCGAGCGTTTCGCGCGCTTCTTCGGCTATCCGGATCGCGAGGCCTTCGCGAGCGATCTGCTGCGGCATCTCAAGATCGTGCAGGGGCACTACGAAAAGCTCTTCGAGGGCGACGATCCGACCGGGACCGCCAAGCTTCCTGCACTCGACTACGGTGCGGGTGCCGACGATCCGAGGCTGCTCCAGCACCTCGCAATGCTCGGCTTCAAGAAGCCCGCCGCCGTCGCGCAGACCGTGCGCGACTGGATCACTGGCGACTATCGCGTGTTCCGCAATGAGGCGACGCGGAACGCCTTCATCGAATTCGTGCCGGCCCTGATCGACGGGCTCGCCCACGCCGAGGAGCCGGATCGCGCCGTCGTGGCGTTCGACCATTTCCTCGGCGCACTTCAGCGCGGCGGCCGACTGTTCACGCTGCTCGGCCAGAACCGCGACCTCGTTGCGCTGGTCGCGCTGGTGCTGGGCGCGGCGCCGCGACTGGGCGAGATGCTGGCACGGCAGCCGCAACTGATGGACGGCCTGATCGATCCGCGCTTCTTCGGCGCCATGCCGGACCGGCAGGAATTGTCGGGGCGGCTGGCTGCGACCGTGCAGGATGCCGGCTCGTACGAAGAATTCCTCGATCGCCTGCGCCTGTTCGGGCAGGAGAGCCTGTTCCTGATCGGCACGCGGATTCTCTCCGGCACCGTTTCGGCGCAGCAGGCGAGCACGGCCTTTGCCGATGTCGCCGAAGGCATCGTCCACACCGTGCACGGCCTCGTCGCGGAGCGCTTCGCCGCCCAGCACGGCCGGATCGAGGGGCAGGAGACTGCGATCATCGCGATGGGCCGGCTCGGCAGCCGCGAGATGACGGCCTCGTCGGATCTCGACCTGATCCTGCTCTACGATTTCGACAGCGACAATCCGGACTCCGACGGCGCGAAATCGCTTCAGGGCGCGCATTATTTCGCGCGGCTGACCCAGCGCCTGATCAGCGCGTTCACGACGCGCACCAATTACGGCGTGCTCTACGAGATCGACATGCGGCTGCGTCCGTCGGGACGCGCGGGTCCCGTGGCCTCGAGCCTCGTTTCGTTCGCGGACTACCAGGCCAACGAGGCCTGGACCTGGGAGCACATGGCGTTGACGCGCGCCCGCGTGGTGTCGGCCTCGCCCGAATTTCGGGAACGGATCGAGCGCGTCATCCGCGACGTCCTGACCCGCCGACGCGACCCTGGAATCACCGCCAATGACGTCGCCGACATGCGGCGCGCGATCGCCCAGGAGAAGGGCGAGGGCGATTGCTGGGATCTCAAACATGCCGCCGGCGGCATGGTCGATATCGACTTCATCGCGCAATATCTCCAGCTCGTGCACGCGCACGACAAGCCTGAGATTCTCGACGTCAGCACCATGCAGGTGCTGGAGAACGCATGCAGGCTCGGCGTGCTCTCGCAGTCGGAGACCGAGATATTGCGAGCTGCAGCCCGGCTCTATCATGACCTCACGCAGATCCTGCGGCTGTGCGTCAGCGACCGTTTCAAGCCGGAAACCGCCGGCACCGATCTGCAGCGCGTGATGGCGCGGGCCGGCGACGCGCCGGACTTCTCGTCGCTGGAGGCGCGCGTGAAGGAGACCCAAAGCGAGGTGCGGCGCGTGTTCAGGGCGCTGCTGGAAGGGGCGTAGCCTGCTTCAGCGAGGCGATCGCCTCGCGCACATCAGGCTCGAGGCCCGCGCCGCCGGCATCGAGATGGGCGAAGATCGCGCGCTTCATGCGGGGATCCCAGAATTTCCTGATGTGCTCGGCAATGCCCGGCACGGACTTGCCATGGCCCTGGCTGCGGAAGAACGTTCCGATCTGGTTGGCCATGTAGATCAGACGGTCAGGCGACATCGGCAACCTCCGTGGCATGGCGAGCCACGATCCGGCTGCCGTGCGTAAATATCTCGAATCCGTCCTGCCGGGCGATCGCGATCAGCGTGATGCCGGCGGCTTCCGCAGTGCGCACTGCGAGCGCAGTGGGCGCGGAGACCGCGATCATCATCGGGGCGCCGATTGCGGCCGCCTTCTGCACCATCTCGACCGAGACGCGGCTGGTCAGCAGCACCATGCCGCCGTGAGCATCCGTGCGGCTGCGTGCCAGCGCGCCGGCGAGCTTGTCCAGCGCATTGTGGCGGCCGACATCCTCACGCAGCGCGACGATGCTGCCGGCAGGGGACCAGAATGCGGCTGCGTGCACGGCGCGGGTTTGCAAATTGATCGATTGCAGCGGCGCGATGGCCTGCATCGCCGCCATGATCTGCCCGGGCGTGAAGGTCTGATCGTGCGGCACGACCGCCGCGGGGCGCACGGCTTCGGCGATGGACTCGATGCCGCAAATGCCGCAGCCGGTGGGGCCCGCGACATGGCGGCGGCGCTCGCTGATGAGCGCCGCATCCTCCGCCGCCAGCCACATTCTGAGTTCGATGCCGTCGTCGAGGCGAACAATCTCGAGTGACTTGATGTCGTCGACCGACTTGATGATGCCTTCGTTCAGACTGAAGCCAACGGCAAAATCTTCCAGGTTCTGCGGCGTTCCCATCATGACGGCATAGGTGCCGCCATTATAGGTCAGTGCCAGCGGCGTCTCTTCCGGAATCAATCGCGTTCCTTCGGACGCCACGCCGTTGCGCCAGATTTCGCGATCGATCGCCAGGACCGGGACGTGCATGCCTCTACTCCGCGGCCTCGGCCGGCGCGATGCGGCGCGATTGCCGCGCCTGCGCGTCGTAGGCCTTCTGCCAGTCGGACGGGCCGTTCGAGGGCGACACCTGCACCGCCGTGACCTTGTATTCGGGACAATTGGTCGCCCAGTCCGAATAGTCGGTCGTGATGACGTTGGCCTGCGTATCCGGATGGTGGAAGGTGGTGTAGACGACGCCGGGCGCGACACGATCGGTGATCTCGGCGCGCAGCGTGGTCTCGCCGGCGCGGCTCTTCAGCCGCACCCAGTCGCCCTCGCGCACGCCGCGCTGCTCGGCATCGTGGGGATGGATCTCGAGGCGATCCTCGGCGTGCCAGACCACGTTCTCGGTACGCCGCGTCTGCGCGCCGACATTGTACTGGCTGAGGATGCGGCCCGTCGTGAGCAGCAGTGGATAACGTGGGCCGGTACGCTCGTCGGTCGCGACATACTCGGTGACGACGAACTTGCCCTTGCCGCGAACGAAGCCGTCGATATGCATCACCGGCGTGCCTTCGGGCGCCTTCTCGTTGCAGGGCCACTGCACCGAGCCGAGCTCGTCGAGCTTGGCGTAGGAGACGCCGGCGAAGGTCGGCGTCAGCGCCGCGATCTCGTCCATGATCTCCGAGGGGTGGCTATAGTTCATCTCGAAACCCATCGCCTTGGCGAGGCCGATCGTGACCTCCCAGTCGGCCATGCCGTTCTTCGGCGTCATCACCTTGCGAACGCGCTGGATGCGGCGCTCGGCGTTGGTGAAGGTGCCATCCTTCTCGAGAAAGCTCGAGCCGGGCAGGAAGACATGGGCGTAGTTTGCGGTCTCGTTCAAGAAGAGGTCGTGGACGATGACGCATTCCATCGCCGACAGCGCCGCGACGACGTGCGAGGTGTTCGGATCGGACTGGAGGATGTCTTCGCCCTGCACGTAGATCCCCATGAAGGTGCCTTCGACCGCGGCATCGAACATGTTGGGAATGCGCAGGCCCGGCTCGGGGTTAAGCTTGACGTTCCACAGTGCCTCGAACTGGTCGCGCACAGCATCGCCGGAGATGTGACGGTAGCCGGGCAGCTCGTGCGGGAACGATCCCATGTCGCAGGAGCCCTGCACGTTGTTCTGGCCGCGCAGCGGGTTCACGCCGACGCCGGGGCGGCCGATATTGCCCGTGACCATCGCGAGGTTCGCGATCGCAATCACGGTAGTCGAGCCCTGGCTGTGTTCGGTGACGCCCAGGCCGTAATAGATCGCACCGTTACCGCCGGTCGCGTAGGTGCGAGCTGCTTCGCGCAGGTCCTTCGGGTTGACGCCGGTGAGGATGGCCGTGGCTTCCGGGCTGTTCTTGGGCTGGGCGACAAACGCCGCCCATTCCTCGAACTCGCTCCAGTCGCAGCGTTCACGCACAAACGTCTCGTTGACGAGGCCTTCGGTGACGATGACATGCGCCAGCGCAGTCATCACCGCGACGTTGGTGCCGGGCATCAGGGGCAGGTGCAGCGCCTTCACATGCGGCGATTCCACCATCTCGGTGCGGCGCGGATCGATCACGATCAGTTTGGCGCCCTGGCGCAGCCGCTTCTTCAGCCGCGAGGCGAACACCGGGTGAGCGGAGGCCGGATTGGCGCCGATGATCACGACGACATCGGTATCTTCGACCGAGTCGAAATCCTGCGTGCCGGCGGACGTGCCGAAGGTGGTGGAGAGACCATAGCCTGTCGGCGAGTGGCAGACGCGGGCGCAGGTGTCGACATTGTTGTTGCCGAACCCGGCACGGATCAGCTTCTGCACCAGGTAGGTTTCTTCGTTGGTGCAACGGGATGAGGTGATGCCGCCGATGGCGTCGCGGCCGAATTTTTTCTGGATGCCGCGCATCCTGGTTGCAGCAAACGAGAACGCCTCATCCCAGGACACTTCGCGCCAGGGATCCTCGATCCGATCCCGGATCATCGGGTTGAGGATGCGTTCCTTGTGGTTGGTGTAGCCCCAGGCGAAGCGGCCTTTGACGCAGGAATGGCCGCGATTGGCCTTGCCGTCCTTGTAGGGCACCATGCGCACCACTTCCTCGCCGCGCATCTCGGCCTTGAAGGCGCAGCCGACGCCGCAATAGGCGCAGGTGGTGACCACGGAGTGCTCGGGCTGGCCGATCTCGATCACGGATTTTTCGGTCAGCGTCGCGGTCGGGCAGGCCTGCACGCAGGCGCCGCAGGAGACGCATTCGGAGCCGAGGAAGCTCTCGCTCATGCCCGGCGAGACGCGGCTGTCGAAGCCGCGGCCGGAGATCGTCAGCGCGAAGGTGCCTTGTACCTCCTCACAGGCGCGGACGCAGCGCGAGCAGACGATGCACTTGGAGGGATCGTAGGTGAAGTAGGGGTTGGACTCGTCCTTCGGCATCCAGTGGTCGTTGGCGCGACCGTCCGACTTGCCAGGTGTCTTGGCGAAGACGTGGTTCTCGCCTTCATAGCCGTAGCGCACGTCGCGCAGGCCGACTGCACCGGCCATGTCCTGCAATTCGCAGTCGCCATTCGCGCCGCAGGTGAGGCAGTCGAGCGGATGGTCGGAGATGTAGAGCTCCATCACGCCCTTGCGCAGCTTCTTGAGCCGCTCGGTCTGGGTGTGCACGACGAGGCCGGACATCACCGGCGTGGTGCAGGACGCGGGCGTGCCGGCGCGGCCCTCGACCTCGACGAGGCAGAGACGGCAGGAGCCGTACGCGTCGACCATGTCGGTCGCGCAGAGTTTTGGGATCTGGTGGCCGGCGTCCATCGCGGCGCGCATGATCGAGGTGCCCTCGGGCACCGTGACCTCATTGCCGTCGATGGTCAGCGTCACCATCGTTTTCGATTTGGAAGCCGGCGTGCCGTAGTCGATTTCCTCGATCAGAGACATCGTCGTTCTCCTATTCCGCGGCCTGAAGCGTGGTCGGTGCCGGGACGAAATCCTCCCGGAAATGCTTCAACGCACTGAGCACGGGGTAAGGCGTGAAGCCGCCCAGCGCACAGAGTGAGCCGAATTTCATGGTGTTGCAGAGGTCTTCGACCAGCGCGAGATTTTCGCTCACGCGCTCGCCGTTGATGATCTTCTCGATGGTCTCGACGCCACGGGTCGAGCCGATCCGGCACGGCGTGCACTTGCCGCAGGATTCGACCGCGCAGAACTCCATCGCGAAGCGCGCCTGCTTGCGCATGTCGACGCTGTCGTCGAACACGACGATGCCGCCGTGGCCGATCAAGCCGTCGCGCGCGGCGAAGGCCTCGTAATCGAACGGCGTGTCGAACAGCGTCCGGGGGAAGTAGGCCCCTAAGGGCCCGCCGACCTGCACGGTGCGAACCGGGCGGCCTGTGAGCGTGCCGCCGCCGATGTCGTCGACGAGCTCGCCGAGCGTCACGCCGAAGGCGGTCTCGAACAGACCGCCATGGCGAATGTTGCCGGCGAGCTGGATCGGCATCGTGCCGCGGGAGCGGCCCATGCCGAAATCCGCGTAGGCCTTGGCGCCTTCGGCGAGGATGAAGGGGACGGCGGCGAACGACAGCACGTTGTTGATGACGGTCGGCTTGCCGAACAGGCCGTGATGCGCGGGGAGCGGCGGCTTGGCGCGCACGATGCCGCGGCGGCCTTCGAGACTTTCCAGCAGCGAGGTTTCCTCGCCGCAGACATAGGCGCCGGCACCGACGCGGACTTCGAGATCGAAGCTGTACGTTGAACCGCCGATCTTGTCGCCGAGATAGCCGCCGCGCCTGGCGACCACGATGGCAGCGTTCATCGCCTCGACCGCGTGCGGATATTCGCTGCGGATGTAGATATAGCCCTTGGTCGCGCCGACCGTAATGCCGGCGATGGTCATGCCTTCGATCACCAGGAAGGGATCGCCCTCCATGATCATGCGGTCGGCGAAGGTGCCGCTGTCGCCTTCGTCGGCGTTGCAGACGATGAACTTGCGGTCGGCCTTGGCCTGCGCAACGGTCTTCCACTTGATGCCGGTCGGAAAGCCGGCGCCGCCGCGGCCGCGCAAGCCCGATGCCGTGACTTCGGTGAGGATCGCATCCGTGCCGAGCGACAGTGCCTGCTGCAAGCCCTTGTAGCCGCCATGGGCGAGGTAGTCGTCGAGCGAGCGCGGATCGATCACGCCGCAGCGGGCGAAGGTGAGGCGGGTCTGACGCTTCAGCCAGGGGATCTCGTCGGTTGCGCCGAGCCGCAACAGGTGCGGCGTGTTGCCGGCGAGCGCGTCGAGCAGGGACGCTACGTCGGTCTCGGTGACGGGGCCGAAGGCAATCCGGCCCTGCGGCGTTGCGACCTCGACCAACGGCTCCAGCCAGTACAGGCCGCGCGAGCCGGTCCTGACGATATCGATGGCCACACCGCCCTTCGCGGCGGCTTGCTCCAATGCCAGCGCAACCTCGTCGGCGCCGACGGCGAGCGCGCCGGCATCACGTGAGACGTAGAGACGGATGCTCATCCTTGCGCCTCCGCGACCAGCGCATCGAGGCGCTTCTGATCGAGCCGGCCAATGAGGCGACCGTCGAGCATCGCGGACGGCGCGGTCGCGCACAGGCCGAGGCAGTAGATCGGCTCCAGCGTGACGCGATCATCGGCCGTGGTGTTGCCGAGCGCCACGCCGAGCCTTACTTCCGCGCGCGCAGCCAACGCATCGCCGCCCGCGGCCTGGCAGGCCTCCGCACGGCAGAGCTTGAGCACATGACGGCCGGCGGGCTTGTGGCGGAAATCATGGTAGAACGTGAATACGCCATGGATTTCGGCACGCGACAGATTGAGCGCTTGCGCCACCATGGGAACGGCGGCCTCCGGTACGTAGCCGAATGCCTCCTGCAGCGCGTGCAGGATGACCAGCGTCGCGCCCTCCTGGCTCGCATGTTCGGCGATGATTTCGGCGCCGCGCGTCTCGTTCCAAGGCTCGTAAACCGCTGTCATTATTCGTCTCGACCTGAGCGTTCCCTGGCCGCAAACTAGTTGGAATCATTCGAGGATCAATAAAGCTGTTCCGTGCGGCGATTGCGGATTTCAATCGATTGGCGAATGCGATCACACGATGCGAAATTGCAATTTGGGCGTTCCGCAGCGCGTTTTTGCGTGTTTGGGAGAGGGCAGGCGTGCTAGCTTGCATGCCACGACAGAATTCGAGGGGACGTTCGGTTGCTCGACAAGCTTGAACTGCTGCTGGCGCTGGCGAAGGAGCGCCATTTCGGACGCGCGGCGGAGGTCTGCGGCGTGACGCAGCCGACGATGTCGACCGGGCTCAAGCAGCTCGAGGAGATCCTCGGTGTGATGCTGGTCCAGCGCGGGTCCCGCTTCCAGGGCTTTACCCCGGAAGGCGAGCGGGCGCTGGACTGGGCGCGGCGGATCGTCGGCGATGCCCGCGCCATGCGCGACGAGATCAACGGGCTGAAGCACCAGCTCTCCGGCGAGATCCGCATCGCGGCGATCCCGACCGTGCTCGGCATGGTCGCCGCGCTGACGACGCCGTTCCGCGCCCGGCATCCTGAGGTGCGCTTCCGCATCCAGTCCACCACCTCGTCCGAGGTGCTGGGGCTGCTCGAGAATCTCGAGGTCGACGCGGGGCTGACCTATATCGAGAACGAGCCGATCGGCAAGGTGCGTACCATTCCGCTCTACAATGAGAGCTATCGTCTCCTGACCGCGCCGGATGCGATGTTCGGTGACCGCGAGACGGTGACATGGACGGAGGTCGGGCAGGTGCCGCTCTGCCTGCTGACACCTGACATGCAGAACCGCCGCATCATCGACCGGGCGCTGCGCTCGGTCGGCGCCGAGGCGACGCCGACGCTGACCTCGAACTCCCTGCTGGTGCTGTTCACGCATGTCAAGACGGGGCGCTGGGCGAGCGTGATGCCGGCCAAGCTCGCCGAGACGCTCGGTCTGTCCGACACGGTGCGCTCGATCCCGATCGTCGATCCCGACGTCAATTACAGCATCGGCATGGTGATCCCGCAGCGCGATCCGATGACGCCGCTGATCGCGGCCCTGGTCAATGTCGCGCGCGAAGTGGCGCCGAAGCTGCAACTGTAGGGATCAAGCCGCGGCCGATATTCCGGACGCCGCCTTGACGGCGTCGCGCGGCAGGGTCACGCGCACGACGGTGCCGACCTCCAGCTTGGAGCGCAGCCGCATCGAGCCGCCGTGGAGCTGCGCGAGCGAACGCGCGATCGCGAGGCCGAGGCCCGAGCCGTGATAGGTCTTGGTGAGCTGGCTCTCCACCTGCTCGAACGGGCGGCCGAGCCGGGTCAGCGAATGCGGCGCGATGCCGATGCCGGTGTCGGCGATCATCAGCACGATCCTGTCGTCGAGCTGCCGGCTGCGCACCACGATGCGTCCGCCGTCGGGCGTGAACTTCACGGCGTTGGAGAGCAGATTGACGATGATCTGCTTGGTGGCGCGGCGGTCGGCGACGACGGAGATGGATTTTGCGATATCGGCGTCGAGTGTCAGGTACTTGTCCTGGGCCCGGCCGGTGACGACCCGCAGCGACTCCGCCAGCGTCTGCGCGAGGTCCAGCTCTTCCATGTCGAGCTTCATGCGGCCTGCCTCGATCTTGGACATGTCGAGGATGTCGTTGATGACCTCGAGCAGATAGTGGCCGCTTGTGAGGATGTCCTGGCAGTACTCCTGGTACTTCTCGCTGCCGAGCTCGCCGAACATGCCGGAGCCCATGATCTCGGAGAAGCCGATGATGGCGTTGAGCGGCGTGCGCAGCTCGTGGCTCATATTGGCCAGGAATTTCGACTTGGTCTGGTTGGCTTCCTCGGCGCGGGTCTTCTCGCGCTGGTACTTCTCGGCGAGATCGGCGAGCTCGACCGCCTGGCGTTCCAGCGCGGCCTGCGAACGCTTGAGGTCGATGACGGTGGCCCGCAGGCGCAGATCGTTGTCGACCAGCTTCTGCTCGTGCTCCTTGATGCGGGTGATGTCGGTGCCGACCGAGACGTAGCCGCCGTCCTTGGTGCGGCGCTCGCTGATGTGCAGCCAGCTGCCGTCGTCGAGCTGGGCCTCGAAGGTGCGCGCGCCAGGGCCTTGGGCAGCGGTCTCGTTGTGGCGGGTGCGTACCTCCGGCATGCGGCCGACCTCGAGCACGGTCTCGTAGGAGGTGCCGGGAATGACGGCGGTGTCGGGCAGCTTGTGCAGGCGCTGGAAGTGCGAGTTGCAGAGCACGAGGCGGTCGCTTGCATCCCAGAGCACGAAGGCTTCCGGAATGGTCTCGATGGCGTCGCGCAGGCGGAGGTCGGCTTCCACCGTCCTCTCGGCGAGGCTCTTCTGCTCGGTGATGTCGACGGCGATCCCGATCAGGTGCACGCTGGAATCGGTCGCCCCGCGCGTCTTCTCGCAGCGGACGCGGAGCCAGATCCAGTGGCCGTCGACGTGCTGCATGCGGAAGGTCTGGTCGATGTGGTCGATCTTCTCGGAGATGAGCTGATCGGCGATGGCGAACAGGTCGATGTCGTCCGACTTCACCAGCGCGTTGACCTCGCCGAAGGTGAGGAGCTCGTGGCGGCCGTCGAGGCCCAGCATCGAGAACATCGACTGCGACCAGAAGATTCGGCCGCGCGAGAGGTCCCAGTCCCACAGGCCGCAGCGGCCGCGGTTGAGCGCGGTGTCGATCCGGCCGCGCACGGCGTCGTTGATGAGGTCGCCCTCGCGGGCGCGGGTGGACTGCCAGTGGAAGGCGAAGCCGAGGATCAGGACGACGAAGCCCGTCGTCGCCGACAGCGTCACCGAAAGCGCCGCGTCCGATCCCCAGATCGGCTCGTTGCGCTCCTGGATCACGGTGACGAAGCCGGGCATCGACTTGATCTGCCGCGAGGTCGCCATCGCGGCGTTGCCGCTCGGCAGCGTCATGTCGGCAATGTTGCCGTCGCGCGTCGGCGCCGCGAGCAGTTGTGCCGTGGTGATCGCATCGAGCAGGCGGTCGTTGCCTGACGGATCGTTGTCGATCGGAACGCGGGCGAGGACGCGGCGGTCGATGCCGGCCGAGGTGACGATGACGTGGCGGCCCGAGGCCGTGCCCCAGGTCGGGATCAGGTCGGGCAGCAGCGCCGGCAGGCTCTCGATGTTCTTGATCCGCTCTTGCCGCACGGAGGTGAGGCGGTCGATGCGTTCGGCGAGCAGATCGGCGAGCGCCGAGATGTCGTGGCGGATCACCAGCCGCTTCTGGCGGGTCTGGTCGACCACCTGAACGAATGCGCCGAGACAGATCGTGATCAGGAAAGCGATGATCAGCGTCGGCACGGCGCGACGAAGCGCCGGCTCTGCGATCAAGAGCCGATGATAGGCAGGTTTCGCGATCGATTGCGCCAATCCCTTGATCGAATCGGATTGGACGCACGCGTTCGCGGCGTCTGCACGCGACATGCCTTCGGCCCCCTGAAAACCAGCTTGCAACTGAAGTCCGGAAGCAGCCCCACATCGCTTCCGAATCACAGCGATTTGAATCCAGTTTTCGCGGGCTGTCGAGAGTCAACGAATCGTTAACGCGAAATTATTCTTATCCAATGTGCAGTTTCCGCGTCGTGCGTCCGCAAACTCACGGGCGCGAGGAGTCCGAAACGAGAACGTGGAATTCCCTGCACGTTCTTCGTCTCGTGCGCGCGTCACGCGCGCGGCGGCTCGGCGTGGCTGATCACGCGCTTCACGCTCGGGAACGCGCGCCGCAGCGCACGCTCGATCGCGTCGACATGCTCGTGCACCTTGATCACGCTCATCGACGGCGTGGCGCGGCAGTGGAAGTTGACGATCTCCCCGGCATCGGTGTTGCGGACACGGACATTGTGGATGTCGTGGATCTCGCCGCCGGCGGCATATTCCGTCAGCGCGGCCGCGATCGTCCGCACCCGTTCCGGCGTGGCATCGACCCCGAACGGCAGTTCCGGTTCCAGCGGCTCGATATGGACGTCGACCTCGACGTCGTCGCCGAACTCCTCCTGGATGTTGCGCTCCAGGGCGTTGGCGACGTCATGAGCGGCGTCGAGCTGCATTCCGCCGTCGACCTCGAGGTCGATGCTGACGATCAGCTTGGCGCCGAGATCGTGCACCGTGACGTGGTGGATGGCGAGCCCGGAGTTGCGCGCGATCACCATGATGCGGTCGCGCACGGTCTCGTTGTCGCGGGCGACAGGCACCGCGGCGAAGGTGAGGTCGGCGTCCCCGAACGCCTTGCTGACGGCGGCTTGCGCGTTGCGCTTGATGTCCTCGACACGGTCGATCGGATAGGTCCGCGGCACCTTGGCGATGGTGTCGATGAACGTGGTCGCCCCGACCATGCGCACCCGCAGCCGCTCGATATCGATCACGCCGGCCACGCTCCGGATCGCGGCCGTGGCTTTCTCGTGCGCGCCCTCGGGGGCGCGGTCGACCAGCGTCTGTACGGTCGAGCCCGCCATGCGCAGCCCAAGCAGGGCGATCATCACGGCGACTGCGGCGGCTGCGGCCGCATCGCCCCACCAGAAGCCGAGGCCGGCGAGGATCAGGCCCGCGATCACGGCGAACGAGCCCATCACGTCGGAGGCGAAATGCAGCGCATCCGCCGCCAGCGCCTGGCTCCGGGTCTCCCGCGCAGCGCGGTGCAGGGCGCGGGCGCGCCAGAGATTGACGACGATGTCGATCACCAACACCACGAACGGCACGGCCGAAATGGTCGGCGGCGGGGTCCCTTCGCTCAGCCGGCTATAGGCCTCGACCAGGATGCCGCCGGCGAGCACGTAGAGCAGGGCGGTGACGCCCAGCGCCGAGACGCTCTCCAGCTTGCCGTGGCCGTAATGGTGCTCCTCGTCCGCCGGCTTGTCGGACACCCGCACCACCGCCCAGGTGATGATGGTTGCGACCAGATCGATCGTGGAATGCAGGGCCTCGGAGATCAGCGCAAGCGAGCCGATCGCGATCCCGACCGCGAATTTGGCCGCCGCCATGGCGCCGCTGGCGACGATCGAGATCGCGGCGACCGAGGTTTTGTCGTGCTGGGAGGTCATGGCGGGGATTTAGCAGGGCGTGGGTGAACATCAAGCGGTGATCCACAGAAGTAGTCGCTAGTGAGTTGCAGGAGCGGGGAGCTTGACGGGCTGTCATTCCGGGGCGCCGAAGGCGAACCCGGAATGATGGTCTCATCGCTCCACCCGCCGCCCCTATAACGTCACCACGATCTTCCCCAGATGCCTGTTCGCCTCCATGTGCTCGAATGCCCTATCGATGTCGTCGAACGCGAACACCTTGTCGATCGGCAGCTGCAGTTTTCGCGACTCCACCGCGCCCCAGATGTCCTTGCGGACCTCCTCGAAGATCTCGCGGACTTCTTCGATGGTGCGGCTGCGGAACGTGACGCCGACATAGTCGATGCGGCGGGCCGCATGCAGGTCGAAATTGAAATCGGCATGGGTGCCGCCGAGCCGGCCGACATTGACGATACGGCCCTTCACCTTGGTAGCCGCGAGGTTCTGATTGGCGACCTTGCCCGAGACCTGGTCGACGATGAGGTCCACGCCTTCGCCGTTGGTCACCTTCAGCACCTCGTCGACCCATGTCGGATCGGAGCTGTCGACCGCGAGATCGGCGCCATACTCCTTCAGCCGGCCGCGGCGGGTGGCATCGGTCGACGAGCCGATCACGAGCTTTGCACCCTTGAGCCTTGCGATCTGCATCGCCATCAGTCCGACGCCGGAGCTCGCGCCCTGGATCAGCACGCTCTGGCCAGGCTGCACGCCGCCGACGGTGACGACGGCGTTGTGCATCGTCGCGAGCGCGACGGGCAGGGTGGCCGCCTCCTCGAAATTCATGTTCGAGGGCGCATGAAATAGCCGGCCGTGATCGGCCAGCGCGTATTCGGCAAACGCGGCGGCGCCCGAGCCCATGATGCGGTCGCCGATCTTGACGCCCTTGGCATCCGGCCCGATCTCGGCGACTTCGCCGGCCCACTCCATGCCCAGCACGGTGCCGGCGCCGCCGGCCGCGCCATGGGCGTGGCCCTTGCGCATGCCGGTGTCGGCGCGGTTCAGCCCGCAGGCGCGGACGCGGACCAGCACTTGCGTGCCTTTGGGCTTTGGTTGGGCGACGTCGGAGATCGTCGCGCCGTTGGCGCCATAGACATAGGCTTTCATGATGCTCTCGCTTCTTGCAGTTGTTGTTCCGCGGCTTCGCGTTGCGGCTGAACGATCATGCCCTCCAGCCGGCTGCGGATGATCGCTTCCGCCTCGCGCACGATGCGGGAGATCAACTCGGCGCAGCTCGGGATGTCCTGGATCAGGCCCTGCACCTGGCCGGCCGACCAGATGCCCTCGTCGGAATTGCCGGTCGCGTAGACCATCTTGCCGCGGGCGCCCGCTACGAGCTCGCGGATGTCCTCGAACCTGGCGCCTTCCTTCTCCATGGCGACGACCTTCGTCGAGATCTCGTTCCTGGCGACGCGCGAGGTGTTGCGCATGGTGCGGAAGATCAGCTCGGTCTCGCGCTCGTCATTGGCGACGATTTTCTCCTTGATGAGCTGGTGGATCGGGCTCTCCTTGGTCGCCATGAAGCGGGTGCCCATGTTGATGCCTTCGGCACCCAGGGCCAACGCCGCGACCAGGCCGCGCGCGTCGGCGAAGCCCCCCGAGGCGATCATGGGGATCTTGACCTTGTTGGCGGCGGCCGGGATCAGGATCAGGCCGGGCGTGTCGTCCTCGCCGGGATGGCCGGCGCATTCGAAGCCGTCGATCGAGATGGCATCGACACCCATCCGCTCGGCCGACAGCGCGTGGCGCACGCTGGTGCATTTGTGCACGACCTTGACGCCGTGCTTCCTGAACTCGTCGACATGCTCCTGCGGCTTGTTGCCGGCGGTCTCGACCACCTTGATGCCGCTCTCGATGATGGCGGCGCGGTATTCGGCGTAGGGTGGCGGCTTGATCGCGGGCAGGATGGTGAGGTTGACGCCGAACGGCTTGTCGGTGAGGTCGCGGCAGCGCGCGATTTCCTTCCTGAGATCCTCCGGCGTCGGCTGGGTCAATGCCGTGATGAAGCCGAGCGCGCCGGCATTGGCGACGGCGGCAACCAGCTCGGCGCGGCCGACCCATTGCATGCCGCCCTGGACGATCGGGTGCTCGACGCCGACGAGTTTGGTGAACCGTGTCTGCAACATTGTCTGTTTCCCCCTGCCGCTCATGGCGCTCTGTTATCGGTTGATGGCGCAGGATGCCGCCGGGGTCGGGAAATGTCTATTTGGATCGGCTTGCGGTAAGGGCGGGGCAATCATGCGGGGGATGAGGGATTCCGTGGGGCGGTAATCGGGACGCAACGAGGGACGTGGCAGCGCCACTCGGTCTGGTGTCCCCGACGCGCTGCAGCGCGTAGCGTTGCTGCGCAGAGCCGGGACCCATGTTCCACGAACAATCCGAGAGATGGGGCGCCGCTCTGCAGCGCGCCGTCCCACTGGACGATGCTTCGCATCGCCATCGAGACGCTGCGCTGCGTCCGGGGCACGGACAAATGATTGACCGCTCGTTTCGTCAGCTTTCAGATCGCAGACACACCTTCGCCCTCTCGCGGCATGTTCCGCCCGAGTCTTGCTGATCGCATCGCCCCTATCGAGACAAGGGCGCAGGGAAGGCCGGGCGCCGGCTGGCACCCGCGATCCGTGCGCGAAAAGATGCACACGGGGTGGACCACAGGTGAGCCGAACGCCCGGCCTTCCCTGCGCAATGGTTTACGGCGTACTTCGTGCTCTCCTCGGGGAGCGTTGCACTATTGCCCCCGTCGCCTTGCGGATGATCGATGCGCGTACCGGTTGGTCGCGGCATCACCGCAGGACTTGACGCACAGACCCCGGGCGTCAGGACCACACGACTTGGCCGTCCGCGCACGTCCTCGCATGTCGCTTCGAACGCTGGCGCGTGCTCACGCCCGAAGCCATGCGAAGACGCTGTCGGCGCCGGGTCGTATGCGCGGAAAGCGCCTTGCTCACGGTTACCCGCCCTGAATGCGCTTCGCGCCCGACGCCGTCGCGTCCATCGCTGCCCAGCCCGCGGTTCGTGACGATCGCGATCCGCCCCTTGTCTCGGGCCAGGGTGTTTTGCTTGTACGATAAATCAGAAATTCGGTAAAGTAGAATATTTGCGCAAGCGGGGCTTGACAGGCGAGGGGGAGGAATTGGCGGGGTGTTTTGCCCGACGGGCGAGCAAATTGTTGCCACACCAAACACTGTCATGCCCCGGCTTGACCGGGGCATCCAGTACGCCGCGGCTTGTCGGTTTCAGCCTTGCTGTCTCTGGAATACTGGATTGCCCGCTTTCGCGGGCAATGACACCGAGTTTGGAACGGGCGGCTACTCCGCCGACAGCCGCACCATCTGGCGGCCGCCGTTCATTTCCTTGAGGCGGTTGACGAAGTTTTCCGGGCGCTGCCAGCGGTTGGGGACCTCGAGGCCCATGAACTCGGCGATGTCGCCGATGAAGCCGGTGCAGTTGACGGTCTCGGCGTTCCACACTGGCGAGCTGGCCTGCAATTTCTTGATATAGGCGAACACGCGCTTGGCGTCGGCCTCGTTCAGATAGACGCGATAGCTCGCGGTCAGATAGTCCGGATCGAGATCGCCGTAGCTCGCGCCGGTCTCTGACGGCACGAAGGTGATATGACCGAGCACGTAAGCGAGCGTGTCGCCGGCAGGCGTGAGGCCTGCGACCTCGACCGCCTTCTCGCTGGTCTTGCCGTACCAGACGAAAGCATGGCCCCAGCTTGCGGCCGTGCGGGCGCGGAAGTCGACGTAATACGGACCTTTCTCCGCGCGCGCGACGGAGCGCCGCGTCGATTGCGGCGCCGGCCGCGGCGTGGAGCCGGTCGTGGCAAGCGCATTGGCGTCGGCAACGCGCTTGTTCGCCTCATGCGCCGAAGCCGAGGGCATCAGGCACGCGATCATCGCCGCGAGCGCGAGCCCCGCAAGGATGCAGGATCCCGATCGATCAGGTTTGTTCGTCACGCTGTGCCCCTCGACTGTCGGCCGCCTACGCTGGTTTGCGCGGCGCGTCAGTAGCGCGCTGCGACCGGGCCCGGCGCCTTGCCGATCGGAGCCTTTCCAACCGGGCTCTTGCCAATCGGCATCTTGCCGATCGGCGCCTGCTCGGCCGGGTAGACCGGCACGGGCTGACGACGCGGCAGATCCGCAGCGTTCGCGGCCGTCACCAGAGCAAGCGTGGCACCCAGAGCAAATACAATCTTCTTCACAGTGATACCCCTAGAAGGTTTGGCCCAAACACGGCCATGCCGTGCCCCCAGACACGCCTCACAGAAGGGCGGCCGAATGCGTCCAAGTTGCGGCGTGCGCGGGGCATGTCGGCGGCATTGGCGCGCGAAGATGTGATGTTTACGGATGTTCTTGCCGATCGATCGTCCCGGATGTCGCTTCGCTCATCCGGGCTACGGTAGATTTTTCCCGACGAGCGGGGCTGCCTCTCCCGCCGTCATTCCGGGGCGGCGCAAAGCGCCGAGCCCGAAATCCATTTATCGACCGTCACTGCCGCTCGATGGATTCCGGGTTCGCGCTTTGCGCGCCCCGGAATGACGGAGAGAGAGAGGTAAGGTCGTAGCCCGCATGAGTCCCGCGACAGCGAAGTGCGACACGACAGACCTCTCCGGATGTCGCTTCGCTCATCCGGGCTACTGCGCCGTGTTCGCCGCTACAGCCGAAACTCGTTGGTGAGCTCGCCGATGCCGTCGATCGCGACGGTCACGATGTTCACCGGCTCCTTCATCACGCCGACGCCGACCGAGGTGCCGACGGCGATGAGGTCGCCGGGGAGCAGGGTCATGTCATGGGAGATCCTGCTGACCAGCTCCTGCGCCGAAAAGATCATGTCGGAGATCGGGTAGTTCTGCCGCTCTGCGCCGTTGAGGATGGTGCGGACCGTGAGTCTTGCGGGATCGAGACCGGTTGCGATCACGGGGCCGAACGGGCCGTAATCGTCGATGCCTTTGGCGCGGGCCCATTGCGGGAAGGTGGGGTCGCTGGTCAGGATGTCGTTTGCGGTGATGTCGTTGACGCAGGTGTAGCCGAAGATGAAGCCGTCGGCCTCGCCCGGGGAGACACGCGCGCATGTCTTGCCGATGACGATGCCGAGCTCGCCCTCATAGGTGGTCTTGCCGTCGTAGTAGGACGGGCGGCGGATCACGGCGCCCGGCGACGTGATGGTGGTGGTGGCCTTGAGCAGATAGAGCGGCTCCGGCGGCTCGGGCTGGTTGAGCTTGGCCGCGAGCGCGTGAAAATTGTTCCAGAGCGCGACGATCTTGCTGGGCGCACACGGCGCGAGCAGCTCGACCTCCGTGAGCGCCAGGCTCTTGCCGGTCGCGGCGTTGCGGCCGAACATCTCGCCTTCATGGACGCTGATGCCCGATGGCGTCAGCATGCCGAAACCGGTCGCGCCGGCATGACGGAAGCGCAGCCACTTCTTCACCGCGGTCGTCATCACGCCACCGCCAATGCGCGGGGATCTGCCGGCGTCGAGACGCCGTCATAGAGGCCGGCGATGCGGGCGCGCTGGGTCACCATCGCCAGTACCGAGTCGAGCGCGGGCGTCGGGATGCCGGTAAGGCGGCCCATCTCCTGTACGACGGTGACGAGCGGGTCGATCTCCATGGGGCGGCCGCGCTCGAGATCCTGGAGCATCGAGGTCTTGTGGGCACCGACCTTGCGGGCACCCTCGATGCGGCGCTCGACGTCGACGCGGAATTTGACCCCGAACGTCTCGGCAATCGCCTGCGTCTCCACCATGATCGCGCGCGACAGCGAGCGCGTTGCCGGATCGGTGCAGATCACGTCGAGCGTGGCGTGCGTGAGCGCGCTGATCGGGTTGAAGCAGACATTGCCCCAGAGCTTCAGCCAGATCTCGTCGCGGATGCGGTCGAGCACCGGGGCCTTCAGCCCGGCGGCGACGAAGAGATCGGCGATGCGCGTGACGTCCGAGGTGATCTCGCCCGAGGGCTCGCCGAGCGGGAAATTGTTGCCGTAGACGTGCCGGATCACGCCGGGCGCTTCGATCTCGGTTGCGGGATAGACGATGCAGCCGATGGCGCGCTCGGCGCCTATTTCGCGCCACTGCCGCCCGCCGGGATCGATGCTCTCCAGCGTCGCGTTCTCGTATTGGCCGCCGTGCTTGTAGAAGTACCAATAGGGGATGCCGTTGACGGCGGTGACGATGCGGGTGTGCGGCCCGAGCAGCGGCTGCATCCTCTCGATCACGCCGGTGATCGAATGCGCCTTCAGCGTGATGATGATGTAGTCCTGCACGCCGAGTTCGGCGGGGTCGTCGGTGCAGCGCGGATGAACGGTGTGCTTGTCCTCGCCCGCGAGCAGCGTCAGGCCGCGCTCGCGCATGGCGGTAAGGTGGGCGCCGCGTGCGATGAGGCTGACATCGGCGCCCGCGCGCGCGAGCTGAACTCCGAGATATCCGCCGATCGCGCCGGCGCCGTAGATGCAGATCTTCATGAAGTCCTCGCGAAGCAGCGGAAGCCGGAATTTGGGACGAAAGATCCGGTCCGGCTCGGAAGGATCCGAGCCGGGGCCGGTAGTCACAGGGGAAGTTTTGGCGCTTTTAGGCTGCCGCTTGCGGCTTGCCGTTGATGGCCTCGTCCATGGCGGCTGCGATGTCGCGCATGCTGATGACGGAGACGAGGCTGTAATCGTCGATCACAGGCAAATGGCGGATGTGATGAATGTTCATCAGATGCCGGACCTGCTCGATCGTGTCGCTCGAGGCGCAGGACACGAGCTGCTGCACCGAGACGAGCTGCGAGACCTTGACGTTGACGGCGTTCGCGCCGTGCTCGGCGACGGCGCGCACCACGTCGCGCTCGGTGAACATGCCGACCGCAGTGTTACCCTCGGAGCGGACCACGTCCTTGACCACGAGAGCGCTGATGTTGTTGGCGCGCATCAGCTTGGCGGCGATGCCCACCGTTTCGTTCATTCGCACCGTGACAACGCGCGGCGTCTTCTTGCGCAGAATGTCTCCGACCAGCATTGCAACCTCCCTGGGTGAATGTTGGGAGAAGTGTGGTATACATAATGCCAATCGTCAAGCGCTGCATTTGGGTGATCCGAAAAATCTTGCGACAGCAATACTGACATTTGACGCAAGGAGAGGAGGAAGAGGCGCATCGCTGCGCCCCTTTCCCCTTGCGCGAAAGCGTGCGGCGGTCAGACCGTCTCGGTCTTTGCGGTTGTCTTGGCGCGACCGGTTGCGGCCTCGGTGCTCTCGGCTTCCTTGCCGAGGATGAAGGAGCGGCGCAGCGGCTTGATCACGAACAGCGCCATCAGCGCCGCCGTCGCGTTCAAGGCCACCGCGACCACGAACACGGCTTTCCAGCCATAGGCAGCCGAGATGACGCTTGCGAGCGGAACGAGCAGGGAGGCGGTGCCCTTTGCGGTGTAGAGCATGCCGTTGTTGGTGGTTGCGAACTTCGAGCCGAAAGTGTCGCCGCAGGTGGCGGGAAACAGCGAGTAGATCTCGCCGAACACGCCGAAGTAAACCGCGGTCGCCAGCACGAAGACCTGCGGGATGTGGCCGTAGGCTGACAGTGTCAGGAGCATCAAGGCGGCGGTGCCGAACGCGATGAACATGGTGTGCTCGCGGCCGATCGTGTCGGAGACGAAGCCGAAGAACGGACGGCCGAAACCATCGAGGATGCGGTCGAGCGAGATCGCGAAGGTCAGCGCCGCCATCTGGAAGCCGACGAGCGTGACCGGCGTGTCGGCGATCTTGAAGTCGTGCGCGATCGGGCCGATCTGCGCCGCCGTCATCAGGCCTCCCGAGGCGACCATGACGAAGACGAGGTACATGACCCAGAAAATGGAGGTGCGCAGCACCTGCGGCGGGGTGAAGTCGATCCTGGTTTGCGGCAGATTGAGCTGTTTCTTCTTCGGCGGGATCGCGAGCCGCGGCGGCTGGATGAAGAAGGCGAGTGCGAAGACGATCACGCCCTGGCCGATGCCGAAGGTGAGGAAGGCGTGCTGATAGCCGCTCGATGCGATCATGCTGGCGATCGGCACGATGGTGAGCGCGGCGCCGGCGCCGAAGCCAGCGGCGGTCGCGCCGGCGGCAAGGCCGCGGCGATCCGGAAACCATTTCAGCGCGTTGCCGACGCAGGTGCCGTACACCGCGCCCGCCCCCATGCCGCCGATGATCGCGGCTGCGTAGAGCAGGGTGAGCGAGTCGGCATAGGAGTTGAGGATCCAGGAGAGCGCGATCATCACGCCGCCGAACATGATGACGATGCGCGGGCCGTATTTGTCGACGAACCAGGCCTCGACCGGCACCAGCCACGTCTCGGTGACGACGAAGATGGTGAAAGCGAGCTGGATGGCGGCGCGCCCCCAATGGTGGGCGGCGTCGATCGGATCGACGAATAGGGTCCAGCCATATTGCAGATTGGCGATCATCGCCATGCAGACGATGCCCATGCCGAGCTGGAGCCAGCGGAAACCTGTGCGAAGCGGCGCGGCGGTGACGGCGCCATCCGGGCTGGAAATCATCGAGAACCTCCCAACGCGCCTGATTGGCTGCAACACAGGATCGCAAGATGACCTGATGTCGCAAAGATTGTGGCTTATCGTCGCAGGCGCTAGCCGGAGATTGGTATACGATATTCCAGATTGCAAGCCCTAACTTGGCGTCCTCTCTGCAGAACGGCGCCGGTTCCCTGTCGGAGGGGGCGCATGGCATCGTCCGCAAACGACAACGCCCGGCCGTGCGGCCGGGCGTCTTGCTTGGTGAATGTGGTGGAGTGTCAGACGGTCGATTTCGCGACGACGACCTTACGCCAGGGTTTGAGCACCGCGATCGCCAGCAGCGAAGCCAGGATGTTGGCGCCTGCCGCGATGATGAACACGGCGTCCCAGGTGCCCGACGATTGCTGCATGTAGTTCGCGATCGGCACCAGCAGCGCGGCGGTGCCCTTCGCGGTGTAGAGCAGGCCGGCATTGGTGGTCGCGAACTTGGCGCCGAACGTGTCGGTGCAGGTCGATGGGAACAACGAGTAGATCTCACCCCAGGCGAAGAACACGAAGCCCGAGAGCAGCACGAACCAGATCGGATCGTGGCCCCAGAGGTAGAGCATCCAGATGCCGAAACCTTCCATGCCGAAGGCGATGAACATCGTGTTCTCGCGGCCGATCATGTCGGAGATCCAGCCGAAGAACGGACGCGTCAGGCCGTTGAGCACGCGGTCGATCGTCGCCGCGAAGGTCACTGCCGTCATCGTCACCGCCATCAGCGTGACCGGCACGTTGTCGACCTTCCAGTCGGCCGCGATCGGCTTCAGATTTGCCGTCACCATCAAGCCGCCGGCGCCGACGATCACGAACATGAAGTACATCAGCCAGAAGATCGGCTGACGCAGAACTTCGGTCGGCTGGTAGTTACGGCGGGTCTGCAGCAGATTGGCGTTCGCCACCACGTTGGGCACCTGGCCGGCTTTCGGCGCGAGCAGGAAGAAGGCGAGGATGCAGATGATGAGGCCTTGGCCGAGGCCGAAATAGAGGAAGGTGGTCTGGAAGCCACTGTCCTTGATCATGGCCTGGATCGGCGCGACGGTCAGCGCGGAGCCTGCGCCGAAGCCCGCGGCCGTGATGCCCGCGGCAAGACCGCGCTTGTCCGGAAACCACTTCAGCGCGTTGCCGACGCAGGTGCCGTAGACGCCGCCGGCGCCGATGCCCGCGATGATCATGCCGAGATAGTAGCCGTTGAGCGTGGTGGCCTGCGCGTTGATCGCCCAACCGATGGCGCAGAGCACGCCGCCGACCAGCACGACGATTCGCGGACCGTATTTGTCGACGAACCATCCTTCGATCGGCACCAGCCAGGTCTCGAACAGCACGAATAGCGTAAAGGCCCATTGGATCGAGGCGCGATCCCAGCCGAACGTCTTCTGGATGTCAGGGACGAAGAACGTCCAGCCGTATTGGTAATTGGCGATCATCACCATCGCCGCGACGCCAACCGCCAGCTGCGTCCACCGATAGGCGTCGCTTACGCGCGCGACACCAGGGGCCGCTGCCGAATGCACCATGTCCGTCATTAAAAACCCTCCCGAACGCGCCGATCATTTTTATGCATGCGCTGGCCCGCATCCTGGTATGCATTATGCCAAGATTCAAGCTGAGGACGGGGAGGTGCGGCGAAATAACGCGGGCCTGTTCACATGCGCCATCAGCGCCGGATTGTAAAGACCCGCGTGCTGCCCGCGTGCCGATGGGAATGGCTAGGAAGTCATGCAAATAGTTGATTTAATGGGTATTTTCACCAAGAAAGTGCCGCCCGGAGGGTGCGGGAAAAGTTGGTGCGTGCGGAGAATTTTCCGCTCATGCGCTGCTCGCGCGCTGCCGGCTGGGAGCGTTGGACGAGGGCGCTCTTGCTGGAATTCGTTATCCCAGCAGTTCAGCCTGCGACGGTTTGGCAGTGGCGGCGGGGCGAATCACGCCTCACGCCATCGACATGCGCAGGCGGCTGTAGCCTTCCTGGATCGCGGACCAGAACAGGGCGACCAGGCCGAGCGCCATGATCGTGCTGACGAGGCCGTTGGAGAAGAAGATGCCCAGCGAGCCCTGCGATCCCAGCAGCGACTGGCGGAAGGCTTCCTCCGCCTTGTCGCCGAGCACGATGGCGAGCACCAGCGGCGCGAGCGGGTAGTTGCACTTCTTCAGGAGATAGCCGATCACGCCGAACACCAGCATCAGCATCACGTCGAAGGTGCTGTTGTGCACCGAATAGGCGCCGATCGCGCAGAGCACCAGGATCAGAGGCGCGATGATGCCGAAGGGCACGCGCAGGATCGCGGCGAAGATCGGCACGCAGGTCAGCACGACGATCAGGCCCACGATATTGCCGAGATACATCGAGGCGATCAGGCCCCAGACGAACTCCTTCTGCTCGACGAACAGCATCGGGCCGGGCTGCAGGCCCCAGATCAGCAGGCCGCCGAGCAGCACCGCCGCGGTCGGCGAGCCCGGCACGCCGAGCGAGAGCATCGGCAGCAGCGCCGCGGTGCCCGCGGCATGCGCGGCCGTCTCCGGCGCGATCACGCCCTCGATCTCGCCCTTGCCGAAATTGTTGCCGCGCCGCGCCAGGCGCTTGGCGATGCCGTAGCTCATGAAGGAGGCCGGCGTCGCGCCGGCGGGCGTGACGCCCATCCAGCAGCCGATCAGGCAGGAACGCAGCGAAGTCATCCAATAGGCGGGCAGTTCCCGCCAGGTCTGCAGCACGACGCGCAGGTTGATGCTGGCCTTGCCGCCGCGGAACGCCAGCCCTTCCTCCATGGTCAGCAGGATCTCGCCGATGCCGAACAAGCCGATCACGGCGATCAGGAAGTCAAATCCGTTGAGCAACTCGGTGATGCCGAAGGTTAGCCGCAACTGCCCGGTGATCGAATCGAGACCGACCGCGGCGAGCGCGAAGCCAATCATCATCGCGGCGATGGTCTTGAACGGCGGCTCCTTGCTCAGCCCGACGAAGCTGCAGAAGGCGAGGAAATAGACCGCGAACTTCTCCGCTGGACCAAATCTCAGCGCGAAGCCCGCGACGAGGGGCGCAACCAGCGTGATCATGATGACGGCAAACAGCGCGCCGACGAAGGAGGAGGTGAAGGCGGCGGTCAGGGCTTCGCCGGGCTTGCCCTGTTGAGCCATCGGATAGCCGTCGAAGGTGGTCGCCACCGACCAGGGCTCGCCGGGTATGTTGAACAGGATCGAGGTGATGGCGCCGCCGAACAGCGCGCCCCAATAGATGCAGGAGAGCATGATGATCGCCGATGTCGGCGGCATGCTGAAGGTCAGCGGCAAGAGGATGGCGACGCCGTTGGCGCCCCCGAGCCCCGGCAGCACGCCGATGATGACCCCGAGCGTGATGCCGATGATCATCAGCATGATGTTGTAGGGCTGCAGGGCGACCGCGAAGCCGTGAAACAGATTGGCCAACTCTTCCATGTCGATACGTCCTGCAGCAATAAGCAATAACGGGGATGACGGCGCAGCTTCTTACAGACCGAGCCATTCCTCCAGCGGTCCCTTGGGAAGCGGGACCAGGAACCAGCGCTCGAAAACCAGATAGGTCACGACCGGCATGCCGATGGCGATCGCGGCAACCGTCAGCCAGCGATAGGCGCCGAGCCAGCGCATGAACCAGGCGATGAAGACCATGGAGCCGACGTAGAGGCCGATGAACGGCATCGAGCCGACATAGATCGCGGTGGGCACGACGACGCTCATGACCTGGCGCAGCTGTCCCCATTCTGCGAACAGCCGGCCGTCGTCGTCGCGCTGCGCGTGCCACAGGTTGATGGCGCTCGAGGCGACGATGGCGGCGCCGATATAGAAGGGGAAGAAGCCGGCACGCGGGCCCTCGGCGCCCCAGTTGATGCCGGCCTTCAGGCTGCCGAAGATCACGACCAGGCCGAAGGCGCCGATCAGCAGCGCCATGCCGATCTCCAGCGTCTTGTGCGCCGGGCCAGATGCGGATCCGGATCGTTCAGTCATGGGACCTCCAGGCGGAATTTCAGTCTTTCGCGATCGCGGCAGACGGGAGGACGGCCAGCGTCCTCAGCCGTCGTCGAAATCCCCGTCAGTTTGCCGATGCGAGGAAGCCGGCGTCCTTCATCAAGCCCTCGTGGCGCTTCTCCTCCGCCTCGATCCACTTGGCGTAGTCGGCGCCGGTCAGGAAGGTCGTGTTGAAGGCGCCGCTCTTCATGAAATCCTGCCATTCCGGCGTGGCGCGGACCTTCTTGAACAGCTCGACGTAATATTCGATCTGATCCTTGGTGGCCTTGGGCGACATGAAGATGCCGCGCAGCATGAGATATTCCATTGCAAGGCCCTGCGACTTGCAGGTCGGAATATCCTTCCAGGCCTTGCCCTCGGCGACCGGCTCGTCATAGGCCATCGGTTGGGCGTCGAACACGCAGAGCGGGCGGAGCTTGCCGCCGCGCCATTGCGCGACCGCCTCGATTGGATTGTTGACGGTCGAATCGACGTGATTGCCGACGAGCTGAACGGCGACTTCGCCACCGCCCTTGTAGGGAATGTAGGTGAACTTCGCCTCGATCGCCTTCTCGATGCCGACCGTGATGATCTGGTCTTCCTGCTTGGAGCCGGTGCCGCCCATCTTGAATGAGCCGGCCGGTGCCTTCTTCGCCGCGTCGACGTAGTCCTTGACCGTGGTGTACGGCTTTTCGGCATTCACCCAGAGCACGAACTCGTCGAGCGCCAGCATCGCAACCGGGGTCAGATCCTTCCAGTTGAACGGAATCCCCGTCGCCAGCGGCGTCGTGAACAGGTTCGACAGCGTGATGATGATCTTGTGAGGATTGCCCGAGGACGTCTTCAGATCCAGGAAGCCTTCGCCGCCCGCGCCGCCGGCCTTGTTGATGACGACCAGCGGCTGCTTCATCAGATTGTGCTTGGTGACGATGCCCTGGATGGTGCGTGCCATCTGATCGGCGCCGCCGCCGGTGCCCGCCGGCACCACGAATTCGACGGGACGGACCGGTTCCCAGGCAGCACGGCTTGCGGTGTTGCTGGCGCACGACATTGCGATTGCCGCCAGAGCGACATTCAGAACGAATGGCTTCATCTTGTTTCTCTCCCTGTCGAACCTCGAACGCAGCCGCTCTCTGTCGGCTTGCGTCAGCCCATCTCGATTCACATGCCCGGCGTCAACCCCAATGGGCCGTCTCCAAAGGCAGTCCCGATAGAAACTCTATGAGCAGGGATAACGCGCGGCATCCGCTTCTTTCGGCTAAGGGGCGTCGCCAAGGTTGCGGCAGGTTTGCCCCTCGGCTGTTCCCGTCCTGCGTTACGTTTCCCCGTCTTGCACCTGAGATCGTGCAATCGTTCAAATTTGTCCAATGGTATGCGAAATGCCAGTAGACAAACAATCAGATCGGCGGGGCAGGCGGCGGACGAATTGTCGCAGTTGTGGTGGCGGGCCCGGATCGGGCGCAAAAGAAAATGGCCCCGACTTGCGGAGCCATTTGATCAAACCGTGCCTCTGCTGGACTGCCAGCCGGCGGGCAAGGCCCTTCTTGAAGGGTCTTCTTACAGGCCGAAACGCGGCAGATCGCCGTTGCGGTTGGAAATCTCGGCGCTTGCCATCAGAAAACTGTCGATCGAGGCCATCAGGCGGGCGAACAGCGAGGAGGAGGGGGCGAGAGCAACGGAAGCGGTCTTGGACATCGGAATTCCCTTTCTAGAAGACAGTCAGCCTTGCTGTCTCATTTCGAAAGGCAAGTTATGTATACCAGATGCCAATGTCCATGCTCTTGTTTGCATAGCAGCATGAAGACTCTCGCATCGCAGCATAATGCCGGGTTAACGGGGGCGTTTCGGAGATAAAATTGCCGGAGCCTGCGGACTGCCCGGGCTTTCCAGTGCCGAAAGCCGCGAAAGGCAGGCTGAAGTATCCGGTTCGAAGCGATGTCGCAGAGATGCTCTCCAAGTTACGGCCGCACTGCAACGGGCGGGCCTTGGCAGGACAAGTCAAAGCCGCTAGTGGTCCGCCCCCTATCCAATCAACTGTCAGAGTGGTTCATGTCGAGCGCCTCGGCCGCCGTCTCGATCGGCATCGATTTTGGGACCAGCAATACGGTCGTAGCCATCGCGGCGGATGACCGCCGGGTCGAGGCCATCCGCTTCGACCATGGCGGACAGCGCCACAGCGTCTACGTGTCGGCGCTGTGCTTCTGGGAGGACCGGCCGGGCGCCGGCGCCCAGGCCGAGGGCGGCCCGTGGGCGATCGAGCAATTCCTCGAAGGCCGCCACATCTACCGCTTCCTGCAGTCGTTCAAGACGTTCGCTGCGAGCAGCAGCTTCAACACCACGCAGGTCTTCCGGCAGCGCTTCAAGTTCGAGGACATCCTGGCGGCATTCCTGCGGACGCTGGCGCGCCATGGCGGCGACAAGTTCGGCTTCGAGACGTCGACCATCACGGTGGGCCGCCCCGTGCGCTTCGCCGGCGGCAATCCCGACGAGGCGCTGGCAATGCAGCGCTACCGCGCCGCGTTCGAGCGCTTGGGTGCCGGCCACGCCCGCTATGTCTATGAGCCCGTGGGTGCGGCGTTCTCCTTTGCGCGAAGGCTGGAGCGCGATGCCACCGTGCTGGTTGCGGATTTCGGCGGCGGCACCAGCGATTTCTCCGTGATGCGCTTTTCGCGCGCGGGCGGCCATCTGCGCGCCGAGCCGCTCGGCCATGCAGGCATCGGCATCGCCGGCGACACGTTCGACTACCGCATCGTCGACCGCGTCGTCTCGCCGCGGCTCGGCAAAGGCTCGAGCTTCCGCTCCTTCGACAAGGTGCTGCCGATCCCCAGCGGCCATTACACCAACCTCGCGCGCTGGCATCAACTGGCGATGATGAAGAGCAACGGCGATCTGCGCGAGCTCAGGGAGCTTGCGCGCACCGCGTTGAAGCCGGAACTGCTCGAGGATTTCATCACCATCGTCGATCTCGACCTCGGCTTTCCGCTGTACCGTGCGGTGTCCGATGCCAAGGTGGCATTGTCTGCACAGGACGAGGTCGACTTCCGTTTCAAGGGCGGCGGAGTCGACATCGGCGCGGCGATCACGCGAAAGAAATTCGAATCCTGGATTGCCGACGACATCGCCCGGCTGGGGGCCACCGTCGACAAGGTGCTGGCCAAGGCCGGCATCACCGCGCGCGAGGTGGAGAAGGTGTTCTTGACCGGCGGCACCTCCTTTGTGCCGGCAGTGCGAAAGCTGTTCTCCGAGCGGTTCGGCAACGACCGTCTGATGTCGGGCGATCAGTTCGAGTCGATCGCCTATGGCTTGGCACTGATCGGACACAGTCCGGACCCCGATCGGTGGGCGGCAGGCGAGGCCGGGTAGCAGGCGGCGAGCGACGCTGTTTGGCCGCTATTTCTGCTGAATTCGGTTCAGGTAATCGATCACGGAGAGGATGCGAGTCCGCACGACGACCTCCGGATTATGTTGCGGCCCGGCCTTCTGCCAATAATAGGAATCGACGGCATGAGGCAGGTTGATGATGGGGTTGAACCGCTCGCCCCAGACCGGCATTTCACGCGTGCCGTGAGCCGGGACTGTTTTCGACCCATACAGGGTTTCGTAAACGGCGTTGGTCGGAAACACCCCGTTGTTGTTCTTGGCCAGCATGGTCAAGTCCGAAGGCGATGTCTTGAGCTGGCTGCTGACCGGTCCTTTGCCCTTTGCGTCGGCGCCATGACAACTCGCGCATGACGACTGAAATTCGGCCTTCCCGATGTCGACCTCTTCGGCCTTGGCGGCGGCAGCGAAACCAGCGGCAAGGCCGGCAATGAGCAACCATCCGATAGATCTCATCGTATCGCCTCCAAGGCCGGCCAAGATGATCCTTACTCTAGCCGTTTTGCCCTTTTGACGGCTTGACGCACATCAAGCCGCCCCCGCCAGAGCGCAACGAGCCCGCGGAACGTGCCCGCGGCTCACATCGATTCAGCTCGAAGCCTCGCGTCCAGCCTATTGATTGATCTCGGGCTCGACCAGCTTCGCCAGATTGCGCAGCGATTCCTGCCAACCGAGATAGCAGGCCTCGGGCGGGATGACGTCGGGGATGCCGGCCTGCGTGATGTCGATCTCGGTGCCGACCGAGACCTTCTTCAGGATCACGGTGACCTCGATCAGACCAGGTAGATTGGGATCGTCGAACTTGTCGGTGTAGCGGAGGCGCTCGTTCGGCACGAGCTCGAGATATTCGCCGCCGAACGAATGGCTGTGGCCCGTGGTGAAATTGCGGAACGACATCTTGAACGTGCCGCCCACCTTGGGCTCGAAATGATGCACGGTACAGGTGAAACCGTTCGGCGGCAGCCATTTCGCCATCGCATCGGCCTCCAGGAAGGCGCGATAGACTTTCTCCGGGCTGGTGGCGAGAACGCGGTGCAGGCGGATAGTGCTGGGCATGGTTGTTATCCTCAGTGTTTGATGGGCCCGAGATCGGCGTCTAGGGACCATTCATGTCACGAGGACGACCGGCGTGGCGCCGATCCGACATGCGTGTCGGCTTTTTTGTTGGATGTTTGTCTGGCCGGGTTGCTAGACGGCTGCCACATCCAGAGGCGTCATTGCGAACGCCATCCTAGAGTGGCCGGTCGCACTTATTGATCGAGTCGAATCTGCGCGGTTTTGACAATGTCCTGCCAGCGCGCGATCTCTTCGGCCATCCGCCGCTTGAGCGGTTCGGGACCTCGCTGATCCGGCGGCGGCAGGATCAAGCCTACCAGTTCAAGCCGTTTCCGCACGCCGTCGTCGTCAAGCGCTGCGCGAAGTGCATCGGCGAACCGGTCGCGAATGGCGTCTGGCACGCCTTTCGGCAGGTAGAACGCGAACCAGCTTGACGCGACAAACTGCGGAAGCCCTGCTTCCCGGGCCGTCGGGGTGTCCGGCAATTGCGGAACCCGTGCTGGGGCCGAAACGGTCAGAAAACGCAAGTTGTTGTCACCTAGGAAGGGAAGAACGTCTCCCAGCAGTCCGCAGCTGAAGTCGCTGCGACCCGCGGTCAGGTCGGTCATCGCCAGCGCCGATCCGCGATATGGCACCTCGACGGGCTTGATCCCGGTCACCGTCGTGAACAACAGACAGCTGATGTGGCTGATCGAACCGACACCCGCATGAGCCAAGGTGAGGTCCGCGCCGCGCGCCTTTGCGATCGCGATGAACGCCGAGATGCTACCTGCTCCGAGATCGCGGCGGGCGACGACGAGGATCGGCGTTTCCGCGACCAGGCCAATCGGTGTGAAATCAACCAGCGGATCGTAACGAAGGTTCGGATACAGCGCGACCGACGCCGCATGCGTGCCGACGTGACCGCTGACCAGCGTATAACCGTCGGGAGCGCTTTTCGCGACGCGCGTTGAGCCGGTCGTGCCGCCCGCCCCGGCGACGTTCTCGACAATGATTGGCTGCCCGAGCTTTCGCGACATGTGTTCGGTCACGATCCGGCTCATCACGTCGTTCGGGCCGCCAGCCGCGAATGGGACGACCAGGATGATCGGCCGGGAAGGAAACGGCGGCTCGGCTTGTGCCACATTCACCGTTGTCAGTACCGCCGCTGCGACGAGGACCGTGCGCGCGCATTTCAGAATCATGTGGACAAGCTCCGTGTCAGCGGTGACGCCTCTGGCACGGCGCTAGCTGGCCGATCAGCACAAGCGGCGAGGACACGATCGACCTCACGGCCGGACAGGCCGACGTACCGCGCCGGGTCCGCGGCCTTTTCGATCTCATGCGGCGCGACGTGGGCCGTCACCGCCGGATCGCGCGAAACGCTCTCGGCTAATGTCAGGCCCGAAGCGATGGCGTGCGTGCACGCCGTACTCACCATTTCGTGCGCATGATGGCGCCCGACGTGCGGAGCCAGCGCCATCATGACGGCCTCCGCGGCGATGAGCCCCTTTGTCCGCCCGAGATTGGCCTGCATCGTATCGGGTCTGACGACCAGTCCGGTGCAGAGCCGAACGGCGTTATCCATGGCCCGGGAGATCAGCAGGAACGCTTCCGGCAACAGCGACCATTCGGCTTGCCACGGTCCCGTCGCCCGTTCATGGTCGTGGACCGAAGCGTCGAGCATGGCGCTTGCGAGCCGACGCAACGACAGTCCGGTGCTGAGAATCTGCTCGCAGACGATTGGATTTCGCTTGTGCGGCATGGTGCTGGAAGCGCCATGGCCCTGGCCGCCCGGCTCCAGCACTTCGCTGATCTCGGTCTGTGCCATTGACGCGATGTCGGTTGCGATTTTGCTCAGGCTCGCGGAGATCAGCCCAAGCAGGCATACCGTCTCGGCCAACGCGTCGCGCGCCGCATGCCATGCCACCAGCGGCTCGCCGAGTCCGAGTTCGCGGGCCAACGCCGCGCGGATGCGGTCGCCGTCGTCGCCGAGCGACGCGAAAGTGCCGACCGCGCCGCCGAATTGAACCTGCAGGACCCTTGGTTTGAGCTCGGCGAGACGTTGCCTGTGACGCAGCAGGCTCGACAGCCAGACGGAAACCTTGAAGCCGAAGGTGATCGGGATCGCGTGTTGAAGCTTGGTCCTGCCGACCATCGGGGTATCGCGATGGATACGCGCCAGATCCGCAATCGCCGATATCAGGCGCTCCAGGTCGCGGTGGACGAGCTCGAGCGCATCGCGCATCTGCAGCACGAGCGCAGTGTCCATGATGTCCTGACTCGTGGCACCCCAATGGACGAATTCGCCATGGGGTTTACCGGTGAGCCGGATCAACTGCTCGACCAGATTCACGATCGGCAAACCGGCGCGCAAAGTGCCCGCCGCCAATTCGTCGAGGTCGAGCAATTCAGGACGTGCAGCGGAGGCGATCGCAGCAGCAGCCTCGGTCGGAATGACGCCGAGCTGCGCTTGAACCCTGGCCAGCGCGACCTCGACCAGAAGCATGGACGCCAGCGAATTGCGCTCACCGAAAATAGTGCGCATCGGCGCGGTGCTGAAAATATCGGCGAGGTGGCGGCTACCGAAGACCGCTCCGGGCTCGAAACTCAGCATGGCCGTGTCGCGATCATGGATGACCGGACGCGGGCACGTTCAAACCAGTCGGTAAGCCTCGGTCTTTCGGAGCGCCATGACAGGTGCGCTGCGCGAAAGTCAACAAGCCGAATTGCGTCCTCCAATCCGAGCTCGTGAATGGCGCCCCTTACCTTGCGGGCGTATGGTGACGTCTGATTAAAAAATAGCCGCATCGGTATCGTCCCTACGTCGTCGCGCTTCATTGCGCGACATACGGCTTGGCATCGGTCAAGCTAGATGACCCTTCCGTCTTATAAAAATGCATTATTGTGATTCATGCGTTCTGAATTGGAGAACGCTATCGACGGCGGATCAGCCCCGATGTGTACGCCGTACAACCGAAGTCGCAATTCCGCTGCTCTTCATCGTTCAGCTCGAGCGCGAAACAGGGGGACTTCCGTTGCGCAGAGCGCGTTGGACTCCTACCGTCATTCTCTGCTGTCTTGCTTCGCCTGCCAAGGCTGCGGACCTTCAGCTGCTCCAATCCGATCCTGCGCCATCAGGCGCGCTCTGGTATCCGTGCGAGTTCGATGCCGCTGTGGTGAAGTTCTTTCGCGAGCAACTTGCCGACAGAGCACGGTGAGCGCTCAAAGCGTGGCATCGATGCTGGCTTGAGCTCACCAGTGTGATTTTATTGAGCGACAAGACGTTTCTATTCGGGCAGGTCTTTTCCGGGCAGGTCTTTCGACTTTGCCTCGCGGGCCAATCGCTCCGCCTTGAGTCGCTCGCGATTCTCGTTGAGGGAGTGCTGGTCCTTCGCATAGTCGTTCATCGGCTTCTGCGTCTTGGCAGGCTTGAACGCCTTGTTGGCTTCGCGCTTGGCGCGATCAGAGGATTGATCTCTCAACATTTCAGCCTCACTTCAATCAATAGGCGTGTCCCGCGAGCGCCGGACGCGACGCCTCCCGCTCGCAAGCCGACACGGACTGACTAGTCACCCTCCACGGGGAGGGTGATAATCCTTCAGTGTTGGACGGGTCTTTGGCGTGACGCCTGGTCACTCGCCGTGGAGGCGGTCCGCTCGCACTTCTGAGAGCATGCTGGTCGAAGGAGTAACGGCCGGCCCGCGGTTCGGTTCCCTCGGTGCGCACAAAAAAGGCCGCCGATATCGGCGGCCTTTCGTCGTCTTGATGCGATGTCTTACTCCGCGGCCTGCTTCTGCGGCGGGTCGAGGGCGCCGGACTTGTGGATCTCGGCCACCTGGTGATCCGAGAAGCCGAGCACCGAGCGCAGGATCTCGTCGGTGTGCTCGCCGAGCAGCGGGGACCGCTCGACGTCGCTCGGGCTATCCGACAGCTTGATCGGGTTGCCGACCGAGATGTACTTGCCGCGGGTGGGGTGGTCGACCTCGACCACGGTGCCGGTCGCGCGCAGCGATTGGTCTTCCGCGATTTCCTTCATCGACAGGATCGGGCCGCAGGGGATGTCGTCCTTGTTGAGGATTTCCATCGCCTCGAACTTGGTCTTGGTCATCGTCCACTGCTCGATGCGGGCGAAGATCTCGTTCAGCCGCGGCAGGCGGGCGGCCGGCTTGGCGTAGTTCGGATCGGTCTTCCAGGTGGGCTCGCCGATCACGTCGCAGATCTTCTCCCAGACCGGAGCCTGGGTGATGAAGTAGATGTAGGCGTTCGGATCGGTCTCCCAGCCCTTGCACTTCAGGATGCGGCCGGGCTGGCCGCCGCCGGAATCGTTGCCGGCGCGCGGCACGGCATCGCCGAACGGAATGCCTTCGCCGAACTGGCTGTATTCCTTGAGCGGACCGTGGGCGAGGCGCTGCTGGTCGCGCAGCTTGACGCGGGCGAGGTTGAGCACGCCGTCCTGCATCGCGGCGGTGACGCGCTGGCCCTTGCCCGAATGCGTGCGCTGATAGAGCGCGGTGACGATGCCGAGCGCGAGGTGCAGGCCGGTGCCGGAATCGCCGATCTGCGCGCCGGTGACGAGCGGAAGGCCGTCGCGGAAGCCGGTGGTGGAGGCGGCGCCGCCGGTGCACTGCGCGACGTTCTCATAGACCTTGCAGTCTTCGTACGGACCCGGGCCAAAGCCCTTGATCGAGGCGACGATCATCTTCGGGTTGATCTGTTGGATCTTCTCCCAGGGGAAGCCCATGCGGTCGAGCACGCCGGGGCCGAAATTCTCGACCAGCACGTCGCACTTCTTGATCAGTTCGGTGAGCACTTCCTTGCCCTTGGGGTTCTTGGTGTCGAGCGTGATCGAGCGCTTGTTGTGGTTGAGCATGGTGAAATACAGGCTGTCCACGTTCGGGATGTCCTGCAGCTGGCCGCGGGTGATGTCACCCACGCCCGGACGCTCCACCTTGATCACGTCCGCGCCGAACCATGCCAGCAACTGCGTGCAGGTCGGGCCGGACTGGACGTGGGTGAAGTCGAGAATGCGAACGCCCGTGAGCGCTTTGGTCATCGTGTTGCTCCGTACTCTGTCTGCCCCTGCGCCCGGCAGGGAAATAAGGGTTAGGGGTGGACTTACTTCTTCTTCTGCAGGACGCTCTGCGGATTGAGGTTGCCGATGCGGCCGCTCTCCGAGCCCGCGGCCGGGTCGATCACCGCGTTGATCAGCGTCGGCTTTCCGGAGGCCATCGCCTCGTTGACCGCGCGCTTGAGCTCGTCGGGCGAGGTCGCATTGACGCCGACGCCGCCGAAGGCTTCCATCATCTTGTCGTAACGCGCGCCCTTGACGAACACCGTCGTCGCCGGATCGGCATTGGCGCCGTTGACGTCGGTGCCGCGATAGATGCCGTCATTGTTGAAGATGACGACGCAGATCGGCAGGTTATAGCGGCAGATCGTCTCGACCTCCATGCCGGAGAAGCCGAACGCGCTGTCGCCTTCCACCGCGAGCACGGGGTGACCGGTCTCGAGCGCGGCGGCGATCGCCTGGCCCATGCCGATGCCCATCACGCCCCAGGTGCCGACGTCGAGACGCTTGCGCGGCCGGTACATGTCGATGACGCCGCGGGCGAGGTCGAGCGTGTTGGCGCCCTCGTTGACGAGGATCGCCTCGGGATACTCCTTGATCACGTTCTTCAGCACGCCGAGTGCGCCGTGATAGTCCATCGGCGACTTGTTGTTCATGAGCTTCGGCGCCATCTTGGCGACGTTCTCTTCGCGCTTGGACGAAATCGCCTTGGTCCAGTCGGCGGGCGGGGCGGTCCAACCCGTCGCCATCGCCTGGTTGAAGGCGGAGACGACCGAGCCGATGTCGCCGACCACGGGGGCGACGATCTCGACGTTGGAGTCCATCTCGCGGGGCTCGATGTCGACCTGGATGAACTTCTTGGGCGCCTCGCCCCAGCTCTTGCCCTTGCCGTGCGAGAGCAGCCAGTTCAGCCGCGCGCCGATCAGCATGACGACGTCGGATTCTTTCAGCACCGTCGAGCGGGCCGCGCCGGCGCATTGCGGATGGGTGTCGGGAAGAAGGCCCTTGGCCATGCTCATCGGGAGGAACGGCACGCCGCTCTTCTCGACGAAGCTCTTGATCTCCTCATCCGCCTGCGCGTAGGCCGCGCCCTTGCCGAGGATAATGAGCGGACGCTTGGCGCTCTTCAAGACATCAAGCGCGCGCTTCACCGAAGCGGGCGAGGGGATCTGCGCGGGCGCCGCATCGATCACCTTGATCAGCGACTTCTGGCCGGCCTCGGCGTTCATCACCTGGCCGAACAGCTTTGCCGGCAGGTCGAGATAGACGCCGCCCGGACGGCCGGAAACGGCTGCGCGGATGGCGCGGGCGAAACCGATGCCGATGTCCTGGGCGTGGAGCACGCGGAAGGCCGCCTTGCACAGCGGCTTTGCAATCGCGAGCTGGTCCATCTCCTCATAGTCGCCCTGCTGCAGGTCGACGATCTCGCGCTCGGAGGAGCCGGAGACGAGGATCATCGGGTAGCAGTTGGTGGTGGCGTGCGCGAGCGCGGTAAGGCCGTTGAGGAAGCCGGGCGCCGACACCGTGAGGCAGACGCCGGGTTTCTTGGTGAGATAGCCGGCGATACCCGCGGCGTAGCCGGCGTTCTGCTCGTGACGGAAGGAGATCACGCGAATACCGGCGGCCTGCGCCATGCGGCCCAAGTCCGTGATCGGGATGCCCGGCACATTATAGACGGTGTTGATGCCGTTCAGCTTGAGCGCGTCGATGACGAGATGAAAGCCATCCGTCAGCTCCTGCTCGGTGCCCGGTGCTTCGGACTTGGTCGCGGTATTCAGCATGGGCCTTGTCTCCCTGGTCTCAAGTAGTGGGGCGAGTTTTTCGCCCTTCTGGTGAACGTTGCTAAGTGAAGAGTTCCTGACCATGCGCTTCGACGTATGCGGCAAGGCCGAGGGTGTGGTCGCGGGCGCGTTTCTCGGCGAGCTCGGTGTCGCGGGCCTCCAGTGCTTCGATCATGCCGAGATGCTCGGGCAGCGAGGTCGCGGTGCGGTCCTTGCGGCCGATGGTCAACTGGCGATAGCCGCGCACGTGCAGCAGGAGATCGTTGGTGAGATCGACCAGCACCGGCGATTCCGACAGCGAGATCAGCGCCTGGTGGAAGGCGATGTTGGCCCGCGAATATTCCTCGACGTGATCCTCGGGCAGGCGGTCCTTGCCGAAATCCTTGAAGAAATCGCGCAGCGCCGTGATGTCCTTCTTGCGCGCGGTGGTGGTGATGAGGCGCGCGGCCATGCTCTCGAGCGCTGCCCAGGCGCGGATCATGTCGACGATCTCGCTCTTGGTCCTGCGCACCACCATGATGCCGCGACGCGGCACGGTTTTCACGAAACCATCCTGCTCGAGCATCGCGATGGCTTCGCGGATCGGGGTGCGGCTGACGCCGAGGCGCTCGGACAGCGCGCGCTCGTCGAGCATCACCGGCTCGGGCGTCGAATAGATGTCCATCTTGAGGATGGCTTCCTTCAAGGCGTCATACGCCTTGTTCTTGAAGCTGCTCTCCGGGGCAATACGAACGATTGCGATGTCTGCCTCGGCCATGTTCGGCAACGCCTTGGTTGGTTTCCGTAGTGACACGACGAATCTCCTCCAGTGGGGAGTCGTCTTTTACAGGAATATTAACGGGAAAGTTTTTGGCATACCACATGCCAGAATGTCAAGCTGGCTATTTTTTGCGGGCTTCTAAGGTGCGCTCTGGCTTGACAAGTTGGCTTCTGGCATACCAAATGCCATCGCCAGCCATTTTTGATCCAAGCCGGCGGAGTATCCTGGCTTTATGCCACTCCGGTCCGCGGCATGGAACGAAGCGCGGCGAATGGCAAGCATCACGGCAGCCGCTACGCGCGCGCTTTGAAAAGAACGAACTGAGTCAAGGGAGAAGCCACATGTCCAATTCCAAAGATGCCGTCCGCAAGGTGCTTGACCAGGTCAAGGCGGACAACCGCACCAGCCTGACGGCGCCAGAAGGCAAGCTGGTCTGCGACGCCTACGGCATTCCGGTGCCGAAGGAAGGCGTGGCGAAGTCGGCCGGCGAGGCCGGCAAGATGGCTTCGTCCATGGGCTTCCCGGTCGTGATGAAGATCGTCTCGCCTGATATCCTCCACAAGACCGAAGCGGGCGGCGTCATCGTCGGCCTCAAGACGGCCGAGGAGGCCGAGAAGGCCTACGAGACCATCCTCGGCAATGCCAGGAAGTACAAGGCCGACGCCAAGATCGAGGGCGTCCAGGTGCAGCAGATGCTGGCCGGCGGCACCGAAGTGATCGTCGGTTCGATCACCGACGGCTCGTTCGGCAAGCTGGTCGCCTTCGGCCTCGGCGGCGTGCTGGTCGAAGTCCTCAAGGACATCACCTTCCGCCTGGCGCCCGCGACCAAGGAAGACGCGCTCTCGATGCTCGACGGCATCCAGGCGCATGAGATCCTGAAGGGCGTGCGCGGCGGCGAGCCGGTGAACCGCACGGCGCTTGCGGATGTCATCGTCAAGGTCTCGCAGCTCGTCACCGATTTCCCTGAAATCGTCGAGCTCGATCTCAACCCTGTTTTCGCGACGCCGAAGGGCGCGACCGCCGCCGACGTCCGCATCGTCGTCGACTTCGCCTATGTGCCGAAGCCGAAGCCGCGTCCGACCGAAGAGATCGTCGCGGCGATGAACCGTATCATGCAGCCGAAGGCGGTCGCCGTGGTCGGCGCCTCCGCGGAGGACGGCAAGATCGGCAACTCCGTGATGAAAAACCTCATCAACGGCGGCTACAAGGGCGATATCTATCCGATCCATCCCAAGGCCGCCGAGATCCTCGGCTACAAGGCCTACAAGAGCGTCAAGGACGTGCCGGGCGTGATCGACACCGCGGTGTTCGCGATCCCCGCGAAGTTCGTGGCGGCGGCACTGACCGAATGCGGCGAGAAGAAAATCCCGGGCGCGGTGCTGATTCCGTCGGGCTTTGCCGAGGCCGGCGCGCCCGAGCTGCAGGCCGAGATCGTCGAGGTCGGCAAGAAATACGACATCCGCCTGATGGGGCCGAACATCTACGGCTTCTATTATACGCCCGCCAATCTCTGCGCGACCTTCTGCACGGCTTACGACGTCAAGGGCCACGCGGCGCTGTCGTCGCAGTCGGGCGGCATCGGCATGGCGATCATCGGGTTCTCGCGCTCGGCCAAAATGGGCGTCTCGGCCATCGTCGGCCTCGGCAACAAGTCCGACATCGACGAGGACGATTTGCTCGCCTTCTTCGAGCAGGACCCGAACACCTCGATCATTGCCCAGCATTGCGAAGACCTCAAGGACGGCCGCGCCTTTGCGGAAGCCGCAAAGCGCGTCTCCAAGAAGAAGCCGGTCGTCGTGCTCAAGGCTGGCCGCACCTCCGCCGGCGCGAAGGCGGCGTCCTCGCACACCGGCGCGCTCGCCGGTAACGACAAGATCTACGAGGACGTCCTGGCGCAGTCCGGCGTGATCCGGGCCCGCAGCTTGCGGCAACTGCTCGAATTCGCCCGCGGCGTGCCGGTGCTGCCGACGCCGAAGGGCGAGAACGTGCTGATCATCACCGGTGCCGGCGGCTCGGGCGTGCTGCTGTCGGATTCCTGCGTCGACAACGGCCTGTCGCTGATGTCGATGCCGCCGGATCTCGATGCGGCGTTCCGCAAGTTCATCCCGCCGTTTGGCGCTGCCGGAAATCCGGTGGATATCACCGGCGGCGAGCCGCCGATCACCTATGTCAACACGGTGAAGCTCGGCCTGTCGGACGAGCGCATCCATTCGCTGATCCTCGGCTACTGGCACACCATCGTCACCCCGCCGATGGTGTTCGCCCGCAACATGGTCGAGGTGAAGAAGGAGATGGAGGCCAAGGGTTTCGTGAAGCCGATCGTGGCCTCACTGGCCGGCGACGTGGAGGTCGAGGAAGCCGCCGAATATCTCTACCAGAACGGCATCCCGGCCTATGCCTATTCGACCGAGCTTCCGGTCGAGGTGCTCGGCGCCAAGTACAAATGGGCGCGCGGGGCAGGGCTGCTCTGACGCTGTCTCTCCTGTCATTTCCGGGTTCGTGCTTCCGCGCGTCCCGGAAATGACATTAGCCAAGGTCGCGATGAGCAAGAACGTGGTCCGGCGCAAGTCGCTTGAAGCCCGGTCTTCGTCAGAGGTCGAGCACGAGGCGCGTGACGGCGGCGTGCAGTCCGTCGACCGCGCGCTGTCGATTCTCGAAACGCTGGCCGAGGACGACGAGGGCTATCGGCTCAGCGATCTGGCCGTGCGCACCGGTCTGTCGGCCTCGACTGTGCACCGCCTGCTGGCGACGCTGGAAAGCCGTCGCTTCGTGCAGTTCGACCGCGCCGAATCCAAATGGCATGTCGGCTCGCGCGCCTTCACGGTCGGCGCGAGCTTTGCGAGGCGGCGCAACTTCTCGACGCAGGCGATTCCTTACTTGCGCAAGCTGCGCGATCTCACCCGCGAGACCGCCAATCTCGCCGTCGTCGACGACGAATTCATCATCGTTCTGACCCGCATGGAGAGCCGCGAGATCATGCGTTCGCTGACCCAGGTCGGCGGCCGGGTCCCTATGGTGACGTCAGGCGTCGGCAAGGCGGTGCTCGCGACCTATTCGGACGAGGACGTCGGCGCCGTCATCCGCCACCACGGCATGCCGCGCCTGACCGGGAAGTCGATCGTGCGGCCGAGCGATCTGTTCAAGGAACTCGAAAAGATCCGCCAGCAGGGTTTTGCGCTCGACGATGAAGAGGCCTGCATGGGCCTGCGCTGCATTGCCGCGGTGGTATACAACGACTGCGCCGAGCCGCTCGCGGCGATTTCCGTCTCCGGCATGACCAGCCGCCTGACCGACGACAGATTGCCGGACGTGGGCCAAATCGTGCGCAATGTCGCCGGCGAGCTGACGCTCGCGCTGGGCGGGGTGATGCCGACGCCCCGCTAAAACGGAGGAATCTGGGCGCTGTCGCTGGACAGCATCGGCCGTTTTGGCTGATATGCGACCAAACGACACAATGCGGCAAACGTCCGCATGAGCCTGGAGATGCCCCCATGTTTCGCTTTTCCCCGCGCCTTGCCGGCGCGGCCGTTGCGCTGACCCTTTCGGCAGCGACGCCTTCCCTTGCCCAACCGCTCGAGCTCAAGCTGATGGCGCCGGCCGCGCCCGGCGGCGGCTGGGACCAGACCGCGCGATCGATGCAGCAGGCTCTGGTGGCTTCCGGTGTTGCGCGCAGCGTGCAGGTCACCAACGTTCCCGGCGCCGGCGGCAGCGTCGGCATCGCGCAGTTCGTCAATGGTGCCAAGGGCGACGGCAACCAGATGATGGTCAACGGCTTCGTCATGGTGGGCGCGCTGGCCATGAACAAGTCGCCGGTGACGCTGGAGCAGGTGACGCCGATCGCGCGCCTGACCGAGGAAATCCAGGTGATCGTGGTTCCCGCGAATTCGCCGATCAAGACTGCGCAGGATCTCGCCGCCGCGGTGAAGGCCGACATCGCCAAGGTCACGTTTGCCGGGGGGTCGGCCGGCGGCGTCGACCATGTGATGGCGGCCCTGTTCGCCGGCGCGGTCGGTGCCGACGCCAAGAAGATCAACTACATCCCGTTCTCCGGCGGCGGTGAGTCGCTCGCCGCGATCCTCGGCGGCAAGGTCACCGCGGGCATCTCGGGCCTCAGCGAATATGAAGGGCAGATCAAGTCCGGCAAGCTGCGCGCGATCGGCGTCACCTCGGAGAAGCGCCTCCCGGGCAACGACATCCCGACCTTCAAGGAGCAGGGCATCGACCTCGTGATTGCCAACTGGCGCTCGGTGGTCGCGCCTCCCGGTATTACGCCTGAGCAGAAGAAGACGCTGACGGAGGCGGTCGAGAAGATGGTGAAGTCGGATGCCTGGAAGGAAATCCTCAAGCAGAAGGGCTGGGAGGATGCCTATCTCGGCGGCGACGCCTTCGCCGATTTCCTGAAGAAGGAAACCGTGCGCGTCACCGACGTGCTGAAGTCGGTCGGCCTCGTCAAATCATGACCTCAGGCGATCCGGCCCAGCCGCCGCGGCGCGTCGATTGCGCCGGCATCGTCATCGCCGCGCTGCTCGCAGGTCTCGCCGCGGTGCTGGTCCTTGACGCGGGCCGTCTGCAATCTACCGCGATGTATGGCATGGGGCCGGAGGCGATGCCTGTCGTGATCGCCATCGGCCTCGCGCTGCTCGCGATCGGCAATCTTATCGACGCGCTGCGCGGCAATCTGCCGGCGCGAGAGAGCGCCGATCCCGTGCCGGTGATCTTGATCCTCATCGGCCTGGCGCTGCTGATCGCCATCATCGGCTTCGGCGGCGGCTTCATCCTGGCGACCTCGGCGCTGTTCGTGACGACATCGGCGGCGTTCGGGCGCCGCGCCATCCCGGTGGATTCTATCATCGCCCTCGTGATGTCGACGCTCATTTATCTCGCGTTTGACCGCCTGCTGACGCTGAGCCTTCCGGCCGGACCTCTGGAGCGACTGCTGTGATGGATACTTTTGCGGCGCTTGCCCACGGCATGGCCGTCGCCGTCCAGCCGATGAATTTGCTTTACGCGCTGATCGGCGTGTTCCTCGGCACCGCCGTGGGCGTGCTGCCCGGCATCGGTCCGGCCTTGACGGTCGCACTGCTGCTGCCGGTCACCTACAAGCTCGATCCCGGCGGATCGCTGATCATGTTCGCCGGCATCTATTACGGCGGCATGTACGGCGGATCGACCACGGCGATCCTGATCAATACGCCCGGCGAAAGCGCCTCGATGGCGACCGCGCTCGAAGGCAACAAGATGGCCAAGGCGGGCCGCGGCGGGCCGGCGCTTGCGACCTCGGCGATCGGCTCCTTTGTCGCCGGCACCATCGCCACCATCGGTCTGGCGTTCCTTGCGCCTTGGCTGGTCGATTTCGCCGTGCGCTTTGGCCCCGAGGATTATTTTGCTTTGATGTGCGTCGCCTTCGTCACGGTGTCGGCGACATTCGGAGATTCTCCGATCCGCGGCCTGACCAGCCTGTTCATCGGCCTGACGCTCGGCCTCGTCGGCATCGACAAGTTGACCGGCCAGGCCCGGCTTGCGTTTGGCGTCCCCGAGCTGCTTGACGGCGTCGAGGTGACGACGCTTGCGGTGGGCCTGTTCGCGGTCGGCGAGGCGCTCTACGTCGCATCGCGCCGCCACCACAGCGAGGAGAAGCTCGAGCCGGTGCGCGGCTCGCTGTGGATGACGAAGGAAGACTGGAAGCGCTCGTGGAAGCCGTGGTTGCGCGGCACCATGTTCGGCTTCCCGATCGGCGCGCTACCCGCGGGCGGTGCAGAGATCCCGACCTTCCTGTCCTATTCGACCGAGAAGCGGCTGACGAAACATCCCGAAGAATTCGGCAAAGGCGCGATCGAGGGCGTGGCCGGACCGGAAGCCGCCAACAACGCCTCTGCCGCCGGCACCTTGGTGCCGCTGCTGACGCTGGGGCTGCCGACCTCGGCGACGGCCGCGATGATGCTGGCGGGATTCCAGCAATATGGCCTCAACCCGGGGCCGCTGCTGTTCGCCGAGCGGCCTGACCTCGTGTGGGGCCTGATCGCCAGCCTGTTCATCGCCAACATGATGCTGCTGGTGCTCAATTTGCCGCTGGTCGGCCTGTGGGTGCGGCTGCTCGCGATCCCACAGCCCTGGCTCTACGCCGGCATCCTCGTGTTCGCGACCATGGGCACCATCGCGGCAAAGCCGTCGGTCATCGAGCTGTCGATGCTGGCCGGCTTCGGCGTGCTCGGATTCCTGATGCGCCGGTTCGATTTTCCGATCGCGCCTGTCGTGGTCGGCCTGATCCTGGGCCCGATCGCCGAGAGCCAGTTGCGCAGAGCGCTGGCGATCAGCCTTGGCGATCCCATGACGCTGCTGCAGAGCCCGATCTCGGCCACGCTGCTCGGCATCGCGCTGGTTGCGCTGTTGGCCCCCTTTGTGCTGAAGGGGATGGGACGCTTCAAGGCGAACGAGGACTAGCCGTCCCGACGCATTTGTCTTCTCGTGTCGCGTCCATTCGTGGGGAACTGTCATGCCTTCTGAGCTCCGTTCGCCCCGTCTCGCGGTTCTGATCGACGCCGACAATGCCTCGGCGAAGATCGCGGACGGCCTGTTCGAGGAGATTGCCAAGATCGGGGAGGCCAGCGTCCGTCGCATCTACGGCGACTTCTCCAACGCACGATCCAGGGGCTGGGCCGACATCCTGTCGAAGCACGCCATCATCCCGCAGCAGCAGTTCGCTTATACGACGGGAAAGAACGCATCTGACATCACCCTGGTCATCGATGCGATGGACCTGCTTCACAGCGGCCGGTTCGACGGGTTTTGCCTGGTTTCGTCCGACAGCGACTTTACCCGCTTGGCTGCCCGCATCCGGGAGCAGGGCATCGACGTCTTCGGGTTCGGCGAGCAGAAGACGCCGGAAAGCTTCCGCCAGGCTTGCCGCAGATTCGTTTACACCGAGAACCTCCTCGCTGGATCAGCGAATACGCAGGACGCCACCTCGCGGCGGGCGCCGCTTCAGCCGCCCGATGCGGCCACACCCATCATCAAGAAGGTCATCACCCAGATGGAGAGCGAGGACGGCTGGGTTCCTCTCGGGGAGGTCGGCCGGCAGCTTGCCAACCTCGCATCCGATTTCGATCCGAGGACGTTCGGCTTCCGAAAGCTGAGCGACCTCGTACGGAAGACAAATTCCTTCGAGATTGACGAGCAAAAAGGGCGGTCGATGCGCATTCGGGTCAAACCCGCTGCCGCACCGATTTCGAGACCGCGGAACTCGCGCCGAAGGGCCGCAACGGCAGGCAGTTCGGCGCCTAAAGCGTAAGCAAGGCGTGCCGTCATATTTGAGCTTGCCCGGTCTGGCGCACGGCGTAACCATCGCAGGGCCGTAACGCCACTCGAGGGTCCCGATGACCAAACTTGCCCGCTTTGCCGTCGAGCCGCTGCACGCGATGACCCGGCGTCTGGCCGATGTGGCCTCCGCACGTCTCGCGCCCGACCTCGTGGTGACCGGCGCCCGGGTGCTCTCGACCTATTCGGAGCGCATCCATCCCGGTCGGGAGATCTGGATCACCGGCGGGCGCATCGCCGCGGTGAAGCCAGCGGGTACGGCGAAGAAGGCCTGGAGTGGTGTCGCGACTTACGACGCGGCCGGCGGCATCATCGCGCCTGGCCTGGTCGATCCGCACATCCACATCGAATCCTCGATGGTGACGGCCTGCGCTTATGCGGAGGCGGCGCTGCTGAACGGCACCACCACGATCTTTTGCGACAGCCACGAGATCGGCAACGTCATGGACGTCGCCGGCGTCGAGGCGATGCTGGAGGACGCGCGCGAGGCGCCGCTCTCGATCTTCCTGACGGTGCCGAGCACGGTGCCGGCGACCTCGGCGGAACTGGAGACCGCCGGCGGAGACCTCACACCGGACAAGATCGCCGGCCTGTTCGATCGTTGGCCGGAGGCTGTCGCGCTCGGCGAGAAGATGGACTTTGTGCCGGTGACGATGGGCGACGAGCGTAGTCACGCCATCCTCGCGGCCGCCTTGAAGCGGGGCCGTCCCGTCTCTGGTCACGTCTACGGCCGCGAATTTGTTGCGGCCTATGCGGCGAGCGGCGTGACCGACACCCATGAGGCGATTGATCGCGACATCGCCGACGATCTGCTCGACGCCGGCGTCTGGGTGTTCCTGCGCGGCGGGCCGCCGACGACGCCATGGCACTCGCTGCCGCAGGCGATCCGCACGGTCACCGAGCTCGGGGCCTCTCACAAGCGCACCGCCGTGTGCACCGACGACCGCGATGCCGACGATCTCCTGCTGTTCGGTCTGGACTGGGTGGTGCGTGAAGCCGTGAAAGCCGGCATGTCGCCGGAACAGGCCTGGTCGATGGGCTCGCTGCATGGCGCAACCCGCTTCGGCATGGATGGCGATATCGGCGGGCTCGGCGGCGGACGCCGGGCCGATCTCGTGCTGATGGACGATCAGCTCAGGCCCCAATGTACCTGGTATGGCGGCGAGCTCGTGGTCGAGCATGGCAAGATCACGCCGCTTCTCGATCAGGCGCTGTCGCAGCGCTATCAATATCCGAAGGCTGCTTACGCCACCGTCAAACTGCCGGAGACGATGAAGCTGACGCCGGAGCTGCCGGCGACGGCCTGCACCGTCAATGCGATCAAGACCGCGCTGCCAGGCATTACGCTGATCCACGAGAAGGTCGCGATCGAGCCGGCAAAGGACTGGCCGTCGCTGTTCGCGCGGTACGGCCTCTGCTTCGTCACGGTGGTCGAGCGTCACGGCAAATCCGCGGGCAACGTTGCCCACGGCCTGCTGAAGGATTTTGGCCTCAAGCGCGGCGCAGTCGCCTCCAGCGTCGGGCACGACAGCCATAACATCATCGTCGCGGGCACCAACGAGGGCGATATGCATGCGGCAATATCAGCCATCAAAGCGCAACAGGGCGGTGTCTGCGTCGTCGCCGACGGCAAGGTGAGGGCGCTGGTCCCGCTGCCGATCGCGGGGCTCCTGTCCGACAAGCGCGTCACCGAAGTGGCCCAAGAGGTCAAGGCGCTGAAGAAGGAATGGGCCGAGGCCGGCTGCACCATCCCCTACATGGGTTTCAATTTGATTCCGCTATCGGTCATTCCGGAAATTCGCATCACCGACAAGGGCCTCGTGCTGGTGCCACAGATGGAGCTGGCGCCTCTGTTCGAGTAATCATCTTTCACGTGTATCTCGATCTAACCGATTGAGGCCGCCGCGTTTTTCCTGCGGCTGCCGCATCGTGGAAAATAAAATCGATCTCGTTGAGATCGCATGCCGCGCGCCCGATGATCTCGCTCGCTGACGCAACTTGAGCGAGGTCCGATATGGCGAAGATGCGAGCTATCGATGCTGCCGTGCGAATTCTTGAGAGAGAGGGCATCTCCACTGCCTTCGGGGTTCCCGGGGCCGCGATCAATCCGCTTTACTCGGCGCTGAAGAAGCGCGGCTCGATCCGCCACATTTTGGCACGCCACGTGGAGGGCGCTTCGCACATGGCGGAGGGCTACACCCGCGCCAAGGCCGGCAATATCGGCGTCTGCATTGGAACCTCGGGGCCGGCCGGCACCGACATGATCACCGGCCTCTATTCGGCGATCGCCGATTCCATTCCGATCCTCTGCATCACCGGGCAGGCGCCGCGCGCGCGGCTCTACAAGGAGGATTTCCAGGCGGTCGACATTGAGTCGATTGCAAAGCCTGTGACCAAATGGGCGGTGACGGTGCGCGAGCCGGCGCTGGTGCCGCGTGTGTTCAGCCAGGCTTTTCACGTGATGCGCTCGGGCCGGCCGGGGCCGGTGCTGATCGACATGCCGCTCGACGTGCAGCTCGCCGAGATCGAGTTCGACGACGAGACCTATGAGCCGTTGCCGGTCTACAAGCCGGCCGCGACGCGCAAGCAAGTCGAGAAGGCGCTGGAGATGCTCAATGCTGCCGAGCGTCCGCTGATCGTCGCGGGTGGCGGCATCATCAATGCCGACGCTTCGGACCTGCTGGTGGAATTCGCCGAGATCGCCAATGTGCCTGTCGTGCCGACCCTGATGGGGTGGGGCGCGATCCCCGACGATCACGTGCTGATGGCCGGCATGGTGGGTCTCCAGACCAGCCACCGCTACGGCAACGCCACCATGCTCGAATCCGACTTCGTGCTCGGTATCGGCAATCGCTGGGCCAACCGTCATACCGGCTCGGTCGAGACCTACACCAAGGGTCGCACCTTCGTGCATGTCGACATCGAGCCGACCCAGATCGGGCGCGTGTTCAATCCCGATCTCGGCATCGTCTCGGATGCGAAAGTCGCGCTCGAGCTGTTCGTCACCGTCGCCAGGGAGTGGCGGCGCTCGGGCAAGCTCCGCGAGCGCCAGGCGTGGCCCGCTGCCTGCCGAGATCGCAAGAAGACGATGCTGCGCAAGAGCCATTTCGAGAACGTCCCGATCAAGCCGCAGCGCGTCTACGAGGAGATGAACAAAGCGTTCGGTCGCGACACCACCTATGTCACCGTGATCGGCCTGTCGCAGATCGCCGGCGCGCAGTTTCTCGGTGTCTACAAGCCGCGCAACTGGATCAATGCCGGGCAGGCAGGGCCGCTCGGCTGGACGCTGCCCGCCGCGCTCGGCGTGCGTGCCGCGTGCCCGGATCGTGAGATCGTCGCGCTCTCAGGCGATTACGACTTCCAGTTCCTGATCGAGGAGCTCGCGGTCGGGGCGCAATTCAATCTGCCCTACATCCACGTCGTCGTGAACAACTCCTATCTCGGCCTGATCCGCCAGGCACAGCGCGGCTTCGACATGGACTATCACGTCCAGCTCTCGTTCGAGAACGTCAATGCGCCCGAGCTCAATGGATACGGCGTCGACCACGTCGCAGTCGCCGAAGGCCTCGGCTGCAAGGCCATCCGCGTCACCGACCCCAAGGATACGCAGGCGGCGTTCGCCACCGCGCGCGAATTGATGGCCAGGCACCGCGTGCCCGTGGTGGTCGAGTTCATCCTCGAGCGCGTCACCAATATCGCGATGGGCACCGAGATCGACAACATCGTCGAATTCGAGGAGGTGCTGGACCTTCCGCTCGACGAGGTCGCAACCACACGCGTGTTGCAGCCGGCGGAATAGGGGACCGTATCATGCCGAAATTTGCCGCCAACCTCACCATGCTCTTCAACGAGATGCCGTTCCTCGAGCGCTTCACGGCGGCGAAGGCCGCGGGCTTTGCCGGGGTCGAGTATCTCTTTCCCTACGACTTCGACAAGGCGCAGCTGCGCGAGCAGCTCGAGGCCCACGGGCTGACGCAGGTGCTGCACAATCTCCCCGCAGGCAACTGGGCGGCAGGCGAGCGTGGCATTGCGATCCTGCCCGATCGCACCGCCGAATTTCGCGACGGCGTATTCCGCGCCATCGACTATGCCAAGGCGCTCGATTGCGAGCAGCTCAACTGTCTCGTCGGCATCGCCCCTGCTGACGCCGATCCGCGCGAGCTTCAGGAGACCCTGGTCGGCAATCTGCGCTTTGCGGCTTCGACGCTGGCGCGGGAGAACATCAAGCTTCTGGTCGAGCCGATCAACACGCTCGACATTCCCGGCTTCTTCCTCAACGGCACCGAGCAGGCGGTGCAGCTGATCTCGGACGTGCGGTCGAACAACCTCTTCATCCAGTACGACATCTACCACATGCAGATCATGGAGGGCGATCTCGCCCGCACCATGCAGGAATATCTGCCGCAGATTGCCCATATCCAGCTCGCCGACAATCCCGGCCGCCATGAGCCCGGCACCGGCGAGATCAACTATCCCTTCCTGTTCCGGCATCTCGACGCGATCGGCTACCGTGGCTGGGTCGGCTGCGAATACAAGCCGCGCACCACGACGCTGGAAGGGCTCTCGTGGCACGCAGCGCGGACATTCGAGACGTAGAGGTCCTGTCACGCTCGCGGTGCGCTCCCTCTCCCGCGCGCGGGAGAGGTGCACCGAGCGCGTGGATGGAATTTTGCGAAGACAACTGAGAGAAACCAGACATGATCGACATCGGCTTCATCGGACTTGGCACCATGGGACGGCCGATGGCCGGCCATCTTCTTGGCGCGGGCCATCGTGTTTTCCTGCACGACGTCGCGCCCGTTGCGCCGGAGCTGATCGCGGCCGGCGGCATTGCCTGCAAATCCGGCAAAGCGGTTGCGGAGGAGGCGGACGCGGTCATCATCATGGTGCCTGATACCCCGCATGTGGAGGAGGTGCTGTTCGGCAAGGACGGTGTCGCGAGCGGCATCTCCAAGGGCAAGATCGTCGTCGACATGAGCTCGATCTCGCCGCTGGCGACGAAGGAGTTCGCAAAGAAGATCGAGGCGCTGGGGGCTGACTATCTCGACGCGCCGGTGTCGGGTGGAGAGGTTGGCGCCAAGGCGGCGAGCCTCACCATCATGGTCGGCGGCCCGGAGCGGGCCTACAACACCATGAAACCGGCCTTCGACAAGATGGGCAAGAACGTCACCCGCGTCGGCGCCAATGGCGACGGCCAGACGACGAAGGTTGCCAACCAGATCATCGTCGCGCTGACGATCGAAGCAGTGAGCGAGGCGCTCCTGTTTGCATCGAAGGCCGGAGCCGATCCGGCGCTGGTGCGGCAGGCGCTGATGGGCGGTTTTGCCTCCTCGCGGATTCTCGAGGTCCACGGCGAGCGCATGGTGAAGCGCAATTTCGATCCCGGCTTCCGCATCGAGCTGCACCAGAAGGATCTCAACCTCGCGCTGGAAGGCGCGCGTGCGCTCGGCCTCTCGCTGCCGAGCACGGCGGTGGCGCAGCAATTGTTCTCGTCCTGCACCGCCCATGGCGGCAAGGCATGGGATCATTCGGCGATGGTGCGCGCGCTGGAACTGATGGCGGGGCACGAGATCACCGCAGCCTGAACTGTTACGCGGTAACAGTCTCCGGATCCTGTGTGTCTTTCGCCGCAGGGGAACTGGAACAATGGTCTCGCCCCGCGGTTGAAGGCGCATATCAATTATTGGAGTCTCAAGTCATGAAAACCCGTTTTGCGATTACGTTGGCTGCCGCGTCGCTGCTGGCGTCGAGCGCAGCCTTTGCTCAGTCGACGACCGAACAGGGCGCCAGGGATGGCGCGCGTGCGGGCGGCGACATCGGTGGCCCGGTCGGTGCGATGGTCGGCGGCACCGTCGGTGCTGCCGTCGGCGCGGGTCTCGAAATTCCGAATGCGATTCTCGGCGGAATCCCGCGAAGTGACTCGGTTGTCGTGGAAGAGCGCGTCGTGGTCGGCGAGCCGCTGCCTCCGACCGTCGTGCTGCGCCCGGTGCCTAACTACACCGAGTATCGCTATGCGGTCGTGAACGACCGCCGCGTGATCGTCGAGCCGCGCACCCGCCGCGTCGTGAAGATCATCGACTGATCGGCGGCAAACGTTAAGCGTTGAGAATAGGGGCCCTGCGGAATGTCACTCCGCGGGGCCTTCGCTTGTCGCGGCGGTGCCCGTGCGAAGGCGCGTGAGCAGCCAATCGACCCCGGCCGCGAGCGCAAAGCCCATGCAGGCGGTGAGCGCGTCGACCAGAAAATCCTCCAGCCGGGCGTGGCGTCCGGGTGCCCAAAACTGCATCAGCTCCAGCACGCCGATCAGGGCGACCGCAGCCGCTGCGCTCGGCACGCGCCGGCGCGGATAGGCGAGGCCAAAGGCCAATCCCACCAGGATGAAGGCAAGCGCATGTTCGCCGTCCTGGCCGAGGCCGGAATAGGGCCGCAAACCGGGGGGGCCAAGGGTCGCGAAGGTCACTGCGGCGGCGAGCAACCAGGCAATGAATCGAACTAAAATCGACATGCATTGCGCTTAGCACGGATCGGCAGTGGACCGGTACCGTCCTTCCATCAGATCGCCGTGTAGTTAATGACGGAAAATTAAAGGGGCTCGCGCACGCCGAGCCCGTGCATGAAGCGTTCCCGGATCTGCACGGGATCGCGCCTCGTGGCGCCAACGCCGGGCTTGTCGTCGATACGGACCGCGATCAGGCTCGGCTCGGTGGCCGACATCGCCGCTTCGACCAGGCGTTCGAAATCCTCCTCGTCCGCCGCCCAGGCGCTGCTGGAAAGGCCGGAGCCGACGGCAATGGCAACGATGTCGGCGACACTTGCCGCAGGTGTCGGCTGTGCGCCGGTGATTTGGTAGATGCCATTGTCCATCACGACCATGATGAGGTTCCTCGGCTTCAGGCTCGCAATCGTCGAGAGCGCGCCGAGCTGCATCAACAGCGAGCCATCGCCTTCGAGCGCGAAGACGCGGCGGTCGGGCTGCGCCAGCGCGACCCCGAGCGCGATCGGAAAGGCGAGCCCCATGCTGCCCAGCATGTAGAAATTCTGCGGGCGGTGGCCGGCGGCCCAGAGGTCGAAATTGGTGTTGCCGATGCCGCCGATCACGGCTTCCTCGTGCTTCAGCTTTCCAATCAGGCGTGAGGTCACGTCGAAGCGATTCATCACCTTGGTGTTGCCAGTGTTCATGTCGGTATTCATTTTGGCCGACCTCACTTGTCGAAGGTCTTGCCGCCGGTGAGCAGCGGGTTGAGGATCAGCGCCACGGGCGCCTGCGTGGTGACGGCCTGCTTGATCGAGCGGTCGGCAATGAATTCGAGCTCGTCGAGCCGGGTGATGGTGTGGTGCTCCAGAGCCAGCGAGTCCAGGACGGGCCGCATGGTGCGGCAGACCAGCGACTGCCCGTAGTTGAACTCGCCGAGCGTGCCTCGCTCGGAGACGAACATGATCAGCGGGATCTGATAGGGCACCGCCAGCGAGGCAAGGACGTTGGCGAGCGTGGCAAAGCCGGAGGTCTGCATCAGCACCGCGCCGCGCCGTCCGCCCATCCAGGCGCCCGAAACGATGCCGACCGCCTCCTCTTCGCGGGCGGTGGCGAAAGCGGTGAAGAAGGGATCGGCATGCAGGTTCTTGATCAGAGGGGTCAGCACGCGATCGGGCACGTAGGGGATGAGGCTGATCTCGTTCCGTTTCAGGGTCTGCAGGACGATGTCGTGCCATCTGTTATCGCCCGCCGCCGGCGTCGCCTGCCGTTCCGCAATCGCCATCGCGTCCTCCCTGCAGCCGCGCATGCTTCTTGGGTCTGGCCGTCGCGGCGATCGGCCGAACTTGACGGAGCGGGCGGGATTGTCAACATGTCCGGGCCGCACCGTGATCTGCGCGGAACAGCCTGTCGTGGCCGGCGCCGCCATGTCATAAGCGGCGACAACGAAAAACGGGAGGGGGCACGGACGGGCGCGCATTGCGCTGACCCTTGCGGATCTCCCTCGATAGCCGGAAGGGTCCTGATGTCCGTCAACAGCAAGCGCGTCTTCTACGTCAAATATCTGGCCAATCCGATCTATATCGACATCCTGAAGGCGCGGCCTGACGTCCGGCTCGATCGCATCGAGAACGAGAGTCCGGAGGACTTCTACGCGCCGATCCTGAGCGCGGCGCATGTCTATCAGATCGGCGCCGCCCGGGACGAGCTCGCCCCCCATTTCCATGTCGATGCCGCCCTGCTGAAGCGTACGCCGAACCTGCTGCTGGTCTCAAGCAACGGCGCGGGCTTCGATCCAGTCGATGTCGAGGCCTGCACCGATGCGGGCGTGCTGGTCGTCAACCAGTCCGGCGGCAATGCTCATTCGGTCGCCGAGCACGCGCTGGCGATGATGCTGACGCTGTCCAAGCGCATCATCCAGTCCGATCGCCGCCTGCGCCGGGAGCGCGACGTCAACCGCAACGATCTGGTCGGCAACGAGGTCGAGCACAAGACCGTCGGCATCATCGGCCTCGGCAATGTCGGCCGCCGCATCGCCGCGCTGTGCAAGGGCCTGCTGGGCATGAAGGTGCTGGCCTACGACCCGTATTTGTCGGCCGAAGTGATGGCCGAGCGAGGCGGCGAGAAGGTCGAGCTCGACGAGCTGTTGCGCCGTGCCGATTTCGTCTCGATCTCCTGCCCGCTCGACAAGGGTAGCCGCAACATGATCAGCACGCGCGAGTTCGCGCTGATGCAGCCGCATGCGTATTTCATCACTACGGCGCGCGGCTTCATCCACGACGAGGATGCGCTGCTCCAGGCCCTGCGTGACAAGCGCATCGCGGGTGCCGGCCTCGACGTCTGGTCCAAGGAGCCGCCGCCGCCGGATCATCCGCTGCTCCAGTTCGACAACGTGCTGGCGAGCCCGCACACCGCGGGCGTGACCATCGAGGCGCGCCAGAACATGGGCCGCATTGCCGCCGAGCAGGTGCTGGACACGCTCGACGGCAAGCGCCCGCCGCGTATCATCAATCCCGAGGTCTGGCCGGCTTACGCGGCGCGGTTCAAGCAGGCGTTCGGGGTGATGCCGGGGTAAGGACAACCGAAGCGACGCGGGGCGAGAAATCGCCCTTTGGCTTTGATCCGCGTCAAAATCTCCTTTCCCCGAACGGCTTAAATGGGACTAGAGTGCTGCCGGGGCAGCAGGAGGTGCCATGGCTACTTATGTCGTCAGGTTCATGAAGAACGTGCTCGGCGAGTACGGTCGGCAGTGCGAGGTCTGTCAGGGTACGCTCGAGGTCGACGCCGCCGACGAGGACGAGGCCACGGAGCGGGCGAAGGCAAGGTTCTGCAAGGACCAGGCGTTGCATCACTGGTCGCTGCATGCCGACCGCATCCAGGTCAGACCGGCTGACTTTCCGTCCTGAGCTCTAGCGGCCCGCCGCCATGACGGGCGGAGGCGCCGTTGTCCCGGCGCCGAGCGAGCGCTGCACCATGACGGTGTCGGACCAGCGGCCGTGGCGATAGGCGACGCCGCAAAGCAAGCCTGCGCGCGCGAAGCCGAATTTTTCGTGCAGCGCCAGCGAGGGCGCATTGTCGGCGTCGATATAGCCGATCATCTGGCGGAAGCCGGCCGCCGCGCACGCGTCGACGAGCTCCTGGAGCAGCAGCCGTCCGATCCCGCGGCCAAGGTGCTCGTGATGGACGTAGATCGAATGCTTGGCCGTGTAGCGATAAGCCGGCCGCTTGCGGAATAGCACGGCATAGGCATAGCCCACGACCGCGCCACGATAGGTGGCAACCAGGTGCGGCAGCCGGGTCTGCTTCAGGTTCTTACGCCGGTCACGCAGGTCGTCCGGCTCGGGCGCGCCGGTTCCTTCGACGTCGCGGGGCACGCCATTGCGGACATGATAGCGGTAGATCGCCAGCATCGCCTCGACATCGGTGTGACGTGAGGGGCGGACCAGAACCTGTTCGTCACTCGCGCGCGCAGCTGTTTCGTTCATCGGCACCTACTCGGCAACGACGTAAGTATAGAGCCCGATGCGGCCGTTCGCATCGAGCTCCTTGTAGACGCCCTGGATTTCCACATCGAAGCCCGGAAAGGTGTTGAAGCAGGTCTCGAACATCTTGAGATAATCAATCATGGGCCTGGCGCGCTCGTTGAGCCTTTCGCCCGGCACGATGGTGGCTATGCCCGGTGGATAGACCACGAAGGGCGTGGTGGCGATACGGCCCGCGATCGCCTCGATCGGCAGATAGTCGACGTCATTGCGGAACAGGTAACGCGCGGCGTCGCGGGGCGACATCGCGATCTCGGGCATGTGTTCCGGCATGAATTGCCGCGCCTGGAGTGCGCTGACATCCGCGGCGCGGAAGAAGCGGTGCATCTCGCCGCAGAGGTCGCGCAGGCGCGCGCCGGCATAGCGCGCCTGTCGCCGCTGGCAAAACTCGGGGATGACGTCGGCGAGCAGCGCGTTGTCGTCGTGCAGCTTCTTGAACGCCACGAGGCCCGAGATCAGCGTGCCGGCCTTGCTGGCTTCGACGCCGGGCGTGAGCAGGAAGAGCAGCGAGTTGAGGTCGTTCTTCTCGGGAACGATGCGGTTCTCACGGAGATATTGCGCGACGACCGGTGCGGGGATGCCGTGCTCAGCATAGGCGCCGGTGGTGCGATCGAAGCCGGGCGTCAGCAGCGTCAGCTTGTTCGGGTCGGTCATGGCAAAGCCCTCGGTGAGGCCGGGGAAGCCATGCCAGGCGCTGTCGGGAGAGAGCTGCCACAACGCGGGATTGGTGGCGAGCTCGTCGGTGGAGAGGGTCTCCCAGGCGACGTTGTGCGCAGCGCCGGGGCGGCTGACATCGGGAATGGCGACGCGATCCGGAACAAACGGTTCGAAGAACCAGCGCCGCTCCGGATTCTGCTCCTTCTCCTCGAACTCCCGGCGCATCGCCCGCATCTTCTTGCGCAGCTCAATGCCGAGCCGGATCGTGTCGTCCCACAGCACTTCGCCGGAGCGGCCCTTCATCATCTGCGCGCCGACGTCCAGTGACGCAAAGAGTGGATAGAAGGGCGAGGTCGAAGCGTGCTGCATGAAACTCTCGTTGAAGCGGCGGTGTTCGACGCGCCGCTTCTGGCCGCGGATGTGGCGGTCCTTGATGTGGATCTGCGAAGCCTGCGAGAAGCTGGCGAGCTGCTTGTGGGTCGACTGCGTGGCGATGATGCCGGGCGCTTCCGGGGGAAGGTTGGAGAGGCCCATGGCAAAGCGGCCGGCATAGAGCGGATGGAACTTCATGAAGCCGGCCCAGGCCTCGTCGAAGAGGATGTATTCGCACAGATGGCCGATGCGTTTCAGGATCATCTCGGCGCTGTGGATCGTGCCGTCATAGGTGCATTGCTCGACCACGGCGACGCGGAACGGCCGTTCCTTGCGCCAGGCCTCCTTGTCCGTGATCAGCGGGTGGCTGCGGATCGCCTCGCGCAAGGCCTTCTCGTCGAGCATGTCCCAGCGCATCGGGCCGATCAGGCCCCAGGCGTTGCGGACGGTCGGGACGTAGACCGGGACGCCGCCGTTGATCATCAGCGCGCCGTGATGGGCGGCCTTGTGGTTGTTGCGGTCGAACAGCACGAGATCGCCGTCGGTGACGAGCGCGCCGAGCGCGACCTTGTTCGAGGTCGAGGTGCCGTTGAGCACGAAATAGGTCTTCTCCGCGCCGAAAATCTGTGCGGCTTCCTTCTGCGCCCTCAGCGCCGGCCCCTCATGGGTGAGGAGATCGCCGAGATCGAGCACGGAATTGTCGAGGTCGTCGCGGAACACGGACTCGCCGAGATGCTCGACGAACACGCGCCCGATCGGGCTTCGGTTGTAGAACACGCCGCCATTGTGGCCCGGGCAGGTCCAGAGCTGGTTGCCTTCCTCGGCATAGTCGACCAGCGCGCCGAAGAACGGCGTTTTCAGCGTCTCGGCGTATTGCTTCAGGCGGCTGATCAGATTCTTGGCGATGAAGGTCGGCGTCTCCTCGGACAGGAAGACGTAGCCGTCGATGAAATCGAGCACCTCGACCGGCAAATCCTCGAACCGCTTGCGGCGGATCAGGAGGATGATCGGGAAGTCGAGGCCGCGGCGCCGCATCAAGTTGATCAGCGCCGAGGTCTTGCCTTCCAGCCCCTTCTTGCCCCAGTCCACCACCATGCAGCCGATCGCGGCATCGGTCTGCACCGCCATCTCGGCGTCCTCCAGCTTGCGGGCCCGGACCACCTCGAAGCCGGAGCGCTGGATCTCCTCGATGATCTGGTTGAAGCGGATGCCTTCGAGATCGTCGGCATCGAAAACGGGTGCGGCGAACAGGAAGTTGAAACGCTTGAAATAGTCCATGTCAGGTCCCGAATGTGGAGGAGACACAGCTCTCGGCACATTCGATGACAGTTGGATGACAACCCGAGTGCCGCGGGATTGTTCGAGTGTCTACGGCCTCAGTCCAGCAGCTTGTCCAGTGTGATCGGGAAGCGCCGGATGCGTTTGCCGGTGGCATGATAGACGGCGTTCGCAATCGCGGCGGGCACGCCGACGACCCCGATTTCGCCGAGCCCCTTGACGCCGAGCTTGTTGATCCGATTGTCTGGTTCGTCGACGAAGATGACGTCGATGTCGTGAATGTCGGCATTCACGGGAATGTGGTACTCGGCGATGTTCGCGTTCATGATGCGGCCGAAGCGGTGGTCCATCACCGTCTCCTCGTGAAGCGCCATTCCGATGCCCCAGACCACGCCGCCCATGATCTGGCTGCGTCCGGTCTTGGTGTTCAGGATGCGCCCGGCTGCGACGGCGCTCACGATCCGCGTGACGCGGATGATGCCGAGCTCTTCATCCACCTTGACCTCGGCGAACACCGCAGCATGGGTGTTGCGCGCGTGCGACTTGTCCTCGGTGAACTGGTTGAGCTTCTCCTTTTCGATCCGCTCGAGCTTGCTGTGGCGCATGATGTCCGAGATGGAGACGGTGGTCCCGTCCTTGCCGCTGCCGGCGAGCATGCCGTCGGCAAAGGTAATGCTGGCGGGATCGACGTCGGCAAGTGGCGAACCCGGCATCGCCTTGGCGTGCCGAACGAGTTCCTGGCGGATCTCCTCGGCTGCTCCCAACACGGCGTGCGCGCTGGACGCCGCCATCCAGGATCCACCCTGGACAGGAGCTTGTGGCAAGGTCGAGTCGGCGAGCCTGACGCTGATGTTCTCGATCGGCAGGCCGAGGGCGTCGGCCGCGACCTGCGCCACGATGGTGTAGGTGCCGGTGCCGATGTCGGACGCGGCGCAGGAGACCTCTGCATGGCCGTTGGCCGTCAGCGCGATGCGGACTGCGACCGGCATCTGCAACGCCTCCCATACTCCCGTCGCCATGCCCCAACCGACCAATTCCTTGCCGTCTCGCATCGCGCGCGGTTCGGGATTGCGGCGGTTCCAGCCAAAAGCTTCCGCACCGCGAGCGTAACATTCGCGCAGTTGCTTGCTGGTGTAAGGCAGGTCCCCGGTCTGGTCGCGGTCCGAATAGCACTTCAGGCGCAGCTCGATCGGATCGAGTTTGAGTGCGACGGCCAATTCGTCCATGGCGCATTCGAGTGCGCAGACGCCCGTTGCCGCGCCCGGTGCACGCATGTCGCTGGGCGTGACGACGTCGAGGGGAACGAGCTTGTGGGAGGAGCGGCTGTTGGGGCTTTTGTAGAGCTGCTCCGCCCAGCCGGTATCGTTGCGCGAGAAATCCTCGTAGCGCGAGGTTACCGCAATCGCTTCGTGCGTGACCGCATCGAGCGTGCCGTCCGGCCTTGCACCGAGCGCAACGCGCTCGATCGTCATGGGACGATAGCCAAGGCCGTACATCTGCTGCCGGGTCAGCACGACACGCACAGGCCGCTTCAATGCGAGCGCGGCAAGTGTTGCCAGCACCACCTGGTGCTGTGGCCGAAGAGCGGAGCCGAAGGCGCCGCCGACATAGGGCGAGATCACGCGGATGTCGTCCGGCTTCTTTCCCAGAACGCCGCAGAGGAACTTCTGCACGTTCTGGACGCCTTGCGTCTTGTCGTAGACGGTGAGCCGGCCGCTGTCGTCCCAGACGGCCGTCGTTGCGAATAGCTCCATCGGATTGTGATGCTCGGTCGGAAGCACATAGTCCGCTTCATGACGGACGGCCGCCTGCGTCATTGCCGCTTCGGCATCACCGCGCGGCTTGTGCGGCTGCTCGACTTCGGAAGCCCTGCCGCGTTCGGATTCGAGATCGGTCGCAAACGCCTCCTGCTCGTACTCGACGCGAACGCGCGTTGCCGCGAATTTGGCGGTCTCCCAATCCTCGGCGACGACGAGCGCGATAGGCTGGCCGTTGAACTTGATCCTGTCGTCGTAGAGCGGACGGAAAGGCGAGCCCTTCTCCGGCGCCACCTCGTCCTTCCAGGCTTCGTCCTTGTCGGCGAGGGGCGGGCGATTCGCATGGGTCAGCACGTCGACCACACCCTTGACCTTCAGCGCCTCGCTCGTGTCGAGGTGGGCGATGCGCCCGCGCGGAATGGTTGCCTCGACTACAAACCCATGAAGCAGACGGTCTGCCGCGAATTCTCCGGCATATTTCGCGGCTCCGGTGACCTTGGCACGGCCGTCGACGCGCGACGTTGGTGTTCCGACATAGGCGTTCATCGGTGCCTCACGCGATCTTCTTGTGAGCTTGGGATTGCGGCGTGGCGTTCGTGGCCTGCATCAGAGCCCGCACGACGGCTCGGCGCGCCAGCTCGATCTTGAATCCATTGTGTGAACCGGCGGTTGCTCCCTGCAGCAGCAGATCGGCGGCGTGCCCGAAATGATCCGGTGTCGCGGCCTGGCCGCGCAACGCCGCTTCGGCCTCGAGACTTCGCCAAGGCTTATGAGCAACGCCGCCGAGGGCAAGACGCGCTTCGCCGATCGCGTTGCCCTCCAGTTCGAGCGCCACTGCGACCGAGACCAGGGCGAAAGCGTAGGACAGTCGGTCGCGGATCTTCAGATAGCTGTAGTTCCGGCTAAAGCTGTGCGGCGGCAGTTCGATGGCAGTGATGATCTCACCTTTGCCCAGAATCGTATCGAGATGAGGCTTGTCGTCCGGAAGCCGATGGAAATCCGTCAGCGCAACGGTGCGCGCGTCCACGGGGCCGGCGATGTGCACGAGCGCGCCGAGCGCGGCCAGCGCCACGCTCATATCGGATGGATTGGTCGCGATGCAGGACTTGCTGGCACCGAGGATAGCGTGGTTGCGGTTGAGCCCGTCGAGTGCCGAGCAGCCCGTGCCGGGGCTTCGCTTGTTGCAAGGCGTCGTGGTGTCATAGAAGTAGGCGCATCGCGTTCGCTGCATCAGGTTTCCACCGACCGAAGCCATGTTACGCAGCTGCGCGGAGGCGCCGGCGAGGATGGCGCTGGCGAGCAGGGGGTAGCGCTGCTCGATCAGTGGGTGGTAGGCGAGGTCCGAATTCGTCACCAAGGCGCCGATACGCAGGCCGCCATCGGCGGTCTCCTCGATGCCGCGAAGCGGCAGGCGGGAAATGTCGATCAGGCGAGAAGGCCGTTCGACGTTCTCCTTCATCAGGTCGATCAGGTTGGTGCCGCCGGCAATGAGCTTTGCGCTCGGATCGGTGGAGAGCAGGCGAATGGCATCAGCGACGTCGCTTGCGCGGGAGTATTGGAAGTTGTTCATGATCGGCTCATGGCCTGCTCGATCGCAGCGACGATGTTGGGGTAAGCACCGCAGCGGCAGAGATTTCCGCTCATCAATTCCCGGATCTCGTCGGCGTCGCGTGCCCGGCCTTCGGCCAACAGGCCCGCGGCAGAACAAATCTGTCCCGGCGTGCAATAGCCGCACTGAAACGCATCATGATCGATGAAGGCCTGCTGCAGGGGATGCAGCGTGCCGTCCTTACCCAGGCCTTCGATCGTCGTGATCTCGGCGCCATCCTTCATGACGGCGAGCGTCAGGCAGGAATTGACCCGTCTTCCGTCGACCAGCACGGTGCAGGCGCCGCATTGGCCGTGATCGCAGCCCTTCTTGGTGCCGGTCAACGCCAGCCGGTCACGCACGGCATCCAGAAGCGTGGTCCACGGCGCGACTTCGAGTGTGCGCTTGGTCCCATTGACGAGGAGGCTGATTGGAATGCGTTCGAGGGGCTGATCGGTCATATCGGCCATATTCGTTCCCTGCGGAGGGGCCGAGCTGCGCGAGTTTGCAAGCAGACAAGAGGATGCGTTGCCGCCGCTGGCCAATAGCGCCCAACGGATGACGGGATGCTTGGTTCCCACCGGTGCTTGGATCGCCCGGACGAGATCAGCGCTTGGTGTCGGCGAACACCACGGTCGGCACAGCGCGGCTCACGACCTCGCGCAGCGCGAAACTGGATTGCACGCGGGCGACGCGGGGCAGCCGCGACAGTTCGGTGCGATGGATGCGCTCGAAATCCTGGATGTCGCGAGCGAGCACGATCAGGATGTAGTCGTCAGTGCCCGACATCAGGAAGCAGCGCACGATGGAGGGGCATTTCACCACCTCGGCCTCGAATGCCTTCAATGCGTCGTCGCTTTGGCTTTCCAGCGCGATCCGCACCAGCACCGTCGTGGTGAGGCCGAACTTCGCGAGGTCGAGCGCAGCCTGATAGGCCTGGATGTAGCCGTCGTCCTCCAGCGCCTTCTGCCGCCGCGCCATTGCGGTGCTTGATAGCCCGACCTTGCTGGCAAGCTCGGTGTGGCTGGCCCGCGCATTGGTGGTGAGTTCCGCGAGGATGGCGAGGTCTTTCCGGTCGAGGGCCAAGGTTTCGATTCCAGCGTGAAAGGAGGTTTCCGCGCCGGAAACCGGCGCGCAGGCTTTGAACCTAGCGGATATTTGCATGAAACCAAACCGCCGCCATCGCTACGATGATGAGTGGAATCAATGCTTTGGAGGAGCAGAAGATGCGCGTCGGTGTTCCCAGGGAAATCAAGGTGCAGGAATATCGCGTCGGACTCACTCCCGGCGCAGTCCGTGAATATGTCGCCGCCGGGCACCAGGTCACGGTCGAAACCGGCGCCGGCAGCGGCATCGGCGCATCGGATGAGGTTTATCGGCGGGCAGGGGCCGCGATCGCCGAAAGCGCCCGCGATATCTTCGCCAAGTCCGACATGATCGTGAAGGTGAAGGAGCCTCAGAAAAGCGAATGGGCCCAGCTCCGGGAAGGCCAGATCCTGTTCACCTATCTCCATCTCGCGCCCGACCCGGAGCAAGCCAAGGGCCTGCTCGCCTCCGGCTGCACCGCGATCGCCTATGAGACCGTCACGGATGCGGGCGGCCACCTCCCGCTGCTCGCGCCGATGAGCGAAGTCGCCGGCCGCCTCGCCATCGAGGCGGCCGGCGCCGCGCTCAGGCGATCGGCGGGCGGGCGCGGGCTGTTGCTCGGCGGGGTGCCGGGCGTACAACCGGCGCGGGTGGTCGTGCTCGGCGGCGGGGTGGTCGGAACGCAGGCGGCACGCATGGCAGCAGGGCTCGGCGCCGAGGTCACGGTGATCGACCGCTCTATTCCTCGCCTGCGCCAGCTGGACGATCTATTTGCCGGGCGCGCGCGCACCCGCTTCTCGACGATCGAGTCGGTCGAGGAGGAGGTGTTCGCCGCCGACGTCGTGATCGGCGCGGTGCTGGTGCCGGGCGCAAGTGCGCCGAAGCTGGTCACCCGCGCGATGTTGTCATCGATGCGTCCGGGCGCCGTGCTGGTCGACGTCGCTATCGACCAAGGCGGCTGTTTCGAGACCTCGCATCCGACCACGCACAGCGATCCGACCTACGAAGTCGAAGGCATCGTGCATTATTGCGTCGCCAACATGCCGGGCGCGGTGCCGGTGACGTCGAGCCAGGCGCTGAACAACGCCACGCTGCCGTTCGGCCTGATGCTCGCGGGCAAAGGCTTTGCCGCGGCGCTGGAAAATCCGCATCTGCGCAACGGACTCAACGTGCATCGCGGCCGGATCACGAACAGGGCGGTGGCGGAAAGCCTGGGCCTGGAGTTCGCATCGGTCGAGAGCGGGCTGGCGGCGTAGTTTTTTCTTCCCTTCTCCCCTTGTGGGAGAAGGTGGCGCGAAGCGCCGGATGAGGGGTTTGCTCCGCGTCCAACACCGTTCGCAAGGAGAGAACCCCTCACGCGGCTTCGCTGTCGCGAAGCCACCCTCTCCCACAAGGGAGAGAGTGCACTACCGCTGCGGCGCGAGCATTCTACGCCTTCGTCAGCCTGTATTGTCCCAGATCCGGATCATGCGTCATGCGCCAGTAATCCACGAAGCGCCATGGCATCGCCGAGAACACGCGACCGCTGGAATTGCGGTAGTAGGTGCTCATGCCCTTGTGGGTCCAGATCATCGCCTCATGCTCGGCGTCGACCTTGCGGACGTAGTCGTCGAGCACGTCCGGACGGACGTCGACGGCGGCGACGTCGTGCTCGATCATATCGGCGAGGCAGGCCGAGATGTAGCGGCTCTGGCATTCCGACTGGAAGATGACGCTGCCGCCATGCGCGGGACCGGAGTTCGGCCCAAGCATGCAGAAGAAGTTCGGAAAGCCCGGCACGGTGAGGCCGAGATACGCGGTCGGATTGTCGTTTGCCCAGGCTTCGCGCAAGTTCCTGCCGTCGCGGCCGCTGATGTTGAGGCGCGCGGCCATTTCCGTGACCTTGAAGCCGGTGGCAACCACGATGATGTCGGCGGGCCGGTGCTTGCCATCGGCGGTGACGACGCCGCTCTCGTCGAAACGATCGATCGCATCGGTGACCAGTTCGACATTTGGCCGGGTCAACGTCCTGTACCAGTTGTTGTCGAGCAGTATGCGCTTGCCGTAGGGCGGATAGGTCGGCACGCATTTTTCGATCAGATCGGGCCGGTCCATCAACTCGGAGAGGATGAAATCGGTGAGTTCCTGGCGGTGCCGGTCATTGCCCTTGTTGACGGCGCGCTCGGGATGCGGCCAGGCGGGGTCCTTGCGCAGGAAAGGCAACAGGCCGTCGCCGTAGCGCCAGAACATATTGAAGCGATACCACTGCACATAGAACGGCAGGTGCGCCAGCAGCCAGCGCGCGCCCTCGCTGATCGGATCGGAATAGCCCTTCACCGGCCGCGCCCATTGCGCGCTGCGCTGATAGACCGTGACGGAGGCGACACGGCCGGCGATCGACGGCACCAGCTGCATCGAGGTCGCGCCGGTGCCGATCACCGCGACATGCTTGCCGTCAAGCTCGATGTCGTCCGACCACAGCGCCGAATGCAGCATCGTTCCCTTGAAACTGTCCTCGCCCTTGAACTGTGCGCGGGAGGGATCGTTGAGCTGGCCGATGGCCGACACCAGCGCGGTGGACTCGAAAATCTCTTCGCCGTCCTTCGTTTTCAGCGTCGAGATCCAGCGCCGCTTGCCTTCGTCCCAGCGCGATGAGGTTAGCTCGGTGTTGACGCGCAGATGCTTGCGGATGCCGTATTCGTCGGCGACCTTCTTGAGATAGCCGAGCAACTCCTCGCGCTGGCAGAAGTAGCGTGTCCATGCGTTGCCGGAGCCGAACGAGTAGGAATAGGAATGGTTCGGCGTGTCGACACCGCAGCCGGGATAGCGGTTGATCCACCAGGTGCCGCCGAGTTCGTCATTCTTCTCGACGATAGTATAGGGAATGCCGAGATGGCCGAGCGCGACGCCGAGCGCGATGGCGCAGACGCCGGCGCCGACGATGAGCACATGCTGGTCCGCGAGCTTTTCGTCCGACGGACGCTTGGTCCAGCGCGCCTGCCGCGCCACAAAGCCCATCTCCTCGCGCATCAGCGGGGCGTATTCAGGCGCGACGTTCTCGCCGAGGCAGGCGCGCATCATCTTCAGCAGCAGCTCTTCGCCGGGATCGGCGATGACAGGCTTCGGCGTACCATTGGCAAATAGCTTGACGACCGCGGCGCGGATCTCGTCCTGAATGTCCCGGGGCACGCCGGCCTCAGGATCTGGGATGAGGCGGATGTCGCGCTTGGGCAAGTAGGGCGGCGCGAGCCATTTCTCGTCGCCGGTCATGTGCACCAGCACCATCAGGAGACAGCGGATGTCGCCTTCGGCGATAGCTGAGGTGAGGTCGAGCGGCTGTTGTGGAGATGCGATATTCATGGCGTGTCCTGATCTCCGGAGGCAGTGAAGAGGCCGCGCGTCATCAGCTTGCGATAGGCGGAGATGACGTGGTCGGGCACGGCGGTGACGACGCCTTCCGAATAGGAGTAGCGCCGGCTGAGATAGCCGCGCGAGCCCATCAGCATGTGGACGATCGCCTCGAATTCTTCGTCGTCGTAATCCTCGATCGCGCCGGCAAGGCGAGCCCGACGCAGGATGCGGACATAAGCAGTCGCGATGTTGTCGAGATGTTTCTGGTAGCCGATCGGCGCAAAGAACTCGGCTTCGTTGAGGATGCGGAGGAATTCCGGGACCTCGCGGATGAAGTCGAAGAAGGCGGCGAAGCGCTCGATCTCCTGCCGAGCCGCGTGCGCGGTGCCGGTGCGGGCGCGGATGAACTCGACCATGTCGAGGCCGATTTTGGGTAGCAGCTGGTCGAGCAACTCCTGCCGGTTCTCGAAATGATTGTAGAAAGTGCCTTGCGCCACGCCGGCCTGCTCCGTGATGCGCGCGACCGAGGCTTCGGCATATCCATGCTTGCCGACCACCTTGGTGGCAGCCTCGAAGATCTTCTGCTTGGTCCAGGCGTTGCGCTCGATACGGTTGAGCTTTGTGACCTTCGCGGTGGCTGGTCCTTGATTCATGCCACGGTCTCCAGTTCGGCGCGCAGCACGCGCTTGAGAATTTTTCCGGATGGGTTACGCGGGAGGCTGTCGCGAAGGATCAGCTCTTTCGGCACCTTGAAGCTTGCGAGGCGCGCCCGGCAATGCTCGGTGAGAGCAGGGAGCTCCAGCGCGGCGCCTTCCGCCAAGACAATGATGGCAACCGGCCGCTCGCCCCAGCGTGCGTCGCGCAGGCCGATCACCGCGACTTCGCGCACCTCGGGCAATTCATAGATGACGCGCTCGACCTCGGAGGAGGCGATGTTCTCGCCGCCGGAGATGATCATGTCCTTCTTGCGGTCGGTCAGGTACAGGAACCCTTCCTCGTCGAGATAGCCGATATCACCGCTGCGAAACCAGTCGCCGAAGAAGGTCGATGCCGTCTTCTGCGGGTCGTTCCAGTAGCCGCGCGTGATCTTCGGTCCGCGCAGGCAGATCTCGCCGTTGACGTTGGGCGGCAGCGTCTTGCCGTCCTCGTCGCGGATCTGGATCTCGACGTGGGCGATGGCGCGCCCGGTCGAGCCGATCTTCTCGATCTCGCGGCCCGCGTCCATGAAGGTGTCACCGCCCACGGTTTCGGTGAGGCCATAGGCATCGATATAGCGCGCGTTTCGGAAATAGTCGGAGAAGGCGCGGATGCGCATCTCCGGCGTCTTCTCGCCGCCGCCGACCGCCCATTGCAGGCTGGAGACGTCGTAGCGGTCGCGCGTCGGGCAGGTCAGCATCGCCGTGGTCATCACAGGGGCAAACCAGGCTGCGTTGAGCTTGTCCTCGGCGATGGCAGAAAGCGCCGTCTCCGGTTCGAAATTGCGCTCGATGCGAATGAACCCGCCATGCCAGAGCACGGCGATGCCGGGCAGATCGAGCGCGCCGACGTGATAGAGCGGACCGACCACGAGCAGCCGCGTGTCGGCACCGAGGCCGAGCGCGATCGTTTGATCCGCGGACTTCCAGTAGAAATTGTCGTAGGTGAGCATCACGCCCTTGGGGCGGTCCGTCGTGCCCGAGGTGTACATCAGCCGCATCAGGTCGGATGGCGCGCGGACATGCATGGGCGCGGCCGGCGTGTCGCCCGCCAGATGCGTGACGCTCTGCTGCGCAGTCTCGTCGAGCACGACAATCCTTGCGCCCACCGCGTTCGCGGCGAGTTCTTCATCGGCGATCAACAGCCGCGCGCCGGCATTGCCGGCGATGTAGCCGACCTCGTCGCGGGACAAGCGAAAGTTGATCGGCAGGAACACCGCGCCGAGATGGCTGGTCGCGAAGACGAGCTCGAGGAACGCCGCGCTGTTCTTCATCAGCACCGCGACGACGTCGCCGTCGCGGATGCCCTGCGCGGCGAGCCAGCCGGCGGCCTGGCGGACGCGCGCATCGAAGACCGCGTAGGAAATCTCTTCGCCGCGATATTTCAGCGCAGGCCGCTCCGGCGTGCGCCGGGCATGAAAGGCGATGAAGCTCGACAGGTTGATCATTGCGCGTGTTTTGAGCCGTTTGGCGGCTTCATTCCACCTTCGATGAATTCTGACTCGTAATTCATCTTTGGCTTGACGTCACCCCCTATGCTCTGAAATTCTTGGGAACACGGAGACGGACGATCTCCGGCAGGGATCAGGAAACGCCGACCCGAAAGAGGGAGGGAAAAATGACGAGAACCCGCACGCCGGGCATTAGCCGCCGTTCAACACTGGCGCTGATGGGCGCCGGTGCGATGACGTTCGCCGCGCCGTGGGTGGCGCGTGCGCAAGCCAAGACCATCAAGATCGGCATGCCGACGATTCTGTCCGGCCGGGTCGCGCAGCTCGGTACGTCCTCGCGCAATGCGGTGATGCTCGAAGTCGAGAAGGTCAACGCCGCGGGCGGTCTCGCCGGCCGGCAGATCGAGATGGTGATCCGCGACTCCAAGGGCCAGCCGCAGGAAGCCGCCCGCGTCGCGCGCGAACTCGTCAACGCCGACGGCTGCGAGCTGCTGATCGACGCCGAAGCCTCCTCCGGTGCTTTCGCTGTACATGAGGTCGCACGCGATCTCGGCGTGTTCTGCATCCACACCAATTCGGAGACCTCGGCGCTGACCGCCGATCCCAAGCAGCGCATCCCCAACGCGTTCCGTACCGCGCGGCAGGGCGTGCACGACTCCATCGTCGGCGGCAGCTATGCCGCCGCGATCGCAAAGGCGAAGGGTTTGAAGAAATGGGCGACCTGTTCGCCCGACTACGCCTATGGCCGCGACACCACCGGCGAGTTCACGCTGTACCTGAAGCGCTTTGCACCCGACGTGGAAATCATCAGCGAGTCCTGGCCCAAGCTATTCCAGCCGGATTACACCGAGGTGGTGACGAAGATCTTGCAGGCCAAGCCGCAAGCCCTGTACTCCTGCCTGTGGGGCGGCGATCTCACCTCCTATATCGATCAGGCCAACATCTATGCGATGTTTGGCCAGATGGAGGTATTCGCGGTCAATATGGCCGACTACACCGCTCTCACCGTGGTGAAGAACCTTCCCAAGGGCATCCACTCCGGCAACCGCTACATCAAGACCTTCCCGGCAACGCCGGAGAATGCCGCCTGGGGCGATGCCTACAAGGCGAAGTATAACGAGTATCCGACCAACTGGTCGTGGGAGAACGCCACCGCGATCATGCTGATCGCGGAAGCCGCCAAGAAGGCAAACTCGGCCGACGGCAAGAAGATCGCGGAGGTGCTGAAGGGCCTCACCATCAAGTGCCCGTTCGGCGCCGACGGCACCGTGACGATGCGCGGCGACGATCACACGCTGGTCGGCTACGCCATCGGCTGGGGCACGACGATCCCGCAAGAGCCCTATGTCCCAGAGATCAAGGCCGGCGACTGGAAGACCATCTTCGAGCTCGAGGCCGAGTGGAAGAAGAGCAAGGGTTACACCTGACCGCGTGGATGGCGGAGGCGGACGACCGTCTCCGCCGGCTTCGTCTGGCTTCTCGCGCCGCATCGGGCGCTGCAATGAAAGTTCTCCCGTGGATCTCGACGCGCTCGCCGGTTGCCTCTCCAGCTCCGCCTGTCTGGTGACGCAGACCACCAGCGGCCTCATCATCGGCATGCTTCTGTTCCTGGTCGCGGTTGGGCTGACGCTGATCTTCGGCGTGCTCAAGGTGGTCAATTTCAGCCACGGCGCCTTCTACATGTTCGGCGCCTATTTCGCCATGACGGCCTATCAGTTCACCGGGAGCTTCTTGCTCGCGATGCTGGCGGGCGCGGCCGGCACCGCCGTTCTCGGCCTGATCTTCGAACGCGTCTTCATGAGCCGCGTCTATGGCGCTGACGTCTTGATGCAGGTCCTCGTCTGCTACGCCTTCGTGCTGATCTTCGACGATGTCGTGCGCATGATCTGGGGGCCGGAATTCAAGTCGATGGGCATGCCGTCGGCGTTCCAAGTGATGCCGCTGTTCATCGCCGGCGGTGTGGTGCCGCCTTATTATCTGCTGCTGATCGGCGTTGCGCTCGTCACGGCGATGGTGCTCGGCATCGGGCTGTCGCGGAGCCGGATCGGCAAGGTGATCCGCGCAGCCGCGCACAATCCCGGCATGGTCTCGGCGCTCGGCATCAATACCGGCCTGATCTATGGCGGCGTGTTTGCGCTCGGCGGCATGCTGGCAGGCCTCGCCGGCGCGCTGGCAGCCCCGGTGCGGTCGTTGACGCCGGGCATGGGATTCTCGGTGCTGATCGAGTCCTTCATCGTCACCGTGATCGGGGGCATGGGATCGATCCTGGGCGCCTTGATCGGCGCGCTGCTGCTTGGTCTGATCAGGTCATTTGGCTCACAGGGCTTTCCTCTGTTCGTTGAAGGGCTGATGTATCTGTTCATGGTAATCGTGCTGGTCTCCAAGCCTACCGGCCTGTTCGGCAAGGAGGCGGCATGACCGAACTGGAGGCGGGGCGGGCCGAGCGGTTGGCGCCGTTGCGCGGCAGCGTCGCGCTGCAACGTTATCGCGACGTGCTGATCGCGCTGATCGCCTTCGCGGTGCTGGCGAGCCTGCCGCTGTTCACGGGCAGCAAGGCGTTGCTCGATTTCGTCATCCGCTGCTCGGCCTACGGCCTGTTCGCGACCTCGCTGAATCTGCTGGTCGGCTACACCGGCCTGACCTCGTTCGGCCATGGCATGTTCTTCGGCCTTGGCGCCTACAGCTTCGGCCTGATCATGCAGAAGCTCGCCGTGCCCATTCCGGTCGCCTTCGTCGCGACGCTGGCGATCACGGCGGTGATCGCCGCGATCATCGGCGCGATCTGCGTGCGGCTGAAGGAGATCTATTTCGCCTTCGTCACGCTCGCCTTCCAGATGCTGATCCATTCGACCATCCTGTCATGGGCGTCCTTCACCGGCGGCGATCAGGGCCTGCGCGGCGGCATTCCGCGGCCCGCCTTCTTCGGCATCGATCTCTCCAACCACGTCCATCTCTATGTCACGAGCTGCGCGCTTCTGATCCTCGGCCTGCTCGCGATGCGGCAGATCGCGCAATCACCGTTCGGCTACACCTTACGCATGATCCGCGACAATGCGGCGCGGGCGAGCTTCCTCGGCATCAATGTCTGGCGCGCCAAGCTCACCGTGTTCGTGCTGGCGGCGCTGTTCGCGTCCATGGGCGGCATGGTAATGGCGCTGTTCGTATCCGGCGCCTATCCTGAATTCGCCTACTGGACGATCTCGGGTGAGGGCATTTTCATCAACATGCTCGGCGGCGTCTCGACCTTCCTCGGCCCGATGGTCGGCACCGTTCTGCTCTTGCTGCTCAACGACACCGTGACGCGGTTCACCGAGTATCACGGCATCGTTCTCGGTGTGGTCATCCTGTTCTTCGCGCTGGGTCTGCGCAAGGGCCTGCTCGATTTCGTCGCCGAATGGTTTTCGCGCCGTCGCGATGCGGGCGAGGGGCGTTAGCGATGCTGGAAATCCGCAACCTCGCAAAGTCCTTTGGCGGCGTGAAGGCGGCCAACGACGTCTCGCTCGACTTCCCCGACGGCTCGCTGACCGCGGTCATCGGCCCGAACGGCGCGGGCAAGAGCACGTTATTCAACCTGATCACGGGCGCCTTGAAGCCGGATTCCGGACAGGTGCTGCTCGACGGCGTTGATCTCGCCGGCCGCTCGCCGCCTGAGATCGTGCGCCACGGCATCGGCCGCGCCTTCCAGGTCGCCAGCATCTTCAAATCGCTGACGGTGCAGGAGACTATGCTCGCCGCCGTCAGCGCCGACCAGCGCACCTCGGCGGTCTTGCACAAGCGCTTTCCCTTGCCGGAGACGCGCGACCGCGCCGAGCATGTGATGGAGCTCCTGGGCCTTGCGAGCAAGCGCCATCGTACCGCCGCGACGCTGTCGCATGGCGACCAGAAGCTGCTCGACATCGCGCTGGCGCTGGTGATCGAGCCAAAGGTCCTGCTGCTGGACGAGCCGACCGCCGGCATGGGCCCGGAGGAACGATGGCGCATGATCGACAAGGTGCGCGAACTCTGGGAGACGCAAAAGATCACCGTCGTCTTCATCGAGCACGACATGGACATCGTGTTCAAGATTGCGCCCAAAATCGTCGTGCTGTGCTACGGCCGCATCCTGGCCACCGGTACGCCCGACGAGATCCGCAACAATAGCGCCGTGGTCGACGCCTATCTCGGCACCGAACATGCGGGAGCGGCCGCATGACCGCCGCTGTCATCGAGGTTGCCGATCTCGACGTCTACTACGGAACCAGTCAGATCCTGTTCGGCGTCGGCCTCTCGGTGCGGCAGGGCGAGACCATGGCGCTGCTCGGCCGCAACGGTGCGGGCAAGTCGACGACGATGAAGGCGATCATGGGGCTGGCGCCGCCGCGCCGGGGCAGAGTGAGCCTGCGCGGGGCGGTGATCTCCGGCCAGAAGCCGCATGCCATCGCGCGCGCCGGCCTCGGCTTCGTGCCGGAGGATCGCCAGATCTTTCCGGAGCACAGTGTCGAAGACAATCTCGTCATCGGGAAGAAGAAGGGACCGGAAGGCCAGGACGAATGGCCGATCAAGCGCATCTATGAGGTCTTTCCGCTTCTCGAGCCATTGCGCGATCGGATCGCAGGACGCCTCTCCGGCGGCGAGCAGCAGATGTTGGCGATCGCGCGCACGCTGATGGGGAACCCGGCGCTGCTGCTGCTGGACGAGCCGAGCGAGGGACTCGCGCCGATCATCGTGCAGCGGATCGGCGAGCTGTTGCGGCAGCTACGAAGCATCGGATCGACCGTGCTGATCGCGGAGCAGAACATGCATTTCTGCCTGGGGCTAGCGAGCCACGCCACGGTCATCGACAAGGGTCAGATCGTCTATGCCGCCGGGATAGACGAGCTGAAGGCCAACGAGGCGATCCGGCGGCGCTATCTGGCCCTGTAGCCGCCGCCGGCGTCCCAAATAGCCCGAAAGAAGAAAACTATTGTCTCGGAGGGACCCGCCGGAAGGACTTTCCCCTCAGGGGGGCAAAAACGCCAATCGCTTCCATTGCCGTTTGGGTGGGAAACGACGACATTCCCATCAGAATTTGATGGATTAGGCTGCAGTCATGGAACGCACTGGATTTGAGCCCTTCGGCGAGCAGCTGGTGTCCGCAACGGACGTCCAGCCGAAATCGCGCGGGTCGAAGCTCCTGCTGCGGGCCGGCGCCACGCTGTTCTGGTCACTGGTCGCGGGCATCGTGCTCGCACGTGCGGCCTTCTTCGAGCCGGGCATCTATGACGGCTTCAGCCGCGTGGCCTCGCTGGCCAAGAGCCTGATCTTCTAAGGTTCACCCGGGATTTATTCCGGGCTGAGGAGACGACTTCCCTCGGCCCTGATATGCCGAAAACTTATTCCCCAATCACACGTCGCTGCGTATAAATCCTTCTCCTCTGGGAGAGATTTGTGTCGCAGAATCAAGCATCGAGCCCGGCCGATTCCAAGCCGACCGCCTTTAGCCGCGTCGTCGCGCTGATTCCCGGAATTCTCCTCTGCATTGCCGTGGCCGGTGTCTCGGCCCTGCTGGAGCGGGCGGAACTGAGCGCTTTCGAGCATCCCTACGTCGAGGCGCTGGTGATGGCGATCCTGCTCGGCATGGTGCTCCGCAGTTTCTGGAAACCGGCGCCACGCTGGCAGGCCGGAATCGCCTTCAGCGCCAAGCAGCTCCTCGAAGTCGCCGTCATGCTGCTGGGGGCCTCGATCAGCTTCGCCGCCATCGCGGCGTCGGGCATCGCGCTGCTGGCCTCGATCGCCGCGGTCGTCATGATCACGCTCTGCGTCACTTTCGGCCTCAGCCGTGTGCTGGGCCTGTCGACGCGGCTGTCGATCCTGATCGCCTGCGGCAACTCGATCTGCGGCAATTCCGCAATCGCCGCCGTGGCGCCGATCATCGGCGCCAACAACGACGAGATTGCATCCTCGATCTCGTTCACCGCAATCCTCGGCGTGATGATGGTGCTCGGCCTGCCGCTGCTGATTCCGCTGTTGCAATTGTCCGCCACGCAATACGGCATTCTCGCAGGCCTGACCGTCTACGCGGTGCCGCAGGTGTTGGCCGCGACGGTCCCGGCGGGCCTCGTCTCGACGCAGATCGGAACGCTGGTCAAGCTGATGCGCGTCCTGATGCTCGGGCCGGTGGTCGTCGGCCTGTCTCTCCTCGCCTCGCGCTGGCAGAGCGACGCCAAGAAGACCAATGTCGGATTCTTCCGCCTGGTGCCCTGGTTCATCCTCGGCTTCCTTGCGCTTGCGACTCTGCGGTCGCTGGAGATCGTGCCGGCCACGGTGGTCGGACCGGTGACGAAGATCACGGGTTTTCTCACGGTGGTGTCGATGGCCGCGCTCGGCCTCGGCGTCGACGTGCGCGTGCTCGCCAATGTCGGGGGCAGGGTGACGGCGGCAGTCACGCTGTCACTGCTGCTGCTGCTGGGGATCAGCATCGCGCTGGTGCAGTGGTTCAAGTGAGGCGGAGGCGGTGCTTGCCCTCCTGGCTTGTGGGGGCAGATGACGAGGCTTTGCTCCGGCGTTGATTGTCGGAGCGTCTCGCACGTGGTCTGTGGACTATTCTCGAGAGAGTCGCAGCGCGTTCACTAACGCAGACAGCGCAGCAGGCTGATTCCGGCGACTTGGATAGTACATGAAGAAGCCGGGCATTGGCGGCAACCAGTCATCCAGGACACGGATGAGCTGCCGCTTCGCAATGTATCCCGCGACCTGCTCTTCATAGGCGAGACCGAGGCCAACTCCATCGAGCGCCGCCTGAATCACCAAGTGAGTATCGTCTACGACGAGCGGGCCGTTCACGCCGATCGTGACCGCCTGTCGTCCGCGTTCGAACTCCCATCGATATGGACCGCCCGGAAGACGCAGGGTTATGCATCGATGATCGGTCAGATCTTTTGGTTTTTGCGGGATGGATCGTGAGGCGAAATAACGGGGCGATCCCACGACCGTCAATCGCAATTCCGGGCTGACACGCACGGCGATCATATCCTTCTGAATGTATTCGCCGAGCTGAATACCGGCATCGAACTCGCCTGCAACGAGGTCTACAAGGCCGGTGACGGTGACGACGTCGAGAACGATGTCAGGGTAATTTTCGGCGAATTCCGCGAGCCGCGGCAACAAGACCATCACGGCGGCAGAGCGAGACGTCACAATTCGAAGGCGCCCGGCGGGCCGGTGTCGAAGGCTTCGGGCTCTATCGAGAGCGTGAGCGATTTGCTCGAGCGCAGGAGACAAGTCGTCCAAGAGAGCTGCCCCAGCAGCGGTTGGTGCGACGCTCTTCGTCGTCCGAGCGAGAAGCTGCAGCGCGAGCCGTTCTTCAAGTCCCCGGATTGTGTGGCTCAGGGCAGACTGAGACACACCCAGCTTTGCCGCAGCCCGCGTAAAACTCCGTTCACGGGCGACCAGTGCAAACGTAGCGAGTTCGTTCAGTTCGTTTCTCATGATTGATGAATATCACTCATGACCTCATCCAGTACAATCCATATAGTCTCATAAGCCGTCTTATCCTAGATTTGGCAGGCAACGAGACGCGACGGTGGCCTTATGATCGTGACACCTCACAGCGATAATGTCCTCTGCGTCACTTCGGGAGAATGGCGAATCTGGTCGCTCTCGGACGGCTATATCGAGATGCCGGCAGACCTTTTGCGAGACCCGCAGAATAGACCCGTATCGCAAGCTACGCAGGGAGGAGCGCTTCGTCTGTCGGTCAATTGCTTCGCTCTCGCAGGTCCTGGCGCTGAGGGCATTCTCATCGACAGCGGAGGAGGGGGCTGGGCATCGACGGTGGGGCGCCTCGAGCAGACCCTGGTCGAGGCCGGGATCGACCCGGCTTCGATCACGCGTTTGGCCCTCACTCACGCCCATCAGGATCATGTGCACGGGCTTTTGACGCCCGACGGCAGAGTGCTCTTTCCGAAGCTGAAGGCGATCATGATTGCCGAGGGCGCTGTGGAGAGCTTTCTCGCCGAAACGCACCTAGCGCGTTTCCGGCCCTTGCTGAAGCCTGTTCGGAATGGCGAGCAAGTGGCCGTGCGATTACGGGCGGTTTCCCTTCCCGGTCATGCTCCCGGTCACATCGGCTACGCGCTCGACACGGACGAGGGCCGTGTCCTGTTCTTCGGTGACGTCGTTCATGTGCCCGCCTTGCAGTTTGGCAATCCCGCCTTCAGCTGGGGCTATGACGACGATCAGCCGACCGCACGCGCAACCCGCCTGAAGGTTCTCCATGACGCAGCCCGGGCGGGGACATGGATCGCCGGCGCGCATCTCGGCCGGCCAGGCATCGGTCGCGTGGTACGTAACGGCGAAGCGTACCGTTATGAGCCGGCACAAGGTTAAACCGGCACGCGATTTCTACCACGAGGTCGGAACGAAGGCGCGTGCGCCGGCCGATCGCTAGATGACATCCGCCAGTGAATGGCCGTTCAGCTCGATGCTCAGCCCCTGCATGCCCATGTCGGTGATCTCGCCGCCCATGGCCTTCAGGCTTTCCTCGCGGATCAGCGACATCAGCCCGCGGCGGAGCGCCAGGAATTCCGACGACATCATCATCGATTGCTGCCGCGGCCGTTCAAGGGGAATCGGGATCTCCGCCTTGATCGAGCCGGGACGAGCGGTCATGCAGTAGACCCGGTCGGACAGGAAGATCGCTTCGTCGATATCGTGGGTGACGAACAGCACCGAGATCTTCAGCCGCTGCCACATGTTAGTGAGGATCTGCTGCATTATGACGCGCGTCTGCGCATCGAGTGCGCCGAAGGGTTCGTCCAGCAGCAGCACCTTGGGCCCTGTCGCCAGCGCCCGGACGATGCCGACGCGCTGCTTCATGCCGCCGGAGAGCCTTTCCGGATAATGCTTCTCGAACGCTTCGAGCCCTGCAAGCCCCAGCAGGGTGCGTGCCGCCCGTTCACGCTGGGAACGGGGCATGCCGCGCATCTTCAGACCAAACTCGACATTCTCCCGCACCGTTTTCCAGGGGAACAGCGAATATTGCTGGAACACCATGCCGCGTTCGGCGCTGGGGCCGTTCACGCGCTCGCCGTCGACAGTGACGATTCCCGTGGTCGGCTTGAGGAAGCCGGCGACCGCATTGAGCAGCGTCGACTTTCCACAGCCGGAGGGGCCGACGATCGAGACGAATTCGCCGGGCTTCACGTGGATCTGCGTGTCGGTCACGGCCTGCACCGCTCCCTCGATGGTCTCGTAGGCGAGGGAGAAGTTCTTGACCTCGATATGGCCTTTCGGGCTGCTCGCAATCATCTCGCTCATGTCGATCTCCACGGCATCACCAATTGTCCCGCGCCTCTGATCAGCAGGCTCGATCCGAGGCCGAGCACGCCGATCGCGATCATGCCGAGCGCGATGTCGGCATACTGGACCAGCGAATAGGCCTCCCAGGTGAAATAGCCGATGCCGTACTGCCCGGAGATCATTTCGGCGGCGATCAGCGACACCCAGGCGACCCCCATCCCGACGGTGAGACCGGTAAAGATGTGCGGCAGCGACGCCGGAAAATACACCTCGCGGAAGATCGAGCGTTCCCGCGCGCCGAGACATTGCGCGGCGCGCACCAGCACGGGATCGACCAGCGACATGCCGTGCAGCGTGTTGACAAGGATCGGGAAGAACGAACCGAGGAAGGTGATGTAGACGATGCTCTGCTCGTTGGTGGGCCACAGCATGATCGCCATCGGCACCCAGGCGATCGCGGGAATCGGTCGCAGCACCTCGGCAACCGGGAAGATCACCTCATGCACAAGCTTGAAGCGGCCCATGATCAGGCCGAGCGGCACGGCCACGATCGCCGCGAGCGAAAAGCCGATGAAGATGCGGCGGCAGCTCAATGCGATATGCAGCAGGAATTTCGGGTCGTATACAGCCTTGATGAAGCTCTGATAGACCGCGAGCGGCGAGGGCACGTTGGTGAAGCGCACGAAGAACACGACGCGGTAGGTCGTGAGCAGGTGCCAGACCAGCAGGAACGCGAGCAGCGAGATCACGCCGATCGCAGTCGCGCGCAGTCCGGACCGGTTGAGCCTGTACCATCGCAGGGCGAGCGTGCCGAAGGTGCGCGATGCTGCAGGCGGCGGGACGGCGGGCGCGGAGCCCGCCTCGATAAAGGTCGTTGCCGGCATGCTATCCTTGGGATGTCTGAGGAGGGCGGGACTGCTCACGTCTTGCCTCCGCCCACCGCCACCTTCACGGCGTCCTCGAAGCCAAGCACCTTGCCGCTGATCTTGGCGGCATGGGCTTCGGCATCCTTCTTCAGCAGGAAGGGTGCCACGTCGCCATTGCCCACTGCGTAGAAGGCCTGGTCGGCGAACAGCTTGATGCCGCGTGTCGTATCGAAAACGTAAGCGACGTTGATCTTCTTGCCCTTGGCCTTGTAGTCGGCATAGGCGCCAAGCGTGCAGTTGGCTGACGCGAAGGGCATGATGCCGGCATCATCCACCCAGACTTCGCCAGCCTTGCGCGGATCCGCAATCGGCTTCTTGCAGAAGCTGTCTTCACCGGCGATCTCGTAGTTCTTCGTACTGGCGAGCTGTGTGTCATAGTCGAGCTTCATCTCGGCGTAGGCCTTGCGGATGAAACTATCGTCGACCCACTTCTTCGGATCAAATTCCTTCATGCGACCGAGGTTCTGCAGCACCTTGACGTCGACTGCGGCGGCATCGATCAGCGCTGGCTTAATCGTCGGATCGGTGGTCATGTTGCCGCTCGGACCGAGGAAGATGTAGACGACCTCCTTGCTGATGCCGGTCCACTCCTGGATCTTTTCAGCGGCTCGCTTGGGATCGTCGCGCAGCCATTGGTTGGCGGCGATCACCGCCTTGAAATAGGCGACGACGACTTCCGGGTATTTCTCGGCAAAATCGGTGCGGACCACGATGCCATGGAATGTCGGCAGGTTGGTCTCGACGCCGTCGAAGATCTTTCGTGCGAAGCCGCGGAAGGGCAGCAGCTCGGCGAAGGGAACGAAGTCGGCATGCGCGTCGATCTTCTTTTCCTGGAGATTGGTCGAGCCGACTTCAGGGCTCTGGCTGACGAGCTGGAAGAAGTCCGCGGGATAGCCACGGTCCTGCATCGCCTTCAGGACCATGCCGTGCGCGGCGGAGCCGAAGGGCACGCTGACCAGCTTGCCTTTGAGGTCGGCGAGATCGTAGTAGGGCGAATCCTTGTGAACGACGAGGCCATTGCCGGAGCCTTCGAGGCTGTAGGCGGCGATGCCCATCAGCCGGCTCTTGCTTTCCGGATTGCTCTCGAAGGTGAACCCGTTCACGATCAGCGGATAATCGCCCATCATGCCGATCTGGAGCTTGTTCGCCATCATCGCATTGGTGACAGGCGGACCCGAGGTGAAGTTCTGCCACTCAAGCTGAAACTTGATGTTGGCGTATTTGCCGTCTTTGGGCAGGTACTTTTCGAGAAGGTTCAGCTGGCGGATCACAACGCCGGCGGTCACCGTGTTGGTCGTGGTGTCCTGCGTTCCGATGCCGAGCGTCACGGTTTCCGCCGAGGCTGACTGCGCAATCAGAAGCGTCAGCGACGTCACCGACATCGCGATCGAGAGCGTGGAAAGATGGCGGACCATTCTCATCCTCATTCGGTTGGATGTGCTGTGGTTGCCATGATTGGGTGAGGGCTCAGACAGGGCAAATCCGGAATGATGACCGCAGTCGATTAGTTGCCGGGAAAAGCTGATTGCATACTCCTTGGGCAGTCCTGCATTATAAAGCCGCTTGCCTGTGCACCGGGCCTGGTCCCAAAATCCTTCAGTCAGATGCGTGTCCACGCATCTCCTCCAGCACGTCGGTCCGGCAGACCACGATCTGCGAGCGCTTGGTCAGCACGATTCCCTTCTCTTGCATGCGCTTCAGGCTGATCGTGACCCATTGGCGCGTCGCCCCGACCATGTGGGCGATGTCCGCATGGGTGAAGGCTGCGGCGATCACGCGGCCGTCCGCGTCCTCGACGCCATAGAGCTCGACGAGATGCAGCAAGAGGTGCGCAAGGCGCTGCGTGATCGAGCGCGTTCCCAGCATCTGGGCCAGCGCCGAATAGCATTTGCCCTTGAACGTGAGGCCTTCGATTAGGCCGATCGCAAGATTGGGGATCTCGGTGGCAAGGGACCGCAGCTCCTTTCCGGGCAGATGCACCACGCTGCAATTGCTGGATGCGACGCCGGACCATTGATGCACGGTGCCCTCGAATACCTCGGGTCCGCCGACGAAATTGCCGACATGCCAATAGGCCAGCGTGATCTCGCGCCCGAGCGGGGATGTGTAGAACACCCGGATCCGGCCGCTCTCGACCAACCAGATGCCGTCATGCTTGCCGCCCTGACTGAACAGGGTCTGGCCGCGGTTGAGCACCTTGCGCCGCCCCTGTTTCAGCACCAGCTCCCGTTCCCGCGGCGAAAGCTTGTCCATCAACGGCGGCGGTCCGCCGATCCATTGCTGGTTCTCGGTGAGGAGCAGCGAGGAGCTGCCGGTAGGCCGGACTGCCGGGGGAATGGGCCCGCGAACCACATTGGCGGCCTGCAACATCATCTGCCTCCGGAACGTTCAAATCGTTCTAAAGAGGAGCAATGTCCGTGCCAGATGGGGCGCCAACTTCCGGCGTCATTCCGGGATTCGCAAGGCGCACAGGCCCGGAATCCATAATTGCGAGTGGGGGTTATGGATTCCGGGCTCGCCCTTCGGGCGCCCCGGAATGACGAGACCGGTTATGGGTCAATGCCCTGCCAGGCTCAGCAAATACGGCTTCGGATAGATCCCTCGGTTATGCCCGTCCGAGAACGCGATGTTCAACCCGTAGCCGAGATCGCCGATTTCGGTGATGGCGATGCCCGGAAATGCTTCCGGGAAGCGGCCGTCGAAGCGCGCGCGGGTGCAATGGGCGCATTTGCAGGAAAGGCGAAGCGTTTCTGCGGGGACGCTCAGTGCATCGTCCTGCGTCGTGCGGACGAGGAGCGAAGCGAGATCGGCGCTTGCTTCATAATCGGCCACGGTGGGTGCCACCAGTCTCATGGTCATGACGAACCTCCGGCTGATTTCTACGTCGGCGCGGGACAGCATGGATAGCAACTAATTGCCGGCATGGATGCGTGGGGATGGCGGTCAATTGCCCTCTCTTCGATCACCGCGGCAAAATGTGAAACTAATCGACCGCGAATCTCACTTCCGAATTGCCGGACTCTCCTCTTGCCGCGACCTTGGTGTCATCGAGAAGGAGAGACCATGAGCGCATTTCAGAAGGAGACGGTTCTGTCGGTCCGGCACTGGACCGAATCCCTGTTCAGCTTCACTGCCACCCGTGATCCCGGCTTTCGTTTCCAGAATGGCCAGTTCGCGATGATCGGGCTCGAGGTCGAAGGCAAGCCCTTGATGCGGGCCTACAGCATGGCCAGCGCCAATCACGAGGAGGCACTCGAGTTCTTCTCGATCAAGGTGCAGGACGGGCCGCTGACCTCGCGCCTGCAGAAGATCAAGGAAGGCGACATCATCCTGGTCGGCCGCAAGGCGACGGGGACGCTGATCACCGGCAATCTCATTCCGGGTAAACGCCTGTTGCTGCTTTCGACTGGCACCGGCCTTGCGCCCTTCGCCAGCCTGATCAAGGATCCCGATGTCTACGAGAATTACGAGACCATCGTGCTCGCCCATGGCTGCCGCCACGTTTCGGAACTGGCCTATGGCGAGCACGTCGTCGATGGCCTGCGCAACCACGAATTCTTCGGGCCGCTGATCCGCGACAAGCTCGTCTATTACCCGACCGTCACCCGGGAGCCGTTCAGGAATCGCGGCCGCATCACCGATCTGATCGCTTCCAATCAGATGTTTGACGATATCGGCCTATCCGGCCTCGATATCGAGACCGATCGCATCATGCTCTGCGGCAGCCCGGCGATGCTGGAGGAACTGCCCGCGATGTTCTCCGCACGCGGCTTTATCGAGGGCAACCACAGCCAGCCCGGTCATTTCGTGGTCGAAAAGGCCTTCGTCGAGCGCTGAGGCGCAAATCGCACCCCGGCGACAACTAATTGCTATCGCCGGGAGGGCCCTCTGAACAAATCTGATGCAAAGGCGCCGGACGTCCGGCGAACCAGGAGCAAGCGATGGCACTAGATCAGATCGTCGACGGACTTTCGGAGGTTTCCTGCGATGTGCTGGTGATCGGCGGCGGCACGGCCGGGCCGATGGCGGCACTGAAGGCGAAGCTGAAGAATCCGAAAGCCAATGTCGTTCTGCTCGAAAAGGCCAACGTCAAGCGCTCCGGCGCGATCTCGATGGGGATGGACGGGCTCAACAATGCCGTCATCCCCGGTTATGCCACGCCGGAGCAGTACACCAAGGAAATCACCATCGCCAACGACGGCATCGTCGACCAGAAGGCAGTCTATAAATACGCGCAGAACTGCTACAGCATTATCGAGGAGCTCGACAGTTTCGGCATCCGCTTCCTGAAGAACGAGAACGGCGATTACGCCGTCAAGAAGGTGCACCACATCGGCACCTACGTGCTGCCGATGCCGAACGGCGAGACTGTGAAGAAGGCGCTGTATCGCCAGCTCCGCCGCGCCCGCATCCTGATCTCCAACCGCTACATGGCGACGCGGCTGCTCAAATCCGCCGACGGTCGCATCGCCGGCGCGGTGAGCGTCAATACCCGCACCGCCGAGATGCTGGTGATCAAGGCCAAGGCCGTGATCCTGTGCATGGGCGCCGCCGGCCGCCTGGGTCTGCCGACCTCCGGCTACATGTTCGGCACCTACGAGAACGCCGCCAATTCCGGGGATGGATATGCGATGGCGTATCACGCCGGCGCCGCGCTCGCGAACCTCGAATGCTTCCAGATCAATCCGCTGATCAAGGACTACAACGGCCCGGCCTGCGCCTATGTCGCCGGTCCGTTCGGCGCCTTCACAGCCAACAACGAAGGTTCGCGCTTCATCGAATGCGACTATTGGTCGGGTCAGATGATGCTCGAATTCTACAACGAGCTCCTGTCCGGCAAGGGGCCGGTATTCCTCCAGCTCAAGCATCTCCATCCAGAGACCATTTCGGAGATCGAATCCACCTTGCACAAGGTGGAGCGGCCGACGCGCGGGCTGTTCCAGCAGGGGCGGGGCGTCGACTATCGCAGCGAATCGATCGAGATGCACATCTCCGAAATCGGCTTCTGCTCTGGCCACAGCGCCTCGGGCGTGTTCGTCGACGACAATGCGCGCACCACCGTGCCGGGCCTCTATGCCGCCGGCGACATGGCGAGCGTGCCCCACAACTACATGCTCGGCGCCTTCACGAACGGCTCGGTCGCAGGCATCGACGCGATGGAATTCGCCGACAGCCACGACTTCGCGGAGTTCGATGCAGCCGACGTCGCGATGGAGCGCGACCGCGTGATGGCGCCGACGAAGCGCGAGGACGGCATTCCGCCGAACCAGATCGAGTACAAGACCCGCCGCCTGGTCAACGACTATCTCCAGCCGCCGAAGGTCACGCGCAAGTACGAGCTCGGCATGCGCCGCCTGGCCGAGGCGCGGGAGGACATGCAGGAGCGCATGATTGCGCGCAACGCGCATGAGCTGCTCCGCGCGCTCGAGGTGCAGTCGATCATGGACTGCGCCGACATGGCGGCGCATGCCTCGCTATATCGGGAGGAGAGCCGCTGGGGCCTCTACCATTGGCGCACGGATTTCCCCGAGAAGGACAACGAGAACTGGTTCTGTCACACGCTGCTGAGCAAGCGGGACGGCAAGATGACCAGCGAAAAGCGTGCGGTCGAGCCTTATGTCGTCCCGATCGCCGACGACGAGAAGGACCTCTACGACAAGCAGCGCATCCGCGCCACCGCCTGACCCCATCGCGAACAACAGGAGACAACGATGCCCCTCGCGTCCTTTCAGACATCGGTTCCGGTGGTCGTCGACGACGCCAAGTGCATTGCGGACAAGGGCTGCACCGTCTGTGTCGACGTCTGCCCGCTCGACGTTCTGCGTATCAGCGACATGACCAACAAGGCCTACATGGCTTATGACGAGTGCTGGTACTGCATGCCGTGCGAAGCCGATTGCCCGACCGGCGCCGTCACCGTCAACATTCCATACCTGTTGAGGTGACCATGTCCAGTCCGTTCGAATCCTACGACGATCTCGAAGACGCCGACGAGCGGCTTCAGGCTGCCGATCCCGCCGAGCGCCGCGTCGCCATCATCGCGCTCGGCCATTCCGGCGATCCCGCTGCGGTTGCGCATCTCGCCAACATGGTGGCCGACCCCGATGCGGGCGTGCGCCAGCAGGTCGCAATGGCGCTCGGTGAGTTCGACGGGCCGGAAGCTGCGGGCGCGCTCGTGAAGCTGCTGGTCGATCCCGAAAGAATCGTTGCGACGGCCGCGGCCGACAGCATGGCCGAGTTCAAGGACCCGGCTTGCGCCGATGTCATCCTGCCGCTGGTCAAGCATGGCCACGCCTTCGTTCGCATGGGCGCGTTGCGGGCACTCAAGGAGCTGCGCCGCAAGGACACGCTGAAGCCCGCGCTGGAGGCGCTGCAGGATTCCGATGCGGCCGTGCGCGCGCAGGCGATCGGCGTGATCGGCTTCCTGAAGCTGGAAGAATCGATCCCCGCGCTGACGGCGCTGATCAACGATCCTGACGCTCATGTGCGCCGCGCCGCCGTGAGCGCGCTTGCGTTCTCGCAGTTGAAGTCTGCTGCGGAGACGATCACGCGCGCGCTGAAGGATTCGGATTGGATGGTCCGCGAGATGGCCGCGGAGACGCTGGGCCTCAACGTGAACGGAGCCATCGCGGCGGATCAGCTCGTCGCCTGCCTCGCGGACGAGTTCTGGCAGGTGCGGCTGAAGTCGATCCGCAGCCTCGGCAAGATGAAGGTCGAGCGCGCGGTGCGGCCGATCGGCGCGTGCGTCACCCACGACCAGGCAAACTTGCGCAAAGAGGCCGCCGCCGCGCTCGGCGAGATCGCACATGCCGACGGCGAGGCATTTCTGGCCGTGATCGCCGACGACCCAGACCCTGAGGTCCGCAAGAACGCTCGGTGGGCGCTGCAGCAGATTGCGGCGCGGAAGGCGCGGGCAGGGGCCTAGCCGCCGCCCTTGACCGTGCTCTGGACATCCGGAGCCAGACGTTTATTGGTCTTCGCCAAAGTGATCGGCCGCCGTTGACGCGGCCGGTCCGAAAAGCAGCGAGGACGCCGGCCATGACCACATTGACTGTTCAGGATCTTCTCCCTGAGGATGGCACGAGGGGAACGCTGGTCGGCCGCGTCTGGCTGCCGCAGGTAAGTGGGCCCGCCGTCGTCGCCGTGCGCAAGGATGGGGTCTTCGACGTCACCGCAAGATTTCCGACCATCAGCGCCCTCTGCGAAGAGGACAATCCGGCCAAAGCGCTTGCCGGGATCAATGGCGAGCGCATCGGCGATCTCGAAGCGATCGTCGCCAACACGGCGCCCGATGGGCGCGATCCGAAAAAGCCGTGGCTGCTGGCGCCGGTCGATCTCCAGACGCTGAAGGCCGCGGGTGTCACCTTCGCCATTTCCATGCTGGAGCGCGTGATCGAGGAGCGGGCAAAAGGCAACCCTGCTTCGGCCGAGGCGATCCGGAAAGAGGTGACGCGGCTGATCGGCGACGATCTGTCCAAGCTCAAGCCGGGCTCGGACCAGGCGATGCATCTGAAGCAGGTGCTGATCGACCAGAACGCCTGGAGTCAATATCTCGAGGTCGGCATCGGCCCGGATGCCGAGGTCTTCACCAAGGCGCCGACCTTATCTTCGGTCGGCACCGGCATGGATGCCGGCCTGCATCCGAAATCGACCTGGAACAATCCCGAGCCGGAGCTCGTGTTGTTCGTGTCGAGCCGCGGCAAGATCGTCGGCGGCGCGCTCGGCAATGATGTCAATTTGCGCGACTTCGAGGGCCGCTCGGCGCTGCTGCTGTCGAAGGCCAAGGACAACAACGCGTCCTGCTCGATCGGCCCGCTGCTGCGCCTGTTCGACGACACCTTCACGCTCGACGACGCGCGCAAGCTGGACATCGGCCTGAACGTGCAGGGCACAGATGGGTTCGTCCTCGACGGCCATTCCTCCATCAGCAAGATCAGCCGCGATCCGACCGATCTCGTGGCGCAGACCATTGGCAAGATCCACCAATATCCCGACGGGTTCGTTCTTTTCCTCGGCACCATGTTCGCCCCCGTGAAGGATCGCGACGCGCCAGGGCAGGGCTTCACCCACAAGCGCGACGACATCGTCACGATCTCAGCGCCGCAGCTCGGCAAGCTCGTCAACCGCATGCGCACCAGCGACGAGTGCGAGCCCTGGACCTTCGGCATCGGCGCGCTGATGAAGAACCTGGCGCAGCGGAAGCTGATCTAGCTCTTCGCCTCTCCCGCTTGCGGGGAGGGGCCGACATGCGAAGCGGCGCGGGTGAGGGGACTCTCCGTGCGTCCATCCGGTGAATAGACGCAGAACTCTGCGCTCGCAATGACGGGAGGAGAGTTCGCGCGACCGTCTATCACCGTCGCTGCGATACCGCTTTCTCCATCCACCCTGCACAAGCTTCTTCATCTCCTCGTTGCATTCGCGGAACAAAATCGCGCTTGGCGTGTCATATGCGCAGCGCGCGCTCCCCGTCCAAATTGTCATCAAATAGTCAAATAATATGACTAGTCGGAACCCGTCTTCCGTGAAATAGTGCCTGCCGCCACCTCAAAGGGTCGGCCTATGGGTGCCATGCTACCGATCGGCGCCCGAGATAACAGAAGATCATCTCTTGGGAGACACGCCTGATGACCCTCAAAGCCCTCTTTGCGGCCAGCGCCACGACCGCGTTGCTGCTCGCGCTGCCGGCCAGTGCTGCCGAGCTCACCATCGGCTTTTCGCAGATCGGATCGGAATCCGGTTGGCGCGCGGCCGAGACTTCGGTCTCCAAGCAGGAGGCCGCCAAGCGAAAGGTCAATCTCAAGATCGCCGACGCGCAGCAGAAGCAGGAGAACCAGATCAAGGCGATCCGTTCCTTCATCGCGCAGAACGTCGATGCGATCTTCCTCGCGCCCGTCGTCTCGACAGGCTGGGACTCGGTGCTGAAGGAGGCCAAGGAGGCCAAGATCCCGGTCGTGCTGCTCGACCGCGACATCGATCCCTCCGGCAAGGACCTCTATCTCACCGCCGTCACCTCCGACAGCGTGCATGAAGGCGCGGTCGCCGGCGACTGGCTGGCCAAGACCGTCGGCAGCAAGCCCTGCAATATCGTCGAACTGCAAGGCACCGTCGGCGCCAGCGTTGCCACCAACCGCAAGAAGGGGTTCGACACCGCCATCGCCAAGCACGCCAATCTGAAGGTGGTGCGCAGCCAGACCGGCGACTTCACCCGTGCCAAGGGCAAGGAGGTAATGGAGAGCTTCATCAAGGCCGAGGGCGGCGGCAAGAACATCTGTGCGGTCTATGCCCACAACGACGACATGATGGTCGGCGCGATCCAGGCGATGAAGGAAGCCGGCCTCAAGCCCGGCAAGGACGTCCTCACCGTCTCGATCGACGCGGTTCCGGATATCTTCAAGGCGATGGCCGCCGGCGAAGCCAATGCGACGGTCGAGCTGACGCCGAACATGGCCGGCCCCGCGCTCGATGCCGTCGCGGCCTTCAAGGAGAAGGGCACGGTTCCGCCGAAATGGATCCAGACCGAATCCAAGCTCTATACCGCTGCCGACGATCCGCAGAAGATCTACGACAGCAAGAAGGGTCTCGGTTACTGAGGCGAGACATCGCGCCGGGCCGCTCCCCGCGGTCCGGCGTACCTTCGAAGCCGCAGCGCGAAGGAAAAGGCCGGGTGTTCGCAACGTCAGCGGGCGCCCGCGGGAGTGACGTCGCCATGGAGAACAGTCCCGATTCTGCTCCGCCTTTGTTGGAGGTGCGCGGGATCAGCAAGAGCTTCGGCGCTGTACGCGCGTTGCAGGAGGTCGACTTCACGCTGCGCGCCGGCGAGATCCATGCGTTGCTCGGCGAGAACGGCGCCGGCAAGTCCACGCTGATCAAGGTGATCACGGGCGTGTTTCCGCGCGATGCCGGTATCGTCAGGCTCGGCGGCGACGAGATCGCGCCGCGCTCGGCCAAGGCGGCGGTGGCAGCGGGCATTGCCACCGTCTACCAGGAGGTCAACCTGCTGCCGAATCTTTCGGTGGCGCAAAATCTGTTCCTCGACCGCCAGCCGATGCGCTTCGGCATCGTGCGCGAAGCTGAAATGCGCCGCCGCGCCAAAGCGCTGCTGGCGGATTTCGGCCTCGAGATCGACGTCGCCGCGCCGCTCGGCAGCTATTCCGTCGCCATCCAGCACGTCACTGCGATCGCGCGGGCCGTCGATCTCTCCGCTCGCGTGCTGATCCTCGATGAGCCAACCGCCAGCCTCGACCGCCACGAGGTCGAGATTCTCTTCGGCATCGTGCGCCAGCTCGCAAAGCGCGGTATCGGCATCGTCTTCGTCAGCCACTTCCTCGATCAGGTCTACGAAATATCCGACCGCATCACGGTGCTGCGCAACGGCCGCCTGGTCGGCGAGCGCGAGACCGCCTGGCTGCCGCGGCTCGAGCTGATCCGGATGATGCTCGGCCGTGAGCTGGCCGAGACCACCAGCGCGCGGGCCTCGGCAGGTGAACACCGGGCACGCGAGGTCTGCGCGACCTTCGAGAATTACGGCAAGGCCGGCTATGTCGCGCCGTTCAATCTGGAGCTGCGTCACGGCGAGGTTGTCGGTCTCGCCGGACTGCTCGGCTCGGGCCGCACCGAGACGGCGCGGCTGGTGTTCGGCGCAGAGCGCGCTGATGGCGGGCAGGCGAAGGTGGAAGGCGCGCCGGTGCGGCTCCAGTCGCCCCGCGACGGCGTGCGCCACGGCTTTGGCTATTGCCCGGAGGAACGCAAGACCGACGGTATCGTCGCCGAGCTCACCGTGCGTGAGAACATCGTGCTCGCGCTCCAGGCCAAGCGCGGCCTGCATCGCCCGCTGTCGCGCCGCGAGCAGGACGAGATCGCACGCCGCTACGTCAAGATGCTCGACATTCGTCCTGCCGATCCCGAACGCCCCGTCGGCCTGTTGTCCGGCGGCAATCAGCAGAAGGTGCTGCTGGCGCGCTGGCTCGCGACCTCGCCGCGGCTGCTCGTGCTGGACGAGCCGACCCGCGGCATCGATGTCGGCGCGCATGCCGAGATCATCCGCCTCATCCGCGAGCTCTGCGAGAATGGTCTGGCGCTGCTGGTGATCTCCTCCGAGCTCGACGAGATCGTGACCTATTCCGACCGCGTCGTGGTGCTGCGCGACCGCGCCCATGTCGAGGAGCTCGCGGGCGAGGCGATCGATGTCGGCAACATCCTCGCGGCCATTGCCGCCGACGGTGCCGCGGTTGCGCTCGAGGCTCACACATGACAGCGCTGTTGCCGCGCCGCGGTCTGGCGCAGATCCTCGCGTTGATCGTCATCCTCGCGGTGGATCGCATGGTGTCGCCGCAATTCTTCGATTTGCGCCTCCAGGACGGCCGGCTGTTCGGCAGCTTGATCGACGTGCTCAATCGCGGCACGCCGGTGGCGTTGCTTTCGCTCGGCATGGTGTTGGTGATTGCAACGCGCGGCATCGACCTGTCGGTTGGCGCCGTCATGGCGATCTCAGGCGCGATTGCGGCGAGTCTTGCCGATAGCCACAGCCTCCCGGTGGTGCTGGCGGCCGCTCTTGGAGCGGGCCTTGTCTGCGGACTGTGGAACGGATTTCTCGTCGCCGTGCTTGGGATGCAGCCGATCGTGGCGACGCTGATCCTCATGGTGGCGGGGCGCGGCATCGCTCAGCTTATCACCGAAGGGCGCATCGTCACGTTCTCCTCGCCGGATCTGGTCTGGCTCGGCAACGGTGCGGTGCTTGGCCTTCCGGTTCCAGTCGCGATTACCCTTTGCATGCTGATCCTGACCGGCCTCGTGGTGCGCGGCTCGGCGCTCGGTCTGATGATCGAGGCGACCGGCGGCAATGCGCGGGCGAGCGAGCTTGCCGGCGTCGGTACGCGCGCGATGATCCTTTCGGTCTATGTCTGGTGCGGCGTCTGCGCCGCGCTCGCCGGCGTGATCGCGGCGGCCGACATCATGGGCGCGGATGCCAACAATGCCGGCCTCTGGCTCGAGCTCGACGCGATTCTGGCCGTGGTGATCGGCGGCACCTCGCTGTTCGGCGGCCGTTTCAGCCTCGGGCTCGCCGTGCTTGGCGCTCTGATCATCCAGACCATGAACACTGGAATTTTGCTGTCCGGCTATCCGCCGGAATTCAACTTGCTGGTCAAGGCCGTGGTGGTGCTCGCTGTGCTGCTGTTGCAATCGCCGAAGCTGACCGGCTTTGCTGGAATCGTCGCGCGGCTGCGGAGAACGAAAGCATGAAAGGCCTGCCGCCCGTCCTGATCACGGCCATCGTGCTCGTCGCGGGTTTTGCGCTCTGCGCGGTGCAATTCCCCAATATTGCCTCGACCCGCGTGGTCGGCAATCTCCTCACCGACAACGCTTTCCTCGGCATCGTCGCTGTCGGCATGACCTTCGTCATCATCTCCGGCGGCATCGATCTTTCGGTCGGCTCGGTGATTGGATTTACGACGGTCTTCGTCGCGCTGGCGATCGAGCGCTGGGGCATGCCGCCGCTGGTCGCCTTCGTTACCGTCCTCGCGCTCTCGGCGGCCTTTGGCGCGACGATGGGCGCGGTGATCCATGTCTTCGATCTACCGCCGTTCATCGTGACGCTCGCCGGCATGTTCCTGGCACGGGGTGCAAGCTTCCTGCTGTCGACGGAATCGGTGCCGATCACGGCGCCGGTCTATTCGACGGTCTCCGACTTCGCGCTTCGCATGCCCGGCGGCGGGCGATTGACCGCGATAGCGATCATCATGCTCGTGATCGTCATCGGCGGAGCCTTGCTATTGCAGCTCACCCGGTTCGGCGCCAATGTCTATGCGCTCGGCGGCAGCCGGGCGGCCGCGAGCATGATGGGCGTTGCTGTTGGCAAGATGACGATAAAGATCTACATGCTGTCGAGCCTGCTGGCGGGCATCGCGGGCATCGTCTTCTCCTTCTACACCAGCGCCGGCTATTCGCTCTCCGCCGTCGGCGTCGAGCTCGACAGCATCGCGGCCGTCGTGATCGGCGGCACGCTGCTCACGGGCGGGCAGGGCTCGGTGATCGGCACCTTTCTCGGCGTGCTGATCCAGGGCCTGATCCAGACCTACATCAATTTCGACGGCACATTGTCGAGCTGGTGGACCAAGATCGCAACCGGTATCCTGCTGTTTGCATTCATCGCCTTGCAGCAGGGGTTGGTCGCACTCGCGCGCCGGCCGGCGAGGAAAAGCCTGGGAGCCGCGACATGACCTCGCGTATCGTCGTCATTCCGACGCGGCGGGCTCACTCCAACCATGCGGAGGTCGCCCGCTCGATCGGCGTCGACATCATCGCCGGCCGCTACGCGGAGGGGACGCGGTTGCCGGGAGATGCCGAGATGATCGCCATGTTCGGCGTGTCGCGGCCGGTGCTGCGTGAGAGCGTGAAGACCCTGGTCGCCAAAGGCCTGCTCACCACCAAGGCGCGCGTCGGCACCGTCGTGCGCGAACGCGCGGCCTGGAACATGTTCGACGCCGACGTGCTGGCCTGGCACCTGGATGCCGGCATCGACAAGCGTTTCCTCAACGACCTCGCCGAGATCCGTCTCGCGGTCGAGCCGCGCGCCGCGATGCTTGCGGCGACGCAGCGGTCGGAGGAGGACCTCGCCGAACTGCGGCGCTGCATGGATCGCATGCGGCTGGAAGCATCCGATTCGGTCGGCTTTGCCGACGCCGACCTCGCGCTCCACGTCGCGGTGGCGCGCGCCTCCGGCAATCTGTTCATGCGCTCGATCGGCCACGTCATCGAGGCGGCGCTGCGCGCCTCGTTCCTGCTCAGCGCACCGATCGAGCCGGAGGACCGCGACACCGTGCTGCTCTGGCACCAGAATATCGTCGATGCGATCGCAGCGGGCGATGCCGAGGCGGCCGCGGAGGCGATGGTCTTCGTCATTCACAACGGCATGCATCGCCACGAGGGCGCCGTGATCGAGACCGCGCCGGCCGAGGCGTTGCCATCCGTGGAATCTGGAGAGAGATCGTGACGGAACTTCGTATCGCCATCGTCGGCTTCGGCAAGATCGCGCGCGACCAGCACGTCGGTGCGATCGCCGCGACGTCGGGCGCGACGCTCGCGGCTGTCGCCAGCCGCAATGCCTCGCTGCCTGGACTGCCGCATTTCGCCACTATCGAGGAGCTGCTCGAGAAGGGGCCGGACGTCGATGCGGTGTCGCTCTGCGCGCCGCCGCAGGTGAGGCGCGCGCAGGCCGCCGCGGCGCTCAAAGCCGGCAAGCATGTCATGCTGGAGAAGCCGCCGGGGATCGGCGTTGCCGAGCTCGATCCGCTGATCGCGATGGCGGCGGAGGCAAAGCGGACGTTGTTTGCGACCTGGCATTCGCGCTACGCGCCGGCGGTGGAGCCCGCGCGGCAATGGCTCGCTGGCCGACGCATCACGTCGGTGCACATCGACTGGAAGGAAGACGTTCGCATTTGGCATCCGGGTCAGGGCTGGATCTGGGAGCCGGGCGGCCTTGGCGTGTTCGACCCCGGCATCAACGCGCTGTCGATCCTGACCAGGATCCTGCCGTGTCAGGTGTTCGTCACCGCGGCTGAACTGGCCTTTCCGGCCAATTGCCAGGCGCCGATCGCTGCGAGCCTGACGCTGACCGACATTGGCGGCCTGCCTGTGACCGCCGAGTTCGACTTTCGTCAGACCGGGCCGCAAAGCTGGGATATTGTGGTCGAAACCGATCAGGGCCGGATGACCTTGTCCAGCGGTGGCGCGCGCATGGCTGTCGATGGCAAGGTGCTTGCCGAGGCGCCCGATGAGGAATATCGCGGACTCTACCGGCGCTTCGTCGAGCTTACCACGACGGGTACAAGCGACGTCGACCTGACGCCGCTTCGTCTCGTTGCCGACGCCTTCCTGCTCGGCCGGCGCACCGTCGTCGAACCATTTGTGGACTAGACATGGCTGGCTCAAGAATCGAAAGAGATGTCTTCGGAACGCTGCCGGACGGCCGCAACGTCGAGCGCATCGTGCTGCGCGGCGAGGGCGGGTTCGAGGCGCGCGTCATCACCCATGGTGCGGTGCTTCAGGCGCTGATCGCGCCGGATGCCAAGGGCGGCCACGACGACGTCGTGCTCGGCCATGACGCGTTCGCCGGCTATCTCGCGGAACGAAAGTTCTTCGGCGCCACCGTCGGCCGCTACGCCAACCGAATCGCCAAAGGCCAGTTTTCGCTCGATGGCGAGACGGTGCAGCTTGCCGTCAACAACGGGCCGAATGCGCTGCATGGTGGCCTCGATGGCTTTGACCGCAAGCTCTGGGACATCGCAGCAATCGACGATGGCGCCCACCCCGCGGTGACGCTGACCTATGTCAGCCCGCATGGGGAAGAGAACTACCCCGGCAGGCTCGATATCCGCCTGACCTATCGCATCACCGGGCCGACCGAACTGTCGCTGAGCATGGAGGCGCGGAGCGACCGGCCGACCATCGTCAACCTGACCAACCACAGCTTCTTCAACCTCGAGGGGGCGACGTCAGGCACGCCCATTCTCGACCACAAGCTGATGGTCGCCGCTGATCATTTCCTCGCCATCGATCCCACCGCCATTCCGTTGCCTGAACCGCCGCGTAGCGTTGCTGGTACGCCGTTCGACTTCCGCGGGCCCCGGCCCGTAGGCGAGCGCATCCGCGAGAGCGATCAGCAATTGCAGAACGGCAGGGGCTACGACCACACCTACTGCCTCCCCCGCGACGGCAAACTGGCACTCGCAGCGCGGCTGGAGGCACCACGCGCGGGGCGGATCATGGAGCTGTTCACCGATCAGCCGGGACTTCAGGTCTATTCCGGCAACTATCTCGACGGCACGATTTCGGGGAAGGGCGGCAAGCTCATCCGACAGTCGGACGCCATGTGCCTGGAGCCGCACATCTGGCCTGACGCGCCGAACCGGCCGGATTTTCCGAGCCCGCGCCTTGAGCCCGGCGAACTCTACCGTCATCACACCGTCTATCGCTTCGGAGTGCAGACGCCATGATGGAACAGGTGCCGACCTCGGTTATCTCGAGCGATCCCTGCCATCTCGGCGAGGGCCCGACCTATGACGTAAGCACAGACACTGCGTGGTGGTTCGACATCCGCGAGGGACGGCTGTTCGAGGCGCGGCTCGGCAGCGGCAGCATCCGCGTCCATGCGCTCGGCCGGATGGCGAGCGCGCTCGGGCGCATCGATGCCGAACGGCAGTTGATCGTTGCCGAGGACGGGCTTTATATCCGCAAGCTTGCCGACGGCGCGATGACCTTGTTGCTTCCGCTCGAAGCCGACAATACAGCCACGCGTTCCAACGATTGCCGCGTGCACCAGTCCGGCACGTTCTGGGTCGGCACTATGGGCAAGAAGGCCGAGCCGAAGGCCGGCGCGATCTACGCGCTCCATCGCGGCAAGATCTCGACGCTGTTTCCCGGCATCAGCATCCCCAATTCGATCTGCTTCTCGCCTGACGGCGCCACCGGCTATTTCACCGACACGCCGCATGCCGTGCTCTACGCCGTGCCGCTCAACCCCGCGACCGGCCTGCCGCGCGGCGAGCCCGAGGTGTTGCTACGCCACACCGGCATTGGCGGTCTCGACGGCTCGGTGTGCGATGCCGACGGAAACATCTGGAATGCCTGCTGGGGCGCGGGTCGCGTCGATGTCTATTCTCCACAAGGCGAGCGTCTGCGCTCACTGAGCGTGCCGGCCAGACAGGCGAGCTGCCCCGCTTTCGTCGGCTCCGATCTGTCGCGCGTTCTCGTCACGTCGGCCTGGCAGGATATGGACACGGCCGCACGCGCCGCCGATCCGCAAGCCGGCTGCACTTTTCTGCTGGAGGCATCCGCGCGCGGTCGCGCGGAGCCCGACGTCAAGCTCGCATAGGAGACCAGAAAACAGCCCACGACGACGTTCTCGACGAAACAAAGAAACAGTCTGACACCAAGGGAGTAAACCATGCTGAAACTGAAGATGACATTCCTTGCACTGGCGCTGGCCGGCGCTGCGTCCATGGCCGCAGGCGTCACCGCGTCCGCCCAGGACAAGGCGACCGTCGGCATCGCGATGCCGACCAAATCCTCGGCGCGCTGGATCGACGACGGCAACAACATGGTCAAGGTGTTGAAGGAGCGCGGCTACAACACTGACCTGCAATATGCCGAAGACGACATCCCGAACCAGCTCTCGCAGGTCGAGAACATGGTGACCAAGGGAGCGAAAGCCCTGGTGATCGCCGCGATCGACGGTACCACGCTGTCCGACGTGCTCAAGCAGGCCAAGGCCAAGGGCATCACAGTGATCGCCTATGACCGCCTGATCCGCGGCACGCCGAACGTCGACTATTACGCGACATTCGACAATTTCCAGGTCGGTGTGCTCCAGGCGCAATCGATCGAGCAGGGCCTCGGCCTGAAGGAAGGCAAGGGGCCGTTCAACATCGAGCTGTTCGGCGGCTCGCCCGACGACAACAACGCCTACTTCTTCTACAACGGCGCGATGAGCGTGCTGAAGCCCTACATCGACAGCGGCAAGCTCGTCGTTGGCTCGGGCCAGATGGGCATGGACAAGGTCGCGACGCTGCGCTGGGACGGTGCCACCGCCCAGGCCCGCATGGACAATCTGCTCAGCGCCTACTACGGCAACAAGAAGATCAATGCCGTGCTGTCGCCCTATGACGGCATCTCGATCGGCATCATCTCCTCGCTGAAGGGCGTCGGTTATGGCAGCGCCGGCCAGCCGATGCCTGTTATCAGCGGCCAGGATGCCGAGGTGCCCTCGATCAAGGCGATGCTGCGCGGCGATCAGTATTCGACCATCTTCAAGGACACCCGCGACCTCGCCAAGGTGACCGCCGACATGGTCGATGCCGCACTTGCCGGCAAGCAGGTCACGGTCAACGACACCAAGACCTACGAGAACGGCGTCAAGACCGTGCCGTCCTACCTGCTCAAGCCGGTCGTGGTCTACAAGGACAATTGGGAGAAGGTGCTGGTCGACAGCGGCTACTACAAGAAGGCGCAGTTCCAGTAGGACGTTACTTCCGTCATTCCGGGGCGATGCGCAGCATCGAACGATGGTGCGCAATTGCGCACCTGAGAATCTCGAGGTTCCGGGTCGCCCTTCGGGCGCCCCGGAACGACGGCGATTGAGGGAAACGACAATGACCGCCATGTTGGAGATGCGCAACGTCAGCAAGAGCTTTGCCGGTGTGCAGGCGCTGCGCGACGTCAACTTCTCGGTTCACGCCGGGCAGATCCACGCGCTGGTCGGTGAGAACGGCGCGGGCAAGTCGACCCTGATGAAGGTGCTGAGCGGCGTCTATCCGCACGGCAGCTACGAGGGCACCATCGTCTTTGATGGCGAAGAGCGGCGCTTCCGCGACATCAACGATTCCGAGGCGCTCGGCATCATCATCATCCACCAGGAGCTGGCGCTGATCCCGCTGATGTCGATCGCGGAAAACATCTTCCTGTCGCATCCGCCCTCGAAGCTCGGTGTCATCGACCGCGACGAGGTCTACCGGCGCACGCGTGAGCTGCTGACGCAGGTCGGCCTCAAGGAATCTCCTGACACCCTCATCACCGATCTCGGCGTCGGCAAGCAGCAACTGGTCGAGATCGCCAAGGCGCTGTCCAAGCGGGTGCGGATGCTCATTCTGGATGAGCCGACCGCCAGCCTCAACGAGGCCGACAGCGCCGCGCTGCTCGAACGCCTGATGGCGTTCCGCGAGCAGGGCATCGGATCAATCCTGATCTCCCACAAGCTCAACGAGGTCGCCAACGTCGCCGACCACATCACGGTGCTGCGCGACGGTCGCACCGTCGACAGCATCGACTGCCGCAGCGAGCCGATCCAGGAAGACCGCATCATCCGCAGCATGGTCAATCGCGATCTCGCCCACCGCTTCCCGGAGCGCAACGCGAAGATCGGTGAGCCCGTGCTCACCGTCGAGAACTGGTCGGTTTACCATCCGATTCATCCCGAGCGGCAGGTGATCAAGAATGTCGATTTCAGCGTCAGGCGTGGCGAGGTCGTCGGTATTGCCGGCCTGATGGGCGCCGGCCGCACCGAATTCGCCATGAGCCTGTTCGGCCGCTCCTGGGGCACTGCGATCAGCGGCTCTCTCCGGCTCGAAGGCCGGGAGATGGCGCTGCCGAGCGTCGCAGCCGCGATCGACGCCGGCCTTGCCTATGTCACCGAGGATCGCAAGCAGCTCGGCCTGATCCTCGCCGACGACGTCCGCAAGAACATCACGCTCGCCAGTCTCGACCAGGTCGCACCCAAGCGCGTCATCGACGACATCGCCGAGCTGAAGATCGCCAGCGATTATCGCACCCGCATGCGCATCCGCTGCTCCGACGTCTACCAGGAGACTGGCCAGCTCTCCGGCGGCAACCAGCAGAAGGTGGTGCTGTCGAAATGGCTGATGACCGACCCCAAGGTCCTGATCCTGGACGAGCCGACGCGGGGCATCGACGTCGGTGCCAAATACGAGATCTACTGTATCATCAACGAACTGGCGGAAGCCGGCCGCGGCGTCGTGGTGATCTCCTCGGAGATGCCCGAGCTGCTCGGCATCTGCGACCGCATCTGTGTCATGAACGACGGCGCCTTCGTCGGCGAGTTCAAGGGCTCTGATGCGACACAGGAAAAGATCATGCGCGCCATCATGCGCAACGAACGCAACATTGGGAACGCCGCGCCCGCGGCCGTCGAGATGGGAGGATCGCAGCCATGACCGACAAGACGGTATCGCTGCCCGAGGAGCGCCGGCACGGCAGCTTCATCAAGAACAATTTGCGCAACTACGGCATGCTGATGTCGTTGATCGCGATCATGCTGTTCTTCCAGGTCATGACCGGCGGCACGCTGCTGCAGCCGCTGAACCTGACGAATTTGGTGCTCCAGAACAGCTACATCGTCATCATGGCGCTCGGCATGCTGCTGGTGATCGTCACCGGCCATATCGACCTGTCGGTCGGCTCGGTTGCCGGCTTCGTCGGAGCGGTGGCCGCGGTGCTGATGGTGACGTACAAGGTCGACTACACGCTCGCCTTCATCGCCTGCCTGTTGCTGGGCGCGGCGATTGGTGCGGCGCAGGGTTATTGGGTGGCCTATTTCGGCATTCCGTCCTTTATCGTGACGCTGGCGGGCATGCTGGTGTTCAAGGGGCTCGCGCTCGCGGTGCTGCAGGGGCAGTCGCTCGGCCCGTTCCCCGCGACGTTCCAGAAGCTGTCCTCCGGCTTCATTCCGGAGCTTCTGCCGGAGGCCGGCACACTGCATCCGACCTCCATGCTGATCGGTGCCGTGCTTGCGCTCGGCCTCGTCTATGCCAGCGCCAAAGGAAGGTCGCGCGAGCAATCGCATGGCATCGAGGTCGAGCCTTATGCGTTCTTCCTGGGAAAGAGCGTTCTGCTCGCCTGCGCCGTGCTCTATTTCACCTATCTGATCGCCTCGCATCGCGGCATGCCGAACGTGCTGGTCATCATGACGGCTTTGATCGCGCTGTACGGCTTCGTCACCCGGCGTACCGTGATCGGCCGGCAGGTCTATGCGGTGGGCGGCAATGCGAAAGCGGCAAAACTGTCGGGCATCAAGACGGAGCGGCTGACCTTCCTCACCTTCGTCAACATGGGCGTGCTTGCCGCGCTCGCCGGCCTCGTCTTCGCTGCGCGCCTCAACACCGCGACCCCGAAGGCCGGGCTCGGCTTCGAGCTCGACGTCATCGCCGCCTGCTTCATCGGCGGTGCCTCGGCCTATGGCGGAGTGGGGCGCGTCGGCGGCGCCGTGGTCGGCGCCATGATCATGGGCGTGATGAACAACGGCATGTCCATCCTCGGCATCGGCATCGACTATCAGCAGGTCATCAAGGGCCTGGTGCTGCTGGGAGCGGTGTGCATCGACGTGTACAATCAGCGGCGGTAGCGGATCGAAGCGACCCGAAAAGGGTTGCGGATTTCTGCGGAAGTTTGCAGTGTCTCCGAAGCAGAAGGAATCCTCGGAGAAGAGTTTGGAGCCGTACGGGAAGCTCGAATGGCATCAGCGGGACCCCGAGATGCGGTGTCGTCCCTCAGTCAAGCGGATGTCGTGGTCCTGGTTCTCCGCGGAGCTTCTGCAATTTTGGCAAACGGAGCTGGAATTTCGCGTCAAGGGAGATGCAGCCTTCCTGGCGTTGCATGATTCTATCCGCGCTGCGGGAGAGACGACGATCGACGGAGGGAGCCCTTCGACGCGAACCGATCTTCGAGGCAGGTTGACGTTCGTGCCGGCCGGATCTTCGGTCCAGGGCTGGAACCGTTTCAAGGGCGGCGTCTCGTCCGTCTTTGCGGTGCATCTCGTTCCGGCCAAATCGGTTCGCAGGGCAGACGATATCTCGGAAATTCCTCCATCGCTTTATTTCGAGAGCGACAATCTCAAGGCGACGCTCCAGAAGCTCCAGAGTGTCGTGAATGGAGCCGGCATCAACGACCATGCCTATGCGGAGACACTTGGGCTGTTGCTCTTGTGGGAACTACGACACGCAGTTGACCCGAAGCGTTCACCTCGTAGCCAGATCCGGGGAGGTCTGACTTTGCGTCAGTTGAGGCGCGTTCAGGAGTTCGTCGACGCTCAGATCTCGACCGAAATCTCGATATCCGACCTGGCAAGTGTGGCAGGGCTGAGCCATTACCACTTCATCAGGACGTTCAAGGAGGCAGCTGGACACTCGCCCTACCAATACGTCCTGTCGGAGAGAACCCGCCATGCGAAAGGGCTGCTGCTGTCGACGCCCGATCTCTCGCTCGAAGACGTGGCACGAGCGGCAGGGTTTAGCGATACATCGCAGCTAAATCGAGTATTTCGGAAGTTCGTTGGTGTTACACCGACCGTTTTCCGGCGTGAAAGCGGCTCTCGTTTTCCATAAAGTTGCACCCGTCCCAATTAGTGATCACGCGGGCCGACGCCCAGGCGTTGGCCGATCAACACAAGCTCAGCCAGACCACCAGCTCTCATCTTCTCCATCACCTTCTTGCGGTGTGCCTTGATGGTCCGCAGCGACGTGCCCAGTTCGTGAGCCACCTGCTTGCTGATCTTCCCTCCGACAAGGAACATGAATACCTGCCGTTCGCGTGGGGTTAAGGTTGCAAGGCGATTTCGCAGATCATCGAATTCGCGTTTGAGAACGAGCAATGACCGGTGACGCGTCAGAGCTCGCGCGATCGCGTGAAGGAGTTCATCCAGCCCGACAGGCTTGATCAGGAAGTCTTCCGCACCTGCTTTGATAGCCTTTACCGTCGTACTGACGTCGCAATAGCCGGTGAGAAACAGAATCGGAAGGCTCGAGCCGAGCTCCAGCAAACTGCTTTGCAGCGCCAGGCCACTCAAGCCAGGCATCCGGACATCTAGGAGGATGCAGCCGGGCTCGTTTTCGATGAACGGCTGCTCCAGCGCTTGCTCGGCCGACGCGTAGGCGACCACGCGGTATCCGGACTGCTCCAATTGCCGTTGGAGCGTGGTGCGGAAGGGAGCGTCGTCATCGACAATGTAGACGGTGTCCGACAACTGCTCTCCTGACAAGGAAGGCGTTGCCTTAACTAGACTTCGCCGCCCCGTGCGCTCCTGGATTCAGGTTTTTGGGTTCCCGCGATGGAAGTCAACGGCTTGACCTCCTTTCACCGCAAGAAATGGTACTTGCCGCAATTTTTGACACTGTTCCGGCATTGGCTTGCCGATCTTGCGAAACTACTGCGTCGTGAACAGCACCGCCGCGATCGCGACGGAGAGGCTCACCGCCGAGACCGTTGCCACGGTCGACAGCACGCCCATGCGCCGGAGCGCGATGGCGAACGCGATGATGATGGGGGTCGCGGTCATCAGCCCGATTTGTGCATCGCTCATCGCATCGCTCGCTGTTTTGCGGGACCGCCGGATACATTGATCCTATGACGGCCGAGCGGAAGGGACGTTGCGATAGCGCAAACGTTCGTTCGGCCGGTTGCACTCTTTGTGCGGCGACAAAGTCGGAACCGCTCCGGTGAGATATCCGTTCGGCGTCCTGGTTTGGAAATCAGATGTCGGCGACGGGTTGCGAACAACAAGAAACCGGCTGGGGCATCCTGGAAGATCTTCCCGGCGACCCCATGATCTGGGTGCTGATCTTCAGCGAGCTCGCCGCTTTCGGCCTCTTCCTCGGTGCTTTCGTCATTGCCCGCGTGATTCATCCTGCGATCTTCGCGGCCGGTCAGGCTACTCTTGATACGCATCTGGCCGGGATCAACACCATCGTGCTGGTGACCAGTGGCTGGGCCGCCGCGCGCGGGGCCGCTGCCGCACGGGCGGGCGAAAGGGTGCGAGCGCGCGGCTGGCTCTTTGGCGCCATGGCTCTTGGCGCTCTCTTCATCGCGATCAAACTGTTCGAATATGCCGGCGAGATCGCGCAAGGCAACGGCCTGGAAACGAGCCCGTTCTTCACTTTGTACTTCCTTCTCACCGGATTCCATCTCCTGCATGTCGGCCTCGGCATCGTGATCCTGGCCGTGGTTTCCCGGAGTGCCGGGGCCGCGGGCGTCGAGACCGGCACCGCCTTCTGGCACATGGTCGATCTGCTCTGGATCGTCATGTTTCCCATCATCTATCTGGTGCACCCGTGATTCCGGATCGTCTCGACATTGCCTGGATCGCGTTGATCGGCCTTGCACTTGCGACCATTCTGGTTCCGCCGCTGGTGTCGCGCCCGTTGTTCGCCAATGCGTTGCTGCTGACGTTTGCCGCGCTCAAGGGCCGCCGCATCGTGCTCGATTTCCTCGATCTTCGCTCTGCGCCGGCGCTCTGGCGGAGCCTTGTCACCGCCTGGGTTGTCATCGTTGTGCTGTTCGCCTGGCTTGCATCCGCCATCGTCGCCCTGATCTGACGCGCTCCTTGCGCCTCGACAAAGAGCGACCCTCGCGGATCGGCAATAAATAGCAGCACCGATTTTCTCTCGACGACTCAAACCGGAAAGGATTGGCAATGGCTGAACGCCTGACCAAGTCGGCCGCTCGAAACGTCTTCTACGGCGGCTCGGCCTTTTTCTTCGCCATCTTCATAGGGCTGACGGCGCATAGCCACTACTACATGGCCACGACCTCGACCGACGCGGCGACGCTGACCTCGTCGGTCGCCCGCGGCAAGCATGTCTGGGAGAAGAACGCCTGCATCAACTGCCACACCCTGCTCGGCGAGGGCGCCTATTTCGCGCCTGAAGTCGGCAATGTCTGGGATCGCTGGGGCGGGAACGAGGATCCGGCCGCGGCGCGTGAGACGCTGAAGGCCTGGATGCAATCGCAGCCCTCGGGCGCGCCGGGCCGCCGGCAGATGCCGCAGTTCAACCTCACGGACCAGGAGCTCGACGATCTCGCCGACTTCCTGCAATGGACCAGCAAGATCAAGACCCAGCAATGGCCGCCGAACAAGGCCGGCTGAGCGCATTGCCTCGTGAATCACTCAAGACAGAGAGCCTGAGATGAAATATCAGACCCAGAAAGTCGCGATGCTGTATTTTTACGGCGCGCTGACGCTGTTCCTCGCACAGGTCCTGTTCGGCCTGCTCGCCGGAATGATCTACGTCCTCCCCAACACGCTGTCGACCCTCCTGCCGTTCAACATCGTCAGGATGATCCACACCAACGCGCTGATCGTATGGTCGCTGATCGGCTTCATGGGCGCGACCTACTTCCTCCTGCCTGAGGAGACCGAGACCGAGCTGTACAGCCCGCTGCTCGCAAAAATCCAGTTCTGGATGTTCTTCGGCGCGGCAGGTGCGGCCGTGGTCGGCTATCTCTTTCACTACCACGAGGGCCGCGAATTCCTCGAACAGCCCTTCATCATCAAGGTCGGCATCGTCGTCGTCTGCCTGATGTTCCTGTTCAACGTGACGATGACGGCTCTCAAGGGCCGCAAGACCACGGTCACGAACATCCTGCTGTTCGGCCTGTGGGGCGTTGCGATCTTCTTCCTGTTCGCGTTCTACAATCCGATCAATCTGGCCGTCGACAAGATGTACTGGTGGTACGTCGTCCATCTCTGGGTCGAGGGCGTCTGGGAGCTGATCATGGCCTCCGTGCTCGCCTATCTCATGATCAAGCTCAATGGAATCGACCGCGAGGTCGTGGAGAAGTGGCTCTACGTCATCATCGGCCTTGCGCTGTTCTCGGGCATTCTCGGCACGGGCCACCATTTCTACTGGATCGGCGCGCCCGGCTACTGGCAGTGGATCGGCTCGCTGTTCTCAACGCTCGAGGTGGCGCCGTTCTTCACCATGGTGATCTTCACGGTGCAGATGACCTGGAAGGCCGGCCGCAAGCATCCGAACCGCGCTGCGCTGTTGTGGTCGGTGGGCTGCTCGGTGATGGCGTTTCTGGGGGCCGGCGTCTGGGGCTTCCTGCATACGCTGTCCTCGGTGAACTACTACACCCACGGCACCCAGGTCACCGCTGCGCACGGCCATCTCGCCTTCTTCGGCGCCTATGTGATGCTGAACCTGTCGGTGATGGCCTATGCGATCCCGCAGATCAAGGGACGTGCGCCCTATAACCAGTGGCTCTCCATGACCAGCTTCTGGATCATGTGCACGGCCATGATGGTGATGACCTTCGCGCTGACCTTCGCCGGCGTGGTCCAGGTTCATCTCCAGCGCGTGCTCGGCCAAGGTTACATGGATGTGCAGGACCAGCTCGCGATGTTCTACTGGGTCCGTCTCGGCTCCGGTGTGTTCGTGGCGATCTCCGCGCTGATGTTCATCTGGGCCGTGCTGGTGCCGGGCCGCGAGAAGCAGGCGGTCATCCCCGCCGCGCTGCAGCCGGCCGAGTAAACGAGAAAGGGCGGCCGCGGTTCGCCGCGGTCGCCAGCTTTCCAAAGAAATTCCGGAGAAACATCATGAAAGCTGCCCTTCACACGGTGACCTCGACGCCCGAGCTGCCGGCCTATGTTCCATCCGGAAACGAATGCGAGCTGTTCGAGCATGCCTGGCGGCGTCGTCTGCCGGTGCTGCTCAAGGGACCGACCGGTTGCGGCAAGACGCGCTTCGTCGCGCATATGGCGGCGCGGCTGGGACTGCCGCTTCACACGGTCGCCTGTCATGACGATCTCACCGCCGCCGATCTCACCGGCCGCTATCTGCTCAGGGGAGGCGATACCGTGTGGACCGATGGTCCGCTGACGCGTGCGGTGCGCGAAGGCGGCATCTGCTATCTCGACGAGGTCGTCGAAGCGCGCAAGGACGTCACCGTCGTGCTGCATCCTCTCACCGACGATCGCCGCATCCTGCCGCTGGAGCGCACCGGCGAGGAACTGGTGGCACCGAGCAGCTTCATGCTCGTCGTCTCCTACAATCCCGGCTACCAGACGCTGCTGAAGGCGCTGAAGCCGTCGACGCGGCAGCGCTTCGTCGCCATCGAATTCGACTTCCTGCCGCCGGACCAGGAGATCGGCGTCGTGTCCGCCGAAAGCGGGCTGACGCCGGAGCGGGTGCGGCCGCTGGTCGGGCTGGCTGGCCGGCTGCGCGCGCTCAAGGGCCACGATTTGGAGGAGGGCGTCTCGACCCGGCTCGTAGTCTATTGCGCGACCTTGATTGCGGCGGGCACGCCGACTGCCGATGCCGTGCTGGCCGGCATGATCGAGCCCCTCACTGACGATTCCGACGTGAAGGCGGCGCTGCTGGACGTCGCACGCGCCGTCATCGGGTGAGGCCGCGCCCATGCTCGACTTCCTCGAACTGGAGGAGACGGTCGGCCGCGCCTGGCACAGGATGGTCGGCGGCACCGCGAGCTATCCGGTTCACGACGATCAGGCCGTCGCACTCGCCGAGATGAAGGGTCGGCTCGCGGTGATGTTCCGCGCGCTCGGCGGTGAGACCGGGGTGCAGATTGCAAGCGCTGGTGCCCGGAAATCGGGGCACCGTCTCGGCTGGCGCCAGCGCATCGGCCTCGGAGACGAGCGATTGGAGCAGCCCGGCCGCGACGCCGCGACCATCTTCCTCCCCGATCGCATCTCGATCTTTCCCGACCTTGCGCTCAATGCGGCGCTCTATCGCTGGCTTGCGGCGTGGTTCGCCGCCGCGCCGATCGAGACGATCACGGAAGCCGATCCGCTGCGACGGGATCTTCTGGTGTTGAGCCGGGCGAGCGAGACAGCAGCCTGGGTGCTCGCGCAATTCCCCGGGCTCGTCGCTGATTACGCCCAGCTCGCCGCAGCAACGGCCGAGGCCCGGCCTCGTCGCCCCTTGCCGCGCATCGAGCAGGAGGTCGAGCAGATCGTGCTGGCCTTGCTCGGAGCCGGCAAGGCGCCTGCGGGCAGGCTGTGGCCGGCGATGATGGGGACGGGGCCGCTGCCGGACCAGGCGCCGCCGGGCTATCATTCGATCCTGCCGTGCCCGCTCTGGGGAGATTGCTGGACGCGCGAGCTCTCGCCCGTACATGCCGGCGAGGACGAGTGCGCACCGGGCGCGGAGGCCGCGCCGGAGGATGATCGCAAGCGCTTTGCCGTTCGCGAGCGCGAGGACAATGCCAATTGCCGCGATCCTTTCGTGCTCAACCGCTTCGAGAAGATCCTCGCGATGGCCGAGATGGTCAATGTCGACCGTCCGGCCGACGACAGCGAGGACGAGGATGCGCAGAAAGCGGCCGACGATCTCGAGGAGATCACCCTCAGCCGCCGTAGCGGCAAGCCGGCGAGCCGGTTCAAGTTCGACCTCGACCTGCCGCCGGAAGCGCTCGATGCCTCGAAGCTCGATGCGGACCTCACCTATCCCGAATGGGACTATCGCAGCGGCTCCTATCTGCCGGATCATTGCCGCGTGCTTGCCACTGCGGCCTCCGAGCAAGGGGAGAGCTGGATACCTGACGACGCAACGCGCCGGCACACCCGCCAGGTGCGCCGCCGCTTCGAAGTGTTGCGGCCGCGCCATGAGCTGATGCGTGCCCAGGCCGATGGACACGATCTCGATCTCGACGCACTCGTGCGTGCGCGGTGCGATCTTCGCGCCGGCAGCGGCGGCAGTGGTCTCGATCGCATCCATGTCGCCATGCGACCGCAAGGGCACGATCTCGCGGTCACGCTGCTGGTCGACGTCTCGCTGTCCACTGACGCCTGGGTCGACGGCCATCGCGTGCTCGACGTCGAGAAGGAGGCGCTGCTGGTGCTCGCCCACGGGCTCTCGGCGTGCGGCGATCACCACAGCATCCTGACCTTCACCTCGCGCCGCCGTTCCTGGGTGCGGCTCGAAACGGTCAAGGCCTTCGGGGAGCCGATGAGCGGGGCGATAGAGCGCCGGATCGGCGCACTGAAGCCCGGCTATTACACGCGGATCGGCACGGCTGTGCGCCACGCCGCCGCCGAGCTCGCCCGCCAGCCGCAGCGCAAGAAGCTGCTGATCGTCCTAACTGACGGCAAGCCGAACGACGTCGATCATTACGAGGGCCGCTTCGCTGTCGAGGACACCCGCAAGTCGGTCCACGAGGCGCGCCGCCTCGGCATCGCCGCCTTCGGCGTCACGGTGGACACAACTGCGCAATCCTACTTCCCGACCCTGTTCGGTCGCGGCGGCTACGCCATCGTCGGCAACATCAAGCGGTTGCCTGCGGCACTACCGGCGATCTACCGGCAGGTTGCGCACTGACGGCGGAAAAATCCCGAGGGCAGCTCTCTTCATGAGCTATTGCTCATCATTTGGGTATATGATCGAATGGTTGAATGGTCCTCCGCCGGTCAAGTTCCGATCTGATCATCTTCGATTGCGATGGCGTGCTCGTCGACAGCGAGCTGTTGAGCTGCCAGTGCCTGTCCGAGGTGCTGGCAGACTTCGGCATCGCGCTCAGCGTAGAGCAGGCGCTCGAGCTCTTCCTGGGGCGCAGCACCAAGGCGATCGAGCAGCATTATCGTGATCTCGGGCAGATCGTGCCGGACAGTTTTCTGCCGCGCTTGAAGTCGCAAGTGCTGACGACCTTCGCAGCTTCGCTTCAGCCGACCCCCGGCATTGCCGGCGTGATGTCCGACTTGTCCGTGCCGTGTTGCGTGGCTTCATCCAGCGACATCGATCGCGTGGCGCTCTCCCTCGACGTCACCGGGCTGCGGGCGCATTTCGGGAATCGGATCTACACCGCGCAAATGGTCAGGCACGGCAAGCCGGCGCCCGATCTCTTTCTCCTCGCGGCGGAGAAGATGGGGGTGCAACCTGCGCGCACCCTGGTGATCGAGGACAGCGTCAGCGGCGTTCAGGCGGGCAAGGCGGCCGGCATGACCGTCTGGGGATTTGTCGGCGGCGGCCATTATCGCGGACGCGACGGACAGGCTATATTGTCCGGCGCGGGGGCCGACCGGGTGTTCTCGCGCATGATCGACTTCTGGGAGACGTGAGGCCCGCATGGCCGCCGAGAACGACAGATCGCGACTCGACGACGCCGCGCGCGCCGGCTGGCTCTATTTCATCGCGGGTCACACCCAGGACGAGATCGCAAAGATGCTGCAGGTCTCGCGCGCCTCGGCGCAACGGCTGGTTTCGTTGTGCCTCGCCGAGCGCCTCATCACCTTCCGGCTCGAGCATCCCATCGCCGCCTGCATGGAATTGGCGGCGCGCCTGAAGGAGCGCTTCGATCTCGTTCATTGCGAGGTGGTCCCGGCCGATCCAGCGGCGCCGCAAGCCACCGCGGGTATCGCCGAGCGTTGCGCTAATTTGCTCGATTCCACGCTGCGTTCGGAGACGCCCGTGATCGTCGCGCTCGGCACGGGCCGGGCGGTGCGCGCTGCGGTCGAGCGCGTCACGCCGATCGACCGGCCCAATCACCAGATCGTCTCGCTGGTCGGCAACATCTCTGCCGACGGCTCGGCGAGTTTCTACGACACCGTCGGCCGGCTCGCCGATCGCACGGGTGCGCGGCACTATCCGATGCCGCTGCCGTTCCTGATGTCGTCCGAGGACGAGCGCAACAAGATGGTCCGCATCGAGCCGATCGCCAAGGTGAAGGCGGTCGCCGCCAAAGCGGATTTGCGCCTTGTCGGCATCGGCCAGATGGACCAGAAGGCGCAGGTTCATGTCGACGGCTTCGTGACCCGCGACGAATTGTTCGAGATGATGCGGCTGGGTGCGATCGGCGAGATCACCGGCTGGGCCTATGATTCAAAGGGTCGCCTGCTCAAATCCGGCACCAACAAGCGGCTCACCAGCATCCCGCCGGAAGTGCCGGCGAAGACCACCACGATCGCCGCGGCGATCGGTGCAGCCAAGGTAGTGGCGATCGCGGCGGCGCTGAACGGGGGCCTGATCAACGGGTTGATCACGGACGAGACGACCGCAAAGGCCATCCTGGAGCGGTAGGGGCGGACGGTCCCGCCACTTGCGCCGCTGTCATCATCCGCGAAAGCGGATGATCCAGTACGCCGCGGCTTCTCTTGGGGCAAGTCACTCACTGCATGGAGTACTGGATGCCCCGCTTTTGCGGAGCATGACAGCGTGTGTGGGTGCCGCCCGGCCATCACTCCCGCACCGCAGCACTCATAAGTTGCGAGAACGGCCCTTCGCCTGCTTGACAACCGTCCTTCCTTGCGTTGAACATACGCCCAACGCGTGGGCAGATGCCCAAAACGCGAGTTTGAGGGAGGTCACCGTGAAACATGTCCTGGGCGCCGTCTGCGGCGCGTCTGCACTTTTGCTGGCCGTCCCCGCGGTGGCCGAAACGATCCTGACGATCGCCACCGTCAACAATGGCGACATGATCCGCATGCAGGGGCTGACGGTTGAGTTCACCAAGAAGAACCCCGACATTTCAGTGAAATGGGTGACGCTGGAGGAGAACGTGCTGCGCCAGCGCGTCACCACCGACATCGCCACCAAGGGTGGCCAGTTCGACGTGCTCACCATCGGCACCTATGAGGTGCCGATCTGGGCCAAGAAGGGCTGGCTGGTACCCCTCGCCAATCTCGGCGGCGACTACGACGTCGCCGATCTCCTGCCCAAGATCAAGGATGCGGTCTCCGTCGACGGCAAGCTCTACGCCGCGCCTTTCTATGGCGAGAGCTCGATGGTGATGTATCGTACCGACCTGTTCGAGAAGGCCGGCCTGAAGATGCCGGAGAAGCCGACCTGGGATTTCGTGATCGACGCGGCCAAGAAGCTGACCGACAAGGGCGCCGGCACCTACGGCATTTGCCTCCGCGGCAAGGCCGGCTGGGGCGAGAACATGGCGTTCCTCTCGGCCATGGCCAATTCCTACGGCGCGCGCTGGTTCGATGAGAAGTGGGCGCCGCAATTCAACACGCCGGAATGGAAGGCGACGTTGACGAATTACGTCAATCTGATGAAGGAAGCGGGGCCTCCCGGCGCGAGCTCCAACGGGTTCAACGAGAATCTGGCGCTGTTCAACGCCGGCAAGTGCGGCATGTGGATCGACGCCACGGTCGCGGCATCCTTCGTCACCAATCCGAAGGAGTCCAAGGTCGCCGACAAGGTCGGCTTTGCGCTCGCGCCCAACACCGGGCTTGGCAAGAACGCCAACTGGCTGTGGGCCTGGAATCTCGCGATCCCCGCCGGCTCCAAGAAGACGGAAGCCGCCGAGAAGTTCATCTCCTGGGCGACGAGCAAGGACTACACCAAGCTCGTCGCGTCGAAGGAGGGTTGGGCCAACGTGCCGCCGGGCACGCGCACCTCGCTCTACCAGAACCCCGACTATCTGAAGGTCGCCCCGTTCGCGAAGCTGACGCTGGCCTCGATCGACGCGGCCGATCCGAACAAGCCGACGGTGAAGCCGGTTCCTTACGTCGGCGTGCAATACGCCGCGATCCCGGAATTCCAGGGCATCGGCACCCAGGTGGGCCAGCAATTCTCGGCCGCGCTGGCGGGGTCGATGACGGTCGATGCCGCGTTGACCGCGGCGCAGTCCGTGACCGAGCGCGAGATGAAGCGCGCCGGCTATATCAAGTGAACCCGAGCTCTTCCTCCTGAGCTCCGACTTGCGGCCATCCAAATTCATGGATGGCCGCCTTCTTCCCGAGGTTTCATTTGACGCGTTTTCTTCCCGCGAACCGATCCCCACTTCGCTCGAAAACGCTCTAAGGAGAAGCCAACGATGGCGACACGGCAGACGCAGCTCCTTGCGCGCTCGCTCCTGACGCCGGCGGTCGGGCTACTCTTCATCTGGATGATCGTCCCGCTGGGGTTGACGATCTATTTCTCGACGCTGCATTACAGCCTGCTCGATCCCGGCTCCGAGTCGTTTGTCGGGCTGGAGAACTTCCGCTACTTCCTCACCGATCCCGCCTTCCTGGCCTCGCTTCAGAACACGCTGGTGCTGGTCGGCTCGGTACTGGCGCTGACGATCATGCTCGGCATTCCACTGGCGCTGCTGATGGATCAGCCGGTGGTCGGACGCAATTTCGTGCGGCTGATGGTGATCGCGCCGTTCTTCGTGATGCCGACGGTAAGCGCGCTGGTCTGGAAGAACCTGCTGATGCACCCGGTGTCCGGCCTGTTCGCCTGGCTGGCCACTCTGTTCGGCCTGACGCCGATCGACTGGTTCAACGACGTGCCGCTGTTTGCGGTGATCCTGATCGTGACCTGGCAATGGCTCCCGTTCGCGACGCTGATCCTGCTCACCGCGCTGCAATCGCTCGACGAGGAGCAGAAGGAGGCCGCCGAGATGGACGGCGCCAGCGCCGTCTCGACCTTCATCTACATCACCCTGCCGCATCTCGCGCGCCCCATCACGGTGGTGATCCTGATCGAGACCATCTTCCTGCTGACGGTTTTTGCGGAGATCTACGTCACCACGGGCGGCGGCCCCGGCCTATCCACCACCAACATCGCTTTCCTGATCTATTCGCAGGCCTTGATTCAGTACGACGTCGGCACGGCCTCGGCAGGCGGCCTGGTTGCTGTCGTGATCGCGAACGTCGTCGCCTTCTTCCTGGTCCGCATCGTCGGCCGCAATCTGGAGGCGTGACACCATGGCACGGAGGGCGACGACGCAGCAGGTGGTGGTTTCGACGATCGGGGCCTGGTTCTTCGGCTTCCTGATCTTCTTCCCGATCCTCTGGATGGTGCTGGCGAGCTTCAAGACCGAGCTCGAGGCTTTCTCCGTGCCGCCGTCCTTCCTGTTCTTTCATTGGACCACCGAGAATTACGCGACGGTGCAAGAGCGCAGCGATTATCTCCACCACGCGATGAACTCGATCATCATCGCCGGCGGCTCGACGCTCATCGCTCTCTTGATAGCCGTTCCCGCGGCCTGGTCGATGGCGTTCTCGCCGACCAAGCGCACCAAGGACATCCTGCTCTGGATGCTCTCGACCAAGATGATGCCGCCGGTCGGCGTGCTGGTGCCGATCTACCTGATCTACAAGAGCTTCGGCCTGCTCGATTCCCGTGCCGGTCTCGTCTTCATCCTGTGCCTCGGCAATCTGCCGATCGTGATCTGGATGCTCTTCACCTACTTCAAGGAGATCCCGCGCGACATCCTCGAAGCGGCGCGCATGGACGGCGCCACCATCGGCCGCGAGCTGGTCTACGTCTTGACACCGATGGCGATCCCGGGGCTGGCCTCGACGATGCTGCTCAATTTGATCCTCGCCTGGAACGAAGCGTTCTGGACGCTCAATCTGTCGACCTCGAACGCTGCGCCGCTCACCACATTCATCGCGTCCTATTCCAGCCCGGAAGGGCTGTTCTGGGCAAAATTGTCGGCAGCCTCGACGCTGGCGATCGCGCCCATTCTTGTCCTCGGTTGGTTCAGCCAGAAGCAGCTCGTGCGCGGGCTTACCTTCGGCGCGGTGAAATAGAGGGGCTGCCGGATCATGGGCCAGATCACACTTCAGGGCGTGCAAAAATCCTTCGGCCCGGTGCACATCATCAAGGGCGCCGACCTGGACATCGCCGACGGCTCCTTCGTCGTGTTTGTCGGTCCGTCCGGCTGCGGCAAGACCACGCTCTTGCGGCTGATCGCCGGGCTCGAAGACGTCTCCGGTGGCAAGATCCTGATCGACGGCAAGAACGTCGTCGATACGCCGCCCGCCAAGCGCGGGCTGTCGATGGTGTTCCAGTCCTACGCGCTCTATCCGCATATGAGCGTCCGCGGCAATATCGGCTTCGGCCTGAAGATGGCGGGCCTTGCCAGAGACGAGATCAATCGCAAGGTCGAGGCCGCCGCCGCGACGCTGAATCTCACGCCCTATCTCGATCGCAAGCCGCGCGAGCTTTCCGGCGGCCAGCGCCAGCGCGTCGCGATCGGCCGCGCGATCGTGCGCGAGCCCAAGGCATTCCTGTTCGACGAGCCGCTGTCCAACCTCGATGCCGCGCTACGCGTGCAGATGCGCATCGAGGTGACGCGGCTCCAGAAGCAGCTCGGCACCACCGCGATCTATGTCACCCACGACCAGGTCGAGGCCATGACCATGGCCGACAAGATCGTCGTGCTCAATGGCGGCAAGATCGAGCAATATGGTTCGCCCCTGGAGCTCTATGAGCGGCCCGCCAATCTCTTCGTCGCCGGCTTCATCGGCTCGCCCAAGATGAACTTCGTCACCGGCGAACTCGCCCTGCAGCGCGGCGCCGCCACCATCGGGGTGCGGCCGGAGCATCTCAGGATCGAGCGCGAGGGCGAAGGCGGTTGGCTCGGAACCATTGCCGTCGCCGAGCATCTCGGCAGCGACACTTTCCTTTACGTCGATGCCGGTCCGCTCGGCATGCTGACAGCGCGCTATGTCGGCGAGTTGAGCCTGCATGCCGGCGACCGCGTGTCGCTGCTGCCGGACCCCGCACGCATCCATCGCTTCGATCAGGGCGGCAACGCGCTGCGAGGCTGACAAGAAACGGCAAGAGAACGGCAAGAAACGGCAACGAGACGGAAAGGCCACCATGTACCTGGAAAAATTCAAGCTGAGCGGCAAGACCGCGTTCATCACCGGCGGCGGGCAGGGCATTGGCCTCGGCTGCGCGGAAGCGCTGGCCGAGGCCGGCGCCAGGGTCATCATCGGCGACCGCGACGGCAAGGTCGCCGACAGCGCCAAGGCCAGCCTGAAGGCGAAGGGCTTTGACATCGAGACCGCGATCATGGACGTGACCGATACCAGGCGTGTGGCGGAGGTCGCGAACGACCTCGTCGCCCGCCATGGCAAGGTCGACATCCTCGTGAACAATGCCGGCATCGCCCGCAGCGAAACCCCGGCCGAGACCGTCACCGACGAGCACTGGCTCAACGTCATCGACGTCAACCTCAATGGCACGTTCTGGTGCTGCCGCGAGTTCGGCAGGCACATGCTGAAGGCCAGGAGCGGCGCCATCGTCAATGTCGGCTCGATGTCCGGCTTCATCGTCAACAAGCCGCAGGAGCAGTGCTTCTACAACGCCTCCAAGGCGGGCGTTCATCATCTGACCAAATCGCTGGCCGCCGAATGGGGCGCGCGCGGCATTCGCGTCAATGCGGTGGCGCCGACCTATATCGAGACGCCGCTCAACGCTTTCGTGAAGAGCAACGCCAAGATGTACGACGCCTGGATTGGTGGAACCCCGATGGCGCGGATGGGGCAGGTCGAGGAGATCGCCTCCGTCGTCTTGTTCCTGTCCTCCGAAGCCGCGAGCCTGATGACCGGCAGCATCGTGCTGGTGGATGGCGGCTACACTTGCTGGTAGGCTTGCGTCAAAACCGACGAAGCTGGAGCGACAATGCCGCGAGCGTATATCGGCGTCGACGTGGGGACCACGAGCACGCGGGCAGGGGTGTTTGACGAGGCCGGGACGCTGCTTGCGACCGCGCGGCATCCGATCCGGATATGGCACGAGCCCGGCGACATCGTCGAGCAGTCGTCCCAGGACATCTGGGAGGCCTGCGTAACTTCGGTGCGAGCGGCGATGGCGGAAGCCGCCATCGCACCCGATAGCGTCGGCGGCATCGGCTTTGATGCTACCTGCTCTCTGGTCGTCCTCGACAGGCAGGGCGGGGCGCTCACCGTCAGCGCATCCGGCGACAGGCAACGCAATGTCATCGTCTGGATGGATCATCGTGCCATCGCCGAGGCGCGGCTGATCAATGAGACCGAGGATGACGTGTTGCGCTATGTCGGCGGCTCGATCTCGCCCGAGATGCAGATGCCGAAACTGCTATGGCTGAAGCGGCACCTTCGCGGGAGCTTTGACGCCGCTGGCCATTTCTTCGATCTCTCCGATTATTTGAGCTGGCGCGCGACGGGTTCGCTGCAGCGCTCGACCTGCACCGTCACCTGCAAATGGAACTATCTCGCCCATGACGGCGGCGGCTGGAGCGCGCAATTTTTCAAGCGCATCGGCCTGTCGGACTTCGTCAACGAGAAATACGCCCGCATCGGCACCGAGATCGTCGCCCCCGGCACACGGCTCGGCACCGGTCTCACCCGCGCGGCGGCGGCCGAGCTTGGCCTGCCGCCGGGCATACCGGTCGGTGCCTCGTTGATCGACGCCCATGCCGGCGGCATTGGCGCGATCGGCGGACGCGACGGTGTGGGCGGGGCGAGCGATGTCTGCGACCGGCTCGCCTACATCATGGGAACTTCGGCCTGCATCATGGCGACGACCCGCGAGCCGTGCTTCGTGCCCGGCGTGTGGGGGCCTTATTACTCCGGCATGGTCCCGGACTTCTGGCTCAACGAGGGCGGCCAATCGGCGGCAGGTGCGGCGATCGACCATCTCCTCAAGTCGCATCCGGCTCATGCTGAGGCGAGCGCGGCGGCGCGCGGCGAGGGCCTCGACCTCATCGACTTCCTCGAGCGTCGCATCATCGCGCGTGCGGGCAGCGTCAGCCGCGCCGCTCTGCTCGCCCGCGACGTTCATGTGCTTCCTGAATTCATCGGCAACCGCTCGCCCTACGCCGACCCTGATACGCGCGCGGTGATCACGGGGCTCGATCTCGACACCGACATCGCCTCGATGGAGCGGCTGTTCGTCGCCGGCCTGTGCGGGCTCGCCTATGGGCTCGCCGAGGTGATCGAAGCCTTCGCCGCGCATGGCGTGCGCTCCAGCATCATGATCATGGGTGGCGGTGCCAGTCGAAGCCCGCTGGTGCGGCAGATCATGGCGGATACGACGGGTCTCACCGTCGCGCTGCCGCAGACCAGGGAGCCGGTGCTGCTGGGGGCGGCGATGCTGGGGGCGGTGGCCGGCGGCGCGTATGCTTCGATCGGCGAGACCATGGCCAAGATGTCGGCGCTGGGAGGGAAGAGCGAACCGACCGCGCTTGACATGGAGGCGTTTCATACGCGCAAGCGCGAGGTCTACAAGCTGCTGCGCGAAGTCGATCGCGGCAGCCGCGCGGCGATGCGCGACATCGCGAGAGGTTGAAAGACATGCTGATTGCCTGCGGCGATGCGCTGATCGATTGCGTCCCGACGCGAAACGCCGAGGGGCGCGAGGCGGTGATGCCCGCAGTCGGCGGCTCATGCCTGAACGTCGCGATCGGCATGGCGCGGCTCGGCGCGCCGACCGGCTTTGTCGGCGGCATCTCGACCGACCTGTTCGGAGGAATGATCGCCGATCACGCCGCCGCCTCTAACGTCGACCTCAGCCTGGCCACCCGCAGCGACCTTCAGACCACGCTCGCCTTCGTCCGCATCGTCGCGGGCGAGTCGCACTACGCCTTCTACGACGCCGGGACCGCGACGCGAAACTGGGCCTACCGGCGCCGGTCTATTCCCTTCGATACGGTCGAGGCCGTTCATGTCGGCTCGACCACGCTCGTCAACGAGCAGGGAGCCGCCGAGACCAAAGCGCTGATCGCGGATGCGCGCGCATCCTCGACGATCTCCTTCGATCCGAACTGCCGGCCCAATCTGGTCAAGGACAAGCCGGCCTACCTGGCGCGGATGGCCGAGTTCGCGGGCAGCGCCGATCTCGTCAAGATGTCGGACGTGGACTTCGCCTACCTCTTCGGCGAGGAGCGTTACGAGCAGCGAGCGAGTGCGCTACTGCGGCAAGGCGCGAGCCTCGTTGTCATCACCCGCGGCGACAACGGCGCGATCGCATGGCACGTCGGGGCAGGAGCAATCGAGGTCACCTCGCCGCAGGTCGAGGTCGCCGACACCATCGGCGCCGGCGACAGCTTTCAGGCGGCGCTGCTGTTCGCTCTGCACAAGCTGGGACGCATCGCCCGGCCGCGATTGAAGAACATCGGAGCGGACGAGCTCCGCCGCGCACTGTCCTTTGCCGCCAATTGCGCCGGCCTGACCTGCACCCGCCCGGGCGCCGACCCGCCCTGGAGCCGTGAGATCACCTCGCCCTTGTAGCCCGTCACAGCGGCGCGACGACTTTCTCGGCGCATTTGAGGAAAGTTCGGATCAGCGGGCTCTGAGAATCCCGCCGCCAGCAGACCGCGATATCGATGGAATCGGTGGCGTCGCGCAGCGGCCTGAACACGATGCCGCGTGGTGCCCCGAGCTGCGCGCAGGCCGGCAGGATGGCGAGGCCTTCACCGGCCAGGACCAGGCTCATCGCCGAATGCACCGTCTCCACCCGGCTCGCGATCGGCATCACGATTTGATGTCGCCGCAGCAAGGCCGCGACCGCGGAGGAGGCGGGGTCGTGGTCCGGCCATGGCAGCGCGATCAGGGGACGGCCCTGCAACTTCGCCATCGGCACCGCGCCGAGGCGGGCGAGTGGCGAGCGGATCGGCATCGCCAGCATGAACGGTTGGGCGCCGACCCGCGCCACCTGGATTTCAGGGTGATGAATCGCCGGCATGCACAGCGCGATCGTGACGCTGCGGTCGAGCAGCCGCGCCTCGCGCGTCGAGGCACTGAGCTCGGCGAAGTCGAGGTCGACGCCGGGAATCGAGCGGCGCAGCTCGGGGATCAGGCGCGGCAGAACCGCATTGGCCAGCACGAACATGTAGCCGACCGACAGCCGGCCGCGTCGCCCGGATGCAACCGCGCGCGCGGCTTCGGCGCCGTCGGCCGCGAGCGCCAGCGCCTCGCTGGCGCGCGCCAGCAGGGCCTGGCCCGCCTCGGTCAGGTCCATGCCGCGCGTGCCGCGGCGGAACAGAGGCGCGCCGATCTCGGCTTCCAGCTTGCGGATCTGGACGGAAAGGGGCGGCTGCGCCATCCGCAGCACCTCGGCGGCCTTGCCGACGCTGCGCGCCTCGGCGACGGCGACGAAATAGCGGAGCCGGCGAAGATCCATTGGCATACCGAAAACGTATGGGTTGGCGATCAAAATGGTATTGGACGGCAAGTTAACAAAACTGTCATTCTCGCTGTCAATGGCTGGGCCAACGGCGGCCCGCTCCGGAGCGTGAAGTGACGATGAACGGCGATCCCTGCCTGCTGTCCGCAACTGAACTGCGTGGGCTTATCGCCACAAGGAAGATTTCCCCCGTCGAGATCACCCGTGCCGTGCTCGCGCGCGCCGAGGCCCTCCAGCCCGAACTGAACTGCTTCATCACGCTGTGCGGCGACGAGGCGATGGTGCAGGCGCGCGCGGCGGAGCGCAAGGTGATGGCCGGCGAGCCGCTCGGCCTGCTCCACGGCATCCCCGTCACCGTCAAGGACATCGTCAACACCAAGGGCGTCAAGACCACCTTCGGCGCGGTTCCTTACAAGGACAACGTGCCGAATGAGGATGCCGTTGCGGTGGCGCGGCTGCGCAGCGAAGGCGCGATCCTGATCGGCAAGACCACGACGCCGGAATTCGGCAGCAAATGCCTGACGGACTCGCCCTTGTTCGGCCGTACCCGCAATGCGTGGAGCGCAGAGCGCTCCTCGGGTGGCTCCAGTGGCGGCGCGGCTGTTGCAGTTGCCAGCGGCATCGCACCGCTCGCGATCGCCACCGACGGCGGCGGTTCGACGCGGATTCCCTCCGCCTGCAACGGCGTGGTGGGCTTGAAGCAGAGCAACGGCGTGATCCCGCACAGCCAGGCGCTGGACGTGTTCGGCAACCAGACCTATGTCACGCCGACCACCCGCACCGTTGCCGACACTGCGCTGATGATGCAGGCGATCTCAGGCGAGGATCCCAGCGATCCCTGGTCGATCGGCGTTCCTGTGCCGGATTTCGTCGGCACGGTTGCCGCGCGCGGCAATCTGCGCGGACAGCGGATCCTGTACTGCCTGACGCCGCCGGGCCGTCCGGTGTCCGCAGAGGTCGCCATCAGTTTCAAGGCGAGCCTCGACCGGTTGGCAGGGTTAGGGGCCGAGCTCGAGGAATTTTCCGGCGAAGGTTTCGATATCGAGCCGATCTGGCGCGCCATCAACCACACCGTCTGGCGCACGCGCTTTGCCAAACTCGCGACCGAGCACAAGGACGAACTGAGCGAGGCTTTCCTCAAGCAGCTCGCGCTCGCCGCCGAGGTCAGCGGCGCCGACTACCAGGAGGCGATGTTCGCGCGCACCGCGCTGTTCCGCCGGGTGCAATCGCTGCTTGCGCGCGGGCACGTCCTGGCGATGCCGACACTCACGCGGACCGCGCTGCCGATCGAGCAGGATCTATTCGGCAGCATCGAGATCGACGGCAAGCATTTCGACAGCGTCCGCCCGAACTGGTTCCCCTGGACCATGCCGTTCAACATGACCGGCCATCCCGCGGTGAGCCTACCCGCGGGCTTCGGCCGCGACGGCCTGCCGATCGGGCTTCAGCTCGTCGGCCGCTTCCGCGCCGACGCCGAATTGCTGCGCGTCAGCGCACTGTTCGAGGCTTCGACCGACCTTCTGTCCCGCTGGCCGGCTTGAGGAGATGGGCATGCAGCAAAGAGCTTGCCTCGGGGGACCGGACATGTTGATCGTGCTGCAGCCGAGCCCTGAAGCCGAGCGCGCATGAGCGTCTTTGTCCTCCGACGTCTGTTGACCTTGCTGGCGACGCTGGTCGGCGCCTCGCTGATCATTTTTCTGGTGCTCGACGCGCTTCCGGGCAACGCGGCGCAGATGCTGATGGGCGCCGACGCCTCGCCGGACGCGGTCCGCGCGCTCACCGTCAAGCTCGGGCTCGACCAGCCGCTGGCGGTTCGTTATCTGCACTGGATCAAAGGACTTCTCTCCGGCGATCTTGGCAATTCCTATGTCTACGGCACGCCGGTCGCCAGCCTGATCGCGGAGCGGCTGGTGCTGACGTTTCCGCTCGCCATCATGGCCATGACGATCACGGTGACGCTGGCGCTCTCTGCCGGCATCTACACCGCCGCCAACCACAACAAGCTTGGCGACGTCGGTGTGATGTCGCTGACCCAGGTCGGCATCGCGCTGCCGAACTTCTGGTTCGCGATCCTGCTGGTGCTCCTGTTCTCCGTGCGGCTGCAATGGCTCTCGGCGGGCGGCTTTGCCGGTTGGGAGGACGGCATCTGGCTCGGCCTGAAGTCGCTGCTGCTGCCGGCGATCTCGCTCGCGGTGGTGCAGGCCGCGATCCTCGCGCGCGTCACGCGCTCGGCCGTCCTGGAAGTGCTGCGCGAGGACTTCGTTCGCACCGCGCGTGCGAAGGGGCTCGGCAAGCGCGAAGTGCTGTGGGGCCACGTGCTGCGTAACGCCATGATCCCCGTCATGACGGTGATGGGGCTGCAGTTCGCCAATCTGCTGGCCGGCACCATCGTGATCGAGAACGTGTTCTACCTTCCGGGTCTTGGCCGCCTGATCTTCCAGTCGATCGCCAACCGCGACCTCATTGTCGTGCGCAATTGCGTGATGCTGCTCGCGACCATGGTCGTCATCGTCAATTTCGTCGTCGACGTTCTCTATGCCTTCATCGATCCCCGCATCAAGGTTCACGACCTGTGAGCGCGCCCATGACCATTGACGCGCCGATGGCAGCGCGCCGGGTGCCGGCCCGTACGTTCTGGAGCCGCGCGCTGCGCCACCGCAGCTTCGTGATCGGCGGTTCGCTGAGCCTGTTGGTGCTCGCATCCGCGCTGCTCTCGCTGCTGTGGACGCCGTGGTCGCCGTACGAGATCGACATCGCTTCAAAACTTCGGCCGCCTTCGGCAGCGCACTGGCTCGGCACCGATTCCTTCGGTCGCGATATCGTCTCGCTGCTGCTCGCCGGCGCCCGCTCCACCATCATGGTCGGTATCATCGCTGTCAGCATCGGTCTCACCTTTGGCGTCACGCTCGGCCTGATCGCGTCGGCCCGGCGCGGCTGGACCGAAGAGATCATCATGCGCTTCTCCGACTTCACCTTCGCCTTTCCGGCCGTGCTGTCCGCGATCATGCTCGCGGCGGTGGCGGGACCGGGCATGGTGACCTCGATCGTCGCGATCGGCATCTTCCAGATCCCCACGCTGACCCGGCTGACGCGCGGTTCGGCCAACGCGATCTGGGCGCGAGAATTCGTGCTGGCCGCACGGGCGGCGGGCAAGGGCGCCTTCCGCATCACCATCGAGCACGTCTTGCCCAACATCCTGTCGATCCTGATCGTGCAGGTCACCATCCAGTTCGCGCTTGCGATCCTTGCCGAAGCAGCCTTGTCCTATCTCGGCCTCGGCACGCAGCCGCCGCAGCCGTCCTGGGGGCGGATGTTGAACGATGCGCAAACGTTGCTGTTCCAGTCGCCGATGCTCGCGGTCTATCCGGGCGCTGCGATTGCCATCGCCGTGCTCGGTCTCAATCTCCTTGGCGATGGCTTGCGCGACCTGCTCGATCCACGATTGGCACGGGAGCGATGACGATGGGCGAGCGCTCCAACATGCCGCTGATCGAGGTCGCCAATCTCGGCGTGCGCCTCAATACCAGCCGTGGCCCGGCACAAGCCGTGCGCGGCGTCAGCTTCGCCCTGAAGCGTGGCGAGACGCTCGGCCTCGTCGGTGAGTCCGGCTGCGGCAAGTCGGTTACCGCGATGTCCCTGATGGGGCTGCTGCCTGATAGCGCCGTGGTCTCGGGCAGCATCAAGCTCGACGGCAACGAGATCGTGCGATTGCCGGACGCGGAATATTGCCGCCTGCGCGGCAACCGCATCAGCATGATCTTCCAGGAGCCGATGACCGCGCTCAACCCGATGCACACGATCGGGGATCAGGTTGCCGAGCCGCTGCGGCGTCACAAGAGACATTCGGCGGCGCAGGCGCGCAACGAGGCGATCGCCTTGCTCGATCGCGTCGGGCTGCCCGACCCGGCGCGCCGCGTCGATGCCTATCCGCACCAGTTTTCCGGCGGCCAGCGCCAGCGCATCACCATCGCCATGGCGCTCGCCTGCGAGCCTGATTTGCTGATCGCGGACGAGCCGACCACCGCGCTCGACGTCACCATCCAGGGCCAGATCCTCGATCTCATTGCCGACCTCGTCGAGGAGCGCGGCATGTCGATGATCCTGATCTCGCACGATCTCGGCGTCATCGCCGAGAACGTGCAGCGCATGATGGTGATGTATGGCGGCACCGTCGTCGAGAGCGGGCCGACCGACGAGGTGTTCCGGCGGATGGGACATCCCTACACGCAGGGCCTGTTCCGCGCCCGGCCGAAGCTCGGCGCGCGCAAGGGGACGCGGCTGAAGACGATCTCGGGCACGGTGCCGGAGCTCGCCGATCTACCCTCCGGCTGCACCTTCTCCGACCGATGCCCGCTCGTGATCGATCAGTGCCGCGCCGCGCTGCCACCCATGGCCGACGTTGGGCCCGGGCACTTCGTACGTTGCATCAGGACGGATGTCTCGATGGCAGAACGCGTCGGAGCGCTGACCGCATGAGCACCACGCCGCTTCTCGACGTGAAGGATCTCGAACAGCGCTACGCTCTGCCGCGGGAAAGCCTGTTTCGCCCGCCCGGGCAGGTGCGTGCGCTCAATGGCGTGAGCGTGCAGGTTGCCGCGGGCAAGAGCCTCGGCGTCGTCGGCGAATCCGGTTCGGGCAAGTCGACGTTCGCACGGCTGGTGATGGCGCTGGAGCGGCCGACGTCGGGCAAGGTCGCGCTGCTCGGCCGCGATCTCAATCGCATCTCCGCCGACGAGCTGCGTCGTGCCCGCCGCGATTTCCAGATGGTGTTCCAGGACCCTTACGGCTCGCTCGATCCGCGCCAGACTATCGCCCGCATCGTCGCGGAGCCGCTGACGGTGCTTGAGGGAGCCGATCGGACGACGTTCCGTGAACGCGTCGCCGCGGCGCTGCGCCAGGTCGGTTTGCGCGATGCCGACATGGACAAATATCCGCACGAATTCTCCGGCGGCCAGCGCCAGCGCATCGCGCTCGCGCGCGCGCTGATCACCCAGCCCAAGCTGATCGTCGCCGACGAGCCGGTCTCCGCGCTCGACGTCTCCGTGCAGGCGCAGGTGCTGAACCTGATGCAGGACCTCCAGGAGCAATTCGGGCTGAGCTTTATCCTGATCAGCCACGACCTCGCCGTCGTCGACTATCTCTGTGACGAGGTCGCGGTGATGTATCTCGGCCGCATCGTCGAGCAGGGCCGGCCCGAAGATCTGTTCGAGCATTGCGCGCATCCCTACACGCGGGCGCTGCTGGACGCCGTGCCGCGGGCGCGCGCCGGCGGCGGCCGGCGGCGGCGCGGGGCCCAGGCCATCGCCTCGCAAGCGGCGGCGGCGACCGGCTGCGCCTATGTCTCGCGCTGTCCGCTCGCCGACCAGCATTGCCGCGAGGTTCGGCCTGAGTTACGCAAGGTCGGCGAGGGGCACCTTGCCGCCTGCCACAGGGCCGAGGCCGTGATGGCGTTGCCGCAGATGGCCATGGAAAGTTAGTGTCCGGATCAGGATTGGCGTAGGCTTAGAACGGAACAGGGCCGGGGAGTTAGGCATGTTGAGGAAATTGTCGATCGTCGCGTTTGCCGCCGCGCTCATCGCGGCGCCTTTGCCCGTGCTGGCGCAGAGCAAGAAGGACAGCGTCGTCATGGCGATGGCACTGGAGCCTCCGGGGCTCGATCCGACCAACGCGGCCGCTGCCGCGATTGCCGAGGTCACGCTCTACAACATCTACGAGACCCTGACCAAGATCAACGAGGACGGCTCCGTCGCGCCGCTGCTGGCCGAGAGCTGGACCGCATCGCCCGACCTGAAGTCCTATACGTTCAAGCTGCGCAAGGGCGTCAAATTCCACAACGGCGAGCCGTTCGATTCCGCCGCGGTGAAGTTCTCGTTCGAGCGCAACGCCGCGCCGAACAGCACCAACAAGGACAAGAGCCTGTACCAGGCTTTCGAGAAGGTCGAGGCGCCGGACGCCGAGACGGTCGTGATCACCCTGAAATATGGCGAGCCGAACCTGCCGTTCCTGCTGGGGCAGGCGGGCGGCTCGATCGTCGAGCCGAAGAGCGCCGCCACCAACATTACGCAGCCCGTCGGCACCGGGCCCTATCAGCTCGGGACCTGGGCCAAGGGCTCTTCAATCACGCTGACCAAATGGGCCGACTACCGCAACGCCGCCGCGGTCAAGCTGTCCAAGGTGACGATCCGCTTCATCTCGGAGCCGGCGGCGCAGACCGCAGCGCTGCTCTCGGGCGACGTCGATGCGTTTCCGCGCGTCGCCGCACAGCGTGCCATGGCGCAGTTCAAGGCCGATCCGCGCTTCACGGTGCTGGTCGGCGGCTCCAGGGCCAAGACCATCGTCGCGATCAATCACCGCAAGAAGCCGCTCGACGACGTCCGCGTCCGCCGTGCCATTCTCGCCGCGATCGACCGCAAGGCGATGATCGACGGCGCCGTCGACGGTTTCGGCACGCCGATCGGCAGTTTCTACGTGCCGGGCGCGCTCGGCTATGTCGACACCACCGGCATCAACCCCTACGACCCCGAGAAGGCCAAGAAGCTGCTCGCTGAGGCCGGCGTCACCACGCCGCTCGAATTGTCACTGAAGCTGCCGCCGCCGTCCTATGCGCGGCAGGGCGGCGAAATCGCCGCAGCCCAGCTCGCAAAGGTCGGCATCATCGCCAAGATCGAGAACGTCGAATGGGCGCAATGGCTGTCGCAGGTCTTCGCCGGCAATGGCCCGCACAATTTCGATCTCACCATCATCAGCCATGTCGAGCCGTTCGACCTCGTCAAGATCACCGAGGCGGACTACTATCTCGGCTACAACAACGCGGCGTACAACGCGCTCTACAAGCAGATCGTGTCGACGCCTGACGAGGCGGGCCGCGCAAAGCTGCTCGGTGACGCCCAGCGCATGCTCGCGACCGACGCCGTCTCCGCCTACCTGTACCAGCCGCAGCTCATCACCATCACCAACAAGAAGCTGAAGGGCGTCTGGAAGGACGTGCCGCAATACGAGAACGATTTCTCGACGTGGTATTGGGAGTAGGGCAGGGCCAGCACGCGCCCCTCGAAAACAAAAATCTGAAAAACAACCCCATGCACAGTAACCGGGCGTAGTCATTTCAATGACTTGCGTGTTGCCTGCTGCGGGGCTGGCGCGGTGCGCCGCGACGTTGACCCGTCGGGCAAAACACTGGCAACATGGCAACTGGCGGCCTGATGGTTCGGGACGCTCCGTCAGGCGAGGCCGCCGTGAAGAAGCCATCGCGCCGCGATGCCGATATCGCCGCGGCGGCCGTTAAGGCCGAGCCGCCGGCCTCCCTGAAACTCGCCAATGCCGCGATGAGCGATATCGCTCAAGCCCTGTCCAACGGACAGGTCGACGCGACGGCGCTGGCCAAAGCTTATCTCGCGCGCATCGAGGCCTATGATCGCGGTGGGCCCGCACTGAACGCCGTGCGCGCGCTCAATCCCGACGCGCTCGGGATCACGGGGAAGCTCGACGGCGTAAAACCATCGGCCAGGCAGCCGCTGGCCGGAATCCCGATCCTGGTGAAGGACAACATCGCCACCGGCGACGAGCAGCCGACCACGGCGGGCTCGCTGGCGCTGGAGGGCGCGCACGCGAGGGACGACGCGACGATCGTCAAGCTGCTGCGCGATGCCGGCGCGGTGATCCTGGGCAAGGCGAACCTGACGGAATTCTCCAACATGCTCGCGATCGACATGCCCGCGGGCTACTCCTCGTTGGGCGGTCAGGTAAAAAATCCCTACGCGCCGGCGTTGATGGACGATCGCGGCTTCCCGCTCGTGCTGCCGGGTGGCTCAAGTGCGGGGTCGGCGGTCGCCGTGGCGGCCGGCCTGTGCGCCGCTTCGATCGGCACCGAGACCTCGGGCTCGCTGCTGTACCCTGCCAGCCAGAATGGCCTCGTCACCATCAAGCCGACGGTCGGACTCGTCAGCCGCGCCGGCATCGTGCCGATCGCGCACAGCCAGGACACCGCGGGGCCGATGACGCGTACGGTGCGCGACGCGGCCATGCTGCTGAACGTGCTGGCGGTCGAAGACCCGCTCGACCCAGCGACGGAGTTGCAGCGGCGGCCGGCCGATTACACCGCCGATCTCACGCGCGATGCGATGAAGGGCGCACGCATCGGTGTGCCGAGCGACCCGGCCGACCCGCTGAACGATCCCTTTTACGGCAAGCTGTCGCCGAGGTCGGCCAAGGTGATCGCTGACGCGATCACGGTGCTGGAAGATCTGGGAGCCGTCATCGTGCGCGCCGCCATGCCGCCGGCTGGCTGGATCGGCGGGCCGGGGACGACCATGGCCGTGCTGAACCGCAATCCGCTGAGCCGCCACAAGGGCACTGTCGCGAGGCCGCCGGTGGTCTTCCTCTACGAGCTGAAGCGCGATCTCGACCTCTACCTCAGGGATTGGGCGACCGACACCGACATCAGGAGCATTGCCGACATCGTCGCCTTCAACGCGGCGCATGCGGAGAAGGCGCTACGCTTTGGCCAGGACCACTTCCTGGCCGCGAACATGACCAGGGGCGATTTGAGCGAGCGCGAATACAAGTCGGCGCGTGCCATGGATTTGCTCTCCGCCAGGACGCGCGGCATGGACGCCTACATGAACCGGCACAAGCTTGACGCCGTGCTATTCCCCGGCAGTGAAGGATGCGGGATCGCTGCAAAGGCAGGCTACCCCAGCGTCATGGTGCCGGCCGGCTTCATCTCGGGAGCAGACGACAAGGACACGCCCGACTACCCGCTCGGGATCACCTTCGCAGGCCGGGCCTGGAGCGAACACAAGCTGCTGCGTCTGGCTTACGCCTATGAGCAGGCCTCCGACATGCGCCAAACGCCCCCGGATCTGGCGGGCGTCTAGATCATACTCGCCGGGCTGCGCCAAGGACATGTACGAGCAAAGGGAAAGCGGACATGCGCGCCTGCTCGAGGAAGGTCGTCTGTTGGACCCGAAGCGGACGTTCCGTCGCGTTGCTACCAAGTTTAGACCACTGATGATGCATTAGAGCGTCCAGGCGCGACGGCAACCTGCAAAGTCGCGGAGCTAAATCGTTCAATAAGGAAGTCGAGAAACACCCGAACCTTAGGCAAACGGTGACGTCCAGCCAGGTAAAGAGCCGACAGCGGTACGGCTTCGGCGTGATGAGTTTCCGTAAGTAACGGTACGAGCAAGCCACCGCGGATCGAGTCGCCGACGACCAGATCGCTAAGCCGAACGATCCCGGCACCATCAAGCGCCAATCTGAGCGCAGCCTCGGCGTTATCGGTCACCACTCGTGGTTTAATTTCGATCTCCTCTATCTTTCCATGGTTCCGGAATGCCCATCGGTAGGGAGTTTGAAACGCCATCACTATGCAACTATGTCTGGCGAGATCGGCTGGAGTTTGCGGCACGCCGTAGCGGGCGAGGTATGCTGGCGATGCGCACAATAGTCGCGTAACATCCGCGAGCTTTCGCGCCGTCAAAGCCGTCTCCGCCACCGGACCAGCGCGGATCGTCATGTCCGCGTGCTCTGAGACCAGATCGACGACGCGATCAGTCAATGCAAGCTCGACGTCGATCTCCGGGTAGCGCGTCAGGAAGTCGGGCATTGCCGGTGCCAACTGATGAATTCCGAACCCAATGCTGGTGTTGATACGCAGATGCCCCCGCGGCGCGGCGCGCAACGTCGCGACTTGCGCTTCGGCTTCTTGGATATCGGCAAGAATCTGGCGCGCGCGAGCGAAATAAATGTCACCTTCAGGCGTGAGCGCCAGCCGCCGGGTCGTTCGATGAAGGAGGCGCACGCCAAGCCGATCCTCCAACCGCGTGACAAGCTTGGAAACGGCTGAAGGGGTCAGCCCGAGCGCTGTGGCAGCGTTTCCAAAGCTTTGGCGCTCGACAACTTGGACGAACGCCCGCATCTCGTCGGGGCTACTCATATTCGATCCAAAAATTCATCAATCTATTTCCTGATATCAGGATTATCATTGTTTGAGCGTGGAATACAGTCCCCTCATGACGAAGAACGGAGGGCACGGTGGCCCGGTCAACGAAAGTTCGACGTCGCCAGAATTGAGCGATCGATCTCGACTCCATTGCGATGAGTGTCGCCCTTCGGGGATAGTGGTTCTCAATCATTCGGCCCGTCTTGGGTATGTTTCCTGCCGGCAGAAGACAAAGCGATGCGCTCGAGAACCGCGATGCGCACGTGCATCTTGAAACAACAGGGTCAGCAAAAAGGGAGCGCTTCATGAAAGTCAGCGGCGCGTGCCACTGTGGCTACATAGCTTTTGAAGCGGAGGTCGATCCTGCCAAGGTGCTGATCTGTCACTGTACCGATTGCCAGACGTTGTCTGGCGCGGCCTTCCGTACGGTCGTGGCGACGAAAGAAGGGAGCTTCAAATTGCTGTCGGGCGCGTTGAAAGTTTACGTCAAGACCGGGGAGAGCGGAAACAAGCGAGAGCAGACGTTCTGTCCTGATTGCGGTACACCAATCTATTCGGCGCCGATCGGCGAAGGCGCAAAAGTCCTAAGCTTGCGCGTCGGCGCCATCAAACAGCGCGACCAATTGATTCCGGCTGATCAGTTTTGGTTTCGCTCGGCGCAAAAGTGGCTGAGTACCTTGCCGACAATAAAGAAGATGGATACGCAACCTGTGTTCGGCCCGCGAGGCGGCTTTGATCGTTAGAGCACGACAAGGCGCCACTCAATCGGCGCTGTTTGACCACAGCAGACATCGACGACTTGTCCCCCAGGGTTCCTTCGGCTTAATTAGGTGCACCGCTGGAGGGGGCCCGGACCGTGGAGGTCAAGTCATGAACCGACCGTCGGCTATCAACGCTACCGATGCGCTCGGCACCTATATTTTGGCGAAGGATACTAACCGTCCGCAATTGATGAAAGATGCATTCGCATCGGACTGCGAATTGAAAATGACTGTAAAGACGGATGCCATATCGTTTCCAAGCTCAGCGAAGGGATTAGATGAAGTCACTCAAGTTCTGGTGACAAGCTTCGGAGACCAATACCAGAATGTGCGTACGTTTTGTCTCTCGCGACCAAGTGCAGACTACCTTCCGCACTTCCAATGCGATTGGCTCGTTGGAATGTCTGCAAGGCAGGGAGGTGCCATTCGCGTGGGATGCGGACGATACAATTGGCATTTTAGTTCGGGCGACGATAGGCGCGTGAGCAAGCTCGCGATCGACATCGAAGTTATGTGCGTACTTCCTGCCGAGACCTCGGAGCCGATCATGCGTTGGCTTGGGGCGTTGCCATATCCTTGGTGTTCAAATCAGCAAGCCTATCGCGCCATTCCCGCCATTGACGCCCTGCGACCTATAAAAAGCTTCCTGGGATCATCGGCGTAGCCACAGGCGCTGCCTTAGGTTTCCGCAACTGGCCCTTTTCGTTGAGTCCCGACGGCATTATGAATCCCGGAAAAATCTTCTAGAAAGTCGCAGTCAAAATGCTTCTTATGCAATTGGGACCTGCGCGGCTGCAGCTTCCAAAGTCCGCTTTGGCCGGAGGGGTTACGGAGCGGTCCATTTGACCGTTGACCCTTGGCCATTCGAAGGCGGAGTCTTTCCGACGGACAATTAAACTGCGGAGCAGGATTCATGAACGACACCTCCTCGCAATTATTCTATTTCTACAATCGTCATCCCATCTCGCACGATATTATCGTCGCCAAACTGCGAACAAGCCGCGGGCATCTCGACAATTTGCGCCCGGAGGACCTGTATGCGTACGACCAGGACCATTATGGCGGCCTCAGCGCCACGGACGAACTGGCGCGACAGGCGCAGATCGGTCCCGGAACGACCGTCGTCGACTTTTGCGCCGGTCTTGGCGGGACGGTACGCTATCTCGCTCACAAATACGGAGCTGACGTCACCGGCGTTGAGTTGACGCCCGTTCGCGCTGCAGGCGCGCAAGAACTGACCAGGCTGGTCGGCCTTCAGGGGACGGCGCGGATCATTGAGGGCAACGTGATGGACGTCCAACTGGCCGATGCGAGTGCCGATGCGGTTGTCAGCCAGGAATCATTCTGTCACGTCCCGAATGTAGGAAGGGCACTGGCGGAAGCCAGGCGCATTCTAAACGCAGGCGGCCGATTGGCTTTTACAGATTGGGTCGCCAATCAGCCGCTTGCAGCCGCGGACGCGCAGCTGATGTGGGACGGCATGGCAATTCAGCCGCTCCGTTCGATTCCGGACTATCAGCGCTTGGTCGAGGACGTTGGCTTGAAGGTGCTCTCTGTCACTGACTTGACTGAGGAATGGCAACCGATCCTCAAAGAGCGGCTCGCGATGTACCAACGGCTGCGCGAGGAAGCGAAGCAGTCCGGAACTCCAGAGGGACACGACGCATTTCACGAATCTTACATTCGATTCGTCGACCTCATTCAACAGCGCAAGCTCGGCGGCGTCCGAATTGTAGCAAACAAGTAGGCGGCAACGCTCCGTGCGTGTCATCGGGTGATCAAATAGCCAGTCGCTTGCTACAAGACCAATTGGCTGCGCCCCTATGGCGCGATGCGTATCGCGCAACTTAAAAAGTCAACGTCGCTATGGAGGAGCTTGATGGCCAAGGGTTATTGGGTCGCATTTGCGGACGTGTCTGATCCGGAGGGTTACAAAGCCTACATTGCCGAGAACGCAAGGGCATTCCGCAAGTACGGCGGCCGCTTTCTCACACGAGGAGGCAAATCGGAAACGCCGGAGGGCCAGACGCGTTCGCGGACAGTCGTGATTGAATTTCCCGATTATGCTGCCGCAGTCGAATGCTACCGCTCGCCGGAGTATGCGAAGGCCATGGCGCTCAGACAGGGCAAATCGCTTATGGATCTGGCTATAGTCGAAGGCTACGACGGTCCGCAGCCTACGGATTGAACGTATTGATATCTGCTGTTGGGCCCTTTGCGGACATTCGCTGATACACTGTCGACATCCGCTTTGGTCCCGATGCAGGCTTCCCCCGAAGCTGAAGGCAGCCGCGGGAAAGGACATTGAACGTTTGGAACCCTCGTGCGTTAATCGGCGGATGACCGCTGGATGCACCATCCGGCGTGACGATGCGGTCGCGGAGTTCGGTTCTTGCTCAAGCTTTACAGGTGGCCGTCCGACGACTGGCGGAGTATCGGCGCAGAAATGCCCTCGGAGATCATCTGGGCCGATCTGCTGAATGCGACCGACGAGGAGAAGCGGTTCGTCGAGCGGTTGCTCGGGATACGTATCCCATCCGAGGAGTCGCTCAGCGAAATCGAGGCGTCGAGCCGTCTGATCTCCGACCAGGGCATCCTGTATCTCAGCTCTCCGGCGGTGCGGCTCGACGAGGAGAACGAGGCCGAGATCACGCCGGTGGGCTTCGTCATCGGCCCGCACGTGCTGGTCACGGTGCGTTTTGCCGAGCTGCCGATCCTCGATGACATCGGTAAACGCATCGGCTCGGACGACAGCCTGGAGAACGGCATGTGCGTGTTCACCAGCCTGCTCGAAGCCATGATCGACCGCGGCGCCGATGTTCTGGAGCATCTCGGCGGCAAGGTCGACAAGCTGTCGCGGGGAGTTTTCAGGGGCGGGCTCGTACGCAGCCAGCGGCCGGTGCGCTCCAGCCGCAGGATGCGCGAGGCGCTGGAGAACATCGGCGAGCTTGCCGATCGGCTCGCGAAGGCGCGCGACGTTCTGCTCGGGGTCGGGCGCGTCGCCTCATTCGCCGGCGATGTCGGCAGTGAATGGATCACGGCCGCGTCGAAGAAGCGGCTCGAGGCCGTGTCGAAGGACGTCGCTTCGCTCGGCGACTACGAGACGCGACTGTCCGACAAGATCCAGCTTCTGCTCGACGCCGTGCTCGGCTTCATCAACATCCAGCAGAACGAGCTGTTCAAGATACTGACGATCGTCTCGGTCGTTGGTGTACCGCCAACGATCCTGGTTGGCATCTGGGGCATGAATTTCAAGCACATGCCCGAGCTGGACTGGACGTTCGGTTATCCGCTGGCCTGGCTTGCCGTCATTGCCAGCGGCCTGCTGCCGCTGATCTGGTTCAAGCGGCGCGGCTGGTTCGATTGAGAGGCGGCGCACCGTTCGGAAACGATGCGCCGCTGCTCGATCATGCTGCCTCGGCCTGGACATTGCCGATCCAGTCGCGGGCCAGCGTGACGTCGGCTTGCGACAATTGATGGCCCGCCGGCAGGATCCTGTGGCTCACGCGCGCGCCAGCCTGTGACAGCAGCGCCGCGAGCCGTGCCGAATTGCCGGCCGGCACGATCGGATCGCTTTGCCCGGACAACAGCAGCACGGGCTTGCCCGCAAGATCGGCGGGTGGCGGATCCGATAGCGGCACCATGGCGCGCAGCAGGATCGCGCCGGCAAGCACGTCCGGCTTCAGTAACAACAGCGCGGCCGCGATGTTGGCCCCGTTGGAGAAGCCGACCGCAACCGGTGCGGCGATGCCGTATTGCTCTCGCGCATCCGCGATGAAGTCGCCGAGCTCATGCGCGCGCCGGCGCAAATCCTCTTCGTCGAACACGCCTTCGGCGAGCCGGCGGAAGAAGCGCGGCATGCCGTGCTCGAGCACGCGGCCGCGCGGCGACAGCAGGGCGGAGCCGGGCGAGATCATCTTGCCGAGCCCGAGCAGGTCGGTCTCGTCACCGCCGGTGCCGTGCAGCAGCAGGAGCGGAGGGGAGCCCGCGCGGGTCGCGGGCTCGAAGCGATGGATGAATGCAGTGTCGGTCATGACGCGGTCTCTTCCAGATTCGGCAGCACGTCCTCGATCTGCTTGCGGTGCTGCTCGAGGAACGCAGGCAGCTTCAGGTCACGTCCCAGCGTCGCGACGGGCTCGTCGACGGCGAAGCCGGGGATGTCGGTCGCGATCTCGAACAGCACGCCGCCGGGCTCGCGGAAGTAGATCGAGCGGAAGTAGTTGCGGTCCCGCTGCTCGGTCGGGTGCAGGCCGTGATTGCTCACGAGCTTTTGCGCCATCCGCCCTTGCTCGGCATCGTCAGCCGCGCGGAAGGCGATGTGATGCACCGAGCCGCCGCCCTGATGGCCGCGCAGAAAGCCCTTGGCCTCGTAGATATCGACGACGCTGCCCTCGACGTCGCCAGGCGCCTTGAAGCGGATCACCGAGCCTTCGCGGCCGGCTTCCTTGAAGCCGAACACGTCGGTGAGAACGGCGGCCGTCTTTGCCGCGCTGTCGAGCAGCAAGGTCACGCCGTGGAAGCCGCGGATCGCATGCTCGGCCGGCACGTCGCCATTGCTCCAGCCGGGCTCGTTCTCGGCGCCGGGGATGCCCACCAGCGCGAGCGCCATGCCGTCGGGATCGGTGAACGGCAGCACGGATTCGCCGAAGCGCTTCTCGAGCGCCTCGTAGGCAATCCCCTTCTCGGTTAAGCGCTGGGTCCAGTAGCCGAGCGAGCGCTGCGGCACGCGGAAGGCGGTCTGATGGGTCTCGCCGACGCCGCGGCGTCCGGGCGACACGCCGGCCCAGGGAAAGAAGGTCAGGATGGTGCCGGGCCGGCCGGTCTCGTCGCCGTAATAGAAGTGATAGGTGCCGGGATCGTCGAAATTGACCGTCTTCTTGACGAAGCGCAGCCCGAGATCCCTCGTGTAGAAGCCGAAATTGCGGATGGGGTCGCCGGCAATCGCGGTCACATGGTGCAGTCCAGACATTGTCGTCCTCCAAACTTCGGGGAGCCGTCTTGCTCTGGACGGAAATATTGTTCCGCTTGGGATTGGAGACAATCCGTGCAAATATGACGGCTATGTCTACGATTTGGAAACAATCGTCGGTGCGGGCCCTTGGATAAGCTCGGCAGCCTCCGGGCTTTCGTGAAGGTGGTGGAAAGCGGCAGCTTTGCCGAAGCCGGCCGGCAGCTGCGGCTGTCGCGCTCGGCGATCAGCAAATACATCGCCGACCTCGAGGAGAGTCTCGGTGTCCAGCTCCTGAACCGGACCACGCGGCATGCGAGCCCGACCGAGAACGGCCAGCGCTATTTCGAACGTGCGCTCGTCATCCTCTCGGAGGTCGAGGCGGCCGACCAGGCGGTGGCACAGGCCCAGTCGGCGCCGCGCGGGCTGCTTCGCGTCAACGCGCCGATGTCGTTCGGAACGATGCGGCTCGGGCCCGTGCTCGCCGATTTCATGGCGCGCCATGGCGAGCTTCAGCTCCAGATCGTGCTCAGCGATGACCTGCTCGATCCCGTGCAGGACGGCTTTGACGTGACGCTGCGGATCGCGGAGCTCGAGTCCTCGAGCTTGATCGCGCGAAAGATCATGCCGATAGCGCGCATGATCTGCGCTTCGCCGGATTATCTGTCGCGTCACGGCACGCCAAAGCATCCGCAGGATCTGCGCGAGCACGCCTCGCTCACTTACGGCTTCCTGCTCACCGGCAACCAATGGAAGCTCACCGGCGCGGACGGCGATCACTGGATCCAGCCCGCCTGGTCGCTCTGCGTCAACAATGCCGAGGTGCTGCGCGACGTCGCGATCAAGGGCAGGGGGCTGGCGCTGCTGCCGGAGTTTATCGCCGCTGGCGCGTTGAAGAAGGGCGAGCTGCGAACGGTGCTGGACAATTATTCCGCGCCGCCGCTCGCGCTCTATGCAGTGTATCCGCCGACGCGGCATCTGTCGCTGAAGGTGCGGCTGTTCATCGATTTTCTGGTGGAGAGGTTCGGGCGGGAGGCGGAAGCGGACGTGCGTCGGCTGGCCGGGGCTAGCTGACCGAACGCTGTTCGGCAGGCTGAAGCAGATCGTCCAGCGCTCGCATCGACGCCCGTTGAAGATCGGCGAGCTCACGCGCAGAATTTTGGCGCTCAGGCTCCGACATCGCGGGCGCTGCCAGCTCGACATCACGGCAGCGGTCGAACAGGCGGACGAGGCCGAGCGCGCTCGCCGCGCTGCCGAGCTGGTGCGCGGATCGGGCGAGCTGCTTGTGATCGCCGCTCGCCGCGGCCTTGCCGATGTCCGCGATCAACTTGTCGCCGGTCTCCTGAAGCAAAACGTGGAGCTTTGCGATCTGCGTCGGGCCCAGCAGTTCTTTCTGGTCGTCGAGGAAGTGCCGGTCGATCAATGCGCCGGCGGCGAGCGGTGGCGCCGTTGGCTTGACTTCCGGATCTTCCTCGATCGCCTCGCGTAGCGCGTTGACCAGGATCGGCTTGCTGACGACCTTGGCGATCCCTGCGCTGGCGAGCCGCTTGCGCGCGCTGGTGGACACGTCGGCGGTCACGGCGATGATGCGCGGCATCTCGGCAAGACCGAGCGCGCCGATCCGCGAGGCCGCCTCCACGCCGTCCATGTCGGGCATGTGCAGATCCATCAGGATGACGTCGAACGCCTGATCGCGGGCGAGCGCGATGGCGGATGCGCCGTTCGTGGTGATCGTAGCTTGGTGGCCGAGCCGTTTCAGGATCGCCTCGCCGACTTCGCAATTGACGGGATCGTCGTCGACCAGGAGCACGCGGAGCTGTCGCGGCGGCGGCGGCAGCTCGCCGTGCGCGATGCCGCTCGCGGCGAGGCCGAGCGGCAATTGAAGCGTGAACGTACTGCCTGCGCCCGGCGTGCTCGCAACCGTCAACTCGCCGCGCATCAGGCGGGCCAGGCGCCGTGCGATCGCAAGACCAAGGCCGGTGCCGCCAAACCGCCGTGCGATGCTGTCGTCTGCCTGCACGAAATCCGCGAAGATCCGCTCGTGCATGTCGGGGGCGATGCCGATGCCGGTGTCGCGAACGGTGATGCGCAGCAGGACATGATCGTCGTGCCGCTCGGCGGCCGCGTTCACGGCGATCCCGCCCGATGGCGTGAACTTGATGGCGTTGCCGATCAGATTGAGCAGGATGCGATTGAGCCTGACGGGATCGCCGTGCACCGATGTATGGACCGACGCATCGCAGGCGAGGTCGAAGGCCAGTCCCTTGCCGAGGGCCTGGGGGCGCATCAGCTCGGCGGCCGCGTCGATGAGCTGGTCGAGGCGGAAATTGCGCGGCTCCAGGGTTTCGGTGCTGGCCTCCAGACGGGCATATTCCAGCACGGCATCGACCAGCGCGATCAGCGTTTCGCCCGACGCCGCGGCGGTCGCGAGGTGGCGCCGCTGCGCTTCGCTCAGGCTGCCGTCATCGAGCAATTGCAGTACACCCATCACGCCGTTCAGCGGCGTGCGCAGCTCGTGGCTGACGACGGCAAGAAAGCGCGATTTGGTCTCATTGGCCGCCACCGCCGCGCTGCGCGCGTTCTCGGCGGCGTCGTGCTCGGCAAGGGCCTGATCGCGCGCCTTCTCGAGCTCGGAGGTCCGCTCGATCACCTTGCGCTCGAGCGTCGCATAGGATTCGCGCAAGTGCGCGGCCATGCGGTTGAACTGGTCGCCGAGCGCTTCCAGCTCGTCGCCGGTCTTGATCGCGAGCCGCAGGCCGAGATCGCCGCTCCCGATCCGCCGCGCGCCCTGCGTCAGGAGCTGGATCGGCCCCGTCATGCGCCGGCTGAGGAAGAGAGACACCAGCACTGCACCGGCCAGCAGGCCGACGAGGAGGAAGGTCGAGCGGCCGATCGATGCGTAGATCGGCGCATAGGCCTCGCTGAGCGGCAGCTCGACGAACACCAGCCAGCCGAGCGAGGGGACCGTCGCATAGGTCGAGAGCACGCGTTGCCCGGTCAGACCCTCCTTGACCAATCCTCCTGAAGGGGGCCCCACGCCATCGAGCGCGGCGCGGACGTCCGCATCGCCGGTGAGATCGCTGCGCTGCAATGCCCGCCACAGATCGGGATGCGCGATCAGGACCCCCATGCGATCGACGACGTAGGCCTTGCCGGTGTTGCCGACCCTGATCCCGGTGACGAGGTCCCATATGAAACGCAAATTGACTTCGGCGACGATCACATTGGGATTGCGGCCGGTACCGCGCGTGGCAAGCGTCATGTACGGCTCGGTGTCGCCGAAGAAGTAGACCGGCCCGTAATAGGCCCGGCTTTCATTGGCGCCGCGAAAGGCGGGCGAGGCGGAGCGGTCGGCTTTGCTGCCGACCCTGTCGGCGACACGGCGGGACACGCGCACCTGCTCGAGCCCCCGCGAGTCCAGCTCGGCGACTTCCGCAATCGCCGGCGAGAGGCGCAGGAGGCGGATCGCGTTCAGACGCTCGTCGTCATTCGTCGACAGCTCCGGCGGCAGGCGCGAGAGCCATCGGATCTGGTTTTCGATCTGCCCGATGAACTGGCCGATCTGAATGGCCGCGGACGCCGCCTGCTCGCGCTGGGTTGCCGCCAGAAGCTGCTTCTGCTCGCGATAGGAGAACCAGACGTCGAAGCCGGTGTTGACGGCAAGCGCGGCAAAGGCGAGGGCGACGATCGAGTAGAGATATTTGCGGAACAGCCGGCCGGGAGGCGTCCGCAAAGGCTCCTGGTCGGCCGTCTCGTTCACTCGCGGATCTCGTCGGCGCGTGCGAGCAGGGTGAATGGCAGGGTCAGTCCCAGCGAGCGGGCGACGGTGCGGTTGATGAGCAGCTCGTATTTCCGCGGCGATTGCACCGGAAGATCACCGGCCTTGGTGCCGCGCAGGATGAGATCGACGTAATCGGCCGAGCGCACCTCCAGCGTCGGCCCGTAGCTCATCAACCCGCCCGCATCCATGAAGTAGTGGAACGGATAGATCGTGGGCACGCGAAATTTGTCGGCTGCCGCGACGACCGCCTTGCGGTTGACCACGAGGAAGCTGTCGACCAATGCGACCATCGCTGCCTTGGACGGTTCGGAGAAGCGCCTGACCACCTCGTCGATGTCCGCCGGCGCGTTTACGGGGGCGGGGATCGCGGATACGCCGCATGCTGCGGCCTCCTGCTCGATCGAGTCGAGAAAGAAACGTCCGCCGCGCGGCGTCGTCGCGGGGTTGAACAGGATGCCGACACGCGCGACGTCAGGCACGGCCTCGCGGATCAGCTGAAGCCATTTGCCGCCCATCTCGGCGGTGCTGTTGGTGAAGCCGGTGACGTTGCCGCCGGGATGGGCGAGGCTTGCGACGAAGCCGTTGCCGACGGGATCGTTGGCTGTGGCGAAAACGATCGGGATGGTCTTGGTGGCGGCCAGGACGGCCGCGGTTTCGATCGTCGAACCCGTCAGGATCACGTCCGGCTTCAGATCGAGCAACTCCTGAATCGCCGCCTTGAGCCTGTCCGGCGCGCCGAAGGTCGAACGGAGCTCGAGGCGAAAGTTGACGCCTTCGACCCAGCCGCGCTGCCTCAAGCCGATGACGAGACCGCCAAGGCGGGAGGTCGGGGTGTCGGTCATGCTGCGTCTGGTCAGCTCATCATCGAACGGCAATGCGGTCAGCGAGGCGACGATGCGCATGCGATCCGGCGTTGCGCCGAGCGCGGTCCATCCCGCAGCGGCTGCTCCGGCAAGACGAATGAAGCCGCGGCGATCGACCGCGAATGCGGAACGCCGTTCGATCATGGAATTCTTTGCATGATGGCTTGCCCCGGTTCGGATGCTTACCGCGAACGGGCCGCATCCACAATTGATGAAAAAATGCGCTTATGAACGCTCATTCGCAGCGTTTGGCAGCCCGATACCGTATTCCTACGCTGTCAGAGAGTCGCTGTTTCGAGCCTTGTCTCCTCCGTGGCGCTTTGTAACGCCTTGTGGTGTTGCAGCATTTTCCGTCTCGGTTGGCGATGACGGTTCGGGAAGACGACGTCGTAGCTGCCGATTTTGAAGCGTTGTTTCAAGTTGTTTCGAAGGTTCTAGATGCGCAAAATCTATCTCATTCCGGCCGTCGTCGGCCTGTTCACTTCCGTTGCAGCCGGGCCGCTCGCGGCCCAAGGGACCGTGCAGGGCGCCGTGCCGAAGCAGAAGGCTGCGCCGGCACCCAGAGCGGCGGCCGCCGGCGCTCCCGCTGCAGCCGGCACGCCCGTCGCCGCCGGGGCCCCGTCGGCCGAGGCACCAGGAGCGGAGGACAAGTCCAAAGCGGTCGACGGCTTCCGCTCCGCCAAGTTCGGCATGAACGAGGCCGATGTGCGCGCGGCGATGGCGAAGGATTTCAATGTCAGGCCCGACGCCATCAAGGCGCAGGACAACGCCGCCGAGCTGACGCACAGCCTGCTGTATTCGGCCCCCGATCTGCTGCCAAACGGCGGGACCGCGGAGCTCTCCTACGTGTTCGGCTACAAGTCGAAGTCGCTGATTCAGGTCGGCGCGGTCTGGTCGAAGGGAACCGATACGGCGATGACGCCGGAGAAGCTGTTCTCGAACGCCAACATCCTGCGCGCCCATTTCATTGGCGAAGGCTTCAAGCCCGACTCCATCGCGATCAACATGCCCGTCGCCGGCGGCATCGTCATGTTCCGTGGCAGCGACGCCAAGGATCGCTCGGTGATCCTGCTGCTCCAGGGCACGTTCGAAAACAAGGAGAACAGCCAGCGTGTGCTGACGCCGACCAGCCTGCTGCTGTTCTACGTGGCCGACGCCAAGAGCCCCGACATCTTCAAGCTGCCGCCCGGCCAGTTCTGAGCAGGATTCGACATGCGCGGGCCATCTGCGAGGCGGGACGAGGACGAACCGGGCCTGCGCGGACTTGCGCGCTTCCGTTCGATGTCGCTGCTCTGTGCGATGCAGATGGTCTTCCTGCCGGTGCACAGCGTCCGCGTTCAGGCGCAGACGCCGAACGTCATCATTCCCGACGGCCGCACCGGGACGTCCTTGCAGACCTCCGGCAGCGTGACCAACGTCACGACGTCGACGGTCTCGGGCAACAACGCCTTCAACTCGTTCTCGCAGTTCAGCGTCGGGCAGGGCAACACCGTCAACCTGCAACTGCCGACCGGGACGCAAAATCTCGTCAACATCGTTCGCGACGCGCCGGTCTACGTCAACGGCACCTTGAACTCCTACATGAACGGCGCGATCGGCGGTAACGTCTATTTCGCCGATCCCAAGGGTTTCGTGGTCAGCCGCAGCGGCGTCGTCAATGTCGGCAGCCTCAACGTCTCGACGCCGACGCGCGAGTTCACCGACAGCCTGGTCGGCGCGGGCGGGCAGATCAACCAGTCGGCGGTCGGCAATCTGATGGCGGGCTCGTTCCCGGTCTCGCCGGACGGCAACATCCGCATCTATGGCCGCGTCAACGCCCAGGACGGGGTGCGGCTGACCGGGCAGAACGTCTACGTCGGCGGTGCCAGCCAGCGCGACGTCGCCAATCTCGACCATGCCGCCAAGTTCGCAGCCTCGGTCAATTCGAAGGGCCTGCGCAGCGCCAGCGCGATCACCGTTAGCAACGGCTCGATCCATATCGGCGCCGTCAACAACGCCAGGGTCAACGGACGGCTGACGGCGCGCAGCAAGACCACGGCGCCGAGCAGCATCACCGTTCAGGCCGGCAACAATATCGAGATCGGCAAGAATGCCGGGCTGAATATCGCGAGCACGACTGGCAATAGCGGCGAGATCCGCCTGAAGGCGGCGCAGAACCTCACCGTGGCGGGCGGAGCCAAGTTCAACGCCAGCTCGAAGGCCGGCAATGCCGGCCTGGTCGATTTCAGCGCGAACGGGGTCATCGACGTCGGCCGCGGCGTCTCTGTCAATGTTGCCGCGCCCAACGGCAAGGCGGGCACGTTGCTGTTCGATCCGATCGATCTGGTGATCGGCGACGCCACCCAGGGCGACACCGGCGTGACCTTGTCGAACAGCTCGATCGCGAATGCGCTCGCGGGGCTCAGCGCCGGTGCCGATTACCTCGTTCAGGCGGACAACTCCATCACGCTCGCCGCGCATGCGATGATCGATGCCCGCCGTCTCGATGGCGCCGGCCATTCGACCGGCAACGCCAACAACGTCATCATCGACGCGCCGAACATCGATATCAAGAATGGCGCGCAGATCCTGGCGCAGACGGTCAATTTCGGCGGAACCAACTACGCCGACGGCAACGTCACGCTGAGAGCTACGGCAAGCGACATCAAGCTGTCCGGCCAGGCCACCGCAGCGACGGCGATCACCGTTGACGGCAGGATCGCGGGCGGCACCGTATCGATCACCGCGACCTCGACGGCTGTATCCAGTTTCCTCGACGGTTCGCCGGTCGGGGCGTTGGCGCTCGTCGGCTCGACGCTCGCCGGCTCGCTGCTGGGCCTCAATGGCGGCTATGTTGCGGCCAGCGCCACGGCGACCATCAACATCAACAGCCATGCCGACATCAACGGCCGCGGCGATGTCACCATTTCCGCCCATGCATCGGAAACCGCCTCGGATCCGGCCATCGCGTCCACCTTGCTCGGCAGCCTCACGCCGGTCGCCGCCGGCGTCGTTGTCGGCAAGATCGACGGCATCGCCACGACCAACGTGGCCTCGGGGGCGACGATCAATGCCGGGGGCAACCTCGAGATCAAGGCGCTCAACGATGCGACCATTGCCGTCTCCGCCCTCGCGGCATCGACGAGCGCGCAGATCGTCCCGACGGTGGCCTATTCCAAGGGGTCGGTGACCACGATCGCCAACGTCGAGAGCGGCGCGCATATTGCGGCGGGGACCGTGAACACGAGTGGGAGCACGCTGAAGGTACGCGCGATCAATAACAATTCGTTCTCGACCAGCGCGACGTCGGTTGCGGCACCCGGACTAGGGGCGAGCGGCGCCGTCGGAGGTGCGTTCGCCATCAGCGACATCACGACGTCCGTGACCGCAACGCTCGGCGCATCGCTCGGAACCGATGCCGCCAACCGGATGAACGGCTCCGTTCTGGTCGAGGCCACCTCCGACACCACGAGCAATTCCACGATGGCCTCGTCCATCGCCGGCTTGCCGGCGCTGATTGCGGCGATCGAGAGAGGACTGCGCGCCGTCACCGCGCCGACGTCGATCATCCAGGACCACATGTCCTCGCTGGTGCCGCTGAACTTCAATTTCAAGGCCGCGGGCGCGCTTGCCCTGGCCAGCAGCACTCAGAGTGCGACCGCCGCGATCGCCCAGAATCCGAGCGGCGGCGCGCCGAGCATCTATGCCAGCGGCAACGTCGCCGTCGCCAGCAACGTCATCGATCGCGGCGTTCGCAGCAATGCGACGGCCAGTGCGATTACCAAGGACGTGGTATCCGGCGAGAGCACGGCGATCAGCGCGGCCGTCGCCTGGGGCAATTTCACCCACAATTCGAACGCCTATGTCGGCAGCGGCACGCTGATCAACGCGGCAAACATCGCCGTCGATGCCACCACGGAATTGCCGATCACCAACACCTGGCTGAAATGGGACGGGTTGGGTGCGACGTTGAGCCATCTCAACGGCAGTTTCGGCGTCGGCGGCAACATCCTGACCAGCTATGCCAATGCCACGGCCGACGCCGGCGACACGATCGGCATCTCCGGTTCGCTCAACCATTTCGTCGTGAACAATAATACGACGGCGTGGGTCGCGGGTAGCGCGAGCCTGACGGCGACATGCACGACCGCGGCTTGCGGCAGCAGCTGGGCGGCCGGAATGGACAACGGCGACGTCCACACCTACGACGCCACCATTCAGATCGCGGCGACCACGACCACCGCGTCGATCGACGCCGCCGGCAATGTCGGCACGCTCGGTTTCCTGACCGGCAATACGTCGGGCGGCTCTTCGGTCGGCGGCGCGCTCAATCTCGTCCAGTTCAAGACCAACACCATTGCCGGCGTTTCGGACCGTGCGACGCTCCGGGCGGCGGACGACATCGCCGTCAACGCGATCACGTCGGACCAGTTCGTCGCCGTCGCGCCGTCGTCCGGCAAGGCCGCGGGCGCGCTGGCGCTTAACGGCATCACCTCGCTTGGCTTCCTGAACAACACGACGCATGCGTCGATCTCGAGCCAGGCCACCGTCTATGCTCCGACCGTTGGCATCCTGGCGCAGCAGGATCTGTCGGTCGTGACGCTTGCCGGCGCGATGAGCCGCAACACGAGCGGAGGTTCGGCAGTTGGCTTGGCGGTCGCCTATCTCGGTGCAAATGCCGACACCTCCGCCTATATTGGCGACAACCATTCCGACATCCGCCCGGGCCCGTTCAGCGCCAACGATCCGTTTGCCGGTACGAGCGGCGGGAGCGGCGCGGTCAATGTCGACAATCTCACGATCAGCGCGACCACGTCCGGCCGCATCACCGCGGCCGCCGTCGCGGCGTCGATCTCCGAGCCGGCCGCATCGAGCTTCTCCGACAAGGCGGGCGCTGCCGGAGCCGGCGCGACCGGGGGAACCGCGGGCATTACGACGGCCGTGAGCAAGATCGGCTCAACTTCGGGATCGAGCACCGACGGCTTCAGCATCGATCTGGCCGGAAGCTCCTCAGTGAGCGACGTCTCACTCGGCACCAGCGCCTACATCAGGAATACGACGGTCAACAAGTACACCACGACCGGAACCGTGGTGACGAACACGATCGTCCAGGCGCTCAACGACACCATGCTTAACAATGGTTCCGGTTCTGCGGCGCTCAATCTGGCCGGCGCATCTGCCCAGGGCGCTGCGATCGGCGGCGCCATCGCGGCGGCGATGTCCAGCAACGTGACGCTCGCCTATATCTACGGCACCACTGTGAACAACCAGAGTTCGCTGACAGTGCAGGCGCTCAACGGCGGCTCGGAAACCGTCATCGCCATCGGCGTGGCGGGATCGAAATCCAACGCGGCGGCGCTTTCTGCTTCCGTCGGCATCATCACGGATAGTGCCAACGCCTATATCGAGAGTTCGACGATCACGGGTCAGTCCTCAGGCGTCAATCGCGCGCTGGAGGTCGATGCCTACCAGACCACGAACGTCGCGATCGGCGGCGGCTCGCTCTACATCTCGGGCGGGCAGGCCGGCGTCGGCATCGGGCTGACCTATGCCTCGATCGCCGATCCCACCGGCGGCAACGCCACCGATGCGCATATCCGCGGCACGTCGATCTCCAACTACGACACCCTGTTGGTGATGGCCGACAGCGCCAGCGTGATCGCGGCCGGTGCGGCCTCGGGCGGCGCCGGTTCCAACGGACTTGCCGGCGCGATCGTCGTCAGCGAGATCACGCCCACCACGACCGCCTATATCAACAGCGGCGCGACGGTGAATATCAACGTCGGCCGCGTGACGGTGCTGGCGGACAGCGGCGCCGTGTCGGCGCTGGATACGGCGCTCGGCAACCTCGTCAAGAAGTCGAACAACAATCTTCTCGCCTCGGATACCTGCACCGTCGCCGGCGGCACGGGCGGGCAGAACTGCATCGACTTCAGCGCGGCCGCGCTCAACGACGGGACGGGCAACGGTCCGGGCGCCAGCATCGTCTCCGTTGCGGGCCTGATCCAGGCCGGCAAGAACAATGTCGGCGCCTCGATCGTCTACAACACCATCGCGACCACGCATTCGGCCTATATCGCCAACGTCCTGATGTCGGCAGGCACCAACGGCAATGTCAGCGTGAGCGCGGTCGACTCCTCGAAGATCCAGGCGGTCACGATCGGCTTCGGTCTTGCGACCGGACAATTTGCGGGCGTCGGCGGCACCACGATCAGCAGCATCTCCAATACCGTTTCGGCTTCTATCGGCAACAGCCAGTCGAGCACGACTCAATCGACCGTCACGGGCCGCAACATCTCTGTCAGCGCGATCGACAATTCCAGTATCACCGGAACCGCCGCGGTCGCGGGTGCCTCGACGCAGGGCAGCGCCGCGGGCCTGGCGCTGGTCAACAGCAGCATCGCCAACAATGTCAGCGCCGGCGTCACCGGCTCCAAGCTGACCGCATCGGGCAACGTCGCGGTCGGCGCGAACTCCAACGCCAGTATCTCGACCGTCGCCGTCGGCGTTGCGATGTCCTCGCAGGTGGGCCTTGCGGGCTCGGTCGCCACCAATCTGATGGGAACCAACGTCACCGCCAGCATCACCGCCGCCGGTACCAACGGCATCAACGGCGCCGACGTCACAGCCAGCAATAATGTCGGCGTGATCGCGGGCAACAACGACAAGGCGGGCGTATTCGCCGGCGCCGTGGCGATCAGCAAGGGCGCGGCCGGCGGCGCGGGTTCGCTGGTGACCAATCAGATCACCGGAACTACGGCGGCCTATATCAGCGGGGCGAACACCAAGGTCGATGCGCTCGGCACCAGCTCGACCGATACGCTGTCGGTCAACAACGGCACGCTCGTCCATGCCTTCGATCTCGGCACGGCCCATGCACCGACCGACACGACACCCGATCTCACCGAGAACCAGGACACCGTGCGCGGCCTTGCGGTCGTCGCAAGCTCGCACCAGGCGGTCGTGACCAACGTTGCCTCGCTCGCGGCGAGCAGCGGGATCGCCATCATGATCAACCCGATCACCAATGTGATGAGCGGGGCGACGAGAGCGTATATCGACGGCGCCGCCGTCGCCACGCGCCTGACCTCGTCGACGCTGGCGCCGCAGATCGTGGTCGCCGCGTCGAGCTTCTCCTATTCCGGCGCGTTCGGCGCCGGCATCGTTCCGCCCACCGGCACAGGTGGCGGCGGCGCCACCGTCATCAGCACGACGATGTCGCGCAGCACTTTCGCCACCATTACCAACGCCACGGTCGGCGGGGTGCAGTCGTCGAGCCCGACGGTCGGTGCCGTCACCGTCAAGGCCAATGCCGAGCAGGATGCGTCCTCGATCGCCGTCGGGTTCAACACCGGCTCGGTCGGGTTGAACGTGTTCCAGGCAACCACGGAGGCCTATGTCGACGGCGGCGCGCTGACGGCGACGTCGCTGACGGTCAACGCCAACAACAACACTGGCATCTTCTCCGCGAACGGCTCGGGGGCCTATGGCAGCCAGGCCGCGATCGGCGCGGCCTTCCTGGTCCAGGTCTCCTCGAACCGAACCGAGGCCTATGTCGGCGACGAATTCGCCTATCATGGCGGCACGACGCCACACACGACCGCGCTCAATCTGAGCGGCGCGCTCGACGTCCAGGCCAAGACCAAGAACCGCTTCGAAGCCTATGCGATCGGCGGCGCGCTCTCGACCGGGACAGCGGCGATCGCGGGCATGGCGAACATTGAGATCGCCAACAACACCACCATCGCAGGCGTCTACGACACCACGCTGCAAGGGGTGACGGGCGGTGCGGCCGGCGCGGTCACCATCAACGCCAACGAGGACGTGGCGATCAAGGAGATCGCCGGTGCGCTCGCGGTCGGCGCCAGCGGGGCCGGTGTCGGCGTCGGAGCTGCGGCCAACGTCATTGTCTTCAAGAGCCAGACCATCGCGGAAAGCCGCAACAGCAACCTGAATTCGTCCGGCGCGATCAACGTGGGCGCGCTCAGCACCAAGGAGGTGCTGTCCTATGCGGTAACGGCGGGCATCGGCGGCAGCGTCGGCATCGGTGCGACGGTCGGCGTCATCATCATCGGCACCAACACCGCCGATCCGGATACGCAGGGGCAGCAGACCGGTCAGCTCAACCAGAATGGCAACGGAACGATCGCGGCGGTGAACGCGAGGACCAGCACCGCGCAGGGCGGCAATGCGGTCGCGAGCGGGACGGCCGGCAATCCCAACAATGCCAACGTGACCTCGACCTACAACGTCAGCAGCGTGCTCACGGGCGGCGATGACGGCGTGACCGCGCAGATCGCGGGCGGCAACGTCACGGGTACGCAGGTCAATGTCGGTGCCACCAGCGCCAATGCCGCCAAGATGTACCTGCTCGGTGCCGGCTTTGCGAAGAACGTCGGCATCGGCGCCGGCATCGGTTACACCAGCGTCAACAGCAGCGTGCTGGCCAATCTGAGCGCGATCGTGTCCGCGCCGTCCGTGACGGTTGCAGCGATCGTGAAGGACGCCAGCACCGGGCCTTATGCCGGCAAGACTATCGACACCGAGGCGATCGCGGGCGGGGCGGCGCTTTACTTCGGCGCGCAGGCAGCCGTGGCGTTCGGCAATGTCACCAACACCGTGACGGCCCAGCTCGGCGGCCAGGTCACCGGCACGGGCGGCACGGGTGTCGCCGTCATGGCGCAGGACACCTCGACCCAAGTCGTCTTCACGGGCGGCGTCACCGCCGGTGCCGCGGCGGTCGGCGCGTCGGTCGCGACGGCCGGACGGTCGAGTTCGGTCGCGGCAAAGGTCCTGGACGACGCCATTGTCAATACCTCGACGCTGGCGGTGGGCGCGGCTGGAGCCGGCAAGCTGTCGACGACCGCAACGGCGCTGGGCGGCGGCATCCTCGCCGGCGTCGGCGCGGATGCGGAGGTGCACGAAAATTCGAGCGTGGTCGCCGATATCGGCGCAGGTTCCTCGATCACCACGTCCGCGACCGGTGTCGGCACGCTGGTGACGGCATCGATCACGCCCAATCTGTCGAGCGAGGCGATCGGCGTCTCGGTGGGTGGTGGTGCGGTCGGTGTCGCCATTGCCCAATCGACGGTCGGAGCCACTGTTACGGCCGATGTCGGCGACGACGCCATCTTCTCGGGCGGCGCGCTCGCCGTGACCGCGATGGCGCTCGTCCCGATCATCGGGATGCAGACCAATACTGACGGAAGCACGACGACTATCTACGGCACGACGACCTACGCCAAATCGCTTGCGGGCGGCGGCGGTTCGCTGATCGGCGCGCAGGGCAGCTACGCCAGGGCCTCGCAGAACGCGACCGTCAGTGCGTATGGCGGAACCGGGATCGAGCTTCCGAACGCCGATGTGCTCATCGCGGCTCAGAACGACAGCGCTCAATATGCCGAGGCGACCGGCCTTTCGACCGGTTTCCTGGCCCTGGGGGCGACCGTCGCCCAGACCTCGTCGAGCGCGCACACCTACGCCTATCTGGGTGCGCCCGCGGACATGGATAACCTCAATCGCACCAACTACACGGGCATCCTCGAGATCACGGCGACCGGTACGGATGCCAATGTTTCCAATGCGACGGTCGGCGCGGGTGGTACCTACGCCGGCGCGGCGGCGGTCGCCACGACCAGCTCCACCGCCGTGACCAATGCGCGGTTCGACGGCGGCGCGACGGATGACACGCTCTATTTCGGCGGCATCAAGGTCGCGGCAGAGCACACCACCAAGTATGCCGCAAGCGGCGACGCCTACCAGGCGTCCACGGCCGGCGTCTCCGCCGGCAAGGCGCAGAACGACGTCACCTCGACCACCACGGCCGAGATCGGAACCCATCTGATCATCAACTCCGATGGCGGCGACATGATCGTCACCTCCAAAGATAACGTGAACCAGGCCGGTGGCGGGGCGCGTTCGGGCTCCGGCGGCTCGTTCTCGGGTGCCGCTGCGCTGAGCGACTCCACGGTCACCCAGATCGTCACCACCAATATCGGCGCCGGGACGATCCTGAGTCTCAACGGTGATCCGCGAACCTCGGCAGGCGTGATCGATATCGAGGCCTACAACACGCTGAACACCAGGGACACGGCGAGCCTCGCCACGGCCAGCTTCTTCGCCGGCGGTGGCGCCGAATCCAACATGACGGCGAACGCCACGCTCGCGGTCAACATCCATGCCCGGGAGCTGTTCAGCGTCGGCAAGATCTTCATCGGCACGGCTGCGAAGATGGCCGCGTCCAACAACGCCAACGCCAGTCTCTACGGCGCGATCGCCGGCGTCGGTGCCAGCACCAACACCTGGGTCCACGCCATCCAGGACGTCACCGTCGACAGCGGCACGACCATCCAGGCCTGGCGCGACATCAACATCTTTGCCGGCATGTCTGGCGACACCATCACTTTCAGCAGCATCCAGGCGACGGCGACGACGGTCGTCTACAACAATACCGCGATTCCGATCTCCACCCTGTACCGCGGCACGGCCAATGCGGGCGGCGACAGCAGCCTGACGCTGGCCGACGGCTCCCGCGTGCTCGGCGTCCGCGACATCTATCTGGGCGCGACGCAGGGGCAGGTGACCGCGACCGGCAACGGCAGCAATTACAATCCGTACCTCGACATCTTCAGCGCCAAGAACAGCGACAATCACAGCCACACCAGCGGAACCGGCGACGTCGCGCTCAACGGCCTCGTGGTGGCCGGCATCAACAACGACGTGCTCATCACGATCGATCTCGGTGCAGGCGCGCCGACCCTCAGCACGACGAGCCCATACTCGTCGCTGTCCTCCACGCTCGAATATGTCTCCGACGTCGATCATTTCAGCCCGGTGAAGAGCTGGAACCACCAGACGATCCAGTACACCATCGTCGGCGGGTTCAATCCTTACCAGAACATCGTGAACCAGCTCGGCACGCTCACCGGCCTGACCGATGCTCAGATCCGGACCGCGCTCGCGGCGTCGACGTCCACACATCCCGCCACGATGACGCCGTCCGGGGCCGATCCGACCGGGGACATCCAGCGTCAGATCAACGCCTTGATCCAGCAGGCGCCATATACCTCCGATGCCGGCGGCAACGCCTTCGCCTTCGGCGACATGCTGGTGTCCGCAGGCAATGTCTCGATCCTGGCGCAGAAGCTCACCGGAAACAGCCTTGCCGGTCATTCGGCGCCAGCGGTCATCGCGCGCGGATCGCCCATGATCAAGGTCGAGAACCGCGGCCTCGACTTCATGGATTTCGCGAACCTCACCGTCACCAATGTGACCGGCGGCAACATCACCTACCGCCAGATCGACCATGTCGACCCGGATTCGCATTCCAACGTGACCTTCATCGCCATGCCGAGCGCGACGCCGATCATCGATATCTCGGCGACCTACAACCGCGTCGATCCCAGCACCGGGCTCGGCGTCGACGACAATGGCAACCAGCTGACCCGCAAGCCGGACATCTACTTCGACGGCATCGTCACCAACGAGAACGGTCTGCTCAAGATCACCAGCCAGCTCGGCAGCGTCGTGGCGTCGCAGTCGCTCAATGCCGCGACCATCCAGATGGTGGCGCCCAACGGTTCGTTCATCTTCCTCGGCGGCATCGGCAGCTTCTACAACTCCAACCACGATGTCACCGCGCAATGGGCCGGCGTCCAGTACAAGCCGGCCGACAACGACACGCTGACGGCGGTGATGGCGGCGGCAACCTTCCTCGGCGCCTATGGCGCGTACGAGTACAGTCCGCACATCGGCGCAGGCGGCAATCACCCGTATTTCTATTACTGCTGCGTCGACGGGAATACCGGCGTTCAACAAACGGCCGCCAACAGCACGGTCTTCACCGCGCGCATGCTGATGACCTATTACGATGGCCTGTCGCTCTATTCGGCGATCTTCCTGCCGATGGGCAACGGCACGCCCAACGGGGGCGGCGGCAGCGTGGGTAGCCCCGCGACGCTCGCGGCGATGGAAGGACCGACGGTACAGCCGATCGTCACCGCGCCGTGGGAACGCAACACCTATGCCGGCCAGGGCGTCTTCAGCAACACGACTCGCGATGAGACGATCACAAATCCCGACGGCTCGACCTCGACCCGCACCTACACGTATTACTCGCCGTTCAATTGCTCGGGCTGCGGGGCCTATTTCCAGGTTGTCAATGTCCAGAACGACGTGATCACGCCGAGGACTGCGAACACGAACGCGCAGTCGAACTGGAGTTCGACCACGCCCTCTGGCCACCAGAATCCCGCGAACGCGCCCTTCATCCTCGGCCAGGCGATCATCATTTCGGCGGGCGTCATCAACGTCAACGGCCTGATCCAGAGCGGCACGAGCAGCAATTACTCGGTCGACATCGGCAGCGGCGCGTTGTCCGCCATCAACGACCTCAAGAGCAACAGCGCGGCCTTCGCCCAGGCCCAGGCCAACGCGCGGAATGGCAGCTATTACGACATCACGGCCGCTGCCGCGCCGTTGGTCGGCAGCGATATCAAGATCGGAGTGCGGTACAACGCGCTCACCGACCAGATCCTCGTGAACGGAGTGGTGCAGGGCTCCGGCGGCTACGTCTATCTGAACGGCAAGATCATCTCGACGTCCACCGACGGCACCTCACAGGGCACGATCGCGGTCAAGGGTGGTGCGGGCACGATCACGGTCAACAACTCGACCGGGCTCCAGCTCGTCACCAACACCATCAACACCGGCGTCAGCGCGCCCAGCGTCATCCAGATCGTCGATCAGCTTCAGCAGCAGACGACGTGGTACGTCTACAATCCGTCCGCGTCGGGCGGACAGCAGGTGTCGACGTACAGGACGGCCGGCGTCAATGCGAGCGCGTACACCGGCGCGATGTTGACCGGCATGAGCGGAACGGCGGGCATCCAGTACGCCGTGAAGCCCAACATGTACTACCAGTGGGTCGACACGGCGACGCTCGATCGCCCGGTGACGAGCTCGCAATTCGACTATGGCTGGCACTACACGCCGAATGCGGCGACCGGAGAGAACTGGACCCGCAGCATCAGCCTGGTTGAGAACGTGATGCAGGCCACGGGCGGGGGCGGCAACACCGGCCAATTGCAGACCGCCAACTTCCAGGAAGTGATCACGGCGACCGGCAGCTATCATAACGGTGGCTACAACACGACCGCCGACAAGTGTTGCGGTGCGGACGCCCAGTTCAATTGGTACCAGCAGATCTACGATCACCTGACGCTCACGCTGACCAACACGGTCAAGGCGTCGAACCCGATCAACATCCAGTTCAGCGGCGGCGGCGCGAGCACGGTCAATGTCAGCTCGAACTCCGGAATCGTCATCAACGGGCCGATCAACAACCTCTCGGGTGATACGACGGTCATCGCCACCGGCGCCAATTCGGCCATCACGTCCGGCGCGAGCGCCAACAATCCGATGATCTCGGGCAAGAACGTGACCCTGTCGGCCGATGGTGGCATCGGCACGCTGGGCACGAACGGTGCTCCGGTCCAGGTGCAGGTCTACGGTGGCAGTCTGACAGCCACCTCGATCGATCGCGACATCGCGATCGCGGCCGTCGGCGCGCTCTCGATCAATCAGGTCGCCGTCAATTCGGGTGTCTCCGGCCGCGCGCCGCAGGGCAGCGTCTTCATCTCGGCGACCGGCGACATCAACTCGGCGGCCCCTTACAACGTCGCCACGCCCGTCGTGATCGGCAAGAATGTCGAGATCAACTCCTCTGCCGGCGCGATCGGCGCGACCAGCGCCGTGGTCAACGGCGCGTCCACCCTGACCAACATCAATCCTCTGGTGATCCAGGCGACGGGCACCACGCAGACCAACGGCACCGTCGACGGCGGCGTGCTCGATAGCGCTTCGGCAAACGGCACCTACATCGTCCAGTCCAAGGGCGATTTGCGTCTCGGCACGATCCAGTCGACCGGCGGCCCCGTCTTCCTCGAGGCCGCTGGATCCGACGGCAACCAGGCCAGCATCCTCAACGGCCGGGCGGCGGTCGGTCTCACTCAGGCGCAGAGCCAGCATCTCCAGGATGTCTGGGCGAGCCTCGACCTGCTGAGCGGCAACGCCGCCACCAACGCCGTCAACAGTTACCAATCCATGGTGACGTCGGCCTATAACGACTACTTCCAGCTCAAGAACATCGCGTTCCCGAACGGCAGCACCTACGCTCCGACGTCGGTCGGCCTGACGGTGCTGCGGGCGCAGGTCGCGGCCAAGCTCGGCATCGATCCAACCAACGTCACCGCGACGCAGATGAAAACCGAGGCCACGACCCGGTTCCTGCGGGATCAGTTCCTGCTCGGCCAGATCACCACCGACCAGCTCAAGAGCTCGCTGACGACCTTGCTCGGCAGCGCACCCACCGATCCGCTGGGGACGGTGTTCGGCAGCTCGCTGTCGTCGACCCTGTTCACCAAGCTCTTCGATGGCGTCTCGACGGCCAATCAGCGCTTGCCGAGCAACGCTGCGCTGCAGACCGCGCTCAATGCCTACAATGCGAGTTACAGTTACACGCTCGCGTCGACCGAGCGGGTCTACGGCATCATCACCGCGGGCTCGCAGTGGACGCAGAGCCAGCTCGCCTACACGGTGTCGTCGTCGGCCGTCGGTGCCGCGCCGCCGCCCATCGACGACAACGTCGTGGCCAATGTCAGCGCCAACCAGATCATGCTCTACGCGCCGCGCGGCTCGGTCGGCAATTCGGCCGCGCCTCAGACCTTTACCTTCACCAGCGTCGACTCCTCGTCGCTGACGCCGGAGCAGCGAGGCTTGCTCGCCACGGCCGGTCCCGGCCAGCTCACCGTCGGTGCGGTGACGGACCCGACCACCCATGTCACGACCTATACGGTCAGCCTGTCGCAGCAGAACCTCGTCGTCGTCGACAACCCGATCGCGATCTCGGCCAAGGCGCTGACCAACATCTATCTCGGCAGCAAGAACAGCCTCGCGCTCGGTGGCGTCACCGCCAATTACGGCCCGATCGCGGCCGCGCAGGCCAACGGCATCCAGGTGACCGGCCGCGGCGACGTCAAGCTCGACGCCGTCACCAGCATCTTCGCCAATGTGGGCGGTGCCGTGATCTCGGGCGATATCGCCACCCTGACCCTGATCGCCGAGCGCGGCAATGTCGGGGCTCCCGGTGCGGCCGGAAGCAATCCCGCCAACAATTCGAACGCGCTTCAGATCGCCTTTGCCGACCCGGGCAACGATCAGCTCGACCAGGTCTCGTCGGCGCAGGGCATCTATGTGAAGCAGACCACCGGCGATCTCATTCTCGGCAACATTTCCGCCGGCAACGCGATTCAGCTGGCCGCGGCCGGCAGCATCTACGCCGAGGCCGGCTTCACGGATCGTACGGCGATCCATATTCTCGGCACCGACCTCGATCTGCGCGCCGGCGGCGACATCGGCTTCAACGGCGGGGCCTTCCAGCCGCTGCAGGTGAACATCTCGGGCGCGGTGACCGGCTCGGCGGTCGGCGATCTCAGCCTCCTTGCCGTCACCGGCGATCTCGGGGTCGGCACGAGCGGTTCCTACGGGACGCTGACGGCCGGCGGCGCGCTGACGCTGAACGTTGCGCGCGGCGCGCTCACCATCAATACCAGCATCAGCAGCGACGGCCTGATGCAGCTGCTTGCCAATCGCGGCATGACCTTCGTGGCCGGCACCAGTGCGGCGCCCGTGGTTGCGACCAGCAGCACGGACGGCGTGACGCTGGTGGCCGCGACGCTGTCGATGGGCGCCCATTCGGCCATCAACGCGGCTGGCCTGATCTCGGTGACCACCACGGGCGATGCGACCATCGGCCAGCTGAATTCGTCGCAGACCTACGCCGCCGCCTCGAGCACGCCCTCGATCATCGTCACCGCCGGCGGCGTCGCCTCGCTCGGCGCGATCATCGACAATGGCGACGGCCAGACCAAGTTCATCGCGTCCGGCGCAGGCGCCGAAGTGTCGCTCAGCGCATCAAACGGCATCGGCAACGCGGCGAGCCGGTTCACCACCAACGCCGCGCGGCTGTCGGCCTCCGCGAGCGCCGGCAACATCTATCTTAAGGCGCTGATCGACACCGAGGTCAGCCTGCTGTCCGCGGTGAACGGCAGCGTGGACATCGTCGGCACAGGTGGGCTGACGCTCGACCAGGTGCTGGCGGGCACGGCGACCGGCGCGAACGGCAGCTTCAGCGCAATCGCGAACAACGGCAGCATCGTCATCGGCACTGCCGACAGCAGCGGCTCGCAGACGGTCCATGCGACTGAGAATGTGACGTTCAAGTCGCTCACGGCCGCCGGACATGCCGGCGACGCCGGCAACATCAACGTCACCGCCAACACCGGCTTCATCCTGGCGCAGACGGTGATGTCGGGCGGCGTCGTCACGCTGGGCTCGGTCTCGGCCCATGGCTCCGCGACGCTGCTTGCCGCCGCGACCATCACCGGCAACGCGCTCGCCGCCACGACCGGCTCCGGGCTGCTGACGGCGAACGGCGGTCCGGTCAACTGGAAAGCCCTCGACGTCAGCACGACGCTGGGCGTGACCGCGAGCCAGGGCAGCATCACCCTCCAGACCGCGCAGAGCGGTGGCACGCAGACCATCCGGGCCCGCGACAACGTCACCTTCAGCGCGCTGACGGCGAGCGGCATCACCGGCGATGCCGGCAACATCAACGTCACCGCCGACACCGGCTTCATCCTGGCGCAGGCGGTGATGTCGGGCGGCGTCGTCACGCTGGGCTCGGTCTCGGCCCATGGCTCCGCGACGCTGCAGGCCGCCACGACCATCAGCGGCAACACGTTCGCTGCCACGACCGGCTCCGGGCTGCTGACGGCCAATGGCGGTTCGGTCAACTGGAACGCCCTCAACGTCGGCACGACGCTGGGCGTGACCGCGATCCAGGGCAGCATTACCCTTCAGACCGCGCAGAGCGGCGGCACGCAGACCATCCGCGCCCGCGACAACGTCACCTTCAACGCGCTGACGGCGAGCGGCATCACCGGCGATGCCGGCAACATCAACGCCACCGCCGACAGCGGCTTCATCCTGGCGCAGGCGGTGATGTCGGGCGGCGTCGTCACGCTGGGCTCGGTCTCGGCCCATGGCTCGGCGACGTTGCTGGCCGCCACGACCATCACCGGCAACGCGCTCGCCGCCACGACCGGCTCCGGGCTGCTGACGGCCAACGGCGGTCCGGTCAACTGGAACGCCCTCGACGTGGGCACGACGCTGGGCGTGACCGCGAGCCAGGGCAGCATCACCCTTCAGACCGCGCAGAGCGGCGGCACACAAACCATCCGTGCCCGCGACAACGTCACCTTCAACGCGCTGACGGCGAGCGGCATCAGCGGCGATGCCGGCAGCATCAACGTCACCGCGGATAACGGTTTCATCCTGGCGCAGACGGTGATGTCCGGCGGCGTCCCGACACTCGGCTCGGTCTCCGCCCAAGGCTCGGCGAAGCTGATCGCCGCGGGCACCAACACCGGTCACAACCTCACGGCCGCGACCGGCAACGCAATCCTCAGCGGCACGGTCGTTCATTGGGATAATCTCAACGTTGGCGGCACGCTCGACGTTACCGCGACGACGGGAGGAATGACCCTCGGCACCGCCGTCAGCGGTGGCACGCAGACCCTGCATGCCGTGAACGACATCGTCTTCAGCCAGCTCACCACGACAGGTATCCCTGGCGATGCCGGCGACCTCGACGTCAAGTCCGACACCGGCTCGCTCCGCGGCGGATCGATCTCCGCCAACGGCGAAACGCATTTCGAGGTGGCCGGCTCGATCTCGCTCGACCGGGTCAGCGGCAACGTCGTCAAGATGACCTCGTCGGGCGACCTGACCATCAACTGGGTCAGCGTCGTGCGAGAGCTCGATCTCGCGGCTGATACGATCGACGTCAAGGGCGAGCAGCTTCGCTCGAACCCGGCGGTCCCGCTCGTTCTCAACGTCACCGGCTATAACGGCGGCGTCGCGAAGTCCGCCAACATCTGGATCGACCCCGATCTCATCATCGTCAATCAGTTCAGGGTGGTGGACGCGACCTTCTGGACGGACGCACCGGCCGTCTCGATCCTGAACGGCTATGTCCCGGGCCAGCTGATGCTCACTACGGCCAACGCGCAAGTGCTGCTCAACAACCGCACGCCGGCGCCGTCCAACTGGCCGTCGCTTCAGCTCTACCAGCCGGGCGGCGTATTCACGATGAGCCAGGTCGGTAACGCCAATGTCAGCAACGCCTATGTGGTGTTCTACACCGGCAACGTCTCGGCGACAGTGACCAATTACGGCCCGACCCATACCTGCTGCTACGACTTCACCGGCGCCAGCATGGCGCGCAACATCGCGGTCGACGGCCAGGGTAAAGAGAACATCGAGACCTGGCTCGCGAAGAGGGACGGGGGGACGTTCTACCTGCTCGGTCTCTCCGGCCAGGCGCGGCTCGATGCGTTGCTGACGCCGCGGCCGGTCGAGGCCATCGGCTCCGGTCCCGCCGTCAACACCGAGGGGCTCAGCGACATGCGCAAGCTGCTCCAGAAGGGTCAGCGTGCGGGACGCACGGGCTGGAAGGACGCTGCGATCCAGACGGCGAGGCCGGCGATGGGCCGTCTCGCAGAGGCATGGTAACCGGATTCAGGATGCGGATTCGCGGGGCAGCATTGGCGGTCGGGCTGGCAGCGTCCTGCATCGTCTCTGCGCGCGCCCAGTCGATCAATCCCGGCGTGATCCAGAACGACATTGACCGGCAGCGCCGGCAGCTCGAGCAGCAGAGCGCGCCGCCCAAGCTCACAGGGCCGGCGGTGGTTGGCGGTGAGCGGGAAAAATCCCAGCTTCTGAAGCCGGGCGGGCCGAAATTCCGCCTGCGCAAAATTACGTTCGACGAGTCCAAGTTCATCACTCCGGCGGAGCTGGATGAGATCGCGAAGAAGTATGTCGGCAAGGACGTCGACATCGCCTCGCTGTTGCAGCTCGTTGCCGACATCAATGCGGTCTATGCCGCGCGCGGCATCGTCACGGGCATCGCGACGCTGCCCGAGCAGGACGCCAAGGGCGGCGTCGTCCGCGTCAAGCTGACCGAAGGCCGGCTGCAGAAGACGACCGTCGAGGGCAACAAGCAGACCCGCACCGACTACATCCTTCAGCGCGTGAAGGAGCCCGAAGGCGAGGTCCTCGACGTTCCCAAGCTCAACCGCGACGTGATCTGGTTCAACCGGACCAACGACGTGCAGATCAAGGCGCTGCTGCAGCCCGGCACGAGCTTCGGCCTCACCGACCTCCAGCTCGCGGTGATCGAGCCGCCGGCTGACACCTTGCAGCTCTTCACCGACAACCAGGGCCCCGAGAACACCGGGCGCTGGGAAGGCGGGGCCTTCTACAAGCGCCACGGCCTGTTCGGCGTCGACGACCGGCTGACCTTCTACGGCGTCCGCTCCGACGGCAATCTCAACGGCAATGTCGCCTACAGCATCCCGGTCAATCCCTGGGGAGGCCGCGCCGGCGTCAGCTATACCGAGGGCAAGATCAAGATCATCCAGGGTCCGTTCGTCGCGCTCGACGTGACCGGACGCTCGAGCCAGGCCGCGGTCAATTTCAGCCAGCCGGTCTGGGTGACGCAGGACTGGCTGGTGCTGCTCAACGCCGCCTTGACCGAGGGCAAGACGGTCAGCCGCTTCTCCACGGTTGCCGTCACCGACGACCATTACGACAAGACCACGGCGGGCGTCTCGGTGACCAAGTCCGGCAATACCTATTCGATCACGGTCTCGCCGGCGGTGAATTACATCGCATGGCACGACTACGTGCTCGGCAACAACCGCGCGTTCCACACCTATACCGGTTCGCTGATCGCGACCAGCGCCGCGGGCCCGGCCAATTTCAGTGCCAATTTACTGGCGAGCTGGCAGTACACGCAGGAGAAGCTGCTGCCCGGCAGCCAGATCTTTTCGATCGGCGGTCCCACCACGGTACGCGGCTATCCCTCCAACGCGGCGTCCGGCGACAGCGGTTATTATTTCAACGCCGAGCTGCATTACAATTGGTCGCAATGGCTCAGGGGTTTCGACACCTACGTCTTCACCGACTGGGGTGCGGTGTATTCGACCTTCCCGGGCGTCACCGAAATGGCCTCTGTCGGCGTCGGCTTCTCCTGGACCTATGCGCCGTTCATGACGTTCGAGGCGAACTACGCGACACCGCTGAAGATGGCGGTGTCGACCCAGAACCGTTACGAAGCCTATGGCCGCGTCATCTTCCGGCCGCTGCTGATGTTCCAGAAGCCGGAGCCACCTGCGCCCGTCGCCGCGGTGGCGGGCAGGAGCAAGTCGTAGCCGGAAGCTGCGCCGCTCTCGCCGTCGGCGTTGCGAGCGCAACTCTCTCGCCGTCATTGCGAGGAGCCCTTGCGACGAAGCAATCCAGAGTCTTTCCGCGGAAGGATTCTGGATTGCTTCGCTTCGCTCGCAATGACGGAGGATGGGGTGCCGCTGGCGTCTGATGTTCGAGCTTGAGGCGCCGCTCAATCAGCGCTTCAACGTAAACTCCTCCGCGCCCCTCCGATGCTCCCATTTCGCCTGCTCCAGCTCGGGCTGGTCGCATTCGATTTCCGGATAGCCGACGCAGAGATAGGCGACGAACTTCCAGGTATCGGGCACGTCGAGAATGACCTGGATGCGATCGGGATTGAGGATCGACACCCAGCCGACGCCGATGCTCTCGGCGCGCGCGGCGAGCCACATCGCGGTGATTGCGGCGACCACGGAATATTCCGTGGTCTCCGGCATGGTGGCGCGGCCGAGGCCGTGACCGACGTCGCTGGCCTTGTCGGCGAACACCGCGAGGTGGCCGGGCGCTTGCTCGAGGCCCGACAGTTTCAGCGTGGCGTAGCGCGCGGCGCGTTCGCCCGCATAAGAACCCAGAGCGTCGGCGTTGCACGCCCTGAAATCGTCGGCCACGGCGTGGCGCCGTGCAGGATCGTCGACGACGACGAAGCGCCAGGGCTGGCTCAGGCCGACCGAGGGCGACAGGCACGCGGTCTCGATCAGGCGATCGATCGCGCCGGCCGGAAGCGGGTCAGCTCGGAAGCGGCGCACGTCGCGCCGCCACACGAACAGCTCGCGCAACTGCCGGCGGAAGGTATCGTCGAACTCGACCATGAGCTAGCGTCCCATCTGGAAGGCGGCCGCCACCAGCAGGATCAGGATCTCACCTAGCTGCTCGAACGCGCCGAGGATGTCGCCGGTCTGTCCGCCGATTTGACGGATGGCAAGCCACGCCAGCATCAGGCCTGCAAGCGTCAGCAGGATCAGGCTGCCCAGCGCCTTGCTCGGCCCTAACGCGAGAGCGAGCGTGAGCGTTCCAAGTGCGAGCGCAAGCGCAACGCTGCGACCCGGCGGCGCTCCCGCACTCGCCGAAAGCCCGTCCGGCCGCGCCGGAGGTACCAGCGACATGAAGGCCGGCACGCCCGCGCGAGCAGCAGCATGCGCGGCGCACAGCGCCAGCATGACGGCGAATGGATCGGCGATCGTCGCAAGCGCGCTCCAGCGCAGGCCGATCGACAGGATCAGCGCGCAGACGCCATAGGTGCCGATCCGGCTGTCGCGCATGATCTCGAGCTTGCGCTCGCGTGTCCGCCCGCCGCCGAGCCCATCGGCTGTGTCGGCAAGCCCATCTTCATGGAGCGCGCCGGTGATGAGGGCGGTCGTGGCCAACGCGAGCAGGGCGGCAACGTTCGGCGTCAGTCCGAAACGGCTGGCGATCGTGTAGACCAGTGCGCCGGCAAGGCCGACCAGCAGCCCCGCGACGGGAAGGGCCCATGTGGCCCGCGCAACGGCGCCGTCGCCCGCAGGCTTCGACGATCCCACAGGGAGGATTGTCACGAACGATGCGGCCATCCTGAGATCGGCAATGATGTGTTTGAGAAACTCGATACCCGGTGTCATTTCAGCTTCATCGGCAGGCCGGCAACGACGAACTCGACCTCATCGGCAACGGCCGCTATCATCTGGTTCATGATCCCGGCGGCGTCACGGAAGCTGCGGGCCAGCGCGTTGTCGGGAACGATCCCGAGGCCGACTTCGTTGGTGACGAAGACGACGGGACTTTTCAGACGGGGCAGGGTGCCGGCGAGCTCGCTCACCTCATGTTCCCAATCACGTTGTTCATGCATCAGGTTGGAGAGCCACAGCGTCAGGCAATCCACCAGCCTCGCGCCGCCGCCATCGGTTGCGACCAGGACATCGACGAGATCGAGCGGCACCTCGCGCTCGATCCAGTCGCTTCCGCGACGCGCGCGATGCCTGGCGATACGCTCCTCCATCTCGGTGTCGAGCGCCTCAGCCGTCGCCACATAGACGGGCTGGCCGGGAAAGGCGCGCGTGCGCATTTCCGCACGCTTGCTCTTGCCCGATCGCGCTCCGCCCGTGATCAAGATGACGGCCATCAAACTCTCCTGTGGGCCTGACTAATCACCAAACGCAGCCAAAGACAAAGCCGAAATCAGGCGGCTGGGGGCTTGCGCTCGCGCCTCGCTTTGCGCAACAGGGGCGGGACAGGAGGCGGGTTTGGACTTTGCGGGCGCGATGGTGGTGGCGATGGCGGTGGATGCCCTGCTAGGCTGGCCGTCGTGGCTGTTCGCGCGGATCGGGCATCCCGTGACCTGGCTGGGGCGGCTGATCGGCGCTGTCGATACCGGCTGGAATCGCGCGGCCGATCCGCCGGCTCTTCGCCGGGGCGCGGGCGTTGCCGGCGCGCTTCTCGTGATCGCGCTCTCCGTCGCACTCGGCTGGATGCTTCAATCCTTGCTGCCCTTTGGCTGGATCCAGATCGTGGTGATCGGAATCCTGGCCTGGCCCCTGGTCGCGTCGCGCTCGCTCCATGATCACGTCGCCGCCGTCGCGCATCCCCTGATGGCTGGCGATATCGCTGCCGCGCGCGAGGCGGTCTCGCACATCGTCGGCCGCGATCCCGCGGCGCTCGATGAAGCCGGCATCGCGCGTGCGGCGATCGAGAGTCTCGCCGAGAACGCCTCCGACGGCATCGTGGCGCCGGTGTTCTGGGGTGCGCTGTTCGGATTGCCCGGGATTCTGGGTTACAAGGCGATCAACACGCTGGACTCCATGATCGGCCATCACAGCGAACGGCACGAAGCCTTCGGCTGGGCCGCGGCGCGCATCGACGATGTCGCAAACTTCATTCCAGCGCGGCTGACCGGATTTCTGTTCGTGCTGCTGGCACCGCGGCGATCCGATGCGCTTGCCTGCATGACGCGCGATGCGCGCCGTCATCGTTCGCCCAACGCCGGCTGGCCGGAAGCGGCCATGGCGGGTGGGCTCGGTGTGCGGCTCAGCGGCCCCCGGAGCTATCACGGCAGCGTCACCGACGAGCCCTGGCTGAACGAGGGCGCGCGCGATCCGCGTGCAGCCGACATCGACGAGGCATTGACGGTCTACCGCCGCGCCATGCTGCTGCTCGCAGGCCTGCTTGCGATCCTGGCCTTCGCGTGAAACAAAGAGGCATGCGCGAGCACGGTGGAAATCTGGATCAGGCCCAGCAGCGTTTTGGCGGACGCGCGGAGGATTGGATCGACCTCTCGACCGGAATCAACCGGTTGCCTTATCCCGTGGGCGAAGTGGGTTCGCGCGCCTGGAGTGCGCTGCCCTCGCGCGACGAGGTCGACGCCTTGCATCAGGCCGCGCGGCACGCGTACCGCACGAGCGCGCCGATCGTCGCACTTGGCGGCGCGCAGGCGGCTATCCAATTGCTGCCGCAACTGGCGGCCCCCGGCCGCGCGCGCATTCTCGCGCCGACCTATAATGAATATGCAGGCGTGTTGTCGGCTGCAGGCTGGGACGTCCAGGAGGTCGGGGAGCTCGATGCGCTGGCGAGCGCGGATCTCGCCATCGTCGTCAATCCCAACAATCCCGATGGCCGGTGTCATTCGCCGGAGGGTTTGCTGACACTGCTGCCGCGCGTCGGCCGTCTCGTGATCGACGAGAGCTTTGCCGATGCCGCTCCGCAGCTGTCGCTCGCGCCCGAAGCGGATCGGCAGGGGCTGCTGATCCTGCGCTCGTTCGGGAAGTTCTATGGCCTTGCCGGATTGCGGCTCGGCTTCGCGCTTGGCGGTGCGGCTGATGTGGCCAAGCTCGCGGCGGCTTCGGGGCCATGGCCGGTCTCAGGTGCAGCGATCGCGATCGGCTGCCGCGCCTTGCGCGACGACGCCTGGGCCGAGGCCACGTCGGCCCGGCTTGCGAAAGACTGTGTGCGCCTCGACGCCATGGCACGCGCGCAGGGATGGCGGTTCGTCGGCGGAGCGTCGCTGTTTCGTCTCTACGAGATGCCCGACGCACGTGCCGCGCAGGAGAAGCTGGCGCATGGCCATATCTGGTCGCGCGTGTTCGCACAAAAGCCGACATGGTTGCGGCTCGGGCTTCCCGGCAGCGAAGCCGAATGGGCTCGGCTCGGCGAAGTCCTAGCGCGCTAGCGCGAGCAGGCCTTCGACGTCGAGATGTTTTTCGATGTGATCGGCGAGAGCATCGAGCGTGCTCTCGATCCTGGCGTGGTAGGGCACCTCGCCTGCGGGAATGTCGAGCTTTGCCAGGAATGCCCTGCGAAAATCGTCCGACGTGAACAGGCCGTGCAAATAGCTGCCCTGCACGCGTCCGTCGCGCGAGATAGCGCCTTCCGGCTCGCCGTTCAACGTTGCGAAGGGACGTGCGCGATCCGGCCCGTCGGTGCGGCCGATGTGGATTTCGTACGCTTCGATCGGCTGCCCCGTGGCGGCATGTACGGCCGCGACACGTGTCAGCGTCTTCTGCGGGCTCATGACCGTCGCCACATCCAGCAGCCCGAGTCCTGGCATGTCGCCCGCGGGACCTTCGATACCCTCGGGGTCGGCGACGCTTCGGCCCAGCATCTGATAGCCGCCGCAGAGACCGAGCACATGGCCGCCCCTGCGGTGATGCGCGAGCAGATCGATGTCCCAGCCTTGCGCGCGCAGAAATCCGAGGTCGCCACGAGTCGATTTGGAGCCCGGGATGACGACGAGGCGAACGTCGCCGGGAATGGCTTCGCCGGGACGCACCATCACGAGATCGACGCCCGGCTCGAGCTTGAGCGGATCGAGGTCGTCGAAATTGGCGATCCGCGACAGCGCGAGGCACGCGATTTTGCATTGACCGGGTCTTCGCGAGTCGGTCAGGCCCAGCGCGTCCTCGGCCGGCAGCTCGCCGGCACGCGCGAACCAGGGTAGCACGCCAAGGCCGCGCCAGTCGGTTTTCGTTTTGATTAGCCCATAGCCATCCTCGAATAACGCGGGATCGCCGCGGAACTTGTTGATGACGAAACCCTGGATCATCGCGGCATCGTCGGGGTCGATCACCGTCTTGATGCCGACGAGCTGGGCAATGACGCCGCCGCGGTCGATGTCGCCGACCAGCACGACCGGCACGCCGGCCTTGCGGGCAAAGCCCATATTGGCGATGTCGGACTTCCGCAGGTTCACCTCTGCCGGGCTGCCGGCACCTTCGACGAGGACGAGGTCGGCGCGCGCCTTCAGCCGCTCAAAACTCTCCAGCACAGCGCCCATCAGCGACGGCTTCATCGCGGCGTAGTCGCGTGCCCGCGCGGTCGCAATGCGCTTGCCGTGCACGATGACCTGCGCGCCGACATCGGTCTCGGGCTTCAGCAGCACCGGGTTCATGTCGGTGTGCGGCTCGACGCCGGCGGCGAGTGCCTGCAGCGCCTGGGCGCGGCCGATCTCGCCGCCATCGACGGTGACGGCCGCGTTGTTCGACATGTTCTGCGGCTTGAACGGAAGCACGCGCAGGCCGCGCTGCGTGAAGGCGCGCGCGAGGCCGGCGACGATGAGCGATTTGCCCACGTCAGAGCCGGCCCCCTGGATCATCAATGTGCGGGCCATCGAATTCAGAACTCGACGCCGGCCTGCGCCTTGATGCCGGAGCGGAAGGGATGCTTGACCAGGGTCATCTCGGTGACGAGATCGGCGATCTCGATCAGCTCGTCCTTGGCGTTGCGGCCGGTGAGGACGACATGGGTCATCGCAGGCTTTTGCGTCGTCAGGAATTCGACGACTTCGGCGATATCGAGATAATCGTAGCGCAGCGCGATGTTGATCTCGTCGAGCACGACCATGCGCAAGTTCTCATCGAGGATCAGCTCCTTGGCCTTCTCCCAGCCGGCGCGGGCGGCGGCGATGTCGCGGGCGCGGTCCTGCGTCTCCCAGGTGAAACCTTCGCCCATCGCGTGGAACTGGCAGAGGTCGCCGAAATGGCCGGTGAGCAGGCGCCTTTCGCCGGTGTCCCAGGCGCCCTTGATGAACTGCACGACCGCGCAGGGGAAGCCATGAGCGACGCAACGGACGATCATGCCGAAAGCCGAGGAGGATTTGCCCTTGCCGGCGCCGGTGTGGACGATGATGAGGCCCTTTTCGCCGCTCTTGGTCGCCATGATCTTGTCGCGGGCGGCCTTCTTCTTCGCCATTTTCTGGGTATGCCGGGCGTCGGTTTCCTCGGTCGTTGGGGTCTCCGGTTCAGGCGTCATCGGTCCCGGTCCTTCGGCTTGACAAGAGGCGGCCACCGGCAAATGGTGGCCCGGCGTTGGTTCCTGTCCTATGACAGGCGAAGAGGGAATGCGATAGGGTCCGAATCGGCAAGATTTGGGTCCAAACTGCAGCCGCCCCCGCGACCGTGACCGGAGAGATGCCCGAAGCCACTGATTCCCTGCGGAATCGGGAAGGCGGGGATCGAAGGGCAAAACCCTGCTCCGCAAGCCGGGAGACCTGCCAGCGCGGACGAGTTTTGGACCGGCGGACGGGGTGTTCCGCGACGGGGAAACGGGCCTTCTGAAGAATGGTCCGTGTGCCTCATCGCCTCCCGCTGTTATCTGGAAGAGGCGATGACCGTCACACTTCACGTCTGCATCACCTGCCGTGCCGGCGAGACTCCTGGCGAGGGCGAGACGACGCCCGGAAAGCGCCTGCATGGCGCGATCCTCGAGGCCGGCGTGCCCGAGGGCGTCAATGTGGTTCCCGTCGAATGCCTGTCGGCCTGCAGCCAGGGCTGCTCGGTCGCGCTGAGCGCGCCCGGCCGCTGGTCCTATGTCTATGGGCGCCTCTCCGAGACGAATGCCCAGGACGTGGTCGCGGGCGCGGCGGCCTATGCCGCGGCGCCCGACGGGCTCGTGCCCTGGCGCAGCCGGCCGGAAATATTCCGCAAGCAGTCGCTTGCCCGCATTCCCCCTGTTGCCGCGTTGCCGGAGGCCGCCGAATGAACTCGCTCGCAAAAGTCCCGGTCACGGTGGTGACCGGTTTCCTCGGCTCCGGCAAGACCACGCTGATCCAGCATCTGCTCGCAAACCCCAATGGCAAGAAGCTCGCGGTGCTCGTCAACGAGTTCGGCAGCGAGGGCGTCGATGGCGAAATCCTGAAGTCCTGCGCCGATGCCAATTGCCCGGAAGAGAACATCGTCGAGCTCGCCAATGGCTGCATCTGCTGCACGGTTGCCGACGATTTCATTCCGACCATGGAGCAGCTTTTGGCGCGCCCGGTGCGGCCCGATCACATCCTGATCGAGACCTCGGGCCTGGCGCTGCCGAAGCCGCTGCTCAAAGCGTTCGACTGGCCACAGATCCGCTCGCGCATCACAGTCGATGGCGTGATCGCTCTCGCCGATGCCGAGGCTGTCGCGGCCGGCCGCTTCGCACCGGATCCGGCTGCGGTGGAGGCGCAGCGCGCGGCGGACGAGAATCTCGATCACGAGACGCCGCTGTCGGAAGTGTTCGAGGATCAGATCGCCTGCGCCGACATCGTGCTGCTGACCAAGGCTGATCTCGCGGGCGCCGCCGGCATCGAAGCTGCCAAGGCGGCGATCACCGCCGAGATGCCGCGGCGCGTGCCGATGCTGCCCGTCACCGACGGCGCCATCGATGCGCGCCTCATCCTTGGACTCGGGGCCGCCGCCGAGAACGATCTCGCCGCACGCCCCTCGCATCACGATGGCGAGGAGGAGCATGAGCATGATGATTTCGCCTCGGTTGTGATCGATCTGCCCGAAGTCACCGACGTCGACGCGCTGGTTGCCTCCGTCCAGCGCCTGGCGCGCGAGCAGAACGTGCTGCGCGCCAAAGGCTATATCGCGGTCGCGGGAAAGCCGATGCGCCTGTTGCTGCAGGCGGTCGGCGAGCGCGTGCGTCACCAGTTCGACAAGCCCTGGGGTGCAGGTGTCAGGCAGTCCAGGCTCGTCGTGATCGGTGAGCACGGCGATATCGACGAGGCCGCGATCAGGTCAGGACTAGGTATCTGATGCACGTCGTTTTCCGCGAGAGCCGCGGTCTCGAAGAGACCGCGACGCCAAGGGACATCGGCCAGGACCCGGCCGATCTCGTGGTGCTCTCGTATTCGGATTCCGATCTCGCCGCTTTCGCGGCCGGTTGGCGGCGCGGCCGGAACAGCCTGCCGTCGCTGCGGCTCGCCAATCTCGCGGAGCTGCGTCATCCGCTGTCGGTCGACACCTATATAGACCGCACGCTGTCGCAGGCGCGCGGCATCCTCGTGCGCCTGATCGGCGGGGAGTCCTATTGGGCGTATGGGCTGGCGGCCCTTCAACGACTGGCCAGGGATCGTGACATCGTCCTTGCCGTGCTGCCGGCCGACGGCCATGACGATGCGCGGCTCGACGCGTACTCGACCTTGCCGGTCTCGACGCTGCGCCGGCTCAAGGTGCTCTGCGACACCGGCGGCACGGTCGCCGCGCAAGCTGCGATCGCGCAACTCGCGCTGGCCTCGGGCCTCTATGCCGGCCCTGTCGTCGGCGAGATGAGCGTGCCCGAGATGGGCTTCTACGATCCCGCCCGCGGCGTCATTGCGGCCCCCGTGGGCGGTGAGGGGAAGCCCCGCGCGCTCGTGACGTTCTATCGCTCCTATCTCACCGCCGCGGACACCGGCCCGGTCGATGCCTTGATCGCGGCGCTGCGCGAGAAGGGGTTTGACGCCTGCGGCGTGTTCGTCACCTCGCTGAAGGCGGCGGGCGTTGCCGACTGGCTGTGCGGCTATCTCGCGCAAAATCCTCCGGCGGTGATCGTCAACGCAACGGCATTCTCGGCCCTGGGTGACGACGGCACGACGCCGTTCGACGAAGCATCGTGCCCTGTGTTCCAGGTCGCGCTCTCGACGGCGCGGCGCGAGGACTGGGCGGAGTCGCTACGCGGCCTCTCGCCCGGTGATCTTGCAATGCATGTGGTGCTGCCCGAGGTCGACGGCCGGCTGTTCGCGGGCGTGGTGAGCTTCAAATCCGCCGGGGAGCGCGACTCCGATCTGCAGTTCTCGCATCTGGCCCATAGGCCCGATGAGGAGCGCGTGGAGGCCGTCACCGCACGCGTCGCAGCGTGGCGGCGCCTAGCGGAAAAGCCCGCCGGTGAGAAGCGGCTGGCACTCGTGCTCTCGAACTATCCGGGACGCCCGCACCAGATCGCGCATGCCGTCGGTCTCGACGCGCTGGCGTCTGTCGAGGCCTTGCTGTTGGATCTCGTCGAGGTCGGTTTCGATGTTGCGCCGGTCCATGCGCTCGGTGAAGCGCTGCTCGAGCAAAGTTTGACCTGGAGCGTCGCCGATTATCGCGCGGCAGTCTTGCGTCTGCCGCAGTCCCTGCAGGACGATCTCGCGCAAGCCTGGGGCGCGCCGGAGGAGGATCCGAGTTGCCGCGATAGCGCGTTCCACTTCGCGGCGATCCAATGCGGCCGGTCTATCATCGCGGTCCAGCCCGAGCGCGGCGATGCGGCCATGCGCGATGCCGATTATCACGATCTCGCCCGCACGCCGCGCCACGCGTATGTCGCGTTCCATCTCTGGCTCCGCGAGCAGGGGATCGACGCCGTCGTGCACATGGGCGCGCATGGAACGCTGGAATGGCTGCCCGGCAAATCCGTGGCGCTGTCATCGCGCTGCTGGCCGGAAGCGCTGATCGGCGATCTTCCCATCATCTATCCCTTCATCGTCAACGACCCCGGCGAGGCCGCGCAGGCGAAGCGGCGTCTCGCAGCCGTCACGGTTGGCCACCTGCCGCCACCGCTGGAAAAATCCGCGGTACCGGAAGGGCTGCGCCGGCTCGAACGTCTCCTCGACGAATATTCGACCGCCGACGGTCTCGATCCCGCGCGCCGTCAGCGGCTGATCGCTGCGATCCGCGAGGAGGCGCGCGCCGCCGGCCTCGAAGATGATCTCGGCCTCGATGCATCGGCCGCACCGGCCGAAGCCATCCCGCGGATCGACCGCTTCGTCTGTGACCTCAAGGAAAGCCAGTTCGGCGACGGCCTGCACGTGTTCGGCCGCGGTGCCTGCAGCGAAGCGGAGCGCGAAGCGCTACGTGCCGCGCTTGCCGGCCGGCGTGTCGCGCCGGGACCGTCGGGCTCGCCCTATCGCGGACGCCAGGACGTGCTGCCGACCGGACGTAATCTCTTTGCCGTCGACCCGCGCGCGGTGCCGACGCCGTCCGCGCATGCGCAAGGCATCAAGCTCGCCGAAGAGCTGCTGCGCCGTCACTTGCAGGATCACGGCGACTGGCCGAAGGGACTCGTCGTCGATCTCTGGGGGTCGTCGACCATGCGCACCGCCGGTGAAGAGTTTGCGATGGCGCTGCATCTGGCAGGCCTCGCGCCGCGCTGGGATCACGCCTCCGGCCGCGTCACCGGCTACGACATCATCGCGCCGGCCGAGCTCGGCCGCCCCCGCATCGATGTCACGCTGCGGGTCTCCGGCCTGTTCCGCGATGTCTTCGCGGGTCTCGCGCAATTGTTCGAGGCCGCTTCCGAAACGCTTGCGGCGCGTGAGGACGAGGGCGAGGAGAATCCCTATCGCCACCGCGTCTCCCGCGTGTTTGCGCCGCGGCCTGGACATTACGGCGTCGGTCTCTCGGCGATCCCTGATGCCTTCACGCCGGAGACGCGCGATGCCGCGGGCGAGGCCTGGCTGTCGGCCTCGTCCTGGGCGTTCTCGGCCGATGGAGAGATCAAGCCAGATCGCGCCGGCATCGAGGCGCGGCTCGCCTTGGCCGAGGCCTTCGTCCACGTCCAGGACTTGCCGGAAACCGATCTGCTTCTCGCCGCCGATTATGCCGCGCATGAAGCCGGCGTTGCGGCGGCTGCAGCGCATCTCGGCGCGGCAGGACCATCGCTCTATCACCTCGACACCACGCGTCCCGAACAGCCGCACGCGCGTACGCTGACCGAGGAAATCTCCCGTGTCGTCCGGGCGCGCGCCGCCAATCCGGCCTGGATCGCCGGCATGATGCGCCACGGTTTTCGCGGAGCCGCCGAGATCACTGCGACGCTGGAGCATATGGCCGCGTTCGCCCATCTCGCCGGGGCCGTGCCGCCGCATCTGTTCGATCTCTACTACGATGCGACGCTCGGCAACGATGATGTCCGCGCCTTCATGGCGAGTGAAAATCCGCGGGCGCTCGCCGCGATGGAAACCTGCTTCGCGCGCCTGCACGATGCCGCGCTCTGGCAAACGCGCCGCAATTCGATCGCGGCGGCGTTGCGGGAGGCATCATGAGCGCGTCTCCGGTCAAGGGCTGGTGTCCCGGCGCGCTGCGGCCGATGCAATCGGGCGACGGGCTCGTGGTGCGGGTCCGTCCGTTCGGTGGGCGTCTTGAAGCCCCGCAAATCTCAGGCCTTGCCGAACTCGCCGGGCAACACGGCAATGGTCTGATCGACGTGACGAGCCGCGCCAATCTGCAGATCCGCGGCGTCAGCGAGCAGAGCCATCGGCCGCTGCTCGACGGGCTCGCGCAACTGGCACTGCTCGATCCCGACGCCGATATCGAAGCCCGGCGCAACATTCTGGTGATGCCGTTCTGGAGCGGCGCCGACCAAACCCAGTCGCTCGCCGCCGAGCTGGAGGAGGCGCTGGCCGACAGCGGCCTCGCGCTTCCCACCAAGTTCGGCTTCGCCGTCGATGACGGAAGATCGCGGGTGCTCGCCGGCGATTCCGCCGACATACGCATCGAGCGCGATCGGTTGGGCCGCCTCCTGGTGCGGGCCGATGGTGCAAGGCTCGGCCGCTCCGTCGCACGCGGCGAGGCCGTCAGCATGGCGCTCGCGCTCGCAAGCTGGTTCCTGGTCTCCGGCGGCGCGAGGGGCGGGCGAGGGCGCATGGCGGCCCACATCGCCTCCGGCGCGGCATTGCCTCAATCGCTGCGCGGCGAGACCGAGCCGGCGCCCGTGATGGCGGCGTCGCGGCCGGGGCACTATCCGCAAGGCGCGATGGTCGGCGTCGCATTCGGGCAGATGCTGCATACGACACTGCATCAATTCGCCGGTTGCGGACATGCGCTGCGCATGACGCCGTGGCGGATGGTGCTGAGCGAGGGCAAGCACGAAATGCCGAGCGCGGCGGGCCTCATTACCGAGCCGTTCGATCCCGCGCTGCGCGTCATCGCCTGCAGCGGAGCGCCGCGCTGCCGCGAAGCCCACGCCGATACGCGCGCACTGGCTGCGGCGCTCGCGCCGCGCATCGCCGCGGATACGCGTCTCCACGTTTCCGGTTGTGGCAAGGGTTGCGCGCATTCCGGCACGGCCGCCGTCACGCTGGTTGCGACAGGTGCCGGCTTCGATCTCGTCCGCGGCGGCTCGACGCGTGATGAGCCGGTTCTGCGCGGGCTCAACGGCGCCGACATCGTCAGCGATCCCTCCATCTTGGTCGGAGGGCACTGATGCCGCACACCTATGAAACCGACGGCGCGGCGATCTACCGTCAGTCCTTTGCGACGATCCGCGCCGAGGCGGACCTTGCGCGCTTTTCGCCTGACGAAGAGCAGGTCGTGGTGCGGATGATCCACGCCGCCGGCATGGTTGGTCTCGAGGCGCATATCCGCTTCACGCCTGGGATGGCGACCGCCGCGCGCGCGGCCTTGCAGAAGGGCGCGCCTATCCTGTGCGACGCGCGGATGGTCTCGGAAGGGATTACGCGCGCGAGATTGCCCGCGGCCAATGCCGTCATCTGCACGCTTGGCGACGCCGCGGTTCCCGCACTGGCGCAATCGATGCGCAACACGCGCTCGGCCGCGGCGCTGGAGCTGTGGCGGCCGCATCTCGACGGTGCAATCGTTGCAATCGGCAATGCGCCGACCGCGCTGTTTCACCTTCTCAACATGCTGGAGGACCGCGACTGTCTGCGGCCTGCGGCGATCATCGGCTGCCCGGTGGGATTCGTTGGTGCGGCCGAATCCAAGGCCGCGCTGATGGCCAATCCGCCTGTGCCGGCGCTGACGGTCGAGGGCCGCCTCGGCGGCTCCGCGATCACGGTCGCCGCCGTGAATGCATTGGCGAGCCGGAGCGAATAGCGATGGGACGCATCATCTGCTGCGGTCTCGGCCCCGGCGATCCTGATCTGATGAGTGTGCGCGCCGACCGCACCGTGCGCGGCGCCAGGCATGTCGCCTATTTCCGCAAGATGGGCCGGCCGGGCCAGGCGCGACGCATCGTCGACGGCATGCTGGCGGCGGATGTCGCCGAATATCCCATGGAATATCCTGTCACGACCGAGATCGCCTTCGACAGCGCTGAATATGTGCAGCTGCTCGCCGGCTTCTACGACGAATGGGCCGAACGCCTGGCGCGGCTTGCGCGCGCGGTCGATGTCGTCGTGCTCTGCGAGGGCGATCCCTACTTCTACGGCTCCTTCATGCATCTGCACACGCGCCTGCAGGGACGGGCCGAGATCGAGGTGATCGCCGGCATTCCCGGCATGGTCGGCTGCTGGAATGGCGTCGGACAGCCAATCGCGCTCGGCGATGACGTGACGACCGTGCTGATGGGCACGCTTGCTGAAGACGAACTCGAGCGGCGCATGCGCGATTCCGATGCGCTCGTCGTCATGAAGACCGGTCGCAATCTCGCAAAGGTGCGCCGCGCGCTCAGCGCCGCCGGCCGGCTGGACGATGCCTGGCTGGTCGAGCGTGGCACCATGCCGGGCGAGCGCGTGGTGCGGCTCGCCGAGATCGACGGCGCCGACTGTCCCTATTTCGCGATCGTGCTGGTGCACGGCAAGGGCCGGCATCTGGACGCCGCCCAATGACTGGTACCTTGACCATCGCGGGCCTCGGGCCCGGCAGCGACGCGCTAGTGACGCCGGAAGTCTCCGCCGCGCTCGCGGCCGCGACCGACATTCTGGGCTATGCGCCCTATGTCGCGCGGGTGCCGCCGCGAGCCGGGCTTACCCTGCACCCCTCCGACAACCGCGAAGAGCTGCAGCGCGCGCGCGAAGCCTTGCGGCTCGCCGCCGAAGGCGAGCAGGTCGTCATCGTGTCCTCCGGCGATCCCGGCGTCTTCGCGATGGCTTCCGCCGTGTTCGAGGCGCTGGAACAGGCGCCGCAATGGCGCGAGCTGCCGATCCGCGTGCTGCCGGGCGTCACCGCGATGCTGGCGGCTGCCGCCCGAGCCGGCGCGCCGCTCGGTCATGATTTCTGCGCGATCAATCTCTCCGACAACCTCAAGCCGTGGGCGGTGATCGAGAAGCGCTTGAGGCTTGCCGCCGCGGCTGACTTCGCCATCGCGATGTACAATCCGCGCTCGGCAAGCCGGCCGGAAGGATTTGGCCGTACGCTTTCTGTGCTTCGCGAAGCAGGCTGCGGCGAGCGCCTCGTGATCTTTGCGCGTGCGGTCAGTGCGGCTGACGAGAAGATCGAGACGGTGACTCTGAACGAAGCGACGCCCGAGATGGCCGATATGCGCACGCTGGTCATCGTCGGAAATTCGCAGACGCGCCGCGTCGGCCGCTGGGTCTATGCACCGAGGCGGGTCGAATGACCGAGCCACTGCATCACCTCGGCGACGCTCTCAACCCGTCGGCGCTCGGGCAGCTCCGGCCGCGAGATCATGACCACGGGAAGGCCGAGCATGCGCGCCGCGTCGATCTTGGCGCGCGCACCGTCGCCGCCGGAATTGCGGGCGACGATCCAGGCGATGCCGCGCGCCCGCATCATCTCCAGTTCGCCATCAAGGGTGAATGGTCCACGCGATACGATGACGTCGGCCGCAAAGGGAAGGGGCGCTTCGGGCGGATCGACGAAGCGCAGCGTATAGGCATGCTGTGGCTTCGTCGCGAACGGCGCGATGTGCTGGCGGCCGATGGCGAGGAATACTTTTGCGGGCATCTCGGGCAGAGCCGCGACGGCGGCGGTGAGATCAGCTGTTTCGATCCAGTTGTCGCCGTTCGCCATCGCCCAGGGCGCGCGCTCCAGCGCGATCAGCGGCGTATCGGTTTCCGCGCACGCCGCGGCCGCATTGCGGCTCATCTCGGCGGCGAAGGGATGCGTCGCGTCGATCACATGCGTGATGCGCTCGTCGCGGATGTAACCCGCAAGCCCGCTCACGCCGCCGAAACCGCCGATGCGGGTCGGCAGCGGCTGATCGGCCGGCACGTGAGTGCGACCGGCGTACGAATAGATGGCATCGATGCGCGCGCGCGCCATCTCTCCGGCGAGCAGGCTCGCATCGGCAGTTCCGCCCAGTATGAGGGCGCGCATCATGGCTGATCCCTGGCTGACCATCATCGGTATCGGCGAGGATGGCCTTGCCGGGCTGTCGGAGGCAAGCCGAAAGGCGCTCGACGCTGCCGAAACCGTGTTCGGCGGTGAACGGCACCTCGCACTTGCCGGCGTCGGGAGCCGTGGCCGTTCATGGCCGGTGCCGTTCGATGCCAATGTCGTGCTGAGCCGCCGCGACCGGCCGACGGTGGTGCTGGCCTCCGGCGATCCGTTCTGGCACGGTGCGGGCGCTGTTCTAGCCGAGACGCTTCAGGCCGGCGAGTGGATTGCGCATTCCGCGCCGTCGACCTTCTCGCTCGCCGCTGCGCGACTTGGCTGGCGCCTCGAAATCGTCGCCTGCCTCGGACTCCACGCCGCACCGTTCGAACGTCTCGTTCCGCATCTGGCGCAAGGCGCACGCATCATCTGCCTCGTACGCGGCGGGACAGCGGCTGGCGATCTCGCAAGATGGTTGAGCGAGCGCGGATGGGGCGCGTCGACCTTTTGGACGCTCGCTGCCCTTGGCGGGCCGCAAGAAAGCATCGGAGAATGTCGCGCCGATAGCTTTGCAGGTGATCTCGCTGGAGCCCTTGTCGCAGTCGCCATCGAGGCAAATGGCGGACAAGGCATGCCGCGGAGTTCGGGCCTGTCAGACGATCTGTTCGTCCACGACGGACAAATCACAAAGCGGCCGGTGCGCGCGCTCGCGCTTTCGGCGCTGGCGCCGCGGCCCGGCGAGCGGCTGTGGGACATCGGCGCCGGCTCGGGCTCGATCTCGGTCGAGTGGGCACTGTGCGGCGGGACGGCGACCGCAATCGAGGCGCGTGAGGATCGTGTCGCGAACATCCGCAAGAATGCAGCCGCATTCGGACTTTCGCATCGGATCATGGTCGTCTCGGGGAGGGTACCGGAAGCTCTTGCTGGGCTGGAAGCGCCGGATGCCGTCTTCGTCGGCGGCGGTCTCGATCATGCGATGTTCGATGCGATCTGGTCGCCGCTTGCGCCGGGGACGCGGCTGGTTGCTCACGGGGTGACGCTGGAGACGGACGCGCTGCTTGGCGAGCTGCATCAGCGCCACGGCGGCGAGCTGATGCGGGTGGAGATCGCGCATGCCGCGCCGCTCGGCCGCTATCGGTCCTGGGACGCGGCACGTCCATTGGTGCAATGGAGTACGGTCCGATGAAGGTCGCCGGACTGGGTTTCAGGAAGGATGTCACGCTGGCCTCGTTGCGCGAAGCGCTGCTGGCGGCGGGTGGTGCCGAAGGTCTCGCAGCCATGGCGACTGTCAGCGACAAGGCCGACACAGAATCGTTGAAGCAGCTCGCGCGTGAGTGCGGTGTGCCGATCAAGGCTGTTCCGGCCGATGTACTGGCGGGCATCGACACGCCGACGCAGTCGAAGCTCGTTGCCGAGACATTCGGGACGGGTTCGATTGCCGAAGCCGCAGCGCTCGCTGCGGTTGGCCCGGGCGCGCGGCTGATTGCGACGCGCGTAGTCTCGCAGGATCGCACCGCGACCGCGGCCATCGCCGAAGGAGGCGGCGCATGACGGTGCATTTCATCGGCGCAGGACCGGGCGCGCCTGACTTGCTGACCTTGCGCGGCCGCGACCTGATCGCGGCCTGTCCGGTCTGTCTCTATGCCGGCTCGCTGGTGCCTGAAGGCGTGCTGGCGCATTGCCCGCGTGGGGCGCGCATCGTCAACACTGCGCCGCTGTCGCTCGACGAGATCATCGCGGAGATCGTCGCCGCGCATGCAAACGGCAAGGACGTCGCGCGGCTGCATTCCGGCGATCTCTCGATCTGGTCCGCGATGGGCGAGCAGCTCCGCCGTCTGCGCGCGCTTGGCATTCCCTATTCGGTGACGCCAGGTGTGCCATCTTTCTCCGCTGCGGCGGCGGCGCTGGAGGCAGAGCTGACGCTGCCCGGTCTCGCCCAGACGGTAGTGCTCACGCGCACGCCGGGCCGCGCCAGCGCTATGCCTGAAGGCGAAAAGCTGGCCGCATTCGCCGCGACCGGCGCGGTGCTCGCGATCCATCTGTCGATCCATCTGCTCGACAACGTCGTCGCCGAGCTCACGCCGCATTACGGCGCGGACTGTCCGGTCGCCATCGTCTGGCGCGCGAGCTGGCCGGACCAGCGCATCGTCCGCGCGACGCTCGGCACGCTCGATGCCGCAGTCGGCACGGAGATGGAGCGCACCGCGCTGATCCTGGTCGGCAAGACGCTTGGCGCTGCGGATTTCGACGAGAGCCGCCTCTATGCCGCCGACTACGACCGCCGTTATCGGCCTGTTGGGACCGAGCCGCGCTTTCCGGAGGCGACGTGATGGCAGCAGGCCTCGTCATCTCCGCACCGGCCTCGGGCGTCGGCAAGACCACGCTGACGCTGGCGCTCGCGCGCGCTTGGCGCAATCGCGGCCTGAACGTGCAGTGCTTCAAGAGTGGGCCTGACTACATCGATCCCGCCTTCCACGCCGCCGCCACGGGGCGCGCTTCCGTCAACGTCGACAGTTGGGCGATGGACCGCGGAGGAATAGCGCATCTCGTCCGCCGCGGTGCGGACGCAGATATCGTCCTCGCCGAGGGGTCGATGGGCCTTTTCGACGGCGTCGCCGCGCGCGGTGTCTCCGGCACCGGTGCCACCGCGGATATCGCGGAGATGCTGGGCTGGCCGGTGGTGCTGGTGATCGATCCCTCGGGTCAGGCGCAGACCGCGGCGGCGATCGCCGCGGGCCTTCGCGATTATCGACCCGGCGTGAGACTCGCGGGCGTCGTGCTCAATCGTGTCGCCAGCCCGCGTCACGAAGATCTCGTACGGCGCGCGCTCAACGATGTGGGCATCGCCGTCTTCGGCGCACTGCCGCGTCATGCCGAGATCAGCCTGCCGAAGCGGCATCTCGGCCTCGTCCAGGCCGAAGAGCAGACGGAGATCGGCAAGCTAATCGACGAGGCCGCGCGCTTCGTTGCCGAGCATGTCGATCTCGACGCGGTGCTGCGGTCGGCAGGTTCCTGGTCGCCGCCGCCTGCCGCGAACGGCCTGAACGTGACGCCGCCCGGCCAGCGCATTGCGCTCGCGCGCGATGCCGCGTTCTCCTTCGTCTATCCGCATATGCTGGAAGCCTGGCGCGCGGCGGGCGCCGAGATATTGCCGTTCTCGCCGCTGGCCGATGAAGCGCCTGACGCGAGCGCCGACGTCTGCTGGCTGCCCGGCGGCTATCCGGAGCTTCATGCCGGCAGGATTGCCGCCAACGCGAGCTTTCACGGTTCCTTGCGCGCCTTCGCCGAAACGCGGCCGGTGCATGGCGAATGTGGGGGCTATATGGTGCTGGGAACCGCTTTGACCGACGCGGACGGTATCCGCCATGAGATGACAGGCCTGCTTGGCCTCGAGACGAGCTTTGCGAAACGCCGCATGCATCTGGGCTACCGCCTCGCCGAACTCGCCGCACCGATGCCGGGCCATCGGGCCGGCGCGCGTCTGCGCGGCCACGAGTTTCACTATTCGACCATCATCGCCCAGCCCGACACGGCGCTGGCCGTCGTGCACGATGCAACGGGCGCTGTCATTGCCGAAACGGGCTCGCGGCGAGGGCAGGCCACCGGCACGTTCTTCCATCTGATCGCGGAGGACCGGTGAGCGGTTTTGTCTCCTTCATCTCCGCCGGCCCCGGCGATCCCGAACTGCTCACGCTCAAGGGCGCTGCGCGGCTGCGGGAGGCCGACGTCGTGCTCTACGACGATCTTGCCTCGGGCGCGATCCTCGATCTCGCCCGGCCCGGCGCCAATCTCGTCGCGGTCGGGAAGCGGGCCGGGCGACCCTCGACCAGGCAGCATCATGTCAACCGTCTCCTGGTCGACTATGCCGCAACAGGCGTGCGCGTGGCACGGCTCAAGTCGGGCGATGCCGGCATTTTCGGCCGGCTCGAAGAAGAGTTGGAGACGCTGCGCGAGGCGGGCATCGGCTATGAGATCATCCCCGGCGTCACCTCGGCCTGTGTGGCCGCCGCGCAAGCCGGCATTCCCCTGACCCGTCGCCACACCTCGCGGCGCGTACAGTTCGTGACCGGAGCCGACGTCACCGGCGAGCTGCCGCCCAATCTGAACTGGGCCGCGCTGGCCGACCCCGAAGCGACGACGGTTGTCTATATGGGCCGGCGCACCTTTCCGGCGCTTGCCGCAAAATTGATCGCGCACGGTCTCGCCGCGGATACGCCGGCGCTGTTTGCCGAATCCCTCGGCCGCTCCGACGAGCGGCTGGTCCGCACCACCATTGCCGAGCTTGCCGAGCAGCTTGCCCGCGGCGGCGCCGCCTCGACGGCCGCGGTAATCCTGTTCGGCGCGCTGGCGGGGGATCAACCGTCGTGACGGAAGCGGCCACCCTTCGCCCCTTGACGCAGGCTCGCCGAAAGGGGCACACAGGAGAGGCATGGTGCTCAACGCGGCGCAAAGCGCCGGAGCATAATCGGGAATGGGGGTGGGCGGACCAAGTTGCGGCGCCCAAAACCCCAGCCGCCCCCGCGACTGTAAGCGGTGAGGGACTTCGATCAGCCACTGGGCCGCAAGGCTCGGGAAGGCCGAAGAACCCCAGTGAACCGCGAGCCAGGAGACCGGCCCTGCACGTTTTGAGGCCAAGGCCGTCGGGTGTGACGGCAGGAAGGAATTGAGCCATGCATATCGAACCCGGACTGGTATCCGACGCCAAGCTCATGTTGAGTTACGCAACCGGCATCGCCGCAGGTGGCGTTGCCTTGAAGCTCGCGGCCGAGACCGTGCGCGAGCAGGGCGTCGTCTCGTTCGCCGTGCGGACGCTGGCCACGACGGCGCTCGTCTTCATCTTCTTCGAGATCCTGCCGCACTTCCCGGTCGGCGTCTCCGAAGTCCACTTCATTCTCGGCTCGACCTTGTTCTTGCTGTTCGGCCCTGCGCCTGCCGCCTTTGGCCTCGCCTTCGGCCTGCTGTTCCAGGGCATCTTCTTTGAGCCACCCGACCTGCCGCAATACGGCATGAACGTCACCACACTGCTGGTGCCGCTGTTCGCGATCCAGGCGATCGCCACGCGGATCATTCCGCGCAACACCGCCTATGTCGATCTCAAGTACCGGCAGGCGCTGGCGCTCTCGACGACCTACCAGGCCGGCGTGATCGCCTGGGTGGCGTTCTGGGCTCTCTATGGCTCCGGTTTTGCGATGAGCAACCTCGCGAGCATTGCGACGTTCGCGGCGTCCTACGCGCTCGTCATCGTGATCGAGCCGCTCGCCGATCTCGCCGTGCTGGCGCTGGCGAAGTCGCTGCGTGGGGTCACCGCGCCCGGCCTCGTTACCCCGCGCCTGCACAACGCGGCCTGAGAGATCAGCGAGGGGCGGTACGCCGCCCCTCGCGCTCGCGATGCTCACGCTCTCCCTGATAGGCATCGGCTGCGGCGATCCCGACCAGCTCACGCGCGCCGCGATCCGCGCCATCAACGCGGCCGATCTCGTCCTGATCCCGCGCAAGGGAACGGCGAAGTCCGACCTTGCCGATCTCCGTCGGACGATCTGCGCGGACGTGCTCACAAGCGACAAGACCGAAATCGCCGAGTTCGATCTTCCCGTGCGCGACGCCGGTGAAACGGATTACCGCAAGGGCGTGGACGATTGGCACGATGCGGTGGCCGCGACCTGGTCGCAGACGATCGCAAGACACCTTGCAGGCGAGGGCAAGGTTGCGCTGCTGATCTGGGGCGATCCCTCGCTCTACGATTCCTCGCTGCGCATTGCGCGTCGGCTCAATCCGGCGCCTGACATCGAGGTCGTGCCCGGCATCACCTCGATCCAGGCGCTCTGCGCTGCACATGCGTTGCCGCTCAATGATATCGGCGAGCCTTTTCTGGTCACGACGGGGCGGCGCTTGCGCGAGGGCGGCTGGCCGCAAGGTGTCGACACCGTGGTGGTGATGCTCGACGGCGGCACGGCGTTCCAGTCGCTGGATGCGGCAGGTCTCCACATCTATTGGGGAGCCTATCTCGGCATGCCCGATCAGATCATCCTGTCCGGCGCGCTGGCCGATGTCGGCGAGCGCATCGTCGCCGCGCGGCAGGATGCACGCGCGCGGCACGGCTGGATCATGGACAGCTACATCCTCAAGCGCGCGGGTTAAGCGAGGCAGCATGCTCCCCGAATGGGTCTATCGACAGTGCCCCGAAATCTCCGCGCTCCATCGCGAGGCGGCGATCGCGCGGCAGGCGCAGCTCACAAAACCAACCGGTGCACTCGGCCGGCTCGAGCAGCTTGCGATCGAGCTTGCCGGCCTGCAGGCGACGGAGCTGCCCCGCGCCGCGCGCGTGCCGATCATCGTCTTCGCCGGCGATCACGGCATCGTCGCGCAAGGCGTCTCGGCCTATCCGCAAGAAGTGACCATCGCGATGATGGCGAATTTTGCCGCCGGCGGCGCGGCGATCTCGGTGCTGGCGCAGGAGCTTGGTTCGAGCCTGGAGGTGGTCGACGCCGGCACGCTGGCGCCAGGCGAGATGGGCGGCATCATCACCGACAAGCCGCGCGGCGGCACCCGCGATTTCAGCGTCGAGGCCGCGCTCCAGCCTGCGGAGCTGGCGTTTGCTTTTGAAGCCGGCCGGCGCGCGGTTGCGCGTGCGGCGACCAATCAGCCCGATCTGCTGATCTTCGGCGAGATGGGCATCGGCAACACCACGGCGTCGGCGGCGATTGCGGCGGGCCTGCTCGGCGTGAGTGCCGGGGAGATTGCAGGCAGCGGCACCGGTGTCGATGCGGCCGGCCGCGCGCACAAGGCACGCGTGATCGATGCCGCGATTGCGCTGCATGGCGTTGCGGGGGAGACGACCGACAAAATCCTGTGCGCCGTCGGCGGCCTCGAGATCGCGGCGATCTCAGGGGCGATCATCGCGGCCGCGCAAGCCCGCATCCCGGTCATGATCGACGGTTTCATCGTGTCGGTGGCAGCGCTCGCAGCAGTGCGGCTGAATCCGTCGTGCCAGCCGTTCCTGCTTGCCTCGCATCAATCGGCCGAGCAGGGGCATCGTCTGGTGCTGCGGGCACTGAACGTGCAGCCGCTGATCAGCCTCGATCTCAGGCTCGGCGAGGGATCGGGGGCTGCCATCGCGCTGCCGCTGGTGCGCCTCGCCTGCGCGCTCCACAACGGCATGGCAACATTCGCACAGGCCAACGTGCCTGACAGACCTAGCTGATCCGCTGATTGACAGCGACGACGCGCCAGCCGGCCGCCAGGCGATCGATCCGGGTCAGCGACAGCGGATCGATCACGAAGCGCAGGGCGGCTTGTGGCGTGAGGTCCAGCGCGATGCAGAGCGCGGCGCGGATGGTGCCGGAATGCACGACGAGCGTGGCCGATCCGGTCCCGATCCGCGACAGACCCAGCCGGACGCGCGCGACCTGATCCGCAAAGCTCTCGCCGCCCGGCGGGCGTCCGCCAGCCGGATCACTCCAGAACTGCGCGTAAGTCTCGCCGCCGGTTGCGGAAAGCTCGTCGTGCCGATGGCCTGTCCAGTCGCCGAAATCCTGCTCGCGGAATTCACCGATCAACTCCGGTTCGAGCCCCAGTGCGCGCGCAGTTTCGACCGTGCGCCGCGAGGGGCTGGCATAGCTGACGGCATTCCCAGGCAGACGCCGCTGCAGCGCCTCCAGTTGCGCGTGGTCGCCGAGATCGGCCGGCGCGTCGGCGGCGTGGATCGTCCCCTTCACGCCCTCGACGGGTGCGTGCCGTATCAGCCAGAGGAAGGTCTCGCCTTCCATGCTCATCTCCAAGGAAGTTGGTCGTGGTGACCATAACGCCGCAACTCGCACATTGACTCTGTCTTGATGGTAATCCTAGATGCTCCCGACGGTTTCCCCGAGAGGGGATGAAAAGGGAATGCGGTGCGGGGACGTTGTCCCCAATGCCGTGGCTGCCCCCGCAACTGTGAGCGGCGAATCTTGCCTCACGAGCCACTGGGTATCTCGGTCCCGGGAAGGCGATGCAAGGTACTGACCCGCGAGCCAGGAGACCTGCCGTCAGCCGTGGTCACACGCGAAGATGTCGGTCGGGGAGTACAGGCATTCGGCTTCATCGGACGGCTGCAAGGCCAAAGGTGAGACCTCGTTCGCTGTGACGTGCCACTGACGTCATACCGAGGTCCGAAACCGTGTTGTCCATCCGCATCGTACGATCGCGAGAATTCCTGCTCGCCTCCACCGCCCTCACATTCTTTGCCGTTCTCGATCTGCCCGCTGCGCTGGCGCAGCAGCTGCGCGAACCCCTGCCGCCTGTCGAGGTATCGCCGGCCGAGGCCCGCAAGCAGGCGAGACCAGCCGGCCGGGACGCGCAAAGCCCGCGCCGCGCGGCCGCGCGCAGGCCGGCGAGCGCAGTAACGGCGCCCACGCCCGCCTTGCCCGCCGCGACCGCACCGACGCCGCTCAACTCCAATGCCGTGGCCGAAAGCGCCTCGCGGCTCGGCCTGGCGGTGCGGCAGACGCCCGCAACCGTCGAGGTGATCTCGGCCGAGACGATGCGCGAGCAGGGCTATCGCACCGTGTCCGAGGTGGCGCAGGGCGCCGTCGGCGTTACCTCCGGCGACAATCCAGCCGAGCCTGCGGGCTTTTCCATGCGCGGCTTCACCAACAGCCAGATCAACACGCTCTACAACGGCATCAAGATCGGTCCGCAGAACATGACCTCGCGGATCACCGACACCGCCAATCTGGAGGCGGTGGAATTCCTCAAAGGTCCGGCCTCGCTGATGTCGGGCGAGGGCGCCGCCGGCGGAGCCGTCAACTTCGTCACCAAGCAGCCGCACACCGGAGCTATCCGGAACGAAGCTGATTTCTCCTGGGATTCGCTGAACTCGTTCCGCACCCATTACGGTTCGGGCGGCAGCACCAACGTGCAAGGCCTCGATTACCGCTTCGACATCAGCCGTTCCGCGCTCAACGGCTTTGCCGACGACACCAACGTCAAGACGTTCGGCACGTCCGGCCAGCTCAATTACCGCATCTCGGACAGCCTCAAGATCTGGGGCGCGATCGAGTACCGCGAGGACCGCTCGAAAGCCTATTGGGGCGCACCGCTGGTGCCGATCGCCTTCAGCGGCTCGCACGCGACGAGCGGCATCGTCTCCGGCAATTACGTCTCGAACTACAACGGAACCAATCTCGGTGCTGTCACCATCGACGACCGCACCTTCAACACCAACTACAACGTGCTCGACAACAAGAACGTGGCGCAGGAAGTATGGCTGCGTGGCGGTTTCGAGCTGAAGCTGGCGCCTGACCTGACGTTGAAAAGCCAGGCGTACGGCTACGGCGCCGAGCGCAAATGGTTCAACAATGAGATCGAGGCGTTCAATTCCACCACGAACCTGGTCGATCGCGAGCGCTTCTATGTCGCGCACAGCCAGCGCCTGGTCGGCAACGTCACCGACCTGATCTGGGATACCGATATCGCCGGTTTCGACAACCGGCTGGTCACGACGCTCTCGTCGAGCTATCTCGATTTCGTCAGGCCCGGCGCGGCGAACTTTCCCGGCGATTCCGTTTCGCTGGTCGATCCCAACCGTGGCTTTTACGGCCTGCTCACGACGCAGCAACAGACCGCGCGCATCGACAACGAGGCGCTGTCGTTCGAAGACCGGCTGAAGCTGACGCGCAGCTTCGCGCTGGTTGGTGGCCTGCGCGTCGAACATATCGGGCTCGACCGCAACTCGACCGACGTCAACGGCCTCGTAAAGGCAGGTTTTCCGTACACCAAAGACTGGGCGCCGGTGACCGGCCGCATCGGCTACACCTGGGAGGCCGTTCCCGGCCTGACCTTCTACAGCCAATACGCCACCGGCGCCGACGTCGCAGCCAATAACATCTTCCTGCTCGCACCCACCCAGCCGCTCGACCTGACCACCGCGCGCACCTACGAGACCGGCGTCAAACACCTGTTCTGGGACAACAGGGCCGAATGGTCGTTCTCGGCATACGACATCCAGCGCAAGAATGTCTATGCAGCGGCCGGCGGGATGCAACTCAACATCGCGGGACGACAGGAATCCAAGGGCGTCGAGCTCGCCGCGTCCGTTCGGCCGATCGAACCGTTGAGGCTATGGGGCAACATCGCCTATGTCGATGCGCGCTATGCCGATTACAATTTCACCGGCGGCTCGTTTTCCGGCAATACGCCGCCGAACGTGCCGCGCATCGTCGCGAACGCCGGCGCGTCCTACCGGTTCTTCACGCCCTGGCCGGTGGAGCTCGGCATCACCGGCCGCCATGTCGGCGACCGCTACAACACCGACGCCAACACGGTGACAATGAAGGCGTATACCGTTGCCGACGTCTACGCCTTCGTCGACATCCCCAGGACAGTGTTCAACGCGGTGGAGAAGGCCAGGCTGACTTTCCGCGTTCGCAACATCACGGACAAGCGCTACGCGATCTGGGGCGATCCGTTCTATCCGGACCAGATTCTCCTGGGCGCGCCCCGAACCTACGAACTCTCGGCGTCCTTCAAATGGTAGGACGCTGACCGCATGATGCGCGCGACCGTCCTGCTGCACCGCTGGCTCGGGATTGCGTTCTGCCTGCTGTTCGCGATGTGGTTCGCGACCGGCATCGTCATGCACTTCGTTCCGTTTCCGTCGCTGACGGAAGCGGAGCGATTTGCAGGGCTCGCGCCGGTCGAGCGCGCGGAGCCGCAGATCGCGGTTGCGGACGCCGTGGTCGCGAGTGGAATGAGGGACGCGACACGGGTCAGGTTGATCCGGCGCAGCGATGGACTCGCTTACGTTGTCGCGGGAGCATCGGGGCTGCGCGCGTTGCACGCGTCCGACGGAGGTGACGCCTTGGTGAGGTCGGTCGACATCGCTCTCGCGATTGCGCGCGATCATGCCAGCCGTCGCGGGCTCGACGCCGCGCAAGCAACAGTGCAGGCGCAGGCGGACCACGATCAGTGGACCGTGCCGAACGGCTTCGATCGACATCGCCCGCTGTTTCGCATCGTGCTCGCAGATCCCGACGGCACGGAAATATACGTCTCCTCGCGCACCGGCGAAGTGGTCCTCGACACGATACGGAGCGAACGGGGGTGGAACCTCGTGGGCAGCGTGCTGCACTGGATCTATCCGACCGTGCTGAGGCGAAATTGGGCGCTATGGGACGGCGTCGTCTGGACATTGTCGCTGCTGGCCCTGATCGCGGCCGTGCTTGGCGCGGCGCTCGGGATCATCCGGCTGCGGATGAGGGACGGTCAACTCGCAACGCCTTACCGCGGCTGGCACGCGTTGCATCACCTCCTCGGCCTGGCGGCGATGGTGTTCGTGCTCACCTGGATCTTCAGCGGCTGGCTCTCGATGGACCACGGGCGGTTGTTCTCGCCCGGACAGTTGATGCCTCCAGAGGCCGGCGTGATCAACGGTGCGCCGGATTGGCGGGAGGTCGCATCGCTCGATCGCCAGCCAATATCCTCCTCGGCCCGCGAGGTCGAATGGTTCGGCTTCAATGGCACTGTCTATCGGCGCGACCGCGTCGCGCTCGATGATCAGAGATTGATCGGGGCAGGGGATCTGCCGCACCAGCAGCGGACGGCCTTTCTCAGCGCGCGCGAGGTATCGGCACTGACGGCGCGCCTCTCCCCGGACTGCAAGACGCCGGTCGTCGTCGCCGATGACGATGTCTACCTCATGCGATCGGCTCTCCCGGCTGCTCCTGTCTTTCGCTCGCGCTGCGGCGATCTCTGGTTCGACATCGATGGCGCGGACGGCCGCGTGCTGCAACGGCTGGATGCCTCGCGCCGCGCCTATCGTTGGCTGTATGGCGCACTCCACACACTCGATTTTCCGATTCTCATGGCACATCCGCGTTTGCGCGATGTCATGATCGTCGGCCTCTGTGCGCTAGGCTTCGTGTTCTCCATGACCGGCGTCGTCATCGGCTGGCGGCGCTTGCGGCTCTCCCTGACAGGCTGACCTCAGGCGAACCAGCGACGATCGCAACGCGCGGCGGCTCTTCGAGGCTTGGGAGGGTCCAAATAGCGGTGAGATCCTGCTGGCGAAGGGCCGGTTAGTGGCATACCATTTGCAAGCGAATGGGCTCTGGTTTCACCTGCCCTTGGCCAACGATGGCCGGATCACTGGCATTACTGGGAGGACTTCATGGATCGCAGGACCGTATTGAAGGGACTGGCGGGCGCGGGCGGTCTGGCATTGACTGGACTCTCGGCCCCGGCCATCGCGCAAGGCGCCTCGGCTCGCACGCTCCGCTTCGTGCCGCAGGCCAATCTCGCCAATTTCGATCCGATCTGGGGCACGCAATATGTCGTGCGCAATGCCGCGGCGATGGTGTGGGACACGCTTTACGGCATCGATGCGCGACTGCAGCCGCAGCGGCAAATGGTCGAGTCCGAGGAGACCTCCGACGACGGCAAGATCTGGACCTTCAAGCTGCGCCCGGGCCTCAAGTTCCACGACGGCGAGCCGGTGCTTGCCAAGGACGTCGTTGCGAGCCTGTCGCGCTGGGCTGCACGCGATCCGATGGGGCTGATGATCCTCGCGATCCAGCAGGAATTGACCGCCGTCGACGACCGCACCTTCAAATGGGTCTTGAAGCAGCCCTTCCCGAAAATGCTCTACGCGCTCGCCAAGAACAACGCGCCATGCTCCTTCATCATGCCCGAGCGCATCGCCAAGACCGATCCCTTCAAGCAGATCACCGAATATATCGGCTCGGGCCCGATGAAGTTCGCCAAGAGCGAATGGGTCCCCGGCGCCAAGTCGGTGTTCGAGAAGTTCACCGATTACGTGCCGCGGCAGGAGAAGGCGTCGTGGCTGGCCGGCGGCAAGCAGATCATGGTCGATCGTATCGAGTGGATCGTGATGCCGGATCCGGCCACTGCAGCAGCCGCATTGCAGAACGGCGAGGTCGACTGGTGGGAAAACCCCATCGCCGATCTCGTGCCCGTGCTGAAGAAGAACAAGAACATCAGCGTCGACATCGGCGATCCCCTCGGCAATATCGGCTCGTTCCGCATGAACCATCTGTTCGCGCCGTTCAACGACGTGCGGGCGCGGCGTGCGGTGCTGATGGCGCTCAGCCAGGAAGACTACATGCGCGCCATCGTCGGCGACGACAACGCATTGTGGAAGTCGTTGCCCGGCTTCTTCACGCCGGACACGCCTGTTTACAACGATATGGGCGGCGAGATCCTGAAGGGCAAGCGCGACCTCGACGCCGCCAAGAAGCTTCTGGCCGAGAGCGGCTATTCCGGCCAGCCGGTGACGTGCCTGGTCGCGCAGGATCAGCCGATCACGAAGGCGCAAGGCGACGTCACCGCGGACCTGCTGAAGAAGCTCGGCATGAATGTCGACTTCGTCGCGACCGATTGGGGCACGGTCGGCTCCCGTCGCGCCGCAAAGACACCACCGGGACAGGGCGGCTGGAACATGTTCCACAGCTGGCATGCCGGCGCCGATTGCATCACGCCCGCCGCCTACACGGCCATCCGCGCCAACGGAGACAAGGCCTGGTTCGGCTGGCCGAACAGCCCGAACACCGAGAAGGAGATCACTGGCTGGTTTGACGCCAAGAGTGTCGACGAAGAGAAGGCGGCGATCGGACGGGTCAACAAGGCGGCGATCGAGGATGTCGTCTACGCGCCGACCGGCTTCTTCCTGACCTACACGGCCTGGCGCAAGAACGTCTCCGGCATCACCAAGGGGCCGCTGCCGTTCTTCTGGGGCGTGTCGAAGTCCGCATGATCGCGCGCTGAGGCCAGATGCTCTCTTACATCCTCCGTCGCATCGTCGCGACCTTGCCGGTCATGGCAATCGTCGCACTGTTCGTGTTCAGCCTGCTCTACATTGCGCCGGGTGATCCGGCCGTGGTGATCGCGGGCGACCAGGCGAGCCCGGAGGATGTGGAGCGCATCCGCCAGAGTCTCGGCCTCGACCGGCCCTTCCTGATCCAGTTCGGAAGCTGGGTCTGGCGCATCCTGCACGGCGATCTCGGCACCTCGATCTTCACCAACCTGCCGGTGTCGGCGATGATCGGACAGCGCTTGGGGCCGACGCTGTCGCTGATGATCGTCACGCTGCTGCTCACGATCGTGGTGGCGGTGCCGCTCGGCGTGGTGGCGGCGTGGAAGGCCGGCAGCCTGATCGACCGCGTCATCATGGGCTTTGCCGTGTTCGGCTTCTCGCTACCGGTCTTCGTGGTCGGCTACATGCTCGCCTACGTCTTCGCGCTCGAGCTGGAATGGCTGCCGGTGCAGGGCTATACGCCGCTCACGCAAGGTTTCTGGCCGTGGCTGGAGAACCTGATCCTGCCGGCGATCGCGCTCGGCTGCGTCTATATCGCGCTGGTCGCGCGCATCACCCGTGCCGCCATGCTCGAAGTGTTGCAACAGGACTATATCCGCACGGCCAAGGCCAAGGGCCTCGGGCAGGGCGGCATCCTGTTCATTCACGCGCTGAAGAACGCGGCGGTGCCGATCGTGACCGTGATCGGCATCGGCATCGCGCTCCTGATCGGCGGCGCGGTGGTCACCGAAAGCGTGTTCGCAATCCCCGGCCTCGGCCGGCTCACGATCGATGCCATCCTGCGCCGGGACTATCCCGTCATCCAGGGCATCGTGCTGCTGTTCAGCTTCGTCTACGTCCTCGTCAATCTGATGATCGACGTCATCTACACGCTCGTTGACCCGAGGATCCGCTATTGACCGATACGACCGTCAATCCGCAATCGCTCCCGACCGGCCTCGTCCTTGCCCCGCAACTGCCCGAGATCCTCCGGCCGGTCACGATCCGGCGAGGCTTGATCGGGTTGTTGCGCGGCCACCCCACCGTTGCGATCGGCGGCGCGCTGCTGCTGACGCTGGTCCTGATCGCGATCTTCGCGCCCTATCTCGGGACGGTCGATCCGACCGCGCTCGCGCCGGCAAAACGCACCCGCGCACCGTCGGCCGATTTCTGGTTCGGCACCGACGTGCTCGGCCGCGACATCTATTCGCGCGTGCTCTATGGCGCCCGCGTCTCGCTCACGGTCGGCCTGTCAGTTGCCATCTTCGCGTCCGCCGCCGGTCTCGCCATCGGCATGGTCTCCGGCTTCATCCGCTGGGCCGACGGCATTCTGATGCGCTTCATGGATGGTTTGATGTCGATCCCGCCGATCCTGCTCGCGATCGCGCTGATGGCGCTGACGCGGGGCAGCGTCGGCAACGTCATCCTCGCCATCACCGTTGCCGAGATCCCGCGTGTCTCGCGCCTCGTCCGCAGCGTGGTGCTGTCCCTGCGTGAGCAGCCCTACGTGGACGCAGCCGTCGCCTGCGGCACGCGCACGCCGATGATCATTCTCCGGCATATCCTGCCCAACACGGTGGCACCGATGCTGGTGCAGGCGACCTACATCTGCGCCAGCGCCATGATCACCGAGGCGATCCTGTCGTTCATCGGCGCCGGGACGCCGCCGACCATTCCATCCTGGGGCAACATCATGGCCGAGGGCCGCGCGCTGTGGCAGGTCAAGCCCTACATCGTATTCTTCCCGGCGGCCTTCCTCTCCGTCACGGTTCTCGCCGTGAATTTGCTTGGCGACGGCCTTCGCGATGCGCTCGATCCGCGCATGGCGAAGAGTCTGTGATGTCGCCTCTGATGCGTCGAGGCTGATCGCGATGGCTTTGCTCGAAGTCGAAAATCTCCAGACCCATTTCCGCACTCCCGGCGGCATCAACCGCGCGGTCGACGGCGTGTCCTTCCATGTCAACGAAGGAGAGACGCTCGCCATCGTCGGCGAGTCTGGCTGCGGCAAGTCCGTGACCTCGATGTCGCTGATGCGATTGATCCCGGAGCCGCCGGGCAGGATCGCAGGGACCATCCGCTTTGCGGGCAGGGACCTCCTTAAGCTTTCCGACCGCGAGATGCGCGCGATCCGCGGCAACGACATCTCGATGATCTTCCAGGAGCCGATGACGAGCCTGAACCCGGTGCTCACCGTCGGCCGTCAGATCCGCGAGACCTTGATGATCCATCAGGGTCTCGACAAGCAGGCCGCCGAGGCGCACGCGATCGAGATGCTGACGCTGGTCGGCATTCCCGAGCCGAAGCGCCGCGTGCGCGAATATCCGCATCAGCTCTCCGGCGGCATGCGCCAGCGCGTCATGATCGCGATCGCGCTCGCCTGCAATCCCAAGCTTCTGATCGCCGACGAGCCGACCACCGCGCTCGACGTGACCATCCAGGCGCAGATCCTCAAGCTGATGCTGGACCTGAAGAGCCGGGTCGGCGCTGCCATCATTCTGATCACCCACGATCTCGGCGTCGTCGCCGAGATCGCCGAACGCGTCATGGTGATGTATGCCGGCCGCAAGGTCGAGGAAGCCCCTGTGGCCGAGCTGTTCCGTTCGCCGCGGCACCCCTATACGCAAGGCTTGCTCGGTGCGGTGCCGCGGCTCGGCTCGTCGCTAACAGGCACGGCACGGAGGCTTGCCGAGATTCCCGGGCAGGTGCCTGACCTGCGCAAGCCCATCAGCGGCTGCGTCTTCGCGGGCCGCTGCGCGCTTGCGACCGATCTGTGCCGGCAATATGCGCCGGGGCTCGAAGAGAAAGGGCCTCGCCACATCGCCGCCTGCCATTACGCGGCCAAGGGGGCCGTCGCGGCATGAGTATTCCGTTGCTCCAGGTCAACGACCTCAAGAAACACTTTCCGGTCAAGAAGGGCCTCTTCCAGCGCAAGTCCGAATGGGTCTATGCGGTCGACGGCGTCTCCTTCGAGATCGCGCGCGGCGAGACGCTGTCGCTGGTCGGCGAGTCCGGCTGCGGCAAGTCGACGGTCGGCCGCGCCATTCTGCGACTGTTCGACATCACCGCAGGCCAGGTGATCCTCGATGGCCAACGCATCGACGACGCCGCACCAAGCACGATGCGGCAGATGCGCCGCCGTGTGCAGGTGGTGTTCCAGGATCCGTTCTCGAGCCTCAATCCGCGCATGCGCGTGCGCGACATCCTGGCCGAGCCGATCCGCAATTTCGGCCTCGCCAAATCGGCGGAAGATCTCGAGCTGCGCGTCACGTCACTGATGGACACCGTGCGCCTGCCGCGCGAGGCGCTGAACCGCAGGCCGCACGAATTCTCCGGCGGCCAACGCCAGCGCATTGGCATCGCGCGGGCGCTCGCGGCCGAGCCCGAGCTGATCGTCTGCGACGAGGCGGTCTCGGCGCTCGACGTCTCGGTCAAGGCGCAGATCGTCAATCTGCTGCAGGATCTCCAGCGCGAGTTCGGCCTCGCGCTGCTGTTCATCAGCCACGATCTTGCGATCGTCGAGCACATGACCCACCGCGTCGCCGTGATGTATCTCGGCAAGATCGTCGAGGTCGCCCCGCGCCGCGAGATATTTGCCGCACCGAGACATCCCTACACCAGGGCGCTGCTCTCCGCAGTGCCGCTGCCCGAGCCCGGCGCCGAGCGCAATCCCATCATCCTGAAGGGCGACGTTCCGAGCCCGATCAATCCGCCAAAGGGCTGCCGATTCCATACCCGCTGTCCGCTCGTGTTCGATCGCTGCCGGGTCGAAGAGCCGGTGCTCCGCGCGGCCGGGGACGAGCAGTGGGTGGCCTGTCATCTCGAGGACGGCGCTGCGGCGATGAGCGGCTGAAGGGTGAAATCTGCATCAGAAATTCGTCAATGAAAACAAACCCCATTCGACTGTGCATGGGGTTGTTTTCGCAGTTTTGATGGGGCCGGCCTCAACCCTGCCGGCGCAGGAAGCCCGTGATCGTCACTTTTTCCCAGATGCCGGCGGCGGCAAAGGGATCGGCGCGGTTGAAGGCCTCAACCTCGCCGCGGCCGGGCGCCTCGATCAGGAATAGGCTGCCGATCATCGTTTGACCATCGTCGGAGATGAGCGGCCCCGACATCACGATCTTGACGCCGAAGCGCGAAGTGTCGCTCAGGAAGGCCTTGTGGGCATCGTAATTGGCGAGCCGGGTCGGCAGCGCGCCGGCGCGGTCGACGGCGTGAATGGCGAACAGCATGGTGTCTCCGTGTCTTGGCTCGGTTCTTGGGACGGCCGCCGAGGCGGCCGTCCGGGCGTGATGGGTGGATTTACTTGGCGCTGAGCTTGCTCGCGTCTTCGAAGGTCGGGCAGGTCCGCTGCTCCAGCGGCACGTCGAACGGCTGGTAATTGTCCTTGGTGATCACGGTCGGCTTCAGCACGATCTCGTTGATGACAGGTTGGTTGCGCAAGGAGCGGATCGCCATCATGGTGCCGAGACAGCCTTGAGCAAAGCCGTTGTAGTCGCCGCTCGCGAGCAGCTTGCCGGACTTGATCGCGTCGATGGCTTCCTTGGTGCCGTTGATGCCGATAACCTGCGCCTTCCGGTTCGCACCGTCGAGCGCCTCGATCGCGCCGACCGCCATGGCGTCGTTGGCAGCCAGCACGCCGTCGATCTGCGAATTCGACTGCATCAGGTTTTCCATGACCTGGAGCGCCTGCAGCCGCTGGTAGTTGCCGGGCTGCGAGGCGAGCAGCTTGACACCAGGCGCCTCCTTCAGCGCGTCGTTGAAGCCGCGGACGCGGTCGACATTGGTCAGCGAGCCCTTGACGCCCTCGATGATGACGATGTTGCCCTTCCCGCCGAGCGCCTTGAGCAGGAAGCGCGCGGTCTCGAGGCCAAGGCTGTAATCGTCGGCGCCGACGAAGGACAGAAACTTGCCGCCCGCCGAACGGTCGGTGATGTTGACGACCGGGATCTTGGCCTCGTTGATCTTCTCGACGCCGGGCACCATCGCCTTGTAGTCGACCGGCGTGAACACGATCGCGCTCGGCTTCTTCACCACGACGTCCTCGATCTGGCTGAGCTGCTCGGGGATCGAGTCCGGCTTGGTCGGGATGTATTGCAGCGTCTTGGCGTTCAGTACCTTCGCCATGTTGTCGGCACCGACCCGCACCGTCTGGAAGAACGGATTGGTCTGGTTCTTGGTGAAGACCGCGATGGTCTCGCCGTCGGCGCGCGCTTCCGTGGTGAATGCCGCGGCCATCAGCAGCGGCAGCGTCAGGTAACCCAGTTTACGTTTCATGTTGCCTCCATCCCTCGTTTTGCTTGTTGGTAGTTCAGGAACTCATTGCGCGCGGCGGCGGGTCTTCATGTCGAGCCAGACCGCGAGAATGACGATGATGCCTGTCACCAGCGGCTGCCAGTTGGCGCTGACCGACAGCAGGTTCATGCCGTTCAGCACCAAAGTCAGGATCAGCGCGCCGATGAAGGTGCCGAACACCGTGCCGACGCCGCCGAAGAGCGAGGTGCCGCCGATCAGCACGGCCGCGATCGCCGGCAAGGTCAGGCTCTCGCCGATATCGGCCTCCGCCGAATTGAGCCGCGACAGGAAGATGATCGAGGCCAGTCCCGCCATGGTGCCCGAGACCGCATAGACCAGCAGCAGGCGGCGCGCGACGGGAATGCCTGAAAGCCGCGCCGCGACCGGATTGGCGCCGATCGCATAGATCTCCTGTCCCCAGACCGTGCGCTGCGCGAAGAATGTCCCGATGCCGAGGAACACCAGCAGCAGATAGACCGGGATGGGCAGGCCGAACAGATACCCGCTGCCGATCTGGCGGAAGCCCGCGGGGAAGCCGTGCAGGGTTTCGCCTGCCATGTACCAATAGGTGAGGCCGTTCAGCACCCAGAGCATGCCGTAGGTGGCGATGAAGGAGGGGATGCGCAGCGCGGTGACCATGATGCCGTTGAGGAGGCCGACGATGCCGCCGCAGGCAAGCCCGGTGAGAATGCCGAGCGCCGGCGAGCCGGTCTTGTGGATCACCGTGCCGGCGATGCAGGCGGACAGCGCGACATTGGCGCCGACCGAGAGATCGAGGCCGGCGGTCAGCACCACCAGAGTCAGGCCGGAAGCGATGAAGAAGGTCAGGCTCGCCTGCCTGAGCACGTTGAGGATGTTGCCAAGGCTCAGGAAAGAGTCGCTGAGCACGGCAAGCACCGCGCAGATCAGCAGTGCCGCCAGCAGGCGATAGAACACCTGGATGGCGTCTTGCGAGAGGAGGGAGTGTGGCGGCGTGATTGTGTCCTTGCTGATGTCGGTCATGCCCGGCTCCTGAGGCCGTCGAGGAACAGAGCGAGGATGACGAGGACGCCGACGCTTGCGACCTGCACCGAGGACGGCAGTGAGATCAGGTTCAACCCGTTGCGCAGCACGCCAACCGAGAGGACGCCGAGCAGGGTGCCGAGCAGCCAGCCATTGCCGCGCTCGAACGAGGTGCCACCGACGGCGACGGCCGCGATGGCATCGAATTCGAGGCCGAGGCCGGCGGTGGGGTGGCCGGAGTTCATCCGCGCCGTCATCAACAGGCCGGCGATGCCGGCCATGGCGCCACCGATCGCATAGACCGCGATCAGCAGCTTGTTCGGCGACAGACCGGCATAGCGCAGCGCCTCGCGGTTGCCGCCGAGCGCGAAAATGTAGGTGCCGAAACGGGTGTGGTAGAGTAGGCCGTGGAACGCGGCGTACGTCACCAGCGCCATCACGATCGGGACGGGCACACCGAGAAGCGTCGCCGAGTAGATGTCGCGCACGCTGTGGGGAATGCCGACAACGCTCTGGCCGTCGCTGACGATCAGTGACAGACCCTGCGCCATGCCGAGCGTGCCCAGCGTCGCGACGAAAGGCGGAATGCCGAGAATTGCGACCAGCCAGCCGTTGGCGATGCCGAACGCCGTACCGACCAGCAGGCCGGCACCCAGGCCCAGCAGCATCGAATTGGTTGCGAGCGACACGATTGCGACGCACAGCGAGGTCAGCGTCAGCACCGCACCCATCGACAGGTCAAGTCCCTCCGTCATGATGATCAGCGTCATCGGCAACGCGAGCATGGTCAGAATGGTCGACTGCACCAGCACATTGGAGAGGTTGGCGACGGACAGGAAGCCGGGTGCGATCACGCTGAACAGCGCGATCAGCAGCACCAGCACCATGGCAACGCCGGGAATGCGCTGCAGCGGATTAGGCTGTGATACGACCACGGCTTCACGCATGATGCATCCCCAGTCGCACGATGTTCTCCTCGGTCAGTTCGTTGCGGGTCAGGTGCCCGGCGATGCGCCCTTCGCGCATCACATAGGCGCGGTCGCAGACGTGGCAGATCTCGATCTGCTCGGACGAGATCATCAGCGCGGCCGCGCCCTCCGCGACAAGGCGGTCGATCAGGGCAAAGATCTCCGATTTGGCGCCGATGTCGATGCCGCGGGTCGGCTCGTCGAAGATGAAGAGCTTCGAGCCGGCCGCCAGCCACTTGCCGATCACGACCTTCTGCTGGTTGCCGCCCGAGAGCAGGCCGACGGTCTGGCGCGCACTCGGCGTTGCGATGCGCAGCTGCCGGATCAGGCCGTCGGCGGTGCGCTGTGCGCTGCGCTGGTCGAACAGGCCGCTCGGAAACAGCTTTCGCAGCGCCGAGACCACCAGATTGTCGCTCACCGAGCGCAGCAGCGCGAGGCCCTCGCTCTTGCGGCTCTCCGGGATCAGCGCGATGCCGCGGCGCGCGGCGAGATCCGGTTCGCCGGATATGCTCTTGCCGTCGAAGATGATCTCGCCCGATGTCACGGGATCGGCGCCGAAGATGGCGCGCGCGACCTCGCTGCGGCCGGAGCCCACCAGGCCGCACAGGCCGACGATCTCGCCACGACGCACCTCGATGTTGATGTCGGAGATGCCGGTCGCGGTGGTCAGGCCCTTGACCTCGAGCAGCAGTTCGCCGGGCTTGTCGGCAAAACTGCGCGGGTAGGTCATGTCGACGTTGCGGCCGACCATCATGCGCACGAGCTGGTCCGGCGTGACGTCGGCAGGCCGGACACCGTCGATGCGGCGGCCGTCGCGAAGCACGGTGATGCGATCGCCGATCGCGAACACCTCGGCCATGCGGTGGGAGATGTAGACGATGGAAACGCCGTCGGCCTTCAACCGCGCGATCAGTTCGAACAGCAGCTCGGTCTCGCGATCGGACAACGCGGCGGTCGGCTCGTCCATGACGAGGATGCGGGCGTTCTGGCTGATCGCCTTCGCGATCTCGACCATCTGCTGCTGTGCCACGCCGAGTTTGTCGACGGTCGTGGAAGGATCGATGTCGAAGCCGATGGTGCCGAGCACGCGCTTCGCATCGGCGAGGATCTTGCGGCGGTCGATGGTGCCGGGGATGCGTCCGCCGGGCTCGCGGCCGAGGAAGATGTTCTGGGCGATGTCGAGATAGGGGACCAGCGAGAATTCCTGGAAGATCACGGCAATGCCGAGCTTCTGCGCGTCCGCGGTCGATGAGATCGCGACCTTCTCACCCTTGTGGTAGAACTCGCCGGCATCGGCGCTGTAGGCACCGCACAACACCTTCATCAGGCTCGACTTGCCGGCGCCGTTTTCGCCGAGAAGCATGTGGACCTCGCCGGGGTAGACGGCAAAGGACACGTCGTCCAGCGCCTTGACGCCGGGAAATTCCTTGCTGATGCCGCGCAGCTCCAGCAGCGGCGTCGGCGAGGTGACCTCGATGGGGAGCGCGTCGTTCATGCCTTGTCGCTCATGTCTTGGCTCCGCCTGCAAAGATCTTTCCGGGGTTCATCAAACCATTCGGATCGAGCGCGGTCTTGATGGAGCGCATCACATCGACGGCCTCGCCGAGCTCGTCGGTGAGATAGTCGATCTTGCCGAGTCCGATGCCATGCTCGCCGGTGCAGGTGCCGTCCATGGCGATGGCGCGGGCGACCATGCGGGCCTGCAGCGCCTTGGCGCCTTCGGTCTCCTCCGGTCTTGCCGGGTCGATCAGGATCAGCATGTGGAAATTGCCGTCGCCGACATGGCCGACGATCGGCGCGGTGAAGCCGTGCTCGTCCGCATCGCGCCGCGTCTCGGTCAGGCATTCCGCCAGCCGCGAGATCGGCACGCAGACGTCGGTGATCACGGCGCGCGCGCCCGGCCGCAGGCCGAGGCCGGCATAGAGCGTGTTGTCGCGGGCGTGCCAGAGCCGGCTGCGGTCTTCCTGCGCCTTGGCCCAGGCAAAGCCATGGCCGCCATGGTCGGCCGCGATCGCCTGCGCGGCCTCGGCCTGCTCGGCGACGGATGTTTCGGAGCCGTGGAATTCGAAGAACAGGGTAGGGGCCTCGCGATAGCCGAGCTTGGCGTAGGCATTGATGCCGCGCATCATGACGTCATCGAGCAGCTCGATGCGCGCGACGGGGATCGCGGATTGGATCACGGAGATCGCGGTATCGACGGCGTCGTGAAGCGTGTCGAAGCTGCAGACGGCGGCCGAGATCGCCTGCGGCACCGGGTGGACCTTCAGCGTGATCTCGGTGATGATTCCGAGCGTGCCCTCCGCGCCGACGAACATGCGCGTCAGGTCATAACCGGCGGCTGATTTTCGCGCGCGCTTGGCGGTGCGGATGATACGGCCGTCGACCAGGACGACCTCGAGCGCCATGACGTTGTCCTTCATGGTACCGTACCGAACCGCCATGGTGCCGGAGGCGCGCGTGGACGTCATGCCGCCGATCGAGGCGTCGGCGCCGGGGTCGATCGGAAAGAACAGGCCGGTGTTGCGCAGCTCGGCATTGAGCTGCTTGCGCGTGATGCCGGGCTGCACGACGACATCCATGTCGCTATCGTGCACGGCCAGCATCTTGTTCATGCGCGCAAGGTCGAAGCAGACGCCGCCGGCGATCGCCGCCGCATTGCCTTCGAGCGAAGTGCCGGCGCCGAATGGCACGATCGGCACGCCCGCGCCGGCGCACAGCTTGACGATCTCGGCGACCTCCTGCGTGGTTTCAGGAAAGACGACGATGTCGGGCGGCAAATTGCGATAATGCGACTCGCTCTGCCCGTGCTGATCGAGCACGCCCCGCGCAACGCTCGCGCGCGAACCGATCATGCCTGTGAGGCGATCGGCCAATGCTGCCGTGCTGACCCGCGGTCCCATCCTCAGCTCCGTCTGCTCCCTGTTGCCGGACTCTTGTTGGTCCTTCGTCCAGCTTAAGCCGCTCTCGCCTCGCTCGCGACCTGCTTCAGGCCGAAATCGTAGTTGAGATGAAAATACTCGGTGTCCACCATGCGACCATCCGGCGCACGGCCAGCGGGCTGACGGACAAACTCCCGGATCAGGCTGTCCTTGACGCCGAACACCACGTCGCTGTCGAGATACTGGTCGCCGGCAACGAACACGTGCGTCACGAGCTGCTCGTAACCGGGCGCCGAGATCATGAAATGCACATGGGCGGGACGCCAGGGATGGCGCCCCTGCGCCTCCAGCATGTCGCCGACCGGGCCGTCATGCGGAATGGGATAGGCGGCAGGCTTGATCGACCAGAAATGGAATCTGCCGCTGGCATCGGTGTGGAAGCGCGCGCGCATCGCGAGATCGCCGATGGCGTCGAGCTGCTGCACGTCGTAATAGCCGTCGTCGTCGGAATGCCAGACGTCGACGATGGCCCCCGCCAGCGGCTTTCCGTCCACGGCCGAGACCGAGCCGGTGACCAGCATTGGATCACCTTCCATCGGGCCGGAGATGTCCGCGCCGCTGTCCTTCTCCGGTGCGGCCTGGACGAAGAACGGCCCGAGCACCGTGGTCTCGGTTGCGCCCTCCGGCACCGGATGGTTGATCGCATCGACGAGCATGGAGACGCCGAGCGTATCCGACAGCAGGATGAACTCCTGGCGCTTGTCGTCGCACATGTGTCCCGTCCGGGTCAGGAAATCGATGCCGTATTCCCATTCCTTCTGGGTCGGCCGCACTTCGCGAACGAAGGCGTGCAGGTGGCGAACCAGCGCCTCGCTAACCTCTTTGATGCGCGGATCGGTTGCGCCCGCGATCCGCTCCAGCACCGCGTCGGTGATCGTGGTCTCGTTGAAATTGCGCATGCTTATCTCCGTCGATCAGAGTTTCGGCTCGCCGAGGCCGGACAGTCGTTCGAGGTGCTTGACGGTCGCGATGAAGTCGGCCTCGCCGTCGCCTTGCGCGACCAGCGCGCCGTAGGTCTCGCGCACTTGCGCGGCGAGCTGAAGCGGCACGCCGATGGCGTGACCGGCACCGAGAATGAGGTCGAGATCCTTGGCCATCTGCTTGCAGGAGAAGGTGGACTCGAAATCGCGGCTGCGCAGCGGCGCGGTCTTGTACTTCACCATCGGCGAAGCGACGGCGCTGTCGTCGAGCACCTTCAAGATGTCCTGCCAGGCGATTCCGCCCTTGCGCGCCAGTGCCAGGCTCTCGGCCATCATCGCCGCCGACACGGCAATCATCAGATTGACCGAGAGTTTGGCGTAGCGCGCTTCCTCGGCTGGCCCGAGATAGGTCTGCGCGCGGGTGAAAGCGGCGAACAGCGGCATCGTGTTCTCGAAGGCATCCTTCGGTCCCGAGACGAAGCAGGACAGCCCGCCGGTGTGAACGATGCTGGCATTGCCGGAGACCGGCGCACGTAGATAGGCGATGCCGCGCGCCTGCGCGGCGGCCGCGACCTCGTTGGACGCCTCGACGCTCACGGTGCTGGTCTCGACCAGAACAGCTCCGGGCGACATCGCCGCGATGAGGCCGGCCGGGCCGAGCAGCGCGCCGCGTAACGCGGCGTCATCGGGCAGCGACGTAACGACAGCGGCCTTGCCGCTCACGGCCTCGGCCGGCGATGCCGCAATCGAAATGCCCTGCGCGCGGGCTTCGTCGAGCCGCGCCACGCTCCGATCGAACGCGGTAACGGTGTAGCCGGCCTCGGCAAGGAGCATCGACATCGGCAGGCCCATCTTGCCGATTCCGATGAAAGCGATGTTTTTCGAAGCATCTGTCATTTGTTGTCGTCCGTTGGCGCCTCAGGCGGCGCGTCCCTGTCGTTCGATGTCCTGCACCAGCCGCCGGCCCGATTGCGCCAGCAGCTCCTTCTTGGCGTCCAGCCCTTCGACCAGCAGTCGTCCGTTCCGCTTCTTCCAGGCGCCACCGATCATGACGGACTCGATATTTGCGAGGCTCGTCTGCATCACGACGGTTGCGACGGGATCGTGCACCGGACAGAGATTCAGGTCGGAGGCGTTGATGATGACGAGGTCCGCGAGCTTGCCCGGCGTCAGCGAGCCGATCTGGTGTTCGCGGCCGAGCATGCGCGCGCCTTCCGTCGTGATCCAGCGCAGGGCCTCGCCGACGGGGATCGTGGTCGTTGCCGGAATGGCGCCGCTCGCCTTGCGCGACTCCGCGTTGTCGAGGGACCGCTGCATCGATAGCGCAATGCGGGCGGCGGAGAGGAGGTCGCCGGCCAGGATGGATTCCAGATCGATGCCGATCGTCGGGCGAACGCCGCGCTTCAGCAACCGCCCGGTGATCGGAAAGCCGTGGCCCTGGATCATCTCATTCTCCGGCGTCACCGAGAAGGACACGCCGAGACCGACGAGGCGGTCGAGGAGATCATCGGGCAGATCGTTGCCATGAACGATGTTGACGTCGGTGCCGACGAGGTCGGCCGCAATCAGCTGCTCCCAGCCGCCTGATGTCTTGGCCGGTCCGCCGCCCTGATGCATGGAGGCGATCAGCTTCAGCTCCCGCGCCATGCGGAAGTCGTGCTTGGCGACGTCGAGCGTCGAGTAATGCGGGCCGAGGATGGCGAGCCCCAGCGTGACGAGGCCGTCGCGATCGGCGAGGGGACCTGCGAGCAGCCGCTCGACCTCGCGGCGAGGGTGCGGCACCTCCGAGAAATGCGGCTCGCCCGGCTTCGGCTCGGGTTTTGGCGAGCCGTGGAAGAACGCGGCCCGGATGCCGCTCTGGATCAGCCCGCGCACGGCAGCGTCAGTATGTTCAGGGGTCGGATTGTTGTGGCACCAGTCGACCAGCGTGGTCGTGCCGCAATTGATCTGGTTCAGCGCGCCGACGAGGGTGGCGATATAGATGTCCTCGGGCCGGAACACGGTGGCAAGTCCGGCATGCATGCGGCGGAAATATTCCAGCAGCGTCCAGTTGGCGGCGTAGCCGCGCAAGCCCGTCTGCCAGGTGTGCATGTGTGCGTTGATCAGGCCCGGGATGACGATGCGCCCGGCGCCGTCAATGATCTCTGCATCACCGCTGCCGAGGTCGATCGACGGCCGCACCTCGGCGATGCGGCTGCCGTCGATCAGGACGTCACCGGTGCCGAGATCGCCGATCGTGTCATCCATGGTGATGACAACAGCGGATCTGATGAGCGTGCGCCGCATCGCCTCAAGCCGCCGCTTTGATCGCAGCCGGCGGCTCGCCGGCCCAGGCACGTGCGATCAGGTCACGGATGGCGTTTCGTTCGAGCGCACGCGGATTCCAGTAGGCGTTCGTCACCGCGAGATCTGCGGCTTTGTCGATGCCGCTCTCGGGCATGCCGACGTCGCGCAGCGCCAGCTTCGCGCCCAGCCGCTTGGCGAGATCATAGAGTCCCTGCGAGGCATCGGCCGCGCCGATCGCGCGCGAGATCCGCGCCATCGCGTCGGGCACCGCCGGTGCGTTGTAGGCCAGCGCATGCGGCAGCACGATGGTGTGTGTTTCGGCGTGCGGCAGGTCGAAGGTGCCGCCGAGCGTGTGGCAGAGCTTGTGATGCAGCGCCATGCCGACCGTGCCGAGGCAGACGCCGCAGAGCCACGCGCCATAGAGCGCTTCAGTGCGGGCCTCGCGATCGTCGCTTCTGGCGGCGATCGCGGGCAGGGCGCGGGCCAGCGCCCGGATGCCTTCTTCCGCCATCAGGGACGTCACGGGATTGGTGTCGCGCGCATACAGGGCCTCGACGGCGTGCGCGATGGCGTTGATGCCTGATGTTGCGGCCAGGTTCGCCGGCAGCGTCAGGGTCAGATCGACATCGTAGATCACGGTCTCGGGCAGGATCGCCGCATCGCGCACCGTGGTCTTCAGGCCATTCTCGGTCTGGCCGACGATCGGCGTCATCTCCGAGCCGGCATAGGTGGTGGGGATGCAAAGCTGATTGATTCCGGTGCGCAAGGCCAAAGCCTTGCCGAGGCCCGTGGTGGAGCCGCCGCCGAGCGAGACGACGCAGTCGGCCTCGCACGCCTTCATCGCTGCGAGCGCCCGCTCGGTGACGTCGACCGGCGTATGCATGGTGGCGCCGGAGAACAGTCCGGCATAGAGCGGGCCGAGCGCCGTCCCCAGGCTCTTGCCTTGTGCCTCCTGCTGCGGCGTCGTCAGCACCAGGGCGCGCGTGCCGCCCAGCCGCTCCACCTCGGCCTTGGCCGACGCAAGCGTTCCGCTGCCGAACACGACGCGGCAGGGCAGGTTTTCAAAAGTGAACGAACCGATCATGCGCCGGTCTCTTTGATGGGATAATCGACCTGGAAGCGTCCGATCCGCAAGTCACCCAGCGCCTCGCGCACGCGCAGATGTTCCGGGTGGTTGGCATAGGCGCTGAGCGCGGCCTGGTCGGTGAATTCGGAGAACAGGACCACGTCGCAGGCGTAGTCGACCGCGCTGACGTCCAGCCCGACTTCGATGTGGGTGAGGCCGTCGATCCGTCCCTTGAGGCCCTCGAACAGGGTCTTGACCTTGACCCGGGCGGCGGAACGCTCCTCTTGGGTCTCCCCGCGCAGCCGCCACATCACGATGTGCCTGATCGGGCCCGACATTTCCTGATTTCCTCGCCTGCCACTTGCTTTGTTGGTGCCATTTTGCCTTGCGGAAAGCGGAAATAAAGGCCAAAATTTGTAAGTCTCTTTTCCTGTTTCAGCAAAAATGGACCGGCTGCTCCAACTCGAAGTCTTCTCCAAGACCGCTGAACTCGGCAGCCTTTCCAAAGCCGCCGAGATCCTGCGGATGTCGAACGCGGCCGCGAGCCGACACCTCAGCGCGCTGGAGGAGCGGCTTGCGGTGCGGCTGATCGAGCGCAACACGCGGCGGCAATGGCTGACCGAAGCCGGGCAGGAACTGCTGCAGCGTTGCAGCACGCTCTTGAACGAACTCGCCGAAGCCGAGGACGCCGTCTCCGACCGCGCGCTGTCGCCGAAGGGCATGCTGCGCGTGACGAGCTCACTGTCCTTCGCAATGATCTATCTCGCGCCGATGCTGCCGGCTTTTCGCGCGCTCTATCCGGATCTCAGCGTGCAGATCATCAGTGCCAACCGCTATCTGGACTTCATCGAAGCCGGTATCGACGTCGCGATCCGCACGCGGGAGCACGAACCGGATTCCAACATCATCGTCCGTCGCATCGGCCAGATGCATCGTGTGCTCGCGGCAGCTCCCGCCTACATCGAGAAGCACGGCCGGCCGGAGCATCCCACGGATCTCGCCCGCCACAACATGCTGATCTACAATCTCGCCAACGATCCCTATTCGCTGCGGCTGAGCAAGGGCAGCACGACGCAGACCGTGCGGATCGCGCCGACGCTCGACAGCAATGACGGCCAGATCATCTGTGGTGCGGCGCGCGCAGGGCTCGGCATCCTGATCCAGCCGCTTTATATCGTGCAGGCCGACATCGCCGCCGGCCGGCTGGTACCGGTCCTGATGGGCTGGGAACTGCCGCTGCTCACCATGAACATCGCCTATCAAAACCGCGTCAGGCTGCCCGCCAAGATCAGGGTCTTTTCCGACTTCCTGGTCAGCCACATCCGCGAGCATTCGCAGCCGGGGATCTGGATCGACGCGGCGAAGTGAGCGGAGAGCATCCATGTATCTCGGCATCGATCTCGGCACCTCCGCAGTCAAGACCGTTCTCGTCGATGATGCCCAGCGCGTGATTGCAAGCGAGAGCCGGCCGCTGACGACTGCCTCGCCGCAAGCCGGATATTATGAGCAGGATCCCGCGCAGTGGATCGATGCGACCATCGCCACGCTGGATGCCCTGAAGGCGACGCATCCCGACGCGCTGTCGGCTGTCAAAGGCATTGGGCTGTCCGGCCAGATGCACGGCGCCACGCTGCTCGATGCGAGCTCGAGACCCTTGCGGCCCTGCATCCTCTGGAACGACGGACGCGCAGCCGCCGAATGCCGTGTCCTGGAGCAACGCTGGCGCGCCTTGCGTGCGACAACAGGCAACAAGGCCATGCCGGGATTCACCGCGCCAAAACTGCTTTGGATCGCGACGCATGAGCCCGAGATCTTCGCGGCGACGAAGCTCGTTCTGTTGCCAAAAGCCTATTTGCGCCTGGTGCTATCGGGCGAGGCCATCGAGGACGTCTCGGATGCGTCGGGATCCCTTTGGCTCGACGCCGCGCGCCGGGACTGGTCGGACGCAGCACTGGCCGCGACCGGCCTGTCGCGCGATCACATGGCGCGTCTGGTCGAGGGATGCGCGGCCGCAACGACCTTGCGCGGCGAGTTGGCGCGGCGTTGGGGCATGACCGGGCAGCCGATCATTGCGGGCGGCGCGGGGGACAATCCGGCAGGTGCCGTCGGCATCGGCGCGATCCGGCCGGGAACCGCCTTCGTATCGCTGGGAACGTCGGGTGCCTTGCTCGCACCGACCGACCGGATTGCCGCAAACCCCGATCGCATCGTCCACACGTTCTGCCATGCCGTTCCCGGCATGTGGATTCAGGCTGGCGCGATCCTCTCGGCCGCCTCCTGTTTGGCCTGGGCCGCGCGCTTGTTCGGCGTCACCGAGGCCGAGCTGCTGGCGCCGCTCGGATCGCGCCCGCAGGCGCCATCGCCGGTGAGCTTCCTGCCTTATCTCGCGGGTGAGCGGACGCCGCACGACGATCCCGTCGTGCGCGGCATGCTCGATGGTTTGAGCCATGGCACAGATCGCGCAGCGATCGTGCAGGCGGTGCTCGAAGGCGTTGCTTTCGCGCTTGCCGACTGCCGGGACGCGCTCGCGAGTGCCGGCATTGCGATTGCGGAAGCCGATGTCATTGGCGGGGGATCGCGATCCCCGTTCTGGCTCTCGGTGCTGGCGAATGTGCTGAATGTTCCAATCCATCGCTTTGCCGGAGGTGAGACCGGCGCGGCGTTCGGTGCGGCGAGATTGGGGCGGCTTGCTGTCACCGGTGAGGCAATCGATGTCGTATGCACACGGCCGCAGCGCATCGAGACGTTCGAACCTGACGCCGGGCTGACGGAAGCTTATGCCGGGCGGCTTCCCGCGTGGCGCGAACTGTATCGGCCGCGCCACTAGCATCGCCTCGACGTTGCATTGTCGTGTGTTCGGTATTGCTCTGGCCTTCGGCCTTTTGTTTAATGCGTGAACCGCGCTGACAAAAAGATCGAGACGCGGGTGGGAAACGCATTGTGCGCCGGGAGGCACGATGAACGATCCGATCCTCGAGATGCGCGGGGTCTCCAAGACCTTCTTCGGCATCAAGGCACTGCGCGCCGTCGATCTCACCGTCTATGCCGGCGAAGTGCATGCCTTGATGGGCGAGAACGGCGCCGGCAAGTCGACGCTGATGAAGATTCTGTCCGGCGCCTACAGGCCCGATCCCGGCGGCGAGATCCGCATCGAAGGACACTTGGTGCGGATCGAAGGCCCGCTCGGCGGCCGCAACGCAGGCATCTCCATCATCTATCAGGAGCTGTCGCTCGCCCCCAATCTCAGTGTCGCCGAGAACATTTATCTGGGACGCGAGATCTCGCGTTCGGGAATGCTGGCGCGCGGTGTCATGCGCGAGAGCGTCGGTCCCATCCTGAAGCGGCTGGGCGCTGACTTCCTGCCATCGACGCTGGTGGCGCATCTGTCGATGGGCCAGCGGCAACTGGTCGAGATCGCGCGTGCGCTGCACGCGAGATCGAAGATCCTGATCATGGACGAGCCGACCACCGCGTTGTCGGCGGGCGAGAGCGCGCGGCTGTTCGCGCTGATCCGCCAGCTTCGCTCCGAGGGACTCGCCATCATCTACATCTCGCATCGCATGGACGAGGTCTACGCGCTCGGCGACCGTGTCACCGTGCTGCGCGACGGCCGGCTGGTCGGCTCGCTCGACAAGCCCGAGATCCGCGCCGACACCATCGTGCGTCTGATGGTCGGGCGCGAGGTCTCATCGTTCTACAAGAAGGACCACGATCCGGAGGCGGGGCGGGGACATCCCGTGCTCGCGGCGATCGACATGGCCGATGGCCACCGCGTCAAGGGTTGCTCGCTCACCGTGCATGCGGGCGAGGTGGTCGGTCTTGCCGGTCTGATCGGCGCCGGCCGCACCGAGCTTGCGCATCTCATCATCGGCGCGTTGCCCAAGATCTCCGGCCGGCTCGAGCTGGAGGGACGGCCGGTCGAGATCCGCAGCCCCGGCGAGGCGCTCGAGTCCGGGATCGCCTATCTGACCGAGGACCGCAAGGCGCTCGGCCTGTTCCTGGACATGTCATGTCTTGATAACATCAACCTCGCCGTGCTCGCGCGCGATGCGAAGCTCGGCTGGTTCCTGGATCGCGACAAGGCGCGCGAGCGCGCCGACAGGGCCTTCGCGGGGCTCAGCATCCGCGCCGCCAGTGTCAGCGTGCCCGCAGGCGGGCTCTCCGGCGGCAATCAGCAGAAGCTGCTGCTGTCGCGGCTTCTCGCCATCGCGCCAAAAGTGTTGATCCTCGACGAGCCGACGCGTGGCGTCGATGTCGGCGCCAAATCGGAGATCTATTCGATCATCGACAATCTGGCCAAGGCCGGCACCGCGATCCTCGTCATCTCGTCCGATCTGCCTGAGATCATCGGCATCTGCGACCGGGTCGTCGTCATGCGTTCCGGGCGCATCGCCGGCGAGGTGACGCGCGGCCCTCATTCGCCGCTGACACAAGAGGACATCATGGCGCTTGCCACGGGGATGGAGCATCTCGATGCCTGACAATGGTGCTTCGCAGGCCCAGCCCGCCCCGACCGAGGCGGCCAACGGCGCTGCCGCCGAGACAAAGCGCCAGCGCGTGAGGATGCTGATCAGCGCACTCGGCATGCTGCCGGTGCTGCTGATTCTCTGCATCGGCTTCCATTTCCTGTCCGAAGGGCGCTTCTTCACCGGACAGAATCTCGGCATCGTATTGCAGCAGGCCGCGGTGAACACCGTGCTCGCCGCCGGAATGACCTTCGTCATCCTCACCGGCGGCATCGACCTGTCGGTCGGCTCGATTCTGGCCGCCTCCGCGATGGCGGGTTTGACGCTCTCAAAGGTGCCGGAGCTCGGAATGCTGTGGCTGCCGGCGGCACTGCTCACCGGCCTCGTCTTCGGCATCGTCAACGGCGCGCTGATTGCGCTGCTCCGCCTGCCGCCTTTCATCGTCACGCTCGGCTCCCTCACCGCCGTGCGCGGCCTGGCGCGACTGCTCGGGGCCGACACCACCGTGTTCAATCCCTCCATTCCCTATGCCTTCATCGGCAACGGCTCGCTCACGCTCATCCCCGGCGTCGCGTCGATCCCGTGGCTCTCGGTGATCGCCTTGCTCGTCATCCTCCTCTCGTGGCTGGTGTTGCGCCGGACCGTACTCGGCGTGCATATCTATGCGGTGGGCGGCAATGAAAGCGCGGCGCGGCTTGCCGGCATCAAGGTCTGGGCCGTGCTTATCTTCGTCTACGGCATCTCCGGGCTCTTCGCCGGGCTCGGCGGTGCGATGCAGGCGGCACGGCTCTATGCGGCCAACGGCCTGCAGCTCGGCCAGTCCTACGAGCTCGACGCAATCACCGCCGTGATCCTGGGCGGCACCTCCTTCGTCGGCGGCATCGGCTCGATCTGGGGCACGCTGGTCGGTGCGCTGATCATCGCCGTGCTGTCGAATGGCCTGATCCTCGTCGGCGTCTCTGACATCTGGCAATATGTGATCAAGGGCCTGGTCATCATCGGCGCCGTGGCGCTCGATCGCTACCGGCTGCAAGGCTCCGCCAGAACGTGAAAGGCTCCGCCAGAACGTGAGGTTCGGCGCGCGTGATACGGGATTCGGCTACGGCAACTGGTCTGCCGTGCCGGGGATGAAGACAGACCAGGGAGGAAGTCCATGTTGAAGACAATCATGCTCGCCGGCGCCGCGACGGCGCTAGTCTTAAGCACCGCGCCGTCCTTCGCCAAGGAGCTCAAGTCGATCGGCGTCTCGCTGGGGTCGATGGGCAACCCGTTCTTCGTCGCGCTGTCGAAGGGCGCGGAGTTCGAGGCCAAGAAGACCAATCCCAATGTGAAGATCACGACGGTCGGCTTCGAATACGATCTCGGCAAGCAGGTGACCCAGATCGACAATTTCATCGCCGCCGGTGTCGACCTGATCCTGTTGAACCCCGGCGATCCCAAGGCGATCGGGCCGGCGATCAAGAAGGCGCAGGCGGCGGGCATCGTCGTCGTCGCAGTCGATACCGCGGCCGAAGGCGCCGATGCCACGGTGACCACGAACAACGTGCAGGCCGGCGAGATCTCGTGCCAGTACATCGTCGACAAGCTGGGCGGCAAGGGCGACGTCATCATCGAGAACGGGCCGCAGGTCTCCGCCGTGATCGATCGTGTCGTCGGCTGCAAGAACGTGTTCTCGAAGAATCCCGGCATCAAGGTGTTGTCCAACGACCAGGACGGCAAAGGCTCGCGCGAGGGCGGCCTCACCGTCGCGCAGGGCTATCTGACCCGCTTTCCCAAGATCGACGCCATCTTCGCCATCAACGATCCGCAGGCGATCGGCACCGACCTTGCGGCGCGCCAGCAGAACCGCAGCGGCATCATCATCACGGCGGTCGACGGCGCCCCCGATATCGAAGCCGCGCTGAAAGATCCGCAATCGCCGCAGATCCAGGCCTCGGCTTCGCAGGACCCGTTCTTCATGGCGCGGCGGGCCGTGCAGGTCGGTGTCGGCATTCTCAACGGCCAGAAGCCGGCCTCGACCGTCGAGCTGCTGCCGTCCAAGCTCGTGACCAGGGACAACGTCGCCCAGTACAAGGGCTGGACCTCGGATCGCTCCCAGTAGGCGCTGTCCGTGCCGGGAGCGCTCGAGTCATGAATGCCGGGCGGCCGTCTTGATCCACGCCGCCCGGCGCCGACATCCGTGCCGATTGCCCCTCCGAGCGCGCCAGGCCGCGCTTGTGTTAGCTTCGTGCAACCTCGATCGATCGAATCGGAAGCAGATCTCGTGAAAGCCAAGACAGCCGGCACCGCATCCGGCACGGCGTGGCGGCATGCCAATATCGGTCGCCTGCTCAACAACGCCGTGCGGCGCTTCGAGAGCCGCGTGCTCGAACTGATGAGCGAGCGCGGTCACGACGAGACGCGCATTGCGCATGTCAGCCTGACCCGCAATCTGGACGTCGAGGGGACGAGGCTCACGGAACTCGCCCGCCGCGCCTCGATGAGCAAGCAGGCGATGGGCGAGCTGGTCGATCAATGCGCAGAGCTCGGCCTCGTCGATCGTATTGCGGACCCGACCGACCGGCGCGCGCGCATCGTCATGTTCACGCCGGCCGGTCACAAATGGCTCAATGCGTTCCGCGATGCCGTCGATATCGCCGAGGGGGAGATGCGTGCGGAGCTCGGCAAGGCCACGATGGAGGCCATCCTGAAGGGGCTGGCGCTCTATGGCGCGAAGTTCGACACGCTCGACGATGCCAATTAGTCAGGTTGCTTGACGATATCGTCAAGCGTCCTTACCATGCAGAATGCAGGTAGGGAGAAGCGTCTTGGAAACAGGTCTCACAGCCTCTGTGCTCATCGCGGGCGGGGGGCCCTGCGGGCTGATGCTGGCCAATGAGCTCGGCCGGCGCGGTGTGTCCGCGATCCTGATCGACGACAAGCCGGGCACCGCGTTCAATCCGCAAGCCAATGCGACGCAGGCGCGCTCGATGGAGCACTACCGGCGGCTGGGTTTTGCCGACGAGATCAGGCGCGAAGGTCTGCCCCCCGACTATCCGACCGATGTTGCGTACTTCACCCGCTATGCCGGCTATGAACTCGCGCGCTTCGCGTTGCCCTCTTCGGCGCGCGCGAGCGAACTCGTCAGGGGCATGTCGGGTTCCTGGAGCGCGGCGGAGTTGCCGCACCGGGTCTCGCAGAAATATGTCGAGGCGGTGCTGCGCCGCCATGCCGAACGGCTTCCCGGCATCGAGCTCAACTATGGCCACCGGCTGATCAATTACGCCGAAACCGGTGACGGCATCGTGGGCGAAGTCGAATGCCTCGATGACGGCAGCCGTTTTCAGGTTCGCGCGGACTTCCTCGTCGGCGCCGACGGGCCGCGCTCGATGGTGCGCCAATCCCTCGGGATCGCCTATGGCGGCCAGACCGGAACGCATCGCGATTTCATGGGTGGCCGCATGCTGGCGGTCTATCTCCGCTCGCCGGACTTCTACGCGAGCATCCCGCACGCCAGGGCGTGGATGTACAATTGTTTCAACGGTGATCGCCGCGCGTTCATGGCATCGGTGAACGGACGCGACGAATTCGCGTTTCACACGCAGCTTCGGCCGGGCGAGGACGAGCGTGCAATAACGATCAACGAGGCGAAGGCTGCGTTCCAGCGAGCCTGCGGTGCGCCGATCGACTGTGAGGTGCTGTCCTTCCTGACCTGGACCGCCGGTCACGCGCTGGTCGCGGACGGCATGCAACGGGGCAGGGTCTTTCTCGGTGGCGACGCGGCGCATCTGTTCACGCCGACCGGCGGGCTCGGCTACAACACCGCGATCGAGGATGCGGTCAATCTCGGCTGGAAGCTCGCAAGCGTCGTCAGGGGGCTGAGCCCGGCAGCGCTGCTCGACAGCTACGAAATCGAGCGGCGTCCGGTGGCGCTCCGCAACACCGACTACGCCCGGCGCTTTGCCGATTCCCTCGGCCTGTTCGCGCCGGCGCCCGACATCGAGGACGCCACGGACGCAGGCAACGAGGCGCGGCGGACGGCAGGCATTTACCTCGAGCAGCACGCCCGTGCGGAGTTCAACATCCCCGGTGTGACCTTCGGCGGCCGCTACGACGGCTCGCCGATCATCGTCTCCGATGGCAGCCGGCCGCCGCCCGATGCCGCGAACGTTTACGTTCCCAGCGCCTGTCCCGGCGGCCGCGCGCCGCATGTGTGGCTGGACGACGGCGTGTCCTTGTATGACGTGTTCGGGTTCGAATGGACGCTGCTCCAGTTCGGCGAGGCTGCGTCGGCTCACGCGGGCGTCGCTGGCGCAGCTCACGCGCTCGGGGTGGATTTGAAGCTCGTCGCGCTGCCGGCGGCCTTGCGCGATCTCTACGATGCCGATCTCGCCTTGATACGTCCCGACCAGATCGTGGCCTGGCGCGGTGCCGCGTCGCAGGCGGGAGCAATCGGCCAAGTCCTCGCCCGCGCGCTCGGACGCAATGCGAACAACAGCGCGGCTGTACTTTGTACCTCGCCGGCGGCTTCAGCCGGCCGTGAATGAACTGGTGCGTGGAGATTGAATGGCCGATGGAAGTCTGCTCGCGAAGGGGCGGGTCTTGGGCTGGACACGCGATCCGTCGATCACCTCGAGCCGGCCGTAGCGATTCAGTGTGTGGAGCTTCCTGCCGGGCCATGGCGGTCCGGGTCTCAAGGAATGGCGCACGATCTGCTTGAAGGCGGTCGGCGACAGTTCGACCACTTCCGCCAGCGCGAGCGCTGCGCCGTATCCGTCGGTGCAGTTCTGGATCGGGCGCCACAATTTGTCATTGAGCGTGACGAAATTCCCGGCCGGCCTCGTGCTTGCGCGGTCGATCAGGACCGGATTGCTGGCATGCGGCAACCAGGGGCCCAACAGGCGATCGGCATAATAGATCGCCAGCGAATCCGAATAGCCGCCTGTTCCGTCGCGCCATGCTCCGAACAGATAGTGCAGGCCGTTGTGCTGTGTGATCGTGACGTCAGCCAGCTCGAGGCCGGACAGGAGCGTCGCGTGTCGCTCCCATCTGTCCGGGAACCGGACGCATTTGTAAAGGGCGACGTCCCCGTTGGTCGAACTCTCCGGGATCATCCACAACGCGCCACCGTCCTCGATCAGAAACGGATAGGAGAGGTGCCAGGGCTCCTCCAGCACCGGCAAGGCTTCTCCCACCGGGCCTGCGTCGTTGAACTCGATCGCCGAGATGATGCCTTTTCCGACACGGTGATCGAGGTCCTCGAAGAAGACGAATGTCCGCCCCTGCCACGTGATGGGGAAAGGATCGGCGTAGAAGTGGTTGCCCGGATCTCCCAGAACGTTCCAGCTCGGACCCGATAGATCTCCGGTCTGCCAGACGCCCGCGCCGTCATTGAAACGCCATCCGACATGCCAATGCGGGGCATAGCAGCAGAGGCGATAGATCTCCTTGGCGATCGAGACGGCGAGGCCGCGCGCGACGAAGCCCAGGGGGCCGCGGTGCGAGCCGTTTCCAGCGCGGCGTGCCAGTTGCGGCACGATGCGCGGCCGTCCCGACAGGATCGCCGCCACCATGGTCAGGGTTCGCGCCATGACGGTTTCGAGTGCGCCGCTGAGGCCTGCGGCAATTTCTCCGGATGGCTGGCCGCGATCGAGGACTGAACCGTCTAGCTCGTTGACGATGTCGATCACCGGCAGATCGCCGGCCAGAATGGCGGCGAGCGCGGCGTTTTCGCCTGCAACCCCGTTGAACAGCGGACGGAGATAAAGCTGGGCGGAGCAGTTCGGATCGCGCGCGCCGCCTGTGAAATCGACGATCACGTCGGCCGTCTGGTTGCGAACCTGGGTCCGTTCCGGAACGATGTTCAGCCTGTTGGCGCCGCTGTGCTTGCCCTTGTGCAGCACCATGCGTTCGAGCTCGAACAGGATTTCGAGACCTGCGGGCCGTGGCTCGGCCGCTGCCACCCACGCGATCTGAACCGGAACGTCACGGCCGTCGATCGACAGCGTCTCGCGGCCCATCCAGCGCCGTGCATGCTCACGTTCACAGCGAAACTCGATGATCATGTCGAGCCCATCTACTCCAACCTATCAGGTCAAGTAACCTGGCTGAGAATTCGAACGTATTCCTCCACCATGGCATCTACCGAATAGCGCAACCTGAGGCCTTTGGCATTTTGTCGCAGTTCATCGCTCAGATGCTGGTCCGTCAGCAGCCTGGAGACGGCTGCCGCGAGCTTGGCATGATCGGAGGCGTCGACGAAGAGTGCAGTCGGTCTTCCTTCGTAGGACAACACTTCGCGCAGGACGGGAAGATCCGTCACGACGGAGGGAACGCCGGCGTTTGCAGCCTCGACTGCGGCCAGGCCGAAGGTTTCCGCCTGGGTCGGGAATACAAACACGTCGAGGCAGGCCAGAAAATCCGCCATTCGGCTGGGGGGAATTTCCCCGAGAAAATGCAGCCTGTCCGATACCTTCAATTCGTTCGCCAGCAGCCTCAGCCGGGCCTCGTCGGCACCCTGGCCAGCGAGAGCGAGGTGCCATGACGGTTGATCCGGCAGCAGACGTATCGCCATGTCGAGCCGCTTGTGCGGATGCAGCCGTGCCGCGCAGCCGAGCAGGACGCGATCCGGCGGCAGATTGAATTTCTCTCGTGCAGTCTCCTTCGACAGGGTGAGGGCCTTGTCGTCGAAGCCGTGCGGCACATGCACCATGCGCGACCGGTAGGCCGCGGGGTAACGCGAATATTCGCGCTCCATGTCATGCGAATTGAGCGTGATGCGGTCGAAGAAGCCGACACTGCCCATGACGATGTCGGCGGTGCGGACCGGTCGGCTCATCGCCAACGCGGATGAAACCTGATTGGCGATGACAGGCGCGCGGCTGACGAGGCGCGTCACGCCGGCGCCGATGACGTTGCCGAAATGCTGGAACGTCAGGACGGCGTCGGGTCTGATGGTGCTGATATGACGGCCGAGCGTCCACAGCATGCGCAGCAGCGCCACCGGATTGCCGGGCCGGCTCGGGGCGCAATAGAGCGTATCCGGCGGCTCGTCGAAGGACTCCGATTTGCGGAAGAAGAACAGATTGGTGACGCGATAGCCGCGCGCGGTCAGCCCGGCGCCGAGCAACCTGGAGATCTCCTGCGCACCGGCGTTCTCGGCCTGGGTTTGCGCGAGAAGTACGTGCAGCTTTGGTCCGCCGCCGTCCGGCTGCGCGGGTGCCGTTGCGGTCGTCTCGCCCAATTCCTTGTTCGGCTGATAGTGGAGCACGGATCCCGACCTGCTAGAGAAACGAAATCTTCACCGTACCTATCATGCACCCATGGCGCGGACACCGACTAGCAGCAAACGGAGTTAATGCGAGGCTCGACGATCGACGTCATTCGTGCGTCATTTCGCTGGTTCCCCCATGGCGCGCGGGAAGCGCGTTAACCAATCGGTTCTGCGCACCGCCACGGCGCGATCGATGACTGCGCTTGATGCCTAGTCACGCGTGTCGGCGCCGCCGACCGCATAATTGCCGCGTTTCATGGCGCTGAAGCGCAACAGCACGAGGATCGAAGGATCCACCCCCGTGCGCCGGCGGCAGAGGACGTTCAGGGCAATGGTGGCGAGCGCCAGCGACACTGTGGCCGAAACCGCCGCGCCGAGCACGCCGAGCCAGGGAATGAGGATGAGAAATCCCGCGAAGCGCAGCGCGACGTTGGCGGCAACGACGGGAACATAGATTCGTTCATGGCCGGTCAGCTGCAGGATCGCAGCGGCCGGGCCGCCCGCGGCCTGGATGGCCGTTCCGATCGCAAGCACGATCAATACCGAATGCTGCTCGGTGAAATGGGGCCCGAACAGGTTGAGGAGATAGGGGCCGCCGATCCAGACCGTGGCGAGCCCGGCGGCCACGCAAAGCGCGGTCACTTCCGCCATCAGCCGCAGGGTTCGCTCGAACTCCCGATGGTTCTTGCTGAAATAGAGCGAGGGGAGCCGGCGTGCGCCGAACGTGTACAGCGCCGCGGACACCATCGCGAAGATGTTGGCGAGGCGCGAGGCGGCAAAGTAGATTCCGGCAGTTGCCGGATCCAGCAGCCAGTAGACCAGGATGACGTCGAAATACTGGTTTGCGACCTCCAGGATGGATGCGAGCCAGAAGTGAAGGGCGCTCGACCGCCAGCGCGACGTTTCGGAACGCGCCGCCGTGCCGCGCAGATTCGGCAGCACGCGGGCGACCGATATGATCTGCGCAGTCAGGCTGACCGACATGGCAATGGCCATCACCGCGAACAGCTCGGCGGGATCAAGTTGCCGGTGCGCGAGCAGCACGGCAAGCAGAAACAGGACGACGATGACCCGCCAGAAGAACTCGCGATTTCCTTCGCCCATGAGGATGCTGACCAGCGAGCGTGCGACCTGGCTGCCGAGCATCACTCCGGCATTCACGGCGGTGTAGGCCGACACCGCAAGGATGAGCAGCCACCAGTCGCCCCTCATGTTCGCCACGATGGCGATCCCGGCGATCACGATCAGCATGGCGACCGAGGCAATCTTGAAGCTCGACAGCAGGACACCTTTGGTGAGGTCCGGCCTGTCGCCGACCTGATACTCGTTCAGGAAGCGCACCAGCAGCGATTCCTGGCCGACCAGTCCCACGACGGCGGCGATCTGGGCAACCGAAAGCCAGGTCGCGAAGATGCCGAAGCCATCTGGCGACATCGTCCGTGCCGCCAGCGAAAACAACGCAAACGCCAGCACGCCGCTGCCAACCTTGAGGAGGATGGTGCCGACGACACCACGCGTGACGTCACGCCGCAGGAACTGGAGGATGGATCCGATCATGGAGGTTTAAGGAGCTGCTCTCTCCTGAAGAGACATGTTCCGATATCGGCGACAACCTAGCATGCCGAAAAATCGCGAGTGTTAATGGGCACCGAGCAGGATCTTGCCGACCGCGACGACATCGCGGTCGTTCCGGCTGCTTCACTGTGGAACATCGTCGTCCTCATTGTCTCAAATCAAGCAAGGTCTGGCCCGGATCGAATGACGGCGTAGCGCCGCATCGAGGGCCGAGACAGGCGAGATCAGCCGTTTGAATGCGGGTTGGCTCGCCGGGACCGGCCGTCGAGCTGCAAGGAACGGGACTCTGCGGGGAATCCCGAGCAAGAGGCGTGCCGGCCATCGCCGGGACGTTCGGCTCTCCGCTCCGTTAACCTCGATATCGAGAAGTGATCGCGTTTGGAGCTGCAATGCGACATCAGGCCGGAGAATTGCACGTGCGACTTTGGTTGACCGTGGGAGCCTGGATCATGACGGCGGACAGAACTGTGACCGAGCCGATCGCTGCAGACATCGCGATCGTCGGCGGCGGCCTTGCGGGATCGCTTGCGGCGGCCGTGCTGGCGCGGGCAGGGCATCGCATCGCCCTGATCGACAAGCGGGCGGTCTATCCGGACGAGTTCCGCGTCGAAAAGATCGGCGGCCCCCAGTTGGCGATGCTCCGCAAGCTGGGCTTCCTCAATGCGCTGGAGACTATCGCTTGTCGATATGATCGGGTGCTCAATATCCGGGAAGGCAAGGTTGTGGATGTCAGCGTCGGCCAGGCCTATGGATTTCCCTATGCCGACCTCGTTGCCATGGCGCGCAGCCAGCTACCGGATCCATCCGGCCTGATCGTCGACGAGGTCATCGCGATCAGCAGCAGCGACGACGTCCAGCATCTCGAACTGGCCTCCGGACGGCGCGTGACCGCGCGCCTTGTCGTTCTGGCCACGGGCATGGCGGGAGCGCTCGGCTACAAACTCGGGATCAGGCGGCGCGTGCTGGCCGAGCGCCATTCGGTTTCGTTCGGCTTCACGATTGCCCGGCAGGACGGTAGCCCGTTCGATTTCGAGGCGCTGACCTGTTATGGCGAGCGCACGGCTGACGGCATCGACTATCTCAGCCTGTTTCCCGTCCGCGCCGGCATGCGGGCCAATCTCTTCATGTTCCGCGACCCGACCGATCCGATCATGCGCGAGCTGCGCCGCGAACCGGAAGCGACATTGTTGCGCCTGCTGCCGGGATTGCGGCCCTATCTCGGCGATTTCCGCGTCATCGACCGGGTCCAGAACTGGGTGATGGATCTGACCGTCGTCGAGGGACATCTCCAACCCGGAATCGTGCTCATCGGCGATGCATACCAGACCAATTGTCCCGCCGCCGGCACGGGCGTCGCGCGCCTGCTGGTGGACGTCGATCGTCTTTGCACCGAACATGCGCCGCGATGGCTCATGACGCCAGGCATGGGCCGGGAGAAGATTGCGCAGTTCTATTCCGATCGCGACAAGATCGCGGCGGACCAGCAGTCCCTGAAGATGGCGCGCTTTCGTGAGGCCCTGACGTCCCGCAACGATATCGGCTGGGATGTCCGGCGGCGGCTGCACTTCCTGCGGCGCAGCCTCGCACATCGCGTCGATCAGATGCATCCGGGCTGGCTTGGACGTGTTCGCGGCGCGCTGCGCGCCTGACGTCTGCGTCGCTTCGCCTGCCGTCCGTCAGCGCGTGGGCGTCGGGGTGCGGGCAGGCAGCAGCCTCAGATCCGACAGCCGCTTGGCCGCCAGCTTGAGCCAGGGAGCCTGCTTCAGCGCGAAAAGGGCGGCGGCGCCTACGGTGCTGCCGGCTTTCGTGACGGCCCACATTGGCGAAGGCTGTCCGCCGAACAATTTCTTGTATGGCTCGTCACCGATGGTGAAATCGAGCATCTGGTCCCCGCGCTCGATACAATCCCGCGCCACCTGCTCGAACATCAGCGCGCCCAAGGACTGGCTCTTGTACCCGGCAATGTCGAAGGCGCTCATGATGACGAGGAAGCTGTCCCGGTGGCACAGTCCGAGCACCGCGGCGATCACTTCGCCGTCCATCGTCATGGCGTAGAGACGCACAAAGGCGCCGAGACCGCGAAGGGCCACGTCGGAATAGAAGCCGAAATATTCGGGACGCTGGAGCAGATCGCCGTCGCCTTGCGCCTGAAAGCGTGGGCCGCGAAACTTCTTCATCACCTCCAGCGCCTCGAGCACGGAGGGGCTGTCGTTGCAGCATGAGAAGCTCAGCACGCCCTTCTTCTGGAGCTGACGATATTTCTTTGCGAGCTCCTTCTGATAGGAGCGATCGATCGTACTCGTCCGCCATTGCTCGAACGGAGCGACGAGAACCGTCGCGTAGGCGTTGGTGTCCATCGTTGCGCGGCGCGGTGCAGCCAGCAGGTTCTCGATCGGAAGCCGCCCGTCGGGCAGCTTGGTCATTCGGAGCAGATCGAACGGACGAACGAGGCGCCGTATCTCCGCGCATGCAGCCGCGTCGTCGAGCAGTTGCGAAAACAATTCCGGGCTGCAGACCGGCGCCAGATAGTCGGAGACGCGCAGGTCGGCGAACTCGACGGTTCGGATCGGACCGCGCCGGATCCGGAGCAGCGGAAGCACCATCGCAAGCGCTCTCGTCGCACGGTGGCGGACCACGACGACCAGAGGTGCCGCGCCCGCTTCCGGCGCGAGCCTGGCGTAGAGGCAGTGCAGCCAGATCGGATGCTGGAACGCGGTGGCTGTCGAGCGATCAAACAGCTCGGCATAGTGCGGAGACAGAAAGTCGAACGACTGCTCGATGACGATGTCGAAATTGTTGCTAAGCTTGTTCATGCGCAATCAGGGAAACCGGGCAATTCGCGACGATCGATCGAGCCGTCACTCTGCTTTATAGCAGGGTCGTTACGGGCTAGACACCGCCGGTGTACGATTTGCATTCATGCGTTCAATCACGTTCGTATCATTACCAGAGTCTTAATCCCGCAGTCGCTCGTCCCCGTTTTCCGGTCGCCACAATCGTGTGTGATGACCAAGCCGGTCCCTCGGCGCTGGTCGCCTGACACGGCCGTGTAGCGGCCGCCGGACGCCGGACTCACAACCTCGGCATGCCCCGTCATTCTGTGCGCGACCGCAAGGCATCCTTGGAATCCTTCCAGACGTGTTTTCCACTGCTGTCATCGATGATCGAGACATTCTAAATCGCAGCACACGCATTTTCGTTGCCGTCACCATGGCGCGTTTCTAGAGAGGGCCATTGATGAGGGGCTTTCCTGATGCGACGGATGGGTGGAGTTGAGACGGTAGCCCGCTTTGGTGCGGCGCTGCTGGGTGGAGTTGCGTTTCTCGCGTGGTTCGAATCGCCTGCGCGATCCCAGACGCCGCAAGGCGGCAATTCCATTCCGCCCGTGACTGTCGATGCTCCGGCTCAACAATCAGCCCGCCGTGCGCCGACCAAGCGAAACGATGTCCGGGCCCGATCGAATTCGCGGCGGGCCCCGGCGCGTGGCGCCCCGCAAACCGAAACAGCCGCAGCGCGACCGCAATCGGGGGTCGCTCCCGCCTTTGCAGGCGGCGAGGTCGCGCGAGGCGCGCGGCTGGGACTGCTCGGCAATACCGACACCATGAAGTCACCGTTCAACGTGACGAGCTACACCGACAAGTTCATTCGGGATCGGCAGGCGGCCACGGGTGCCGACGCGCTGATTCTCGATCCGTCCGTGCGAAGCTCCCACCCGACGGGTGGTATCGTGGATTCCTTCAACATTCGTGGATTCCCGATCAACGAAGGCAACAATGGTGAGTTCGCCTTCGAAGGCCTCTACGGAATCGCGCCGACCTATCGCATCTTCACGGACTACGTCGAGCGCCTCGAAGTGCTCAAGGGTCCCTCGGCCGCGCTCTCCGGCATGGCTCCCAATGGCGGCGTCGGCGGCGTCATCAACGTCGTGCCGAAGCGTGCGGAAGAAGATCTGACCCGCTTGACCGCAAGTTACGGCTCGGTCGCACGCTTCGGCGGTCACTGGGATGTCGCGAGGCGTTACGGCAGCGGCAAGGAATGGGGCGTACGGGCCACCGGAAGCCTCCGCGGCGGCGACACGCCGATCGATCGCCAATCCGAAACGACGGGCGTCGGATCGCTGGCCCTCGACTATCAAGGCGAGCGGTTCAGGTCCTGGCTCTATCTCATCGCGCAAACCGACCGGTTCGATGCTCCGTCGCGTCCGTTTCTGATGGCTCCCGGCCTGCAGGTGCCGAAGGCGCCGGACGGCAAGTTGAACGTGACCCAGCCCTGGGAATGGTCGAACATCACCGACAAATCGGCGTTGCTGCGGACCGAGTACGATCTCAGCGACCAGGTCACGCTGTTTGCGGACGTCGGCGGCTCCAAGACCAATGTCGAGCGCTTTTTCGGCCTTCCGACCATCGTCAACGCGAACGGCAACACGACCTCGACGCCTCAGTACTTCGGACTGAGCATTGATCGAACCACCTATGACGGCGGCGTCCGCGCCCGCTTCGATACCGGCTTCGTGCATCATGCCGTCGCCTTCCAGGCCTCGGTCTACCATGACGCACTGCATCGGCGGCTGACCAACGGCAGTCTGGTCGGGTCGAACATCTACAATCCGACCGTCGCGCCAACCCAGTTTGCCAACGAGATCAGCGACCGGCCCCGACTTTCGGACAGTCAGCTCACGGGGCTTTCGATTGCCGACACCATGTCCGTGCTCGACGAGCGCATCCTGTTGACCCTGGGCGTCCGACGCCAGGGCATCGAGGCGAACAACTATGCCTCCAATGTCGGGACGCCGACGACGTCCTATGACAAGACCGCCGTCACCCCGGTGGTCGGCCTCGTCGTCCGGCCCCTCGACCATGTCTCCTTGTACGCGAACTATGTCGAGGGTCTCGCCAAGGGCGACGTGGCTCCACAGACCGCCACCAATTTCGGTGAAGTGCTGCAGCCCTACGTCGCCAAGCAGTACGAGGCCGGCATCAAGGTGGAGTTCGGCCGGATCGCAACCACCTTCAGCGCCTTCGAGATATCGAAGGCGAGCGGCGAGCTGTCCGCCGGGCGCTTCGCGGCGACCGCAGAGCAACGGGTCCGCGGCCTCGAGGTCAACATCTACGGCGAGCTCATGCCGGATGTTCGTCTCCTCGGAGGTCTTTCGTTCCTGGATGGCACCCTGACGAAGACCGCCGTCGCGACCAATGTTGGCAATACGCCGATCGGCGTTCCGACCATTCAGGCCAATATCGGGGCGGAATGGGACCTGCCATGGATGAGAGATCTCACCTTGAACGGCGCCGTCATCTACACCGGCCGGCAGTTCGTCGACAGCGCGAACAAGCAGCCGATCCCGGATTGGACGCGGCTCGATCTCGGCGCGCGTTACACCACGGCGATCAACGGCAAGAAGACGGTTTTCCGCGCAAACATCCAGAATGTGACCGGTGAGAGTTACTGGTCGAGCGTGGCGTCGTTCGGAACGTTCTTCCTGGGAGCACCGCGCACCTATCTGCTGTCGATGACGGTGGACATGTAGTCGCTGCGCCTGCGTGAAACGCAGTCCAGCATTCCGCTCCGGCGCGGCGACGCCCCGGACTAGGAAAGTCTCCATTGGATCAATGAGTTGAATTCCGTTTCGGTGTGCTTTTCGGGCCGTTAGGCTCGAAACTGGCGCGGCTCCTTGCTCTTGCCAGTATGAGGGTTCTTGATAAACCTCATACTGCCGGATCGGGTGGATGGAGCAAGCGGTGAGACGGACTTTAAGGGCGATCGAACCCGGAACGCTGTTGCTGTTCGGGGGGCTCATCGCCGCCAACATCGCCGCATGGGCCTGGGCCTTCGCGCTGTTTGGCGACCGGCCGACGGTGCTGGCGACTGCGCTGCTGGCCTGGGTGTTCGGTCTGCGCCACGCCGTCGACGCCGACCACATCGCCGCGATAGACAACGTCGTGCGCAAGTTGATGCAGAGCGGCGGCGCGCCGCACAGCGTCGGCCTCCATTTCGCGCTCGGCCATTCCACCGTCGTTGTGGTCGCGACCATATTGCTTGCGCTCGGCGTGGTGAGCCTTGGCGGCGACAGCCTGCTCGAGGAGATCGGCGGCTTCATCGGCACATCGGTGTCGGCACTGTTCCTGCTGGTGATCGCGGCCATCAATCTCGTCATCTTCGTCAGCCTGTGGCGGACGTTTCGGGCGGCGCGGGAGCAGGGCGTCCACGACGCCGAGGGTCTCGAGAGGCTGCTCGCCAATCGTGGCTTCTTCGCGCGGCTGTTTGGTCCGCTCTTCCGCCTGGTCACAAAGCCATGGCACATGTATCCGCTCGGCTTCCTGTTTGGTCTCGGCTTCGACACGGCGACCGAGATCGGCCTGCTCAGCATCTCCGCGACCGAAGCCGCGCGCGGCGCTTCGGTCGCGGATGTCCTGGTTTTCCCTGCGCTGTTCGCGTCCGGCATGGCGCTGGTCGACACTGCCGACTCCGCGCTGATGGTGAGTGCCTATCGATGGGCATTCGTCGATCCCCTGCGAAAGCTCTGGTACAACCTCACGATCACCGGCGCCTCCGTGGCAGTCGCGCTGTTGATCGGCGGTATCGAGGCGCTCGGGTTGGCCGCCGACCGGTTCGGCCTCTCCGGGGGCGTGTGGGCGCTGGTCGAAGGTCTCAACGAGTCGCTCGCCAATGTCGGCTTCGCCGTGATCGCACTGTTCGCAATCGCCTGGCTTGTCTCGGTCGTGCTCTATCGTCGCGTCTTTGCGGGCGGACGGCACCGGGCCGCGACCAAAGCTCTGGGATGCGCCGATGCGACCGAAGCGGCGTGAGCCCGGTCGTGGCGGAGCCGCGCTGACGGCTCTGTCGGCCCTGGTGCTGCTCGCCGATGACGGTCGTGTGTTCGCGCAGAGCAGTGACGCCTTGCGCGAGCTGCCGCCAATCCAGATTGGCGGTGCTGAGATGGCGACGCGCAGAAAGCCGGTCGCGTCGCGACGCTCCGGCAAGCCGACCCCCGCCGGAGACCGCGTCCTTGTGTATCCTGCGGCGGCGCAAGTCTCGGACGGGAGCAGCGTCGCCTCGGGTGCAAGGAGCCGGCCCGGCATGGCCAGCGAGATCACCATCTCCGGCGAAGAGCTCAATGCACGCCCATTCACGCGGCCGGGCGAAGCGCTCGAGGCGGTGCCGGGCCTGATCGTGACGCAGCATTCCGGCGAGGGCAAAGCCAACCAGTACTTCCTGCGCGGCTATAATCTCGACCATGGCACCGACCTTGCCATCACCGTCGACGGCGTCCCCGTCAACATGCGCACCCATGCGCACGGCCAGGGCTATGCCGATCTCAACTGGCTGATCCCGGAAACCATCGCCGCGGTGGATGTGCGCAAGGGTCCGTACTTCGCCGAGGAAGGCGATTTCGCCTCGGTCGGAAGCGTCCATGTCGGCCTGATCGACCGCACCAAGGGACTGGCGCAGGTCAGCGTGGGTAGCTTCGGCTACCGGCGTCTCCTCGGCATGGACTCCGCGAAGATGAGTGACGGCGCGCTGCTCGTGGCCGGCGAGATCGGCACCTACAACGGCCCGTGGGACCATCCGGACAATGTCCGCAAGCTCAACGGTCTGGTTCGCTACAGCCAGGGCACCGCGACCGACGGCGTCTCCATCACCGGCATGGCCTACACGAACGCATGGAATTCGACCGACCAGGTGCCGCAGCGCGCGATCGCGGCAGGCTTTCTCAGCCGCTTCGGCTCGGAAGATCCGAGCGACGGCGGCAACACCAACCGCTTTGCACTCTCGGGCCGCGTTGCGCAGAGCGACGATGCGGGGTCGTGGAAGGCCAACGCCTATGTCGTGAAGAGCCAGCTCGATCTCTTCAATAACTTCACCTACTACCTCAGCGATCCCGTGTTTGGTGACCAGTTCCACCAGCATGACGACCGTCTGATGGCCGGCGCCAACATCTCGCGCACGCTGAACGGCTCGCTGGCCGGCTTGCCGATGCAGACCACCTTCGGTCTGCAGTCGCGCTATGACGCGATCGATCTTGCCCTCACCAACACGTTCCGGCGCGATTTTCTCTCCAACGTCCGCAGCGACAAGGTCGGCGAGGGCAGTGTCGGCCTCTTCGCCGAGAACACGGTGCGATGGACCGACTGGCTTAGAACGACGGTCGGCTGGCGCGGCGACTATTATGCGGCGGACGTGACCTCCCGGTTCAACGCCAACAATTCCGGCCGCGCCGACGCCGCGCTCGGCAGCCCGAAATTCAGGATGGTGCTGGGGCCGTTCCATCAGACCGAGTTCTTCCTCGGCGCGGGCTACGGCATGCACTCCAACGATGCCCGCGGTGCGACCACGACGGAAGACCCGAGCGATCCCGCGACCAGGCTGACGCCGTCGCCGCTCCTGGTTCGTACCAAGGGGGCGGAGGTCGGCGTGCGCAGCAGGATCGTTCCCGGCCTCGACAGCTCGCTCAGTCTCTTCATCCTCGACCAGGATTCCGAGATCCTGTTCGCCGGCGATGCCGGCGACACCTCGGCCACCCGCGCCAGCCGCCGCTACGGCTTCGAATGGACCAACCATTACCGGCCGCTGTCATGGATCGACATCGACGCCGATCTCGCCATGACCCATGCGCGTTTCCGCGGCTACAACAGCGAGCAGGCGGAGATCTATGCCTCGCTCGCCGGCTATCCGGAGGCGCAAATAGGCAACGCGCCCGGCAACTACATTCCGAATGCGCCGGCGATGGTGGCGTCGGCCGGCGTGACGCTGGGCGAGAAGACGGGCTGGTTCGGAACGTTGCGCTGGCGCTATCTGGCGTCGAGCCCACTGACGGAGGACAACGCGTTCCGCTCCTCCGCGACCAGCATCTTCAACGGCCGCCTCGGCTATCGCATCGACAATGGCTGGCGCCTTCAGCTCGACGTGCTCAATCTTTTCAACACGAGGGCGAACCAGATCACCTATGCCTATGGGTCGCTGCTCAGGACCGACACGCTCTACAACCTCTGCACATCGGGCACCGCGCCAGCGGCAGTCTGTCAGAATGGCGTGATGGACTACGTGCTGCACCCCGTGGAGCCCATGACGTTCCGGCTCACGATCGCCGGAGCGTTCTAGGTTTGCCGGGCTGACGCGCGATCGCGCCTGTGTCGGCCTCTGTCAATCCAGTGTCGCAAAAATATTCCACTTTACCGAAATTCGGTTTCGGCGTATGTGTCGTGTATCCCGGCTCACTCAA
>NZ_JBHLEV010000005.1:0-427567 GCF_042263385.1 Bradyrhizobium tunisiense
CGCAGGGAAGGCCGAGTGATCGGCACCACCTGTATGCTGCTGTGCGGTTCTTTTTGCGTGTGCATTTCGCGCAGCGGACCGCGGGTGCCTGTCGGCACCCGGTCTTCCCTGCGCCCTCTTGGCTTGAAGAGGGTGGGAGACGAGGCAAAGCTCGGGCGGAACGCGCCGCGAGGTCGAAAAGCCATGCCCGCAACCACACACGCGGTGTCATCGCCCGGCTTGACCGGGCGATCCAGTACGCCGAGACGGCCGTGATTGAACCGAGAAGCCGCGGTGTACTGGATTCCCCGCATGCGCGGGGAATGACAGCGACACTGGAGAACAAGCTATCGCCTCACACGCCGTCACTGCGAGGGCTCGTGACAAAATTGCGTAGCAATTTGCGCTGATGCGACGAAGCAATCCAAAGTCCCTCCGCGGAAAGATTCTGGATTGCTTCCGCCTTCGCCAAGGCTTCGGCGGACAAGTCGCTGCGCTCGCAATGACGATGTGGAGAGAGCGTGCGCCTCTCTCCACATCTTCCCGTGTCGCCCTGGGTCCCGGCTCTGCGCCACAACGCGCTATGCGCGTTGCAGCTTGTCCGGGACACGTGCGTCGGCTCGTCCCCTCACACGCGATGCCACGCCGCGAGATTCCACGTGATGGTGTCCCAGCCGGAGATGTCGATCATCAAATTGTTGGCGCCGGCGTTGACGATGTGGCGCGAGAGCAGCGGCAGGAAGACGTTGGCCTCGCAGAAGATCTCGTCGACCTTCATCAGTAGCGCGGCGCGCTTGACGGGATCGAGCTCGTTTTGAGCGGCCTTGTAGGCCTTGTCGGCTTCGGGATCGGAATAGCGCGAATTGTTGCGGCCGAGCCATTTGTTGTCCTTGCTGGCAATCTCCCAGGACACGCACTGGTTCAGCAGGCGCTCCGGATCGGGTTGCGGCTGCGTCGTGTTGTACATCTCCATGTCGGCATAGAATTTCGAATAGGTATCGGGATTGCCGACGTCGGAGGAGAAGAACACCGAGGCGGTGACCGCCTTGATCTCGATGTCGATGCCGGCCTTCTCGCAGGCCTGCTTGATGATGGCCTGGGTCTTCTGGCGCGGGGCGTTGGTCGAGGTCTGGAACACGTATTTGAGCTTCTTGCCGTCCTTCTCGCGGATGCCGTCCGCACCCTTCTTCCAGCCGGCTTCGTCGAGCAGCTTGTTGGCCTTGTCGATGCTGAATTCGTATTTCAGCTTCGGCGACTTGAACTGCTTGGGCGCGTTGACGAAGCTCGCGGTCGCGAGCGCGCCGCGTCCGTAGATGAACTTCTGGATCGAATCGCGGTCGATCAACAGATTGATCGCACGGCGCACGGCGGGATCGGACAGCGTCGGGTGCTTGGTCTTGGCGTTCGAGCGCTCGCCGTCGACTTCGGTCCACGGGTCCGTCGTGTTGAGGATGATGAACTCGACGTTGCCGGACGGCGTGATGTCGAGCTTGCCCTTGCCGCCCGCCTCCATGCGCTTGAGCACCTCCTCCTCCACCTGCATGTTCCAGGCGAAGTCGTATTCGCCGGTCTGCAGCACGGTGCGCGCCGCGGATACGGCGTCGCCGCCGCCCTTGATCTCGAGCGTGTCGAAATGCGGCTGGTTCTTGACGTGGTAGTCGGGATTGCGCTCGGCGCGAATCAGGTCCCCGGGCTTGAACTCGAGGAATTTGTACGGACCGGTGCCGACCGGCTTCAGATTGCCCGGCGCTTCGCGCGACTTGGCGCCGACATAGTCGCCGAAAAGATGTCTTGGCAGGATCATCCCGACCGAGCCGACGAACGGATCGGCCCAGAACGGCGTCGGCGCCTTGAAGATCACCTTGACGGCGTAGTCGTCGATCTTCTCGACCTTGATGTCCTTGTAGGATCCGGTGGTATAGGCCGCTGTCGCCAGATCCGCGGCGTATTGCCAGGTGAAGACGACGTCGTCGGCGGTGAAGGGCTTGCCGTCATGCCATTTGACGCCTTGCTTCAGCTTCCAGATCACGGTCAGGCCGTCGGCCGAAAGGCCGCCATTGGCCTTGGTCGGGGTCTCGGCGGCAAGGCACGGGATCAGGTTGCCGTCCTTGTCCCAGCCGGCGAGCGGCTCGAAGAAGACGCGCGAAGCGATCTGGTCCTTGGTTCCGAGCGCGAAATGCGGATTGAGCAGCGTGGGCGCCTGCCACAGCAGGACCTTGAGCGTGCCGCCGCCGCCGGCCTTGGTCGGTTTGTACGGCAGGGTGGCATCCGCCATCGCGACGTCGTTCCAGACCAGGATCTGGCTCGCGATGGGAGCTGCTATACCGACCGCGGCCACCTTCTGGATGAACGAGCGCCGCGACAGCGTGCCTTGCTTCACCTCCGCGACCAGATTCCGGATGTCATTCTCGTTCATCAGACCCTCCACCCTTGCGTAGAAACGACGTCGGCTGCATGCGGCCTAGCTCAGCACGTCGGGCCCGGCGGTGTCAAAGATGAGGTTGCTTTCGCGCTGCGGCGTGCTGTCACCGGATGTTGGCCGCGCCGATCAGACGGCCTCGCGGCCGCCGTGAATTCATTTCGCGTTTGCTGCCGAATGGAGAAGGTGCGCCCGCCACCGACGCTCAATATGGATATCCATTTCATTGATTTCGGCCCGCGGAGAAGCGAATACGGTTCCACTCGATGCTGAGACCTTCGGAGACCAAGATGTCGCTTCGCTTCCCCCTGATCCTTGCAACCATCCTGGCCGCGTGGTCGGCGAATGCTGCAGCCGAGACCATCAAGATCGGCGTGACGCCGGGGCCGCATGCGCAGATCTTCGAGGCGGTGAAGCCGATCGCCGCCAGGCGGGGGCTCGACATCCAGCTCATCGAGTTCTCGGATTATGTCGTGCCCAACGCCGCGCTCGACGCCGGCGATATCCAGGCCAATTCGTTCCAGAACCAGCCTTACCTGGACAACCAGAAGGCCGACCGCGGCTACAAGATCGAGGCCGTCGGCCTCACCGTGAACTTCCCGATCGGCGTCTACTCGAAGAAGCACAAGGCCTTCGCCGACATTCCCGAGGGCGGCAAGGTCTCGATCCCGAACGATCCGACCAATGGCGGCCGCGTGCTGCTGCTGCTTCGCGACAAGGGCGTGATCAAGCTGAAGGACGGTGTCGGCTTCAAGCCGACGGTGCTCGACATCACCGAGAACACGAAGAAGCTGAAATTCATCGAGGTCGATGCGGCACAGGCGCCGCGCGCACTGGACGATGTCGATGCCGCCGCGATCAACACCAATTATGCAACCCAAGCCGGCCTCGATCCCGTCAAGGATCCGATCCTGCGCGAGGACCCGAAAGGCCCCTACGTCAACCTGATCGCCGTGCGCGCCGCCGACAAGGACAAGCCCTGGGTCAAGATCCTCGTCGACAGCTATCACACGGCCGAAGTCAAGGAGTTCGTCCTCACCAAGTTCAAGGGCGCGGTGCTGCCGAGCTGGTAGGCAGTCTGCCCAGCTCCGACGCAGGAACGATCCGGCGGGCAGCTTGCGCATGAGCTTTGCGTATGTGCCTTGCGCAATGGCGGCTTGTCTGGAGCAGCAGTAACCGACATCATCGGCGGCCTGGCCATCCCAGCCCGACAGGGGTCGCATGAAACGCTTTGCAAATCTGAAACGCCTGGGCTTCTTCACGCGGCTTCTCGACGAGGCCCCGCCCGCCGAGCGATACCGCTTCGCGGCCGAGCAGATCGTGCGCGCGGAAAAGGCGGGGCTCGATTCCGCGTGGATCGCGCAGCATCATTTCCACGAGCGCGAAGGCGGCCTGCCGTCGCCCTTCACGTTCCTCGGTTACGTCGCCGCCCAAACCTCGCGCATCCGCCTCGGCACCGGCATCGTCACGCTGCCGCTGGAGAACGCGGTGCGGGTGGCGGAGGACGCCGCGGTGCTCGATCTCATCTGCAACGGCCGCTTCGAGCTCGGCGTCGGCACCGGCGGCAATCCGTCGGCCTTCGCCGCCTTCGGCCTCGACAGCGCCCAGCGCAACGAGATTTTTGCGCGCAATCTGGAGGTGGTCCGCACTGCCCTGGTCGGCAAGCCGCTCGATGGCGGCGATACGATCTACCCGCAGCGGCCGCAACTGGACAAGCGCATCTGGCAAGCCACGTTCTCAGTGGCCGGCGGCGCCCGTGCCGGCAAGGCCGGCGATGGCCTGTTGCTGTCGCGCACCCAGCCGCGCACCAGGGAGGCGCCGAAGGCCACGCTCGCCGAAATCCAGAACCCGGTGATCGATGCCTATCTGGAAGCGCTGCCGAAGGGAGCCGAGCCGCGCATCATGGCCTCGCGCAGCGTCTTCGTCGCCGACGACCACGGCGAAGCGATGCGCCTTGCGGATATCGGGCTGCGCCGCGCGCTGCCGCAATTCCTCAAGGGCGGCCACGCCAAGCCGGGCGAGACGCTGGAGGAGATGATCACCGCGTTCGACACCCATGTCGGTGATGCCGACCACGTCATCGCCTCGCTGCGTGCCGACGCGACGCTGGAGCGAGTGACCGATCTCGTCTTCCAGGTGCATTCGGTCGACGCGCCGCATCCCCATGTCCTGCGCTCGATCGATCTGGTCGCGGAGAAGGTTGCCCCGGCGCTGGGCTGGACCCGGACGGCACCCGAAGTGGCGCTGGCGGGTTGACCGGAAGTGAAGAGCATCGCGTTGCACGAGGCTGAATGATGAGTACGCAGGATATTATCGACACGCTCGCCGGGATCGAGCCGGGCTCCGCTCTCGATGCCATCCGCGCCCGCCGCCTGCAGGCGCGTGAGAATGCGCAGAAGAGCTATCTCTCCCTGTTCGAGCCGATCGACGCGAGCGACTTTTCGCTGGCCGAACGCGCCGCGGTCGCTGCCTTCGTGACCGGACTTCATGGCGAATCCCCGGTCGCCGCCTTCTATCGCGAGAAGCTAACGGCAAACGCCGATGGCGCCCGTCTGCTGGAGGCGATCGACGCCGAGATCGCGCAGGGCAGGACCTCGGGTCCCTATGGCTCGTATCCGGCCGGCCCGCTGTCGATCGAGAACACTGCCGGCCTGATCTACCACGTGAGCGCGGCGAGCAAGCCGGCGCTTGGCGCCCGACTAGCAGCCGCCCTCGAACATGCGCATCTCCTGGTGTTTCGTCCGCGCGATGCCGCCTCCGCCGACATGAAGGCGCTGCTGGACGCCGGCTGGTCGGACACCGGCATCGTCACGTTCTCCCAGCTCGTCGCGTTCCTGTCGTTTCAGCTGCGCGTCGTCAGCGGCCTGCGCACGCTCGCCGCAGTGAACGCATAAGAGGAGGCTGTATCATGAGCGCCACCGTCAATCCCCCCGTCGTCTTCACCCAGGACGAACTGGGCTGGGTGTCGTGGATCGATCCGCTGCCCGAGGCCGAGCTGACCGAACGGCACTTCAATGGCCTAGTCGATCGCGCCCGCGCCAAGTCGGACTATTTCCGCCTCCTGGTGCGCGATCCCGAAGTGCTGGAGGCCCGCACCAAAACCGACAAGGACATCTTCTACAATGTCGCCGACGGCCTGCCGCGCGCCGAGCGCGAGCTCGCGGCGGCTGCGACGTCGCGCTACAATGGCTGCATCTATTGCGCCTCCGTGCATGCGCGCTTTGCCAGCACCTATTCCAAGCGCCGTGACGACGTGCAGCGCCTGCTCGACGAAGGCATCAAGGCCGATCTCGGCGAACGCTGGAACGCAGTGGTCAAGGCCTCCGTGGCCCTGTCCGCGACACCGATCGCATTCGGTCCTGACAACATCGCCGAGTTGCGCCGCGCCGGGCTCGACGATGCCGAGATCGTCGACGTCATCAACGGCGCGTCGTTCTTCAACTGGGCGAACCGGCTGATGCTGTCGCTCGGCGAGCCCTCGAAATAGGCAATCTCAGCGGCACGAGAATTGCTGCTTGTTCAACACCTGAGTGGATGGAGCCGTGCATGAGCAACATCGATCGTCGTACCCTGGTCAAGGGCTCGTTGACCGCCATCATGGCGGGAGCAGCCTTCTCGCGCGCCGCCATCGCGCAGGCGTCCGAGCCGATCGTGCTCGGCGTCAGTGGTCCGCTCACGGGACCGAACGCGCAATATGGCATGCAGTGGAAGCAGGGCTTTGATCTCGCGCTCGACGAGATCACGGCTGCCGGCGGCATCAACGGGCGTAAGCTCGCCTACCAATTCGAGGACAGCCAGAGCGATCCGCGCCAGTCGGTGGCGATCGCCCAGAAGTTCGTCTCCGATCCCCGCATCGTCATGGAGCTCGGCGACTTCTCCAGCCCCGCCTCGATGGCGGCCTCGCCCATCTACCAGCGCGGCGGCCTCGTGCAGTTCGGCTTCACCAATTCGCACCCCGATTTCACCAAGGGCGGCGACTTCATGTGGAGCACCTCGGTCAGCCAGGCCGACGAGCAGCCGCTGCTGGCGGCCTATGCGGTGAAGCGTCTCGGCCTGAAGAAGCTCGCGGTGTTGCACCTCAACACCGATTGGGGCCGCACCAGCCGCGACTATTTCGTCAAGGCGGCCAAGGAATACGGCGCCGAGATCGCGGTGACCGAGGGCTACATCGCGGAGGAGCGCGACTTCCGCTCCACCCTGGTGCGCGTGCGCGACGCTGGTCCCGACGGGCTGATCCTGATCTCCTATTATTCCGACGGTGCGCTGATCGCGCGCCAGGCCCGTCAGGTCGGCCTTAAGCAGAAGATGTGCGCCGCAAGCTCGGTCTACTCGCCGAAATTCATCGAGCTCGGCGGCGAGGCGGTCGAGGACGTTCATCTCGGCACCCGCTACTTCCCGCAGGATCCCAGGCCCGAGGTGCAGAAGTTCATCGCGGGCTTCAAGGCGAAGTATGGCGGGCAGGAGCCCGACGCCTTCAACGCCTATTCCTATGACGCGATGAACATGGCTGCCGCCGTGGTGAAGATCGGCGGCACCGATCGCCGTGCCATCCGCGATGCTTTCGCCAAGGTGAAGGACGTCTCCAGCGTGATCTTCGGCGCCGCGACGTTCGACGTCGAGAGCCGCCGCGTCAAGGGCGCGATGAACGCCGAGCTGGTCGTGCGCAAGGGCCAGTTCGCGCTGTGGGACGGCAAGCCGAGCTGACCTGATGGCCGGAGCAGCCGCTCCGGCCGCCTTCCTTTCACTGCGGGGACCAGCGTTTGTCTTCCTGGCTCGACTACACCATCAACGGGCTGATCGTCGGCAATGTCTACGCGCTCGTTGCGGTCGGGCTTGCGCTGATTTTCGGCGTCAGCCGACTGATCAACTTCGCGCAAGGCTCGATCTATCTCGTCGGCGCCTATGTCGGTTGGGTGGCGGTGGTGCAGCTGCATACGCCGCTGCCACTCACCATCATCGTAGTCGCCGCGGCGGCTGCAATCGTCGGGCTGATCATCGAGCGGTTCGGCCTGCGGCCGCTTCAGAACTCCGTGCGCATTGCGCCGCTGCTCGCGACCATCGGCATCAGCTTCGTGCTCGATCAGCTCGTGATGCTGACCTTCTCACCCAACCCGCGCGCGCTGCCGAGCCAGTTGCCCGATATCCGCTTCCAGGTCGGTGGTGGGACGATCGGACCGCTCGATCTGCTCATCGCCGGCGTTGGCCTCAGCAGCGCGCTGCTGCTGTTCGTGTTCCTGCGTTACACTAAGCTCGGCTGGGCGGTGCGGGCCACCGCGCAGGACCGCGACGCCGCCATGCAGATGGGCGTCGACGTCAACCGCGTCAATCAAGCCGTGTTCGGCATCGCGGCGGCGCTCGGGGGCGTGTCGGGCCTGCTGGTCGGCATGTACTACAACCAGATCGATACCGCGATGAGCCTTCAGGCGACGCTCAAGGGCGTGGTCGCCGAAGTCGTCGGCGGCGCCGGCAACGTGCCGGGCGCGGTGATCGGCAGCTTGCTGCTGGGGCTGGTCGAAAGCTACGGCGTTGCCGTGCTCGGCACCAGCTACCGCAATCTGTTTGCCTTCCTGCTGCTGGTCGTCGTGCTCGTGCTGCGGCCGAACGGCCTGTTCGTCAGCGCGCGGCAGGCGCCGCCCGAGCCGCTCACCGGCACCTTCATCGCCCCGAGCCGCCCGGTGCGCATTCCGAGCTGGGCGTTACTCATTGCCGCTGGCGGGTTTGCGATCCTGCCGCTGCTCCCGGTGTCCTTCTACGTGCTCCAGACCCTGATCAACGCCTGGCTGCTCGGAATGCTCGCGCTCAGCCTGACGCTGGTTGCGGGCACGATGGGCCAGGTTTCGCTCGGTCATGCAGCGCTGCTCGCGATCGGCGCCTACACCTCCGCGCTGCTGTCGCTGACATTGGCCGTTCCGGTCGGCCTTGCCATCATCGGCGGAGGCCTGATGAGCGCGGCGCTCGGCACGCTGTTGATCTCGCCGTCGTTCCGCCTGCGCGGACACTACGTGTCGATCGCGACGCTCGCCATCGGCGAGATCGTGGCACTGGTGATCTTGAACTGGGAGAGCGTCACGCGCGGGCCGATCGGCATCTCCGGCATCCCGCCGCTGTCGCTGTTCGGCTACGATCTGATCAGCCCGGCGTCGGTCTACTGGTTCAGCCTTGGCGTGATGATCGTGCTCGCGCTGCTGCAGGGACGCTTGCTTACCTCGCATCTCGGCCGCAGCTTCCGCGCCATCCGCGACGACGACATTGCGGCGCGCGCCTACGGTCTCAGTCTGAACCGCTACAAATCGCTGGCCTTCATCTTCGGCGGCTTCGCCGCCGGCATCAGCGGCGGCATCGCGGCGCATCTGTATTCCTACATCAACCACGAGACCTTCAACACCCAGCAATCGATCCTGGCGCTGACCGTCGTCATTCTCGGCGGCCTCGGCAACGTCGTCGGCGCGATTGTCGGGTCGCTCGCGCTGGTCGGGCTGCCCGAAGTGTTCCGGATCGCGGCGGAGTATCGCATCCTGATCTACGGCGTCGTGTTGCTGCTGCTGGTGCGGTTCAGGCCGCAGGGTCTGTTGGGGACGGTGTGATGGCGGAGCGGCTCAACTCGATGCTGTCCTTGCGCGGACTGACGCGGCGCTTCGGCGGCCTCACCGCGGTCGACGCCATCGATCTCGATCTCGCCAAAGGCGAGCTCATCAGCATCATCGGCCCGAACGGCGCCGGCAAGACGACCTTGTTCAATCTCGTGACCGGGCTCGACCGGCCCGATGCCGGCACAGTCAGCTTCGAAGGGCGGGACGTCACGGGGCTGGCGCCGGAACGACTTGCGGCCGAAGGGATCGCGCGCACGTTTCAGCTCGGCCGCGTCTTCGGCAATCTCAGCGTCATGGACAACGTCCTGATCGGCGCCCATACGCGGCTGCGCGCGGTGAAGCCGGCCATGCCGGTCATCGGCCCGTTGCTCGAATTGGGACTGGCACTGCTGCGGCCAGCCAGCGTGAAGGCGGAGGAAGAGCGGCTGCGGGACGAGGTGAAAGCCATTCTCTCCCGCTTCGGGGAACGGCTGCTGCCGCGGATCGACCAGCCGGCCTATAGTCTGTCCTACGCCAACCGCCGCCGTGTCGAGATCGCGCGTGCGCTGGCGCTGAAGCCGCGCCTGCTTCTGCTCGACGAGCCGACCGCCGGCATGAATCCGACCGAGACCACGGAGATGCAGGGTCTCGTCGCCGAGCTCAAGGCGGAGGGCCTGACCATTCTCCTGATCGAGCACAAGCTGGAGATGGTGATGCGCCTGTCCGACCGCGTCATCGTCATGGACGAGGGCAAGAAGATCGCGGAAGGGCCGGGCGAACAGGTGCGGGGCGATCCCAAGGTGATCGAGGCCTATCTCGGTCACGGCCTCGCGACAAAGCAGGAGAGCGCCGCATGACGAACGTTTCTCCCGAACCGCTGCTGGCGCTGTCGAACGTCAACACCTTCTATGGCCAGGCCCAGGTGCATTTCGACCTCTCGATATCGGTCGCACGCGGTCACATCGTCTGCCTGCTCGGCGGCAATGCCAGCGGCAAATCGACCACGATGAAGATCATCCTCGGCCTCGTAAAGCCGCGCTCGGGCGAGGTGAGCTTCGACGGCGCTTCGCTGCTCGGCCTCTCCACGCCGCAGATCGTCCGCCGCGGCATCGCCTCGGTGCCGGAAGCGCGGCGGCTGTTCGCGGACATGAGCGTGCGCGAAAACATCCTGATGGGGGCCTTCGTACGCAACGACAGCGAGGTGATCGCGCAGGATCTCGACAAGATGCTGACGCTGTTTCCGAAGCTCGGCCAGCGGCTGTCGCAGCGCGCCGGCTCGCTCTCCGGCGGCGAGCAGCAGATGGTGGCGATGGCGCGGGCACTGATGAGCAGGCCGCGGATGATCGTCATGGACGAGCCGACCATGGGCCTGTCGCCGCTCTATGTCGACCGCGTGCTGGAGCTGATCCGCACCATCAACCAGGAAGGCGTTTCGGTGTTCATGGTCGAGCAGAACGCCAGCCTCGCACTCGAGATCGCGCATGAGGCCTATGTGCTCCAGACCGGCAAGATCGTGCTGTCAGGCCCGGCGCGGGCGCTGAAGGATGACCCCCGCATCCGCGACGCCTATCTCGGCGGCTCGGAGGCGGCCTGACGTTCAGGCCGAAGCCGCGCTTCGCGCCGGCTCGGCCGGCAGATCATCGCCATTGGGATCGCCAGGGGCCGTGGCCCAGGCCAGCTCGACCAGCGTCACGATCCGGCGCCCACCGCCATCGAGCTGGACCACGATCAGGCCCTGCTCCTCCATATAGCCGAGCAGCCGCTGCGCCCTTCGCAGCGAATGCGAACCATAGGCCCGCGCGATCGCGGCGTCGCCGGGACACGGCCAGCCTTCCTTCGCGGCACGCGCGATCATCATGAACACGCCCTGCATGTCGTCGGGCAAAATGGATGCGCGCAACGACACGTCCTGCCAGGCGTCGTCATCGGCGATGTCAGTACCGAGACCGGCGCGCGCATGGGTCAGCATGCGGCGGAATTCGTTGAGATCGGGCACGGCCGCGCCGAGCCCCTCGATGCGGCAGCGGACCACGAACTCCTGATAGAGCACGCCGATGGCGCGGAAGCCGGCGTCGGGTTCGGCGAGCACGGCACGCAGCGTACGATCCACGCGCTCGCGCCGCTCCGCGAGCTCCTCGGCGCTGACCGCCACGTCGGTCATTTCGGGCGGGACCTCCGGCGCTGTGGCCTTCGCGGCGCGGAGCTGCTCGAGCAGATCCGGCGCCGGCCGCCGCTGCGGCCGGCTGGCATCGGGCGGCGGGGCGGCCAGGATCACCGCGCGCATGTCCTCGAGCGCGGCCTCCGGCAGCGGCATCAGCCGCGGTGTGGAATTGCGCGGGCTGGTCGCGGTCGGGCCGATGTTCAGGCGTAGCGGACGGCGCGCCAGCGCAGGTCCCAGCGCCATGAACTGTCCGCGCTCGAGGTCGCGAAAGGCTTCGGCCTGCCGCCGTTCCATGCCGAGCAGATCGGCGGCACGCGCCATGTCGATGTCGAGGAAGGTCCGGCCCATCAGAAAGTTGGAGGCTTCCGCCGCCACGTTCTTGGCGAGCTTCGCCAGCCGCTGGGTCGCGATGATGCCGGCGAGACCACGCTTGCGGCCGCGGCACATCAGATTGGTCATCGCGCCGAGTGAGAGTTTTCGCGCCTCATCCGAGACTTCGCCTGCAACCGCCGGTGCGAACAGCTGCGCCTCGTCGACGACCACCAGCATCGGATACCAATGGTCGCGGCTGACGTCGAACAGGCCGCCGAGAAACGCGGCCGCACGGCGCATCTGATTCTCCGCGTCGAGGCCTTCGAGATTGAGCACGGTGGAGACGCGATGCAGCCGCGCCCGCTCTCCGGCGACCTGAAGGCCGCGCTCGGTGTGATCCTCGGCCTCGATCACGAGATGGCCGAAGTGTTCGGCGAGCGTGACGAAATCGCCTTCGGGGTCGATGATGGCCTGCTGCACCCAGGGCGCGCTCTGCTCCAGCAGCCGTCGCAAGAGATGCGATTTGCCGGAGCCCGAATTGCCCTGCACGAGGAGGCGGGTCGCCAGGAGTTCCTCGAGGTCCATGGCGGCCGGGGCGCCCGCCGTGGTCTGCCCCATCTCGATCGCAACCGTCATGTCCCGACTCAAGTCCCCGTCATCTGCGGACAGGGGCTTATCAACCCCGCCGCGGCGCGTCGAGCGGCTCGGGACGGATCATGCAGCGTTGCCCACGGCGGCGTTCAGGCGCAATTGGATTGCCGTAGATGTGCGGGGACGCAACGTTTTCGCAAAATGGCAACTATAGGGGCCGGGGTTCTGACCGGATGCGCCGGTTCCGGCTCTTTGGGCCCGATTCGATGACGAAGATCAAATCCATCCGGGCCCCTGCCTGCTAATCGAGCCGCATGAGCTTCCTGACCCTCTTCGGAGCGACCTACGTCCTGCTGGCCGTGCCCGGGCCGACCAATACCTTGCTCGCGACCTCGGGCGCCGGGATTGGCGTTGCGCGCTCGCTTCGTCTGCTCATCGCCGAACTCGCCGGCTATCTGTTGGCGATTGCCCTGCTGCGGCTGGCCCTCGGCTCCGTCGTCAGCGACATCCCGATCGCGGCGATCGTACTTCGCGTCGCGGTGACCGTTTACATCCTGTGCCTTGCCTTCATGCTCTGGCGCGTCAATACGCGCGAGCTGAGCGATGGCGCACCGGTGACGTTCGGCCAGGTGCTGCTTGCCACGCTGCTCAACCCGAAGGCGCTCGTGTTCGCTTTCCTGCTCCTGCCGCTCGAGGCCGGGCCGCTCGAGCTATTGCCGTGGTTCGGCGTGATCGCGCTTCAGATTCTCACGGCTGGCGCTGCGTGGATCACTCTGGGCGCAACGCTCGGCCGCGGCGCCCGTCGCCTCGGGCATCCCGACCTGGTCCCGCGCGCCGGCGCGGTCACGCTTGTGGCGGTGACCGGCCTCGTCTGGCTTCAATCGTTCCTGACGGCTTGAAGCGTCGAAACGGCGCGCTTATTGCGCGCCGGATCCGCCCTGCACGATCTTCTCGTTCAGCTTCTGGTCCACGGTGTCGACCGTGCGGTCGATCTCGGGATTGGGCACGCCGAGCTGATGCGAGATCAGCTTCACCAGCAGATCGACGCGCTCGATGAAGGGCGCGCCGCTCGCGACCGCGCGCGCCGCCGACGACGGCTTGAGCAGGCTTTCGGCGGCCTTGGCGTATTTCGCGAACGGCACCTGGTCCTGCGGATCGGCGCCGAGGCGGCGCGCGATGGCATCGACATGATCGTAGATCGTCTGCGAGCGCTGGAGGTCGCCGTGCACGGCGTCGCGGATCGACTGCGGCTCGCTCGGCGTGATGCAGCGGTAGTTGCCGGTCAGCAGCATCGACCATTTCGCCAGCGGCACGAACAGGGACTCGAACACTTTCAGCTTCACCGGCACGTCGTGACCGTCGAGCGTCACCGCGTCGATGTCAGCCTCCAGCTCGCGCAGCACCTTGTTGTGCTTCTCGTCGGCGAAAACCGACGCCTTGAAATTGGTGGGCAGGCCGACATGCAGCACGTTCGCGGCTTCTTCCGGCGGACGGAAGGCCTGCGGGTCGGGTGAGCACAGCGTCACGAGGCCCGGCTCGAACCGCTCCCACACCTGTGCATTGGTGTAGGCCTCTTCGAGGTCCATGTCGGCGAGCGCCGGGATCCGCTTCAGATAGGGCAGCGGCGGCATGTTCATGATCGACAGGCACGGCAGCTTCGCTGCGGCGATCTTGACCATGAGCACGCGCACTGTGTGGTTGGTATATTGCGGCTCCTGCATCGCAAGGCCGACCAGGTCGTAGCGGGAGAGATCGACATTGGCGGGGGTCACGGCGTCGAGCTTGCCGGGCAGGTTGCGCGAAAAAATCGCCCGATGCACCGCCTCGTCACGCAATTTGATGCGCACCTCGGTACCTTCGCGGTTGATCAGCTCCGCGGTCTTGGCGCGGCAGACCAGGGTCACGTTGTGCCCCGCCATCAAGAGCTTCGTGCCCAGCAGCGAGCCGTAAGAAGCCCCGAGAATCAATATGTTGCGCGCCATGCTCCGTCCCTTTGACAATGTATGCGATTTTTCAGCCCCGGCCGTCATCCGCGGGCGAGTTGCCGGCATGTAAAGCGAAGTGCGCGGGGATGGCAACTGGGATAATGCATACAAGGAGCTGCCGGGATCCAGGTTGCCCCGCACCTGGTTGCCCGCACTTGGCAGCTCGCACCGTCCCGGATCAGGCTGGGCCGTTCGGGCTCCGCAAGGTGGTTGTGTTGCCACCAGTCAACTCGCAAGAATATTCTTCCTTGGCGAAATTCGGAATTGCGGCATAGGTCGCCTGGCCCGACGAAGAAGGCGGTCCGCGAGCCGGTCGAAACGCGGGGCCGGGCCTGCGGTCATACGACGGTGACAAAGATGTGCATCTCACCGGCGGCGTCGCGGCCCGCGTCTCAGCCCTGGCTCGCCATTCGCGCGCGGTCGAGATGCCCTTCGATCTTCGGGCGGTCACGGGTGCGCTCGAAACTCGTGCACAGCAGTTCCGTTGCTTCGAGCGAGACAGGAGCGCGATACAGCCGGCACATGAATTCGGCGCTTGTGCGTCCCTTGCCGGTGCCCGGGCCGCGCTCGGCGAGAAACATGCAGTCCCGGCAGATGCTGGCATCGAGCCGCTGATGCGCTGCATCGAGGTGATTGAGGACTTGGCGGAGCGAGTCGCGCAGCCTTACGCATTCGTCGGTCCCGAGCGCCGTAACCGCATTCACCACGTGATTGATCGGGTCGTGCTGACTTAGGCATTTCTCGCCCTGGGCGGTGACGTGCAGGACGACGGAACGCTTGTCCTCGTGCGACGGCTTCCGCACCAGAAACGACCTGCTCTCCAGCGTCTTCACGATCTGCGACGCAGTCGCCCTGGTCGCGCCGATGAAGCCGGCGAGCGCGGACGGCGTGCGCGAAAACCTGTTGGCGCGGCCGAGAAAACGCAGCGCCATCCATTCCCGATCGCGCAATCCATGCTGATTGCCTTCGAAATACCAAGCCCTCGCCGCCTGAACCAGCAGCTCGACGGCCTCTCGTGCCAACGGCATGGATCTACCTCGTCCCCGGAACTTCGTCCGCGGCGTTCCGAAGCCGCGATGCGCCATGGCTCACGGATTCGTCGAGAGACACCGGACGGCTGGAGATGTCCGATGAGCAAATCGTGTCCAGCTCTAGCGTCGTCGCCACATGGGAGCCCGAGTCGCCGCCGCGAGCAGACGATGGATCGGAGTAGTTCAACCGAGGCCCCTAAAGTTCAAGTCACGAGCAGACGTTTCTTGTATCAACCAAAACGATGACTGAGCTTCTCAACAAAATCAAGTCAAGACACTCGCGCAGATCGATGTCGTTGCAGTCGAATGTAACGTTCAAGACAATCTCGCTCATCAGAACACATGATGGTGAACGCGGTGAACGCCATACGTTTCGCGACGAGCAGCATGTACGCAACTATGCGACGGTTTGATTGCACGGCGCGTGATTGTCTGTCGTTGATGCAAGTTGATCGAAGCTTGTGCATGACGACGGCGTATATCGCCCGGGTCATCCACAACTTGTACGATCCGTCGTGGAGTGACCAGGGGAACTCACAGGAAATGCACGCATCGGTTGTTGCGACTCTTGACGCGAATCGCCCCTTCCATCGCCACCGTCGCATCCTGTCACCCGAACGGTGGAACGTGCGGACGATGGAAATCACTGGCAGCCATGTGCGTGCATGCGCTGGAAGCGTGGGCGCATGCGCAATCGTCTGTCGATAACGAGGAGCGATGGGCGAGGGCGTGGCGCGCCGGCCAGACCTCTCGACCTGCTAGTCGCCCCTGAGCATGTCCCGGAGCTCGCGGAACGGATCGGCGCTCGGAGGAGCCGAAGTGTCTTGCCGCATCGCGCCGTAGATTCTCGGAACCATGTCGACCGCCTGGTCGAGGCCCGAATCACGTCCCGTCTGATATCCGCCCATCAGGCGAAGGTCGCGCGTATCCTCGTACTTGGCGATCATGGCGCGCAGCTTGCTCACCAATTCGCGCTCCTCGGGGTCCCAGACGTTATGGGCGAGGCGTGACACCGAGGCCAGAACGTCGACGGCCGGATAGCGCGCCTGATCGGCGATGTGCCTTGAGAGCACGATGTGCCCGTCGAGCGTGCTGCGGATGGTGTCGGCGATCGGCTCGTTGTGATCGTCGCCATCGACCAGCACGGAGAAGATCCCGGTGATCGTGCCGCTACCTTCCTCGCCGGGGCCGGCGCGCTCCAACAGGCGCGGCAGATCGGTGAAGACCGTCGGTGCGTAACCGCGTGCGACCGCGGGCTCGCCGGCGGCCAGCGCGACCTCGCGGGCGGCGTGGGCGAATCTGGTGATCGAATCGACCATCAGCAGGACCGACTCGCCGCGGTCGCGGAAATATTCGGCGACCGCCATGGCCGTCTTCGGCGCCAGCCGCCGCATCATCGGGCTTTCGTCACCCGTCGACACGATGGTGACGGCGCGCTGACGATCATTGCCCAGCACGTCCTCGATGAACTCGCGCACCTCGCGGCCACGCTCGCCGACCAGCGCCAGCACGACGGTGTCGAAACCCTGGCTGCGGGCGAGCATCGCAAGCAGCGTCGATTTGCCGACGCCGGAGCCGGCAAAGATGCCGACACGCTGACCGGCGCAGATCGGCGCGAACAGATCGATGACGCGCACACCGGTGCGCAGCGGCTTGTGCACGCGTGCGCGCTTCATGGCCGACGGCGCCTCAGCCTCCGCCGAGACCGCCCGGGATCCCGGGGTGAGGGGGCCGAGCCCGTCCAGCGGTGCGCCGAGGGCGTTGATGACGCGGCCCTTCCAGCTGGGATCGGGGGCAAAGGACAAGGGCGGCATCCGGTAGGCGACCGAGCCGAGGCCGCCGGCAAATTGCCGGTCGAACGGCTTGGCAACGATGCCCTCGCTGTCGATCCGCACCACTTCGCCGATCTGGGCCTTGCCGCCCGAATCGACGCCGATGAGCTCGCCGAGCCTGACGAAGCGCGACAGGCCGGAGACACGGAAATGCGTCGGCGCGATCTCGGAGATCGCGCCGCTGACGCTTGCCAGGGGAGTGTTCTGCTGAAGCTCCAGCAGCGCCCACTCGAGTTGCCGAAGAGCGTTCAAGGTATCAGTCCAACCTCAAAGTCAGTGCGCGCGAGGCGCGGGCTATTTGCCGGGTTCGCCCAGCGTCCGGATGGCATTCTGCAGCGAGCTCTCGGTGCCCTCGATCATCGAATTGGCGCCGTCGAAGGCGCGCGAGGCCGCGATCAGCTTGGTCAATTCCATCATCGGGTTGGCGCCGGAGCCCTCGACATAGCCTTGCTTGAAGCCGTCGCGGGAGAAGTCGGCGATGGCGGTCGCGGGCCGGTCCGGCGTCACGCCGGAATTGCCGTAGCGCTCGAGATTGGCGTCAGTGGGAATGTTGAACAGGCCGATGGTGCCGATCTCGTTGTTGTCCTGGGTGATCGCGCCGTTGCGCGCGATCGAGATCGGTCCGCCGTTCGGGTCCAGCGTGATCTGCGCGCCGCCGGAATCGACGACGGGGAAGCCGCTCACGGTCTGAAGGTCGCCGTTGGAGGCGATCTGGAGCCGGCCGTCCCGGGTATAGACCGTGCCGTTGGGACCGGCGAAGGCTATCCACCCCTGTCCGACCACGGCGACGTCCAGCGGGTTGCCGCTTTCGGTGATGTTGCCCATCTCGCGGGAGATGATGTTGTCGCCGGGCGAGGAGAAGGCAACGGGGTTCGGGCCAGCCTTGGACAGCACCGTTTCGAACTTCACCACGTCGGTGCGGAACGCCGCCGTGTTGACGTTGGCGACGTTGTTGGCGATCGTCTGGAGACGCTTTTCGAGCGCGACCTGCGCCGACAATCCCACATAGAGGGCCGATTGCATGAGCTACTTTCCGAGCCGGAGGGACTGAAGTTTCGAGAGCATGTCGATATCCATGCCGGCCGAGGATGCGCCGCCGATCAGGACCAGCGCGGGACTGGTCGAGCCGTCGCTCTGGGCCCGGGTCGCATCCCACATCGCCGCAAAGCGCTGCACGAACTTGGTGACCTTGGCCGGGTCCTGGAAATCGGTGAGCTTGACCCTGTTGGTGATCATCTTGGCCTGGGCGTCGATGTCGGCCGCGCTGATCGTCGAGGGCAGGCCGAGCGCAGTCTGAACCACTTGCGTCAGCGCCTTGTCCGCGAGGACCTGGTAGGCGGTCGTGATCGTGGATGCCTTGCGGGTGAAATAGAGCGCCAACCGCAGGCCCTCGTTCTGGTCGCCGGCCTTCTGCTCCATCGTCTGCGTGACATAGTGGGTCGCCGTCCCGGTCGTGGCCTGGGCGGTCTTCGTCGCATTGCTGCCGAGCGCGGCGAAATTGAAGGCGGTGGCGAATTCCCGGTAGCGGGTGTCGGTCAGCTTGTTGGCGAAAGTGTTCTTGTTCGCGACGCCCTCGGTCAGCACCTTGCGCATGAACGCCTTGGCATAGGTCATGTCGCTGAGGCCGTAGGCCTTCATCGCGTAGGAGTAGAGGCGATAGTCCTTCAGGAAGTCGTCGATCGTCTTCACGTTGCCGATATGGCTCAGGAAGTAATCGGTCTCGCGGCTGACATCCGGCTGTCTTGCGACCTGCGTCAGCGACTTGCCCATGTCTCTGGTCAGCCTGGTGTAGTCCGCGATGGTGGATAGCATGACACGCGCCCTCTCTGGCCGCTGTTGCGACGCCGTCCCAAGCTGCCGCCAATTGCTTGCGTGAGGCTGGCGATGCGGGAAGCCAGCTTCGCGCAAGGCTCGCCGACTAGATATTCCCGGTGGGATCGGCGATGGAGTGGCGCGTTGCTCAGTTTCGTGGGGATTTTCATCACGGTGGCGGCGCTGCTCGGCGGATTTGCCGCCATGGGCGGGCATCTGGCCGTGCTCATGCAGCCCTGGGAGTTCGTGATCATCATGGGGACCGCGGTCGGCACCTTCATCGTGGCCAATCCGTGGAAGACGGTCGTGGACACCGGGGTGGCCTGCATGCAGGCCGTCACCGGCGCGGTGCCCGGCCAGCGCTACTACCTTGATCTGCTCGGGGCACTTCATGCCCTGATGCGCGAGCTTCGCGGCAAGGGCCGCAACGAGGTCGAGGCGCATATCGACGATCCCTCGTCATCCGAGATCTTCAAGGCGTTCCCGAGCGTGCTCGCGGATCCTTCGCTGCTCCAGTTCATCTGCGACTATGTCCGCCTCATCATCATGGGCAACGCGCGCACACATGAGATCGAAGCGTTGATGGACGAGGAGATCCACACCATCGTGAAGGGCAAGCTGGCGCCCTATCATGCGCTGGTGACGGTATCCGAGGCGTTGCCGGCGCTGGGCATCGTCGCCGCCGTGCTCGGCGTCATCAAGGCGATGGGCGCGCTCGACCAGTCGCCCAAGCTGCTGGGCGGCTTCATCGGCGCGGCCCTGGTCGGCACCTTCGCCGGCATCTTCCTGTCCTACGGCGTCCTTTCGCCCTTCGCGATCAAGATCAAGATGACGCGCGAGAAGAAGTGCCGGCCCTATATCATCGTCAAGCAGACGTTGCTGGCGTTCATGAACGGCGCCATGCCGCAGATCGCCGTCGAGCACGGCCGCAAGATGATCGCGAGCAGCGAGCGGCCGTCGATCGACGTCGTCGAGAACGAGACGATCGCAGGTCCCAAGGCCGTTGCCACCGAGCCCGAACCCAAGGCTGCCCGCGCATGATGATGGAAGACGCCGGCGTCGGTCAGAAGAAGCAGCTCCCGAACTACCTGCTGGATGCCGCCGGCATATCGATCGAACGCATGCCGATGCTCAATGTGATCTTCGATCGCATGGCGGCATCCTGCACCGACAGCTTGCAGCCGATGGCTGGAACGCCGTGCTATTTCTCGGTCAACGGCATCACCAACGATCCGCTCGGCGGCATCATCAAGGACTACGAGGGCAACGCGGTCGCTGCGGTGCTCTATGCCGAGCAGTGGGACTCGCGCGTCATCATCGTGCTGGACCGCGACTTCGTCTTTACGATGGTCGAGGCGATGTTCGGATCCGACGGGGCGGAACCGCCGCTCGATGTCGAACGAACGTTCTCGAACATCGAGATCCGCCTGGTCCAGGCGCTATTCGAGCGGTTCGCCAAGGCGCTGCAGAACGCCTTTGCCGGCACGTCGAACGTTACCTTCCGCGTGGAGCGGGTCGAGACCGCGATGGCCTCGCTGGCGATCGGGCGCGCCAGCAACATGTCGATCTGCGCCAACATGATGGTGCAGGCGCTCTACCGCGGCGGTCAGATGTTCCTCATCATTCCGCACTCGGCGCTCAACCCACTCCGGCAGAAGCTGGCTCATGTCGTCGTCAGCGACGGTCGCGCCTCCGATCCGCGCTGGCGCGAGCAGATGGAGAGCGAGGTTCACCGCACCGAAGTGACGCTGAGCGCGGTGCTCGACGAGAAGATGATATCCCTGGAAGACGTCGTGAAGTTCAGGGTTGGGCAGGTGCTCGAGCTCGAAGCGACGCCGCGCACGCTCGCCCGGCTCGAAAGCAACAATCAGGTGCTGTTCTGGTGTCAGATCGGTCAGCTCGATGGCTATTACGCCATGCAGGTGGCCGATCCCGTCGATAAGAAACGGGAGTTCGTCGATGATATCCTATCTCGTTGATGTCGTGCTGCTGATGGCGCTGGCCTTCACCAGCATCCGGGTGACCCGGATGCACCGCGAGCTGGCGCGGCTGCGCAGCTACCAGGGCGAATTCTCGACCATCGTCCACGAGACGGCGGGCGCCTTCGACACGGTCATCACCGCGGCGCATGATTCCACCGCCAATCTCGGACGGCTCGCCAACGTGCTGAGCACCAAGATCGACCAGGCCCACGAGGCGATCGCGGCGCTCGATGCCCGCAGCGGGCTCGCGCCGGCCGCGACCGCGGGCGGCATCGAGGTGAACAAGCACTGAAGCCGAAGCCGGCGGAACCAACACGATCGGAACGTCACGACGCTCCGGGAGCGGAAATACCAAGAGGCGATACCAGATGGCGCAATCCTTCGACTATGAATCTGCCGCGCGAGCCCCGGACTCCGACGAGGGCCACACCGAGACGTCTCCGCTGGAGCGGCTGGCGGAGATTGCAGCGCGCACGGCGGAGGAGAGCGGCAAGTTCGCCAATGTCGATGCCATCCTGCGCATTCCCGTCACCATGCAGGTGGTGCTGGGATCGGCGACCATTCCGGTGGCAAACCTGATGAAGCTCGGCCGCGGCGCGGTGGTTCCGCTCGACCACCGGGTCGGCGAGCCCGTCGACGTCGTCGTCAACGGGCGCATTGTCGCCCGCGGCGAGGTGGTCGTCGTCGAAGAGGACAATTCCCGCTTCGGCGTCTCGCTCACGGAGATCGTAGGGCCGCTGGGGCAGGGCGATAGCTGACCATGGCGGCACAGGTCGGCATCGCTCCCGTCAAGCAGCGAGGCGTTGCCGCGCTGGGCGGAACGGAAAAGGTCGCCGCGCTCCTGCTGGCCATGGGCCGGCAGGCGGCCGCGAGCGTGCTCGCGCAATTCGAGCCGCAGGACATTCGCATCGTCACCAAGGCCGCGGCCGAGCTGCGGCCGATCACGGCGCAGGAGCTCGAATCCATCGTCGAGGAGTTCGCCCAGCAATTCTCGATGGGCGCGAACATTCTGGGGACTCTCGGTGGCCTGGAGGCCGTGCTAGGCGACGTGCTTCCCGCCGACCAGGTGTCGGCGATCATGTCGGACCTGCTCGGCAATTCGAGCCGGTCGGTGTGGGATCGCGTCTCGTCGGTGTCGGAAAATTCGCTGGCGACCTACCTCTCCAAGGAGCATCCGCAGACCGCGGCGCTGATCCTGTCCAAGGTCAAGCCGTCTTGCGCCGCCAAGGTGATGAGCCAGCTCCCCTCGAGCCTGCGCAACGAGTTGATGCGGCGCGTGCTGAGCCTCAAGCCGATCGTCGACGACGCCATGAAGGTGCTCGAGAAGACGCTGCACGAAGACCTGACGCTCAATTTCGCCCGCAATCTCGGCGCCGACACCTATGCGCGCGTCGCCGACATCATCAACAAGATGGAGCGCGGACACATCGAGGACATGCTGAAGAGCCTGTCGGAAAAGCGGCCGAAATCGGCCGAAGTACTGAAGGAGCTGCTGTTCACCTTCGACGACGTGACCAACCTGACGCCGATGGCGCGCACCATGATCTTCGACCAGGTGCCGACCGATCGCATCGTCGTCGCGCTGAAGGGGACCGACAAGCATTTCCGCGAGCTGATCCTGTCCTCGGTCGCCTCGCGCGTCCGCCGCGTCGTCGAGCACGAGCTCGCCATCGGCGAGCCTTCGAACCAGCGCGACGTGCTGGAGGCGCGGCGCGTGATCACCGATCTCGCGCTCGAGCTCGCTGAGAAGGGCGAAATCGAGCTCAACCCCGAGCAGGAGGATGAGCTGGTCTTCCGCTGACCGCTGAACGGGCATGGCAGAATCATCCGATCAGGAGAGCAAGACAGAAGAGCCGACCGAGAAGAAAGTCCGAGATGCGCTCGAACAGGGCAAGATCCCGGTCTCTCGGGAGGCCTCCATTTTCGCGTCGATGGCCGCGCTGCTGGTCATTCAGGCGTTCCTGATCGGTCAGGGCGTGCAGCAATTGACGCCGACATTGACGAGCCTGCTGGACGATCCCGAAGGTTTCCCGCTCAGCAACGGCGCGGATGCGCAGAACCTGCTCGCCGTGGTCGGCCTCCAGGCGCTGCGATTTCTGGTGCCGCTGGTCGTCATCCTCATGGTATTCGGGCTGGCCGCCTCGCTGCTGCAAAATGCGCCGCGCCTGGTGCTCGACCGCATCAAGCCGAATCTGTCGCGAATCTCTCCGATCAGCGGCTGGAGCCGGATCTTCGGAACGCAGGGGCTCGTCGAGTTCGCCAAGTCGCTGTTCAAGCTCGCCGCAGTGACCTCCGTGGTCGTCTTCGTGCTGCGCGCATCGGAAGCGAAGGCGTTCGAGGCGATGTACACCGATCCGGTCGCGCTGCCGGAGATGATTCTCAACATCGCGATGCGGATCGTCTCGGCGATCTGCATCGCGACCATCGTCTTGGTGGCGATCGATCTGGCCTGGGCGCGCTTCCACTGGCGGCGTGAGCTGCGCATGACCAAGCAGGAGATCAAGGACGAGCACAAGCAGGCGGAGGGCGATCCGCTGATCAAGGCGCGCCTGCGCTCGCTGGCGCGCGACCGCTCGCGGCAGCGGATGATCGCGTCCGCATCGCGCGCGACCCTGGTGATCGCGAACCCGACGCATTTCGCGATCGCGCTGCGTTACAATCGCGAGGAAAACCCCGCGCCGCTCGTGGTGGCCAAGGGCATGGACGTGATCGCGCTGAAGATCCGCGAGGTCGCCGAGCAGAACCGGATTCCCGTCATCGAGAACAAGGCGCTGGCGCGCGCACTCTACGAGGCGGTGCAGGTCGATCAGGTGATTCCGGCGGAGTTCTTCCGGCCCGTCGCCGAGATCATCTACTTCCTCCAGTCGAAACAGACTCCGCGCACCGAGAAGGTCCAGTAGAATTCCGAGGACGACCTCCGGCCCAACAGCTTGACGAAAGCTTAACGCCCTAGGCTTCTCCCGAATGGACCAGAACGGGGCTGTCGTGGGACCGCTTTATCTCTTCGAACTCGCATCGTCGCAGGCGCGCTATCTTGAGCTCCGCCAGTCGACCATCGCCACCAACGTCGCCAACGCCAACACGCCGGGCTTCAGGGCGCGCGACGTCGAGCCCTTCAACAAGGTGCTCGACGGCATGCCGGTGAGGCTCGCCACGACGTCGCCCTCGCACCTGCAGTTAGCCGCGGCCGAGACCGACACGCGTGCGACCGCGAAGAAGGACAGCTGGGAAGTGGTTCACTCCGGCAATTCCGTCAGCCTCGAGCAGGAAATGATCAAGGGCAGCGACGTCAGCCGCGACTATTCGATGAATTCGGCCATCGTGCGGTCGTTCCACCGCATGGTCCTGGCCGGTGCGAAAGCCTGAGGTGAATTGACATGCTGGACTCACTGAGCGCCTCGCTGACGGTCGCGAGCTCCGGGCTCGAAGCGCAATCGACGCGCATGCGCATCGTCTCGGAAAACCTCGCCAACGCGACCTCGACGGGACGCACCGCCGGCGCCGATCCCTACCAGCGCAAGACGATCACCTTCGATGCCGCGATGGATCGCGCGTCGGGCTCGCAGCTCGCCAAGGTCAAGGAAATCGGCGTCGACACCACGCCGTACCGCGTCGAGTACGATCCCGGACATCCCGCCGCAGACAAGGCCGGCTACGTCAAGCTGCCGAACGTCAACATGATGATCGAGATGGCCGACATGCGCGAAGTCAACCGGTCCTATGAAGCCAATCTCCAGGTCGTGAAACAGGTCAGGTCGATGCTAGGCATGACCATCGATCTCCTAAGGAGCTGACAATGCTTGAGGCGATTTCATCCACGGCGATCTCCGCAGGACAGGCGGCGGCTCGCGCAACCGAGACTCAGGCGATCGCGCCCGCGGCGCCGACCGCTATCCAGCCCTCCGACGATGTCGGCTTCGAATCGGTGATGAAGCAGGTGACGACGGACGCGATCGGGACGCTGAAGGCGGGCGAAGCGGCGTCGATCTCGGCAATGCAGGGCAAGGAATCGACGCGGCGCGTCGTGGAGGCGCTGATGTCGGCCGAGCAGGCTCTGCAGACGGCGGTCGCGGTTCGCGACAAGGTCGTGCAGGCCTACCAGGAAGTCGTCCGGATGTCGATCTGATCTGAAGGAGTGGGATAAGTGAAATCGCTCGCCATTGCGGCCACGGGCATGAACGCCCAGCAGACCAACATCGAAGTCATCGCCAACAACATCGCCAACATCAACTCGACGTCGTACAAGCGGGCACGCGCGGAGTTCACCGATCTGTTCTACCAAATGGACCGCATGCAGGGCGTGGCGAACGTCAACGGTTCCTCGCCGGTGCCGGAGGGCGCCAATCTCGGTCTCGGCGTCAAGTCGGCGGCGATCCGCAAGCTGCACATCCAGGGCGCGCTCACGCAGACCGGCAACCCTTACGACCTCGCGATCAACGGCCGCGGCTGGTTTCAGGTGCTCGGCCCCAACAACGAGGTGCAATACACCCGCGCAGGGTCGTTCACCCCCAACGCCAACGGCCAGCTCGTCACGACCGACGGCTATCTGCTGGATCCCGCGATTACGATACCGCAGGGAACCGTCGAGGTCACGGTCAACCAGACCGGGCAGGTGTTCGCCAAGCTGGACACGGAAATCAACCCGCGGCAGATCGGCCAGCTCAACCTCGCCAATTTCGCCAACGAAGCGGGCCTCGAGCCGCTCGGCAGTAATCTCTACAAAGAGACGACGGCATCCGGCACGCCGGTCGTCGGCCTGCCGGGCGATTCCGGTTACGGCAAGATCAACCAGAAATGGCTCGAGGCATCGAACGTCGATCCGGTGAAGGAAATCACCGAGTTGATCTCGGCGCAGCGCGCCTACGAAATGAATGCCAAGGTCATCCAGGCCTCGGACGAAATGGCCCAGACCGTCTCGAAGGGCATGCGCTAGTTCCGGTGTCTTGATGTTGAACAGGGTGGACCTGATCATGCGCGGGTTGGCCGCCGTGCTGCTGATTCTCGCCTCAATGCGGCTCGCCATGGCCGAGGAGAAGCGGCTTCCCGTGCCGGCGGTTTCGATCCGCGCCGGCGAGCTGATCCGGGACGACATGATCACCGAGCGGGCCTTCGCGCCGAGCCTGCTCGGCGTTGCCATGTTCATCGAAGGGCGCCAGGTGCTGGTCGGCCGCATGGCACGGCGCGCGCTGTTGCCGGGCCAGCCCATTCCCAGCAATGCGGTGGAAGACCCCTGGACCGTCGCCCGCGGCGCCCAGGTCAAGGTCGTGGTGGAAGACAGCGGCCTGTCGATCGTCACTTACGGCGCGGCGATGCAGTCGGGTGCGGCCGGTGCGCTCATTCCGGTGCGCAATACCGATACCGGGGTGATTATCAGGGGCATCGTCCAGCCGGACGGCACCGTCAAGGTCGTGGACGGGTCATGACCAGGATCCTCGTTGCGCTCGTCCTGCTGTTTTCCGCCGCCAGCGCCCATGCCGCCGTCCGCATCAAGGACATCGCGGACATCAAGGGTTTGCGCGAAAACCAGATCGTCGGCTACGGCCTCGTCATCGGCCTGAACGGCACCGGCGACACGCTCCGCAATGCTCCGTTCACGGAGCAGTCCCTGCAATCGATGCTCGAGAACATGGGCATCAATGTCAGGAACGAGACCACGAGCACCAACAATCCCACGCGTCCGACGACGCTGCGAACGCGCAACGTCGCGGCCGTGATGGTGACGGCGGACCTGCCGCCCTCGATCGGCCCCGGCGAGCGCATGGACGTCACCGTGTCGTCGCTCGGCGATGCGACCTCGCTGCTCGGCGGCACGCTGGTCATGACGTCGCTGCGCGCGGCGGACGGCGCCGTTTATGCGGTGGCGCAGGGGGCGATCACGGTTGCCGGTTTCAGCGTCGGAGGCCAGGCGCAGAACGTCAGCCAGGGCACGCCGACGGCCGGGCGCATCCCGAACGGTGCGCTGGTCGAGCGCGAGGTGCAGGGAAGCCTCCACGAAATGCAGTTCCTGGTGCTGGAGCTGAAGAACCCCGACTTCGTCACCGCAACGCGCATCCTCGACGCCATCAACCGCTACGCCGGCGGACGCTACCGCGCCCAGATCGCCTTCGAGCGAGACTACCGCAACATCGTGCTGTCGAAGCCGCGCCATATCGGCCCGGTCCGATTCCTTGCCGAGATCGGCGAACTAACGGTCGAGCCTGATACCCCGGCCCGGGTGGTGATCAACGAGCGCACCGGCACGGTGGTGATCGGGCGCGACGTGCGAATCTCGACCGTCGCGGTGACACACGGCAATTTGACGGTCCGTGTCACGGAGATGCCCGTGGTGTCGCAGCCGGCGCCGTTCTCGCGAGGCCAGACCGTGGTCGTCCCGCAGACCGTGGTCGAGGCCAACGAGGCCGGAGCGCAGGTGGCGATCCTCAGCGGGGTCGATCTCCAGCGCCTGGTGCGCGGACTGAACCAGATCGGCCTGAAACCGTCGGGTATCATCGCGATCCTGCAGGCGATCAAGACGGCCGGTGCGCTCCAGGCCGATGTCATCGTGCAATGATGCATAAGCGTCGTGCAAGCTTGGTCGCTCAATGCTCGGGTCTCGACCGAGAATCGCGCGCGGCCCGATGCTGAAGCTGGATCACAAAGCCAAACTTTTCCTGCTGGTCGCGGCATCAGTGCTCGCGAGCACCTCGCCCCTGCTTGCCCTGGACGAAGCCAAGCCGTCGAGGCCGCTCAACCTGCTCTCCTTCGCGCGCGCCCGCGCGTCCGGACCGCAGAAGCCGCAGCCGGTTGCGGCGATGCCGGGCGAGAATGCGTCGATCCGGGCGACGGCATGGGCGGCCGAAGAGTCGGCAGCCGCAATCACCGGCGCAGTGCCCGCCGCCGAGACGCCTGCTCCTGCTGCTGCGCCCGCACCCGCCCCGGTCCGTCTGGCCAAGCCCGGCAGCGTGACGGCGCCGCCGAAGCCTGCGCCGCCGCAGGCTGCGGCGGCCGCCGACAACGAAGTCGCCCTGTTCTGCAGCAACGTCGCCGATCCCGCCGTCGATGCGAGGCTGGCCTGGCAACTCAAGGAGCTGGAAAAGGCCGAGAACCTGCTCCGCGAGCGGATCGCCGAGGTCGAGGCCAAGCGCGCCGAATACGAGAAGTGGATGGCGTTGCGCGACGACTTCCTGAAGAAGGCCGAAGCGAGCGTCGTCGAGATCTATTCGCGCATGAAGCCAGAAGCCGCGGCGACCCAGATCGCCGGCATGGCGGACGAGACCGCCGCCGCCGTGCTCGCCAAGCTCAGCCCGAGAAGCTCGAGCGCAATCTTCAACGAGATGGACACGGCACGCGCGGCGCACCTCGCCGACCTCCTGGGCGGAATGCGCCGCGTGGATGACGGAAAGACCAAATAGATGAAGAAGCCGATCCTCATCCTCCCGCTGGTGTCCGTGCTTCTGGGCGGATGCTTCCATGACCCGGCCGAGGTCCTGACCGGCCCGCAAATGTCGCCGGTCGGCAGCGGCCTCCGGACCCAGGCCGATCCGATCCCGGTGACGCCGCGCATGCGCACGCCCGTCAGCTATCGCTCGACCTGGGACGACGGCACCGATCTCTACCGCGATCCCCGCGCCCGTCGCACCGGCGACGTCGTGACGGTGATCATCTCGATGCAGGACAAGGCCAAGCTCGACAACAAGACAGGACGCTCGCGCGATTCGCAGGTCAAGTTCGGGCTGGACTGGCTGATGGACGTCGCAGGGTGGAACGACGCCGGCTCGGCCAGCGCCAATCTCAGCACCAACACCCAGATCAAGGGCAACGGCCAGATCGACCGCACCGAGGACATCAAGCTGTCCATCGCGGCCATCGTCACCGATGTGTTGCCGAACGGCAATATGATGATCAGCGGCTCGCAGGAGTTTCGCGTCAATACCGAGATGCGCGTGCTCAACGTCGGCGGCATCGTGCGTCCGCGCGACATCTCGCGGGCCAACACGATCACTTACGACAAGATCGCCGAGGCGCGCGTGTCCTATGGCGGCCGCGGGAATCTGTCCGACGTGCAGCAGCCTGGATGGGGACACCGGATCTATGATGCCGTGGCACCGTTCTGAGATCTGCGCGGGCGAGGCCGCGCGAGGGCAGGGGACATCATGCGGCTGATTGCGGCCATCGTGGTGCTGACCCTGGTCGCGATCGGCGCGGGCGCGCTAGCCGGCCTGCATCTGTTCGCGGCCGCCGAGCGCGCCGCCGATGCGAAGAAGAGCGCGACCCCGCCGCCGCTGGCGTCGAGCTACGCCGGCAGCGCGCGCTTGCGGAAATTGTCCCCGATCGTGACCAATCTCGCAGCGCCAGCCAACAATTGGGCTCGCATCGAGGCCTCCATGGTGACCGAGAGCATGAACGACGAGGAGGCCGGCATCCTGGCCGCGCACATCAGCGAGGACATCGTCACCTACTTGCGGTCCGCCTCGGTCGCGCAGTTCGAGGGATCGCGCGGGCTCCAGCATCTGCGCGACGACCTGACCGAACGCGCCAACATCCGCTCGTCCGGCAAGGTCCGCGAATTGATCATTGAGACGTTGGTGATCCAGTGAGAGTGAAAGTCCTGCTGCTCGCGTTGATCATGGTGGCGCTGCCCGAGGTTGCGCTCGCCCAGATCCCGGACCTCAATTCGCTGTTGCCGCCCGGAAACGGTTCGACCAGCGGCCGGATCATCCAGCTGATGGCGCTGATCACGGTGCTGTCGGTGGCGCCGGGACTGCTCATCATGGTGACGAGCTTCACGCGATTTGCGGTGGCGCTGTCGTTCCTGCGCGCCGGTCTCGGCCTGCAGACCACGCCCGCCAATCTGGTGCTGATCAGCCTCGCGCTGTTCATGACCTTCTACGTGATGGCGCCGACCTTCGACCGCGCCTGGGAGACCGGCGTCCAGCCGCTGATGAAGAACGAGATCTCGGAAGAGCAGGCCTATCTGAAGATCACGGATCCGTTCCGCGAGTTCATGCTGGCCCATGTCCGCGACAAGGATCTGCAGACCTTCGAGTCGCTCGCCGCGGAGAGCTTTCGCAAGAAGTTCGACGACAAGCGCGTCGATTTGCGCGTCATCATCCCCGCCTTCATGATCTCCGAGCTGAGGCGTTCGTTCGAGATCGGATTCCTCATCATCCTGCCTTTCCTCGTGATCGACATGATCGTGGCGACGCTGACCATGTCGATGGGCATGATGATGATGCCGCCGACCATCCTCGCGCTGCCGTTCAAGATGCTGTTCTTCGTGCTGATCGACGGCTGGAATCTGCTCGCCTCCGGACTGGTGCGCTCGTTCTCGTAAACCGCGGCGCGCGCCGGCCGACCGGCCGGTTATGGTTAGCGGAAAGTAATATTAACCATATGATATTGCTGTTGAATTCAAGCCGGCCTTAATCCGGCGGCAAGATTCGGCGTGCTAGCAAGGCGTCACGGCGGGTTGGACCCCACCCACAGCAGTCCAAAGGCATGATGCCGCCCCTCCGTACCGGTGCAAGCCCGGTATGTCCCCTGATGAAAATGTAACGCGTACATAAAGGGACATTCGCAATGTCAAGCCTGCTCACGAACTCGTCCGCCATGACCGCGCTCCAGACCCTGCGGTCTGTCAGCTCGCAACTCTCCACCACGCAGAGCCGGATCTCCACCGGCCAGCGCGTCGCCACGGCCTCGGACAACGCCGCCTATTGGTCGATCGCGACCTCGATGCGTGCCGACAACGCCGCGCTCTCCGCCGTCTCCGACTCGCTCGGTCTGTCGGCCGCGACCGTCGACACCGAGTACACCGCTCTGAACAAGGTCATCGGCGACAGCAACTCCGGCCTGACCAAGCTGCAGTCGCTGCTGGTCCAGGCCAAGACCGCCGGTGTCGATCGCAGCAAGATCCAGTCTGAAATCACGCAGATCCAGCAGGACATGAAGAACGTGGCCGGCGCCGCGACGTTCAACGGCGTGAACTGGCTGAGCACCAACGCCTCCACGCCGGCGACCGTCAACCTGGTGTCGTCGTTCTCGCGCGTCGGCGCCACGCCGACCACCAGCTCGATCACCGTGACCGTCGCCAACTACTCGCTCTACACCTCGACCACGAGCGGCATCCTCGACACGGTGAGCGGCAGCGCGTCGGTCGACACCATCAACATCGGTGCGCTGACCGACTCGGCGGCCGACCAGACCACGCTCGATGGCTACATCGCGCAGGTCACCGCGGCGATCGGCACGGTCGCTTCGGGTGCCGCCAACCTCGGTGCCATCAAGAACCGCATCTCGAACAACTCGGAGTTCGTGAAGTCGCTGATGGACTCGGTGGATCGCGGTATCGGCCAGCTCGTCGACGCCGACATGAACCAGGAGTCCACCCGCCTGGCGGCTCTCCAGGTCCAGCAGCAGCTCGGCGTTCAGGCGCTCTCGATCGCCAACAACAACAGCCAGAGCATCCTGTCGCTGTTCCGCTAAGTCCAGGACGATCTCGAGAGGGCCGCGCTTCTCGCGAAGCGCGGCCTTTCGTTTGGCACGATGCTGCCGCCGTGATTCGCCAGTCCTGTTGCAGAGGGACCACGGCGCCACAAGCCTCGCACAAGCTTCGCTGGCTATCCTCGCCGCTACGACGGGTTGGGCTCACGCGCATTTCCGCAGCCCAAAGGCATGATGCCGCCCTGTCGTACCGGTGCAAGCCCGGTATGTCCCCAAAATCCAATCTGCTTTCAAAGGGACATCGAAGATGGCTTCCAGCCTGCTTACCAACTCCGCTGCAATGACCGCGCTCCAGACCCTCCGGAATGTCAGCGCCAGCCTGCAGACCACCGAAAACCGCATCTCGACCGGCCAGCGCGTCGCGACCGCTTCGGACAACTCGGCCTATTGGTCGATCGCGACCTCGATGCGCGCCGACAACGCCGCGCTCTCCGCCGTCTCCGACTCGCTCGGTCTGTCGGCCGCGACCGTGGACACCGAATACACCGCTCTGAACAAGGTCATCGGCGACCAGAACTCCGGCCTGACCAAGCTCCAGGCGCTGCTGGTCGAAGCCAAGACCGCCGGCATCGACCGCACCAAGATCCAGGCTGAAATCACCCAGATCCAGCAGGACATGAAGAACGTCGCCAACGCGGCGACGTTCAACGGCGTGAACTGGCTGAGCACCAACGCCTCCACCCCGGCGACGGTCAACCTGGTGTCGTCGTTCTCGCGCGTCGGCGGCACGCCCACGATCAACACCATCACGGTGACGGTTGCCAACTACTCGCTCTACACCTCGGCCACGGCCGGCATCCTGGACACGGTGAGCGGCAGCGCGTCGGTCGACACCATCAACATCGGTGCGCTGACGGACTCGGCGGCCGACCAGACCACGATCGACGCCTACATCGCGCAGGTCACCGGCGCGATCAACACGGTCAGCCAGTCCGCCGCCAACCTCGGCGCCATCAAGAACCGCATCTCGAACAACACGGAATTCGTGAAGTCGCTGATGGACTCGGTGGATCGCGGTATCGGCCAGCTCGTCGACGCCGACATGAACGCGGAATCGACCCGGCTCCAGGCGCTGCAGACCCAGCAGCAGCTCGGCGTTCAGGCGCTCTCGATCGCCAACCAGAACAGCCAGAGCATCCTGTCGCTGTTCCGCGGCTAAGCGACGCTCTCGAAGACGACCGTGCTCCCCAGGGAGCACGGTCACCGCCGCGAACGGTGGATATGAAGCCACCGCGCGTGCCCGGACACCGACTTCTGCGCGCCAGATGCGACACGTCGCGGCCGTTCGAGCCGCGCCCGGCCCGTCGGGCTGCGTTCAATCGCATCACCGCATTCTTGTAAAATTGCAACGCCTCGTCCGCGAACCGGCGCGCCTGCGCTCTCCCGCAACCCTCAGGCAAGGTTGGCAGCGGAGTGTCGCATACGTTCGCATTGCTACGAGGTCATATGCTCAGTCGCGCGCAGATACAACAACTGCTCAACAATCTGCTGGAGCTCGGGCCGCGACGCCTGATGGCCCTGGGGCTGATCGGCTTTGCCGTTCTCGTCACCGTCGTCGGCGGCGCGTACTATCTGAGCCGGCCTGAATTCGAGACGCTCTATACTGGCCTCACCCGCGAAGATGTGACGCGCATGGGCGCGGCGCTGCGCGAGCAGAACGTCACCTTCGACGTCAATACCGCCGGAGATGCGCTCTCGGTGCGTCCGAGCCAGACCATGCAGGCGCGGATGCTGCTCGCCGAGAAGGGGCTGCCGACCAGCGCCAATTCCGGCTACGAGCTGTTCGACAAGATCGGCTCGCTCGGCCTCACCTCCTTCATGCAGGAAGTCACCAAGCTCCGGGCGCTGGAGGGCGAGATCGCGCGCACGGTCCAGTTGATGAAGGGCGTCAAGGCGGCGCGGGTGCATATCGTGATGCCGGTGCGCGGCTCGTTCCGGGCGACGCAACAGCCGCCTTCGGCCTCGGTCGTGCTGCGCACCGACGGCGCGATCGAGGCGCGCACGGCGCAGTCGATCCGTCACCTCGTCGCCGCCGCGATTCCGGGCATGAGCCGCGACAAGGTGACGGTGCTGGACGCCGACGGTTCGATGCTGCTCGCCGAAGAGGACGAGGCCAGCGCCGCCCCGACCAAGATGGCGAGCCTTCAGAAAACGGTCGGCGGCATGGTGCAGGAGAACATCCGCAAGGCGCTGACGCCGTATCTGGGTCTCGACAATTTCGAGGTCAGCGTCGCGCCGCAGCTCTCCACCGACAAGCGGCAGATCAACGAGACCGTCTACGATCCGGAGAGCGTGCCGAACGTTCGGTGCGGAACGTGCGCGAGAAGGAATCGTCGCAGAACGCAGACCGCTCGACGCCGACGACGGTGCAGCAGAATCTTCCCGATCAGCAGGTGAACGCCGCCGGCGGCAAGAATTCCAGCGAGGACAAGACCCGCCGCGAGGACGTCACCAATTTCGAGGTCTCGTCCAAGACCACGACGACTGTGAGTGACGGATATTCGGTGAAGAAGCTCTTCATCGCCGTTCTGGTCAATCGCGCGCGGCTGGTCGCCGATCTCGGCGACAAGAGCAACCAGGCCATCGTCGACAGCAAGCTCGCCGAGATCAGCCAGCTTGCGGCGACGGCCGGGGGACTGGACAAGGCGCGCGGCGACCAGATCCAGGTGTCGGCCGTGGATTTCATGGAGGGTTCGCGCGAACTGGCGCCGGTACCTCCGATCAGCTTCGTCGAGATGATCAACAAGCAGCTCGGCAGCGTCATCAACGCGGTGACGATCCTGGCCGTTGCTTCGATGCTGGTCTGGTTCGGCTTGCGGCCGGCCGTCAACGGCATTCTGACCCATCGCGCGGAGCAGGAACAGGTCGAGGCCGCCGAGGCCGCGGAGCTCGAAGCTGCTACCGCCCTCGCATTGGCCGAGGGCCAGGACCCCGAGCTCAATCTCGTCGAAGACCTCGAAGGCAAGATGCAGCGAACGCCGCAGAAGCGGCTGGAGCAGATCGTCCGGCTCGATCAGACGCAGGCGGCGGCGATCCTTAAGGACTGGATGCGACGCGAGGAGGCGGCATGAACGCGGCAATCGGAAAGCTCCTGACGCAGTTCGACGCGAACGGCCGGGCCAAGGCTCCGCCGCCTCCGCCGCCCAGGATACAGGACCTGCTGACAAGGCCGAAGGAGCTCGTGCGCGAGCCGCAACCGCAGCCTCAGGCTCACCCGCAGCCACTGCCCCAGTCGCCGCCTGCGGCGCCGACAGCGGAAGCCCCGGCGACCAATCTCCTGGACGACTCTTACCGGCGTGGCCATTCGGCCGGCGTCGCGGAGGGCGATGCCAGGCTTGCCGAGGAGCGCGTCCGCAGCGCGATCCGGCTCGGCGAGGAGCGCGCCAAATGGTCCGACCAGCAGGCGGTCGCGATCGTCGGCGGTTTCGAGGCGGCCTGCCGTGAGATCGAGACCAACATCGCAAGCTCCGTTGCGCGGATATTGCTGCCGTTCCTCGCCGACGCGGTCCGCGACAAGGCGATCGGATCGCTGGTCGAGCAGATTTCGGCGCTGACCGGCAACTCGTCAGTACCGGCGTTCAAGGTCACCGGCCCGCGCGAGCTGCTCGACCTCGTGAAGACGCAGCTCGATGCTTCCAGGCGAACCGGCATCGAATACGAGGCGGCTGAGGCACTGGAGGTCCGCGTCGTGGCCGACCAGACCGTGATCGAGACGCAGATCTCGGTCTGGAGCGAACGTCTCAAGGAAGCGCGCCGGTAGCCCGCCATGGAAGAGGTCAAGCATGAGCTGGTGATCGTCCGCCGCCGCAGCGCCTTCGCCGAGGAAGCGCATCACGGCGGCGTCTGGAAGATCGCCTATGCGGATTTCATGACCGCGATGATGGCGTTCTTCCTGGTCATGTGGCTGCTCAACGCGCTCAACCAGGACCAGAAGCAGGTGGTCGCGAGCTATTTCAACCCGATCAAGCTTGCGGAGAACGCGCCCGCCCCGAAGGGCCTCAAGGACCTTGCCAAGAAGGAGCCGTCGTCGTTCGAAGGTCAGGACGGCCGGCGTCAGCCGGCCGGTCCGAACGAAGAACGTCGCGGCGATTCCCCGACGGCCGAGAAGCCGCCCTTCTATGAAGAGAAGGTGCTGTTTCGCGATCCCTATGCCACGCTCGCCGAGATCGCGAGCAGCGCGAACCAGGCCTCGGGCCAGCGGCGCGCCGGCGCGCTGACATCCGCCGAAGAGGATGGTCTCAAGGGCGGCGACGCCTACCGCGATCCCTTCGATCCCGGCTATTGGAAGCTGGAGCCGCAAGCGTCCAAGGACGCCGATCGCATGATCGAGAGTGAGTCCAAGCCGAATGCCTCCGCGCGCAACGGCGCGTCCGGCACGCATCAGGGCGAGCCGCAGGCGCATCGTGCCAGGGCGGACGATGCCGGTGGAAGCCCGGCACCGAGCGCGGATGCATCGTCCGCAAATCTGTCGCCGCTGCTGCCGCCGGCGCCGGCGCAATCGCCCCGCGAGGGAAGCGCCCAAACGACTGTCCAAGCCAACGCCGCCGCGCAGGCGCGCACCACTGATACGACCAAGGAGAGCGAACCGCGCGATGCGGCGCAAACCCAGCAGCCGACCGTCAAGCAGCTTCAGGCCGCGATCGCGGACGCGCTGTCGGACATCAAGGCCGGCGCCGGACCGGCGGTCGAGGTGCGCCAGGTCGAGGAGGGTCTTCTGATCAGCCTGACCGACGATGCGAGCTTCGGCATGTTCGCGGTCGGCTCGGCCGAGCCGCGACCCGAACTCATCCGCGTGATCGACAAGATCGGCCCACTGCTGACGAAACGCCAGGGCATGATCATCGTCCGCGGCCATACCGACAACCGGCCGTATCGTTCGGAGACTTACGACAATTGGCGGCTGTCGACCGCTCGCGCCCAAATGGCCTATTACATGCTGGTGCGCTCCGGCGTCGACGCGCAGCGGATCGAGCATGTCGAAGGTTACGCCGACCGGCGGCCGAAGCTTCCGAACGATCCCGCTGCCGCGCAAAATCGCCGGATCGAGATCCTGATCCGTGAGAAGCGCCCTTGATCAGGCCGCTGCTCTGCATCGCCTTGCTGCTCTTGCCGTTCACGGCGACTAACGCGCTTGCCGAGCCCGCGCGCCAGGGCGGCGAGCCTTATGAGCTCGTCCGCGCGCTGCAGGCGGTGCAGGACGGTATCGCCAACGGCGATACCGCCGCGCATGGCAGTCACGTCGCGCTGATCCGGCAGATCGGAGAGAAGTTTCTCGCCGCCGATCCCGCCGCGTGGAGCAATCCGCAGAACAGCCAGGCGGTGGTCATCTATCTGCTCAGCGGCGGCGCGCCCCAGATCGTCCGCAAGCTGCCGCGCGACAGGATGAATGTGGACGAGCGGCTGTTCAACGGTGCGCTTGCCTATGTCGAGGGTCGTCAGGAGGAAGCGCGGGAGCAGCTCAGGGACGTCAAGCCGCGTACGCTTCCCTCCGGCCTCGGCGGACAGGTCGCGCTGGTCCAGGGCGCGTTGTTTGCGCGTGTCGAGGCATCGTTCGCGATCGAGCGCCTGGACGATGCGCGCCTGCTGCTGCCCGGCACGCTCGTGGAGGAGGCGGCGCTGCGGCGTGAGATCCTGTTGGTGGGGCAGGCGGAGGATTTCGACAAGTTCGAGTTCCTGACGCTGGCCTATATCCGCCATTACCGCAACTCGATCTATGCCGGCGATTTCTGGCAGCGCTTCTCTACGGGCCTGACGCAATCGAGCCTGGCGCTCGACGGGCGCCGCTTCGCGCGGATCGCTGCCCTGCTGGAGCAGATCGATCGCACCAGCCGCCTCAAGCTCTATCTCGTGATCGCGCGCGCGGCCATGCTGCGGGGACAGCTGGCCGTGACGCGGCTTGCCGGCGAGCGGGCGCTGACGCTCAGCGCCGACGCCTCCGCTGATCGCGAGCGGGCGCATTTCTTCCGCGGCGCATCGCGGGCGCTCACCGACGAATATGACGGCGGTCTCGCCGAGCTGAAGGCGCTCGACCGGTCGAAGCTGCCCGAGCGCGACGTCCCGCTCTTGAATGCCACGGTGCAGCTCGCGCTCGACGTTCGCAAGCCGTTTTCGGGCGGATCCGCCGCGCTGGCCGATAAGCCTCCGGCAACGCCGGCGCGTCTCGATCTGGCGTCGTCGACCGTGGCGCTCGCACGCGCGCGGAAGCAGCTCGGCGAACTCGAACTTCTCACCAGGGACCGCCGTCCATGACCAAGCTCACCGTAACCTCCGGACAAACTTTCTCGGGTCTCGCCGAGAGCCTCAACATGCGCGGGACGTCGCGTTCGGCCAAGAGCGCCGGAGCCAAATCGCAGGCAAGCTCGTCGTTCAACGATCTGCTCCACACCGTCTCGAAGCTCGCCAAGCAGGCCCTGAACGAAGACGGCGGCGAGACGACCGGGAAGGCCGGCACGCTGCGCCCGCATCTGGCTCATTCGGCCGAGAAGGAAAGGCCGAAGGATGCGACGGTGCACGAGCGCATCGCGGTGTCCGAGCGAGAAAAGTCCACGGAGGAGCCATCCGACGAGAAGGCCGAGAGGTCGTCGGAGAGACGACATCCGGCCGATCATGCCGCCAAGGTGGACGTTCAGGATCAGCCGGGCATGGCCGTGGTGATCGGACAGGAGACCACGGCCGCGCCTGCCGTTAAGTCGCAGATGCAAACGCAGTCCGCCGGCAGGGACGCGTCCGGGCGCGACGAGCGAGCCTCCACGACGAAGCGCGAAGTGCAGGATGCGGCGATGGCCGATGCCGCCCCATCCGGTGTGGCTCCGATCGCCGCGCGCTCGCAGGCCGCGGTTTCGCAAGCGATGGCCGCGCCGCGATCGACACCGACGCAAGGCGGCGAGGCGTCGAACCCTATGCCCGCAGCGGCCGGCTTCGAGGCGGTCACGGCCAATGTCGAGCGCGCTGCCAAGGCCGCGGGGCGCGACGCAGTGCCGGAGACGACCAGGGTCACCGTGGTCCAGCAGGAAACCCATCTGCCGCCCGCGCAGTTCAACGCCCCACAACAGGTCGCCAATGCAGTGGTCGCCGAGCTGAAGGAATCTGCAAGCCCCGCGGCGGCTGCAGCATCCGATCTTGCCGCGTCCCAGACCAATGCCCCGGATCAGCCGCTCAAGATCCTGACCATCAATCTCGAGCCGCCTTCGCTCGGCAACGTCACCGTGCGCCTGCGTCTCGTCGGCACCGAGGTGTCGGTCCAACTCGCGGCGGAACGCAGGGATACCAGCCAGATGCTGGACCAGCAGCGCGACCAGATCCGCGATCTCATGCAGTCGGCGGGCTATGTCGCCGACGTCGCGCCGGTCCAGCACGGTTCGCTGGACGGATTTCAGGGCGGATCCGGCCAGTCGCAGTCGCAGCTTTCGAGCCAGCAGCAGCCGCCGCCGCAGTCGCAAGGCTCGTTCGGCGGCGGCAGCACGTCGTCGGAGCAATCCGGCGGCGACGCGAAACAGGCCCGCCAGGAGCGCCAGTCCAACCAGGAGACGCGTCATGACCAGGACGTGGCGCCGCAGCTTCGTCGCGGCCCTGTTTATCTGTAACGCGGGCGCTGCCGAAGCGGCCGCCGACAGCGCGCGGCCCTGCGAGCGCGAGATGGCGCGTGCGGCCCGGCAGCACGGGATTCCGCTCGGCATTCTCTATGCGGTCGGTCTCACCGAGACCGGGCGTCGCGGCGCGCTGCATCCTTACGCGCTCGGTGCCGACGGCCAGACCGTGTTCGCCAGGGACCTCAACGATGCGATCGCGAACTTCGAAGCGATGAGAAGCAAGGGCATCAAGCTGATCGACCTCGGCTGCATGCAGATCAACCACTATTATCACGGCGACAAGTTCGCCTCCGTGCGCGCGATGTTCGATCCTGCCGGGAACGTCGAATATGCCGCGCGCTTCCTGAAAGAGCTGAAGCAGCGCGAGGGAAGCTGGACCATGGCAGTCGCCCGCTACAATGCGGGGCCCAACAATCAGCCGGCGCAGAAGCGCTACGTCTGTCACATCGTCGCCCATCTCGTTTCGAGCGGTTTCGGCGCGTGGACCGACAAGGCCCGCTCGTTCTGTCAGCCGAAAACGACATGACGTGACGAGCTGAAGCAACGACTGACGGGACGAACGACAAGTTGTGCATCTCTCCCAATCATCAGCCCCGCGCAAGCAAGAACCCCCATTGTAGCTGCAACCTACCAAAGGAGCCCACTTCATGAGCCTGTATGGTGTTATGCGCACCGGCGTTTCCGGAATGAACGCGCAGTCCAACAAGCTGTCGACGGTCTCGGACAACATCGCCAACGTCAACACGACCGGCTACAAGCGGGCTTCCACGGAATTCTCCTCGCTGATCCTGAAGAGCGGCTCCGGCAACTATGATTCCGGCGCGGTCGAGACCAAGGTTCGCTATGCCATCAGTGATGCGGGCAACACGCAGTACACCACGTCGACCACGGACCTTCGCGTCCAGGGCAACGGCTTCTTCGTGGTGTCGAACGCCAACAACACGCAGCAATATCTGACGCGCGCCGGCTCGTTCGTGCCTGACAGCCAGGGCAATCTGGTCAACGGGGCCGGCTACTATCTTCTGGGCCAGCCCGGTCTCGTGACGAACTTCTCGCAGAACAGTCTGTCCGGCATGCAGATCGTCAACATCGCCCAGGTTTCGCAGGTGCCTGTGCCGTCGACGGCGGGGACGCTCACGACCGGCAATCTGGATCCGAAGGCGGCCGTCATTGCCGGTCCGCCCGGCCCGGCGTCATATTCATCGAAGAGCTCGATCGTGGCTTACAACAATATCGGCCAGGCCGTTACGCTCGACGTCTATATGTCCCACACGGCGACGGCTGCCGGCTCGGATACCTGGCAGGTTCAGGTCTACGATTCCGCGACGGGTACCTCGCTCGCCGCTGCCACCACTTTCACCTTCGACACGACGGCGGCCGGCAGGGGCGCGCTCGCCGGTGCGAGCCCGACCGGTCTCAGCTTCACCGTCCCCGGGGGCGCGGCGATGACCATGGATCTGTCGAACATGACGCAGGTCGGCTCCGACTTCAGCTTCAAGGCCACCGTCAATGGCAGCGTCCCTGCGGCCATCGACAAGGTCGATGTGGATGATGCCGGCCACGTGACGGCGATCCTCAAGAACGGGCAGCAGCTGACGCTCTACACCATCATGCTCGCCGACGTCGCGAGCCCCGACAATCTGACGCCCGAGCCGGGCAACGTCTATTCGACCAACATGAATTCCGGCAACGCGCAGGTCGGAAATGCCGGCACGGGTGGCCTCGGCGCGATCCAGTCCGGCGCCCTGGAGGACTCCAACGTCGACCTTGCGGACGAACTCACCGGCATGATCGAGGCGCAGCGCGGCTTCACCGCGAACTCGAAATCGTTCCAGACCGGCTCTGACCTGCTCGACGTCGTCGTCAACCTGAAGCGTTAAGTCCCATCCCGGGCAAGAGCAGATCATGTCCCTTACCGCCGCCCTCAACTCGGCCCGCTCCTCGCTCATGGCGTCGAGCATCCAGTCGTCGACGATCTCGCGCAACATTGCCGGGGCCAGCGCCACCGGCTATTCGCGCAAGATCGCCGTGCTCGACAATCTCCCAGGCGCCGGCGTCTATGTCGCGGCGATCCAGCGCGCGGCAAGCGGCGGCCTGTTCACGAACGTCCTCACCGCGACGTCGGCGTCCGCCAAGCAGGGCGTGATCTACGAAGGTCTGCAGAAAATCTCGGCCGCGACGATAGACGATCCCGAGCTCGAACAGTCGCCGACCGCCCAGCTCAACAAGCTCAAGCAGGCGCTGCAGCAATTCGCCAACTCCACCGACAATGCGACCCTGGCGCAGGCCGCGGTGACGTCTGCCAAGGACATGGCGACGACGCTCAACCAGGCGACCAAGACCGTCCAGTCTGTCCGCGAGGGCGCGGACGCCGACATGGCAACGTCGGTCGCCAACATCAACCAGCTGCTCGCCCAATTCGACGAGGTCAACACCGCGATCGTGAAGGGAACGATCTCCGGCGACGACGTCACCGACTATCTCGACCAGCGCGACGGCATCGTCTCCAGGCTGTCGGAGGAGGTTGGCGTCTCGATGTCGCTCCGTGCCAACGGCGACGCGGCGCTCTACACCGACAGCGGCGTCGTGCTGTTCGACAAGGCGGCGCGAACGGTCAGCTTCGCGGCGACCAACGTCTACACGCCCGGTACCACGGGCAATGCGGTCTATATCGACGGCGTCCCGGTCACGGGAGCCAATTCCGTGATGCCGCTCAAGACCGGAAAGATCGCGGGCCTCGCCGAATTACGCGACAATGCCACCGTCACGTACCAGAGCCAGCTCGACGAAATTGCGCGTGGCTTGATCGATGCTTTCAAGGAAAGCGATCAGTCGGCTGTTCCGACGCTGGCGGACAGGCCCGGCCTGTTCACCTATCCCGGCGCACCGGCGATGCCCGCGAGCGCCACGATCTCGGTCGGCCTCGCCGGTACGATCGCGGTTGCCGCGTCGGTCGATCCGGCCGCGGGCGGAAACCCGAACCTGCTGCGCGACGGCGCGATCAGCGGCGTTCCCTCCTATAATTACAACACGACCGGCAACGCCGGCTTCTCGACGCGGCTCCAGCAGCTCATCAACAACATGGAGGCGCCGCAGCCGTTCGCCCCCGCGGCTCAGGGCAAGCCGAGCGGCAGCGTGATCGAGTTCGCCTCGTCTTCGGCGAGCTGGATCGAAAGCCAGCGCAAGACCGCCGACGCCAACGTCCAGTACCAGAACACACTGCTCGACCGCAGCACCGCGGCGCTGTCGAATGTCAGCGGCGTCAACATGGACGACGAGATGTCGTTGATGCTCCAGGTCGAGCGCACCTATTCGGCGTCGTCGAAGATCATCTCGACCGTCGACGAGATGTTGCAGAGCCTGCTGGCTGCCGTGGGGAATTAAGTCATGATGAGCGCCAACTACATCTCGACCCTGATGATGTCGTCCTCGTTGAGGTCGTCGATCACGAATAACCAGGCCGCGCTGACCAAGGCCTCGAAGGAGGCGACCACCGGCCGTTTCGCCGATGTCGGCCTCGAACTCGGTACGGGGACGGGCCGCGACGTGGCGCTACGGGCCGATTTCAACTTCGCCGATCAGCTGGTCGATACCAACGAGCTGGTTTCGGGACGCCTCGACGTGACCCAGAACCGGATCACGCAGCTTGGCACGACCGCCTCTGAATTCCTCAAGAACCTGATCGCGGCCCGCGACGCCGACAGCGGCGCGAAGATCATCCTGCCGAGCGCGTCCGCCAACCTTCAGGACCTCATCGGCGCGCTCAACGTCTCCTACAATGGCGCGTATCTGTTCGGCGGCATCAATACGCAGACCGTGCCGGTCACGAACTACACGGCCGGCTCGGCCAGCAAGAACCAGGTCGATGCGGACTTTCTGGCGACGTTCGGCTTCTCGCAGTCGGCGGCCGGCGTGAGCACGATCACGCCGGCGCAGATGCAGAACTTTCTCGACAACATCCTCGATGCCGAGTTCGCAAGTCCGGCCTGGAACACCAATTGGTCGGCGGCCACGGACCAGACGCTGTCGAGCCGCATCTCCACGACCGAGGTCGTCGACAGCTCGGTCAGCGCCAACCAGCCCGGCTTCCGCAAGCTGGCCGAGGCCTACACCATGCTCACCGATCTCGGCAACACCAGTCTGAGCAAGGACACGTTTCAGGTCGTCGTCGACAAGGCCATCAGTCTCGTCAGCGGCGCGATCAACGATCTCGCCGTGCTCGGCGGTACCGTCGGCTCGATCCAGCAACGGGTCACCGGCGCATCCGAAAAGCTGAAGATCCAGAAGGACATCCTCAACAACCAGATCGTCAAGCTGGAGGCGGTCGATCCGACCGAGGCCTCGGTCCGCGTCACCACCTTGCAGACCCAGATCAAGACGGCGCTCGCGCTGACGTCGCAGCTCCAGCAGATCAGCCTCATCAACTATCTCTGAAGTCGGAGCTCGCAACCTTTGTCCTGTTATCCGGTCTCCTGCGCAGAGTGGTTCTGATGACGTTTGAAGCCTATGAAGCCGTCGTCGACGAAAGTGGTTTTGAGGCGCGGGGCCGGGAGCGGCAGGCGCTCAGCCTCGGCATCGACCGGCTCGAGCGTCTCCGGGAGGGCCACTTCAGCTTCGAGGATCTGGTCGAGAGCCTGCTCTATGTGCGGCGGCTTTGGACGATCTTCATCGAGGATCTCTCGCACCCTGAAAACGGACTGCCGGAAAAGCTGCGCGCCGACATCATCTCGATCGGCTTGTGGGTCGTCAAGGAAGCCGATCGCCTTCGCGAGGAGAGATCGAACGACGTGATGCAGCTCATCGAAATCAACCGCCTGATCCGAGACGCTCTTTGATGAAAGTCTCCTTGCGCGCGGGCGAACGGATCTACATCAACGGCGCGGTGCTGCGCGTGGACCGCAAGGTCTCCGTCGAGCTCGTCAACGACGTGATGTTCCTGCTCGAAGGGCAGGTCATGCAGGCGTCCGACGCCACCACGGCGCTGCGGCAGCTCTACTTCATCGTCCAGCTCATGCTGATGAACCCGACCGACATCCGCGATGCCGCGGCGCTCTACGCGCAGCATCACGCGGCCCTGTGCGCCGTGTGCGAGAGCCGCGAGATGCTGGACGGGCTTGGCGCGGTCGACGAGCTGGTGCAGGCGACCCGCTACTTCGAGGCGCTCAAGCGGATCCGGGCCCTGTTCCCGGTGGAGCAGGCCATCCTCGCCGACGCCGTACCCATTTCCCCCGTCGAAGCTGCCTGACAGCGGAGAGACACATGAACGTCACAGGCGTGACCGACACGACCGGCAAGCCCAATGCGACCGACCAGACCACGACGTCGAGCAGCGGCGTCGACTACAACACGTTTCTTCAGCTCCTCATCGCCCAGATGAAGAACCAGGATCCGACCAATCCGATGGAAACCTCGGAATATATGAGCCAGTTCGCCCAGCTCTCGACGGTCGAGCAGGCGATGCAGACCAATTCGAAGCTGGACGCGCTGCTGTCGTCGCAGTCGTTGTCGCAGGCCAACGGCCTGATCGGGAAAACCGTCAGCTTCACCGACGCCACCGGCGCCACCTTCAGCGGCAAGGTCGTTTCGGTCTCCATCAACAGCGACGGCTCCATCGCGACCCTGCAGGACGGCACCAAGGTCGCGGTCGGACCCGGCCTCACGATCAGCCAATCATGAACGAGCGGGACGCTCTCGATATCGTCCAGGCGGCGATCTGGACCATCATCGTCGCCTCCGGACCCGCGGTCGGCGCCGCCATGCTGGTCGGCACCGTCATCGCGCTGATCCAGGCGCTGACCCAGATCCAGGAGGTGACGCTGACCTTCGTGCCGAAGATCATCGTCATTCTGCTGGTCGTTGCCGTCTCCGGCTCATTCATCGGCGCGCATCTCTCCACCTTCACCGAGATGGTCTATTCGCGGATCGAGCACGGCTTCTGACCCGGGGCAGCGTCCTGCCACCACCCTCGCGTAAGCTTTGCGCGGCAGATTGCAGGCCGGACCCCTCTGCCGGTGACCCATGGCCGATACGTTAGCTGCTAGCCTGCCGACCCCACGACGAGTGGGGGCCGACGCATTTTTCGCCGGCGGCATCGTGGCCATGCTCACGATCCTGTTTCTGCCGATCCCGCCGATCCTGATCGATCTCGGCCTTGCGTTCTCGATCGCGCTGTCTGCGCTGATCCTGATGGTGGCGCTGTGGATCCAGCGGCCGCTCGACTTCTCGGCCTTCCCGACCGTGCTTCTGATCGCGACGATCCTGCGCCTGGCGCTGAACGTCGCGACCACCCGCCTGATCCTGTCGCGCGGCGGCGAGGGCGAGCACGCTGCGGGCCACGTCGTCGCCGGCTTCTCCAAGTTCGTCATGGGCGGCGACTTCGTCATCGGCCTGATCATCTTCGCCATCCTGGTCACGGTGAACTTCGTCGTGATCACCAAGGGTGCGACGCGCATCGCCGAAGTCGGCGCCCGCTTCACCCTCGACGCCATTCCCGGCAAGCAGATGGCGATCGACGCGGACCTGTCGGCCGGCCTGATCGACGACAAGGAAGCCCAGCGCCGTCGCCGCGAGCTCGAGGAGGAGAGCGCGTTCTTCGGCGCCATGGACGGCGCCTCGAAATTCGTTCGCGGCGATGCCATCGCCGGCCTGCTCATCACCGCGATCAACATCTTCGGCGGCATCATCATCGGCGTCACCCATCACGGGCTGACGCTGTCGCGTGCCGCCGACGTCTACACCAAGCTCTCCGTCGGCGATGGCCTGGTGTCGCAGATGCCGGCGCTGATCGTGTCGCTGTCGGCGGGCCTTCTGGTCTCCAAGGGCGGCACCAGGGGGTCGGCAGAGCAGGCCGTGTTGCGGCAGCTCAGCGGCTATCCGCGCGCGGTGTCGGCCGCCGCGCTGATGATGTTCGTGCTCGCCTTGATGCCGGGCCTGCCGATGGCGCCCTTCCTGCTGCTCGGCGGCGTCATGGCCTTCGTCGGCTACTCGCTGCCGAGGCGGCAGGCGGACCGGGAGCGCAAGGAAGCGGCCCGCAAGGCCGACGAGCGCGCCCAGACCGAGGCCAAGGAATCCGTCAAGGAGCAGCTCAAGACCGCCGAGATCGAGCTGGCGCTCGGAGGCCACCTTTCGGTCCATCTCCTGGGCTCGCGCACCGAGCTTGCGCACCGCGTCGCCAAGATCCGCAAGAAGTTCGCCAAGCAGTACGGCTTCGTCGTTCCCGAGATCAAGCTCACCGACAATCTGTCGATCGACCCCAAGGGCTACCAGATCCGCATTCACGACACCCGCGTCGCGCACGGCGAGCTCAGGCTCGGCGAGGTGCTCGTGCTGGTCGACAAGGACGGCAAGCCTGACGTGCCGGGCGAAGAGGTGATCGAACCCGCTTTCGGCATGAAAGCGCTGTGGGTGACGGAAGCCTTCACGGACGAAGTCAAGCGGCAGGGCTGCAAGCCGGTCGACAATCTGTCGGTGCTGCTCACCCATCTGAGCGAAGTGATCAGGGCGAACCTCGCCCAGCTCCTGTCCTACAAGGACATGCGCGCCCTTCTCGACCGTCTCGATCCCGAATACAAGCGCCTCGTCGAGGATCTCTGCCCGTCGCAGATCTCATATTCGGGCCTGCTGGCGATTCTGAAGATCCTGCTGGCCGAGCGCGTCTCCATTCGCAACCTTCACCTGATCCTCGAGGCGATCGCCGAGATCGCGCCCCATGTGCGGCGCTCCGAGCAGGTCGCAGAGCACGTGCGGACGCGGCTTGCCCAGCAGATCTGCGGCGACCTCTCGGACAACGGCGTGCTCAACGTCGTCCGTCTCGGTAACCGTTGGGACCTCGCGTTTCACCAGAGCCTGAAGCGCGACGCCAAGGGCGACGTCGTCGAGTTCGACGCCGATCCGCGCCTGATCGAACAGTTCGCGACCGAAGCCAGCGCCGCGATCCGCAAGTTCACCGAGAGCGGCACCAGCGTGGTGCTGGCGGTCACCCCGGAAGCGCGCCCCTATGTCCGGATGATCCTGGAGCGGGTGTTCCCGAGATTGCCGGTGCTGTCGCATGTCGAAGTCGCGCGCAGTGCCGAGATCAGGGCGCTCGGGGCCGTCTCGTGATCAGCGGTCTTGCCGACAGCGTGCTGGTAACGTTCATCGTGTTCTGCCGCATCGGCGCCTGCCTGATGCTGGTGCCCGGCTATTCCAGCGTCAATGTTCCGGCCCAGGTTCGCCTGTTCGTCGCGCTGGTCACGACGTTTGCGCTGGCGCCGATCCTGATCGCGGTGCTGAAACCCCTCACGGACAACGCGGCGCCGCTGACGCTGGCGCTCCTGATCTGCTCGGAACTCCTGGTCGGCAGCGTCATCGGGCTCGGCGGCCGCGTCTTCTTCCTCGCGCTCCAGACCATGGCGACCATGATGGCGAGCGCCATCGGCCTCAGCAACATCCCGGGGACGCCGGTCGCCGACAGCGATCCCGCGCCGGCGCTGGTACCGCTGATCATGGTGTCCGTCACCACCCTGTTCTTCATGACCGACCAGCATTGGCAGGTCCTGCGCGGGCTGATGAACTCCTACGACGTCTGGCATCCCGGCAGCAGGCTCGGCGGCAACATGGCGCTCGACCAGCTGGTCGGCCGTCTGTCCGACGCGTTCGTGCTGACGCTGCGGATCACCAGCCCCTTCATCATCTATTCGGTAATCGTCAACCTGGCGGTCGGCCTGATCAACAAGCTGACGCCGGCAATTCCGGTCTATTTCATCTCGGTGCCGTTCGTGCTGTTCGGCGGCTTCCTGCTGCTCTATCTCACCAGTGACGAACTGCTAACGCAATTCATGCTCGGCGTCTCGTCGTGGCTGGCGGGGTGACCGGTATGGCCTCGCGCGTGGACAAGCTCGGCCGGATGGTTTCGCTCATGAAGCTGCAGCTCCGGCTGTCCGAATGGCAGCTCGCGCAGTTGCAGCAGCGGGAGAGAAGCCTGCAGGACGAGCAGGAATGGCTGGTGGGCGCCCTCAACGATGGCAAGCCGCCCGCGGGCTCGTCGAGCGAATCGATCGCGCGGCGCCTGAGCCGGACGAGCGTCGGCGCGCGCCAGATTCAGGCGGAGGCCGCGCAGCAGCTCGACCAGGTTCGCGGCGAGAACCGCCGCGTGAAGCAGCTCGAGGAGGTGGCGAAGGCGGCGCTGGCCGACAAGCGTCGCGATGCGGAGAAGCGCGTTCTCGAGGAGATGACGGGACGAAGCCCTGCCGTGCGCGCCTGGACGCCGCGGCCAGCCAAGCGGAACAAGCCATGATCGTTACAGCCACACCCGACCTCGTTCTCGACGTCCTCGAGGCCGCCGATCCCGTGACGCAGCGCGCGGCGACCGCGAAGCTCGATGCGCTGAGATCCTCCGATGCGGACTTCGCCGTCACGATGGATGCGGAGGCCGGCAAGGCGGCGGCCACCGAATCTGCGGCGAAGGTTTCGGAGGTGCACTCGGATGCGGTGAACGGGGAGCCGGTGCGGGTGATCAAGGCGCCGGCATCCGGCGAGGTGTACCGGAAGTTCGAAGCTTTCATCCTCCAGACCTTCGTCGAGACGATGTTGCCGAAGGACTCGGAGGAGGTGTTTGGCAAAGGCACGGCCGGCGGCGTCTGGAAGTCGATGCTGGCGGAGCAGCTTGGCAACCAGCTGGCAAAGGGCAAGGGCATCGGCATCGCCGAGCGGCTCGCCGCCGCCGCGCATCCGCCCGGACCGAACGGTACGGGCAAGGCCGGATGATGATCCGCGAATGAATGACAGAAATCGAAGGTGAATTTCCGATGCAGGCACGAGAAAGCGCGGCGGCCATGGTGGTCGAACAGCCCGTCGCTGACACCGAGGTGATGACGGAAGCCGCGGCAGCCGATGCGCTGCTGCCGGTGCTGCTGCCGAGCGTGGGCAGCGAAGCCGTGGTCGGCGGCGCGGATGCGGCGAGATCTGACGAGGTAAGCGGCCTGCTGGCGGCAATCCGCCGGCTCGAGAGCATCGTCGAGGAGGAGACGGTCGCGCTCGCGACGGGTCAGAAGATCGATTTCGACGACTTCAGCGCGCGCAAGAGCCGGAGCATGCTCGAATTCGTCCGGCTGATGCGGGCGGGAATGCATCTCGGCGCCGAAGGCGAGGTCACCGCGGAGATTCAGCGGCTGCGGGAGAAGCTCGAGCGCAATCGCGCGATCCTCGAAATGCACTACGACGCGGTGCGCGAGGTCGCGGGCATCATCGTCAAGGCCATCAAGGAGGCCGAGTCGGACGGCACCTATACCGGTCGCGCAGCACAGGACGGAAAATGATCAGACTGGTGCTGGCCGGGCTCTGGGTATGCATCCTCACCGCGGGCACGAGCTACGCCGTGGCCTATTGGAAGGAGAACGGCAGCCTCTTGCCGGCAAAGGACGAATATCTGGACGGGCTGCAGTACCAGAAGACGCGGGCCCTCAGCGTGCCCATGGTCGAGAACGGCAACGTGCAGGGCTACATCGTCGCGCGCTTCGTCTACACCGTGGAGGCGCGGACCATGCACCAGCTCAGCGTTCCGCCGGAGCCGTTCGTCGTCGACGAGGCCTTCCGCAGGATCTATGCCGACGACCGTCTCGACTTCAGGAAGCTCGCTCGTTACGACCTTTCCATCCTGACGACAGCCATCAAGCAGCGCGTCAACGAGCGGATGCAGGCTGACGTCGTCCAGGATGTCCTGGTCGAGGACTTCAACTACGTATCCAAGGAAGAATTCCAGTCGAAGCCGTAGTGCGTGGCGCAGCGTAGTCGCGGTTGAGGGCATTCCCTGCGGCCATCCTTCGAGACGCCCGCTTGAACGGCTGCCTGCCGTTTCGCCCGCTGAAACTGCAACGGCCTCCGCGAAAGTGCTTCGCGGAGGCCGTTGTCGGTTCGGAGCAGCAGGCTTGCGCCGTGTCAGTTCCCGGCCGGATATGCTGCCGGCGCGGCATGCGCTCTGTTGAGGAGAATGCCGACCTCGTCGAGCTCCTGCATGGGCACGTCGAGGGCCTCGCCGGCGGGGATGTTGAGGCGATATCCGACGTAGCGCCGGGCCACGATCGCGTCGAAGCCCAGGCGGTCGCGGAGCTTCTTGCGCAGCTTGCTGACGTGGCTCTCGATCACGCTCTCGTCGAAAGTGGACTCGAAGATGCCGTAGACCGCGTTGAAGATCTGCGTCTTGGTGATCCACTTGCCGTGATTGCTGACCATATATTCGAGAATGCGCAGCTCGCGGCGGGGCAGGGTGAGGGCGTGCCCCGCGATCTCGGGGTCACGGCCGTTGAAGAAGACCTGGATCCTGGTCTCGCAGGGCCTGGGTAGCTCGCCCACCCGGCGTCGCGCGATCGCGGCCGTTCGGGCGAGGATCTCGCGCAGATGAATCGGAACGTGCACGACGTCGTCGACGCCCGATTCGAACAGCTCGAGCGTGTTCTTGAGCATTTTCTGGCCGCTCACCGCGATGATGGGAGCCGAGGAACGCTTGCGCATCGCCCGCGGCAGGCTTCCGCGGGCATCGCAATCCCCGAGGAGGAAGGCGTCGACCGCTGCCAGATCCGATTCGCTTGCGGATTGCAGCCAGTCCCAGAATTCCCCGGAGGAGAAACCGATCGACGATACGCCTTCGCGAACGAGCCCTCCAACGTAGCTGTTCGCGACGCTCTCGCGATCATCAACGATAATATACATCAGTCTTTCGCCCCTGTTTCGCACTTGTTGCGGCCGGTTGGTTGTTGTGATGCCCCGGCTCGGCAACGATGCTGTTTGACGACATTCCTTCCCGCGAACCCTTGTTATGGTTTCGATATTCGCGGGCAGCCCTACGCATTCAGTGCCTGCGTCTCGCAGGCCTGTTACTTCGACTCGATACTGAACGCTTACTGCGTGAGGCTCGGCGGGTGTCTTACGGATCACCGCGCGGAGCGGATTGAGAAACGACCTAGAACAGTTGCGCCAAGTTGCTCATCGCGTCCGAACACTACTGAAACTGTGTCGATCTCCTCGCCAACTGGCGAGAATCACTTGACTAGGACCGTAACGATTGCCGATTTCCGATCAAGCGTGCGCCACAAAGCGATTGCTACGTGTGCTTGATGCTGTTGGTTTGTTTCGGGTTGTTTCTTGATAAATTCAATCGTATCAGTTGATTTGATAACTGAACTAGTTCTGCACCGTAACGGTTCTATGGTTCCGCATCCCCGTACAATTACAGCCATTTCAGGTGGTGCTGGGGATCACGCATATCGAACGGTTTTCAACCCGGGATTGACCCACTCGCGTCTGTTTCCACATGCGACAATTCGACTCACATGTGGCGACTGGACTTCAGCTTGGCGAAATCTTGGCGAGGGTGTGTCTTTCGAGTCGCACTCTCGCCACGTGCATGGCGCGTTGAGGCCATGGAGCGTCGCATCGCGCGTGATGAAAATCTTTCGATGCGCACGTCTCGCGCAAGCTTTGGCAAATAACGTCGTCGTTCGACAGATCGAACCGAACGGAGCATTTTCACATGTTGTCCGATGGACAAGCTCGTCCCAACGCGACCGCTGATGTTTCCGCAACGGCCAAGCCTGCTCCCGAGCCACGCGACACAAAGGACGATGCGGCGCACGCGGCCAGGCCTGTTGCGGGCGCAAAGCGTGTGTCGGCCGCGGCGAGCGACGAGGTTCTCGCGAAGGAGGCGCTCGAGGGGCTGAAACGTATTCGCGCCAAGGCCCGTCTCGACAAGATGGCGATACCCAAGCCTGCGACCACCGTCATCAAGCCGGCCGTGATCGTGGCCAAGCCGCCGCCGCCCCGCCCGACATGGGTTGCGCCGCTCGCAACATTGGCGGTCGCCGCCATGCTCGTGGTGTGCGCGTGCACCGGCGTGATCGCCTATCTCGCCACTCAGCCCGCCCAGAACAACGTTGCGGCCAATACGGAGATCAGAAATTTGCGCGAGACCGTTGCGCAATTGCGCAAGCAAATGTCGGGCGTGTCCGAAAATCTCGATGGCCTGCGCACCGCGGTCGATCAATCGAGCAAGGCGACCAATGACCGCTTCGGCCGGTTCGCCGAGAACCTGGACCGCATCGAGCGGGTGAGTTCGTCCTCGACGGTGAAGCTCGACAGGCTTGCCCAAGCTCAAGTCCAGGCGCCGGCACCGGCGACGGTGCAATCGCAGCCCGCGCCGCAGCAAACGGCGATGGTGGCCTCGGTCGCGGCGCCCGAGTTCACGGGCTCAGTCGCCCCGTCCGAGCGCGCGCCGGTGCCGCGGAAGTTCATCAAGGGATGGTCGGTCCGCCAGGCCTACGAAGGAATTGCGATCCTACAGAGCCCGAACGGCGTCATCGAGGCCGTGCTTGGACAGCAGGTGCCCGGCCTTGGCCGCATCGAGGAGATCAGGAACGAGAACGGGCGTCTCGTGGTGGAGTCGAGCGGGGGCGTCATCTATTCGTCGCGCAAGGCGACGCCCTGATCGAACGCCGGCTTCTATTGGCGGTGATGCTCGAAGCTGGTGCATAGCAGATCGACCTCCGCCTCCGCGATCGGCGAGCGGAACAGGCGGCAGCTGAACTCGGCCGTGGCCTTGCTGTCGGTGGTGACGCGCTCCTCCCGGAGGAAGATGCATCGCTTGCAAACGTCGGTATGGTGCCGCTGCTCGGCCGCGTCGGACTGATCCAGCACGTACCGGAACGTGTCACGGAAGCGGGTCTTGACCTCGTCGTCGAGGACGGCAATCGCCTCGACCAGAACGTTGACGGGGTCGCGCACCAGGAACTTCTTGCCCTGCTGCGTCACGCTCAGCATCACCGAGCGCTTGTCGGTGGCCGAGCGTTTTCGCTCGAGATAACCGAGCCGCTCGAGCTCCCCGATGATGAACGAGGCGGTGCCGCGCGTGGTGCCGACGTAACTCGCCAGCGCCGAAGGCGTCCGGGAAAAGCGGTTGGCGCGGGAGAGGAAACGCAGCGCCATCCACTCGCGGTCGCGCAAGCCGTGCTTGGTGCCCTCGAACCACAGGATCCGTGCGACCTGCTCCAACAGTTCAATCGATTCACGAGCCAATGTCATTTCAGTTCCGGTCGCATAAAGCTTTATTCAATTGAGCCTTGGGCAGCGCAATCTGAGTGGACGAGTATGAAGCCCGCGGGCAGCCTTCGTCCGTGCCGAACGGTCAGATTGCGCGTGGGGAAGAAGCTCTCGGTTTCGAGAGATGGAACTTCCGGACGTGGAACTAGGGCGTCACACAGAAAGTTCGAGTAAATCGCACAGCGCGAATCATCTGAAAATTTCATACAAATGACGGTGGTTCGCGTGCTGGATTCCGGTCGCGCACGGTATCGGGGCAACATGATGTATCGTTGCGGCCACCATCGAGCCCATTTGTAGCGGGCGAATGTTTCGATTGGCGCCAGGGAGCGAAGTCTCCGCAACGTAGGACCGCGCGGGAGCGGCGGAAGAACCCCCATTTTCGGTTAATGGATGTTGCGTCGCAGCGCGGCCGGGCGGTTAAATCGGACACACGATCGATCCGGAAAGCTCGCACATGGTCCAAGGCCATTTGCTCGCAGGCTGGTGATTTGCGTTTCTCCGGCAACTATTGGCGAATGCGCAGCGCTCGGGGCACGATAGGCAGCAGCAAGGGACCGACCGATGAGCTTCGAAGACACCATGACGTCCGACGTCGTCGGATTGACGAAAGTCGCGCCGCTCTCGCGCCGCGGATTCATGAGCGCCACCGCGGCGGTCGCCGCCGGTTACACCCTTGCGGCCGGGCCCGTGCGCGCCGAGGTGATCACGACCGACACAAATGGTCTCCAGGCTGGCGACGTCAGGATCAAGGTCGGCTCCGAGGAGATGCCTGCCTATTTCGCCCGCCCGGCCGGCAACACCAAGGCGCCGGTGATCATCGTGGCGATGGAGATCTTCGGCCTGCACGAATACATCAAGGACGTGACGCGGCGCCTCGCCAAGCTCGGTGCCTTCGCGATCGCGCCGGACTATTACTTCCGCAAGGGCACCGATCTCACCAAGATCGCGGACATCAAGGACCTGCTGCCGATCGTCAACGCCAAGCCGGATGCCGAACTGTTGTCGGATCTCGATGCGACGGTGGCATGGGCGGGAGCGCAAGGCCGCGATACTGGCCGGCTCGGGATCGTCGGCTTCTGCCGGGGCGGCCGTACGGTCTGGGAATATGCTGCCCACAGCGGCACGCTCAAGGCAGGTGTTGCCTTCTACGGCACGGTGGTCGATCCCGCCAATCCGCTATGGCCGAAGAGCCCAATGCGGCTTGCACCCGAGATGAAGGCGCCGGTGCTCGGCCTCTATGGCGGGGCCGACACTGGCATTCCCGTCGCGCAGGTCGAGCAGATGAAGGCCGCGCTCGAGCAGAACAAAAGGACGGCCGAATTCAAGATCTATCCCGAAGCGCCGCACGGCTTCCATGCCGACTATCGCGGCAGCTACCGCAAGGACGCGGCGGAAGATGCCTGGAAGCAGGCGCAGGCCTGGTTCAGGAAATATGGCGTCCTGAGCTAATCTCTTGTTTCGAAGGGCGGCCTGATCGGTCGCCCTTTTCATTCCAGCGCAACGGCCTCACTTCACCATCGCGCCATAGACGATGTCCTGAACCTGCTCGCGGTAGTATTTCCTGAGCTCACCGGGCGCTGCCGTCCCCACGACGACGACGAGACGCTCCTTGGGATCGCAGAAGAACTGCGTTCCGTAAGCGCCGTTCCAGGTGAACTCGCCGGGATTGCCGGGGACCGCCGACAGGCCGTCGCTGGTGCGGACTGCGACCGACAGCCCAAAGCCGAAGCCGCCGCGATGCGGTTCGACCCTGGCGACGTTGTTCTTGATCTCGGGGCCGAGATGGTTGGAGGTCATGTGGTGCACGGTCTTCGGTCCAAGAATGCGCTGGCCGTCGAGCTCACCGCCATTAAGCAGCATCTGCCCGAAGCGGAGGTAGTCGCCGATCGTCGCGAACGCGCAGGCGCCGCCGCAGTCGAACTTGGTCGGCGTATCCAGGAGCTTGATCGCCTGCGGCTTGCCGGTCAGCGGATCGTTGGCAAAGGGGCGGGCGAGGCGAGGGCGCTGCGCATCGGTCGGATGGAAAGTCGCGTCCTTCATGCCGAGCGGTTGCCACACATTGGCAGCGAGATAATCGCCGAGCTTCTGCTCGCTCACCTTCTCGATCACCGCGCCGAGCACGTCGATCGAAAAGCCGTACTCGAACTCGGTCGAGGGTTGCTGCGCCAGCGGCAGCTTGGTGATGCGGTCGATAAAGGCCTGGGTGTCGCCTTCGATCGCGGGCGCAATGCCGTCGGGATATTGCCGCGCCACCGGGCTCGAACTGTCGGGACGGCCGCCATACATCAATCCGGACGTATGCCGGTAGAGATCATGGATGAAGATCGGCGAGGCCAGCGGTTCGAGCTTGAGCGAGCCGTCGCTCTGGCGCACGCCGACCTTCATGTCGGCAAAGCCGGGATAGTAATTGGACAGCTTGGCCTGCAGCGGCAACTGGCCTTTTTCCATCAGCGTCAGGCCCGCGACCGCCGCCATCGGCTTGGTCATCGAGGCCCGCGCGAAGATCGCGTCGACCGGCATCGGCGTGCCCTTGTCCGGATCGAGCAGGCCGTAGGCCTTGTAGTGCACCAGCTTGCCATTGCGCGCGACGGCAACGACCGCACCGGGCACGCGCTTGGCGGCGATCTCGCGCGCGAAGAAATTGTCGAGGCGCGCAAGGCCCTGACTGGAAAAGCCGACATCGTCGGGGTTGGCTTCGGGCAGCGGTGCGGCGCGCGCCGCACCGAGCGTGATGACGGCAGCCGCCGTCGCGATCACAGCGATCGTCTTGTTCATTGTGTCCTCCCAGGGCGGGCTCGTTATGTGCAGGCCCACGACGCCAAGAACACGTCCGCACTCACGTGAAGTCAAGCACGGGCGCAGCATGACAGGGGCGCACCGGGATTTGCGGAACCCTATCGCCCTTCGCCGGCGCGCCACAGCGCATCGAGGCCGTGACGATAGGTCGGGTGGATCAGCGCGCCGCCGAGCTCACGCTTCAGCTTCGCGTTGGAGACACGGGCGCTGCTGGCATAGAAGCTGCGGGCCATCGCCGACATGTCGGCCGTCGCGAACGCCTCTTCCGGTGGTGGTGCAACGCCCATCAGCTCAGCGGCATAGGCGATCACGTCCTGCGGCGGCGCGGGCTCGTCGTCGCAGACGTTCCAGATGCCGCCGCTTCGGTGGCGGACGGCGGCCATGATCGCGCTCGCGATATCGTCGGCATGGATGCGGTTGAAGACCTGTCCGGGCTTGATGATGCGCCTGGCCGTTCCCGCGCGCAGCGTCGCCAGCGCGTTGCGGCCGGGGCCGTAGATGCCGGCAAGCCGCAGGATCGCGGCATCGCCGCGCGCCGCCTCCATCCAGGCCTGCTCGGCAGCAATCCGCATGCGCGCGCGCTCGAGGGTGGCCTGCGGCGGAGTGCTCTCGTCGACCCAGCCGCCGCCGTGATCGCCGTAGACGCCGATGGTGGAGAGATAGACGATTTTGCGCCGGCCCGCCGCCAGCACGTCGCCGAACGCGGCGATTGCGGGATCGCCGGCGTTGCCGGGTGGGATCGAGATGAGAAGGACATCGGCTTCGCCGATACGTTCGGCCGTCATGCGATCCGGATCGCTCCCGGAAAAAGGATGCACCTCGATGCCGGCGATATCATCCTGCTGCGCAGGATCCCGCACGGTGCCGGCAACATGCGAGAAGGTGCCGCCGAACTTCCCCACGAAATGCCTCGCGCTGTAGCCCAAGCCCAGAATGAAGAGGCGCATGTCTCTGCCGTGCCGGTCGGAGTTCCCTTCGCGCCTGCTGCGCGTCCCCGCTCATAAGAGATTTTTGGGTCCGGCAAAAGATATTGCGATTTGTCTCGCCCTCCACCTCGGGCGATGGTTGCTCGTCACCGAGGGGCGTCCTGATCATGCAGGCAGCAACAGCCACGATTGCGCCATCCGGTGCCGCGGAACTGATCCGGCGCGCCGCCGCGCTGATTTTCGACATCGACGGCACCCTGGCCGAAACCGAGGAACTGCATCGGCAGGCCTTCAACCATGCCTTCATCCGCCAAGGTCTCGACTGGCAGTGGGACCGCGCCGTCTACAAGGACCTGCTGCGGGTGACCGGCGGCAAGGAGCGTATGCGCGCCTACCACGCAAGGCTGCGGAGCGCAGCGCCATTGTCCGATGAGGACATCGCCGCGCTTCACCGCATCAAGACCGCGCGTTACGCCGAGCTGGTCGAAACCGGCTGCTGCCCTTTAAGACCGGGAGTGATCGAGCTGCTCGCTGCGGCGAAGTCGCGCGGCCAGCGGCTTGCGATTGCGACCACGACCTCGCACGGCAACATCGATGCGCTGCTGGCCCAGGCGCTGGGGGCGAGCTGGGCTGCGGAGTTCGACGCGATCGTTGCCGGCGACGACGTCGGGCACAAGAAGCCCGCGCCGGACGTCTATCTCGAAACGCTGGCGCGGCTGAAGCTGGGTGCGGCGGACTGCGTCGCGATCGAGGATTCCGCCAACGGCCTGATCGCCGCCTCACGCGCCGGCATCCCCGTTCTGATCACCCGCAGCATGTTCTTTGCGGAGGATGATTTCAGCGAGGCGCGGGCTGTTCTGGATGATCTGTCGGAACTCGCCTCCGGGCAAAGAACGGGGAACCCCAGGGGGGATACATCGAGCTGCGAGGCAGAGAGCCTGCCCTCGTTCACCACATTTAAACCTTAAGATTCTACGAAGAGGACTCAGCTACGGGCCGGGGAACATGCAAACAGCCTTCGTACAGAAGCCATCCGTAGACTTCGGGCAATGAAGGTTTGGCAGACCAGCTGCATCGTGGCTGTGATCGCATCCGCGGGACTTTACCTGGCCGCCGGTAACAGACCGGCCGCCACGGCGCCGGACCTCCTGCCCGAAGCGGCAGCGAGCATGGCGTCGCCTGCGAACACGGTGACGCCTGCCTTGTACGCGGAGGCATCCGCCAGACTTGCGGCAGCGCTTCGGTCAGAAAGTGTAGCGCCTGGCTCGGAGACGTCAGCAGGTTCCAGTCCGTCGAGCACCGAAGCGGAGATCGTCGATGAACCCGTCGCGCCAAAACTGGCGTCGTTGGGACAGGATGTCGTCCAACCGCTGCCGCCGGAACGCGATGCGTCCAACGAGGCTCCGAAAGCGGCGTCGACGCAGGATTTTCGTCATCTGGTCTACTATGTCTGGTCCGAATTGCCGCCCGTCGAGAAACCGGCGGAGATCGTCTTGCGTGCGTTCAAGGACATTCCGGTCGGAACGCCGGCCGAAGAGATCAAGCGCGCCTCCGACGCGTTTGGCCTCGATTTCAATTTCATGATGGCGGTTGCCAAGATCGAGTCCGGCTTCAACCCCAATCAACGCACAGGGTCGTATATCGGGCTTTTTCAGCTCAGCCACTATGAGTTCGGCAAGTTCGGCTACGGGCAGATTCGCAGCCCGCGGGATAACGCCGTCGCGGCCGCCTACAAGATCATCACTGAAGGCGTCCAGTTCGGATGGATCACGCATCGGACGCCGGACATGAGCGATCTCTACCTGATCCATCAGCAGGGCTGGGAAGGCGCCGCCGAGCACATCAGCAAGCCCGCTCGGCTCGCCTGGAAATCCATGTGCGCCAGCAGCGAAGGCAAGGAGAAGGGCGAGCGGTGGTGCAAACGCGCAATCTGGGGCAATACACTTCCGGCCTTCAAGCGCACCTGGAAATCGGTCGAGAACGTGACGTCAGAGGCGTTCGTCGGAATGTGGCGCGGCCGGGTCGCCGAATTCTACACGAAGTACGTGGCGACTGCTGCCGCGGCGGCAAGCCAATAATTCCGTTGTCGGCGGGGTCAGCTGAAAAGGACAAGCCGATCTGGACGCCTGCTGTTGGCAGTAGGCCGGACGCCGTGCCGCGCCGGCCCGGACCGCTGCTTGTGACCCATAGCGGACGTCGAAGTGCCGGCCAATTCATAACGGAATGGGCAAGGTAGAACCGTCAACGGACAGCAAAGCATCGATTTCTTCGCGGCGCAATCGCGTCCCCAACGAGCCGGGTGTCGTGACTTCGCGACACCCGGTCGTCCAGCTAAGAGGGAACGTGCAGCAGTCCGCCGTTTCGTTGCGAATGACCGCCTGCGCGTCATAACAGGCCGGGGATCAGCATCGCGACCTTTTCCTTGTAGTGCCGGTACTGATCGCCAAACAGCGCCACGAGATCGCGTTCCTCGAGCCAGATGCCGAAAAGGATGTAGGCGGTCGTCACGGATGCGAAGAGCAGGTGACCGACCGTCATGGTCGGCGTCGTCCAAAACGCGACGATGAAGCCGAGATAGATGGGATGCCGGATAAGGCCATACAGCCCGGGCGTCCTGAACTTCATGGGTGCGGCCAGCCGCCCCAGGAAATGCGAGACGACCTGCGTCAGGCCGAACAGCTCGAAATGGCTGATTAGGAACGTGCTGTAGAGCACGATGAGCCAGCCGGTGAAGTGGCCGGCAACGGCGGCATAGGCGAGCGACGGCGTCTCGATCGACCAGATCACCGCCGGCATCGGCTGCCACTGCCAGAACAGCAGGGTCAGGCTCAGGCTCGCCAACAGCACATAGGTGCTGCGCTCGAGCGCAGGCGATGCGACGCTGGCGAACAGCCGCTTGAAGCCCTGTCGCGCCATGCCGCTGTGCTGGACCGCGAACAGCGACATCAGTCCGAGATTGACGACGAGTGCATAGGCAGGCGAAGGCGCCGCACCGCTGTCAATCGTCTTCGGAACGATGAGCTGTGAGACGAAGCCGACGGCATAGAGAAACGTGCCGAAAAAGACGGAATAGGAAACCACGCCGTAGCCGAGCACGAGGCTTCGTGCGGCGAGCGAGCTCTGGGCCTGAACCGGCCCGTTCTGCAGGGTGATGGACATGTCCTGATCTCCGGATGTGCGGTTGGTGGGATAACGGCGGCGGCGACGGCGATCCGTTGCCGCGGCCGTCGGGCCGGCTCAGATGCAGGCGAACCCGATGCAGACCTTCTTGACGTGGCAAAGGTTGCCCAGGCAGTCGACCGGCTTTCGTTTGGGCGGGGTGTCGCGGACGGTCACGCCCCCGCCTCCTGCGCTGCGATGATCCCGGACCTCCGGTTGTCCCTCGCGATGGTCACGAACCACCGGCTTGTCGCGATGGTCACGGACATTCGTCGCGGCGGAAGCCGTGGTCAGCGTCATCACCACGCCTGCCATTCCGATCGCCAGCGCGATCGTCGTCTTGAAGGCGGTCTTCTTGGAGGCGTTGCTGTCGAATGCATGCTTGGACTTGAAAAGCGAGTTCATGGCTTTCTCCTAGGTTGGAAATCTTGTTGCAGGGACGTGCGGGCTCGGACCGCGAAGGCGGATCTGCCTTCGTGGTCGGAGTTGGTGAGGCACGACGCTGACGGCGCCGGCCATGGGGCCTTGAAGAGGTGTTACTCAGCGCGCGCGATGGTCGCGAAGCTTTGGTTCGGCTCTCGCCGTGTCGCAGCCGCCATCTGGCGTGTGGGTGTGGCTGCGCGGGTCGCAGAATGTCCTCGGCGCCTGATTGACCTGGCCGCCGCGATGATCGCGCACGGCCGGATCCTCCGCCTTCGCCGCGGCGGGCGAGAGCGAGCTGGCAACCATGAGAACGAGTATCGCGGCGCGGACGTCGGGAACGCTGCGGCGGCGGGCATCGTTGCCGTGCCGGTCGCGGAGCTTCTTCATCATGAATTGCGTGGCCGCCCGCTCGCGCTTGGCCAGCATGTCGGCAACCGACCGGTTGACGAACCGGCGCAGCCGCACAAGCAGGGCAGCGAGGTATCGATGCGACGGGCTCAGCGCGGACGCCTGAGAGGGCATGGACATGTGATTTCCTTTCGATGGGTTCGAGACGATGACGCCCGCGCTGGTAGTCAGTAACTAGACGCGCAGTTGTCGTATTGCCGGTTGCAGGTCCGATTGATGCAGGCAGTCCAGTCGCCCCTGCCTGCGGCTCCCGCGCAACGCTGGTTGCAGAGCCTGTATTTCTGAATGCAACTCATCTTCGCTGCATCGGCCGTTCCGGCCGAACTAAAAACCGAGCTGGCCGCAAGACCGGCGATGAGCAGAAGGGATTTCCAGAAGGGCTTGTTCAAGTGTTGCTCCTTATCGTTGGATCGGTTGCATGATCGGCGGATGATCGCGCCGATCGCTATTCCGCGGCGGCCGTCTGCTGTGCGGGATCGGCCCGCACGACGACGGTGGCGGCGACCTTGTAGAATTCCTCGCCGGGCATGCCGACGCGATGCGCATGCTCGCGGATGGACTCGCCGTCGCGCGCCTCATAGATGCAGAAAGTGCCGATGCGGCCGTCGGCCTCGTGCACCACGTAGCTGCGGATCCAGCGCACGCGGTCCGGCATCTGCTCATTGCCGATACGGGCCGATTTCGCGCCTGCAGCTTCGAGCTCGGCGAGGTTGGCCCAGGCGCTCGGGCGGCGAATGACGTAGAGTTCCATGTCAGATCTCCTCAGGGGTGTGGTTGTCGACTGATGGGCCAAGAACGACCGCCTGGGAGCTATAGGCGCAGCCGGCGCTGACCGTCCTTACCAGGGCCTGATCATTTCCTGATGCCTGGCTGAACCTTTCCCGTCCTGCGCGGACACACCGACATGATCCACAGGTTCGGACCCTTCGAGCTCGACGAAGCGAGTCGCGTCGTTCTGTGCGCGCGGCGCGAGGTCGCCTTGCAGCCGAGGGTGTTCGATCTGCTGGCCTATCTCGTGCGCAACCGCGACCGGGTGATTGAAAAGGACGAGCTGCTGGACGCGATCTGGCCGCACGTGACCGTCACCGACAATTCGTTGCAGCGGGCCGTGAGCCTGCTCCGTACGGTCTTGCGCGAGGGCGGCATGGACGGCGCCATCCGCAATGTCCCGGGCAAAGGCTATCGCTTCTGCATCGACCATGAGCCGGAGCTGCAGGCTCCTGCTGCCGGGACGCCTGGCGAGCATGCCACAGACATGCGGACACGGGCGCAACGCGCGGCGTCCGCGAAGGTGTGGACCGAGGCCGCGGCCTTGTTCGAAGCGGCCGAGGCCGCCGGGATTCTCGATGGTGCGGACCTGCATCAATGGGCCCTCGCGCTCCAATGCACAGGCAGGACCGATGCGGCCATGCCGGTCCTGGCTCGCGCCATCGCGGCGCATATCGAAGCCGGCAATGTGCCGTCGGCCGTCGTTGATGCAGTCGCCCTGTCCGGCCTTTACTTCGAGCGCGGCCAGGCCGCGATCGCCAAGGGCTGGCTCGCCCGTGCAGAGGATTGGGCCGGCGAGATCGAGGATGCCGCGACCGCGGCGCTGGTTCTCTGGATGAAATCGAAGGTCGCAGCCTTCGACGGCGAGCCGGATCTGGCGTTGTCGCTGGCAGATGAGGCCTATAGCGCAGTCCGCCACAAGGACGCGGTCGGCATCGAGGCGCTGAGCCTCGTCTATCGCGGCTTCTACCGGTTGTGCCTTGGCGACACGCGGGCCGGTCTGGCCGACCAGGATCATGCGGCGACCCTGGCGCTCTCCAGCAGCCAGCTCGATCCGGTCATGGGGGGAATTCTCTACTGCAACATCCTGTGGGCTTCGCGGATGTTCGGGGACTGGGCCAGAGCCGACCAGTGGACGTTGGGCTACCAGGGCTTCTGCTCGGAGAGCGGGATCGAACTGACCGGCTCGTGCCAGCTCCACCGTTCCGAAGTCCTTGGCATCAGGGGATCGCTCGGCGAGGCTCTGACCCGCATCGAGGATTCACTGTCCCGTCTCAACAGCGATGCGCCGTGGTCGATCGGCGATGCCAATCGCGTCCTCGGCGACATTCAGTCCGCCATCGGCAATGACGACGCGGCGCTCGAAGCTTATGATCGAGCCTATTCGCTCGGTTGGTGTCCCGAACCCGGCCGCGCCATGCTGCTGCTGGAACGGGGCGAGGCGGAAGCGGCCCATGCCAGCCTCGAGCGCAGCTTGATCGGTAAGACCTGGTGGACATTGCAGCGGCGCGGAATCCTGTTCGCGCATCTGGCGCTGGTCGCGGCGCATACCGGCCGCCTCGAGCAAGCGGTAGTCTTGATTGAAGAGCTGTCGGGCAGTGCCGATCGATGGCCAATGCCGTCGATCCGGGCGCTCACCAACGAAGCGCAATCTGTGCTCGCGCATTCCGCCGGTGATCTGGAAGCGGCTTTGCGTCACCTCCACCTTGCTCGGCAGCTCTGGTCGAGCATCGAAGGACGGGTCCAGGCCGTGAGGCTTCGACTGCGGATCGCAACACTGCAGCTCGAATGCGACGACGTCCGCGGCGCCGCGGCGGAAGTTCATGCCGCCCAGCTCGTGGCGCGCGAACTTGGCTCGCACAAGCTTGAGGCATATTGCAAGGAACTGCAGCGCAAGATCGGTGTAGGTCAGGCTGGCTGCGCCGCCTAAGCGCAAAGCCAGCAATCGAACTTTGTAATGACGAAAGCGATTGTTAACCTCGCGCAGACCGTCATCTCGCTGCGCCCATCATGCTCGACGCATTCTGCTCCTCCGACGAAAATTGCATGCTGCGGAGGCGGGCCAAAAAGCCTGGCTTTGCCGTTAAACTGATTGGGACGCCGAGGACCCCTTCGCCTGGGATCCGATCATTTGGCGCCTGCATGTGCTCGCCAACCAGGGCGGAAACGTCAGCTATTGGCCCGAAGCCGACCTAGGCTCCTTCTGCTTCTGTTGAAATCCTTCCGCGAAGCGTCTTGGGCGTGATACACCGTGTATCCCAATTTCTGCCGATACAATTCGTTTGCGTCCACGTCTTCCCGATCTTCATCGCGTGTCCAGGAGGAGATGAGATCATGACTACGAATGCATTCTCGGACCTGACGCGGCTCATCAACGGCTATCAAATTTCGCAAGCCATTCACGTCGCGGCCCGTCTTGGCATAGCCGACCACCTTAGCCATGGGCCGCTAAGCAGCAACGAACTTGCTCGGCTCAGCGGATCCCATCCGAGGACACTATATCGACTCTTGCGGGCATTAGCTTCGGTCGGTGTTTTCCATGAGGGTGAGAACAGAACGTTTTCGCTCGCCCCGATGAGCGAGTGCCTTCGCTCTGATTCACCGACCCCACTGGACGGCTGGGCGGCATATGTCGGGCGACCTTATGCCTGGCAGGCTTGGGGCCATCTCGAACATAGCGTGCGCACCGGTGAGAGTGCCTTTCGGCATCTCAATGGTCAGAGCGTATGGGAGTATCGCAGCACCCGTCCCGATGAGAACGCGATTTTTAACCGAGCCATGACAGCCAATTCTCGCGGCGCCATCGAGGCTATCATCGCCGCCTGCGACTTTAGCCGCTTTCGTCACGTGGCCGACATCGGGGGTGGTCAAGGCCAATTGCTGGCGGGAATTCTCGCGGCAAACAAGGGCTTGCGCGGAACACTGTTTGATCAGCCGCACGTGGTCGAGAAGGCGGCCGAAGTTCTGAAGCGGGATGGTGTCGCCGACAGATGCGAAATCGTCGGTGGCAGCTTCTTTGAAGCCATTCCGGAGGGGGCTGATGCCTATGTGATGCGGGCGATCATTCACGATTGGGACGACAAGGAAGCAATTTCTATCCTGACTACATGCCGTCGCGCGATGACAGCCAATGCGAGGCTGCTCCTCGTTGAACGCATTGTGGAGCCGCCGAACGAAGGGCCAATCTCGAAACTCAGTGACCTCAACATGCTCGTCATGCTTGGTGCGCTGGAACGGACTTACGACGAGTATTGCGCGCTGTGTCGAACGGCCGGATTTGAGACGCGCGGCACGGCTCGCGCAGGCTTGCACTTTCAGATCATAGAGGCTGTTCCAATTTAGGCCGAAAAGTCTGTATTTGCTTCGATGATCTGACGTCTAATGCTGGCGCGAAGGCGAAGATCGCGATGGCACCCGACAGGTCAGAAGCCGAGGCCAGACCGGACGTGGTGGTGACGCGGCCGAATCGACGTGAATGACGCGAAGCGGGCTTCAGTGGAGCGAGGCAATCGCCACGAACGATTGCTGCGGAAACGTTAGCTTGCCACCTGCCAGCATGGAATGGTCGAGCCGAGAGGCAGCATCATCGGAAATCGACATGATTAGCCGCTCCCGCTCAGGCGCCTCTTTATCGTTCAACAGACCAGCCATCGGCGTCGCCGTGAGCTGAAAGCGCACATAATCCAGCATTGACGGAAATCTGATCTGTTTGGTGACGGGGACCACTTCGACGAAGTCAAAGCCGGCCTGCTTCGCCCAACGAGCAATCTCCTGAGCATCGCAGGAAAGATGCTCAGAACGTTTAATGCGTGAGGCCCCTTCTCCGAGACACTTATCGAGCGCCTGCACGAAAGCGTACGCCGCCGGGGTCTTCTCGATTGAGCCATAAACGCTGAATCCAGCGCGGCCGGCGGGCTTAAGCACTCTCATCATTTCCTTTAGCGCCAGAAGCCGATCCGGGAAGAATTGTAGCCCGAGTTGGCAGAGTACGACGTCGAAGCTGTCGGAATCGAACGGAAGGTCAAGCGCACTCCCCTCGATCCATTCAATCTCTGGAGACTTCGCGCGCGCAATCGCGAGCATCGCTGAATTGAGGTCAAGGCCGACAACACGTCTCACGATGCCACGTTGCTCTATCAATCTCGCGACAATGCCGGTCCCGCACGCGATGTCGAGTACGCTGTCGCCGCGCGCTGGTGGGATGCGGTCGAGCAGGTCGTTGGCCCATACTGATGTGATGGCTGGCACCAAATAACGTTCGTACAGTTCCGGCGCGCTGGCATCCATTTGCCAGTGTTCGTGGACCGACATGACTTGCCCCTATTGCCGAGTAGAAGCATCGAGAGACATTTCCGTCTTGATGCTGGCCTATCGGACAACAAGCTGCAAGGGGGACGGTCCGCTTGTGGCCCTTGGCGGTCATCGGTCTACGACGCTTCGAGATCTCCCTCAAAGGTGAAACAGCCTCGATTGTGAGCACGCGACTTAGAGCGCGCCCGCGTGCCGGCTGCGGTCAGTGGACGCGGTGGCTCATTCTATCGTCGTCATCCTGTTCGACGATCTGCGCGATCGGGCTCGACTGGTGATGCACCAGGCGCCAGTCGTCGCCGACGCGGCGGAAATGGTTCGCAGCCGCCAGAGCGGTGCCGTCGACGATCTCGATGCAGAGCACGCGGGCGCTGTCGCCGTCGACGATCGCCTGCGGTTCGGCGCAGGTGATCTGCGGTCTTTCAGGATTTTGCAGGATGTCGCGCCAGCTTCCGATCACCGTGGCGCGTCCGACGATCGCCGGCCAGCCGGGATGGATGCAGGAAATGCCGTCGTCGTCCGCCCACATCTGTTCCATGCCGGCGAAGTCGCCTGCTGAAAAAGCGGCGTAGAAGGCCGCGTTGGCGGCGATGATCTTGCTGTCTTTTGCCATGCCTCTCGGGTGGGGCAATGACAGGCAAAAATCAAGCGCGACTTCCGTCGGTCAGACCGCAGTGCAGCATTTGCCCGCTTTGTGGTCAGGCCGAGACGAGCATCGCCACCGCCCGCCGCGCGCCGTCCTGATACAGTTGGCCGAGCGCCGCGGTCACGGCCTCGCGCAGGCGCGGCTCGGAACCGAGCGGCCCGAACACCTTCGCGACCCCAAGCAGTGCGGGCGCGAGCCGCTCGGCGACGGGGCCGGCCTCACGCGCCAGCGCGGCGAACTCGGCGGCGAGCGGATCGCGCACGTCGATGGTGCGGCCCTGCTCGTCGGTTGCGGTGACGTAGCGCATCCAGCCGGCCACCGCGAGCGCGTGGGTTGCGATCGGCAAATCCTTGCGCAGGCGATCCTGCATCGCGCCGAGCAGGCGCTGCGGCAGCTTCTGCGAGCCGTCCATCGCGATCTGCCAGGTGCGGTGCTGCAGCGCCGGATTGGCAAAGCGCTCGAGCAGCGAGGCGCGATAGGCGGCGAGATCAGTGCCTGATGGCATGGTCAGCGTCACCGCGGCGTCCTCCATCACCCGCGCGGCGAGGCGCGCGAAATGCTGATCCTGCATCGTGTCCGCGATGGTCTCATAACCAGAGAGATAGCCGAGATAGGCCAGCGCCGAATGGCTGGCGTTGAGCAGCCGCAGCTTCATCAGCTCGAACGGCTTGACGTCGCTGACGAGTTCGACGCCCGCGGCGGCGAGATCGGGCCGGCCCGCCGTGAAACGGTCCTCGACCACCCATTGCGTGAACGGCTCGGTCATCACGGGCCAGGCGTCGCGCATGCCGAGCGCGTTCGCGACCGTATCGCGGTCGCTCTCCGTCGTCTCCGGGACGATGCGGTCGACCATGGTGGAGGGGAAGGCGACCGTATCCGCAATCCATTTGCCGAGATCCTTCGACCGCAGCGCGGCGAACTGCGTCACGATCCGCTGCACGGTGTGGCCGTTGGCGGCGAGATTGTCGCAGCACAGCACGGTGAAAGGCGGAAGGCCCTGTGCCCGCCGCCGCGCCAGCGCGGCGACGATGAAGCCGGTCGCCGAGCGTGGCGCGCCGAAATTGTTGAGGTCGTGCACGATGTCGGGATGCCGCTCGTCGAGATCGCCGGTCTGCGGCGTGTGGCAATAGCCCTTCTCGGTGACCGTCAGCGAGACGATGCGAATGGCGGGATCGGCCATCCGTTCGACCAGCCGGCCCGGGTTCTCGCGTGCGACGACGCTGTCGAGCAGTGCGCCGACGACGCGGTGCTCAGTGCCTTCGGCGGCGCGTATCGCAACCGTGTAAAGGTGATCCTGCGGGGCGAGAGCATCGCGCGTATCCGGGCTGCGCAGGCTGGCGCCGACGATGCCCCAGGAGGGGGCCCCGGCGGTCAGGCAATCATCGATGACAACCGCTTGATGTGCGCGATGAAAGGCGCCGAGACCGAGATGCACGATACCGGGCGTGACGCGCGAACGGTCGTAGCCCGGGCGGCGGATGGTCGGCGGCAGCCGGTCGAGATTGGCGCGGCCAAGGCGTGTCGAACCTGGGCGCATGGACGTCTCCCTTTGCTTTGCCGCTGCTTGACATGGCGCCCTTATCAGGTCAATGCTTCGGTCAATTGGTAAGGCCAATTATCCAAAATTGGCGGGCCGCGGGTCTGGTCAGACCCCGCGCGACCCTTTCGGGGAGGACCAGCGTGCCGCTGGAAGCTGTGGAGGCGAGACGGCTCTATCGCCAGGTCGCCGATCAATTGCGAAGCCTGATCGACAGCGGCGAGTACGCGGTCGGCAGCCGCTTGCCGACCGAACGCGAGCTCGCCGAGCAGCTGAAGATCTCGCGGCCGACTGTGCGCGAAGCCCTGATCGCGCTCGAGGTCGAAGGCCGCGTCCGCATCCGCGTCGGGTCCGGCATCTATGTGATCGACCCCGCGGACGCTGCACCCGCGCCGCCAGCCGCCGGCATCGAAGGCCCGTTCGAGCTGTTGCGCGCCCGCGAATTCCTGGAAAGTGCGATCGCCGAGCAGGCCGCGCGCGTCGCGACCAAGGACGATGTCGCCCGCATCGATGCGTCCCTTCTCGCGATGGAGAATGTCGAGCATCCCGGCGAGGCCTCGATGGTCCACGACCGCGCCTTTCACGTCGCGATCGCCGGAAGCCTCGGCAATGCCGTTCTGGTGCGCGTGGTGGGCGAGCTGTTCGACCAGCGTCTCAATCCCTATTTCGCGCAGCTTGCGCATTATTTCGAGAGTCCGGGCACCTGGCGCACCGCGCTCGACGAGCATCGCGCCGTGCGCGAGGCCATCGCGGCGCACGATCCGCAAGCCGCGCGCGAGGCGATGCGCGCTCATCTGGCGCGCTCGCAGGAGCGCTTTGCGCAGAATTTCGGCGCCGAGAACGCGGCGGGATCGTCGCCCGGACGCGGCCGCGCGGCGCGACCTGCGGCAAAGCCGTCGAAACCGAAAGATGCGCCGAAGAAGCGGACTGCGGACAGCGGCGCGCGGCGGCGATGAGATTGGACGGCCCGCATCCGTGTCGGGGCGGGCGAACAAGAAGCAGACTTGAACGATGGAGGAAAAGTCGATGTTGAAGACAATGACGATTGCAGCAATGGTCTCCGCCGCTACGCTGCTGGCCGCGACCAGCGCAAGCATGGCGCAGACCAAGCTCAAATGGGCTCATGTCTACGAGACCTCGGAGCCGTTCCACACCGCCTCGGTCTGGGCCGCGCAGGAGATCGGCAAGCGCACCAACGGGCGCTATGCGATCGACGTCTATCCGGCCTCGCAGCTCGGCAAGGAGGCCGACATCAACCAGGGCCTATCGCTCGGCTCGGTCGACATCATCATTTCCGGCTCGAGCTTCGCGGCCAAGAGCTTCCCGCCGATCGGCGTGACCTATTATCCCTACACCTTCCGCGATGCCGATCATCTGCTCGCCTACACCAAGAGCGACATCTTCAAGGAGCTCGCCAAGGGCTATGAGGACAAGAGCGGCCACCACATCGTCGCGGTGACCTATTATGGCGTGCGCCAGACCTCGTCGAACAAGCCGATCAAGACCTGCGCGGACATGAAGGGCCTGAAGATGCGCGTGCCCGACGTGCCGGCCTATCTTGCCATGCCCCGCGCCTGCGGCGCCAACACCGCGCCGATCGCCTTCGCCGAAGTCTATCTCGCGCTCCAGAACGGCACCGTCGAGGCGCAGGAAAACCCGCTGACCACGATCGAGGCCAAGAAGTTCTATGAGGTGCAGAAGCACATCGTGCTGACCGGCCACATCGTCGATCACCTCAACACCGTGATCGCCGGCGCCCTTTGGAAGAAGCTCTCCGACGAGGATAAGAAGATCTTCACCGACGTCGCCCAGGAAGCCGCAGCCAAGGCGACCGGGGAGATCAAGCAGAACGAAGCCAAGCTGGTCGCCTTCTTCAAGGACAAGGGCCTGACCGTCACCGAGGTCGACAAGAACGAGTTCCGCGACACCGTGCTGAAGAACGTCGCGTTCGAGACCTTCGGCTATCGCAAAGCCGACTGGGAAAAGATCCAGGCGGTGAAATAATTCACGCCGTCGTTCCGGGGCTCGCGAAGCGAGAACCCGGAACCTCGAGATTCCGGGTTCGTCTCGCCGGGCCGCGCTTGCGCGGTCCCGTCGAGCCGCCCCGGAATGACGACTGCGAGGTTTGAGGGAGCAACCCATGTCGACCGCCGAAATCCACCGGCAGATCACCGCGGATGAGATTGCCCATACGTTCGAGGAAGAGGCGACGCCGAAGGTCGATCTCGGCGTCTACGCGTTCGAGGACTGGGTGGCGCTCGCAATCTTCTGGGTGATGGCGCTCGCCGTCTTCCTCCAGTTCTTCACCCGCTACGTGCTCAACGACAGCTACGCCTGGACCGAGGAGATCGCGACCTATTGCCTGATCGGCGTGGTCTTCATCGGCTCGGCGATGTGCGTACGGCTGTCGCGGCACATCCAGGTCGACCTCGTCTATCGCTACCTGCCGCATGCCGCAGGCCGCGTGCTGTCGACAATGATCGACCTGATCCGGATCGCCTTCTTCGGCTACGCCATCAAGCTGGTCTGGATCTACATCCAGATCATCGGCGACGAGCAGATGACCACGATCAATCTTCCCAAGGACTACGTCTATTACGCCGTGCTGTTCGGCTTCGTGCTGATGTTCGCACGCTCCGTGCAGGTGGCCGTCCAGAACTGGCGGCAGGGCTACTCGGTCCTCGAACGTCCCGGTGCCTACGACGGATCGGAAGGATAACACCATGCTGCTGTTGCTCGGAGGCTTTCTCGTCCTGATGCTGCTCGGCGTTCCCGTGGCGATTGCCATGGCCGCGTCGTCGCTGCTCTACATCCTGGTCAGCGGCGTGACGCCGGACGTCACCCTGGCGCAGCGCATGATCGCCGGGGTCGAGAGCTTTCCGCTGCTCGCCGTGCCGTTCTTCATCCTGGCCGGCAATCTCATGAATATCGCCGGCGTCACGGGGCGCATCTACAAATTCGCCGTCGCGCTGGTGGGGTGGATGCGCGGCGGCCTCGGCCACGTCAACATCGTCGGTTCGGTGATCTTTTCCGGCATGTCCGGCACCGCCATCGCGGATGCCGCTGGCCTCGGCACCATCGAGATCAAGGCGATGAAGGACCACGGCTACTCCACCGAATTCTCGGTTGGCGTCACCGCGGCCTCGGCGACACTGGGGCCGATCATCCCGCCGTCGCTGCCCTTCGTGATCTACGGCATGATGGCGAACGTCTCGATCGGTGCGCTGTTCCTCGGCGGCGTCATTCCCGGCGTGGTGCTGACGCTGTTCATGATGATCACCGTCACCTATTTCGCGCACAAGAACAAATGGGGCAGCGACACGCCGTTCTCCTGGCCGCAGCTCGGCTCGGCCGGGCTCGAGATCGCCATCGTGCTGTCTTTCCCGATGGCGATCTGGCTGATGGTGATGGCCGGCATGTCGGTCAACATGGCCGTCGTCATCGGCCTCGGCACGCTGCTCATCATCGACTGGTATTTCGACTTCTCAGCCGTGATGGCGCTGATGGCGCCGGTGATCCTGATCGGCGGCATGACGCTCGGCTGGTTCACGCCGACGGAAGCCGCGGTCGCTGCCGTGATCTGGTCCCTGTTCCTCGGTCTCGTGCGCTACCGCACCATGACGTTCCAGACCGTCGCCAAGGCGACGTTCGACACCATCGAGACCACCGCCTCGGTGCTGTTCATCGTCACGGCAGCCTCGATCTTCGCCTGGCTGCTGACGGTCTCGCAGGCGGCCCAGATGCTGTCGGACTGGATGCTCAGCATCACCCAGAACAAATGGGTGTTCCTCGCGCTTGCCAATGTCCTGATCCTGTTCGTCGGCTGCTTCATCGACACCACGGCGGCGATCACCATTCTGGTGCCGATCTTGCTGCCGATCGTGCTCAAGCTCGGCATCGATCCGATCCACTTCGGTCTGATCATGACGCTGAACCTGATGATCGGCCTGTTGCATCCGCCGCTCGGCATGGTGCTGTTCGTGCTCGCCCGCGTGGCAAAGCTCTCGGTCGAGCGTACGACGGTTGCGATCCTGCCCTGGCTGGTGCCGCTGATGCTCGCGCTGATTGCGATCACCTTCATTCCTGAACTCACCCTCTGGCTGCCGAAATACATGGGATTGTCCAAATGACCTCGACCGCTCTCGCCGCAACCCTGTTCGGTCCCGAAGATCTGCGCATGGTCGAGCATCCGCTCGACAAGCTCGCAGACGGCATGGTGCGCATCCGCTTCGGTGCGGGCGGCATCTGCGGCTCGGACATGCACTATTTCCGCCATGCCCGGACCGGCGATTTCGTCGTGAAGTCGCCGCTCGTGCTCGGCCACGAGATCTCCGGCGAGGTCGTGGAGATCGCGGGGCCCGCCGCCAACCTGAAGGTCGGCGACCGCGTCGCCGTCAACCCGTCGCGCTGGTGCGGCCATTGCGTCGCCTGCCGCGAAGGCCGGCCCAATCTCTGCGAGAACATCTATTTCATGGGCTCGGCCTCGAAGACGCCGCACATGCAGGGCGGCTTTGCCAACTATTTCGACGCGATCCCCGCGCAGTGCGTGAAGATTCCCGACCACGTGTCGTATCAAGCCGCCGCGCTGGCCGAACCTCTCGCCGTTTGCCTGCACGCGGTCGCGCGCGCCGGCAATATCGAGGGCAGGCGCGGCATCATCTTCGGCGCCGGTCCGATCGGGCTGCTGACCATGCTCGCCGCGCACCGCGCCGGCATGGCTGATGTCACCGTGGCCGACATCGCGTCGGCGCCGCTCGCTTTTGCCACCAAGCTCGGCGCTTCGCATGTCGAGAATGTCTCGGGCGGCGAGGAGGGGCTGAAGGCACAAGCTGCGTCGCGTCCTTACGATGTTGCGTTCGAGGTCTCGGGCACGGCCGCAGGGCTTGCCAGCGCGATCGGCATTGTCAGGCGCGGCGGCGTGGTGGTGCAGATCGGCAATCTGCCGGGCGGCCAGATCCCGACGCCGTCGAATGCGGTGATGGCCAAGGAGATCGACCTGCGCGGCTCGTTCCGCTTCGGCTTCGAATTTGCAACCGCGGTGGAACTGATCTCCAACGGCAGCGTCGACGTGCTGTCGCTGGTCACCGCCGAGCGTCCGCTGTCGACCGCGCCCGATGCGCTCAGGCTGGCGCTCGACCGCTCGCAGAGCGTCAAGGTCGTGCTGACCGCGAATTGATGGGAGGCAATGCATGATGCTGGAAGGATGGCGCTGGTACGGGCCCGATGATCCGGTCTCGCTCGACGACGTCAGGCAGGCCGGGGCGAGCGACATCGTCTCGGCGCTGCATCAGGTGCCGATCGGAGAAGCCTGGACGCGCAAGGCGGTCGAGGAGCGCAAGAATTTCATCGAGAACGGTCAGCCCGGCCGCTCGAAGCTGAGCTGGTCGGTGGTGGAGTCGATTCCGATCCCCGACGACGTCAAGCGGCTGGGCGGGAAGGCGACGAAGTCCATCGAGGCATGGATCGCAAGCCTGGAGGCCGTCGCCGCCGCCGGCATCAAGATCATCTGCTACAACTTCATGCCCGTCGTCGACTGGTGCCGCACCGACCTCGAATGGGAGCTGCCGAACGGCGCCCACGCCATGCGCTTCGACCAGGACCGCTTTGCCGCCTTCGAGCTGCACATCCTCGAGCGCCCGGCTGCCGCGCAGGAATATTCGCCCGAACAACAGGCTCGCGCGAAAAAGCTGTTCGAGCAGATGAGCCAGGCCGATATCGATTATCTCGTCATGGTGATCGCCAGCGCGCTGCCGGGCTCGACCACCGAGCCGATGACCATTCCGCAATTCCGCGACCGGCTCGAAACCTATCGCGACATCACGCCGAGGATTCTACGGCAGCATCTCGCCGAATTCCTCGCGCGCGTGACGCCGGTGGCCGAGCAGCTCGGGGTGTCGCTGACCCTGCATCCGGACGATCCGCCGCGCCCGTTGTTCGGCCTGCCGCGCATTGCCTCGTCAGCCGACGATTATCAGGCGCTGTTCGACGCCGTGCCGTCCAGGGCCAACGGCATCTGCCTGTGCACGGGCTCGCTCGGCGTGCGGCCCGAGAACAACCTGCCCGAGATGGCCGAGCGCTTCGGCCCGCGCATTGCCTTTGCCCATCTGCGCGCGACCAAACGGGAGGCCGACGGGCTGTCGTTCTACGAGTCCGATCATCTCGACGGCGATGTCGACATGGTCGCGGTGCTCAAGGCGCTTCTGAAGGAGAACGCCCGGCGCGCGCCGGACAGGCAGATCGTGTTCCGTCCCGATCACGGCCACCGCATGCTGGATGATCTCGCCGCCACCAAGCGCACCAACCCCGGCTACACCGCCATCGGCCGCCTGCGAGGTCTCGCCGAGCTCCGGGGCGCTATCCGCGCGATCGAGCATCGGTAGGGGCAAGTCTCTCCACACCGTCATTGCGAGGAGCCCTTGCGACGAAGCAATCCAGAATCCCTCCGTGGAAAGACTCTGGATTGCTTCGCTGCGCTCGCAATGACGTGGAGAGAGCGGTGAGGCACCCTGACACCGGCTGCCTTGATGGCACGCTGCCATCGCGGCTCTGCTTCAGGCTCCCATCGCGAAATCCGCCGCCGTCTCGGCGTGAATGGCGGTAGTGTCAAACGTTTCGACGGACGTGTCATCCGGGCCGACCAGCATCGTGATCTCGGTGCAGCCGAGGATGATGCACTCCGCGCCGGCGGCGATGAGCGCTGCCATGACGTCCCGATAGCGCTGGCGCGAGGGATCGGCGACGATTCCGAGGCACAGCTCGTCGTAGATGATCCGGTTCACATCCGCGCGCGCGTCGGCCGGAGGAACCAGCACGTCGAGATCATGCGCGCGCAGCCGATCGATGTAAAAGTCCTCCTCCATCGTGAACTTGGTGCCGAGCAGGCCGACCCGCCGGTATCCTTTCGCCCGGATCCGCTGTGCCGTCGCGTCGCCAAGGTGAATGAATGGAACGGTTACGTTCGAAATGATGTCAGGCGCCAGCTTGTGCATCGTGTTCGTGCACAACACGATAGCTCGCGCGCCGGCGCTTTCGAGGCGCCGCGCCACCTGCGCCAGACTGGCCGCCGCCTCGCTCCAGCGGCCCGCATACTGCATCTGCTTGATTTCCTCGAAATCGTAGGAATACAGCAACAGCGGGGCGGAATGCAGCTTGCCCATGCGATCGCGGACCCGCTCATTGATGAGCCTGTAGTATAGCGCGGTGCTCTCCCAGCTCATGCCCCCGATCAGCCCGATGGTCTGCATTCCCGTGTCCTCGTTGAGTCCGGCCCGACCGTAGACGAAAACGTCGCGGCTCGGTAGCCATCGCTTGACGTACGCGAGTTGGTGCGCGGACTGGCTTGACCAATTGAGCCTGCGTGGTCTGGATGACGCTCGCGCTCCACCGGGCTACGCCATCGTGCATGTGTCGGCCTCTGTCAATCCGTCGCCATAAAAAATATTCCACTTTACCGAAATTCGGTTTCGGCGTAGGTATCGTCCATCCTGATCCGGCGAAAGGGGCGGTCGTACGTCGTTTCGAACCGCGGATCGGGCAGCGATGGACGCGGCAGCGTCGTGCACGACAGGCGGGAGCAGGGCGGGAGAACCCCGTGAGGTCTTGGCCGCGTGCGGACGAACGGCGCTGAAGCGTACGGCCAAATCGCGTGGTCCTGGCTGTCGTTGCTACAGCCAAGCCTTGCGGAGGTGCGGGACGTCCGACCGGACGAAGCGCACCGCCAATTCGCGAGGTGACGGAGACAAACAGGACACTCGTCTCCGGGGAGAGCGCGCCATACGCCGTCAAACATCGCGCAGGGAAGGCCGGACGTTTCCGGCTTCACCTGTCATCCGTTGTGCATTGCGTGTGCATTCTCATCGCACGACGGACAAGCGGGTGCCAGCCGGCGCCCGGCCTTCCCTGCGCCCTTTCGTTATGAGGGCGTGAAGAGGACAGCAAAGCTCGGGCGCAAAGGGCCGCGAGGATGCGAAGGCATGTCTGCGAGTCAGCCCACGCGTTTTTCGCGATCGAGAGCGATGGTGGCACGGCGTTGTGCGCCTTTGCCCACCCACGAGACCTCCGTCGAGGAGGTGAAGCGCAGCCACGCTCAATGACGGGGAAAGTGCAGGCGCCACACACTCCGCTCGTGCCCCGGACGCCGTGCCCCGCACGCCTCGATCCTCGCCGTCGCATCATCGCGAATGGGCGGTCGTGCAAACGGCACGGACGGGCATGACGCCTGCGCAGGCTATGATGACCTTTCGACCTTGCGCGCCCTCCCGGGCTGTCTTACGCAGTCTCCGAATAGTGACGCATTGCCAAAGCCCTGAGGGAGCCGACATGACCATCCGCAACACCCGCACCGGGGGCCAGATCCTGATCGATCAGCTCGTCGCCCAAGGCGTCGAGCGCGTCACCTGCGTGCCGGGCGAGAGCTATCTCGCCGCGCTCGACGCGCTGCATGACAGTCCGATCGACGTCATGATCTGCCGCGCCGAGGGTGGCGCTGCCATGATGGCGGAGGCCTATGGCAAGCTCACCGGCCGGCCCGGGATCTGCTTCGTCACCCGCGGCCCCGGCGCTACCAATGCCAGCCACGGCGTCCACATCGCGATGCAGGATTCGACGCCGCTGATCCTGTTCGTCGGCCAGGTCGACACCGGCATGCGCGAGCGCGAGGCGTTCCAGGAGCTCGACTACAAGGCGGTGTTCGGCACCATGGCGAAATGGGCGGTCGAGATCGATCGCCCCGATCGCATTCCGGAGCTGGTGGCGCGCGCCTTCCGCGTCGCCATGCAGGGCCGCCCCGGTCCCGTGGTGATCTCGCTGCCGGAGAACATGCTGACCGAGACCGCTTCCGTGGCCGATGCCATGCGCATCGAGCCGGCGGTGAGCTGGCCCGCGCCGGCCGACATCGACAAGCTCGGCGACATGCTTGCCGGCGCCAAGGCGCCGCTCGTCATTCTCGGCGGCTCGCGCTGGACCGAAGAGGCGACCAGGAGCATCGCGCGCTTTGCTGAGCGGTTCGACCTGCCGGTCGCAACCTCGTTCCGCCGGGCCTCGCTGATCGATGCCGATCATTCGCATTATGCCGGCGATCTCGGCATCGGGCCGAGCCCGGAGCTGAAGGCGCGCATCGACGGGGCCGATGTCGTCCTGCTCATCGGCGGCCGTATGTCGGAGATGCCGTCCTCGTCCTATACGTTGCTCGACATTCCGAATCCGCAGCAGAAGCTGGTCCATGTGCATCCGGGTTCCGAAGAGCTCGGCCGCGTCTATCAGCCGGCGCTGGCGATCCAGGCAACGCCCGCCGCGTTCGCTGCCGCCGTCGAGACGCTGAAGGCCTCAGGGGCGGTGGCCTGGAAGGGCGAGGCCGCCAAGGCCCACGCCGATTACCTCGCCTGGACCGACAAGGCGCGCGAGCTGCCGGGCGCGTTCCAGTACGGCCAGGTCATGACCTGGCTGCGGGACCGCCTGCCCAAGGACGCCATCGTCTGCAACGGCGCCGGCAACTATGCCGGCTGGATCCATCGCCATCACCGTTTCCACAGTTTTGCGGCCCAGCTCGCGCCGACCTCGGGTTCGATGGGCTATGGCGTGCCGGCCGCGGTACTTGCGAAACGGCAATATCCGGATCGTACCGTCGTCGCCTTTGCCGGTGACGGCTGCTTCCTGATGAACGGCCAGGAGTTCGCAACCGCCGTGCAATATGATGCGCCGCTGGTGGTCATCGTCGTCGACAATTCGCAATACGGCACCATCCGTATGCACCAGGAGCGCGACTATCCCGGCCGCGTCGTCGGCACCCAGCTCAAGAACCCGGATTTTGCGATGTACGCGAAGGCATTTGGCGGTCATGGCGAGCGCGTCGAGCGCACCGAGGAATTCGCGCCGGCGTTCGAGCGCGCGCTGGCCTCCGGCAAGCCGTCGATCCTCCACTGCATCATCGATCCGCGCGCGATCTCGGTCGGCAAGGACTTTGCGCCCACGGTGAAGGCGTAAGCGATGGCGACCGGCCGGCACGTCGCCATCATCGGTGCCGGCGCGGTCGGTGTGATCAGCGCCATCGAGGCGCTGCGCGAGGGCCATCGCGTCACGCTGATCGATCCGGGAGAGCCCGGCGGCGAACAGGCGGCAAGCTACGGCAATGCCGGTTGGCTGTCGTCGCATTCGGTGATCCCGCCGGCCGAGCCGGGCATCTGGAAGAAGGTGCCGGGCTATCTGATGGACCCGCTCGGCCCGCTCGCGATCCGCTGGTCCTATCTGCCGAAGGCGCTGCCCTGGCTGATCAAGTACCTGATCTCGGGCTGGACCGCCGCGCGGGTCGAGACGACGGCGTTTGCGCTGCGCGATCTGTTGAAGGACGCACCGCTGCTGCACCGGAAGCTCGCCGAGGAAGCCGGCGTGCCTGAGCTGATCGAGCGTAACGGCGTGATGCATGTCTTCCCTTCGCGCGGCAATTTCGACAACGATCTCGGCTGGCGCCTGCGCAGGAAGGTCGGCGTCCAGTGGCTGGAGCTGTCCGCCGACGAGATGCGCCAGCGCGAGCCGGACCTGCATCCGCGCTACACCTTCGGCGTGGTGGTGGAAGAGGCGGGCCGCTGCCGCGATCCCGGCGCCTATGTCGCCGCGCTCGCCAACCATGCGCTGGTGAGTGGTGCAACGCACGTGCGCGCCAAGGCGACGGGGCTGAAGCTCGACGGCAACAAGCTCCTCGCGGTCATCACCGAGACCGGCGAGATTGCCTGCGATGCCGTCGTAGTCGCCGCCGGGGCGCGCTCGAAGCAGCTCACGGCCTCGATCGGCGATCCGCTGCCGCTGGAGACCGAGCGCGGTTATCACGTCATGATCGAGAATCCGGAATCGGGGCCGCGCAGCTCCATGATGGCGTCGGACGCCAAGATGGTGGTGAACTGGACCAACAAGGGCCTGCGCGCCGCCGGCACGGTCGAGATCGCCGGCCTGGAGGCCGCGCCGAACTGGAAACGCGCCGAGATCCTGCGCAATCACCTGGTCAGCATGTTCCCCAAACTGCCGAGGGACATCCCGACCTCGCGCATCAAAACCTGGTTCGGGCATCGGCCGAGCATGCCCGACGGACGTCCCTGCATCGGCTATGCGCGCGCCTCGCGCGACGTCGTCTATGCCTTCGGCCACGGCCATGTCGGCCTGGTCGGTTCGGCCCGCACCGGCCGGCTCGTTGCCCAGCTCGTCAGCGGCAAGCCGCCCGAGATTCCGCTGACGCCGTTTGCACCCGAACGGTTCCTCTGAGGTCCAGCATGACCAGTTCAGCCAATCCGTCCTCCCGCATCGCCCGTGGCGGCAAGGCCATCTATGGCGCGCCGCTCGGCATCCTGATGCTGGAAGCGCGCTTTCCCCGCATTCCCGGCGACATGGGTAACGGCACGACTTGGCCATTCCCCGTGCTCTATCGCGTCGTGAGCGGGGCATCGCCGGAGAAGGTGGTGCTGAAGGGCGCGGCCGGCCTGCTGCCCGATTTCATCGATGCCGCGAAAGATCTGGTGCGGCTCGGCGCCGAGGCCATCACCACGAATTGCGGCTTCCTCTCGTTGTTCCAGAAGGAGATCGCGGCTGCGGTCGGCGTTCCCGTCGCGACGTCCTCGCTGATGCAGGTGCCCTGGGTGCAGGCGACCTTGCCGCCCGGCAAGCGCGTCGGTCTCGTCACGGTGTCGGGTTCGACATTGACGCCGGCCCATCTCGAAGGCGCCGGCGTGCCGCTCGACACGCCGCTGGTCGGCACCGAGAACGGCAAGGAATTTTTCCGCGTCCTGATCAGGGCCGAGAAGGACGACATGGACATCGCGCAAGCCGAGCGCGACGTGGTCGAGGCCGGCAAGCAGCTCGTTGCTGCGAACCCGGACGTCGGCGCCATCGTGCTCGAATGCACCAACATGCCGCCCTATGCGGCCGCGCTTCAGGCGGAAGTCGGGTTGCCGGTCTACGACATCTATTCCATGATCACCTGGTTTCATGCGGGGCTGCGCCCGCGCGTCTTTGCGTGAACGCGTCCTCGAGATCGCCACAAGGCCTATTGTCATAAGTCCTGGAGTGAACCCATGAAGCTATCCGGCAAGGTTGCCGCCATCACCGGCGCGGCGCGCGGCATCGGCAAGGCCTGCGCAAAGAGATTCCTGGACGATGGCGTCAAGGTGGTGATTTCGGATGTCGATGCCGATGGGTTGGCGGCGGCGGCCGCCGAGCTCGGTCGTCCCGATGCCTTGCGCACGATCGTCGGCAGTGTCGCCAGGCGTGCGGACGTGGATCAGCTCGTCGCCACCGCCGTGAAGGAATTCGGTCGGCTCGACATCATGGTCAACAACGCCGGCGTCGCCCGCAACCGGGACATCCTCGAGATCACCGAAGAGGAATTCGACGAGATCATAGGCATCAATCTGAAAGGCGCGTTCTTCGGCGTGCAGGCGGCCGCCAGGCAGATGATCGCGCAAGGCAGCGGCGGCGTCATCGTCAACATGTCCTCGGTGAATGCGCTGCTGGCGATCCCGGCGCTGGCGACCTACGCGATGTCCAAGGGCGGCATGAAGCAGCTCACCTCCGTCGCGGCCGTCGCGCTCGCCCCGCACAATATCCGCGTCGTCGCGGTCGGACCCGGCACGATCCTGACCGACATGGTGGCGTCATCCATCTACACTTCCGAGGATGCCCGCAAGACCGTGCTGTCACGCACGCCGGCGGGCCGCGGCGGCGAGCCGAGCGAGGTGGCGTCCGTGGTCGCGTTCCTTGCCAGCGAGGACGCGTCCTACATCACGGGGCAGACGATCTATCCGGATGGCGGAAGGCTGGTCCTGAACTACACGGTGCCGGTGAAGGAGAAGTAGGGGGAAGGCGTCGCTCCACATTCGCTGTCATCGCCCGCGAAGGCGGGCGATCCAGTATCCCAGAGGCAGGCGTTGAAGAACTCGCTCTCGCTACATCTGCCGCGGCGTACTGGATTCCCCGCTTTCGCGGGGAATGACACCTGTTGCGAGGCGGGCAGTCCGCCGCTTCACTCCGCCGCGACGGCGATCCCATGGCCGAGCCGCTTCGAGATTCCTCCCGCGCAGTCGCGCAGCGCATGCGCGATCGGGCTGTCCCAACGGGCATCGAAGGTGCCTTCCGGTCCCATCGCGGTGATGACCAGCGCGACATGGCCGGAATGATCGAACACCGGGGCGGAGAACGCGTTGACGCCGGGCAGGGGATCGCCGAGCGCGCGGGCGAGGCCGTGCTTTCGGACCTCCGCGAGCATGTCGGTGAGCTTGGCGCCTTTCACGGCGCGCTTCGGGTTGTAGCCGACACCGTGGCGGTCGAGGCCGCTGTCGAGCGCGGCGCTGATCGTCTTCTCCGGCAGGAACGCGGCGAAGGCGCGGCCCGTCGCGGTCTCCAGCAGCGCCATCACCGAGCCGGCGCGCATGACGATGTGCACCGGCTGGGCCGGTTCTTCGAGCTGCACCACGGTCGGGCCGTGCGTGCCCCACACCGCGAGCGAGACCGCATGTCCGATCTGGCTCGCGAGCGCCGCGATCTTCGGCCTTGCGATGCGCACGCCGGAGAGCCGGCGCAGGCTGATCAGGCCGAGCTCCAGCGCCAGCGCGCCGATCTCGTAGCGGCCGGTACTCTCGTCCTGCTCGATCAGGCCGATGCGGGAGAAGCTGGCGAGATAAGGATGCGCCTTGGCCGGCGTCATGCCGGCCTCGCGCGCGAGATCGCGCAGCATCATCGGCTCGCCGCACCTTGCGAGCGCGCGGAGCAGTTCTCCGCCGACCTCGATCGACTGGATGCCGCGGCTTTCCCTCTTCATGCGCCTCCGATCGCGCTATGCCGCGTCGCGCTTGACGGCGCTGTCGGCAAGATGTCGTCCGGCAATGTAGCCGAAGGTCAGCGCCGGCCCAAGCGTGATGCCGGCCCCGGGATAATTGCCGCCCATGATGCTCGCCATGTCGTTGCCGGCCGCATAGAGCCCGGGAATGACCCGGCCCTCGGCGTCGAGCGCCCGCGCATTCTCGTCGGTGACGATGCCGGCATAGGTGCCGAGATCGCCGACCATCATCTTGATGGCATAGAACGGCCCGTTCTCGATCGGTGCGACGCAGGGGTTCGGGCCGTGCATGGCATCGCCCTGGTAGCGGTTGTAGGCCTTCGAGCCCTTGCCGAAGGCGGCGTCGTGTCCCAGCGGCGCGGTCGCATTGAACTGCCCGACGGTCTCGACGAAGGCCTTGGGATCGATGCCGGCCTTCGCCGCAAGTGCCTCCAACGTATCGCCGCGCATGAGATAGCCTGTATTCAAGTGGTGGCCCAGCGGCATCGGGAAGGGCGGCACGCAGCCGAGGCCGTATTTCCGCAGCGTCTTGTGATCGCACACGAGATAGGCCGCGATCTCCTCACCGGGCCTCGCGGCCTTGACCATGGCCTGGACGAAGTCGTGATAGGAATTGCCCTCATTGGCGAAGCGCCGGCCGTCGCGCATCACCGCGATCACGCCGGGCTTGGCACGGTCGATGAAGTGCGGCATCACGCCCTTCGATCCGTCCTTGCGCGTGGTCAGCGACACCGGCACCCAGGCTGCCGCATTCGGCAAGCGGTCCTCGATATGACCGCCGGCGCTTTCCGCCAGACGTAGTCCATCCCCGCTATTGCCGGTCGGCCCCGGCGAATAATGCTCGTTGCCGGTCGGCGCATGCGGAAACATCTTCTTGCGCCGCTCGACGTCATGCGGAAAGCCGCCGCAAGCGAGCACGACGCCTTGCCTCGCGCGGATCCGGACGTCGCGTCCCTCGCGCGAAACGATCGCGCCTGTCACCGTCCCGTTCTCGACCGTCAGCTCGCGCACCGGCGAGGACAGCCACATCGGAATCTTCAGATCGAGCGCGGATTTTGCGAGGCGCCCCGCCAGCGCATTGCCGTTCGTCAGCGTCATGCCGCGGCCGTAGCGCAGCACGTCCATCAGGTGTCGCGACAGGCGCTTGGCGACGTAGACCGCCGAGGTCAACGACTTCGTCACCCGCATGAAGTGGATGATCTCCTTGCCGCTTCCGAGCATCATGCCGAACACCGTAAGCTCGGGGAGCGGCATGCCGAGCGACTTGATGAGGTCGCCGAGTTCGCGGCCGTCGAACGGGCGCGTCACCATGGAGCGGCCGCCTTGCGCACCGCCGGGTGCCTCGGCGTGGTAGTCGGGAAATACCAGCGGCATGTCGAAGCGCAACGCCGTCTTGGTGGTAAAGAAGTCCACCGCTTCCGGCCCGGCCGACAGAAATGCATCGACGCGCGCGGCATCGAAATTGTTGCCGGCCTCGTGCCGCAAGTAAGTGCGGGCCTGCTCCGGCGTCTCTTCCATGCCGTAGGCCTTCGCCAGCGACGTGCCGGGGATCCAGAGCCAGCCGCCGGAACGGGCGGTGGTGCCGCCGAAGCGCGGCTCCTTCTCCACGACCAGCACGTCGAGGCCGCGATGGCGCGCGGTGATCGCGGCCGACATGCCGGAGCAACCCGATCCGGCCACGAGCACGTCGCACTCGTAGGTCTCAATTGCGCTTTGCTCGTTGCCGGTCATCTGGATCTCACTTCTTCAGGAGTGGGCATTTGGACTCGGAGACCGGGCGGAAGGCGTCCTCGCCCTTTACGGTCTTGACGATGTCCAGATAGTCCCATGGCTCCTTGGACTGCTCGGGCTTCTTCACCTTGGCGAGATACATGTCGCGGATGACGCGGCCGTCCTCCCGCAACTTGCCGCCATGGACGAATGTATCCTCGATCGGCAGCTCGCGCATCTTCGCCATCACCTTTGCGGAATCGTCGGTTCCGGCGGCCTTGATCGCCTTGAGATAATGCAGCACCGAACCGTAGACGCCGGTCTGGATCATGGTCGGCATCACCTTGGTGCGCTCGTAGAACTTCTTCGACCAGGCGCGGGTGGCCTCGTCCATGGCCCAGTACGACGCCGTGGTCATGTAGGTGCCCTGCGCGGCCTTGAGGCCGATCGCGTGCACGTCGGTGTCGAACATCAGGAGGCCGACCAGCTTCTGGCCGCCCTGCACCAGGCCAAACTCGCCGGATTGCTTGACCGCGTTGTCGGTGTCCTGGCCGGCATTGGCGAAAGCGACCACGTCGGATTTCGAGCTCTGCGCCTGCAGTGCGAAGGAGGAGAAGTCCGCGGTGTTGGTCGGATGCTTGACGCCGCCGAGCACCTTTCCGCCCATCTCGTTGATGAAACGGGTTGCATCCTTCTCGAGCTGCTGGCCGAAGGCATAATCGGCTGTGATGAAGTACCAGGACTTGCCGCCTTCCTTGATGACAGCCGAGGCCGTCACCTTCGACAGCGCGTAGGTATCGTAGGTGAAGTGCACGGTATTCGGGCTGCACAGCTCGTCGGTCAACGAGCTCGCGCCGGGGCCCGACAGCAGCGCGACCTTGCCGCGCTCGCGCACCATGTTGTGGACGGCGATCGCGATGCCGGAATTGGGGATGTCGACCACGGCGTCGACCTTGCCGTTGTCGAACCAGCCGCGGACGATCTGCACGCCGACATCGGTCTTCATCTGGTGGTCGGCGCTGATGATCTCGATCGGCTTGCCCAGCACGGCCGGCCCGAATTCATCCACCGCCATCTTCGCGGCTTCGACCGAGCCCGGCCCGGAATTGTCGCGGCCCCAGCTCGACAGATCCGTCAGCACGCCGATCCGCACCACCTCGTCGGAGACTTGCGCGGTGGCCGCTGTGGTCGTGGCTGCCGAAGTCATGGCCGCGAGCACGCAGGCCAGAAGCCCTCTCATGGTTGTTTCCTCTCTCTTATGGGCCGCCTGACGCGGCAAGCTGGTTTGGGAAATTAGATATTAGCTAATAAATTTGTCAATGGCGAATAACGGGCGAAGTTCCTGAAGGCCGGGAGGAACTGCTGTCTTGGCGTCGTCATTGCGAGCGCAGCGAAGCGATCCCGAACCGTCCCCGCGGAGACCGGCTGGATTGTCTTGTCGCAAAGGCTCATCGCGATGACGGATGTTGAAGCAGCTGCGCGCAAAAATCGCGCGGTGATCCTGTGAGGGTCGACACGCCCCCAGGTTGCAACCGTCGTTGCGATTGGCCATGATGCATGCGGAATCTTGGGGCAGGGCATGACGACAGCAATGGGGATTTCCGCGGGGGCGGAGAAATCGACGACGGCGCATGTGGTGTGGGCGAGCGCACTCGGCACCGCGATCGAGTGGTACGATTTCCTGATCTACGGCACGGCGGCGGCGCTGGTCTTCAACAAGCTGTTCTTTCCGAGCTTCGATCCCTTCGTCGGAACGCTGGCGGCGTTCTCGACCTATGCGGTCGGCTTCGTGGCGCGGCCCATCGGCGGCGCCATCATCGGGCATTACGGCGACCGGCTCGGCCGCAAGACCATGCTGGTCGCAACCATGATCGCGATGGGGCTCGGCACCTTCCTGATCGGCTGCCTGCCGACCTACGATCAGATCGGCGTCTGGGCACCGATCCTGCTCGTCGTGCTGCGCTTCGTCCAGGGCATCGGCTTGGGAGGCGAATGGAGCGGCGCGGTCGTCATGGTGATCGAACATGCCGGCAATCGCCGCGGCTTCTACGGCAGCCTGGTGCAGATCGGCTTTCCCGTCGGCGTCGCCGCCTCCACCGGCATCTTCGGTCTGATGACGCAGCTGCCCGAGGCGGATTTCCTGAGCTGGGGTTGGCGCGTGCCGTTCCTGATCAGCATCCTGCTCGTCGGTGTCGGCTTCATCGTGCGGCTCAAGCTTGCGGAGACGCCGCACTTCAAGGAGGTGGTCGAGCGCAGGGAGGTGCTGGCGCAGCCGGTGCTCGAAGTGCTGCGCCGGGACTGGCGGAGCTTTCTGCTGGCGATCGGCATCACGGTGTCGGAGGTTGGGCTCGCTTATCTGCTCACCGTCTTCACCGTGGTTTACGCCACGACGAAACTGGGCCTGCCGCGTCAGGTGATCCTGGACGCGGTCGTCTGGGCCGCCATCGTCGAGTTCGCGACGCTGCCGCTCGCCGGGTGGCTGTCCGACATCTTCGGCCGCAAGGCGCTCTATCTTGCCGGCGGCGTCTTCTCGGTGGCGCTGGCGTTTCCGCTGTTCTGGTTCCTCGACAGCAGGGAGCCGGCGCTGATCACGCTGGCACTCGTGGTGACGATGACGCTAACGCACGCCCTGTTGTTCGGACCGAAGGCTGCCTTCATGCCGGAGCTGTTCCGCACCCAGGTTCGCTACAGCGGCGCCTCGCTGGGCGCCAATGTCGCGGCAGCACTGAGCGGCGGCTTCTCGCCGCTGATCGCCGCAGCGCTGCTCGCATGGGCCGGTTCCTACTGGGCGGTGTCGGTCTACATCATCGCGTTGTCGCTCATCACGATCATCGCTACGTTGATGGCGCCGGAGACGGCGCGCGCCGCGCTCAGATCCTGAGGGGCAGCCCGCCCGCCGGGGGGCCGGGGGGACGCCCGGCGGCAAAAAAATTTTGAGCCGGCCCCTTGAAACCGACTTCCGATCTTCTAAGTCGTTTTTCGCCGCGAGAGCGGTGTGCCGGATGCCAAACCCGGGTCCGGTACGGGCGTCTGGCCGGGGTCCCCCTGCCTTGCGCTCCTTCGTATCCATCTTGCTCTTTGGAGGACTTGGTTATGAGGACCAGTTTTGACTTCGCGCCCCTGTGGCGTTCCACCATCGGCTTCGACCACCTGGCCGACCTCGTCGACACCACCCTGCGCCAGGCGACCGAGGACAATTATCCCCCCTACAATATCGAGCGTTCCGGCGAAGACCATTACCGGATCAGCGTTGCTGTGGCGGGGTTCGGCGCCAGCGACATCACGGTGACGGCCGAACAGAACGCGCTCACCATCGAGGGCAGGAAGCCCGAGACGGCTGCGCGCGAATACCTGTATCAGGGCATCGCCGCGCGTCCGTTCCGGCGCGTGTTTAATCTTGCCGACTATGTCCAGGTGAAGCAGGCCTCGTTCCAGGACGGGCTCCTGATCATCGACCTCGTCCGCGAGGTTCCGGAAGCCATGAAGCCGCGCCGGATTCCCATTGCGGGCGGCGCTCCTGCGGCATCGCAGATCGAGCAAAAGAAAGCAGCTTGAACGCTCGATCGAGTTGGTAGCGGAACGCGGCGCGCGGATGCGCGGGCCGCGCTCCCGATGCATGAAGGAGAGAACCATGGGTTTTCGTGATCTCATTCCCTGGTCGAGAAACCAGGAGCTTGCGCCGGCGCGCGACAATTTCGATCACTTCCTGACGCTTCACCGTGAGATGAACCGTCTGTTCGACGACGTCTTCCGTGGGTTCGGCGGAACCGGCCTGTCCCCACTGATGGAAAGCCGATTCGGCTGGCCGAAGGTCGAGCTCAGCGAGACCGACAAGACGCTGACGGTCTCCGCAGAGCTTCCCGGCCTCACGGAGAAGGACGTGCAGGTTGAGATCGCCAATGGCGTCCTGACAGTCCGCGGCGAGAAGAAGGCGGAGCGCAACGGCGAAGGCAGGTACTTCACCGAGCGCTATTACGGCGCGTTCGAGCGGCAGATTCCGCTGGAGGGCGTCGAGGAAGACAAGGCCGAGGCGTCGTTCAGCAACGGCGTCCTGACCGTGTCGCTGCCGAAATCGGAGAAGGCGCGCGAAGGCGTCAAGCGCATCGCGATCAACACGCATTAGTGCCAAGCGAGACGGCGGCGATCGACGCCGCCGTCTCAACGTCAACAAACCCGTCCCCCACGGAAAGGAGCATCAGGGAGACACGCCATGACCAAAGCGAATACCAATGCCGGAACACTCAACCCGCTGTTTCATCCCGCTGCCCATTACGAGTCGCCCGCCGACGTCCTGAACGCGGAGGAGCTCTCCGCGCCGGAGAAGCGGATCATCCTGTCGTCCTGGGCCTCCGACATGTACGCGGTCGAATCCTGTCCCGCTTTGCGCGAGATACCGGGCATGAGCCGCACCATCCGGCTTGCCGATGTTCTGGCGGCGTTGCGCAAGCTCGACGGCGACAATGACAATGACGACCCGCCACGCGGGGGCGGCGTTCCGATGCGGCTGCGGCGGCCCTGGGCCGCCGCGGAGAGGCGCGCCGCATGATCATCACCCACACCGTCCTGGCGCTCGTGCTGCTCGGCCAGGCCTCGGCGGCCTTTGCCGTTCCGTTTCTTGTCATGCACGGTCTTGTCGCCGCACCGCGTGACTGAGGCCGCAAGGTTCTTTCATCCACATCCCGGTTCAGCGGCAGGTGACCAAGATGAATATCGTGCGTTTGCTTTCGCTGGCGCTGCTGGTGCTCGCGCTCACGGCATCGCAGCCGGCCGCTGGCCAAATTCCAGACCTGAGGACGGGCGGCTCGATGCCGACGCTGGCGCCCCTGGTGCGCCAGGTGACGCCGGCCGTCGTCAACATTTCCGTGCATGGCCGCGTGCGGGAGGACAATCCGCTCTACCGCGACCCGTTGCTCCGCGAGTTCTTCGACGTCCCCCGGCAGATCGAGAAGGAGGTCAATGCGACCGGCTCCGGCGTCATCGTCGATGCCCAGCGCGGCTATGTGCTGACCAACAATCATGTGGTCGAAGGCACCTCCGTCGTTCAGGTCACCACCAAGGACGGCCGGCAGTTCTCCGCCAAGGTCGTCGGCCGCGATCCGCCGACCGATGTAGCGGTGCTGCAGATCCAGAACCCGGCCGGGCTCAAGGCGCTGTCCTTCGGCGACAGCGACGCGCTCGAGGTCGGCGACTTCGTGCTTGCGATCGGCAACCCTTTCGGCCTCGGCCAGACCGTGACGTCAGGCCTCGTCAGCGCGCTGGGGCGGACCGGACTCGGCAAGCAGGGTTATGAGGACTTCATCCAGACCGATGCCGCGATCAATCCCGGCAATTCCGGCGGGGCGCTGGTCAGCCTGCGCGGCGAACTGGTCGGCATCAACTCGGCCATCATTTCACCCGCCGGCGGCAATGTCGGCATCGGCTTTGCAATTCCCGTCAACATGGCTCGCAAGGTGATGGAGCAGATCATCGCCAAGGGCCGTGTCGAGCGCGGCCGGATCGGGGTTTCGCTGAAGGACCTGCATCCGTCGGTCAACAAAGGATTGAACCAAGGTGCCGTCATCGCGGAGATTGCGGTGGATTCGCCAGCGGAACAGGCGGGCCTGCGCAAGGGCGATATCATCACCCGGGCCGACGACCGCCCGATCCGCACCGCCGCCCAGCTCCGCAACACGATCGGCCTTGCTCGCGTCGGCGACGAGGTAAAGCTCACTTTCTTGCGCAATGGCGCACCGCTCGCGGCCGCGGTGAGGATCGCTCCCGCGGCCGAAACGAGCGGTGCCGTCGCCGGCGGGAATCGTCTCGTTCGTTAGCAGGCTCGCAGCGCGGGGTGATCCTGGTGGCCGGGCGGGAGGTCCACTCATCCAAGTTCCAACGGCCGATTGCCCCGCTATGGGCAACATACAAACGTCGTGCCGCCATATTTGAGCAGGAGTGATTTCCCATGAGGGAGGCGCTCCGATGAACAAGGTATTGATCACTGCTGTCGCGATGCTGGCCTGTGTGCCCGTGACCGCGGTCGCACAGGAGCGCGCGGGCGACGCAGCGCTCGGCGCGGTATCCGGTGCGGTAGTGCTGGGACCGGTCGGTGCGGTTGCCGGAGCCTTGATCGGCTACACGGCCGGACCTTCGATCGCCCGCTCCTGGGGCCTGAGAGGTTCGCAATCGGCAAGACACCGGTCGCCGCCACGCCGCGCCGCCGCGACCCGCGTTCCACCGCGCACGCGCGAGGCAATGAATGCCAACGGCCAGATGCGACCGACCCTCAATCCGGCTCCGCCCGTTCAAGCCGCGCCGGCCGTTTCGGCGCAAACGTCAGCGCCGCCTGTTCAGGCGTTCGACTGAGGTTCAAGCTCCTGCGGCGCAGCCGGTCGACCGTCCGTGCCATCAGCGCGGCGACCTCGCCGCGCTTCGCCTTTCGCCAGCGAAGGCTTGTGTCCCGATCTAGGGTTGGCCCAGGATCTTCTTCGCGGCGCGTAGATGCGGCTTGTCGATCATCTGGCCGTCGAGCCGCAGCGTGCCGGAATCGGGATTGCTCGCAAATGCCGCAATCACCTTCTCCGCCCATATGCGCTCGGCCTCCGTCGGCGCGAAGGCCGCGTTGACGACATCGACATGTTTGGGATGGATCAGCGCCTTGGCCGAGAAGCCATCGCGTCGTGCGGCGCGCGTTTCCGCCTCAAGGCCTGCGAGATTGTCGATGTCGGTATAGACGGTGTCGATCGGCGCGACCTCCGCTGCGGCGGCCGCCATCAGGCAGAGATCGCGCGCGAGGCGATAAGGGCTGTGGAAGATCCCGCCCGAGGCTTTCTCGGTCGCGCCGAGCGAGGCGGAGAGATCCTCCGCGCCCCACATCAGGCCGGCGAGGCGGGGGGAGCATCCCTTGTAGCTGCCGAGGCCGAAGATCGAGCCGGCGGTTTCGGTCGCGACGCAGATGATGCGCGTTGCGCCGACTGCGATCCCGCTTGCGGCTTCCAAGGCTTCGAGCCAGGTCGCGACCTGGCGGACGTCATCGCCGCCCTGCGATTTCGGCAGGACGATGCCGTCGGGCCTGCCGGGCATCACCGCGGCGAGATCGGCCAGCGTCATGCCGGTATCGAGGGCGTTGACGCGAACGTAGAGCTGATGCGGGCCGCGAGAGCCCTTCAGCATCTGGAGCGTCAGCCCGCGCGCCTCCGGCTTCTTCTCCGCGACGACGGAATCCTCGAGATCGACGATCAGCGCGTCGGCCTTGCCTTCGCTCGCCTTCTCGAATTTGCGCGGGGAATCGCCCGGCACGAACAGCATCGAGCGCATCAGACCGGCCTCTTGTGCATCATCGCCATGCGGCGGCATTTGCCGACGATTTCGTCGTTCTGATTCAGGGCATGGTGCTCGAACTCGACGATGCCCGCGCTCGGGCGCGATTTGGATTCCCTCAACGAGAGTACCTTTGTCGTTGCCCGCAAGGTGTCGCCATGGAAGACGGGCTTTGGAAAGGCGACGTCGGTCATGCCGAGATTGGCGACGGTGGTCCCCATGGTCGTATCATAGACCGTCATGCCGATCATGATGCCGAGGGTGTAAAGGCTGTTGAAAATGCGCTGGCCGAACTCGGTCTTCTCGGCGAAATGCGCGTCGATGTGCAGCGGCTGCGGATTGAGCGTCAGCAGGCTGAACATGGTGTTGTCCATCTCCGTGACGGTCCGGGTCAGCGGATGCCTGAACTCCTGGCCCACGGAAAACTCCTCGAAATAAAGTCCGGCCATCGCGGTTTCCTCCCTGCGAAATAACGGCGCGCTCGTTGCGTTGCGCCGCATGACCCCATGCATGGTAGACACACTTCGCGGGCAAATTCACGTATCTGCATGCAGTTTTTCGAGCTAAAGACGCTTGGCGAAGGGAGATCAAGACCATGGATTTCGCGCTCACCGATCAGCAGGAGGCCATTCGCGACGCCATTGCCAAGATCTGCGAGGGCTTTCCCGACGCCTATTGGCTGAAGAAGGACCACGACGGCGGCTTCCCGCACGACTTCCACAAGGCCTTAGCCGACGCTGGCTGGCTCGGCATCTGCGTGCCGGAAGAATATGGCGGCTCCGGGCTCGGCATCACTGAAGCTGCGATCATGATGCGGACTATCGCGGAATCCGGTGCGGGCATGTCCGGCGCCTCTGCGGTCCATATCAACGTGTTCGGCCTCAATCCCGTCGTCGTGTTCGGCACCGAGGACCAGCGCAAGCGCATGCTGCCGCCGATGGTGGAGGGCCGCGAGAAGGCCTGCTTCGCCGTCACCGAGCCCAACACCGGCCTCAACACCACCCAGCTGAAGACCCGCGCGGTCGCCAAGAACGACCGCTACATCGTCAACGGCCAGAAGGTGTGGATCTCGACCGCGCAGGTCGCGCACAAGATCTTGCTGCTGGCGCGCACCACGCCACTGGAGGAGGTGCGCTCGCCCACCCACGGCCTCAGCCTGTTCTACACGGACTTCGACCGCCAGAAGATCAAGGTCCACGAGATCGAGAAGATGGGCCGCAAGATCGTCGATTCCAACGAGCTGTTCTTCGAGGATTTTGAAATCCCGATGGAGGACCGGATCGGCGAGGAAGGCAAGGGCTTCCAGTACATCCTCGAAGGGATGAACCCGGAGCGCATTCTGATTGCTGCCGAGGCCGTGGGGCTCGGCAAGCTCGCGCTGTCGCGTGCGACCGAGTACGCCAAAACGCGCGTGGTCTTCAACCGGCCGATCGGCAAGAACCAGGGCATCCAGCATCCGCTCGCGGTGAACTGGGTCGAGCTCGAGGCGGCCTGGCTGATGGTGATGCAGGCGGCCTGGCAATACGACAAGGGCCTGCCCTGCGGCGCTGGCGCGAACGCCGCGAAATACTTCGCAGGCGAGGCCGGATATCACGCCTGCGAGCAGGCCGTGATGACCCATGGCGGCTTCGGCTACGCCAAGGAATTCCACGTCGAGCGCTATCTGCGCGAGGTGCTGATCCCGCGCATCGCGCCGGTCAGCCCGCAGCTCGCGCTCAGCTTCATCGCGGAGAAGGTGCTTGGCCTCGCCAAGTCTTACTGAACGGCTCTCGCGGCGCGAACAGCTATTCGGAGGCGATCCGTTCCATCGCCATGGTGCGGAGCCGGGCCCGCTGGATCTTCACGCCGTTGGCGCTGTCGGTGACGGGGAAGGCATCCACGACATAGATTCGCGCCGGGACCTTGTAGCCGGCGAGCCGGTCGCGCAGGTGCGCGATCAGCGTCTCCGGCATCGGTGGCTCCTTCGCCGGGATCACGAACGCGACGCAGCGCGCCTGGCCCTTCAGATCGACGGCGACCACCTGGGCGTCGGTAACGCCAGGACAGGATTTGAGTTCGTCCTCGATCTCGCCGGGCGCGACGAGGAAACCGCCGAGCCGCATGGCATCGCCGGCGCGGGTCTCGTAGACGAAGGAGCCGTCGCCGCGCAGCCGGCCGATGTCGCCGGTGCGGAAGAATCCGTCGGCGGTGATCGCCTCCCGCGTCGCCTCCGGATTGTTGAAATAGCGGAGGAAGCGTGACGGCGCACTGATCTCGATCTCGCCGGAAACGCCGAACGGCGCAAGCTCGCCGGTTTCGGTGTCGCGCACGCGCACTTTCGTGTCGGGTGACATCGGCCAGCCGCCGCCCTCGATGCGGTCGGCGAAGGCATCGCCAGGCTGCGCGATCGAGAACAAGGCCTGGACCTCGCTCGACCCGTAAAGGCCGAACAGTGGCAGGCCGCGGGTCTCGGCCTCCGCGGCCAGCTCGCGCCAGCCGGGCTGGAATGCGGCGAAGCCGCAGAGTTCGAGATGCGGAAACGGCCGGGGCGCGTCGGTGAGGGCGAGGATGCGGCGAAACATCTCGTCCGAGCCGAACGAATGCGTGATCTTGTGCGCGCTGAGGATCCTCAGCGCCGGTGCCGCCTCGAAGGCGTCGAGCACGTGGACGGTCGCGCCCGCCGCGACGAAGCCGAGCAGGCTCGTCATGCCAAAGGTGCCGCAGAACGGCAGCATGGCCAGCAGCGCGTGACGCTGCGGATCGAGCCTGAGCGCCTTGGCAACGGCGACGGCGTGGCTCGCCAGCGTGCGCTGCGAATGCACGACGAGCTTCGGTCCCTTGGTGGTGCCCGACGTCGTGTAGAGCAGGACAGGCAGGTCGATATCGTCCTGAGCCGGCGGGGCGGGAGGATAAGCCCTGTCGAAGGCGTCGAAACGCACGCAGGGCCAATGCGCCGGGATCGCATCCGCGCCGATCACCGCGAGCCGTTGCAGCGCGGGCACCTCGTCCTTGGCGAGGTCGGCCAGGATTGCGGCAAAATCGATCGAGCGGAAAGCGGCTTCGACCACCAGCAGCCTCGCGCCCGACACGCGAAGCAGATGCGCGACGTCTCCGCTGCGGTAGCGCGTGTTGACAGCGGCGACGACGGCGCCAAGGCGGGCGGCGGCGAACAGCAGCGTGAGCCATTCGATCCGGTTGACCAGCCAGACCGCGATCACGTCGTCCTTGCCGATGCCCTGTGCTGCAAGCCAAGCCGCGGATTGCTCGATCCTATCGGAGAACCCGGCGCGCGACACTGGCGTGCCGTCGAATACGAAGGCGGGATCGGCGGCGGGCTCCAGCCGGATCAGCGATTGCAGCGAAAACGCGTTGGCACTCATGGCAAGCGGAGTAACCCGACCGCGCAAATCTGTCTACTTGGTACCGAACATCCGGTCGCCGGCATCGCCGAGGCCCGGCACGATATAGCCGTGGTCGTTGAGCCGCTCGTCGATCGCAGCGGTCCAGATCGGCACGTCCGGATGTTCGCTCTCGAACTGCGCGATGCCCTCGGGCGCAGCCAGAAGGCAGACGAAGCGGATGTCGCGGGCGCCGCGCGCCTTGAGCAGGGAAGCGCCGGCGCAGGCCGAATTTCCGGTCGCCAGCATCGGGTCCATCAGGATCACGGTGCGGTCGGACAGATCCTGCGGCGCCTTGAAGTAATATTCCACGGCCTGCAACGTCTCGGGGTCGCGGTAGAGCCCGATATGGGCGATGCGCGCCGAGGGCATCAGCGCCAGCATGCCGTCGAGGAAGCCGACGCCGGCGCGCAGGATCGGCGCCAGCGTGAGCTTCTTGCCGGCGATCTTGGGTGCCTGCATCGCCGCGATCGGCGTCTCGATATCCACCAGCTCCAGCGGCAAATCGCGCGTCACCTCGTAGCCGAGCAGCATCCCGATCTCGTTCAGGATCTCGCGAAAGCTCTTGGTCGACCGGTCCTTCTCCCGCATCAGGGAGAGCTTGTGCTGGACCAGGGGGTGGGTGACGACGTTGACGTTGCTGCTCATGAAACCGATCTACACGGTTCCCTGGAGTTGCGCCAGATCGGCTGGGTGGTTTCCGCAGGGACAGCTGACGTCAGCCGGGCATTGCCACCGCGCTGCGGGCCCGGTTGCTTGCCGCATAGGCAGCCATGGTCAATTCACGGTCGATCGCAATACGCATCGCGTCCATCGCGGCCTGACGCAGGCGCTTCTTCGCGGTCGCATGTGATGGCTTGTGGATGGCGCGCAACGCGGCGACGGCCTCCGCAAGCGCGCCCTCGATGGCTTCCGGTGCAACCACGCGGTCGAGGAAGCCGGCGGTCAGCGCCTCCTCCGGCTCGTACATTTCACCGAGCGCCGCGGTGCGGCTGAGCCAGGCCGGATGCAGGCGGCTGCGCGCGAGTTCGATGGCAAAGCTCGGCGGCGCGATGCCGATCGCGACCTCGTTCAGCCCCATGCGATGCGGCCCGCGCGCGCCCAGCCTGACGTCGCAGGCGAGCAGCAGGAACGTTCCCATGGGATATGCGTGGCCTTCCATCACGCCGATCGTCGGATGCGGAAACGACATCAGCCGCAGCGCAAGCTCCGCGCCGGCGCGGACCATTTCGAGGCTCCTGGCGGCATCGCCCGAGGCGAAGACCTTGAGATCGAAGTCGGCAGAGAAGATGCCGGGCCGTGCCGAGCGCAGCACCACGACCTCGGCTTTCCCTTCGGCCCGGTCGAAGGCGGCGCCGATCTCCGCCAGCATCGCGGCCGACATCACATTGACCTTGCCGTCGTCGAGCCCGATCCGCGCGACTCCGTCCTCCAACTGGTAGCTTACTGCCTTGGCCATTGACCGCTCCTTGTTGTGGTTACGGCTTGACTGTCGAAGTCTGATGTAGACCAATCAATATAATTCTTACCGGAGGACGCCATGCCGGCCGTGCCAAGACACCGCCAGCCCATCATCAATGCCGCGGTGACGCTGTTCCGCCGCCAGGGCTTCGCCCGGACCGGGCTGAACGACATCGTCGACGTCAGCGGTGCGCCAAAAGGATCGCTCTACCATTACTTTCCGGACGGAAAATCCTCGATCGCGGTGGCGGCGGTGGAGGAGGCGGGCCGCCGCGTCGCCGCCACGGTCGCCAAGCTCGCGGAAGAATGCGGCTCGACCGCCGATCTCTTGCGTGCCCATGCAAGACTGTTGGCGGGCTGGATGCAGGGCTCCGGCTTTCGCAATGGCTGCCCGATCACGACCGTGCTGCTCGAGCTGGCACCGCGCGAACGTGCCGTGTCCGATGCCGGTCGCAAGGCCTACGCGGCGCGAATATCGATCCTGCGCGACAAGCTGGTCGCGGACGGCTTCGGCAGATCCCGCGCCGAAGCGCTGGCCGTGCTCTGCACCTCGGCGCTCCAGGGTGCGTTGATCCAGGCCCGCGTCGAGCGCAGCGGCCGGCCGATCGAGGTCACGGCGGCGGAATTGGCCCGGCTGATCGAGAGCGAAGCGAGGAGCTAGACGCCGAGCCCGCGCGCGACAAGCGTGATCACGGGCGTCAGGAGAGGTGGCTGAGGGACGCAGCGGGCCGGGCGCCTTGCGGGTGCGGGTCAACGCGTCGTCTGCGCCAGTCTTTATGAGATTCCTATAACTTCGCCACAGCCCTCATCTCGAAAACCTATGCCCCTGGTGGCACTTCAGCGTGGTGAAGATCCGGCCGGGCGCCGAGGTTGCATGGATCGTCTTGGTTACGAACTGCCCGTCCGAGCCTGAGGAATAGTTGCGCCAAAACTGGGTGCAACGAGGAGTATCGCCATGATGGACATTCTGATGCTGGCGCTGGGATGCGGCTTCTTTGCGCTCGCGATCGGCTACGCCTTCGCCTGCGAACGGCTTTGAGGACGCGGATCATGATCTTCGATTATGTGCTCGCCGGCGCCGTCTCGTTCGGCCTGCTGGCCTATCTCACCTACGCGCTGCTGCGGCCCGAGCGGTTCTGACCCGTGTTGCTGCTCGTCGAATTGCTACTGGCCGACGCCGTGCTCGTCGCCGGCCTGCTGACGTTGCTCCTGCCGCTCCTGCGGCGGGCGCCAAGCTTGAAAGGTTGATTCCATGACCATGGTCGGTTGGCTCCAGATCATTCTGTTCTGCATCATCATCGTCGCGCTCACAAAACCGCTCGGCTGGTACATGACGCGGGTGTTCGGCGGCGAGCGGACGTTCCTGTCACCCGTCCTGCGTCCGATCGAGGCCGGCATATATTGGATCTCCGGTGTCGACGAGAAGCGTGAGCAGCATTGGATGACCTACACGGTCGCCATGCTGCTGTTCCACGTCAGCGGCTTCCTCGTCATCTACGGCGTGATGCGGCTCCAGGCCGTGTTGCCCTTCAATCCGGCCGGGCAGGGCGCAGTCGCTCCGGACCTTTCCTTCAACACGACGATCTCCTTTCTCACCAACACCAACTGGCAAAACTACGGCGGCGAGAGCACGCTGTCTTATCTCGTCCAGATGCTCGGATTGACCCATCAGAACTTCCTGTCGGCGGCAACCGGAATCGCGTTGGCGGTGGCGCTGATCCGCGGCTTCTCGCGTGCGTCGATGCGCACGGTCGGCAATTTCTGGGTCGACGTCACACGCTGCACACTTTACGTGCTACTGCCGATTTGCGTCGTCTACGCACTGTTCCTGGTCTGGCAGGGCATCCCGCAGACGCTCGGCGACTATGTCGAGGCCACCACGCTCGAAGGCGCCAGGCAGACCATCGCAGTCGGCCCGGTGGCATCCCAGGTCGCGATCAAGATGCTCGGCACCAATGGCGGCGGCTTCTTCAACGCCAACGCTGCGCATCCGTTCGAAAACCCGACCGCGCTGTCGAACTTCGTGCAGATGCTGTCGATCTTGGCGATCGGAGCTGCGATGACCAACGTGTTCGGCCGCATGGTCGGCAACCAGCGCCAGGGTTGGGCGATCCTCGCCGTCATGGGCGTGCTGTTCCTGGCCGGTGTTGCCGTCACCTACTGGGCGGAGGCCAGCGGCACCTCGACGCTCCACGCGCTGGGCCTGACCGGCGGCAACATGGAGGGCAAGGAGGTCCGCTTCGGCATCGTTGCGTCCTCGCTGTTCGCCGTCATCACCACCGCCGCCTCGTGCGGCGCCGTCAACGCCATGCACGACAGCTTCACAGCGCTCGGCGGCATGATCCCGCTGATCAACATCGAACTCGGCGAGATCATCGTCGGCGGTGTCGGCGCCGGCATGTACGGCATGCTGCTGTTCGTCATCCTCGCGATCTTCGTCGCAGGCCTGATGGTCGGCCGCACGCCGGAATATGTCGGCAAGAAGATCGAGGCGCGCGAGGTCAAGATGGCGATGCTGGCCATCCTGGTGCTGCCGCTGATGATCCTCGGCTGGACCGCCGTCGGTGTGGTCTATCCGGCAGCCGTCGCCTCGATGGCAAATGCCGGACCGCATGGCTTCACCGAAGTGCTCTACGCCTATACGTCGGCGGCCGGGAACAACGGCTCCGCCTTCGCAGGTCTCACGGGCAATACCCTCTTCTACAATCTCACGCTCGCCAGCGCGATGTTCGTCGGTCGCTTCTTCATGATCGTGCCGGCGATGGCGATCGCGGGGTCGCTCGCGGCGAAGAAATCGATCCCGCCATCCATGGGCACGTTCCCGACCACCGGCGGCCTGTTCGTCGGCCTCGTCGTCGGCGTCATCCTGATCGTGGGCGGCCTGACCTTCTTCCCGGCACTCGCGCTCGGTCCGATCGTCGAGCATCTGGCGATGAACGCCGGCAACCTGTTCTGATCGTCTGGAGTGACCGCCATGGATACGACCAATCCGCACAAAAAAGCGCCGACGTCGGCAATGCTCGATCCCAGGATCGTGGTGCCCGCGAGTCGCGCCTCCTTCACCAAGCTCGATCCGCGACTGATGATCAAGAACCCCGTGATGTTCGTGGTCGAGATCGTCGCTGCGCTGACCACATTGATCTTCCTGCGCGACCTCGTCACCGCCGAGAACGATCTCGGCTTCACCTTCCAGATCATCGTCTGGCTCTGGTTCACGGTGCTGTTCGCCAATTTCGCCGAGGCGGTGGCCGAGGGCCGCGGCAAGGCGCAGGCCGAGACGCTGCGCAAGACCCGTACCGAAAGCCAGGCCAAGCTCCTGACCGGTGCCGGCGCTGCCTTCAAGCTCGTGCCCGGCACGAGCCTGAAGGTCGGCGATCTCGTGCTGGTCGAGGCGGGCGACACGATTCCCTCGGACGGCGAGGTGATCGAGGGCGTCGCCTCGGTCAACGAGGCCGCCATCACCGGCGAGTCCGCTCCCGTCATCCGCGAATCCGGCGGCGACCGTTCCGCGGTCACCGGCGGCACGCAGGTGCTGTCGGACCGGATTCGCGTCCGCATCACTGCGGCGCAGGGCTCGACCTTCATCGATCGCATGATCAAGCTGGTCGAGGGCGCCGAGCGGCAGAAGACGCCGAACGAGATCGCGCTCAACATCCTGCTTGCCGGCCTCACCATAATCTTCGTGTTCGCCACCGTCACCATCCCGAGCTACGCCGCCTATGCCGGCGGCTCGATCTCGGTGGTCGTGCTGGTCGCGCTGTTCGTGACGCTGATCCCGACTACCATTGGCGCGCTGTTGTCCGCCATCGGCATTGCCGGCATGGACCGTCTGGTGCGCTTCAACGTGCTGGCGATGTCGGGCCGCGCCGTCGAGGCCGCCGGCGACGTCGATACGCTCCTGCTCGACAAGACCGGGACCATCACGCTCGGCAACCGGCAGGCGACTGCGTTCCGTCCCCTGCGCGGTGTCACCGAGCAGGAGCTTGCGGACGCGGCCCAGCTCGCATCGCTCGCGGACGAGACGCCGGAGGGCCGGTCGATCGTCGTGCTGGCCAAGGAAAAGTACGGCATGCGCGGCCGCGACATGGCCGAGCTTGGCGCCACCTTCATTCCGTTCACGGCACAGACCCGTATGAGCGGCGTCGATGCCGGCGGCTCGTCGGTGCGCAAGGGCGCGGTCGATGCCATGCTCAACTATGTCGGCGGCGGCGCGGCGCTGGCGTTGGCCTCCGGCAACACCGCCCGTGCCATCCAGCCCGCGACGCTCTCGGACACCGGCCGCGAGCTTCAGACGATCGCCGACGAGATATCGAAGGCCGGCGGCACGCCGCTGGCTGTCGCCAGGGACGGCAAGCTGCTCGGAATCGTCCAGCTCAAGGACATCGTCAAGGGCGGCATCCGCGAGCGTTTCGCCGAGCTGCGCCGCATGGGCATCCGCACCATCATGATCACTGGCGACAATCCGATGACGGCGGCGGCGATCGCGGCGGAGGCCGGCGTCGACGACTTCCTGGCGCAGGCAACTCCCGAGGACAAGCTCAGGCTGATCCGCGACGAGCAGGCCAAGGGCAAGCTGGTCGCCATGTGCGGCGACGGCACCAACGACGCGCCGGCGTTGGCGCAGGCCGATGTCGGCGTCGCCATGAACACCGGCACCCAGGCCGCCCGCGAGGCCGGCAACATGGTCGACCTCGATTCCAATCCGACCAAGCTGATCGAGGTGGTCGAGATCGGCAAGCAGCTCTTGATGACGCGCGGCGCGCTGACGACGTTCTCGATCGCCAACGACGTCGCCAAGTATTTTGCGATCATCCCGGCGATGTTTCTCGCGTTCTACCCCCAGCTCACCGTGCTCAACGTCATGAACCTGTCGAGCCCACAGAGCGCCATCCTGTCGGCGATCATCTTCAACGCGCTCGTCATCATCGCGCTGATTCCGCTCGCGCTGAAAGGCGTCGCCTATCGCGCCGTCGGTGCCGGCGCGCTGCTGCGGCGCAACCTCTTGATCTACGGCCTCGGCGGCATCGTCATTCCCTTCATCGGTATCAAGGCGATTGATCTCGTCGTGACCGCCTTGCACCTGGCCTAACCCCGCCATTGCGAGGGCAGCGAAGCAATTCAGAAATGCCTCCTCAGCCCACAGCCTGGATTGCTTCGTCGCTTCGCTCCTCGCAATGACGAAGAAATCGGAGACCTAACATGCTCAGAGAAATCCGCCCCGCCGTCGTCCTCCTCCTGGTTCTCACCGCCATCACGGGTCTGGCCTATCCCCTGGCGATGACCGCCATCGCCGGCGCGCTGTTTCCGGCGCAGGCAGAGGGCAGTCTGATCGAGAAGGACGGCAAGGTCGTCGGCTCAACCCTGATCGGGCAGGAGTTCAGAGACGACAAGTACTTCCACGGCCGCCCGTCGGCGACCCTGGCCCCGGACCCCAATGATGCGACCAAGACGGTGTCGGCGCCCTACAACGCCGCCAATTCGGGCGGCTCCAATCTCGGCCCGACCAGCAAGGCGCTGGCCGACCGGCTGAAGGAGGATGTTGAGAAGCGCGAGGCTGAGAATCCGAACCAGCCGGTGCCGGTCGATCTCGTGACGACCTCGGCCAGCGGTCTCGATCCGAATATCTCGCCCGAAGCGGCGCAATTCCAGGTGCCACGGGTGGCGAAGGCGCGAAATCTGCCGGAGGACGTGCTCAAGCAGCTCGTTGCTGCGAACACCGAGGGCCGGCTGCTCGGCTTGCTCGGCGAACCCCGGGTTAACGTATTGGCGCTGAATCTCGCGCTCGATCGGGCGGCGGCGAAGTAGCGGTCTAGGCTCGCCGTGCCCAGATGATTATATTGGAAAGATGGTCCGAGAGCGCCGCGATCCCGAACAACGTCCGTCCCCGGAGGCGCTGCTGGAGGCAGCGCGCCGGGAGGAGGATGCGACCGGCAAGCTGAAGATCTTCGTCGGCGCCGCCCCCGGCGTCGGCAAGACCTACGAGATGCTGCAGAGCGCCCACGCCAAGCGCAAGGCCGGCGTCGATGTCGTGGTCGGCTTCGTCGAGACCCATGGCCGCGCCGAGACCGAAGCATTGGTGCGCGACCTCGAAGTTGTCCCGCGCAAGAAGTTTGACTACCGCGGCCAGATCGTGGAGGAGATGGACCTCGATGCCGTGATCGCGCGGCGGCCAAGGATCACGCTGGTCGACGAGCTCGCCCACACCAACGCGGCCGGCAGCCGCCATCCCAAGCGGTATCTCGACGTCGAGGAGTTGCTGTCCCACGGCATCGACGTCTACACCGCCGTCAACATCCAGCACATCGAGAGCCTGAACGACGTCGTTGCCCAGATCACCCATGTCCGGGTGCGCGAGACGGTGCCCGATTCCGTGTTCGACCGCGCCGATGCGATCGAGCTGATCGACCTCACGCCCGACGATCTGATCCAGCGCCTGAAAGAGGGCAAGGTCTATGTGCCACGGCAAGCCGAGCGGGCGCTGGAGCACTATTTCTCGCCGGGCAATCTGACCGCCTTGCGCGAGCTCGCTTTGCGGCGCACCGCCGAGCGGGTCGACGAACAGCTGCTCACCCACATGCAGGCGAATGCGATTCCCGGGCCGTGGGCCGCGGGCGAGCGCATCCTCGTCTGCGTCAGCGAGGATCCGCGCGCGGCCGGCCTCGTGCGCTACACCAAGCGGCTGGCGGACCGGCTGCATGCGCCGTTCACCGCGATATCGATCGAGACGCGGCGATCCCTGCAATTGTCCGACGAGCAGCGCGACCGGCTGGCCGATACGCTGCGGCTCGCCGAATCGCTCGGCGGCGAGGCGCTGACCATTCCGGCCGCCGGCCGCCGTATCGCCGATGACGTCGTCGGTTTCGCGCAAGGCAACAACGTCACCCAGATCGTGATCGGCAAGTCCACCCGTTCGCGCTGGTTCGAGATGACGCGCGGCTCTGTCGTCCATGACCTGGTTCGCCGCGCGGGCAATATCAGCGTTCACGTGATCCCGGGCGAAGAACTTTCGGCCGAGGGGGCGCCCAAGACGTCGGTACAGACCGCTGCGCGATCCGAGCCGTTCAATCCGCTGCCCCATCTGAAGGCGCTGGGCATCGTCCTGATCGGCCTCGGCGCCGCCGTACTGCTCCAGCCGCGGTTCGGCATCGAGAACGTCGACCTCGTGCTGTTGACCGCGGTGGTTGCGGTCGCGGTGCGGTATGGATTGTGGCCGTCGCTGCTTGCCAGCATTGCAGCCTCGCTTGCCTACAATTTCTTCTTCCTTCCGCCGGTCTACACTTTCACGATCACCGATCCGACCAACGTTGCGGCGTTCTTCTTCTTCATGTTGATCGCCATACTGATCTCCAATCTCGCGGCGCGCGTGCGCACGCAAGCCGACGCCGCCATCGGCCGGATCAGGATGTCCGAGCACCTCTACGCTTTCAGTCGCAAGCTCGCGGGCACCGCGACGCTCGACGACGTGCTGTGGGCGACAGCCTACCAGATCGCATTGATGCTGAAGGTCCGCGTGGTGCTTCTGCTGCCGGAAGAAGGCTTGCTCACGGTGAAATCCGGCTATCCGCCCGAAGACGAGCTCGACCAGGCTGATCTCGCCGCGGCCAACTGGGCCTGGAGCAACGACCGCCCCGCCGGCCGTGGCTCGGATACGTTGCCCGGTGCAAAACGGCTGTTCCTGCCGATGCGTACGGGGCGCGGCCCGATCGGCGTCATCGGCATCGACGACGACCGCAGCGGGCCGCTGCTGACGCCGGACCAGCGCCGGCTGCTCGATGCGCTGGTCGATCAGGGTGCGCTGGCGATCGAGCGCGTGCTGCTGGTCGAGGATATGGACCGCGTCAAGCGCACCGTCGAATCCGAACGTTTGCGCTCCGCGCTCCTGACCTCGATCTCGCACGATTTGAAGACACCGCTCGCCTCGGTGCTGGGCGCGGCCTCGACTATGCGCGATCTCGCCGCGGCCTTGTCCGACGCCGAGAAGCGCGACCTGCTCGCCACCGTCATCGACGAATCCGAGCGGCTCAACCGCTTCATCGCCAACCTGCTCGACATGACCAAGCTCGAATCCGGCGCCGTCGTGCCCAACACGGCGCTGCACGATCTCGGCGAGATCGTGGGCAGCGCGCTGCGCAGGGCAGCCAAGATCCTCGAAGGCCACAAGGTCGAGCTGGTGCTGGCCGCCGATCTGCCGATGCTGCAGCTCGATGCCGTGCTGTTCGAGCAGGTGCTGTTCAACCTGCTCGACAACGCCGCCAAATATTCGCCGCCCGACACCACGATCTCGATCCGCGGCCGGCGCGACGGCGATCATGTCGTGCTCGAGATCTCGGACGAGGGGGCCGGCATCCCGCCGGACGAGCTCGAGAGCGTGTTCGACAAGTTCTACCGCGTGCAGAAGGGCGACCATGTCCGCCCCGGTACGGGCCTTGGCCTTGCCATCTCGCGCGGCTTCGTCGAGGCGATGCGCGGCACGATCTCGGCCGCGAGCCGCAGCGACCGCAGCGGCGCTGTCCTCACCATCCGTCTTCCTGTTCCGGCACTAAGCCGCGCATTGGATACCGCCGCATGAGCGCTGCGCCGATCAAGGTCCTAGTCATCGACGACGAGCCGCCGATCCGCAAATTGCTGCGGATGGGGCTGACGACGCAAGGCTATGAAATCCTGGAAGCGTCGAACGGCAAGATTGCGCTGGAGAAGCTCGTTGAGGAGCCGGCGCTGATCATTCTCGATCTCGGCCTGCCCGACGTTCAGGGGCATGAACTGCTGCGCACCCTCCGCGCCCGCAACGAGGCCGTACCGATCGTGGTATTGTCGAGCCGCGGCGACGAGGCCGGCAAAGTGCAGGCGCTCGATCTCGGTGCCGACGACTATCTGACCAAGCCGTTCGGCATGGACGAGCTGCTGGCCCGCCTGCGCGCCGCGCTGCGGCATCAGCTTCAGGTCCAGGGAGAGCGTCCGGTATTCCGTACCGGCGATCTCTCGGTCGATCTCGTCCGCCGCATCGTCAAGGTCGGCGATCGTGACGTCAAGCTGTCGCCGAAGGAATATGACCTTCTGCGCGTGCTCGTGCAGCACGCCGGCAAGGTGCTGACCCATCGTTTCCTGCTGAGGGAACTCTGGGACGAGCTGACCGACGCGCAATACTTACGCGTCTACGTCCGTCAGCTCCGGCAGAAGATCGAAGCAGATCCGGAACGGCCGCAATATGTGCTGACGGAGACGGGGATCGGGTATCGGTTGAGGGCGGGGGATTAGTCTCGCTGCCATTCCCGGGCGCGCCCCTCGGCGCGAGCCCGGAATCCATTTCTCCGCTCGTCGCATTCGAGATGATGGATTCCGGGTTCGATGCTTCGCATCGCCCCGGAATGACGAGCTATCCCGCCTTCCTCTGCCGCGCGGTCGATCGGTGCGTCTTTCGCGCGGCGCGTTGTCGCCCGGTCGTCCGCCGCGCATGGGACTTGGCCGCCGTCTTCTTCCCGCCACGTCCCTTCAGGCTCTGCTTCAGTGCGTCCATCAGGTTGACCACGTTGCTCGGTCGCTCCGCGCGCTCGGGCGGTTCGATTGTCTTGCCGCTGGCCTTGCGCTTCACCAGCGCCTTCAGCGCGGTCTCGTACTCGTCCTTGAACTTGCCGGGATCGAAATGCGCGGCCTTGGTCTGGAGGATGTGGCCGGCGAGCTCGACCATGTCCTTGGTGATCTTCGGGCTCTTGATGTCGCCGAAGAACTCACCCTCGTCGCGGAGCTCGTAGGGAAAGCGCAGCGTGGTGCCGAGCAGGCCCTTGCCGAGCGGCTCGATCGCCATGATGTGTTCGCGGTTGGTGAGCACGATCTTGGCGAGCGCCACGCGCTCCTGGTCTTTCATGGCGTCGCGGATCACCGCGAACGCATCGACCGCGGCCTTGCCGTCGGGCGCGATGTAATAGGGATGGTTGAGATAGCGCTGGTCGATCTCCTCGCTCGGCACGAAGCTCTCGATGTCGATGGTGTGATTGCTCTCGATCTGGACGGCCTCGAGCTCCTCCGGTTCGATCTCGACATATTTGCCCTTGCGCAGCTCGTAACCGCGGCCCTTCTGGTCGCTCTCGACGATGTCGCCGGTCTCGGCATCGATCATCTGCTGCTTGAGCCGGTTCCCGGTCTCGCGGTTGATCAGGTGAAATCGCGTCTTCTCGGCTGACGTTGTCGCGGGGTAGAGCACGACGGGACAGCCGACCAGCGACAGCTTCAACGTTCCCTTCCAATAGGCGCGGGGGGCCATGCAATTCTCCAGCGTTCTCAAGGCGATTTGGAACCCCAACCCTCCCGTTGGGTTTTGGTTCCGGGTGGGACTTTGGCCGTGATAGGCTGAACGCCGAAAGAGAAGCGGGACCGGTCGTGCTGCAAAAACTCTCCACTTATCGACAGAAGCGTGACTTCGAGAAGACGCCCGAGCCATCGGGCAAGACCGCAGTGACGTCATCGAAGCAGCGGCGCTTCGTGATCCAGAAGCACGATGCGAGCCGGCTGCACTACGATCTCAGGCTCGAATTCGACGGCGTGTTCAAGTCCTGGGCCGTGACGAAAGGACCCTCGCTCGACCCGCACGACAAGCGGCTGGCGGTCGAGGTGGAAGACCATCCACTCGACTATGGCGATTTCGAAGGCACGATTCCGGAAGGACAGTATGGCGGCGGCACGGTGATGCTGTGGGACCGCGGCACCTGGGAATCGGAGGACGCCGAGCGCGGCTTCAAGAAGGGCGATTTGAAGTTCACCCTGCATGGCGAGAAGCTGCACGGCAGCTGGGTGCTGGTGCGCATGCGCAACCGCGGGGGCGAGAAGCGCACCAACTGGCTCCTGATCAAGCACCGCGACGAATTCGTCCGCGAGGGCAAGGACAACGACATTCTCGACGAGGACAGATCGGTCGCCTCCGGCCGTGCGATGGAGCAGATCGCCGAAGGCAAGGGCCGCGCGCCAAAGCCGTTCATGCTGGCGAAGGGTGCCAGGACCAAGGCCGACGCGGTCTGGCAATCCAATCGGGCTGACGAGGCGAAGGGGCGTGCGATCAAGCCGGCGCCGCGCGCGACGTTGAAGGTCGACAAGATCTCCAAAGCCAAGGCGGCAAAGAAAAGGGCCACGACGGCGACGAATGCGAAGAAGGTTGCGGCGATGCCGGACTTCGTGGCGCCGCAACTCTGCACGCTGGTGGAGCGGCCGCCGGGCGGTGAGGGCTGGTGCCACGAGATCAAGTTCGACGGCTATCGTGTGCAGCTCCGGGTCGAGGACGGCGAGGCCACGCTCAAGACGCGCAAGGGCCTCGACTGGACGGAAAAGTTCGGGTCCATCGCCAAGGAAGCGGCTGCGCTGCCGGACGTGACGATCGACGGCGAGATCGTCGCGCTCGACCACAATGGCGCGCCGAACTTCTCCTCGCTGCAGGCTGCGTTGTCGGACGGCAAGACCGACGAGTTGATTTTCTTTGCCTTCGACCTGCTCTTCGCCGATGGCCAGGATTACCGCCGGCTGCCGCTCGGCGAGCGCAAGGCCCAGCTCAAGAAGTTGCTGGAGAAGAGCAAGCGGAAATCGACCCAGATCCGCTATGTCGAGCATTTCGAGAGCGGCGGCGACGCGGTGCTGCAATCGGCATGCAAGCTCGAGCTCGAAGGCGTGGTGTCGAAGAAGCTGGATGCGCCCTATCGTTCGGGGCGCACCGAGAGCTGGGTCAAATCGAAATGTCGCGCCGGCCACGAGGTGGTGATCGGCGGCTACAAGACCACCAACGGCAAATTCCGCTCCCTGATGGCGGGCGTGCAGCGCGGCGATCATCTCGCCTTCGTCGGCATGGTCGGCACCGGCTTCGGCGCCGACAAGGTCAAGCGCATCATGCCGTCGTTGAAGGCGATGGCGGCGAAGGATAGCCCGTTCGGCGGCAAGAATGCCCCGAAGAAGACGCGCGAGGTGCACTGGCTGAAGCCGGAGCTGGTCGCGGAGATCGAGTTCGCCGGCTTCACCGCGGACGGCAATATTCGCCAGGCGGCGTTCAAGGGCCTGCGGCAGGACAAGCCCGCCGAGGAGGTCGAGGCGGAGACGCCCGTCGACACCGAGCTCGCCGAGCCCACGGCCAGAAAGCGCGCGACGAAGGCGGCCAAGCGATCGAAGGACGCTGGCACGGCCGAGGTGATGGGCGTCGTCATCTCCAAGCCGGACAAGGAGCTGTGGCCGGATGTCGGAGATGGCGAGGGCGTGACGAAGCTTGATCTCGCCCGCTATTTCGAGGCGGTCGGGACCTGGATGATCGAACATCTGAAGGGCCGCCCGTGCTCGATCGTGCGGGCGCCCGACGGCATCGGTGGCGAGACGTTCTTCCAGCGCCATGCCATGCAGAGCACCTCGAATTTGCTCGAACTGGCCAAGGTCTCGGGCGATCGTAAACCCTATTTGCAGATTGATCGCGTTGAAGGGCTTGCCGCCGTTGCACAGATCGGCGGCGTCGAGCTGCATCCCTGGAACTGCGCGCCAGACGCCTATGATACGCCGGGTCGGCTGGTGTTCGATCTCGATCCGGCGCCGGATGTCGAGTTCGCCGACGTCGTCGAGGCGGCCAAGGAGATGCGGCAGCGGCTGATCGACATCGGCATGGAGAGCTTCTGCAAGACCACGGGCGGCAAGGGCCTGCACGTCGTCGTGCCGCTGCGCCACGGCGCACGCGACAAGGTGAGCTGGAAGGAAGCCAAGGCTTTCGCGCAAGGCGTCTGCCAGTGGATGGCCGATGACGATCCTGAGCGCTATCTGCTCAACATGTCGAAGAAGCTGCGCAAGGGGAAGATCTTCCTCGACTATCTCCGCAACGATCGCATGTCGACGGCAGTGGCGCCGTTATCGCCGCGGGCGCGCGCGGGGGCCACGGTGTCGATGCCGGTCACCTGGGCCCAGGTGAAGAGCGATCTCGATCCGAAGCGATATACGGTGCGAACCGTGCCGGGCTCGCTGCCGCGGTCGAAGGCGTGGGAGGGCTATGATGATGCGGCCGCTTCAATCAAGTCCGCGATCAAGAAACTCGCGGGGAAGATGAAGTAGGTCCTTGCCAGAGGCACAACTCTCGTAGGGTGGGCAAAGCGTAAGCGTGCCCACGATCTTTTTCTTTGCGACGAATAGGTGGGCACGGCGCGAGAGCGCCTTTGCCCACCCTACGCAATCCTCGTTGTGCCGCTAGATCCTTCCCATCAGCAGCAGGATCAGCAGGATGACGATGACGAGCCCGAGGCCGCCGCCGCCGTAATAGCCGGTGCCATAGAACGGGCCGCCGCCGATGCCGCTGAAGCCGCCAAGCAGGGCGATGACCAAAATGATCAGAATGATCGTACCGATTGACATGCGAATCTCCTCCAGCCCTTTGATGAAAGGGTCGTTTGCACCTGTCCCGTGGTGCGAGGGCAACTTGCCGCAGGTTTTAAAGTTCCGACCATGGAAACAGCGGTTGCAGGATCGGGTTGCATGGAACGTTTGACGTTCCAGCCGGCATGATTATGTGAGATCAGTCTCACAGGGCCGAGCCATGTCAGCACCGCTTGTCGTTTCAATTCCGCACCGTCTCGGCCGCGAGGAGGCGGTGCGCCGGCTCAAGACCGGGCTTGGCCGCGCCGCCGCCAGCATTCCGGTGATGCAGGTTGAGGAGGAGCGGTGGAGCGGAGACACGATGAATTTCCGAATCCGCGCGCTCGGACAGGTCGCGACGGGTCAGGTCGACGTCGGCGATGATCAGGTCCGGGTCGAGGTGGTGCTGCCCTGGCTATTGCAGCGCTTTGCCGAGATGGCGCAGGCCACGATCAAGAAGCGCGGGCAGTTGCTGCTGACCAAGGGCGAGGGAAAGTAATTTCAGGCGCGCACGCGGGGCCGTGCGCGCCTGATGGCATCTGCCGTGCGGGCCTCGATGACGGAGGCGGGAAAATCACGGAAGGCCTGCGAGAGCGGTAGCCCGTTGCCGGCAAAACCCGCCGCAGCATAGCCCGTGACATCGACGGTCGCGTCGAATCCCTCGAGCGTGGGCCACTCCCGCCCCGCTTGCGTGAAGGGTGCAAAATGACGCCCGACCACGATGATTGCGGCAGCGCGGCCGTGGCGGCGGGCGAAGGCAATGACATGATCGGCATGTGCGCCGCGCACCGCCAGCGGCTCGTAGTCGCCTTGAGCGAAAACGTCGGCGAGTTCGTTGCGCAGCTTGAGAAGGCGCCGTGTCCAGGCCAGCTTGATCAGGCCGTCCGGCCAGCTCTTGATCAGGCCCCGCCAATCCGGATCTTCCAGCGTGCCCAGCGCCGCATGCCGCGCGGCAAAGTCCACCGGGCGACGGTTGTCCGGGTCGACCAGCGACAGGTCCCAGAACTCGGTGCCCTGATAGAAGTCGGGCACGCCGGGCAGCGTCGCCTTCAGGGTGAGCTGGCTCAGCGAATTCAACAGGCCGAGCAGTGCGAGGCGGCGCGCCAGCGTTTGCAGCGCCTCCAGGAATTCGCCTGACAGCGCGGGGTCGAGAATCTTGTCGACGAAGCTCTTCACGCCGTTCTCGTAGGCCTCGTGCGGATTGAGCCAGCTGGTCTCCTCCTTGCCCTCGCGCGCGGCCTTCAGCGCATAGGCCTGGATGCGCTCGACGAAGCCGGCATCGATCGTCTCGCCCAGCGGCCAGGCCCCGAGCAGCGTCTGGTAGAGCATGTACTCGAACGTCGCCGACGGCGCGCGGAGATTGCCGTGGAGCGCGAGGTGCGGCGCGTTCAACACCTTCCACCGCGAAACCGCGCTGGTCCATTCGCCGGAAATTTCGCTGAGTGCCGCGATCCGCGCGCGGGCGTCCTCGCCGCGTTTGGTGTCATGCGTGGCGGTTGCCGTCATTCCCATCGGCCATTCCTTGGCGCGGGCCTGGAGGGCCTCGTGGAAAGCGGGAATGGTGAGCCCGTTGCTGGCGGGATCGCCGCCGACTTCGTTCAGGGCGAGCAGCCGGTGGAACTGGTAGAAGGCAGTGTCCTCCAGCGACTTCGCCATCACGGGACCTGTGAATTGCTGCACCTTCAGCGCGAAGCGGCGGACACGCGGGACGCTGTGTGGCGGGCGGCCGGGCTTGAGCAGGTCCATGGTCAGCGCGTCGCGCAGGAAATCGAAGATGCCTTCGTCCGCGGCGAACCATTCCGAACGGGCGCGCGCGATGGTGTCGTCGATCAGCTTGCGGTCGGGGGCTATTGGGCCGCTGTGGGTCAGATAGGTGCGGTAAACCGGGAAATGCAGCACATAGAGTTCCAGCGCCTGCCGCAGGCTGTCGGCGGAGAAATCGCGGGTCGAGTAATGCCCGTTGGCGATGCGGGCGAGCAGGCGCGTCAGCACGGTGAATTCGCTGGTGAGCAGCGTCTCCAGCACGCGCCGCTTGGCGTCCTTGACGTAAGGCGCAAGCCGCGGCGGCCGGTTGCTGATCTGCCGCCAGGTCTCGTCCAGCGCCGCCAGCCCCTTGGCGTCGACCAGAACCTGGGTGATGACGTTCATCCATTCATAACCGGTGGTGCCCTGGACGCCGGCGAAGTGTGGCAGGCGTTCGTGCTCGCACAGGATCTTCTCGATCACCGTATAGAACGGCTTCGTGTTGCCTTGCGCGTCGCGCACCAGCCGGCGCAGGCGCTGGCAATATTGGGCAGGATCGCGCAGGCCGTCGATGTGATCGAGCCGAATTCCCTGCAATTTGCCATCGACGATGAGCTGCTTCACCAGCCGGTGCGTGGCGGCAAATGTGCTCGCATCCTCGACGCGCAGACCTGCCAGTCCGTTGACGTCGAAGAAGCGGCGATAGTTGATGTCGCTGGAGGCGAGCCGCCAATGCCCGAGCTTGTAATGCTGGCGCTCCAGTAAATGATGCAGCGCCAGCGTCTGCGCGGGGCGATCCTTGGCGGCCCGATAGGCTGCAAGGCCGCGTGCGATGATCCCGGCGGCTCCCCCGATCTCCCTGAGCTCCGACTTGAAGGCGGGAGCTTCCTTGCGGTTGGGTCGGCGCAATCCGGTGTAGCGCGCCGCGAGCGCGAGCAGGCTTTGACCGGCCTCCGTCTCGGCGGCATCGGCTTCCTTCACGATCATGCGCAGCATCTCGCCATAGCGCTCGGGCGCGATGGGCAGGCGATGCTCGAAATACCAGGCGGAGAAGCTTCCCTGATCCGGATCATAGCGCAGCTCGATGTCGCCGCGCTCGAGCGCATCGCCGTAGGACGAGCCGAGGATCGGCAGCAGCACGCCGCCGCGGGCGCGGTAGGCGAGCTGATCCCAGTCGATGTCGAACGAGACCGCGTGCGGTGAGGCCTGGCCCCATTCCAGCACGTCCAGCCACCAGGGATTGTCGGCGAAATGCACGCCGACATGGTTGGGCACGAAGTCGATGATGAGGCCGAGATCGTTTTGCCTGAGGGCCTCGCTCAGCCGCGCGAAGCCGGCCTCGCCGCCGAGCTCCGGATTGAATAGGCCGTGATCGACGGTGTCGTAACCATGGGTCGAGCCCTTGCGGGCCTTCATCACCGGCGAGGCGTAGAGATGCGTGATCCCCAGCGCCTTGAGGTAAGGAACGACCGCGGTTGCCTTGTCGAAGTCGAAATCGGCGGTGAGTTGAAGCCGGTAGGTCGCGAGAGGAATGGCGGGAGGCATGTCAACCTCCGAGGCGCCAGACTACCGACCAGGGCGGAAGCCGCTCGCCGGCTTCACCGCCCCAGATCGGCGTGCCGGCGCTGACATCGGACGTGATCTCCTGGTGCGACAGATTGGCGGTCAGGCCCAAAGTCAAGCCGTCCCCCATGCGCCAGTGTGCGGTGAGCAGGCCGTTGTCGGCAGCATTGGCCTCGCCGAAAGCCGCTCCCTTCAGTCGCGGCATGATCTCCTTGCGGCGAACCGCGAGCAGTTGCCGCACCAGGGTGAGCCGTGCGTCCTGCCCCGCAGTGCGGCCGGTCCAGTCGAGCATGGCGGATTGCAGCGTGGCCGGATCGAGCGGGTCGGGCACCTCCTCGCCGTATTTCTCGTAGGCCCAGGCATATTCCTGCTTGCGCCCTTTGCGGACGGCATCGGCCAGTGCGCCCTGGAAATCGCAGAAGAACGGGAAGGGCACCGTCGAGCCCCATTCCTCGCCCTGAAACAGCATCGGCACCATCGGCGCGAGCAAGGTCACCGCGAGCGCGGCTTCGATCTGCTGGGGCGATGCCAGGCTTTCGAGCCGATCGCCGAGCGGACGGTTGCCGATCTGATCGTGGTTCTGCAGGAAGTTGACGAAGGTCGCCGGCGGCAGCTCGCCGCTCGGCTCACCGCGCGGCTTCTTGCCCCAGAACTCCGAGACCTCGCCCTGATAGACGAAGCCGGACGCCAGCGCGCGCGCCAGATCGAGGCGCGGCGTTTGATAATCCGCGTAGTAGCCGGCGAGCTCGCCCGTCAGCATCACGTGCCAGACGTGGTGATAGTCGTCGTTCCACTGCGCGCGATATTTGCCGTTTGGTGGATTCTGCGCGGCGTCGAGCAGGCTGGCGCGATTGTCGCCGTTCTCCAGCACGAGATGGATCTGCCGCCCCGTCGCCTTGGCGAGCTCGCCGGCGGCGACGCTGAGGTCCTGCAGCATCGACTGCTCGCCGGGGATCGCCATGATGTGGTTTGCGGCATCCAGCCTCAGGCCGTCGAAACGGTAGTCGCCGAGCCAGGACAGCGCGTTCTCGACCGCGAACGCGCGCACCTGCGGCACGCGATAGTCGATCGCGCTGCCCCACGGCGTGTGCGCGTCGGTGAAGAAGGCCGGCGCATAGCGGCCGAGATAATTCCCTTCGGGGCCGAAATGATTGTAGACGACGTCGAGGAACACCATCAGCCCGCGCAGATGCGCCTCGTCGATCAGCGTCTTCAGGTCTTCGGGGCGGCCATAGGCACTGTCGGGCGCATACCACAGCACGCCGTCATAGCCCCAGCCGCGGCGTCCTGCGAAATCGGCCAGCGGCATCAGCTCCAGCGCGGTGATGCCGGTTGCCGCGAGATGATCGAGCTTGTCGATCATGGCGCGGTAAGAACCTGCAGGCGTAAAGGTGCCGACATGGGTCTCGATCAGCACCGTTTCTTCCCAAGGGCGACCGCGCCAGTCCCGCGCACGCCATGAAAAGGCATCGTGATCGATCACCTCGCTCGGGCCGAACACATCCTCGGGCTGAAAAGCCGAAGCCGGATCGGGCACGTCGAGTTCGTCGTTGATCCTGAACGCGTAACGACTGCCCACGGGAAGGCCGGCAATATCGGCGACATACCAGCCATCCTGGCGGCGCTGCATCGCGTGCCTTCGGTCGAGCAGAAGGTCGACGCGGCGCGCGGCGGGCGCCCACAGCCGGAACGACACGCCGTCCTTCGTCGGCTTCGCCCCGAAGGATGGTCTCATAGCGCCCCCGCGAAGGCGAGCACGGAGCGTGGCGGCGCCTTGCTGTCGCTTCCGGGCGGGAAGTCGATCGTGTTCAGCTTGGCATCGGTCGTGTTCAGGATCTGCTGCCAGCTCTTGTATTCGGTCATTTTGGGCAATTTGAATGTGATCTCTTCGGGGGCGGCGTTCAGTACGATAAAGATCGCGGCGCTACCGGGTTCCATCGGTCCCATCACATAGGAGAGAAACCTGCCTTCCGGGAATTTCCAGTCGTTCTCCGTCATCTCGTCGCCAGCGGGCGTCAACCACAGCGCGCCGTAGGAGAGGCCGTCCGCCGGCCGCCCGTCGAGCCAGCGATGGCTGCGAAGCTGCGAGAACCGGCGGCGGATCTGGGCAAGATGAGCGACGAAATCGACCATGTCGTCGCCCTCCTTGCCGAGATTGTCCCAGCCGACCCAGCCGATCTCGTTGTCCTGGCAATAGGCGTTGTTGTTGCCGGATTGCGAGTTGCCGACCTCGTCGCCGGCGAGGATCAGTGGAACGCCCTGCGCAAGCATCAGACAGGCGAGTACGTTCTTGCGAAGCTGGCGGCGCAGGCCGATGATTTCAGGATCGTCGGTCGGGCCCTCGACACCGCAATTGTTGCTGTGGTTGTCGTTGGAGCCGTCGCGATTGTCCTCGCCGTTGGCCGCGTTGTGCTTCTCGTTGTAGCTGAAGAGGTCGGCGAGCGTGAAGCCGTCGTGCACGGTGATGTGGTTGATGCTTGCGCGCGGCCGCCGTCCGTCATGGTTGAACAAGTCGGAGGACGCTGTCATGCGGCTGGAAATGTCGCCGATCAGGCTGCCTTCGCCGCTCCAGTAGCGGCGCATGGCGCTGCGATAGCGATCGTTCCATTCCGACCATTGCGAGGGAAATGCGCCGACCTGGTAACCGCCGAGGCCGAGGTCCCAGGGCTCGGCGACGAGCTTGACGGTCGCCAGCACCGGATCCTGCCGGATCGCGGTCAGGAATGAGATGCCGCGATCAAAGCCGTTCGGGCCCCGCGCGAGCGTGGTGGCGAGGTCGAAGCGGAAGCCGTCGACATGGCAGACCTCGACCCAGTATCGCAGCGAGTCCATCACCATCTGCAGCACGCGCGGATGGGTGAGGTTCACCGACGAGCCGCAGCCGGTGAAGTCGTCGTAATAGCGCGGGTTCTGGCGGTTCAGCCAGTAATAGGAGGCGTTGTCGATGCCGCGGTAGCATAGCGTCGGGCCGAGGTGATTGCCCTCGGCTGTGTGATTGTAGACGACGTCGAGCATCACCTCGATGCCGGCATCGTGCAGGCGCGCCACCGTGGTGCGGAAGGAGTCGAGCGCGTTGTCCTGGGCATAGCGCGGCTCGGGGGCGAAAAAAGACAGCGTGTTGTAGCCCCAGTAATTGACGAGCTTCTTCTCCACCAGAATGCGGTCGTCGACGAAGCTGTGCACCGGCAGCAACTCGACCGTGGTGACGCCGAGCTTCTTCAGGTGCTCGATCATCGCCGGCGAGGACAGGCCGCCATAGGTGCCCCGCAGGTTCGGCGGCACGTCGTCGCGCTTCTGCGTCAGACCCTTGACGTGAGCCTCGTAGATGACGGTGTCTTCCCAGGGAATGTTGGGACGGATCTCGCGGCGGCCCCAGTTGAAGGTCTCGTCGACCACGACGGCCTTGGGCATGCCGCGCGCGTTGTCGCGGCGGTCGAAGGAGAGATCCTCTCGCGGGCTCCCGGTGCGGTACGCAAAATGCGCATCGCTCCAGACCAGCCGTCCCGAGAGCCGCTTGGCATAGGGGTCGAGCAGCAGCTTGTTGGCGTTGAAGCGATGGCCGTGCTCGGGCTCATAGGGGCCGTGAACGCGATAGCCGTAGAGCTGACCGGGCGAGACGTCGTTGAGATAGCCATGCCAGACGTCCTCGGTTTTTTCCGGCAGTTCGATGCGCTCGAGCTCGCGGCGGCCCTGGGTGTCGAACAGGCAGAGCTCGACCTTCTGTGCGTTGGCGGAGAACAGCGCGAAATTGGTGCCGCGTCCGTCCCAGCTTGCGCCGAGGCGTGCGGGCGATCCAGCAGTCAGGCGCATGTGTCAGCTTTCCGGAACGAGGAAGATCGCGGCGAGCGGTGGAATGGTGAGGCGGATTTCGCCGCCCTCGGCATGGACTTCGCCGATGTTCCCGACATTGCTGCCGCCATAATGGGCGGAATCCGAGTTGAGCACTTCCTTCCACTTGCCGCCAAAGGGAACGCGGACCCGATAGTTCTGGTAGACGTTCGGCGAGAAGTTGACGATCATCATGCATCGCGCGTGCTCGTCAAATCCCTTGCGCAGCCAGGCGAATACGTTGCGATTGGCATCGTCCGTGATCAGCCATTCGAAACCGGCCTGGTCGCAGTCCATCTGATGCAGCGCCGGCACCGCGCGGTAGAGCCGGTTGAGGTCGCGGATCAGTGCCTGGATGCCGGAATGGTATTTGTACTCGAGCAAGTGCCAGTCGAGCGACTGGTCGTGATTCCATTCGCGGCTCTGTGCGATTTCGGCGCCCATGAACAACAGCTTCTTGCCGGGATGGCCGAACATGAAGCTGTAATAGGCGCGCAAGTTCGCAAAGCGCTGCCATTCGTCGCCGGGCATGCGGCCGAGGATCGAGCGCTTGCCGTGCACGACTTCGTCGTGCGAGAGCGGCAGGATGAAGTTTTCCGAGAAGGCGTAGTGCAGGCCGAACAGGATGTCGCCGTGATGGTGCTTGCGGTGGATCGGATCCTTGCTGATGTAGTTCAGCGTATCGTGCATCCAGCCCATGTTCCACTTGTAGCCGAAGCCGAGCCCGCCAAATTCGACGGGGCGCGAGACCTGCGGCCAGGCGGTGGATTCTTCCGCAGCCGTGGTGGCCTGCGGGAAGCGCGCGAACAGTTCGGTGTTGAAGCGCCGCAGGAAGTTGATGGCCTCGATGTTCTCGCGGCCGCCATACTGGTTTGGAACCCAGGCGCCCGGCGGGCGGCTGTAGTCGAGATAGAGCATGGATGCCACCGCATCGACGCGCAGCCCGTCGATGGCGTAGCGCTCAAGCCAGAACAGGGCGTTCGACACCAGGAAGTTCGTCACTTCGGTGCGGCCGTAATTGTAGATCAGCGTGCCCCAGTCGAGGTGACGGCCCTGCAGCGGGTTGGCGTGCTCATACAGCGCGGTGCCGTCGAAACTGCCGAGCCCGTGCGGATCGTCCGGGAAGTGCCCGGGTACCCAGTCGAGCAACACGCCGACGCCTTCGCGGTGGCAGGCATCGACCAGGGCGGCAAAATCTTCCGGCGTGCCGAAGCGGCTGGTCGGCGCATAGAGGCCGGTCGGCTGATAGCCCCAGGAGCCGTCGAACGGATGCTCGCTCACGGGCAGGAATTCGAGATGGGTAAAACCCATGTCGCGCGCATAGGCCGGCAGCTGCTCGGCCAGCTCGCGATAGGTCAGCCATTCCTCGCCGTTCTTGCGGCGCCATGAGCCGAGATGAACCTCGTAGATCGACATCGGCGCCGACAGCGCGTTGATGCCGTCGGGTGCCGGGCGCGGCCGCGGCAGATGCGCCTCGTCGAACACGATGGAGGCCGTCTTCGGCCGCATTTCGCTGGCGAACGCCATGGGGTCTGACTTCAACGGCAGCAGATGGCCATGCGGCCCGATGATCTCGAACTTGTAGTGATCGCCGGCCTTGGCATGCGGGATGAACAATTCCCAATAGCCGGCGCCGCGCACCCGCATGGGATGGCGCCGCCCGTCCCAGAAATTGAAATCGCCGACCACGGACACGCGCCGCGCATTCGGCGCCAGCACGACGAAGCCGATGCCATCGACGCCTTCGTGCCGCATCGGGTGAGCGCCGAGCTTGTCATAGAGGCGCTGGTGGGTGCCTTCGCCGAGCAGGTAAAGGTCGAAATCGGTCAGGATCGGCGGAAAGCGATAGGCGTCCTCGAACTCGACGACGCTGCCGCCGAATTTTGCGCGGAGCTGATAGTGCTTGGAGCCGTTGGGCAGGGCGCCGACGAACAGCCCGGCATCGTGCACGCGGTCGAGCGAGGCGACTTCACCATGTTCACCGACCGCCTCGACATTGGAGGCATCGGGCAGAAACGCGCGGACCACGCTCTTGCCGCCTTCGGGGTGCAGCCCGAGATAGTGGAAGGGGTCGGAGTGGCGGCCCTCGATGATCGCGTAGGCCTCGGCAGGCAGTTTAGGCATGGGCTTCGCTCTCGGTGCTGGACAGAATGCGAAGCAGTCCGGTCAGCGGCGCATGGAGCCCCTCAGGCCGGTGGGACAGCTCGTACTCTACTTCATTGAACGCATGATCAAGCAAAAAAAACCTCAACAGGCCTTCCGCGGATTGCGGATCTTCCGGCCAAAGCCGCCGGTCGGTCATGGCGTCGCGATAAGCGGACAGGAAGGTTGCGGCGGCGCGCTCGCGCCATTCGTCGAGCGCGGCCGTGAGCCGGCCTTGCTCGTCGGAGGCTCCCGTAAGCGCGCGGCTCAGCGCTGCGTTGACCGAAACATCGATCGAACGGATCAGGCCAGCAACATCGCGCGCGGCGGGCAGCTTGCGCCGCTTATCGGCCAGCGGCTGGCGCGGGTCGCCGTCGAAGTCGATGATGAAGATATCGTCCTTCACGATCAGAGTTTGCCCGAGGCGGAAGTCGCCATGATGACGGATGTTCAGCCCGCCGATCCCGGAAGGCAATAGCGCATCGAGATGGTCGGGCAGGGTCGCGCGCACTGCGGCGAGCCGGTCGATCAGCGGCCGGTCCGCCTCCCGCAGGCCGTCGCGGATGTCCGCCAGCCGCTCGAAAACCCGTTCGGCCCGCGCCTTGAGGTCGGACACACAACGTTTGACGTGCGCAGGGCCGACCGGCTCCGGAGCGAGATCCTTCGTCTTCGCCGCGGCCAGGGCGACGTGCATCTCGGCGAGCCGCCTGCCGATCTGCGCGATGAAATGCAGATAGGGCGCCTGCTCCTGCGTCTCGCGGGGTGCTTCGCCCGCCGACAACACGCGCTGCTCGTCGATATAGCGATCGAGATAACCCGTAGTCACGGTCCAGCCGTCCCCCTGGTTCTCGACATAGGCATGCAGCACGCCCAGCGCGCTGCGCTGATCGCCCTCGACCAGCTCGACGCTGCCGAGCAGCGCCGGCGTATTGGCAAAGCGCGCGACCTCCGTCAGATAATGGCCGATCTCGATCTCGGGATTGATGCCGCTCTCGAGCTGACGATAGAGCTTGGCGACGTACTGGTTGTCGACCAGCGCGGTGCTGTTCGACTGCTCGATCGCACGGATACGTTCGGGCTCCTTGATGGTGTAGTCGGCGAACCGGCTGGTGGCCTTGAACTCGAGCCGCAGATTGTTCTCCTCAACCACCAAGTTCTGCGACAGGTTGCGCAGGAACAGGCCGATGAAGATCTGGTCGGTCGCGACGTCAAGCAACGTGCCTTCGCGTGCACCCTGGCGCACGGCAGCGAGCGCCTTGGGGTTGAAGCGCTCCCGATCGAAGCGCACCCACTCGATCTGCATCGGGAGCACGTAACGACGTGCGACGTCCTGGTCCGTCCTCTCAAAGAACGCGATCCAGGGCCTGTTGTCGCCGATGTCGCAGAACGGCACGGCCGAGGTCAGCGTGGTCTTGATCTGCTTGGGATTGTGCTCGGGATACCACCGTGTCCGTGACAAAAAGCCCGGCAGCACGTCGCGCTCGAACACGCCGCGCTCGCGGGCGAGCGATACCCAGTTGGAATTCACCGGCACCACCAGCGTCTCGAACTCCGGCACCGCGCGCGGCGTCACCGGCTCGGACTTGTCGCGCTCCTGGAGCTGGAACCAGTAGAAGCCGTAGGGCCCCAGCGTGATCATGTAGGGCAGCTCGCCGATCGCGGGGAAGCGGGTGCGGCCGAGCATCTCCTGCGGGATGCGGTCCTTCCACGGCGACAGGTCGAGCTCGGTCGCCTGCGCGGCACGCGACAGATTGGCGACGCACAGGATCACCTCGTCGTGATACTGGCGGACATAGGCCAGCACGGCGCGGTTGGCCGGGCGGATGAAGGTCATGGTGCCGCGGCCGAAGGCGAGCGTCGACTTGCGCACCGAGATCAGCCGCTTGGTGGCGCTGAGCAGCGAGGACAGGCTGCGCGACTGCGCCTCCACGTTCACCGACTCGTAGCCGTAGACCGGGTCCATGATCAGCGGCGCGTAGAGGCGGGCCGGGTCGCAGCGGGAGAAGCCGCCATTGCGGTCCGGGCTCCACTGCATCGGCGTGCGCACGCCGTTGCGGTCGCCGAGATAGATGTTGTCGCCCATCCCGATCTCGTCGCCGTAATAGATGATCGGCGTGCCGGGGAAGGACAGCAGGAGCGAGTTCATCAACTCGATCTTGCGCCGGTCGTTGTCCATCAGTGGCGCGAGGCGTCGGCGGATGCCGACATTGATGCGCGCGCGCGGGTCGTTGGCGTAGGTGGTCCAGAGATAGTCGCGCTCGACGTCGGTGACCATCTCCAGCGTCAGCTCGTCATGATTGCGCAGGAACAGCGCCCACTGGCAGCTGGCCGGAATGTCCGGCGTCTGGCGCAGGATGTCCGTGATCGGAAAGCGGTCCTCCTGGGCGATCGCCATGTAGATGCGCGGCATCAGCGGGAAATGATAGGCCATGTGGCATTCGTCGCCGCGGCCGAAATATTCCTGCACGTCCTCCGGCCATTGATTGGCCTCGGCGAGCAGCAGCTTGCCCTTGGAGTAGGAGTCCAGCTCGTGGCGCAGGCGTTTGATGATGGCGTGCGTCTCGGGGAGGTTCTCGTTGTTGGTGCCGTCGCGTTCGCACAGATAGGGAATCGCGTCCAGGCGGAAGCCGTCCACGCCGGCATCCAGCCAGCGCTTCATCACCTGGATCAGCGCGGAGACCACGCGCGGATTGTCGAAATTGAGGTCCGGCTGGTGCGAGAAGAACCGGTGCCAGTAGAACGCCCCGGCCTCGTGATCCCAGGTCCAGTTCGACTTCTCGGTGTCGGTGAAGATGATGCGCGTGCCCTGGTATTTCTGGTCGGTGTCGCTCCAGACATACCAGTTGCGGGCGCTCGAGCCGGGATGGCTGCGCCGCGCGCGCTTGAACCATTTGTGTTGGTCCGAGGTGTGGTTGACGACGAGCTCTGTGATGACGCGCAAGCCGCGCTTCTGCGCTTCCTGGATGAAGCGCTTGAAGTCCTTCATCGTCCCGAAATCGGGATTGACCGAGCCGTAATCGGCGATGTCGTAGCCGTCGTCGCGGCCGGGCGAGGGGTAGAACGGCAACAGCCACAGCGCGGTGACGCCGAGCTCCTGCAGATAGGGCAGCTTCTCGGTCAATCCTGCGAAGTCGCCGATGCCGTCATTGTTGCTGTCGGCGAAGGCCTTGACGTGGAGCTGGTAGATGATGGCGTCCTTGTACCAGAGCTCATCCACGACCTCGGCAGACTCGGCCTTCTTGGTGTCGACGGAAGATAGAACATTCATGGCGTGGCCCCTTACGCCAGGCAGCGGAACAGATGCGCCGGATCGCGGTCGGGATCGATGTGCAACCTGATCCCGCCCCACTCGATGCGGGACCGTTCGCCGGTGAGGAGGTTTTCGAGTGTCGTCACATGGTGTCGCTGCCCGCCGGCGTCAACCGTGACGTCGCCGAGCGGCAGCCAGCATTCGCGCGCGTGGCCTGAGAGCGCGATCACGATCACGACCGTGTTGGCGGGCTCGGCCGCCTCCTTGACGAAGGCGATCGTCTCGCCGTCGTCGATGCCGAGAAAGCGCAAGTTCGCGGTCTGCTGAAGCGCGGCGTTGTCGTTGCGGATGCGATTGAGTGCTGCAATGTAGTCCTTGATGTTGCCTGGCTTGTCCCAGTCGCGCTGCTTGATCTGGTATTTCTCGGAATCGAGATATTCCTCGCGGCCGGGGATCGCCTCGTGTTCGAGCAGCTCGAACCCGCTGTAAACGCCGTAGCTGCCCGACAAGCTCGCCGCCAGCGCGACGCGTGACTTGAACGCCCAGGCTTCTCCGCCCTGGAGATGATAGGGCAGCAAATCGGGCGTGTTGACGAACAAGTTTGGGCGGTAGAAGTCGCGTTCGGGATAGCGCGTCAGCTCGCCGAGATATTGCTCCAGCTCCCAGCGCGAGGTGCGCCAGGGGAAATAGGTAAAGGACTGCGCAAAGCCGAGCTTGGCGAGGCCCTTCATCAGCTTCGGCCGCGCAAAGGTCTTGGAGAACAGGATCACCTCGGGATGCCGGCGGCGGATGTCGCGGATCAGCCAGTCCCAGAACGCAATCGGCGCAGTGTCGTGGTTGTCGATGGCGAAGATGGTGACGCCATGGTCGATCCAGAACAGCATGGCATCGCGAAAGGCGTTCCACAGGCCGACGCGGTCGACCGAGGCGAAATCCGGGATCACGATGTCGGAATAGGGTCCATCCGCCGTCCGCACCGAGCGGTCCGGCCGCCATTTGAACCATTCCGGATGCTGCGTCAGCCAAGGATGGTCCGGCGAGCATTGCACGGCGAAATCGAGCGCCAGCTCAACGCCGTATTCCAGGCAGGTTGCGACCAGCGCGCGAAAATCCTCGATGGTGCCGAGCTCGGGATGCAATGCATCGTGGCCGCCCTCGGCGGCTCCGATGGCATAGGGCGAGCCGGGTTCGCCTTCGGTCGCCACCGGCGCATTGTTGCGACCCTTGCGGCGGTGACGGCCGATCGGGTGGATCGGCGTGAAATAGAGCACGTCAAAACCCATCGCCGCGATATCGGGCACGCGGGCGATGCAGTCGCGGAGCGTGCCGTGCCGGCCGGGGATCCGGCTCTGGCTGCGCGGCATCATCTGATACCAGGCGCCAAGCCGCGCCCTGTCGCGGTCGACGCTCAGCGGGAAGGGCTGTGAGCGGGTGAGGTCGGGCCGGGACTGGCTCTCGGCCATGGCATCGCCGAGCTCGGTCGCAAGCAGCGAGGTGACGTCGCCGGTTTGAAGATAATCCTCGCATTGCCTGACGATGATCTCTGCTGCGGCCTGCGGCGCGCCGTGCGCCTTGGTCAGGAGCCCGGCACCCTCGATGGCATCGAGGCTGACATCGGCGCCGGTTCGCTGCTTGCGCACGACCCCATGGGACCAGGTGGCGAACTCGTCGGTCCAGGCCTCGACCGCATAGACGTAGTGGCCGGGCTCGGCTGGCGTGAACGCACCGGACCAGCGGTCATTGCCATGATGGATCATCGGCTCGCGCCGCCAGTCCCGGTCCTGCTCAGGACGCCAGAGCAGCGCGGCGCTGACCACGGCCTCGCCATCGCGGTAAACATCGGCCCACACCTCGACCCGTTCGCCCGCGATCCGCTTCACGGCGAAGCGGCCGCCATCGATCGCGGGATAGACGTCTTCGATGAGGAAAGCGCTGCCGGCTGCGGCACTTTCGACAGTTTGAATTGTCTTGTTCACGGTGATGCCATTGACAAGAAAGCAGGAGCCCGTTTCCCTTGTCGGGAACCTACGCTTGATACCTATATAGAAAGCCGCTTGTGTGTCATTAGTTCCCCCTGGGAACGGCAGGCAGGGTCTGTGAGTTGCCCCAGACTAACGTCTTCCGCTGCCTCGTTAAAATGGATGCCCCCGGCAACCGGGTGGCCTGCAAGCTGCGTGCCGAATGGATCTTTTAGCTCAAGCCCGGATCAAGGGCGTTCAATCCGAATTCGTCGATGCCTTGGGGAAGCTGCGGGTCACAGACCCCGTGGCCCTCAAATCGATCCTCGATGCTCTGCCGGAGAAGCGGGTTTACCGTTTCGTCAGCGGGCCGGTCGTGGTTCGCGCGCTCGGACATCCGCGCACCGAATTGGCGGCCATTGGCGCGCCGCCCCTGAAATGGACATTGGCCGCCAACGGCAAATCGATCGCTCAAGGCGAGACCCGCGAGCCCGTGATCGCCTGGCCCGCCGGCCTTCCGCTCGGCTATCATCGATTGACACTGACCGATGCCGAAGGTGTGACGGAAGAGGTGCCGATGATCGTGGCGCCCGAGCGGGCCTTCGGCGGCGATTTCGACCGGGGCTGGCTGCTCGCCGTGCAACTCTACAGCGTCCGCTCGGACCGCAATTGGGGCATCGGCGATTTCACCGACCTTGCCGATCTGGTGCGGCTCGCCAAGCAGCTCGGGGCCGACGGCGTCGGGCTCAATCCGCTGCACGTCCTGTTCGACGACCAGCCGGCCGATTGCAGCCCCTATTCGCCGAACAGCCGGCTGTTCCTCAATCCGCTCTATATCGATGTCGAGGCCATCCCCGAATTCTCCGCGGACCTCGTGCCCGACGCGGCCGCAACCGCCGCCCGTCTGCGTGAAGGCGATCGCGTGCCCTATGCCGACATGGCGGCGCTGAAATGGCTGGCCCTGCGCGCCGCCTTTAGCAGCTTTGTGACGAGCGCGAGCGAAGCGCGCCGCAAGGCGTTCGACGCCTTCCGTGCTGCCCGCGCACCGCTGTTGTCGCGCTTTGCCTGCTTCGAGGTGCTGCGCCATCGCTTCGCCGCGCCGTGGTGGGAATGGCCGGTGGAATGGCAGCAGCCGGACGAAGCCAAATGCGCAGGGCTGCGCAACGGCCCTGACAAGCGCGAGGTCGAATTCGTCGAGTTCGTGCAATGGACGGCCGACAGCCAGTTGCATGCCGCCAAGGAGCTGGCCAGCCAGCTCGGCATGCGCGTCGGGCTCTATCTCGACGTCGCCGTCGGCGTGCAGTCCAACGGATTCGATGCCTGGAACGAGCAGATGGCGATCTCGCGTCATCTCGCCGTCGGCGCGCCGCCCGACGTGCTCAACACCGTCGGCCAGGACTGGGGCCTTGCCGGCTTCAACGCGGGAGGCCTCGAAGCGCAATCCTTCGTGCCGTTCGCCGACATGCTCGCGGCTTCGATGCGCCATGCCGGCGCCATCAGGCTCGACCACGTACTCGGCCTGAAACGGCTTTATCTGGTGCCGCGCGGCTTCAAGCCTGATAACGGCGCCTATGTGCAGATGCCGTTCGAGGCGCTGCTCGGAGCCGTGGCGCGCGAGAGCGCGACCCACAAATGCATCGTGATCGGCGAGGACCTCGGCACCGTGCCGGAAGGTTTTCGCGAGATGATGCAGGATTTCGGCATCTGGTCCTATCTCGTCATGATGTTCGAGCGCGACGATGCCGGCCATTTCCGCAACGTCGACCATTACCGGCCCAATGCGCTGGTCACGCTGAACACACATGACCTGTCGACCTATGCCGGCTGGCGCTCCTTCAGCGATCTCAAGATGAAGCGCTCGCTCGGGCTCGATCCCGGCGAGAACGATCAGGCGCGCTGGGACGCGCTCGGCAGGCTCGACGAGATCCTGCGCCAGAACGGCATCAAGGCCAATGACCTCTATTCGGTGCTGGCGCTCCTGTCGCGCACTCCGTCGCGGCTGCTCGCGGTGTCGATGGAGGATCTGCTCGGCGTGATCGACCAGCCCAACATTCCCGGCACGATCGACGAACATCCGAACTGGCGCCAGCGCCTTCCCGTCGCGCTCGACAAGATCGCCTCCAAGGTCGACCTCACGGCCTTGCGAGCGGCAACCCGGGAACGTTCATTGAACGGCGGTAGTTGATCGGAAGGGGACTTCTCAGGCTCGCACGACATTGTCTCAGAGAATCGAGGACTATGCGCTGATCGGTGATTGCGAGACCGCGGCGCTGGTCGGGCGCAACGGCTCGATCGACTGGCTGTGCTGGCCGGCCTTTGATTCCGACGCCTGCTTCGCTGCCATCCTCGGCAACCACAAGAACGGCCGCTGGCTGATCGCACCGAGCGACGAAATCGTGAGGATTTCGCGTCGCTATCTCGGCGACACCCTCATCCTCGAGACGCGCTTTGAAACGAAGAGCGGCACCATTGCGCTGATCGACTTCATGCCGCCGCGCGGCAAGGCGTCCGATATCGTGCGGCTGGTGCGCGGCCTCGAGGGCACGGTGAAGATGCGGATGGAGCTCGTCATCCGCTTCGGTTTCGGCGCGGACATTCCCTGGGTGCGGCGGATCGATCATTCCCTGATGGCGATTGCCGGCCAGGACATGACCGTGCTGCGCACGCCGGTGAAAACCCGCGGCGAGGACCTGACCACGGTCTCCGACTTCGAGGTGAAGGCCGGCGAGACCGTGCCGTTCGTGCTGACTTACGGCCCCTCGCATCTCGACCCGCCCGCGCCGATCGATCCGGAGACCGCGCTTGGGGACACCGAGGAGTTCTGGAAGGACTGGTGCGGCCATTGCACCCGCGACGGCGACTATCGCGACCTGATCCTGCGCTCGCTGATCACGCTGAAGGCGCTGACTTTCAACCCGACCGGCGGCATCGTCGCAGCCCCCACCACCTCATTGCCGGAGAAGCTCGGGGGCAGCAGGAATTGGGATTATCGCTTCTGCTGGCTGCGCGATGCCACCTTCACGCTGCTGGCGCTGATGAACTCGGGCTACACCGAGGAAGCGTCGGCCTGGCACAATTGGCTGTTGCGCGCGGCCGCCGGCTCGCCGGCGAACATGCAGATCATGTACGGCATCTGGGGCCAGCGGCGGCTCCTGGAATGGGAGGCAGGCTGGCTCGATGGCTATGAGGGCGCCCGTCCGGTGCGCGTCGGCAATGCCGCGCACGCGCAGCTTCAGCTCGACGTCTACGGCGAGTTGATCGACGCCTTCCACCAGTCGCGCATGGCCAAGCTCCAGCTCGACGAGGAGACCTGGGCGCTGGAATGCGCCGTGCTCGATCATCTCGCCGAAGTGTGGGACCAGCCCGATCACGGCATCTGGGAGCGGCGCGGGCAGCCGAAGCACTACGTCTTCTCCAAGGTGATGACCTGGGTTGCCTTCGACCGCGGCATCAAGAGCGCGGAGACCTTCGGCTTCAAGGCGCCGCTGCTGCACTGGCGCGCCTTGCGAGAGGCCATTCATCGTGACGTCTGCAACAGGGGATTTGACGCGGAGGAAAACGCCTTCGTCGAATCCTACGGCTCGAAACTGCTCGATGCCAGCGTGTTGCTGCTGCCCTCTGTCGGCTTCCTGCCGGCGGACGATCCTCGCATCCGCGGCACCATCGCGGCGGTGGAGACACGCTTGATGCGCGACGGCTTCGTGCTGCGGCACGATCCGCGCGAATTGCCCGCGGGGCAGCCGCCGCTCGAAGGCGCGTTCCTGGCCTGCACATTGTGGCTGGCCGATGCCCATGTGCTGTCGGGCGATCTCGACAAGGCGCAAGGCTTGCTCGACCGTGTGGCCGGCATTGCCAACGATGTCGGCCTCCTGGCCGAGGAATACGATTCAGTCGCTCGCCGCCAGACCGGAAATTTCCCGCAGGCGCTGACCCACATCGCGCTGATCAACACCGCTCATAATCTGTCGGCGGCAAGGCAAAAGAGCGAGAAGCCTGCGATGCAGCGGTCGAAGTAGCGACTTGGACGAGCCGCGTGACACTTCAGCTAGCCCACCCCATTCCGCTTCAGGATCATCTCCATCGCTTCCGCAAAACCGTCCTGCTCGTTGGTCGCGGTGACGTGGGTGGCCTGGTCCTTGACGTTGTCGGCGGCGTTGCCCATGGCGATCGAGGTGCCGCTGACGGCGAACATAGCAAGGTCGTTCTGCATGTCGCCGATGGTGGCGACGGCGTCGGTGGCAATCCCTAAGCGCTTGGCCATCGCCTTGACGAAGGTACCCTTGTTGAAGCCGGGCGGGGTGATGTCGAGATAATAGGTCTGCGAGCGCACGGCGGTGGCCTCAGCGCCGAGCGCTTCCTGCATCGCCTTCTCGCACGCCGCAAGGCCGGCTGCATCGGCGCTGGCGCCGACGATCTTGCAGGCACTGGCAAGGTAAGGCGCGAAGTCAGCCACGATGGTCGGATCGGAGCGGATCGTGTGCTGCTCATGCGCGACGTACTTGCCGTCCGGGTTGTCGATCAGCCATTTGTCGGTGGTGAACAGCCAGATGTCGGCGCCGAATTCGCGCAGGATCTGCAAGGACCGCTCCGCCGCACCCGGCGGAATCAGATGCTGCTCGACCGGCCTCATCTCGGGATCGACGATCGAGGAGCCGTTGAACGGACCGACCGGAAGCCACAGCGCCAGCGGCTCGATCAAAAAGCGCATGCCGATGGCGGGACGGCTGGAGGTGATGGTGAAGCCGATGCCGGCCTGGTGCAGCCGCTGCACCGCACCCCTCGCGCGCTCCGTCAGCGTCTTGTCCTTGGTCAGCAGCGTGCCGTCGACGTCGGAGATGACCAGTGAGATTTGCGTCATGGCAGGACCTAACTATTCTTGTTTCAGCGTTTCGCGCGGCCCAGTTTCAGTTGCCGCACGATGCCATCCACGATCGCCTCCACGGTTTCATCGATCGAAACAGTGATGACGTGCTCCCCAGCCTCCGGAGGCTCCAGCGTGTCGAACTGGCTCTTCAACAGCTCCGGCGGCATGAAATGGCCTTTGCGTTGCGCGAGCCGTTCGGCGATCAGCTCTTTCGTGCCCTTCAGGAAAACGAAGCGCACGTCGTCGCGTCCGCGCAGCAGCACGTCACGATAGGTGTGCTTCAGCGCCGAGCAGGCGATGATGATGTGTCCGCCATCTCCGCAGACCCGCCCGATCTCGTCGGCGATGGCGTTGAGCCAGGGCCAGCGGTCCTCGTCGGTGAGAGGATGGCCCGCCCGCATCTTCTCGACATTGCTCGCGGGATGGAAGCTGTCGCCGTCCTCGAAGCGCCAGCCGAGCCGCTCGCCCAGCGCCTTCGCAACCGTGCTCTTGCCCGAGCCCGACACGCCCATCACGATCAATGCACAAGGTGCTTCAACGCCCGCCACGAATGCCCTCCGGAAGCGCGGCCCTATCGACCAGCCAGACGGTCTCACCATTCGAGCGCGCGCGTAACGCCGGCAGAGTCTCGCCATTGAGCAGGCGCGTCAAGATCGGCTGCTTGTCGTGCCCGGCAATCTCGAACAGCATTTCGCGGCAGGAGGCCAGGGCGGGCAGGGTGAGCGAAACCCGGGGCACGAAGGGCGCGACATTGGCCTTGGGCACTCCGATGACCCAGCGTTCAGCCTCCTCGATTTCGGGGAAGCCGGGAAACAGCGAGGCAGTGTGGCCGTCGGGGCCGACGCCCATCAGAACGAGGTCGAACAGCGGCCGTGCCGGATCGAGGTTCTCGGCGCCGTAAAAGGCTTGCAGCTCGTGCGCATAAGCCTCCGCGCTGCGATCGGGAGTTTCAACCATCGTCGGGATCGGATGGACATGGCCGGGAGGCGCATCGCGGTCGAGAAACGTCGCGCGCGCGACCGACATGTTGTTGAGTGGATCGCCCTCGTCGACGAAGCGCTCGTCACCGATGAACCAATGCACGCGCTCCCACGGGATCCTGTCGCGCCAGGCATCGCTGCCGAGCAATTGATACAGCTTCTTCGGGCTGGAGCCGCCGGTGAGGCAAATCGCAATGCGGCCAGGATTGGCGGCGATACGCGCCATCACCCGTTCCGCCGCGGCCTGCGCCAGCGCTTGTGCGTCGGACGTGACGATCAGCTTCGGCTGGTCCGCCGCTGCCATCACGAAAACTTCCGCCAGCTTCGCCCGTCACGCCTGAGCAGTTCGTCGGCGCAGGCAGGGCCGTCGCTGCCGGCCTCATAGGTCTCGATGCCGTTGGTGCCCGCGCTTTTCCAGGCGTCCAGGAACGGCTGCACCGCCTGCCATCCCGCCTCGATGCCATCGGCGCGCTGGAACAGGATGTTGTCGCCGGTCATGCAGTCGTAGATGAGCGTCTCGTAGCCGGTCGAGGGATCGGCGCGGAAATAGTCGCCGTAGCGGAACTTCATCTCGACACCGTCGATGGTGACGCTCGGCCCTGGGATCTTGGCGTTGAACTGCAGCTCGATGGTTTCGGTCGGCGCGATGCCGATGGTCAGGAAATTCTGCGACAAGCGGTCGACCGTCGTGCCTGAGAACATCGACAGCGGCGCCTGCTTGAACTTGATCGCGACTTCGGTGCGCTTGTGGCCGAGCGCCTTGCCGGTGCGCAAATAGAAGGGAACGCCGGCCCAGCGCCAATTGTCGATCATCAGCTTCAGCGCGACAAAGGTCTCGGTGGTGCTGCCGGGCTTGACGTCCTCGGTCTCGCGATAGTCCGGGATCTCCTCGTCGCCGATGCGCCCTGCGAGATATTGCGCACGGACCGAGTTCTTCAGCGCTTCGTCGCGGCTCGGCTGCTGGATCGACGTGAGCACTTCCGCCTTCTCGGAGCGCACGGAATGCGCGTCGAACCGCGCAGGCGGCTCCATCGCGACCAGCGACATGAGCTGAAACAGATGGTTCGGCACCATGTCGCGGAGCGCGCCGGTGGCATCGTAGAAGCCGCCGCGATGGCCGACGCCGAGCTTCTCCTCGACCGTGATCTGGACGTGGTCGATGTGGTTGCGATTCCAGATCGGCTCGAACATGCCGTTGGCGAAGCGCAGCACCAGGATGTTCTGCACCGTCTCCTTGCCGAGATAGTGATCGATCCGGTAGATCTGGTGCTCGTCCATGATCTTCAGCAGTTCGGCGTTGAGCGCGCGCGCCGAGGCGAGGTCGGTGCCGAACGGCTTCTCGATCACGAGGCGTCGCCAGGCGCCGTTCTCCCTGGTCAGGCCGGTGCGGCCAAGCTCGCGCGCGGTCGGCGCGAATGCGGCGGGCGGGGTGGCGAGATAGAACAGCCTGTTGCCGCCGGTCCCTTCGGAACATTCCAGTGAATCCAGGTGCTCGCGCAGGCGATCGAACGACGGCGGATCCTTCGGATCGGCCTCGACGAAGGTCACGCATTGCAGGAGCTGTTTCGCGACGACGTCGTCGACGGGGCGGGTGGCGAACTCGCGCAGGCCCTTCATCAGGCTGTCGCGCAGCTCGTCATCCGACTGCGCCTTGCGGCCGACACCGACGACGCAGAATTTTTCCGGCAGCAGGTTGTCGGCGGCAAGATTGTAGAGCGACGGCATCACCAGCCGATGGGTGAGGTCTCCGGTCACGCCAAAGATGACGAAGGCGCAATTTTCCGGCTTGCGCTTGGCTTGCGGGTCTTTTGTCACGAATGATTGGCCTTGGCTTGTTACGCTTATTTGGGTTTCGAAGCACCCGGTTGCTTCGGCTCCCTGTGCCCGCCGAACCCTGCGCGCATCGCGGAGAGAATTTTTTCGGCGAAGGTGTGTTCCCGACGGGAACGGAAACGTGTGTAGAGCGCCGCGGTGAGGACCTCGGCCGGCACGGCCTCGTCGATCGCCGCGTTCACGGTCCAGCGTCCTTCGCCGGAATCCTCGACGAAGCCGGAATATTCTGTGAGCTGCGGGCTGTCGGCGAGCGCGGTCGAGGTGAGGTCGAGCAGCCAGGACGGGATCACGCTGCCGCGCCGCCAGACCTCCGCGATGTCGGCGAGATCGAAATCATAGCGATGATCCGCGGGCAAGGCGTCGATGTTGGCGTTCTTGAGAATGTCGAAGCCTTCGGCATAGGCCTGCATCAGGCCGTATTCGATGCCATTGTGGATCATCTTGACGAAATGGCCGGCCCCGACGGGACCGGCATGGATGTAGCCCTGCTCGATGCGGGGATCGCGGCCCTCGCGTCCCTCCGTGCGCGGAATGTCGCCGGCGCCGGGCGCTAGCGCGGCGAAGATCGGGTCGAGCCGGTCGACCACCTGCTTCTCGCCGCCGATCATCATGCAATAGCCGCGGTCGAGCCCCCAGACCCCGCCGGAGGTGCCGACGTCGACATAATGGATGCCGCGCGCCTTCAGTGCCTTGCCGCGGCGGACGTCGTCCTGCCAGAAGGTGTTGCCGCCGTCGATGATGACGTCGCCTGCCTGCATCACGGCTGCGATCGTCTCGATCGTCGTCTCGGTGATGCGCCCCGCAGGAAGCATCACCCAGGCCGTGCGCGGCCGCTCGAGTTTCGAGATGAACTCTTCGAGCGTCGTCGAGCCGACCGCGCCGTCGGCGGCAAGGCCCGCGACGGCCTTGGCGTCCTTGTCATAGACCACGGTCGAATGTCCCTGGCGCATCAGGCGGCGAACGATGTTGCCGCCCATTCGGCCGAGGCCGATCATGCCGAGTTGCATTTGCAATATTCCCTTAATTCAGCGCGTCGTTGAGCGCGGCATTGAGCGCCGCAAGACCCTTCTTGAGGCCGCCCTTGAGGTGCACCCGAAGCGCGCGCCGGCCGCGCTCGGTGAGCACGTCGAAATCGCCGCGCGCCTGCGCCGCCTTGATCACGCCGAAGCTCGCCTTCTGGCCAGGCACGGGCAAGTCCTTGCCATCGTCTGCCGTGATCTGAAGAAACACGCCGCTGTCCGGCCCGCCCTTGTAGGCCTGCCCGGTCGAGTGCAGGAAGCGTGGTCCGAACTCGGCGCAGGTCGCGACCCGACGCTTCTCACGCACCTCCAGTCGCATGGCCCGGAGTGCGTCGATCGTCGCCTTGTCGCGCGCGATGTAGCCGAGCAGGGCGACATAGTCGCCGTCGCCCGATCGCGACAGATGCGCCTTCAGCCAGGAGGTGAGATCGCCGTTGGCGCCGGCGGCGCGGAGCGCCGTGGCGTTCGCCTCGTCGGTATAGAGATCGGCTTCGTCGGTGCTGACCACCGGCTCTTCTTTCGGCAGCGCGCCGGTCTTCTCGAACGACGCGGTGAGCTCGCGGGTCTTGATCTTGGCCGCTTCCACGTCAGGCTGGTCGAACGGGTTGATGCCGAGGATCGAGCCAGCCACCGCCGTTGCCATCTCGAAGCGAAAGAACTCCTGGCCGAGATGCTCGATCGACTTCATGACGATGCGCACCACGGGATGGCCGGCCGCTTCGATCGCGGCAAGCTGGGAGTCGTGGGCGGCGTCCGCCTCGCCGTCGATGCGGATATCGATGAAGAATCGGTCGTTGCCGTACACTGAGGGATCGCCCAGGGGCTCGCCCTCGATCGGGATCAGGCCCTTGCCTTCCTTGCCGGTCGATTCCGCGATCAGCTGCTCGGCCCAGGCGCCGAAATCGGCGATCTTCTTCGAGGCCAGGATCGTCACCTTGTCGCGCCCTTCGAGGCCGGCGAGGCCCATGGCGAGGCCGAGCTGCACGCCGGGGTTCTCACTCGGTGGCACGTCCGGGCCGCAGGAGCGGGCCATCGCCAGCGCGTGCTTGACGAAGGTCTTGACGTCGATGCCGGCCGTTGCGGCCGGCACCAGGCCGAACGGCGAGAGCACGGAGTAGCGTCCGCCGATCGATGGCTCGCCATGGAAGATGCGGGCGTAGTTCAGCTTCTTGGCCGCCTTCTCCAGCGTCGAGCCCGGATCGGTCACCGCGATGAAGCGGTGGCCGGTCTTCGACTTCGGCCCGACCGCCTTGGCGACCTGCTCATGAAAATAGTCCTTCATCGCGTTCGGCTCGGTGGTGCCGCCGGACTTGCTGGAGACGATGAACACCGTGTTGGCGATGTCGATCTTCGCTTCCATCGCCCGCACCTGCGCCGGATCGGTGGAATCCAGCACGTGCAGCTTCGGAAAGCCCGGCTTCTTGCCAAACGTCTCGGCCAGCACCTCCGGCCCGAGGCTCGATCCGCCCATGCCGAGCACGACGGCGTCGGAGAATTTCTGGCCCTTCACCCGGCCCGCATAGTCCTCGTAGTCGGCAATGTCGGCCTTGGCTGCGCTGTCGAGCCAGCCGAGCCATTTGTCCTCGTCCGCGCCGGTCCACACCGACTTGTCGCGCTGCCAGAGCCTGCGGATCTTTGCCGATGCGCGCCATTCCTCGGTACTCTTGGCGACCGTCTTGCCGAGTCCCTCGCCGAGCGAGAGAGACTGGCGGTCGAGCGCGGGCCCCAGCACGGTCGCGCGCTTGTGGGCGACGGCGCCGTAGAGCTTGTCGGCGGCATCGGCAAATTGCTTCACGCCGTCCTTGACCAGCTCCTCGGTGATCTCATCGAGCGAGATGCCGGAGCGCTCCAGCCCTTCCAGCACGCGCCTGGCGTCGTCGACATTCTCTTCCAGGCTGTCGCGCGGCTTGCCATGGTCGCGGAAGGCGTCCAGCGTTGCCGGCGGCACTGTGTTGATGGTGTCGGGGCCGATCAGCTCCTCGACATAGAGAACGTCGCTGTACTCCTTGTTCTTCGTGCCGGTCGAGGCCCACAACATGCGCTGTGGCTTGGCGCCCTTGGCGGCGAGCTTGTCCCAGCGCGGACCCGAGAACAGGCGCTTGTAATCCTGGTAGGCGACCTTGGCGTTGGCGATCGCAACCTTGCCCTTGAGCGCGGCGAGCCGCTCCTTCTCGGATGGATCGTTGGCGCGGGCGATCTTCTCGTCGAGTTGCTTGTCGACCACCGAGTCGATGCGGCTGACGAAAAAGCTCGCCACGCTCGCGACGTGAGAGGGATCGCCGCCGCCGGCGACGTATTTTTCGAGACCGGCGATGTAGGCTTCGGCCACCTCCAGGTAGACCGCCTTGGAGAACAGCAGCGTGATGTTGATGCTGATCCCGTCGCCGATCAGCGTCTCGATCGCCGGCAGGCCCTCGGGCGTCGCCGGCACCTTCACCATCAGGTTCTTGCGGGCCACGTCCTTCCAGAGCCGCCGCGCCTCGGCAACGGTTCCGGCGGTGTCCATGGCGAGATAGGGCGAGACTTCCAGGCTGACATAGCCGTCGCCGCCCTTGAGGCGGTCATAGACCGGGCGCAGTACGTCGGCGGCGTTCTGAATGTCCTCGACCGCGACCGCCTCGAACAAATCGGCCACGCTCCGGTCGCCGCGCTTCAGCGCCCTGCCGATCGGGGCGTCGTATTCGTCCGAGCTGCCGATCGCCTTCTCGAAGATCGAGGGATTGGAGGTGACGCCCTTGACGCCGTCGGTGTCGATCAGCCGCTTCAGGTCGCCCTTGGCGATGAAGCCGCGGGCGAGGAAGTCCAGCCAGACGGCCTGGCCGTGCTTTTCCAATTCTTTGACGGGATTCATGATGCCTATTTATCTCCAAGCCTGCGGGCGAGGGGTTTCCGCGCCGGTCCTGACGCGCTATCCTCTAACTTACATGCTCCCGGGAGGGAACCAATCAAGGGTACAGGCGTCATACCCTCCGGTGTAACTCCGTCGCGATCATGGCGATCCGGGCGGTAGCTGCCGTTGTTGCGTAAAAAGTCGTTGGCCGAGGTTTCGGCCGGTCTTGTTGCGTAACGTCGGCCGCTTGGTTATCAACCGGTGGCTGCGTTGAGGGCCATCGGTGGATTCCGATCCGTCTGGTACGTGGCTGGCCGCGAATGGCCACGCTGGGGAAAAGCATGCAGGCTCAAAATGACGGTGTCGCGTTCGCCGTCGCCCACAGTCCGCCGCCGGCCGGATGCGTCGACGCATCGCCCGACCTCGAAATCGGCTCCTGTACGACCTCGCTGCGACTGCTGGTCGCGGCGGGCTTTGCCATGACCCTGCTCAGTGCCAGCCTCGCCTTCAACTGGTGGGATGGTCTTGGCGAGTACGACGTGATGGCCGGATTTGTCGGCGTCGTGGTGTTCGCCCTGATCACAATCCGGCTGATCTGGATGCTCCCCGCCGAGCGGGGACCGGTGGTGGTGGTCACGCCCTACGGCATCCGCGATCTCCGCATCGGCAATGAATTTCTGCCGTGGGATTCGATCGCGGAGATTTCGGCTGAACAACGCGACGGTCACAACATGGTCGTGCTGACGCCGACGCAGGGCTTGCAGCGGCAGCTCTGCAGCATCCGCAATCTGGCGCGCCTTGCGCAGAACAATCGAATCGTCATCCGGTCGGACGGCCTGGCGACCGATTTTGATACATTGCTGCGCGCTTGTCGCGACTGTCACAATGCCGTCGGCAGTCCGCGCACCGCATTGCAGCAGGAAGATGAACGCGGCACCCAAGGCGCCCAGGGCTTCAAAGACACCCAAGGCTTCGCCGTACAAGCGTCATAAGATCGCCGCTCGTCGATATCTATGTTGCAGCGCCGGATGGCCTCATCCCCGGTATCGCCCGGATGTTGCGACCAAGTGACAATTTCTGGAAATGAGCCAATATAGACAGAGATTCGCACAAATTACAGGCAGGTGCCTGTTCGTAACTCATCGAGTGCCTACGTTGTGCGTTGCGTCGTGTCGGCACCCGGGTGTCCAATGATCGTCATGTGCTCACGCTGATTCGAAACGGCCTGAGGAACGGTCCGGTAACTGCTTTCGTTTCAGCTTGTAGCGGAACTCACGCGGAGAGGGATCATGTACAACGATTCTCTATTCAACGCTTTCGCTCGGTCGTTCGAGGCGAGAAGCCAGCACGACATGTCGATGGCGGAATATCTGGAATCGTGTCGAAGCGATCCCATGAAATACGCGAACGCGGCCGAACGACTGCTAGCTGCCATCGGCGAACCCCAGACGATCGACACGGCCAAGGATCCACGCCTTGGCCGTATTTTTTTGAACCGCACGATCCGCACCTATCCGGCCTTCGCCGGCTTCTACGGCATGGAAGAAACCATCGAGCGCATCGTCGGTTTCTTCCGCCATGCCGCGCAAGGTCTCGAAGAGCGCAAGCAGATCCTCTATCTGCTCGGGCCGGTCGGCGGTGGCAAATCCTCGCTTGCCGAGCGGCTGAAGTCGCTGATGGAAGTGCATCCGATCTACGTGCTCAAGGCCGGCGATGAACTCTCGCCCGTGTTCGAGAGCCCGCTCAGCCTGTTCGACCCCGATCAGCTCGGGCCGATGCTGGAAGAGAAATACGGCATCCCGCGCCGCCGTCTCACCGGACTGATGAGCCCGTGGTGCTACAAGCGGCTGGAAGCCTTCGGCGGCGACATTTCCCAGTTCCGCGTCGCAAAGATCCAGCCGTCGAGGCTGCGGCAGATCGGCATCGCCAAGACCGAGCCCGGTGACGAAAACAACCAGGACATCTCCTCGCTGGTGGGCAAGGTCGATATCCGCAAGCTCGAGACCTACGCGCAGAACGATCCCGACGCCTACAGCTATTCCGGCGGCCTCAACCGCGCCAACCAGGGCGTGCTCGAGTTCGTCGAGATGTTCAAGGCGCCGATCAAGATGCTGCACCCGCTGCTCACCGCGACGCAGGAAGGCAACTATATCGGCACCGAGAACATCGGCGCGATTCCGTTCACCGGCGTGATCCTGGCGCACTCCAACGAGGCCGAGTGGGCGAGCTTCAAGGCCAACAAGAACAACGAAGCCTTCATCGACCGCATCTGCGTGATCAAGGTGCCGTACTGCCTGAGGATCACGGAGGAGCAGAAGATCTACGAGAAGCTGATCCAGGGCTCCGAGCTCGCGTCGGCGCCTTGCGCGCCCTCGACGCTGGAGACGCTGGCGCGGTTCTCGGTGATGTCTCGCCTGCGCAAGCACGAGAATTCCACGGTGTTTGCCAAGATGCGGGTTTACGACGGCGAGAGCCTGAAGGAATCCGATCCGAAGGCGCGCAGCGTCCAGGAATATCGCGACGCCGCCGGCGTCGACGAGGGCATGGACGGCGTCTCCACCCGCTTCGCCTTCAAGATCCTGGCTGCGACCTTCAACCACGACCCGCAGGAGGTCGCCGCCGACGCCGTGCATCTGATGTACGCGCTGGAGCAGTCGATCCGCCGCGAGCAGCTGCCGGAGGAAGTCGAGAAGCGCTATCTCGAATTCATCAAGGCGGATCTCGCGCCGCGTTATGCCGAGTTCATCGGTAACGAGATCCAGAAGGCCTATCTGGAATCCTACTCCGATTACGGCCAGAATCTGTTCGATCGCTACGTCGACTATGCCGACGCCTGGATCGAGGACCAGGATTTCAAGGATCCCGACACCGGCCAGCTGCTGGATCGCGAGCTTTTGAACCAGGAGCTGACGAAAATCGAGAAGCCGGCGGGCATCGCCAACCCCAAGGACTTCCGCAACGAGGTTGTCAAATTCTCGTTACGGTCGCGGGCCCAGAACGGCGGCAAGAATCCGACCTGGACCTCCTACGAGAAGATTCGCGACGTGATCGAAAAGAGGATATTCTCCCAGGTCGAGGATCTGCTTCCGGTCATCTCCTTCGGGTCGAAGAAGGACGGCGAGACGGAGAAGAAGCATGGCGAGTTCGTCGCACGCATGGTGGAGCGCGGCTACACCGAGCGTCAGGTTCGCCGGCTCGTCGAATGGTACATGCGTGTGAAGCAGGCCGGTTGAGGCGGAATGGGAGGCGAATGGTCAAGTGCCCATTCACATTATTGACAGGCGCCTGAATCCAGGCGGCAAGAGTCTTGAGAACCGCCAGCGGTTCTTGCGTCGGGCCAAGTCCCTGGTGCAGGGCGCCGTCAAGAAGACCTCGCAGGAACGCGACATCAAGGACGTCCTGGAGGGGGGCGAAGTCACGATCCCCCTCGACGGCATGCACGAGCCGCGCTTCCGCCGCGAGGGCGGAACGCGCGACATGGTGTTGCCCGGCAACAAGAAGTTCATCGAGGGCGACTACCTCCAGCGCTCCGGCCAGGGCAGCGCCAAGGATTCAGGCCCGGGCGAAGGCGACAGCGAGGACGCTTTCCGTTTCGTGCTCAGCCGTGACGAGTTCGTCGATCTCTTCCTCGACGATCTCGAGCTGCCGGATCTCGCCAAGCGCAAGATCGCGCAGACCGAGAGCGAGGGCATCCAGCGCGCCGGCTACACGACCTCGGGCTCGCCCGCCAACATCTCGGTGAGCCGGACGGTGAAGCTGGCGCTGGCCCGCCGCATCGCGCTCAAGCGTCCCCGCAAGGAGGAGGTTGAAGAGCTGGAGGCCGCGATCGCCGCATGCACCGACGAGGACGAGCGTTTGGAGCTGCTCGACCAGCTCGAAAAGCTGAAGGCGAAGACCAAGCGCATTCCCTTCATCGATCCGCTCGACATCCGCTACCGCCGCTTCGAGACGGTGCCTCGGCCGGTGGCGCAGGCGGTGATGTTCTGCCTGATGGACGTCTCGGGCTCGATGTCCGAGCACATGAAGGATCTCGCCAAACGATTCTACATGCTGCTCTACGTGTTCCTGAAGCGCCGCTACAAGCATGTCGAGATCGTCTTCATCCGCCACACCGACCGCGCCGAGGAGGTCGACGAGCAGACCTTCTTCTACGGGCCGGCCTCGGGCGGCACGCTCGTCTCCAGCGCGCTGCAGGCGATGCACGAGATCGTGCGCGAGCGCTTCAACCCGTCGGACTGGAACATCTATGCCGCGCAGGCCTCCGACGGCGACAATTCCTATTCCGACGGCGAGCTCACCGGCATGCTGTTGACCGACAAGATCCTGCCGGTCTGCCAGTTCTTCGCCTATCTCGAGGTCGGGGAATCCGGCGGCAGCGCGTTCGATCTCTCCGATTCCTCGCTCTGGACTCTCTATGAGCGTCTGCGCAACAGCGGCGCACCGCTCTCGATGCGCAAGGTCTCGGAACGCAGCGAGATCTTTCCGGTGTTCCACGATTTGTTTCAGCGTCGCGAGACTGCCCAGGAGAAAGCCGCTCCATGACGGAACGATTGTTCGAAGGCGCGGATTGGGATTTCCACACCTTGCAGCGCATCACCGATGCCTGCGAGGAGGTGGCGCTGAAGGATCTCGGGCTCGACGTCTATCCGAACCAGATCGAGGTCATCACCGCCGAGCAGATGCTGGACGCCTATTCGTCGGTCGGCATGCCGCTGTTCTACAAGCACTGGTCGTTCGGCAAGCATTTTGCGTACCACGAGGCGTCCTATCGCAAGGGCCTGATGGGGCTCGCCTACGAGATCGTCATCAACTCCTCGCCCTGCATCTCCTACCTGATGGAGGAGAACACGGCGACGATGCAGACGCTGGTGATCGCCCACGCCGCCTTCGGCCATAACCACTTCTTCAAGAACAATTATCTGTTCAAGCAGTGGACCGATGCCGACGGCATCCTGGATTATCTCGATTTCGCCAAGAACTACGTCATGCAATGCGAGGAGCGTTACGGCCGCGTCGAGGTCGAGCGCACGCTGGATGCCGCGCATGCGCTGATGTCGCACGGCATCGACCGCTATCCCGGCAAGAAGAAGCTCGATCTGCGCGCCGAGGAAAAGCGGGCAGGGCGCCGCCGTCAGCATGAGGAAGAGGTCTTCAACGATCTCTGGCGCACCGTGCCGGCCGGCAAGAGCAAGACCCGCTCTGCGCTCAGCATCGAGCGCCGCCGCAAGCTGCTCGGCCTGCCGCAGGAGAATTTGCTCTACTTCCTGGAGAAGAGCGCGCCGCGTCTGGCGCCGTGGCAGCGTGAGCTGCTCCGCATCGTCCGCCACATTGCGCAATATTTTTACCCGCAGAGCCAGACCAAGGTGATGAACGAGGGGACGGCGACCTACGTCCACTATCGCATCATGACCAAGCTGCACCAGCAGGGCCGCATCACCGACGGAAACTTCCTGGAGTTCCTGGGATCGCACACCAACGTTGTGTTCCAGCCCGAATTCGACGACCCGCGCTTCTCCGGCTTCAATCCCTATGCGCTCGGTTTTGCCGTGATGCAGGACATCGAGCGCATCGTTACCCGTCCGGAGGACGAGGATCGCGAATGGTTTCCTGATATCGCCGGCAAGAACGACGTCATGGGCGTGCTGCGCGACGTCTGGGCCAACTACCGCGATGAAAGCTTCATCGCGCAGTTCCTGAGCCCGAAGCTGATGCGGCACTTCCGCATGTTCCACCTGCATGACGATCCCGAAGAGCGCGCCGGTATCCGGGTCGATGCCATTCATGACGAGCGCGGCTTCCGCCGCGTTCGCCGCGAGCTGGCGCGGCAGCATGATGTCGGCTACATCGACGCCAACATCGAGGTGGTCGACGTCGATCTCTCCGGCGATCGCCGGTTGATCCTGCACCACCACGTCATCAAGGGCTCGCAGCTCAACGAGACCGACGCCAAGCGGGTGCTGCAGCATCTCGCCGACCTCTGGACCTACGACGTCGCGCTGATCGAGGTCGACGCCAACGACAAGGTCCTGCGCGAATACGTCGTGAGCCCGCGCCCGATTGCGGCGGCGGTGGCTTGAGGCGGCCGGCCACGCGGAGAGATGCGCATTGACGTGCCCTCGCCCCTTGTGGGAGAGGGCAGCGGCGCCGGCAGATACAAGCTCACTTGGGTGAGGGGTATCTCTCCGCACCCTCAGTGCCGATAGATACCCCCCATCCGGCGCTTCGCGCCAACGTCTCCCACAAGGGGAAAAGGAAGGCGCTCGTGGCGCGACGGCTGTTCTACGCCGGCCGCTTCTTCGCCGGCTTCTTGCTCGCATTCAGCTCCACCGCCGCACGGATCAGCGCCTTCAACGCCTTCGCGTCGATCTTGTCGCCTTCGCGAATATCGATCGCACGGCGCACGTTTCCGTCGAGGCTGGAGTTGAACAGGCGCGCCGGATCCTCCAGGGCCGCGCCCTTGGCAAAGGTCATCTTCACCACTTCCTTGTAGGTCTCGCCGGTGCAGATGATGCCGTCATGCTCCCATACGGGAACGCCGCGCCATTTCCACGCCTCGACCACGTCGGGATCGGCCTGCTTGATCAGGTCGCGGATCCGCCCCAGCATCTCGCCGCGCCAATCGCCGAGCTCCCTGATCCTGCCGTCGATCAGTTTCGAGGCTGACGCTGCGCCTGTTTCCTTCGCGCTGCTCTTCTTCGCCGCCGCCTTCTTCACGAGCCTGCCTCACCGTGCGCGCCGCCACGCCGGCCGAGATAAGGCAGCGCGAACAGATAGAGCCCCGTCGCGAGCAACGGAATGAGCGGGACGAGTGCCAGGAAGCCGATCCACACGGCCTGGACCTGCACGGTCATCGCCACGATGTTGGCGATGACCGCGATCGTGAAAGCCATCGACAGCCAGCGATGAATCTGCCGAACCCACATATGCGTGCTCACTAGGGACCTCCGTTGATATTGATCGGAATGGAAGCGGATGGAGCTAGTCGGCCCGCGCGAGCAGTTCGTCCAGCTTGTTGAAGAACTGCTTCCAGCCGGCGTGCGCGCCGCCATAGGCCTGCTTCTGCGTCGGGCCGAAGCCCGCCTGCTCCACGCGCAAATGCGTGCCTGCGCTCGTCGGTGTCAGCGTGAAGGTCACGACGCTTTTGAGGTCGAAGGCGGAATCCTCATGCGAGAAATTCCATGTATAGGCGAGGCTCTTCTGCGGCTCGATGGTGAGTACCTCGCAGTCCAGCACGCCGCCCCATTCGCCGTGCAGGTTGAAACGATGACCGACTGACGGCTTGAAGTCGTTCTTCATCAGCCATTCCTCGATCAGATGCGGCTGCGTCAGCGCGCGCCAGAGCCGCTCGGGCGGAAAGGCAAATTCTCGCTCGACGACCACGGAGCGCGTCTCGTTTGAGGGTTCAGTCATTGGTCCATCCTCTTCAGGAGATCGTCGAGTGCGTCGAGCCGCCTTTGCCAGAAGCCGGCCATCTGGCTGGTCCAGTCGTTCAGCGGATCGAGCGCGCCGGGCAGCGCGCTGTAATGGGTCTGCCGTCCTTCATGGCGGTCACGTACGAGGCCGGCCTGCTTCAGCGCGCCGAGATGCTTGGAGACCGCGGGCTGGGAAACGCCCGATCGCGCCGTCAGTGCCCCGACCGTCTGCTCGCCCTCGCGACAAAGCCGCTCGAAGATCGCCCGCCTCGTGGGGTCGGCGAGCGTTCTGAACAGGAGATCGGGGGCGGGAGACATGGAGATCCATAACCAGGAAGTTATGGATAAATTCATAACTGTGGAGTTATGGGTGAGTCAAGTCCGAACGAGGGAAAGGATCATACCGCGCGCAGCTCGCCCCGCCGCCATGGGCGAGGAGCCCTTGCGGCGAAGCAATCCGGACTGGCTCGGCGGTGGGATCTTGGATCGCTTTGCCGCGCTCGCATGACGGGGAGATACGGGTGCCCCGAGCACACTGCTACGGTCGCAAGTACAAATACCCTTGGGACTGCAACTCCGCGATGCGGACCACGCCGCCTTGCTCCGCGCTCACGAAGCCGGGCAACAGATCAGTCAGCGTGACGTTCTGCACCTTCATCGTGTTGCCGCAAGCGGCGAGCTCGACGCCGCCTTTGGAAAAGTCGCCGATGCGCCTGGTGACATCGGGGTTGGCCTGCGCCCAGTGAAATGCCTTCAGCGCCGGCCCGTGGATGACAAGCGCGATCGTGACATGCTCGGGGCCGCCGACCCCGTCGAAGTGGTTCTGGATGTTGCCGAGCACGAAATTGACCTTCTCGGCGTCGCTGAGATGGTAGACCACCTTGAGCTTGTTGCCCGCGCCGGCTTCCGTGGCCGCTTGCGCACGCGAGACGCCAAAGGCCGCGCCCAAAGCCGAGACGGCACTCCACAGGATGTTTCGGCGGTTCATGGCGATCTCCTTTCGACTGGACGCCGAACAGATATCACTTCGAGCGCAGCGCGGCGAGTTCCTTGCGGTCCGTCACCAGCGAGGCGCACTCGCTGTTGTCGGCGCGGTCGAGCCGGAAGATCTTGTCGTCGGCGCCGGCCGTCAGCGAATGCTCGGCCTCGTCGTCCGGCTTGTTGTTCTGCCAGACCCTGACGCGTTCGAGCCGCACGATCGCCGACTTGTCGTCCTTCGACAGTGCAACGCCGATGCCGCCGCCGTCGCAGTCGACGCCGCAGCCGAGGCGCACTTCGCTACCGCCCTTGGTGAACACGGCGTGGTTACACGAGCCGCTGGAATCGAAATCGCCGGAGCGATGACGATATCGGAAGCCGAGGCGGAAGGAATGGTGCAGCTCCTTGTCCTCCTTGTCGAATTCCGCGGAGATCAGCAGCTTCATCGCGGCAACCTTCTGCTTCGGATGCCGCGCCAGATGCTCGGCATCGTAGCGGCGGACGAAGCAGGCATAGGCCTTGTTGTCGGGCGCGCCCGCATACATGCGCGTGTTGAAGGTCTCGGTTTCGGCCTTGCTGGCCTCGCGGATGTCGTCGCCTTCCTCGGCCGCGGCGGCGCTGGTCAGCGCAGCGAAAATGAAGGCGAAGATGGAGAGCTTCATGACGGCCTCGAGCGCGCGGCAATTTCGATCGCAGCAGGACAGAGTTGCTGTCTGTTAGACGCAGGCGCGGTGCCCCTCGTTCAATTGTCCCAGATCGCTCCTGCCGCCATCGCGATGCCGACTCGGAGCAGTTTTCAGGTCCAGCCTTAGTCACAGGCGGGATCAAGAAGGTTCAAGCGGTGGAGCGCCTTCATTCCTCGGAACCCGATGCCGCCCGTTGCTCTGACATTGTCTCGGTTCGTCAATGTGGTAGCCTTCACAGACGACAGCCTTTGGCAGTCGTAGGCTGGGGCTGCCTTGTCAGTATGTGGAGTCCCCCGCAATGGGCGAAATTCGCAACTTCAAATCCGGCAATCAGGATGGGCCGCCTCCACACGGTCCTATGCCTCGTCGTCTCGCTGCGATCATTGTCGGTGACATCGCTTCCTACAGCCGCATGATGCAGGCAGATGAGGAGGGGACGCATGCCCGCGTCAAGCGGATCGAGCGGGATCTCATTCAGCCCAGCATCGTCGAGCACCATGGTGCTCTGGTGAAGACAACGGGTGATGGTTTCATTGCCATTTTCGATAGTCCGGTCGAGGCCGTTCGGTGCAGCATCGTCATCCAGCAGAACCTGATCGGCCGCAACGCCTCGCTTCCGAAGCATTCGCGGCTCGAATACCGGATTGGCGTCAATCTCGGCGACGTGATCGTGGAGCCGGACGATGTCTACGGCGACGGCGTCAACATCGCGACACGTATTGAGGGAATTGCCGAGCCGGGCCAAGTCTATATCTCAGGCGCGATCTACGAGCAGATCAAGCACAAGGTGGTATGCGGCTATGAGTCGCTCGGCGACCGCAAAGTCAAGAACATCACTGATCCTGTTCGCGTCTATCGCGTGCTGCCGGACGCGGATGCCGTTGGCAATACCAGGGGCCGGCGTGAGAACACGCTGATCTTTCTGCTGGCCATTACAGTGATGATGATGGCCGCAGGCGTGCTCTGGTATTTGCTGGCGCAGCCCGGCAGGATCGGAGAGCAGGCAGCCGTGCCGGCCCCCCCTCCTGCCACTTCTCCTGCCGCTTCACCAAGCCCGCAACCGCTGCCAAGCGAGGCGGCGACGCAGACCCCGCAACCGTCTCCGTCATTGGCTTCGTCGCCTTCGCCGGCGCCCAGCCCATCGGCGGTGCCACTTCGCGAACCCGAGATGATCGCCATTCGCGGCGGCAGTTTCGCGATGGGAAGCAATGACGATCCGACCGAGCGACCTGTCCATCAGGTCACGATCAAGCCGTTCTCGATCGGAAAATATCCGGTCATCGTGCGGGAATGGAACGAATGTGCCGCTGCAAAGGGGTGCGGATTCACGGCAACCGGCAAGGACGATGCCCCCGTCAGCAATGTGAGCTGGGCCGACGCGCAGCAATATGTCGTCTGGCTCGCGCAGGCGGCCAAGAAGCCTTACCGTCTTCCGACCGAAGCCGAATGGGAATATGCAGCGCGCGGCGGAACGCAGAGCAAGTACTGGTGGGGCGACAAGCTCCAACCGGGCATGGCCGGATGCAAGGATTGCGGTGATCTCGCGGCCGAGCAGCCGGCCAAGGTCGGCAGCTTCAAGCCTAATCCATTCGGACTCTATGACATGGGCGGCGGCATCGACCAGTGGGTCGAGGACTGCTGGCATAGGACCTATCAGGGGGCGCCGAGCGACGGCTCGGCGTGGCGCAGCGCTGACTGCAGCGCTCATGTCCTGCGGTCGGGCTCCTGGAAGAACGATTCGAGATATGTGCGGCCGTCAAACCGCGGTGGATACGACACCAATGTCCGTTACCCCACGCACGGATTCCGCATTGCGCTTAGTCCGTAATACTGGAGTCAATTTGATGAAGGTCATTTTCTGGATCGCGCTGGCGGCCGCACTTGCATTGCTTCCGGACGCGGCCTACTCGCAAGGCAAATCCGCCCCCAAGGACGCCAAGCTCTATTTCATTACGCCGTATGACGGCCAGAAGGTCCGTGGTGGATTTTGGGTCCGGTTCGGCCTGCGCAACATGGGCGTGACGCATGCTGGTGATGACTACCACAATGCGGGCCATCATCATCTGTTGATCGATGTGAAAGATCCCATCGATGCCAAGGAGCCGATTCCGCAGGACAAGTCCCATCTGCATTTCGGAGCAGGACAGACCGAAACGTTCCTCGAGCTTCCGCCCGGTGCGCACACGCTGCAACTAGTGCTTGGCGACGCCAAGCACTATCCGTTCGAACCACCCATCGTGTCGGAGAAGATCACGATCCGCGTCAGGCCGCCGGCGTCGGCGGGAAGATGATCACCGCAGGCTGGCGTTGATCTTGTCCAGCACCGCCGAGCCCGGGCAAAGCGTGTCCGCTTCCAGCGAATTGAGCGGGGTTTCCACCGTGTTGAGGTGCTCGTGCATATCTTCCGCGTCGGGATCGACATAGAGCAGTCCGGTGACGATCTGGCCTTTGGCGGCGTGCCTCTGCAGGAAGGTCATCGCGCCCAGCCGGTCATGCGGATCGTAATCGGCGTCGATCTTGCGCAGCGCGATCTTGCTGCCGTCGTGCTGCTCGACCATCTGCACCGTGCCCGGCGCGTAGTCCACCGCGATCGGGTCGCGACCGACCAGCACATCGAGCCGGTTCACGGCGTCGTTGTGCTCGCGGACATAATCAAAACTCTTGGTCGAGCCGGCGTGGTTGTTGAAGGCGATGCAGGGGCTGATGACGTCGATGAAGGACGCGCCCTTGTGTCGGATCGCGGCCGCGATCAGCGGCACCAGCTGGGTCTTGTCGCCGGAGAACGAGCGCGCGACGAAGGTAGCGCCGAGTTGCAGCGCGATGGCGACGAGGTCGATGGCGTTGTCGGTATTGGTGACGCCCTTCTTGCTCTTCGAGCCGCGGTCGGCTGTCGCGGAGAACTGGCCCTTGGTCAGGCCGTAGACGCCGTTGTTCTCTACGATATAGGTCATGTTGACGCCGCGCCGGATCGAATGCGCGAACTGGCCGAAGCCGATCGAGGCGGAATCGCCGTCGCCTGAGACGCCGAGATAGATCAGATCGCGATTGGCGAGATTGGCGCCTGTCAGCACGCTGGGCATTCGGCCGTGCACGGAGTTGAAGCCGTGCGAATTGCCGAGAAAATAGTCCGGCGTCTTCGACGAGCAGCCGATGCCGGAAATCTTCGCCACCCGGTGCGGCTCGATCGAGAGCTCGTAGCAGGCCTCGATGATCGAGGCCGTGATCGAATCATGGCCGCAGCCGGCGCACAAGGTCGAGATCTTGCCCTCGTAGTCGCGATGGGTGTAGCCGAGCTCGTTCTTCTTCAGACCGGGATGGTGAAATTTGGGCTTTGCGATGTAGGTCATGACATGGCCTTGCGGAGCGGGGTCACCTTGAGGTGATCCTGGTGGTCACCAATGGCTTTTGCGATGAACCGGGCGGTGATCGGCGAGCCGTCATAATGCACGATCGGCACGAGCCGCACCGGGTCGATACCGTTCTCGTTGACGATGAGCTGGCGGAGCTGGCTGTCGCGGTTCTGCTCGACCACGTAGACGAAGTCGTGCTCGGCAAGGAAGCTCGCCACGCTCGAATGAAACGGGAAGGCGCGGATGCGCAGGCGGTCGAGCTGATGTCCGCGCGCTTCCAACAAGCCAATTGCCTCGTCCATCGCCGGCGAGGTCGAGCCGAAATAGATCACGCCATATTTGGTCGGCCGTTCGGCATTGGCCTGCAGCGGTCGCGGCACCATGTCCTGCGCGGTCTCGAACTTGCGCATCAGGCGCTGCATGTTGTCGGCGTAGACCGAGCCTTCCTCGGAGTAGCGCGCATAGCGGTCGCGCGACGTGCCGCGGGTAAAATAGGAGCCCTTGGTCGGGTGCGTGCCGGGGTAGGTGCGGTAGGGAATGCCGTCGCCGTCGACGTCGAGATAGCGGCCGAAGTCGCGGCCCTCGTCCAGCATCTCCGCGGTCATCACCTTGCCGCGGTCATACTGCTTGGCATCGTCCCACTTGAGCGGGCGACAGAGCCGGTGGTTCATGCCGATGTCGAGGTCGAGCATCAGGAATATCGTGGTCTGCAGCCGCTCGGCGAGATCGAAGGCGGCGGCCGCGAACTCGAAGGCCTCGGCGGGATCTTCGGGGAACAGCAGCACATGCTTGGTGTCGCCGTGCGAGGCATAGGCGCAGGCGATGATGTCGCATTGCTGGGTGCGGGTCGGCATGCCCGTCGAGGGGCCGGCGCGCTGGATGTTCATGATCACGGCCGGGATCTCGGCGAAGTATGAGAGGCCGATGAACTCGGTCATCAGGGAGATGCCGGGACCGGAGGTCGCGGTGAAGGCGCGGGCACCGTTCCAGGACGCACCGATGACGATGCCGATCGAGGCCAGTTCATCCTCGCCCTGCACGATGGCGTATTTGGCTTTGCCTGTCTCAGGATCGTGCCGGTACTTCTTGCAATGCGCCGTGAAGGCTTCGGCCACCGACGAGGACGGCGTGATCGGATACCAGGCGCAGACGGTGGCGCCGCCATAAACTGCGCCGAGCGCGGCGGCGCTGTTGCCCTCGATGAAGATGCGGTCGCCGACCTTGTCGGACTTCTTCACCCGCAACCCGATCGGGCACTTCAAGTTCTGCAGCGCCCAGTCGCGGCCGAGATGCAGCGCATGGACATTGGAGGAGAGCAGCTTCTCCTTGCCCTTGTACTGCTCGCCGATCAGCTGCTCGATCAGCTTCGGGTCCATGTCGAGCAGCGCACTGAGCGCGCCCAGATAGATGATGTTCTTGAACAGCTGGCGCTGGCGCGGATCGGTGTAGGTCGAATTGGTGATGGCGGTTAAGGGGACGCCGATCACGGTGATGTCGTCGCGGAATTTCGTCGACGGCATCGGCTTGGTGGAATCGTAGAACAGGTAGCCGCCGGGCTCGATGCCGGCGACGTCCTTGTCCCAGGTCTGCGGGTTCATCGCGACCATCATGTCGACCCCGCCGCGGGCGCCGAGATGACCGTCTTCGGTGACCCGCACCTCGTACCAGGTCGGCAGGCCCTGGATGTTGGAGGGGAAGATGTTGCGCGGGGACACGGGCACGCCGTGACGCAGGATCGCGCGTGCGAACATCTCGTTGGCGCTGGCCGAGCCCGAGCCGTTGACGTTGGCGAAACGGACGACGAAGTCGTTTACGCTGCTGATCGGCTTTTTGTCGGACATGCTGAGCCTGCGTGAGTCATCTCGATGAAATATTTCTGCATGTCCCAGGCGCCGGTGGGACAACGCTCGGCGCACAGCCCGCAATGCAGGCAGACGTCCTCGTCCTTGACCATGACGCGCCCGGTCTTCAGATCGGAGGAGACGTAGAGGTCCTGGTCCGGATGCGGCGAGGGCGCCTTCAGGCGTTGGCGCAGGTCGCTTTCCTCGCCATTGGCCGTGAAGGTGATGCAATCCATCGGGCAGATATCGACGCAAGCATCGCACTCGATGCAGAGCGAGGTGGAGAACACGGTCTGCACGTCGCAGTTCAGGCAGCGATGCGCCTCGCCGAGCGCGAGCTTGACGTCGTAGCCGAGCTCGACCTCGGTGCGGATGTCCTTCAGCGCGACGACCTTATCGCGATGCGGAACCTTGTAACGCTTGTCGATGGAGATGTCGTTGTCATAGCTCCATTCATGAATGCCCATCTTCTGCGATGAGATCTGCACCTCAGGCAGCGGACGCTCGGTGATGTCATCGCCCGACAGCATCTTGTGGATCGACAGCGCGGCGTCGTGGCCGTGCGCCACTGCCCAGATGATGTTCTTCGGGCCGAACGCGGCGTCGCCGCCGAAGAACACTTTTGGATTGGTCGAGACGAATGTCTTGGGATCGACCTTGGGCATGTGCCATTTGTCGAATTCGATGCCGCAATCCTGCTCGATCCAGGGGAAGGCGTTCTCCTGGCCGACCGCGACCAGCACGTCGTCGCATTCGATGGTCTGGTCCGGCTCACCCGAGGGAACGAGGTTGCGGCGCCCCTTGGCATCGTATTCGGCCTTCACCTTCTGGAAGGTGATGCCGGTGAGCTTGCCGTTGTCGTGGACGAAGGCGACAGGGACCATGAAATTGAGGATCGGAATATCCTCGTGGAGCGCATCCTCCTTCTCCCAGGGCGAGGCCTTCATCTCCTCGAAGCCCGAGCGGACGACGACCTTCACCTCTTCGCCGCCGAGACGACGCGCGGTGCGGCAGCAATCCATCGCGGTGTTGCCGCCGCCGAGCACGATCACGCGCTTGCCGATCTTGTCGACATGGCCGAACGAGACCGACGCCAGCCATTCGATGCCGATATGGATGTTGCTGGCCGCCTCTTTCCGGCCGGGAATGTCGAGCTCGCGGCCGCGCGGGGCGCCGGAGCCGACGAAGATCGCGTCGTATTTCTCCGCGAGCAGCGCCTTCATGCTCTCGATGCGGTGGCCGCCCTTGAAGTCCACGCCGAGACCCAGGATGTAGCCGGTCTCCTCGTCGATCACCGAATTGGGCAGACGGAATTTCGGGATCTGCGTGCGCATCATGCCGCCGGCTTCGGGATCGCCGTCGAACACGGTGCAGTGATAGCCGAGCGGCGCCAGATCGCGCGCCACCGTCAGCGAGGCCGGCCCACCGCCGACGAAGGCGACGCGCTTGCCGTTCTTCGGCAAGGGCTTCGGCAGGCGTTGCTTGATGTCGTCCTTGAAATCGGCGGCGACGCGCTTCAGCCGGCAGATCGCGACGGGGGTTTCCTCGACGCGTCCGCGGCGGCACGCCGGCTCGCAGGGACGATCGCAAGTGCGTCCCAGAATGCCGGGAAACACGTTCGATTTCCAATTGATCATGTTGGCGTCGCTATAGCGGCCTTGTGCGATCAGTCGGATGTATTCGGGAACCGGGGTGTGCGCAGGACAGGCCCATTGGCAATCGACCACTTTGTGAAAGTAGTCGGGGGCCGCAATATCGGTCGGTTTCATTCCTACCCTGTCCGCGCAGGCTCAAAGACCCCGCGGCCTTTTTTTGTGAGCATGGCGAGCGCTTAGCGCGCTTCGATCTGGTTTCTGAATGACGTCATTGGGTTAGCTTATTAGAACGGCTCCGAAGTACAACGGCAAATTTGCGCGCGTCCCCTCTTTCATAGGAGCCACGCGCGCACAGCATTAACGCCGCGCGTCATCTCGCGTGCAATGCAGCATGTTGCAATGCGTCCGAACGCTAGCCGCGCGCGATATCGCTCTTCGCCAGATCCCACATCAGGCAGTACGTGCCGACGGAAATCGGAGGCGGCAGCGGCGCCGCCGCCGGACCGGTGAAGCGCTCGGCGATGACGGCCGAGACAGCGCCGACCCGCGTGCCGTCGATCAGCACGAACCAGTCGCGCGCGCCTTCATTGCGCACCGCTGGAATGCCGGCCGTCGCACCCGACAATTCGGGCTCGCTCTCCAGCAGATGCATCGAGATGATGCCGTCGCGCGTTTCGGGTCTCAGTCTGTCTTGCAGTGCATCACGCAAGGACGCCGCGTTGTCGGGTGTCGGCCGCAGCCGCACCATGCCGAGCGCAGCACCCCGTCCGGTGCCGTTGCTGATGGTGATGCGCGCGACGACGCGCAGCATGTCCTTGAAGCGCGCCATGCTGCGCCGCGACCAGTCGGTCTGGTTGGCGAGCCGCGCCCGATATGCGGGACTGTCGAGCACGTCGAGCGTCGCGGTCGAGTACAGCGAGAGATACTTGGGATTGGCGGCATGCGCGACATAGCGCCGCGCTTCCAGGAATCCGTCGATCGCGACGCGCTCTTCCAGATGCTCACGATCGTACCAGCGGTTGAAATCGGCCTCGTCGGCTGCGTCGACATTCATCGACGTCAGCAGCATGCCTTTCCCGGCGAGCGGCATTGTTCTTGTCCTTCCCAGTCCATCCCCTCATGGTGAGGAGGCGCGACAGCGCCATCTCGAACCATGAAGGCCCGTCGCAACATCTCGGCCCTTCACCCTTGGAGACGCGCTTGTCGCGCGTTCCTCAGGATGAAGGGACAGAGTCTATCGCACGGCTTTCGATGCGAGGTCGGCGATCGACTTCATCACCGCGTCCCTCACGCCGGCATCATAGAGCGAATGTCCGGCTCCTTCCACGATGCGAAGCTCGGAACCGGGCCATACTTTCGTTAGGGCCTGCGATGTCTCGGGAGGACACAACAGATCGTAGCGGCCCTGGATGATGATGCCGGGAATCCCTTCGAGCCGGCCCGCGTTCCGCAACAACTGGTCTTCGCTCATGAAGGAGTTGTTGATGAAGTAATGCGCCTCCATGAACGGCGTCGCGGGCAGCGTGCGCCAGACGTTCAGCGAGGTGAGGTCCAGCCGCGTCTTGGCGGGCTTGTGCTCGGACAAGGCGCGCTCGGTGTCATGCCAGGCGCGCGCCGCGGGACCGTGCACGGCCGGATCGGCATCGAGGATGCGGCGCCAATAGGCCTCCACGGGTCGCGCTTGCTCCTCCCTTGGCAGCACCGTCAGAAAGTCCTCGTAGAGCGCGGGATAGAATTGCGGCAGGCGCACCGTGAAGCCCGTTTCCACCTCGGCTCGCGTGCCCAGGAACGTCGCGCGGAGCGCAATGCCGGAGACGCGCTCGGGATGCGCTTCTGCGTACGCCAGCGCCAGCGTCGCGCCCCAGGAGCCGCCGACCACCATCCAGCGTGAGATGCCGAACTTCTCGCGGATTGTCTCCATGTCCGCGATCAGATGCGCCGTGGTGTTGTGCTCGCGCGAACCCTTGGGCCGGCTGCGGCCGCAGCCGCGCTGGTCGAACAGCACCGCATGCATACGCTCGGGATCAAAAAGCCGGCGATGGTCGGGCTGGCAGCCGCTGCCGGGGCCGCCGTGCAGATAGATCGCGGGGATGCCGTCGCTGCGGCCGACGCTCTCGACGTAGAGCTCATGACCGTCGCCGACGTCGAGCATGTCGGAGGTCAGCGGCGCAAAGGGATCGGCACGCCTCGCCGCTTCTTTGGCGGCTGTACCTGCGTCGGCGTCAGGCGCCATTCTCGGATTCCAGGGTGCCGCCGGCGAAGTTGCGATAGAGAAAGCGGCTGGTCTCGCCCTCGGCTTCGCGCTCCGCCTGCTTGAAGATGGTCTCGTGCAGCGGCGACAGCGCGCAGGCCGGATCCGTGTTGGCCGCGTCGCCCGTCAGCGCAAAGGCCTGGCAGCGGCAGCCGCCGAAATCGATCTCGCGGAATTCGCAGGACTTGCACGGCTCCTTCATCCAGCCTGTGCCGCGATAGCGGTTGAAGGCCTCGGAGTTCTGCCAGATCCAGGCGATCGAATGGTTGGAGCGCACCGATTCGAATTCGAGCCCGGTGATGCTCTCGGCGGCGTGGCAGGGCAGCACCTTGCCGGCGGGCGAGATGTTGAAGAACTGCCGGCCCCAGCCGCCCATGCATTTCTTCGGCCGCAACGCATAGTAATCGGGAACGACGTAGTCGATCGTCAGCCGGCCCTTGAGCCGCTCGCGCGCCTCCTCGACGATTTCGGTGCACTCATCCAGTTGCGCCACCGTCGGCATCAGCGCGGCGCGGTTCTTCAGCGCCCAGCCGTAATATTGCACATTGGCGACCTCGAGCCGGTCGGCGTCGAGATCGACCGACATCTGAATGATGTCAGGAAGCTGGTGCAAATTCTGCCGGTGCATCACCGCATTCACGGTGAGCGGCAAGTCGAGCTCGCGCGTCCACTTCGCGACTTCAAGCTTCTTGCGATGGCCGCCTTTGTAGCCGGCGACACGGTCGGCGAGACCTTCCTCGATGCCCTGGAAAGAGATCTGCACATGGCACAGCCCGGCATCCGCAAGATCGCCCAGCCGCTCGCGCGTCAGCAGCACGGCCGAGGTGATGAGGTTGGTGTAGAGCCCGACGTCGCTGGCATGCTTGACCAGCTCGACCAGGTCCTTGCGCGCCGTCGGCTCGCCGCCGGAGAAATGCACCTGGAGCACGCCGATCTCGGCGAGCTCGCTCAGGACCTTCTTCCACTCGTCCGTCGTCAGCTCCTTGCCGGAGCGGTCGAGCTCGACGGGATTGGAGCAATAGGGGCATTGCAGCGGGCAGCGGTGGGTGATCTCGAGCAGCACCGCGAGCGGAATGCCGAAGGTCTCCGCTGTCGAGCGCTGCTTCTCCAGCACCGCGAGGCTGTCGCTGGGTGGGATGGTCACGTCGCTCATGACGTCTTCTCCCTGATCTCGGTGAGAAAGCCCTTGTCGGCGAGATCCTGCAGCATGACGATGACGTCGGCCAGGATCGCCTCGCGTGGCGCTGCGTATTTCGCAGCCAAGTGATCGGACACGTCGCCGACACTGCGCTTGCCGTCGCAGAGTTGCAAGACCTCGACCGCGATCTCGTCCGGCGCCAGCACCCGCTCCGGCGCCAGGATCACCCAGACTTTCCGGGTCTCGTCATATTTCAGCTTGGCATGCCGCGGCAGCACGGGGCGGCTTGCCTCGCTGACGCTGATGTTCCGCGGCCCGGCCATCGCTGTTCCCTCAACCCGCTTTGGGCACGAACGCGCCCGGCGGAATGTGGCCCTCGACATAGGCGTGCTGGAGCGCGTCGAGCTGCACCCACAAGACGTTGGTCTTGAAGATCAGCGCGTTGCAGACCTGCGCGCGCTGCTCCGGCGTCGTGGCATGCGCCTTGACATAATCGAGCGCGAAATTGGCGTCGCGCGGCGCCTGGGTCAGGCGGCGCTTGAAATAGCTCATGATGTCGGGGTTGACGAAATCGTAGTGCTCCAGCATGCCGGCGATGCGCTCTTCATGCAAATTCGGCGCGAACAATTCGGTGAGCGAGGAGGCGATCGCCTCCAGCGGACTCTTCTCGCGGCAATAGTGCACGTACGCTTCCACCGCGAAGCGCGTTGCCGGCAAGATGCCTTCCGTCGATTCCACATAGGCCGTGTCGAGGCCGAGGCCCTCGGTCAGTTTCAGCCAGCGCTCGATCCCGCCCTCGCTGCCGACATCGCCGTCGTGGTCCTCGATGCGATGGCGCCATTCCACGCGCGTGGCGCGGTCGCGGAAGCGCGAGATCACCACCGCGTCCTTGATCGGAATCGTGCTCTGGTAATAATAGCGGTTGAGCGCCCAGGCCTGCACCTGGCCCTTGTTCAGCTTGCCGCCGTGCAGGAGCTTATGGAACGGATGCAGGCTGTGATACCGCGTCGCCCCGATATGGCGCAGCGTCGCCTCGAGCTCCTCGGCGCTGGCGAGCCGGATGTCCTTGCCGATCGAGAGCGCTGTCATTCCCGTCATTGAAGCCGCATTCACAGCACAATCTCCGTTCCGTCCGCCGGTATCTGCCAACCCGCCTGTTCAGCGGCTTTCCGCTCGCTTGAGCCGGGCAGCAGCGCCGGGTTCGAGTTATTGATATGCAGAAAGATCTTCCTGTCGAGTGTGAGGTCGGCCAGCCGGGCAATGGCGCCGTCCTCACCGGACATGGCGACATGGCCCATGCTCTTGCCGGTCTTGTGGCCGAGCCCGGCCCTGATCATCTCGTCGTCCTGCCACACCGTGCCGTCGAAGAACACCAGGGAAGCGCCGTCGATCTCGGCCTTGAGCGCGTCGGTCACCTCGGCGCAGGCCGCGATGAAGTAGAAGCACTTGCCGGTCGCCTTGTCGGTGATCTTCAGCCCCAGCGTATCGCCGTCGCCGCTCTCGCCGCCGGGATGCGTCTTGCCTTCCAGATACCAGGCCGACTTGCCTGAGACGGCGAAGGGCAGCACTTCCAGCCCGGAGCGCGCACCATCGGGCAGGCGCGGCTCGAACGGCTCGCCGATAGCCATCGGCTCACGCCGCACGTGCTTCTCGTTCAGCACGTTGAAGATGCTGTTGCTGGCAAGGATCGCCAGCACCTTCTCATGCGCATAGATCGTGAATGGCGAGCTCTCGCGCATCGACAGCAGGCCTGCCACCGCATCCACTTCGCTGTTGGTCAGGATCACGCCCGCAATCGGCGTATGGCGTAGCGCCCCGGCCTTGGGGTGCAGTTGCGGCGTGGCATTCAGTTGCTGGCGCAGATCGGGGGACGCGTTGATCAGGAACCAATGCTCGCCGTCGCCGCTGAAGGCGACCGAGGCCTGGGTTCTCTGAAGCTCTGGGCCGTTTTCACGGGCCGCCCGGCAGCCCTCGCAGCCGCAATTCCATTGCGGCACTCCGCCGCCGGCTGCGGCGCCCAGGACGACGACGCGAAGCATGATCCGTCTCCTGGAGGCAACGTCGCCAGGTGGATCTCAGGACGACACGATTCTAGTCTTCCGGAAACTGATCGTGACCGAAAGTACGTGGGCCGAAAGATCCACCTGCGCAGAACGCAAACTCACCAGCCGCTTACTTGCGGGTGGCGCTCACATACATGTTGATCTCCATGCCGCAGGGCACTTCGACGATCTTCGGGGCTTTCCAGGCCATTTTGGCACTCCATTTTCGCGAATTCGGACGTATCCGCCCAGCCGTTAAGTTAGTGCGCGCGGAGAACTTCGCCAGTGAAATTTTCCCGAGAACGGCCATGCTGCGCCGCGAAAAAGATCCCTTGGAACGTCACTTCTGGTGCGCTGCCTTGCGTCCGGCGCATTCGGTCGCGAACCCTGTCCTGATAAAGCAGTTGTGAGTGCAGTGCAGCTTTCAATCCGGTACAGGCGCCCCAAACTGGATCCTCGTGATGCCCAAATATTTTTTCAACACCCGCATCGGCGACGAACTGATCGTGGATCCCGAAGGGGAGGACCTGCGCAACCCCGATCGCGCCTGGGAGGTTGCCCGCCAGATGATCCTGGAGGTAGTGAAGTCCGAGGGCGCCCAGCGGGCCTTGCTGGACGCCGTGATCGAGGTCACCGACGTCGAAGGCGAGATCGTGCTGGAGTTCCCCTTCACCGAGGCCCTGTTGGACATCCCCGACCCGTCCGCAACGCGGCACTAGGAGCAAGGCTCGCCCCGGCGCCCGCCTCTTCCTCCGGGAGAGGTGAACGTCCCTTCGCCCCTGCGAAATCCGCATGGCTTTGCCGCGTTCCCGGCGCTAAAAGACGCCGGTCATACGGAGCAAGCCATGCAAGATCTCTGGCGCCTGTCGGCCGCCGACCTCGCCACCCTCGTCAAGTCCAGAAAGGTCTCCGCCAGGGAGGCCGCCCAAGCCGGTCTCGCCCGCCTGGACGCCGTCAATCCTCAGCTCAATGCGGTGATCGACCACCGCCCGGACGACGTGCTCAAGCAGGCCGACGCCGTCGATGCCGCCATCGCCAGGGGTGAGGACCCCGGCGTGCTCGCCGGCGTGCCCGTCACCATCAAGGCCAATGTCGACCAGGAGGGCTTTGCCACCACCAACGGCCTGAAGCTCCAGCGCGACCTGATCGCGCGCGAAGACAACCCGGTGGTCGCCAACTTCCGCAAAGCCGGGGCCATCCTGCTCGGCCGCACCAATTGCCCGGCCTTCTCCTATCGCTGGTTCACCACCAATCTGGTCCATGGCGACACCAAGAACCCGCGCGACGCCTCGCTGACGCCGGGCGGTTCCTCCGGCGGCGCGGGCTCAGCGGTCGCGGCCGGCATCGGCCACATCGCCCACGGCACCGACATCGCCGGCTCGATCCGCTATCCCGCCTATGCCTGCGGCGTGCATGGTCTGCGCCCGACTCTCGGCCGCATCCCGGCCTTCAATCCGGCGCTGCCGGAGCGCCCGATCGGGCCGCAGATCATGGCGGTCTCGGGGCCGCTGGCGCGCACGGTCAACGACATCAGGATTTCGCTCGAAGCCATGTCGGCCCGCGACATCCGCGACCCCTGGTTCGTGCCGGTGCCGCTGCAAGGCCCCGCACGGGACAAGCGCGCCGCGCTCTGCCTCAATCCGGGCGGGCTTGCCACCACGCCGGAGGTAAAGGCGGCGGTGAGTGATGCCGGCAAGCGGCTGGAGCGTGCCGGCTGGACCGTCGATGTCATCGAGGACACGCCGCCGATGCGCGAAGCGGTGGAGTGGCAGATCAAGCTCTGGCTCGGCGACGGCTATGAGGCGCAGCTCGAGATGGCCGAGCGCGAGGGCGATCCCGGCGCGCTCGCGTGCCTGCGCGGCAACCGCGGCAGGGTTACGCCGATGGACCAGGCGAACTACGCGAAGGCGTTGACCCGGCGCGCCACGCTGACGCGCGAGTGGATGCTGTTCTTCGAACGATATGCGGTGCTGCTGACGCCGGTCTCCGGCGAGCTGCCGTTCCCGGATCATCTCGACCGCAAGGACGACGAGTCGTTCAAGCGGGTCTGGGAAGCGCAGCTGCCGCAGATCGCAATTCCCTTCATGGGATTGCCCGGCCTCGTGGTGTCCACCGGTCTGGTCGGCAAGGCGCCCGTTGGCGTGCATATCGTCTCCGGCCGCTATCGCGAGGATCTGTGCCTGCTCGCGGGCGAGGCGATCGAGGCGGGCGGCGTGCCGCCGTCGCCGATCGATCCCGTGGGCTAGTGATGTCGGTGATCTACGACTTCAAGGCCAACTCGCTTGCCGGCGAGGAGGTCGCCATGCGCCGTTTCGAAGGCCAGGTGCTGCTGATCGTCAACACCGCGAGCAAATGCGGCTTCACGCCGCAATATCGCGGGCTGGAGGATCTGCATCGCAATCTGTCGCCGCGCGGCTTCTCCGTGCTCGGCTTTCCCTGCAACCAGTTCGGCGCGCAGGAGCCGGGGCAGGCGGACGAGATCCAGGAATTCTGCTCGACCCATTACGACGTCACCTTTCCCCTGTTCGAGAAGATCGATGTCAACGGCGCCAATGCGCATCCTCTGTACGAGTACCTGAAACACCAGCAATCGGGCCTGCTCGGCGCCTCCATCAAATGGAATTTCACCAAATTCCTGGTGGACCGCGCCGGCAAGGTGATCGCGCGCTACGCACCGACCGCCCGGCCCGAGGGATTGCGCAATCAAATCGAAACACTGTTGTAAGCGAGACAATCATGAGCGACGAATTTCCGGACCGCCTGTCGGTCGATCCGAACAGCCCGTATTACAACGCGGACATCCTGTCGCGCGACGTCGGCATCCGCTTCAAGGGCGTCGAGAAAACCAATGTCGAGGAATACTGCATCAGCGAAGGCTGGGTCCGCGTCACCGCCGGCAACGCCAAAGACCGCCGCGGCAACCCGCTGACCATCAAGGTGCACGGCCCGGTCGAGCCGTATTTCAGGGATAAGAAATAGTTTCTGAGCCCGCGCCGCGCTCTCTCCATGTCATTGCGAGCGTAGCGAAGCAATCCAGAATCTCACGGTTGAGGCAGTCTGGATTGCTTCGTCGCTTCGCTCCTCGCAATGACGAAAGTGAAAGGCCCTCCCATGTCCGTCCGCATCGTCGACGTCCGCGAGATCACCAAGCCGATCTCATCGCCGATCCGCAACGCCTACATCGACTTCACGAAGATGACGACGAGCCTCGTTGCCGTCGTCACCGACGTCGTGCGCGACGGCAAGCGCGTCGTCGGCTACGGCTTCAATTCCAACGGCCGCTACGGGCAGGGCGGCCTGATCCGCGAACGCTTCGCCTCGCGCATCACGGAAGCCGATCCGAAGTCGCTGCTCAATGCCGCCGGCGACAATCTCGACCCCGACAAAGTCTGGGCCGCGATGATGACCAACGAGAAGCCGGGCGGCCACGGCGAGCGTTCGGTCGCGGTCGGCACCATCGACATGGCGGTGTGGGATGCTGTCGCAAAGATCGCGGGCAAGCCGCTGTTTCGCCTGCTCGCCGAGCGTCACGGCGTCACCGCCAATCCGCGCGTCTTCGTCTATGCCGCCGGCGGCTATTATTATCCCGGCAAGGATCTCTCGATGCTGCGCGGCGAGATGCGCGGCTATCTCGACCGCGGCTACAACGTCGTGAAGATGAAGATCGGCGGCGCTGATATCGAGGAGGACCGCACTCGCATCGAGGCGGTGCTGAAGGAGATCGGCAAGGACGCGCAGCTCGCGGTCGATGCCAACGGCCGCTTCAATCTCGAGACCGGCATCGCCTACGCCAAGATGCTGCGCGATTATCCCTTGTTCTGGTACGAGGAAGTCGGCGATCCCCTCGACTACGCGCTGCAGGCCGCGCTCGCCGAGTTCTATCCGGGGCCGATGGCAACAGGTGAAAACCTCTTCAGCCACCAGGATGCCCGCAATCTGATCCGTTACGGCGGCATGCGCCCCGATCGCGACTGGCTGCAATTCGACTGCGCGCTGTCCTATGGCCTGTGCGAATACCAGCGCACGCTGGAGGTGCTGAAAACCCACGGCTGGTCCCCCAGCCGCTGCATCCCGCACGGCGGCCACCAGATGTCGCTCAACATCGCAGCGGGCTTGGGACTCGGCGGCAACGAAAGCTATCCCGACCTGTTCCAGCCCTATGGCGGCTTCCCGGACGGTGTGCGCGTCGAGAACGGCCACATCACCATGCCGGATCTGCCGGGCATCGGCTTCGAAGGCAAGTCCGATCTCTACAAGGAAATGAAAGCGCTGGCGGAGTAGACCGGCTGTCGCCACACACTCCGTCATTGCGAGCGCAGCGAAGCAATCCAGAATCTTTCCGCGGCGGCAGCCTGGATTGCTTCGCCGCTACGCTCCTCGCAATGTCAGCGTAGAGTGCTCGCAATCATTCGCTTGTTGTTGTATTGTAGAGGCTCTCCTCAGCCGAGCGCGATCATGAAGCAGCCGTGCGTCTACATGTTCGCCAATCGTCGCAACGGGACGATCTATACCGGCGTTACTTCAAATCCGCCACGCCGCGCGTTCGAGCATCGCGAGGGCCTGGTGAAGGGCTTCTCTTCAAAATACGGCTGCAAGCTTCTTGTCTGGTACGAACTGCATCCGTCCATGACCGACGCGATCACGCGCGAGAAGCAGATCAAGGCAGGCAGCCGTGCCAAGAAGATCGCGTTAATCGAGAGTCTGAATCCGGCCTGGACGGATCTGTACGAGACTCTGATCTGATTCTGACCCCGGCCTTCCGCCACACACTCCGTAATTGCGAGCGCAGCGAAGCAATCCAGAATCGTTCCGCGGAAGCAGTCTGGATTGCTTCGTCGCTACGCTCCTCGCAATGACGAATGTGGTGCGAGCCGACCGGCCCCCTACGACAACCGCATATCCAAGAGCCGCCGCCCTTCGCCCTTCAGCAGCTTCTTCACCGCGCTGGACGCCACGACCTCGCCGTCATTCGCATACGCTTCGTGGTTCTTCTCGATGTCGTCGAGGCGGTAGAGGTAGTTGACCATGACGCTTGCGGATTCCCGCAATCCCTTCGGCGAGAGGTCCCCGAGCCAGTTGATGCGCTCCAGCCGCGCGCCGTTGCCGAGATGGAAGCGGGCGACGGAATCGATCAGCTTGCCCTTGGGCGTGCGCGCCTTCAGGAAGTAGTGAGCCGCGAGCGGCTCGATCACGGCGCGGAGCTGTGCCGTCGTCTCGGGGCTCTCGAACCATTTGGGATCGTCGAGGCGCTTCAGCGTCTCGCGGTCCTCGTCCGACAGCGGCAAATCCTTGTCCTGCTTCACCCAGGCCATGAAGCCCGGCACCGGCGACAGCGTCACGAAGGTGTCGAGCTTGGGCGTCTCGCGGCGCAGCTCCTCGACCACTTGCTTGATCAGGAAGCTGCCGAAGGAGATGCCGCCAAGGCCGCGCTGGGTGTTGGAGATCGAATAGAACACGGCGGTGCGCGCGCGCTCGATCGGCAGGTGCTGGCGGTCGACCGCGAGCAGCGGCGCGATCGCGTCGGGGATGGTCTCGGTCAGCGCCACCTCGACGAAGATCAGGGGCTCGTCGACCATGGCAGGATGGAAGAAGGCGTAGCAGCGGCGGTCGACCGGATCGATGCGGCGGCGCAGATCGTCCCAATCGCTGATTTCGTGCACGGCCTCGTAACGAATGATCTTTTCGAGGATGTTGGCCGGGGTCGACCAGTCGATCCTGCGCAGCACGAGAAACCCCCTGTTGAACCACGAAGAGAGAAGGTGCGAGACGTCGCGATCGAGCGCGGCGAGATCGGTGTGTCCGTTCATCATGCCGAGCAGGTCGGCGCGCATGTTGACGAGATCGCCGGTGCCGCCGGGTGCGCGGTTGAGCCGGCGGATCAGCTCCTGCCGCCGCGGCTCCGAGGCGAAGTGCAGGGAGCTTGCGTCCTCGTCGCTCGGCGCGGCGCGCCATTTTTCGATCGCCTTGGACAGCCGCTCCCGATTGGGACCGAAATCGCGCACCAGTCCGTCGAAGAAGGCCCGGCGCCCCGCCGCATCCAGCTCCCGGTAGATGTCGAGCACCTCACGCGCCATCGCAGTGCCGGAAGCTTCGCCGCGGCCCGACAGCAGTGCATCGCACAGTTCGATCAGCCCATCGGCATCCCGTCTGGTGTCAGCGGAATCGCCACGACGAAGCAGCGTGCGGCCGCGCTCGGAGATGGTGGCGAGCAGGTCGGAGAAGAAGGCGTTGGCCATCTGGGCTTTCGTATCAGGTTTGTGCGTTGCGGGAGCTTACACGGGATTTGGGTGGAAGCCGATCACAATCAAGCGGAGGAATGCGGCAACTTTAGTCGGGCCGTGCGTTTGGAGAATGCAGGTCTGCCGGGGACACAACGCGCTGTCATGCCCCGGCCTGACTGGGGCATTCAGTACGCCGCGGCGTCTCGTTGCTAGCCGCGCCGCCTCGGCGTACTGGGTCGCCCGGTCAAGCCGGGCGACGACACGGTGTGTGTTGCGAATTCCGTCGGCGTCCGCCCCGTCACCTGGCGGAATGCTGCCGAGAACGCGGGCACGCTGGCATAGCCGAGCGATGTCGCGAGCTGTTTCACCGATACGCTGGCATCCGTCGACAGCCGCTGGATCGCCGCTGCGATCCGCGCGCGCTGGCACCAGCTCTTGAAGCTCAATTGCGTCTCCGTCGAGAACAGCCGCGACAGCGTCCGCGCGGAGGTTCCGACCTCGCGCGCCAGCGTGTCGATGTCGTGCAGGCCGGTGGGGTCGTCGAGCACGATCATCGCGGCTCGGCGGCAGCGCACCTCGCGCGGCAGCGGCACGAAGGTGGCGGAATCCTCGGCCTGGTGCAGTTCCAGCATCACGAGGCGAACCAGCAGCTCGGTGCGCTCCTCCGTGTTGCGCGCGTCGAACAGCGCAAGGATCGCCTGGTTGAGCAACGGCGAGACTCGCACCACGAATTCCCTGGTCAGTCCCTCATGGCGCTGTTCGCGTTTCAGCCAGGACAGGTCGAAATACAGCGTCCGCATCTCGATGTCGGCGAGCAGGTCGATGGCGTGCTCGAGCCCGGCCGGGACCCACACGGCCCGGTCCGGCGGCACCAGCCAGCGCCCCGCGGGCGTCGTCACCTGCATCGTGCCCTTGGCCGCGTAGATCAGCTGCGCCTCACGGTGCAAATGCGGATCGATCCGCAAACCCTTGGGATAATCGCGCGCGACCAGGTGCACGCCGGCGGGCGAGCGGTGGTTGCTCCGGACCTCCCGGAGGAGAGGCGTTTCCAAGTTTGGCCTTTCCAAGACAGTCATTGGCAGCATCCCGTCATGGGGAGGACATATAACTCATTTCGAAGCAGGAGAGGATTCTGGAAATGAACAGCCCTAGCCGGGTGATCGGTTTCGTCAACGCAGGCCATTTCATCGACCATTATTCGATGCTGATCTTCGCCGCCGCCGTCATCATCATGGGGCCGGCGCTCGGCATGGCCTATTCGGAACTTCTGCCTTACGCGACACCGGGCTTCGTTGCCTTCGGCGCGGGCTCGCTGCTCACCGGCTGGCTGGGCGACCGCTGGAGCCGCCGCCACATGATGCTGATCTTCTTCGTCGGCATCGGTCTGTCGATGGTCTCGGTCGGCTTCGTGCAGACCCCGGCGCAGCTCGGTGCCGCGCTGCTGGCGATCGGCATCTTCGCTTCGATCTATCACCCCGTCGGCACCGCGATGATCGTGTCCTATGCCGACCGGCTCGGCCGCGAAATGGGGATCAACGGCGTCTGGGGCAATCTCGGGGTTGCCTCCTCGGCGCTGGTCACCGGCGTGATCGGCCAATATCTCGGCTGGCGGTTTGCCTTCATCGTTCCCGGCGTGGTCACCATCCTGATCGGCATCGCCTTTACGCTGATGGTCGTGCACGAGGACCGCAAAGGCTCGAAACAGGCGGCGGCGCAGGCGCGGGTGGCAAAACAAGACATGTGGCGCGTGGTGCTGTCGCTGCTGATCGTGGTGATCGCGATCTCGACCACGTTCAATGCCGTCACGGTGGCACTGCCAAAGCTGTTCGCGGAGCGGCTGGCCGATCTCACCAAAAGTCCGGCGCTGCTGGGCGTCATCGCGGCCTGCGTCTACGTGTTCGGCGCCATGACCCAGTACACGATCGGCCGGCTACTCGACCGCTACTCACTGAAGGCGGTGGCGCTGCCGCTGTCCTTCATGCTGGCGCCGTTCCTGTATCTGGCCGCGACCCTGAACAATCTGCCGCTGATCCTGGTCTCGATCGGCATCGTCATGGGCGCGTTCGGGCAGGTCACGGTGAACGACGCCATGGTCGGCAAATACACCAGCGAGGAATGGCGCTCGCGCGCCTATGCCGTGCGCTATTTCATCGGCTTCACCGCGGCCGGCGCCTCGGTCGGCCTGGTCGCCTGGCTCTACGAGCAGGGCGGCTTCGTCACCATGCTGCACGCCTTCGCCGCGCTCTGCCTGCTCGCGATCGCCGCCGCAATCATCCTGCCCCGCGAGATCAGGACGCCGCAGGCGGTGTAGGATTGCCGTGAGGCAGGCAACCGCATCCACATCGTCATTCCGGGGCGAGCGAAAGCGCGAGCCCGGAATCCATCTGGCGGCAGAATTTGCGGATCAATGGATTCCGGCCTCGTCGCCGCGCGCCGCCCCGGAATGACGGAAAGGGCGCAGGCGCCCGTCATTGCGAGGAGCCCTTGCGACGAAGCAATCCAGGCTCGCCTCTGCGGAGGGAATTTGGATTGCTTCGCTGCGCTCGCAATGACGGTCGATGGAGCAGCGGCCGCGGTCGCCCAACGTACGTCCATCATCCCGCTCTACCCCTGTTTTGCCCGACGAAGCAAATCGCTTCGGTAACGCCGAAATTTCTTGAGCCTTTTCAACTCCATCCCTACTGTGCATGGGGTTGTTTTCGCACTTTTATCGTCGCGGCCAATCTCACATGTCTGGAACCCGCTCCACCTCCCGCGGGTTCTATCTCCATGGCCCCGACGCCGGGGTGAAGGGGAAAAGACACCTGCATGCGATGGAGCCTGCTCCGACCGGTCGGCCTTGTCCCCGGGGCGCTTGTCCTCACCACCATTGCGGTCAGTGCTGAAGCGGGTAAAGCCGCCGGCCCGTCCGAATTCCTCCTGGTGGCGCAGATCGTGCTGCTGATCGCGGTCGGCCGCGGCCTCGGCGAGATCATGATGCGGATCGGCCAGCCCTCGGTCATCGGCGAATTGCTCGCCGGCATCATCCTGGGGCCGTCATTGTTCGGCTGGATCTGGCCGGAGGCGCAGGCCGCGATCTTCCCCAGGACGCCCGAGCAGAAGGCGATGATCGACGGCATCGCGCAAGTGGGCATCCTGCTGCTGCTGCTGCTCACCGGCATGGAGACCGATCTCAAGCTGGTCCGGAAGGTCGGCAGGGCCGCGATTGCGATTTCGATCGCCGGCATCGTCGTGCCCTTTGCCTGCGGCTTCGCGCTCGGCGCGTTCCTGCCCGACGCGTTGCTGCCCAATCCGCAACAGCGCCTGGTGGCCTCGCTGTTCATGGGCACGGCGCTGTCGATCTCTTCGGTGAAGATCGTCGCGGTGGTGGTGCGCGAGATGAACTTCATGCGGCGCAATGTCGGGCAGATCATCGTCGCGACCGCCGTCATCGACGACACCATCGGCTGGATCATCATCGCCGTCATCTTCAGCCTGGCTTCGCACGGCACGCTGGACATCGCCTCGGTGGCGAAGTCGGTGCTGGGCACGCTCGTCTTCCTCGCCGTGAGTTTCACGATCGGCCGCCGCCTGGTGTTCCAGCTGATCCGCTGGGCCAACGACAATCTCCGCAGCGCCGCAGCGGTCATCACGGTGATTTTGCTGTTGATGAGCGTAATGGCGATGATCACGCATCTGATCGGCGTCCACACCGTGCTCGGTGCCTTTGTCGCCGGCATCCTCGTCGGCGAATCGCCGATCCTGACGCGGCAGATCGACGAGCGCCTGCGCGCGTTGATCTCCAGCTTCTTCATGCCGGTGTTCTTCGGCCTTGCAGGCCTTGCCGCCGATCTTTCGGTGCTGCGCGATCCGCATCTTCTGATGCTGACCGGCCTCCTCGTCGTGATCGCCAGCGTCGGGAAGTTCGGAGGCGCCTTCGTCGGGGGCGCATTGGGTGGCCTGAACAATCGGGAGTCGCTGGCGCTCGCCAGCGGCATGAATGCCCGCGGCTCGACCGAGGTCATCATCGCGACCATCGGCCTCTCCATCGGCGTGCTCAGCCAGAACCTGTTCACGATGATCGTGACGATGGCGATCGTGACCACGATGGCGATGCCGCCGATGCTGCGCGCGGCGCTGGCAAGGCTGCCGATCAACGAAGAGGAGAGGGAGCGCCTGGAGCGCGAGGAATTCGAGAAGCGCGGCTTCCTGGCCAATCTCGAGCGTCCGTTGCTGGCGGTGGACGAGAGCGTCAACGCCACCTTTGCCGCCCACATCGCCGGTCTGATCGCAGGCATGCGCGGCCGGCCGATCACCGTGCTGCACATCGGCAAGCGGCCTGAGGAGCAGGAGAAGGGCCGCGACGGGGAAGAAAGCCACGAAGCCGTGGTGAAGAAGGCGGCCGAGGCGGCGTCCGCCAGCAGCGAGGGCGACGCCGGCAGCGTCGATGTCATCACCCGCGCACGGCGCGCGGAGCTCGGCGAGACGATCACCGAGGAGGCACGCAAGGGTTTTGACCTGCTCGTCGTCGGCGTCGACAAGGTTGCTGCGAGCAAGGATCGCTTCAGCCGCAAGATCGAGGATATCGCAGCGACGTTCGAAGGACCGCTCGCGATCGTCGCGGCCAAGGGCAAGCACCTGAAGCAGCCGATGCCCGAAGGACTCAACATCCTCGTTCCGGTCTCCGGCAGCGCCATCTCCAAGCGGGGCGCCGAGGTCGCGGTGGCGCTGGCGCAGGCCGGATCAGGCACGCTCCGGGTGATCTATGTGGCGACGACGCGCGACAAGGGCGCGCAGCGCGGCACCTCGCGCAGACTGAGCCAGGAGACGGGCATCCTCAAGGACACCAGCGATCTCGCTGCCCGCTACGACGTCGACATCACCACGACGCTGCGCGTGAACCGTGCGCCGGAGGCCGCGATCCTGCGTGAGATCGAAACCACCGACGTCGACCTCATCGTCATGGGCGTCGACCGCATCCAGGCCGACCATCTCTCCTTCGGCGGCGTCGCCGACGCCGTGCTGTGGCAGTCGAAGGTGTCGGTGCTGCTGGTGTCGAGCGGCGAGGCGCGTCAGGTCGCGGGGGAGCAGGCTTAGGGCTTCACCTCCGCCACCTTGACCGCCTTCTTGCTCGCCCGCCAGTTCTCGAACCTCTGCACCACTACGAAAAACGCCGGCACGAACAGCACCGCGAGGCAGGTCGAGGCCAGCATGCCCGAGAACACGGTGATGCCGATCGACTTGCGCGCGCTGGCGCCGGCGCCGGTGGCGAGCACCAGGGGCACCACGCCGAGGATGAAAGCGAACGAGGTCATCAGGATCGGGCGGAAGCGGGCGCGGGCAGCTTCGATCGCGGCCTCCAGCACCGGCTTGCCGTCGCGGCCATGCAGCTCGAGCCCGACCTCGACGATCAGGATCGCGTTCTTGGCCGACAGCGCGATCAGCAGAATCAGGCCGATCTGGCAGTAGAGGTTGTTGTCGATCTTGAGCGCGCTGAGGATCAGCATCGGCCCGAGCAGCGACAGCGGCACCGCAAGGATCACCGAGATCGGCGCGTACCAGCTCTCGTACTGGCCGGCGAGCACGAGATAGACCAACAGCATGGCAAGGCCGAACACCCAGTAGATCTGGTTGCTGACCGCCTTCTCCTGGTACGACATCGCGGTCCATTCATAGCCGGTGCCCGGCGGCAGCGTCTTGTCCGCGATCTCCTCCATCAGCTTCAGCGACTGACCGGAGGAGTAGCCCTGCGCCGGCAGGCCGATGACGGTCGAGGACGGATAGAGGTTGTAGAGGCTGATCAGCGACGGGCCGGTGGCCGGCGTGATCTTGGCGATGGTGCCGATCGGGATCATGTCGCCGTTCGAGTTGCGCACCTGCATGTTGGCGATGTCGCGTTCCGTGACGCGGAAGGCCGGATCGGCCTGGGTGTAGACCTGGAATACGCGGCCGAACTTGTTGAACTGGTTGACATAGGACGAGCCGAGATAGGTCGACAGCGCCGAGAACACCTGATCGGTGGTCACGTGCAGCGTCTGGGTCTTGACGCGGTCGATCTCGATGTTGAATTGCGGCACCGACGAGCGGAACGAGGACTGCACGCGCTGCAGCGCGCTCTGGCTCTGGGCGTTGCTGACCATCGCGCCGGTGATCGCCTGCAGCTTGGCGAAATCGCTGTTGCCGTCGCGCAGCTCGACCTGCATCGAGAACCCGGCGGCGTTGCCGATGCCCTGGATCGGCGGCGGCGGCAGCACCAGCGTGCGTGCCTCCATGATGGTCGCGAGCTTGTCGTTCAGGCCGAAGACCAGCGAGCGCAGATCCTCGCCGGGTCCTTTGCGTGCGTCCCAGTCTTTCAGGATGATATAGGCGACGCCGGCATTGGCGAGGCTGGCGCTGTTGTCGAGCGCGGAGATGCCGGCGATGGTGATGACCTGTGCCACGCCGGGCGTGTCCTTGATGATCCCGCTCGCTCTGTCGAGCACGGCTTGCGTCCGCTCCAGCGCCGCGCCGTCGGGCAGTTGCACGGCGGCGATCAGATAGCCCTGGTCCTCGATCGGCAGGAAGCCGGTCGGCACCCGCGACAGGCCATAGCCGCTGCCCGCAATGACCAGCAGCGCGAAAGCGACGGAGATCGTGGCGTGCTTCACCAGGAAGGTGATCAGCCGCGTGTAGCCGCGCTCGACGCGGTTGTAGACGGCGTTGAAGCCTCTATAGAAGAAATTGCGCTGCTCTGGCGGCACCGTCGGCCGCAGCCAGAGCGCGCATTGCGTCGGCTTCAACGTCGCCGCGTTGATGGCGGAGAGAAGCGCGGTCGCCGCGATCACCAGTGCAAATTGCGAATAGATGCGCCCGGTGAGGCCGGCGAGGAACGAGGCCGGCAGGAACACCGAGATCAGCACCAGCGTGATGCCGACGATCGGCGCGAACAGCTGGTCCATCGCCTTGATGGCGGCGTCGTGGCCACTCATGCCCTGCTCGATGTTGTGTGCCGCGCCCTCCACCACGACGATGGCGTCGTCGACCACGATGCCGATCGCGAGCACGATCGCGAACAGGGTCGACATGTTGATGGTGAAGCCGAGCGCCGCCATCGCGGCAAACGCACCGATGATCGTCACCGGCACCGTCGTTGCCGGCACCAGCATCGCGCGCCAGTCCTGCAGGAAAACGAGGATCACGACCAGCACCAGCAGGCCGGCCTCGATCAGCGTCATGTAGACCTCGTGCACCGAGGCCTCCACGAACTTGGTGGTGTCGAACGGGGTATCGTACTTGATGCCTTCCGGGAATCGCTTGGCGAGCTCCGCCATCTTCTTCTCGACGGCCTGCTCGACCTGGAGCGCGTTGGCGCCGGGCGACTGGAATACGCCGATGCCCACGGCCGGCTGCTTGTTGAGCGAGAAGATCTGGCTGTAGGTCTGCGCGCCGAGCTCGACCCAGCCGACGTCGCGCACCCGCGTGACGTCGCCGCTGGTGCCAGTCTTGACGATGATGTTCTCGAACTGGCTGGTGTCGTCGAGCCGTCCGTTGACGTTGAGCGTGTATTGGAAAGCCTGTCCCGGCGGCGTCGGCGGCGCGCCCACCTGGCCGGCCGAGACCTGCTGGCTCTGCTGCTGGATCGCCTGGATGACGTCCTGCGGCACGAGGCCCCGGACCTGCAGCTTGTTGGGATCGAGCCAGACCCGCATCGAATACTGGCCGGCGCCGAACACGGTGACGTTGCCGACGCCGGGCAGGCGGGAGAGCTCGTCGCGGATGTTGATGGTGGCGTAGTTGCTCAGATAAAGGCTGTCGTATCTCGAATCCGGCGAGGTCAGCGTCACGAACAGCAGGATCGAGGTCGACCGCTTCTGCACAGTGACGCCCTGGTTCTGCACGGCGCTCGGCAATTGCGACAACGCGCTGGAGACGCGGTTTTGCACCAGCACCTGCGCGAAGTTGAGGTCGGTGCCGATCTTGAAGGTCACGGTCAGCGTGTAGGTGCCGTCCGAGCCGCTGTAGGACTGCATGTAGAGCATGTCCTCGACGCCGTTGACCTGCTGCTCAATCGGCAGCGCCACGGTGTCGATCACGGTCTTGGCGCTGGCTCCGGGATAGCGCGTGGTGACCTGCACGGTCGGCGGTACCACGTCCGGATATTGCGCGATGGCGAGATTGAACAGCGCGACGCCGCCGATCAGGATCATCAGGAGCGCGATGACGTTCGAGAGGACCGGCCGCTCGATGAAGAATTTCGAGATCATGGTTGCGTCCCCTTACTTGGCAGACGCCTGCGGCTGCTCGATCTTGGTCATTTGCGGATCGATCTTCTGGCCCGGGATCACCCGCAGCAGTCCCGCGATGACGACGCGGTCATCCGGCTTCAAGCCGTTTTCGATCACGCGCAGCCCGTTGTCGACCGGGCCGATCTGCACCTTGCGCTGCTCGACGGTGTTGTCGCCGTTCACCACCAGCAAATAGCGGCCGCCCTGGTCGCTGCCCAGCGCCGTGTCGGGGACGAGCAGGGCGCTCTTCTCCTGGTCGAAGGGCACGCGGACTCGGACGAAATAGCCGGGCAACAGCACCCGCTTGTCGTTGGGGACGAGGCCGCGGACGGCCAGTGTGCCCGTCGATTGATTGAGGGTCGGCGAGACGTAGTCGAGCTTGCCCTCGTGCGGATAGCCGGTCTCGGTCTGGAGCCCCACCTGAATGGGGATTTGCTTCATGTCGGCGGGCGTCAGTCCACGGCGAGTGGCTTCCGCGCGGATGCGCAGCACGTCCTGCTCGTTGACGGTGAAGTTCACGTAGATCGGGTCCATCGCGACGATGGAGGCGAGCTGGGTCGGCGAGGAGACGCCGACGAGCTCGCCGACCGAGACCATGTGGGCGCTGACGATGCCGTCGAACGGCGCTATCACCTTGGTGTAGCCGTAGTTCACTTCGGCGAGCCTGGTATTGGCCTGCGCCTGCTGCAGATTGGCCTGGGCGTTGTCCCGCGCCGAGGTGGAATTATCGAGCGTGGCCTGCGAGACCGCCTGACGCTGCACCAGCTCGGCCTGCCGCTTGTAATCGGCTTCCGACTGCTTGACCGAGGCCTGCGCGCCGGCCTCGGCCGCCTGCGCCTGCTCGAGCTTGAGCTTGTAGGTCTCCGGCTCGATCGTGAAGAGCTGGGTGCCCTGCTTGACGAAGGTGCCATCCTGATAGTCGATCGATTGCAGAAAGCCTTGCACCCGCGCCACGAGATCGACGCTTTTGATCGGCGCGGTGTTGCCGGTCGCCTCGATGTAGCGCGTGATTGGACGATGCACCGGCGTTGCCACCTCCACCTTGGGCGGCGGCGGAGCCACGAACGTATTCTTGTCCTCGCATCCGGCGAGCGCGATCACGGACGCCGCAGCGGAAAGGCCCCGCACGATATGCCTCCACGCTCCATTGCGTCGTGCGGGAAAGGCGGGATTCGCTGCGGTCATTCGGTAGCCCCCGATTGCGGTCTGTCGGTGCGGCAGGCTAGCAACAAACGACTGGCCGTGAAACACCATAGCCATGGCAGTCGCCGACCTTGCACCGCAACGAGCGATATGGCCTTTGACAAGTTTATCACGACAAACCGCTTTTCACCGAGGTCATGATCGACCAGAATTGTATCAAAGGCCGCGAGCCAGACGGAGCGGCGGGAAGAAGAAAAGGTGAGGAGACCATGACATGCCAACGCCATTCCGGTCGGCCCTCTCGGGCCTCCTCGTTCTCGCAGCGATCGTTGCCATGCCCGCGCTAGCAGACGGCCTGAAAGACGAGATTGCGCCGACCGGCAAGCTGCGGGTCGCGATCGCCATCAGCCCCGCAGGCGGCGCGTTCTGGTCGACCAGGACCGAAGCCGGCTATGCCGGTGTCCCCGTCGATCTCGGCAAGGCGATGGCCGCACAGCTTGGCGTCCCCGTCGACTATGTCGTGCACCAGAATTCCGGACAGATCACTGACGCCGCGTCAAAAGGGACGTGGGACGTCACCTGGTTGCCCAAAGATCCCGAGCGCGAGACCAGGATGCTGTTCGGCCCGATCTACGAGGTCGCGGACGCCACCTACATCGTCAAGCCCGGGTCGGCGGTCAGCAATTTTGCGACGCTCGACCAGCCCGGAATCAAGGTTGCTGCCGTCAACGCCACGACGACCATGCGCGGCGCGATCGCACATCTGAAGCATGCGAAGGTCGCGGGTTATCAGACCTATGACGAGATCTTCGGCCTGCTGCAGAGCGGCGAGATCGACGCCTTCGCGCTGTCGCGCGACCAGCTCAACAAGATGGCGCAGAAGATTCCGGGCACGAAGGTGCTGGACGAGACGTTCAAGAAGACGGTGACCGCCGTCGCCGTCCCGCTCGGCCACAGCCAGGCCTTGGCGTTCGTCACAAGGTTCATGACGGATGCGACAACGAACGGCACGTTGCGGAAGGCCTATGACAACAACGGCCTGAAGGATTCGCCGATACGGACGGGATAGATCTGTTGGCCCGGCTTGCCGCGGTCCGGCTAGAGTTCGGCTGCTTCGCGCGCATGCCATGCTGAAAGCACCGCGCCTTCCTCAGCGGAGTTGAGGCCGACCACCGGCCCGTTGCTAGCGCGGAGCCAGTCGAGCGTATCGCGTGCGGTGATCGCGACGGAGCGCGAGCTCAGGCCAGCCGCGCCGGCCGGCGAGGTGTCGCGGGTCATGAAGCCGGCGAAGTCGGGCAGGGGCAGCCACAGCGGCAATGACCGCGGACCCGCCCAGCGCCGCACGTCGTGCGCTTCCAGAAAGGCGCGATCGACCCAGGCGAACGTGCAGGACGCGTTCAGCGCGGCCGCGCATTCGGCGAGCAATTCGCCGCGCGTGCGCACCGGTCCGATCCCGTCATAGATGCCGGTGAGGCGAACCTCCGCGGCATGCACGATCCATTGCGCAAGATCGCGCACGTCGATGAACTGGACGGCATCATCAGGCGATCCCGGCGCCAGCACCTCGCCGCCCCGCGCAAGCCGCGCCGGCCAATAGGCGAAGCGCCCGGTCGGGTCCTCCGGTCCGGCGATGAGGCCGGCGCGGCAGATGAAGGCATCGTCGCCGACCGCCTGCTCGCAAGCGACCTTGGCGGCGCCATAGATGGCATCGGTGCTGTGTTCGAGATCCGCCGACACGGGCTCGCGCAGCGGCGCCGTGTCGGCACGCTGTCCCGGGATGCGATTGTCCGCATACACGCTGATGGTCGAAACGAAGGTCCAATGCACGCCCGGCCGCTTCAGCGCGGCGACCGCGCGGCGGACCTGACCTGGATGTCGCGAGACGTCGACCACTGCATCGAATGTCTCGCCGGTCAGTGGCGCAAGACCGTCAGCGACGTCGCGATCGATCCGGATGAGGCGGGTGCCCGCCGCGATCGGTCCCGCGAGACCGCGGGCGGCGCAGGTCACGTCGTGGCCGGCAGCACAAGCGTGGGAGGCGATCGCGCGCCCGAGGAACTGGCTGCCGCCGAGAATGAGGACGCGCATGGAAAGGTCCGTTCCGCCGATGAGGCGAAGAGCCTACAACGCCCGGTAGCGGTTGAAAACCGCAGTCTCAGCGCCCCTTGATCTCCGCGTATTTCGCCATCGCTTTCTCGAACTTCCGGTTGAATAGCCACATCGCAGCGAGGATCTCGCGGAAGCTGGCCGAGGTGCGCGCCCGGTCGGCCTGTCCGAACGCGAAGATGCTATTGTTGCGCAAATACTTCATGACCGTGGGGCTTGACACCCTGTAGTTCAGGAGATCCCCCGACTTGAGCGCCGACCGCGTCGGCGTCGGAACGATCTGGATCAACTGGAACAGCTTCATCTGGTCGATCGGGTCGGGCAGCGTCTTCACGATTCCCGGAATCTCCCTGAAGAGATCTGCATGCGCGTTCATCAGCCCGTTGCGCACGTTCGTCCAGTGGTTGAAGCGCTGATCGGTGCCGCGGGCTCGTGCCTCCTCCTTGTCGTCGCGTGCGCTGAATTCGGGATCGATCGCGGCGATGTCGCCCTTGATGGCCTCCCATTTCCTGCGGCCGTTGCGGTCTTCGGAGGGGCCGGTCTGGAAGCTACCCATATAGGTGTTGGAGCGCGCATTGCGGACGTTCTGCTTGCCGTTGGTTTCCGCATAGAACAGCCCGAGGCTGATGCGCCCCGCAATATCGGCGTGAATTGGCGCCAATCCCTTGGCGCGCGCAATGGCGACGGCGAGGTCGACGACGTCGTTGAACGGCGTCGGCGAGTTCTGTGCGCCGGCTGGCGGCGCCTCCATGATCTCGAACAGCGCGGCATATTCGTCGATCAGCGACTCGATGGCGGCGTCGAAATAGGCCGGGGGAATCTCGAACTTGTTGGGCTTTCCGATTCTGGAAGGAATGGCGTCCGTGAGATCCTTGTAGGTGCTGATGACGGCGACCCGCGCCAGGTAGAGCGCTTGCCCCGGCAGGTTCGGCAAGGTTTGCTTCGCATCGATCTGACGCCGCCGCTCCGCCAGGATGGATCTGAAATCGGCGAGCGCGCGATCATGGGCGGCGAGCGCCGCCGCCTGCTGAGACGTAAGCTCACGCTGCTGCCCAAGCGCGGGCGCCGTGACAAGCAAGGCGAGCGCCGCAAGGGCTGCGGCGGCAAGACGTCTCAATCCCATGGCCGGTTCCCATCGATTCGGTCGCCAGTGAGATCGTAAGCATCGAAGGCGCGAGCTGGCGAGCCGCAATGTCGCGGCTGGCCGTCTTCCCCTCACGCCGCCCGGTAGTCCGGCGCCGTGGCCAGGAACTTGGCATAGTCATCCGCATCCGGCGGCGAGAAGCGCCCGGCAAGGCCGCCGCGCTTCTGGTTCTTGGCGCCGATGTCGGCCATCAGCTCGTCGAAATGCCGGTAGTGATAAGGTGCGACGCAGAGGCCGCCGTAGACGCCCGCGGCCGGCCGTTCGACGCGCTTGAAGTGCAGCATCATCTCGATGTTGTCGCGCATCGCTTGCGTCGTCGGTTGTTTGGCGAGCTGGCCGTCGGCATAGCGGACCAGCCAGTTGGCGGCGAGGTCGGCACAGAGCACGGTGCAGAACGAGGAGTTGAAGCCGACGAAGCCGAGCTCGGGCAGGTCGGGGTTGGCGATCAGGCGATAGAGCCGGTACTGCCCGTCGGCATCGACCAGTTTTTGCCTGTAAGCCTCGGGGAGGAACGGCACGCCGAGCTTGTATCCGATCGCGAGTACGGCAACGTCTGCACCTACGCGTTCGCCGCCGCTCATCACGATGCTGTCGCCGTCATAATGATCGAACGTGCCAAATACCGCCTTGATGCGGCCGTCCGCGACCATCGGATAGAAGCCCGGCGTTGCGATCGGCACCGAGCAGTTGACGCCATCCTCGATCCGCTCCTTCGGGACCATGTTGCACCGGCCAAGCTTGAGCTGCGCCTTGAGCAGGCTCTCCAGCCCGCGCCAGTTCGCCCACACCAGCGGCGCGGCGAGGCGGTGCGCGAGCCGGGCCACCGGGCCGATGCCCCAGCCGGGAAACATCTCCTCCTGCGCGCGGATGTAGAGGATGCGCTTGAAGTTCACGAGGCCGCCGATGAAATAGGGGATGCGCCAGACGGGCTCGCGCATCACGATGGTGACCTCGCGCGCCCCCGATTTCACTGCGTTGACCGCGATGTCCGTCGCCGATTTCGAGCCGCCGAGCACGACGACACGGCGTCCCTTCGCCAGCGAGGGATCGCCATATTTCGACGAATGCAGGATCTGGCCGCCTTGTGCCAGAAAGCCTTCCTCGCCCGGGCAACGCAGCTCGCGCGGCTCATTGAACTGCCCGGTGCACACGGCGACGAAATCGAAATCCTCATTCGTCGTGCCGTCCTTGCCTGATAGCGCGAGCGTCCATCCCGGCTTGCCGTCGGCGCGGCGCGCCATGCCTGCCACGGCCGTGTCGAGGCGCAACATGCGGTCGAGGCTAAAACTTTTCGCATAGTCGGCGAGATAGGCGTGAACCTGCGGCCCGGTTGGCCATTCCGGATAGGCCTCCGGCATCGCGCGGTCGGTGTAGCGATAGAGCTCCTTCGGGCTCTGCGTCTGCACGTCGGGATAGGAGCGCGCCGGCTCCCAGACGCCGCCGAGATCACCAGAGCGTTCGACGATGGTGACGCGGTGGCCGCGGGAGGAGAACGCCTTGGCGGCGGCGAGGCCGGAGACGCCGGCGCCGATCACGCAGACATGCTTGGGAGTGACCATGGGTTTGCTCGCAATGTGTTTTCCGCGCAAGCGGCCACGTTCGGCCGCAATGCGCGGCCGGCGGGCCGGCAAGCAGATGAAAGTGGACGAGGACCTAGTCGTTGGCTTCGGGCGGCAGGAAATCCACCTCGTGCATCGCCGAGATGCGCACGACTTCGGCAGGGTCCGTCAGATTGTGCAACTGCTCGAACAGTGCCTCCAGCTTCTGCATCGGCGAGACCCAGAACAGCGCTCGGCACGGCTTGTCGGATTTGTTGAAATAGCCATGCGGGATGCCGCGCGGCATGCGCACGAGATCGCCGGCGTTGGCCTTGACCCATTTGCCGTCGAGCTTGAGGTCGAGCGTGCCCTCCTGCACCAGGATGAACTCGTCCTGGGTCGGATGGATGTGCACCGGCACGAACTGGCCGGGATCGCTGTTGGTCTCGAATGCGAAGGTGGAGTCGGTGACAGCCTTGGGGAAATAGACCTGGCCGAGGATATTCCAGCTCTTGCCGCCGTAGCCTGTGCCAGCGGCGGTAATGCCCTTTTCGAGTGCAGTCATGACGCGCTCCCATTGGATTCCGGCGAGGATGGAGCTTCAATCAACAATGGGCCGCCTGTCTATCCGCTAAACGAATCCAGAGGTGGTGCTGCTATGCAGCACGACGATTTCGCGGCGGCCCTTTCCGCGTTCGGGGAACTATTATAAGCTTAAAGCAATTCCCGGGCGCGAAGCGTGGTCGAGCGATGTCCGCAGCCGAGCTGGAAATGAGCGCAAGAGCCTCCGCAGCCGAACGGCTCGCGGATTTCGCCCGCGTCACCACTGATGATGTCGACGAGGCGGCCCAGGAGATCGGGCGCATCTTCTGCCCGCACGATCTGAAGCCGACACAAGCGCGCGCGGCCGGCTTCTCCGCCCGGCACAATTGCGCTGATTTCGACGGATTTTCCATCAACTACGTCGCCTATGGCGGATCGGTCGGCATCGATCCCGGCTGCCTCGAGCGCTTCTTCCTGGTGCAGGTCCCGCTGACGGGCACCGCCCACATTCGCGCCGGCAATACCGAACTCGATGCCACGCCGGAGCGGACGGCGTCGCTGCTGTCGCCCACAATTCCGACCCGGATGATGTGGCGCGACTGCGCGCAGGCGATCCTGCTGGTCGACCGCCGCGTGGTCGAGCAGCGTGCCGCGGCGCTGTCGGGCAGGGCGTCAGGCCCTGTTGAGTTCGATCCTGTGATCAATCTGGACGCGCCGTCGGGGCGGGCCTTGCGAACCAGCCTTGCCGAACTGATGACGCTTGCCGAGCACCGTGGTCCCTCCGGCAGGCTGTCAGCGGTTGCCATGGCCGATTGGCGCGAGCTTCTGCTCGATCATCTGCTCAATCGCCAGCAGCATGGCCTGTCGGATGCGATCACGACATTCTCCGGCCGAGCCGAACGCCTGCCGCGCGCCCTCCGAGCGGCGCGGGACCATCTTGCGGACAATGCCGGCGAGCCGCTGGACCTCGCGCAACTTGCCTGCGCCGCCGGCATCGGCATCCGCGCGCTCCAGCTCGGCTTCCGTCGTCACTTCGGCCTGTCGATCTCGCAGATGCTGCTCGACATGCGCCTCGCCGGTCTGAACGCCCGCCTCGCGCAGGCTGCGCCCGATGCCTCCATCACCGACCTCGCCTTCGATCTCGGCTTCACTCATCTCGGCCGCATGGCCGGTGCCTACCGCGAGAAATTCGGCGAGACGCCGTCGGCGACGCTGCGGCGACGGATGAGTTAGATCATCGGCCCGGTTTTTTTGCTTCTGCGCGAAGCCCCTTCACGAATTGACATGCACGAAATCCCGCAGCAGCGGATAGATCTCGTTGTTCCAGCGCTTGCCCGAGAACACGCCGTAATGGCCGACGCCGGCCTGCATGTGGTGCACCCTGCGATAGGCGCGCACGCTGGTGCAGAGGTCCTGCGCCGCGAGCGTCTGGCCGATCGAGCAGATGTCGTCCTTCTCGCCCTCCACCGTCATCAGGCCCATGCGGCTGACGGCCTTGGTGTTCACGGGGCGGCCGCGATGCATCAGTCTGCCCTGCGGCAGCAGGTGCTCCTGGAACACGTCGCGCACGGTCTCGATATAGAACTCGGCCGGAAGGTCCATCACGGCGAAATATTCGTCGTAGAAGGTCTTGATGCTCGCGGCCTTGTCCTTCTCGCCCTTGGCGATGTGGTTGGCGAGATCCATATGCTGCTTGATGTGGCGCTCGAGATTCATCGAGACGAAAGCGGTGAGCTGCACGAAGCCTGGATAGACCTTTCGCAAGGCGCCGCGGCATTGAACCGGAACGTAGTTGATCAGGTTCTGCTCGAACCAGTCGATCGGTCTGCTCTTGGCGAACTCGTTGACCCTGGTCGGCTGTATCCGCGTGTCGATCGGGCCGGCCATCAGCGTCAGCGTCGCCGGGCGCGAGGGATGGTTGTCCTCGCACATGATCGCGGCGGCCGCGAGCGCCGACACCGACGGCTGGCAGATCGCGACCATGTGCGGGCGCGGGCCGAGTTGGCCCAGGAAATCGATCAGGTGCTCGGTGTAGTCGTCGAGCCCGAAGCGGCCCTCGCTGCGGGGAATGTCGCGCGGATTGTGCCAGTCGGTGATGTAGACGTCGTGGTCCTGGAGCAGCGTCTTCACGGTGCCGCGCAGCAGCGTGGCGAAATGCCCGGACATCGGCGCCACCAGCAGCATGCGCGGCTGCTCGCCCACGCCGTCCTTCCGAAAGTGCAGCAGCGAGCCGAACGGCGTCGCGTAGGCGATCTCCTCGGTGACGGCGACTTCCCGATTTCCAACCATGACGCTGTCGATGCCGTAGGCCGGCCGGTGGTAGGTGAGGGTAGAGCGCGAGATCAGCTCCAGCGCCGCCGTCAGCCGGCCGACCACCTGATCCGACATGCCCTGCGGCACCAGATTGAGGAATCTGAGGGCGGACGAAGCCCCCGCGCGCCACGGCGCGGTCAGGTCCATGTGGTTCTGAAAAGCCTGATAATACATCGACATCATACTGTAACGCCCACCCGTTCCGTAAGCCTATGCAATAACGACGCCAAACGTCGGTCGGACCGGGCCGCGAAATTGGCACGTCGCTTGCTGTTCACCTCACGGCAAGCACAGCGCACGGCCACGGGCCGGCGGAGGCGGGAGCAGGGAAGAGCCATATGGCAAAGGCGACACTGACCATCAGCAGCAAGAACTATTCGTCCTGGTCGCTGCGCGGCTGGCTGCTGGCGAAATTCTCCGGGCTCGATTTCGAGGAAATCGTCACCGCACCGGACGATGCGTCGGCTCGCGCCGAAATCCTCCTGCTGTCATCCTCGATCCTGGTGCCGTGCCTGCGGCACGAGGGCGCGGTGGTCTGGGATACGCTGGCGATCGGCGAATATCTCAACGAGGTGATGCCGTCAGCCGGTCTGTTGCCTGGTGACCGCGTGCAGCGCGCCCATTGCCGCTCGATCTCGGGCGAAATCCATTCCGGCTTCACCACGCTGCGCGCCTCGCTCCCGGTGAATCTGAAAGGATACTTCCCCGGCTTCAAGATCTGGTCGCGGGCGCAGGCCGACATCGACCGCGTCTGGTCCATCTGGCGCGACTGCCTGACGGCATCGGGCGGTCCCTTCCTGTTCGGCGCGCAGCGCACCATGGCGGATGCGATGTACGCGCCGGTGGTGACGCGCTTCGTCACCTACGACGTCAAGCTGGAGCCGCTGCTGAAGGCCTATGCCGACACCATCATGGCGATGCCCGAGATGCAGGAATGGATCGCGGCAGCAAAGGAGGAGCCGGCCGAGATTGAGGAGCTCGAGGTCGAATATTAGGCAGGCATGACGCGGCCTTGCCTGTTTCGGGGGCGGGACCGGCTGCAGCCACCCGAGAGAGCTATGCCCTTGTGGGAATTAACCTTTGGCGCCCGTGAGGGGTCGATGCCGTTCGCCGCGTCGCACAGATATTGTACGCTCCCGCACAGCAGCATCGACATCTAGCCGTGAACAGCTGCGTACACGGCCTTTCCGCTGATTCGGACGTGATTCGTTCGGGCCGCGTTCCGTTAGTTAAGGCGGAGCGCGGCACCGTTGCATTCTGGAACAGATGTGGGCTTCAGGCGGCCCCGCGCTGCCTCACGCGCGGCAGGCGCCAGCCGATGACGGTGGCTTCAACCGCAATGCCGGCTTCGTTGTTCTGCCAGCGTCCCTCGACATAGCGGCAGGCGAACGGCAGTTGGTACGTTCCGCTGTGGTCCTCGCACAGCACTTCGAGCGCCAGGCCCGGCGGTGGTTCTCCGGCGCCATCGAATTCCGCCAGTCGTCTATCGCGCGTTGCCATTCCAAAAATCTCCCCTAAACAAAGCCGCGGAACGAGCGCCCACTTCTTCCGCGTGCGGATCATCGTTCCCCGTCCAAGGGAACGGGCTCAAGCTCAACGCGAGAATGCGGTACGAGTGTGGTAGCCTCGCCTTGCGGTGCGCAAAAAGCGCACATTGCCGTGATCGATCGGACGAGGAACCATCCATGCTGCTTCGAAACGCCGGCATTTGTTTCGCAACGTTGCTGCTCGCAACGCTGGCGAATGCGCCCCTGCACGCGCAAGACGTGCCCGGGATCGAAATCTGCACGGTCGAGAAGACCATGGAGCGGCGCACCAGCTGCCTGCAGAGCAATGTCGACTTCCTGCAGAAGACGATCACGAAGCTCAACCTCGATCACCAGCAGAAGCTGGACGCCGCGGCTCGCCAGATCGACGCGTTGAAAACGAGCGTTGCCGGCCTGCAGAAGACGCTTCTCGATCTCCAGGCCGCGCAAGCGAAGACGGCGGAGGATCTGAAGAAGAAGCAGGACGCGTCGCCGCCGAAGGACGCTGCGAAATAGCAGAGCCGCTTGCGGGAGAGGTCGCGCCGGAGGCGCGGGTGAGGGTGCTATTCCCTGGGGGATGATCCCATCGCGGAAGCCCTCCCCCAGCTCTGTCCTGCAAAGCGGGAGGGAGCGCGCTTCCCGTGTGGCTTACGCCTATGCCGCAACGCGTGCGTTGCCGTCGACCAGCGCTGCCAGCTCCCGCGCATCCGCCACCACGCGCACGGCGAGCGGCTCGTCGCGACCGCGGATCGCGACCTCCTGCTGCGGCAGGGCGTCGTCGGCAAGGCCGGCGGAGCGGCGGACTTCTTCCGAAACCACGGCCTCGCAAGCCAGCGTCTTGGTCATGTCCTGCAGCCGGGCCGCGACATTCACGGCATCGCCGAGCGCGGTGAAGACGATGTGATCGCGATAACCGATGTCGCCGATGATGACCTCGCCGCCATGAATACCGATGCCGAAGCGGATCGGCTGGCGCAGATCGTGGCTCAGGAGCTCGTTGAGCTCGTCGATATGCGTGGCGATGCCGGAGGCTGCCTTCAGCGCTTGCCTGCACGCTTCTTGCGGATCGGCGGTCAACCCAAACAGCGCCAGCATGCCGTCGCCGACGAACTGGTTGGGCTGGCCGCCGTTCTCGATCACCGCCTGCGAGACCGCGCCGAGGAAGCGGTTGACGATGAAGACGGTGTCGAACGGCAGCCGCTTTTCCGCGAGCTGCGTCGAGCCGCGCATGTCCACGAACAGGCTGACGAGATAGCGCTCCTGGCCGATTCTGGTGGGTGTCGAGGCCAGCCCGTCCGCCGCACTCGTGTGCGGCATGAAGAGCTGGAAGAAGGAGAGGTCGGAGGTCGGCCGCAGCTGGCAGGCCAGCCGGATCGAGGGATCGGCGGTGCCGACGCGGGTAAGCACGAAGGCCTCGCGCTGCGACGGGGTCGGCAGCGCGCCATGATCGCCGATGATGCGGATGCGACAAGTCGAGCAGCGGGCGCGGCCACCGCAAACGCTGGCATGCGGCACATTGTGGCGCAGGCTCGCTTCCAGCACGGAGAGGCCCTTGGGAACCCGCACCGTCTTGCCGTTGCCGTAGGACAGCGCGACCATGCCGCCGCGCCGCTCGCGCAGGGCCCGCACGCCGCGTGCCGCCAGCGCCAGCGCGAGCAGACCGAAATAGCCGATGGTGAGGCCACCGGTGATGCGGTCGAGCGTGTTGTTTTCCGCGACCGTCCCGACCTGACGGCGGGCGAGATTCTGCGTGCGCCATTCCCGGTCATCAGCTTCGATCGCAACGCTGCGGCCGCCCTGATAGATGCCGAGCAGGGACAATGTCGGGACCAGCACGGCGGCGGCGAGCAGGTAGGGCGCCGCACGCGGGAAGAACGGTTTGAGGCGGAGCCAGAAATAGATGCCGATGCAGCCGTGCACCCAGGCGATCAGCAGGAGGGCCGTCATCTGCCAGAGCCGCCCGGGCGCGGCGACGAAAAACAGGTAGAGCTCCTGCGGATAGAGCTTCTGATGATCGTAGAGCGTGTAGCCGAGCCGCACGCCGATCACGTGCCCCATCACCAGCGCGGGGATGCTCAATCCCAGCAAGAGCTGAAGCGGTTCGATCGTCCGCCAGCGGAACTGGCGGCGCTGATACAGCGCATAGATGCCGAGCCCCATATGCGTGAGCGCCGCCGAATAGAAGATGATCGAGACGGGAAGGAACTGCCAGAAGAGGGTGTGGTAGTAGACCCCGGCCTCCATAGCCTCGACCGAGATATTGCCGAGCGCATGGTTGAGGAAATGACTGACCACGTAGGCGAACAGGATCACGCCGCAGATGAGCCTCACCTGCCGCACACTGATGGCGCGGACAAGTTCGGACGTCTGTGCGGGAGCGATGGCCATGATTCGATTGTATCAGCTCACGAAAGAGAACAGCCAGCGTAGCGTTTAATTCCTGATGTGGACAGCCTGCAGGATCACAAGCGTGGCAAGCCAACCACACCTCAGCCGTCGTCCCGGACAAGCGCGCCCTCAGGCGCGCAGATCCGGGATCCTTAGCCCCAGGGAGTGGACGACACCGAATGCGTGGTCCCCGCATTGACTCCCCCTCCGAGGTTGGCGAAAAGCGCGGCCGTGACGACAGCCCCTGACTTCACCATGCCTTCCGGCGGCGCCTCCCGCCGGCCCCTCCTTGTGGCCGCAGCGATCATCGCCGCGATGACGCTGCTCCGCATCGTCTACGCCTCCGCGATCGAGCTGCGGACCGACGAGGCCTATTACTGGACCTGGTCGAAAGAGGGAGCGCTGAGCTTCCTCGATCATCCCCCGGGCATCGCCTGGCTGATCCGCTTCGGTACCGCGATGTTCGGCGACACCACGCTTGGCGTCCGCTTCGGCGGCATCGTCGCGATGCTGGTGACGCAGCTGCTGCTCGCCGACATCGTCCGCCGCCTCACCCATGATATGCGCGCGGTCGTGTTCGCGGTGCTGATGCCGGAAGCCGCGCTCTATTACGGCCTGCTGATGGCCAAGGTCGCGCCCGATGTCGCCATGATCCCGTTCGCGGTGGCAATGATGTGGTCGCTGGTGCGGCTGGCGCAGAGCGGCGACGGACGCTGGTGGCTCGTGGCCGGGCTGTTCGCCGGGCTGTCGATGCTGTCGAAATTCACCGCGATCATGTTCGCGCCAGCGGTCGCCGCCTTCCTGCTGGTGCCGGATTGGCGCTGGCGCTGGTTGCGTAGCCCCTATCCCTATTTCGCGGTGCTGGTTGCGATTACAGTGTTCTCGCCGGTGCTGATCTGGAACGTGCAGCACGATTGGGCCTCGTTCCGATTCCAGGGCGTGCGCGCCACCGCCAATTACGGCATCTCGCTGCGGACGATCGGCGACTTTATCGGCCTGCAGTTCGGTCTGGTCGGCTTCGTCATGCTGCCTGTGGTGCTGACAGGCCTGGTGCTGACGGCATGGCGCGGTTATCGCACGCGCGAGCCGGTCGCGATCCTGCTGGCGACCGCGGTGCTGGTGCCCTTTCTGTACTTCCTCTTCAAGTCGACCACGCTCCGGGTCGGCGACACATGGCCGATGTTCATGTGGCCGGTCGGCTTCGCGGCGGCGGCCGTGAACCTTGCGACGATGGCAAAGGAGGGTTGGTCGGGCCGGATGCTCAACTCGTCGCTGTTCTGGGCCAGGACAGCGATCGTCTCGGGCATCGCCTTCGTCGTGATCGTGTTCCTCTATTATGTCGCCGCGCCCTGGAATTTCCTGGGCAAGATCGATCCGATTGGCGCCGAAGCCGGTTACGAGCAGGTCGCCGCGCGCGCGCAAGCCGCGCTGGATGAAACCGGCGCGACCTGGATCGCCACCACGGACTACCGCACCTATGCCATGTTGCGCTGGTTGTTCCGGGGCCGCGTGCCCGTGATCGAGATCAACGAGCGTGGCCGCTTCCAGGATTTTGGTGACCCCGGTCTGGACCGGATCAAGGGCCACGCCGGCATCTATGTTGGCCGCGAGCCGGACGATCGCTCCTCGCTGTGGGAGAACATCCCCGCCACGCGCGAACGGCTCGGCCGGGTCGAACGCCGCTGGCGCGGCGTTCTCTCGGATACCTATGTGCTGGAGAAGCTCACCGGCTGGACGCCGGAGCTGTCACCGCCGAAGGACTCGCCGCTGTTTAGGTGGAAAGTGCTGGCGGGAAAATTTGAAAAGCTAGTGCGCGTTGCGAGCCCCACCCGTCTTGCCGCTACGCCTCTCCGTCCTTCTTCCGCAGCAGATCTGTCGCGAGATCCGACAGCTTCGGCGGCGGTAATGCCGCGAACGGCAGCGGCCGCGTGACGTCGATCGCCGCCAGTCCCAGCCTCGCCGTCAGCAAACCATTCAGGACGCCTTCGCCGAGCCGCTGCGACAGCTTCGCCGCGATGCCGTGGCCGAGCATCTGCTGCACGAGACTGTCACTCGCGGCCATGCCGCCTGTGATGGCGAGATGGCCGATGATTTGGCGGAGCAGGCGGATCATGCCGAGCGCGCCGGGCCGGCCGCCATAGAGATACGCAAGCTGGCGGATCAGGCGCAGCGCGGCGACGAACACGAACAGCACGTCGATCGCGGCGCGTGGGCTCACTGCGGTCACGATCGAGACTTTTTGCGCGGCTGACGACACCAGCCGCCGCGCCTCGGCATCCAGCGGCGACATCAGCTCGCGCTCGGCGAGCCGGATCATGTCGGCGCCGTCGATGATCTCACCGGCATGGCTCTCCAGCGCGGCGCGGGCGCGCGCGAGCTGCGGGTTCTGGTGCGCGATCTTGAGCAGGTCCTGCACGATGACGCGGCTCTCCTTGCGGTCGTCATTGGCAAGGACGGCGGCGGCGCGCTGGTGCAGTTTTTCGATGGTGGCGAGACGTGCAAGGCCAACCGCCTCGCGGCCGATCACCACCGCGAGCGCGAACGCGGTCACGAGCGCGAAGGCGAGCCCGACATAGCCTAGGCTTTCGCTGCGCGCGAACAAATCCTCGATCAGATGGACGACGCCCAGTCCCGTGCCCAGCAATGTCAGCCCGGCAACGCCCGACCAGAACAGCGTGCCCCAGGGAAAGCCGCGCCGAGCGGGGAGCGCGGTTTGAACCGGCACCGGCAACATGGCCGGATCGGGCTCCGGCGTGATCTGGATGGTGGCGCGGCCGAGCCGGCTGGTGTCGTCGGCCTCGGTGACGACGACGCCGGGATCGTCGAGCCGGAACGTCGCCGGCCGCCGTGGCTTCGATCGGTCGTTCATGCGAGCTTGTCTCCGATCAGGAACTGCAAGGCACGGTCGAGGCGGATGTGTGGCAGCGTCGGCGGCTCGCCGCCCTCGCGATCGAGGGCGGGCGGACGAAAGCGCAGGAAGCGGAAGTCACTCTTTTCGGCAGCTTCGGTCGCGAGGCCACGGAACGCATCCGTGCCGTTGAACAGCGGCTCGGGATCCAAGGGCAAATCGCCCGGAAAAGTCGCAACCTCCGTGTTGCCGTCGAAGAACTCGCCGCCGGCGCTTTCGTCCGCGGCCGGCGTTCCCAGAATTGACGGCAATTTGTCGCGGCCCCGCGCGACTTGGACTTCTCGTGTGGCGCGCACCGCGGCAAGCGCCACAACGTCGATCGCCGCGCCGGTATTTTCCGCGCGCGCAACGGCGCCGGAGACGGCGCGGCGCAGCACGGCCTCGAGGCGGTCGTGGCTGGAATGATGCAGATGGTCCGCCTTGGTCGCCGCGAACAGGATGCGGTCGATGCGCGGCCGGAACAGGCTGGAGAGAATCGTGCTGCGGCCGATGTTGAAGCAGCCGAGAATGCCGGCGAGTGCGGCTTCGAGATCGTGCAGCGCCTCGGGACCGGAGTTGAATGCCGCAAGCGCATCGGCCAGCACGATCTGGCGATCGAGCCGGGCAAAATGATCGCGGAAGAAAGGGCGCACCACCACATCCTTGTAAGCCTCGAAGCGGCGCACCATCATCGCCCACAGCGAGCCGTCCGGCGCCTGCCCGCCGGCGGGCACGTCGAGCGGTGCAAAGGTCAGCGCCGGGGAGCCTGCGAGATTGCCGGGCATCAGGAAGCGGCCGGGCGGCAACAGGCTCATTGCGAAGCGCTCATCGCGGCAGGCGCGCAAATAATCGGTGAAGAGTTTTGCCGCGGTCAGCGTCGCCTGCTCGTCCTCGCGCGCTTCGGGCTTGAGCGTTGCGAGATGCGCGTGCCATTCGCTCGCAAGATGCGCACGCGGTGCCTCGCGCGACAGCGCAAGGCTCTCCGCCGACCATTGCTCGAAACTCTTCTGCAGCAGCGGAAGGTCGAGCAGCCATTCGCCGGGATAGTCGACGATGTCGAGCGTCAGCGTGCGGTCGGCGCCGTTCGGGCGCTGATAGTCGACGACGAGCCTGAGCTCGCTGATGTCGACGGTCGAATTCGGCCAGCGCCGCTCCTCGATCAGCGCGCGCAGATGGTTCTCATAGGCAAAGCGCGGCACCGCATCGTCGGGCTGCGGCGCCAGATGCGCTCGCGCGATCCGGCCCGAGGCATAGGCTTCGAACACCGGAAACCGACCGCCGCGGGTGAGGCCGTGGATCAACGCGGTGATGAACACGGTCTTGCCGGCCCGCGACAGGCCGGTAACGCCTAACCGCACCGTCGGATTGAAGAAGTGCTCCCCATAGTCGATCAGCGCCTGGGCCGACAAGCGCGCTTCTTCGACCATATCCTGGAAACTGAATGCCATATGAACGTTAAGGGATGTGGGGCGGGGATACGCAGAATGGACTAGTCACAAAAGTGGCAACTGCCTGAAGAAAATCAAGCTTCATACTTCCACCGCCTTTGTCGGTAAATCAGCCGTTTGAACGACGCGCCGATGCCGAAACACCCATAGAAGAGGGCATCACCTCATTTTGCGGATTGCCATGACCGTCTTCCAACTGAAACAGCTCGCATCCAGCTCCATGCACGCCGCGGCCGACGCGATCGGCTGGAACTATGACCGCGCCGAGGTCATCGCCGACGGGATAGTCCACGCGATCGGCGTCCTCTCCGGCATCATCGCCGCGACCGTGCTGATGGTGCTGACAGCGGTCTATGCCGACGCCACAGACATCGTCGGCGTCTCGATCTATGTCGCCGGCCTGCTCTCGATGCTGGTGCTGTCGGCGACCTATAATCTCTGGCCGGTGTCGCCGGCCAAATGGCTGCTGCGGCGGTTCGACCATTCGGCGATCTACCTCCTGATCGCGGCGACCTACACGCCGTTCATCCTGGAGGTGAAGGACAGCGGGTTCGCGCTGGTGCTGCTCGCCGGCGTCTGGTGCGTTGCGATCCTTGGCATCGTGCTCAAGCTCTTCTATCCCGGCCGGTTCGACCGCGTTTCGGTCGGCATCTATCTGGCCATGGGCTGGAGCGGCGTGATGCTCTACGACGCCGTGGTCCGGGCGCTGCCCGCGCTGGTGCTGGGCTTCATCCTTGCGGGAGGACTGCTCTACAGCTTCGGCGTGATTTTCCACGCCTGGCGGCGGCTGCGCTTCCAGAATGCGATCTGGCACGGCTTTGTTTTGGCCGGCGCGGCATGCCATTATACCGCGGTGCTTGACCTCGTGTTGAGCTGAGCAAGCTTCAAGAAGCGGTATAAGACAAGAGGAGACGTCGCATGCAGGTGACCGGCAAGGTCGTGGTCGTCACGGGCGGCGCAAACGGCATCGGCAAGGCGCTGTGCGAGGCCTTTCACAACGCGGGCGCAGCCAAGGTCGTCGTCGCGGACATGGATGCCGCCAACGCGCGGGCGGTCGCGGCCATGGTGGATGGTGCGGCCTTCAAATGCGACGTCGCGCAGGAAAAGGACATTTCGCACGTCATCGAGGAGACCGAGCGGCAGTTCGGCCCCATCGCGCTGTTCTGCTCCAATGCCGGCATCGGCGGCGGCTTCGACCCGATGTCCGTCAATGCCGGCGGCGCCTCCGACGAGCCGTGGCAGCGCAGCTGGGCGATCCACGTCATGGCCCATGTCTACGCGGCGCGGCACCTCGTCCCCCGCATGAAGGCGCGCGGCGGCGGCTATTTCCTCAATACGATTTCGGCCGCGGGTCTGCTGTCGCAGGTCGGCAGCCCGGCCTATTCGACGACCAAGCATGCGGCGGTCGGCTTTGCCGAGAATCTCGCGATCTCGCACAAGGCTGACAACATCAAGGTCTCGATCCTCTGTCCCCAGGGCGTCGATACCAACATGCTGCGCTCGATTCCGAAGGGCCCGCAATCCGGCGACGGCGACCTCACGCCCGAGCAGGTCGCGAAGGACGTGCTCGCCGGCCTCGAGCAGGAAACGTTCCTGATCCTGCCGCACCCGCAGGTGCTCGGCTACATGCGCAAGAAGACCGAGAATTACGACCGCTGGCTCGGCGGCATGGCCAAGATCCAGGCCAGGATGCGGGAGGAGTTCGGGAAGTAGGCTGCCGCTGTCGCTGCGGTTGACCCTGTCATGCCCCGCGAAAGCGGGGCATCCAGTACTCCGCGGCGGTCATTGGTTTGCACAACTGGCGCCGCGGAGTACTGGATCGCCCGGTCGAGCCGGGCGATGACACCGAGAGTGTGGTCACGCCGCCGCACCCGCCTCATCCTCCACCCGGCTCTGCCTAAGCGCCCGCGCGTAGAGCATCATCCCCTCGCGCACCGTGCGCTGCTCCGCTTCTGTCAGCGCCGCCAGCGCGCCGAGCACCTGCTGCCGTCCGAATGCATGCAGCGCCTCCAGCGTGCGCCGCCCTTTCGCCGTCAGCGACAACAGCTTGCTGCGGGCATCAAGCTCATCAGGCGTCTCACGCAGCTCGCCGCAATCGATCAGCTTGCGCACCAGCCGGCTGACGCTGGACTTCTCCAGCCGCAGGAAATCGCCGAGCTCGCCTGAGGTCATGGGGCCGCGGATGCCGATTTCCAGGATGGTATGCACCGCCGAGGGCGGATAGTCCGACGCCGCCACCGTCGCATCCATGAAGCCGAGCTCGCGCACCATCAGGCGCGAGGCCGCGCGGATGTCGTCAATCAGGGCAAGCTCGTCCATCTTGACTCCCGGCATATAGTTGTACCATACAACTATATGAGCGCAACGGCGCGCGCAAGCGTTTTGGAGTGAGCCATGAGCGGAGCTTTGCCGACGGGAACGCGGATGACGGGTAAGGTCTGCCTGGTGACCGGCGGCGGCAGCGGCATCGGCCGCGCCACCGCGCTGCGGATGGCGACCGAAGGCGCCAAGGCGATCATCGTTGCGGGCCGGCGTGAAGCCGAGATCGAGGCGACCGCCGCTTCATGCCGTCAGCTCGGCGCCGATGCGATCGCGCTTAAGACCGACATCACGCGCGAGGACGACGTTGCGCGCCTCGTCGGCACGGCGATCGAGCGCTGCGGCCGGCTCGACATCGCCTTCAACAATGCCGGCTTCCAGGAGCGCCGCGCGCCGCTGCAAGAACAGGGCATGGACATTTACGACAGCGTGTTCGACACCAATGTCCGCGCGCTGTTCCTGTGCCTGCGCCATCAATTGCCTGTCATGCTGGCGCAGGGGCGCGGCAGCATCGTCGTCAATGCCTCCGTCAGCGGCGTGCGCAATCCCAATCCCGGCTTCGCGCTCTATTCGGCCTCGAAGGCGGCCGCGATCTCGCTGACCCGCTCGGCGGCGCTGGAGAACGCCCCGCGCGGCATCCGCATCAACGCCATCGCCCCCGGCCGTGTCGTCACCGACATGATGCTGCGCGCCGGCGTCGGCGACGTCGCAACCGTCAGCGCCGGCCTGCCGCTACGACGGATGGGCAGCCCGGAGGAGGTGGCGGAAGCCGTGGTGTGGCTGTCCTCGGATGCGTCGTCCTATGTGGTCGGACACGTGCTGGCCGCGGACGGGGGATTCCTGGCGTCGTGATGTGCTGGTCGGCGTGCCAAATCATCGGTGTCGTCCCCGCGAACGCGGGGACCCATAACCACAGGAAGAAGTTTGGCGACGGCTGATTGTTTTTGCCCGCGGTATTGACACCTGCGCCTTACCGAAAGATCACGCGGTATGGGCCCCTGCGTTCGCAGGGGCGACGGCATCAATGCTTCTGCCCGTACAGCACCGGCACCGCCGAATCCACGACGACCTCGACGAGGCTGGTGCCTTCGAACGCCATGCCGCGCTTCAGCGCCTCGCCAAGCTCCGCCGCCTTCGTCACCCGCACCGCATGGCAACCCATGCCTTCGGCGAGCCGGACGAAATCGATCCCCGGCAGCTCCAGCCCGGGCACGTTCCGCACCTGCATCACCTGGCTGAACGAGCGCATCGCGCCGTATCCGGAATTGTTGAGGACGACGATCGTCAGCGGCAGCTTGCGCTGTGCTGCGGTCCACAGCGCCTGGATCGAATACATCGCCGAGCCGTCGCCGATCAGGCAGACCGTGCGCTGCTTCGGCTTGCCGAGCGCCATGCCGACGGCGGCGGGCAGCGAGTAACCGAGGCCCCCGCTCGCCATCGTGTAAAAGCTGTCCTGGCCGGGCATCGGCATGAACTTCTGCATCGCCGGCCGGTGCGAGGGCACTTCCTCGACGACCGACGTACCCTCCGGCATCGCCTGCGACAGCGAATGCAGCAGGAATTCGACCGGGAGCGGATCGGCGGCTTGAGGTGCCGGCGGCAGCGTTCGGCCCTTTGGCGCCGCGCGTTTGCTCTCCGGCAGCAGGTCGAGCAGCATGTTCAGGGCCGACTTCATCGTGGCGATGATGCTGGTGCCGATGGGCGTCACCGCCGCCGCGTCCGGATCATCGGTGATCTGGAAGATCGTCGCGCCGCCGTCGAAGATCGCGGCATGGCCCTCGACATGGAAGGTGAACACCGGCGCGCCGATGACGGCGACCAGGTCGTGCTCGCGCAATGCATCGGACAGCTGCGCAGGCGAAGCGTGCAGGAAGCCCGCGAATTGCGGATGCCGCTCCGGGAAAGAGCAGCGCGCCGAGAACGGGCTGACCCAGACGCTGGCTTTCGCCTTCTCCGCGACGCGCACCATCAGGTCGACCGCGCCGGCGCGGTCGACGCCGGGGCCGACGACGAGGGCAGGGTGCTTTGCGCCGACGAGCGCCGTGACCAGCGCCTTCATCGCATCAAGCTCGGGGCCGATTTCGCGGCTGACCTTGCGCGCCTCGATCGGCGCACAGGCATGCGCCCAGTCGTCGATCGGGATCGACACGAAGGTCGGCCCGCACGGCGGCTGCATCGCGGTGTAATAGGCGCGCGCGATTGCAGCCGGCACGTCCTCGGGCCGCGCCGGCTCGACGCTGTATTTGACGTAAGGCCGCGGGAATTCCGACGCGCGCTCGGCATAGAGGAACGCCTGCAGCGGCAGGATCGAGCGCGCCTGCTGGCCCGCGGTGATCACGAGCGGTGTCTGGTTGCGGTGCGCCGTGTAGATGTTGCCAAGCGCGTTGCCGACGCCGGCGGCCGAATGCAGATTGACGAAGCCCGCATTGCGCGTCGCCTGCGCATAGCCGTCGGCCATGCCGACGGCGGAAGCTTCCTGCAGCGCCAGCACGTAGTCGATGTCGTCGGGCCAATCGCTCAGAAACGGCAGCTCGGTCGAGCCGGGATTGCCGAACACTTTTGCGATGCCGAACGAACGCAGCAGGTCGAGCGTCGCCTGCTTGACGGTGACGGATCTGCTGCCGGTCTTGCCGTTCTTGGCCATGGTTTCCGGTCCCTGTTTATTCCTCATCCTGAGGAGCGCGTCTTCGCGCGTCTCGAAGGATGAAGGCCCGGCTGGTGGCCTCGCCCTTCGAGACGCGCGCGAAGGGCGCGCTCCTCAGGGTGAGGGTCTAACTTCCTACATCGCCGTTACATTCGCAATGACGAGGAGAGAGCGTCACCACACCGCCGACCCCTTCATCGTCGGCTGTCCCTCCGCGTTCGCGGTCCATAGTTCCATGCCCGCCTCGGTCTCGTTGGCGTTGACGGAGAACTCCGTGCCCTCGAACAACGGTTGCAGGCCGCGATACGAAAACTTCTTCGGCGCCTTGCCGCCGTGCAGCTTCGCCGCCATCTCGATGATCAGCGCCGCCTGCAGTGGGCCGTGGAAGATCAGGCCCGGATAACCCTCGACCTTGGTGACGTAGTCGCGATCGTAGTGGATGCGGTGGCCGTTGAAGGTCAGCGCGGAATAGCGAAACAGCAGCACGGGATCGGAGACATGGGTCTCGCGGTGCTGGGCCTTCGGCGGTGGGGGCGGGGCCTTGGCGCCAGCGGGCGCGCTGCTGGTCATCTCGCGATAGACGATGTCCTGCCGCTCGCGGATGGCGACGCCGCGCGGGGAGGAGATGCTATGCTCGACCGAGACGAAGCACAGCGTGCCGGTCGAGCCTGATTTCACCTGCACATCGGCGATGCGCGAGGTCCGCGTGGATACATCGCCAACCTGCAGCGGCTGCAGGAATTCGATCTCGCCGCCCGCCCACATCCGGCGCGGCAGCGGCACCGGCGGCAGGAAGCCGCCGCGGGTCGGATGACCGTCGGGCCCGAGCATCGACATCGGAAACACCGGCTGCGCCAGGCACCAGTGCACTGTGAACGGCGCGGCATCACCCTTTTTGGGCTCGCCGACATCCTGGAACAGCGTCGCGCGCAGGCCCATCACGAGCTGCGCGGTGACGATGTCGGTGGCTTCCGTGCTGCGGCCGATCCATTGCCTGAGATGATCGATGTCGAGCTTCTCGGTCATGTTGCCTCGCTCTTGTTATTTCTTGGACTTTGGGTTTTCGCCGATCGCGGGCACGGCACCATAGCTGCGGGTTTCGCCGACGATGATCGGCGCCGGCGCGGGATAGCTGACGCGTCCCTGCGGCGTGTCGACCTCGATGCGGCGCAGATGCGGATGATTGGTGAGATCGGCCATGGTGTTGACCTCCGCGAATGCGATGTCGGCATCCGACAGCCGCTTCAGCAACTCGTCCCGCGTCATCCTGCCGAAGATGTCCGCAACGGTCTTGTCGGTGAAGTCGCGATTGCGCACGCGCTCGACCATGTTGGCGACGCGGGGATCAGCGGGCAGGTTGGGCTGATCCAGCACCTTGGCACACAGCGTCTTCCACTCGCGCTCGCTCTGGATCGAGATCAAAATGTCCTTGCCGTCCTGCGAGGTGAATACGCCATAGGGCGCGATCGAGGGATGGCGCAGGCCCATGCGCTTGGGCGGGTTGCCGGCTTCGGAGTTGAGCAGCGGCACGGTGCACCAGTCCGCCATCACGTCGAACATGGAGATGCGGATATCCGCGCCCTTGCCGGTGCGGCCGCGCGCGATCAGCGCTTCAAGGATCGCCGCATGCGCGGTCGCGCCGGTCGCGACGTCGACGATCGACATGCCGACGCGCGAGGCTCCATCGGGGTTGCCGGTGATGGAGGCAAGCCCGCTCTCGGCCTGGATCAGCAAATCATAGGCCTTGCGGTGCGCGTAGGGGCCCTCGTCGCCATAGCCGGTGATGGTGCAGGAGATCAGCTTCGGATAGTCCTTCAGCAGTCGCTCGCGCGAAAAGCCGAGCTTGTCCATCGAGCCGGGCTTCAGGTTCTGGATCAGCACGTCGGCGCTGGCGATCAGCTTCTCCAGCTCTGCGCAGCCTTCTTTGGTGGCGAGATCGACCACAGCGGATTGCTTGCCGCGATTGAGCCAGACGAAGTAGCTGCTCTGGCCCTTGGCCGCCGCGTCATAGCCGCGGGCGAAATCGCCCTCGGGCCGTTCGATCTTGATCACCTCCGCGCCCGCGTCCGCCAGCCGCGAGGAGCAGAACGGCGCCGCCACCGCCTGCTCGACCGCAATCACCCTGATCCCGTCCAATGCTCCCATGGCCGGACCTCAGTAGGAGCGCGGCATGCCGAGCACGTGCTCGGCGACGAAGGAGAGCACCAGGTTGGTCGAGATCGGCGCCACCTGATAGAGCCGCGTCTCGCGGAACTTGCGCTCGACGTCGTATTCCTCGGCAAAGCCGAAGCCGCCATGGGTCTGGATGCAGGCATTGGCAGCTTCCCAGGACGCATCGGCCGCCAGCATCTTGGCCATGTTGGCCTCGGCGCCGCAATCGAGCCCCGCCTCGTATTTGCGCGTGGCTTCCTTCACCATCAGCTCGGCCGCGCGCATCGAGGCATAGGCCTTGGCGATCGGGAACTGGATGCCCTGGTTCTGGCCGATCGGCCGGCCGAACACGCTGCGCTCCTTGGCGTAGTTGGTGGCCTTGGCGATGAACCATTTTGCGTCGCCGATGCATTCGGCCGCGATCAGGATGCGCTCGGCGTTCATGCCGGAGAGGATGTAGCGAAAGCCGTTGCCTTCCTCGCCGATCAGGTTCTCCGCCGGCACCTTCATGTCGGTAAAGAACACTTCGGTGGTGGCGTGGTTCATCATGGTGCGGATCGGGCGGATTTCGAGGCCGTTGTTCTTGGCCTCGCGCATGTCGACGATGAACACGGAGAGGCCATCGGTGCGCTTCTTGGCCTGGTCCTTCGGCGTGGTGCGCGCCAGCAGCACCATCAGGTCGGAATGCTCGGCGCGGCTGGTCCAGATCTTCTGGCCGTTGACGATGTAGCTGTCGTTGCCGTCCTTCCGCGCGAAGGTTTTCAGCGAGGAGGTGTCGGTGCCGCTGGTCGGCTCGGTGACGCCGAAGGCCTGCAGGCGCAACTCGCCGCTGGCGATCTTCGGCAGGTATTTCGCCTTCTGCTCGGCGTTGCCGTGCCGCAGCACGGTGCCCATCGTGTACATCTGGGCATGGCAGCCGCCGCCGTTGCAGCCCGCGCGCTGGATCTCTTCCAGGATCGCCGCGGCCGCAGACAGCTTCAGGCCGGCGCCGCCATACTCCTCGGGGATCAGCACCGAGAGATAGCCGGCCTCGGTCAGCGCATCGACGAAGGCCTTGGGGTAGGCCATCTCGCGGTCGAGCTTGCGCCAATATTCGCCGGGAAACTGCGCGCAGAGTTTTGCGACGGCTTCGCGGATGTCGCCGTAGTCTTCGGTGTGGTGTTCTTGGCTCATGGCGTTTCCAATCAATAGCGGCAGTTAAGATAACGCCGGCCAACCCTCTGGCGTTGTGAAAACAATGCCAGCCCCCTATGCTCATTTGTTATAGCGTATGAAGTAGCCTTCCAGGATTGGCAAGCATGGATTTCCGGCAGCTCAGGACCTTCAGTTGCGTGGCGGAGCTCGGCAGCCTCTCCAAGGCGTCCGACACGCTGCGCGTGGCGCAGCCGGCGCTGAGCCGGCAGATCAAGCTCCTGGAACACGAGCTGCGCACCGAACTCTTCACCCGCAACGGCCGCGGCATGGTGCTGACCGAAGCCGGCCGGCTGCTGCTGTCGCGCACCTCCGGCATCGTGCGGCAGATCGACCAGATCCGCGACGACATCCAGTCGGCCAAGGGCCCGCCGTCCGGGCAAGTCGTGCTCGGCCTGGTTCCAACCGTGAGCTGCGTGCTGTCGGCGCGCTTTGCGCGGCGCTGCGTCGAGAAGTTTCCCGGCATCTCGCTGCGCATCGTCGAGAGCTACAGCGGCCACCTGGTCGAATGGCTGCATCGCGGCGAGATGGATCTCGCCATCCTCTACGGGCGCTCGGCCGATCTGCATCTCAACGTGGCGAGCCTCGGCCGTGACAACATCGTCGCGGTCGGTCCGCGCGGCTGCGGCCTCGCACGCAAGAAGAGCGTCGACATCGGCTGGCTGCTGCGGCAACGGCTCGTGTTGCCCTCTCATTCGCACGGCCTTCGCGCGCTGATCGAGCACGCGGCCGCCCAGCGCAAGATCAAGCTCGACGTGCAACTGGAGGCGGATTCGTTTCGCGTCCTGACGAGCCTGGTCGAGGAGGGCCTCGGCTTCGCGCTGCTGCCGCCCTCGTCGGTCCACGGCGAGGTCGCCGACGGACGGCTGGAAACCGCGCCCGTATCGAAGCCGATGACGCGCGAGCTCATTTTCGCTTCTCCGATCGACCGGCCGGTCTCGACGGCCTCGCTCGCCGTCACCGCGCTGCTGCGCGAGGAGGTCGCCGCCTGCCGCAAGGACGGCGTGTGGGACATCAGATTGAGTTAGACGCCGTGTCGTAGAACAGTCGCGCGAGGCCGTGTCTTCGCATCTGGTGCGAGCTGTCATGCCGAAATTTTATAGCCGGGTGTCGCGCCTGATCCTCATCCTGAGGAGCGCGTCTTCGCGCGTCTCGAAGGATGAAGGCCCGGCTGGTGGCCTCGCCCTTCGAGACGCCTGCTTCGCAGGCTCCTCAGGGTGAGGGGAGCAGTTCAGCGCGCCGCAGCGTTCGCCGTCCGGAATGTGACGCGCCTATGTATCCAATCCTCCGTCATTGCGAGCGAAGCGAAGCAATCCAGGCTGTTTCCGCGATGGCAGTCTGGATTGCTTCGTCGCTTCGCTCCTCGCAATGACGGCGGAGAGAGCCTACCCCGGAATCCGCACCGGCAGCGTCTCGTACCCCTTGATGAAGCTGGAATAGATCCGCTTCGGCTCGCCGACGACCTCGATGCGGTCGAAGCGCTTCAGCATCTCCTCCCAGACGATCTTGAGCTGCAGCTCGGCGAGGCGCATGCCGACACAGCGGTGGATGCCGAAGCCGAAGGAGAGGTGCGTGCGCGGGCGCGGGCGGTCGATGATGAAGTCGTTCGGCTTCTCGAACATCTCCTCGTCGCGGTTGCCCGAAACGTACCACATCACGACGCGGTCGCCTTTCTTGATGTGCTTGCCGCCGATCTCGGTGTCGGCAAGCGCGGTGCGCCGCATATGCGCCAGCGGCGTCTGCCAGCGGATCACTTCGGGTACCATGGAATCGATCAGCGCCGGATTGGCGCGGAGCTTGTCGTACTGCTCGGGGTTTTCGTTCAGCGCCAGCACAGAGCCGGTCATGGTGTTGCGCGTCGTGTCGTTGCCGCCGACGATGAGCAGGATGATGTTGCCCATGAGATTGTCGGGGTCCATGTGGCGCGTGGCGTCGTTGTGCGCCATGAGCGACAGCAGATCGTTGCGCGGTGCGGAGTTGACGCGCTCGTTCCACAGCTTCGACATGTAGCCGTAGCACTCGTCCATCTCGCGGCGGCGCTCTTCGGCCGAGGCGACGATGCCGCTCTTGGGCAGCGCGGTCGAGACGTCGGACCAGCGCGTCAGCTTGCGCCGCTCCTCCCAGGGGAAGTCGAACAGGGTCGCCAGCATCTGCGTCGTCAGCTCGATCGAGACGCGCTCGACGAAGTTGAAGGTCTCGTTGCGCGGCAGATTGTCGAGCACGGTCTGCGAGCGTTGCCGGATCAGCTTTGCCAACTCGTCGAGATGCGTCGGCGTGAACATCGGCGCGACGGTCTTTCGCTGCGACGAATGTCTGGGCTGGTCCATCGCGATGAAGCTCGGCCAGTCGTAGCCTTGCGGCACGTCGCGGATCGAGATGCCGCCGAGCGTCGAGTCCGACGAGAAGAGGCCGTGATTGGTGTCGACATGCATGATGTCGTTGTATTTCACCACCGACCAATAGGGCTCGATCGGCGCGTTTGTGCAGTAATGCACAGGCTCTTCCTTGCGTAGCCGCTCGAACCACGGCCACAGCGTGTCGTCCTGGAACAGCCTGGGCGCGCCGGGGTGGAATTGCGCCAGCGGCGTTGCATAGGCCTCCTCGCGCGCCTTCCGCATGCGTTCAGCTTTGTCCACTTTAACCGGCGCTTGGATGTTCATCGTCGTGGCTCCAGTTGGTTTCTAACCTCTCTCGCTTGCGGGAGAGGTCGGCGCGTCCCGGGCGATGCACGGCATCGTCCCGCGCGCCGAGTGAGGGGGCGCAGCATTGTCGTGGGCATAGCTCGAATTCACGCCGCAATCTTCACCGGCAGCTCTTCAAGTCCCTTCACGAAACTCGAATAGACCCGCTTCGGCTCTCCCACCACGTCGATATGGTCGAACCGCCTGAGGATCTCTTCCCAGATAATCTTGAGCTGGAGTTCGGCAAGCCTTAGGCCCACGCAACGGTGGATGCCGAAGCCGAAGGACAGGTGCGTGCGCGGGCGGGCGCGGTCGATGATGAAATCGTACGGCTTCTCGATCGCCTCCTCGTCGCGGTTGCCCGAGACGTACCACATCACGACCTTGTCACCCTTCTTGATCTGCTTGCCGCGGAACTCGAAGTCGGAGAGCGCGGTGCGGCGCATATGCGCCAACGGCGTCTGCCAGCGGATCACCTCGGGCACGAAGCTGTCGAGCAGCGCCGGATTCTCGCGCAGCTTGCGATATTGCTCCGGATGCTGGCTCAGCGCGTGCAGCGAGCCCGACATGGTGTTGCGCGTGGTGTCGTTGCCGCCGACGATCAAGAGGACGAGATTGCCGAGGAAATTTTTTGCGTCCATGTCGCGCGTCGCGGCGCCATGCGCCATCATCGACAGGAGGTCGCTCTTCGGCGGCTGCTCCGCGCGCTCCTTCCATAGCCGCGAGAAGTAGGCCGCGCAGTCCGCGAGCTCGGCCATCCGCTCCTCGTCCGTCGCAACCAGGCCGTCGGGCCCTGGAATGGTGGTGGCGACGTCGGACCAGCGCGTCAGCTTGCGGCGGTCCTCCCAGGGGAAGTCGAACAGCACCGCCAGCATCTGCGTGGTCAGCTCGATCGAGACGCGGTCGACCCAGTCGAACACCTCGCCACGGGGCAGATTGTCCAGGCACTCGGCAGAGCGCTTGCGGATGTTCAGGGCTAGATTGTCCAGATGCGTCGGCGTGAACATCGGCGCCACGGTCTTGCGCTGCGCGGCGTGCCGGGGCGGATCCATCGAAATAAAACTCTCGCGGCGCAGGTCCGGGTCGACGTCGCGGATGGTGATGCCGCCGAGCGAGGAGGCCGAGGAGAACACCGAATGGTTCGTCTCGATTTCCATGATGTCGTTGTAGCGTGTCACCGACCAGTACGGTCCGAACATCGAGTCCTTGCAGTAGTGCACGGGGTCTTCACGGCGCAGGCGGTCGAAGTAGGGCCAGAACGTGTCGGTCCTGAACAATTCCGGATCGCCCGGGTCAAATTGCTCCAGCGGCAGTGAGGTGGCGCGCGCGCGCAGGGCGTCGAGCTTTGCCGCGCTTTCGATGGTCCCATGCATGACCGTTCTCCCTAAAGCATGAACCGCGCGTCGTTGAATTCTGCGCTGCGGTATTTGAACTGCAATTACAGCCGGTTGTCTGCGCCGGAGCAAGGGAGAGTTTTGTTGCGCCCAATCCTGGCGAGCGGATGGGGTGTCGGTGCCGTGACCCGGATGGAGCGAATCGCATCCGGGTTACCGGTCCCGACAAGCGTGATCCCCCGCACACGGTTTGTCGTGAAATCATGCCAGAACCGTCTGGAACCGAGGTAAATCGAACCCGACCATGTTGGGGATCGACCAATCCCTGACCTATAGTTGATTGCAATCGACCAGCATCCCGAGGTTGCCGCCGTGAACGACATGCAATGGACCCCCATCGGCTCCCAGCCCATTCCGCCGCCGTTGCCGCCCACGGGCATCGACTTCACCGGAAGCCGCTCCGAGTTCCGCAAAATGGTCACCAGGGGTGCCATGCTGGAGCTCGTCACCTTCGGCTTCTACCGGTTCTGGCTCGTCACCGACATTCGCCGCCATCTGTGGGCGAACACCGCGGTCGACGGCGATGCCGCCGAATATACCGGGCGGGCCAAGGAGCTGCTGGTTGGCTTCCTGTTCGCGCTGGCGATCCTGGTCCCGATCTATCTCGCCTACTTCCTGATCGGCATCGAGTTCGAGCGCTGGCAGGCCTTTGCCTCGGTGCCGCTGTTCATCGGCTTCTACGCCTTCGGCCAGTTCGCGATTTTTCGCGCGCGGCGCTATCGGCTGACGCGCACGGTCTGGCGTGGCGTGCGGTTCTGGATGGACGGCTCCGGCTGGGCTTATGCGTTCCGCGCCATGGCGTGGGGCCTGCTCGTGTTCCTGACGCTCGGCCTGGCGTTGCCGTGGCGCGAGGCCGCGCTCGAACGCTACAAGATGCAGCACACCCATTACGGCGACCTCCGCGGCGATTTCGAAGGCGACGGCTGGACCTTCTTCAAGCGCGGCTGGTGGCTGTGGCTGCTCAGCCCGGTCGCGCTGGTGATTTTTCCGCTGGCGCCGTTCTTCTATGCCGAATTCAAGGCGCGCGAGTGGCGCTGGTGGCTCGACGGCATCCGCATTGGCGGCGTCAGCCTGACCTCGGACCTGCCTCATGATGCCTTCTACGGGCTGTACTGGAAGGTGATCGGCTGGTGGATGCTGCTCTCGATGATGTTCGCAGCCTATCTCGGTGGCGCCGCGATGCTCGTCGTCTCGCTGGGCGGCGTTCCGGTGGAGGAGGTGTTCGGCTCCGACAATGCCGCCAAGAGCATCCCGATGGTGGTGGTGATGGTGATAGGCTATTTCGCCCTGGCGCTCGCGATCAATATCGTCATGCGGGTCTATCTCCAGCGCGATCTCTGGGCCAAGGTGCTCGAGACCGTCGAGGTGCACAACATCGCGGCCGCCGCCGATGTGCGTGGCAGCGGCCAGCTTGCCAGCGCGCTCGGTGAAGGGTTCGCCGACGGACTCGATGTCGCGGGATTTTGAGCTGTGAGTGAGTCGTCCACCGAGGCCCCGGCGCTGTCCGTCAAGCCGACCATCTTCTTCGACGGCGTCTCGAGCCGCAGGCGTCAGGTGATGCTGACGCTCGGCGATGCGCTCGAGATCGTCGAGGAGGGCGGAACGCCCGTGCGCTGGGCGTATGCCGACATCCGCCGTGCCGACAGCCCGGCCGGGATCTTGCGCCTGGCGTCGACATCCGCCACGCCACTCGCGCGGCTCGAGATCCGCGACGCTGCGCTCGCAGCGGATGTGACCGCGCGATGCTTGCGTCTCGACGATCACCAGACCTCGCGGCGCGGTACCGCGAAGATCGTCGGCTGGTCGGTGGCCGCCGCCGTCTCCATCGTCTGCGTCGTCCTGTTCGGCGTGCCGCTCGCCGCCGACCGTCTCGCGCCGCTGGTGCCGAAGCCAGTCGAGCGGCGGATTGGCGATGCCGCCGAGGTCCAGGTGAAGACCATCTTCGGCCGCAGCGTGTGCGAAGACCCCGCAGGCAAGGCCGCGTTCACGAAGCTCGTCAATCGCCTGCGTGATGCCGCAGGTCTCGACGATGATTCCATGACGGCGGGCGTGCTGCCGACGGCGGTGCCGAACGCCTTTGCGTTGCCGGGCGGCAAGGTGTTCGTGCTCAAGGGCCTGCTCGACAAGGCCGAAAGCCCCGACGAGCTCGCCGGCATCCTCGCCCACGAGCTCGGCCATCTCAAGCATCACGACAATATGCGCGGCCTGATCTACAACGGCGGCACCTCGTTCCTGATCGGCCTGTTGTTCGGCGATGTCACCGGCTCCTCTGCCGTGATCTTCGCCTCGCGCAGCCTGGTCGAGGCCTCCTATTCGCGCGAGGCCGAGACCGCCGCCGATACGTTCGCGATCGAAGTCATGCACAAGCTCGGCCGCTCGCCGAAGCCCGCTTTCGAGCTGATGTACCGCATCACAGGCAAGGAAGGCGGCTCCACGCTCACGACGATCCTCGCCAGTCATCCCCTGACCGAGGACCGACTCGCCCGCATGACCAGGGAAGATCGCCCCGCCAGCGGCCCGCCGCTATTGACGGACAAGGAGTGGCAGGCGTTGAAGGGGGTTTGCGGTAGCGGGAAGGTATGAGCCGCCCGCAGCCGGCCCTTACTTCGCCGGCGTAGCCGGCGGATTTGAGCCCGTGGTCACGCTCGGCGCGTTGTTCGGACTGGTCGACGTCGCCTGCGGACTAAACTCGCGACCATTGTAGAAGAAGACGGCCGCGACCACGGCGATCACGAAGATCGCGCCGATCGCCCAGCCGACCGGGCTGTTGCGGCGTGCTCTGTCCGTCCTGCTGTCGTCATTCTGATAGGTCATCGTGCTCTCCATGCAAAGCAGGAGAACCTCGCGCCATGGAAGCCGTTCCTAACATCGGGTACACGCGGCCGCGTGGTACCTACCGCGTTCCGTAAGCGCGGTCGCCGGCATCGCCGAGGCCCGGCAAGATAAAACCGTTCTCGTCGAGCCCCTCGTCCACCGCAGCCGTCCAGATCGGAACGTCCGGATGCAGCCCGCGCAGCCGCTCCAGGCCTTCCGGTGCTGCGATCAGGCAGGCGAGGCGGATGTCCCTGGCGCCGCGCTCCTTCAGCCGATCGATGGCGGCGACCGTCGTGTTCGCGGTCGCGACCACCGGCGTCACCACGATCGCAAGGCGCTCGCCGAGGTCGGACGGCGATTTGAAGAAATATTCGACCGCGGCGAAGCTGTGCGGCTCGCGGTAAATCCCGATATGGGCGACGCGCGCGGTCGGCACCAGGTCCATCATGCCGTCGACGAAGGTGGTGCCGGCGCGCAGCATCGGCACGAACACCAGCTTCTTGCCGGCGATCTTGGCCGAGTGCATCGTCGCCAGCGGCGTCTCGATGACGGTGTCGGCCAGCGGCAAATCGCGCGTGACCTCGTAGCACAGGAGCATGCCGATCTCCTTGATCAGCTCCCTGAACGATTTTGTCGAGATGGACTTGTCCCGCACCAGCGTCAGCTTGTGCTGCACCAGCGGATGATCGACGATCGTGACGCCTTCCATGATCGGTTGCTCTCTTCTTCCCTTCTGCCCTTGTGGGAGAAGGTGGCGCGAAGCGCCGGATGAGGGGTCTGCTTCCACGAACTCCAGTGAGAGACGCGTCCGGAGACAGACCCCTCACCCGCCTCGCTTTCGCGAAGCCACCCTCTCCCGCAAGGGGAGAAGGTTCAGAAAACCGTGCCGTCGCTGATCACCTTGAGCGGCGGTGAGCCGTCGGGGCGGCGTGCGAAGGCAATGGCACGGCCGGCGGCCCAGGTGCCGCCTTCCAGAATGCTGGCGAGCGGCAATGTCTCGCGCGTGCGGCCGAGTTTTGCGCGAACGAGTTCGGCTAGCCGATCGAGCAGCGCCACCGTCAGCGCGCGCCATTCCACGACGAGCAGCGAATCCACCGCATGCGCGCGCTCGGCGTCCGCGGGATCGCGCAGCCGCAGTACCGCATGATCGACGAACAGTCCGCCATTGCGATATTCGGCAAGTCCCGTCAGCCCGTCGATGTCGGTGACCTTGAACCCGGCGCGCTGCAGCGGTTCGATCAGCGAATAGCTCAGCCATTGTGACAGCTTGTGCAGGGGCACCAGGCCTGCGGTCGCCTCATCCGTCGTGATGGCCGGGTGACGCCAGCAATCGCCCAGCGGAATTCCTGCGAGCTCCAGCCGAGACGGCCAGATCGGTCCGAGCTGGTCCAGCACCGCCGACAGAACGGCGGGCGCAGCAACAGTGCCGCCGACGGCTTGCGCGGCGATGTGATCGAACAGGCCGCCGGGCCGTGGCGTGTCATGCAGGCCGAACACGTCCGCGCGCTCCGCCACCAGCCTGCCCAGGCGCTGCAGCAGATCGGTTCGCCCTTCGAGCCCTAGCAGCGGATTGGCCGCGTTCACCTGAAACGCCGCCGCAAGTGCGTCGAGCGGCAGCTCCGCGAGCACGCCTGCATCGGCCCTCAAGGGCGAGCGGGCATCGCGCGAAAAGAGACCGCTCGCGAACATGTCGAGGCTTGCGACCGCAAGCCCCTCGGACCGGCCGATGCTTTCTCCCGTCACCGCGTCGCGATATCGCCACGCCGCACCCGCGCCGGCATCGAGCAGCACGCTGACGATGGCGAGGTCGAACTCGGCGCGCGCACGTGCCGCGCGATCCGGCCACAATGCAGCGTCGGCAAGTCGCGCCCAGCGGTCGACGCCCTCAATCACAAAATGCCGCCATCTTGCGTGGAACGGCACGTCCAGCGTCGGATAGGCTTTTCGCGTGACAGCCAGCACGGCCTCCGCGACACCATCCATGCGGTCGAGATCAACAGTGAAATGGCTCAAGCCTCCGGCAACGCCGATATCGAGCATCTCGCCGGCCCGCGCGCGAACCGCTGCTGCGGTGAGCAGCGCGCGCGCCTGTCGTTCCAAAGCCTCCGCCATCGCGCGATCAGTATTTTTCCAGCGAGCGGCCGACCACGCCATCCACGTCCTTTTCCGGCGCGATGTCGGTCGAGTAATAGCCGGCGGCTTTCTTGGCGGCGATCTCCACATAGGCGTCGGCCGGGATCAACTCCGGCGGGATCGGCACGCGCTCGACGATGTCGATGCCCTGCGAGGTCAGCGCGTCATGTTTCATGTCGCTCATCGACAGGAAGCGGTCGATCCGCTTCAAGCCGAGCCAGTGGATCGTATCCGGCATCAATTGCTGGAAGCGCGCGTCCTGCACGCCGGCGACGCATTCGGTGCGCTCGAAATAGGCGGCGGCCGCATCGCCGTCCTCCTGGCGCTTGCGCGCGTTGTAGACCAGGAATTTGGTGACCTCGCCGAGCGCGCGCCCTTCCTTGCGGTTGTAGACGACGAGCCCGAGCCCGCCCTCCTGCGCGCCGCGCGCCGATTCCTCGATGCCGTGGATGAGATAGGGCCGGCAGGTGCAGATGTCGGAGCCGAACACGTCGGAGCCGTTGCATTCGTCATGCACGCGGCAGGTGATCCTGGTGCGATGGTCCGGCAGTTTCGTCACGTCGCCGAACATGTAGACCGTGGTGCCGCCGATCGGCGGCAGGAAGACCTTCATGTCCGGCCGCGTGACCAGTTCGGGGAACATGCCGGCGGTCTGCTCGAACAGCGTGCGCCGCAGCTCGGTCTCGCCGGTGCCGAAGCGCACCGCAAGGCCGGGCAGGTACCACACCGGATCAATCGCGATCTTGACGACGGACACGCTGCCATTGGCGTGCACGACCTCGCCGTCGGCGCGCAGCCGCTTTGCAGCCAGCGCCTCGCGGATCTCCGGCAGGTCGAGCCGCGCCCGCGTCACCGCGATGCTCGGGCGGATGTCGACACCCTCCGCAATGTCCTTGCCGAAATTCTCGGCGACCAGATGTCCCCACGGATCGAGCGCGACGATTTTTGCGGGATCGCACCATTGCTCGAACGGCCCGATGGTCGCCGCCGGAAACGTGTTGGTGAGATCGGGCCGCCGGATCGGATCGAGCGCGCCGGCGGAGACCGCGAGCGCCCGGTACATCGCATAAGATCCGCCATGGCTGCCGATCACGTTGCGATCCGCGGCACGTGACACCGTCCCGATGATCGGTCCACGGGCGCGTGCGTCGGCCGCGCCCCAGTGGATCGGAAAGGCGGCCTTCCGGCCCGGCTCCGGATGCGAGGTGAGGCGGATGTGGTCGGTACGGTTCGCGCGGCTCATGTCCAGGCTCCCAAAAAGCCAACGGCCCGCCGCTCGGACGGGCCTGGCTCGGTCGCGTTACCAGTCGTGGACACCGGCGACGCGAGCTCAATCCAACATATTGTAGCGGCAAGCCGCGACAGACAAGTTAATCGTGCCGGGCGGGGAGGGCCGGTTGCGGCCCAATCCATGACGCCTGCCGATCTCGCGGCTGCGCTCACGCAGTCAGTTTAAGAGATTGAAATATTGTCATTTTTCGTGTTTTCAAGGGCCAATCGTTTTGCCCTGGAGACTGCCATGCCCGCCGCCAGCTACATCGACCCCCGCAACGAACGGCTCTATCCGCTCGACCAGCCGCGCTGGTGCTCGGACGAGCGCACGCCGCTGCTGGTGACGCCGGGCGCCGGCATCTCGCGCGAGGACATCGACGGCCGCACGCGCTCGCTCTGGCGCTACCGTGCGGCGCTGCCGGCGGACATCAAGAACCCGATCACGCTCGGCGAGGGCTGCACGCCGCTGATCCAGCAGGACTGGGGCGATCTGCGGCCGTTGTTCAAGCTCGAATGGTTCAATCCCACCGGCAGCTTCAAGGACCGCGGCTCCGCCGTGATGCTGTCCTTCCTGCGCCAGATCGGCGTCTCAGCCATTCTCGAAGACTCCTCGGGCAATGGCGGCTCGTCGATGGCGGGGCTGGGTGCCGGCGGCATGCGCGTGAAGATCCTGGCGCCTGCCTCGACCTCGCCGGCCAAGATCGCGCAGGTGCGCGCCTATGGCGCCGCGGTGCAGCTTGTCGAGGGACCGCGCGAGGAGTCGGAAGCCGAGGCCATCCGGCAGTCGAGCCAGACCTTCTATGCCAGCCACAATTGGCAGCCTTTCTTTCTCGAAGGCACCAAGTCGCTCGCCTATGAGATCTGGGAAGACCTCGGCTTCCGCGCGCCCGACAACGTCATCGTTCCCGTCGGCGCCGGCAGCAGTCTCCTGGGCTGCGCCTTCGGCTTCCGCGAGCTCTTGAAGGCCGGCCAGATATCGAAGCTGCCGCGCCTGTTCGCGGCGCAGCCGCTCAATTGCTCGCCGATCGATGCCAGCTTCAGGGCCGGCGTCGATACGCCTGTGACCCGCGAGGTGAGCAAGACCATTGCCGAAGGCACCGCCATCAAGAATCCGCTGCGCATGCGCGAGATCATCGGCGCCTTGCGCGAGAGCGGTGGCGGCACTGTCGCGCTCACCGAGGCGGAGATCGTCGCCGCGCTACGCCGTCTCGCGCGTCAGGGCCTGTTCTCCGAGCCGACCAGCGCCAGCGCCGCCGCGGCGCTCGACAAGCTCTCCGCCACCGGCGCCATCAAGGCGAACGAGACCACGGTCGCGGTGCTCACCGGGACGGGGCTGAAAGCGGCGACGACGGTTGCGGATCTGGTGCAGTAGGGCGGAGGGTAAGAAAACCTCACTCCTTCAGATCGTTCACCCGCTTCACCCACGCGCGCACGTCCTTGAGCACGGCGGGCAGCACCGCCTTGACATCAGCCACTGTCATGCCTGCCTTGATGCGGGGATCGTACAGCAGATTGAGGATGTACTGGTCGTAGACGTCGAAAAAGCCCATCGAGACGTTGTCGTTGAACATGGTCCAGGGCACGCTCGCGGTGTCGTTGATCGGCCCGAGCGATTGCAGCAGCTCCTCATAGGCGCAGTCGAGGAAGGTGAAGTCGCCATTATCGACGGTGAGGATGACGTCGGCGTGCTCGATCTCGAAATTGTCGTTCTTGCGGAAGCCGGACAGGCATTGCGGATCGAGGGAGGTGCGGATCTCGCGCGCCTTCTCGGCGCCGTAGAAGCTGGTAAGGGTGCGGAAGAGATCGCGGTCGCGCACCAGCTTCACGCGCACGTTCGCCGCTTCGGAGGTCGCGATCATGGCGAGGTCGAGATGCTGCACGCGCTTGCCGATGTCGGCCACGACCTTTGCGAGCTGCGCCTTGCGGTCAGTGCGCTCGCTCTCGGCGTAGACGCGCACGGGTCCGTCGAATTTGCGGATACGGTCGACGCGGCCGGCGAGGTGATATTCGGCGCCGAACGCCGTCTTCAGGAAACCGTCGACGATCTCGCCGTCGGTGAAGCTCTTCTTCTCGGCGCGCTGGCGCGAGGAGATCGCGGGCAATTCAGCCGCGGCGGCCATGGCTGCAAGGTGAGGCACCAATGTGAGCGCGGCGAGCGCCAATAGTGCGATGCGAAGGCGAGGCGAGGGCGGATTCATTGCGCTCATCGTCGTGCAACGCTGCCGCATTCGCCGCGCGCGCACAAGACCACAAATTCACGCGGCCGGCGGGTTCCTGCTACTTTCAAGCGCGGTGCCGTAGGGTGGGCAAAGGCGCGAAAGCGCCGTGCCCACCGTCTCTCGCCATCAGCCACAAATCGTGGGCACGCTTCCGCCGTCGCTCTTCGAGCTATGGCGGACAAGTCGCTTTGTCCACTCCATTCCCGGTCTAGTTCTTCAGCACCACCACGGTGGTGCCGACGGCGACGCGGCCATAGAGGTCCGTGACATCGTCATTGGTCATGCGGAAGCAGCCCGAGGATACCGCCTGGCCGATCGTCTCCGGCTCGTTGGAGCCGTGGATGCGGTAGAGCGTCGAGCCCAGATACATCGCGCGGGCGCCGAGCGGATTGTCGACGCCGCCCTTCATGTGGCGCGGCAGGTCGGGCCGGCGGGCCAGCATTTGCGACGGCGGCGTCCAGTCCGGCCATTCCTTCTTGGCGGTGATCCTGTGCACCCCGCCCCAGCGGAAGCCGTCGCGACCGACGCCGATGCCGTAGCGCAGCGCCTGGCCGTTCTGGAGCACCAGATACAGCCGGCGCTCGCCCGTGTTCACCACGATCGTGCCGGGGGCGTAGTTGCCGTTGTACATGACCGTGGTGCGGGGGATCGGGCTTGCGCCGCTACCGAGAAAGCCGGTGGCGCTCGTGCCCGTGAAGTCTATCATCCCCGCCGCCGATGCAGCGGTCGCGCCCGCGAGCAACAGCGCCATTGCGGCAATCGGTGCGGCAAAAAACCGGATCATTGTCTCCCCCAGCAAAAAATCGATTCAACTGACGTCACTGGCCATATTTGCAGGCATTTCGCAAGCCACGGGCCCGTGAGGGCCGTCATCCTCCACGGTCGGCGTTATCAAATCGGCAACCATGCCAGCTTGCCGAACCCGCGCGTCGTCGCGCGGGGCAGGGCAGCGATGCCGCCTATTGCTTTGACGGAACGCGCGAACAATGATTGATCGAACGGATATCTGGACATGGCCGGTTGCGGGAGCCTCTGATGAACGGTGCGGAAAGCCTGGTGCGGACGATGGTCAAGGGTGGGGTGGACGTCTGCTTCACCAACCCGGGCACCTCCGAGATGCATTTTGTCGCAGCGCTCGACCGCGTGCCCGGCATGCGCTGCGTGCTCGGCCTGTTCGAAGGCGTGGTGACGGGCGCGGCCGACGGCTATTTCCGCATGAAGGGAACGCCGGCCTCGACCCTGCTGCATCTCGGCCCCGGCCTCGCCAACGGCCTTGCCAATCTCCACAATGCCAAGAAGGCCAATTCCGGCATCGTCAATATCGTCGGCCAGCACGCGGTCTACCATATCGGCTTCAACGCGCCGCTGACTTCCGACATCGAGGGCCTGGCCCGGCCGATGTCGTCCTGGGTCCGCACCTCGCCGGACGCCAAATCGGTTGCCGCTGACGGCGCCGCGGCCATTGCCGCCGCAAAGAGCGCGCCGCCGCAGATCGCGACCCTGATCCTGCCAGCCGACACGGCCTGGAACGAGGCCGACGGCATCGCCGAGGTTCCCGCCGAACAGCAGCGCGCGAGCTATTCGCCGCAGGCGGTCGAACAGGCCGCAAAGATCCTGCATGGCGACGGCGAGGGCACGCTGCTGCTGATGACCGGCAGCGCCTTGAGTGAGCAGGGACTTGCGCTGGCCGAGCGCATCGCCGCCAAGACCGGCTGCACCGTGATGGGCCCGACCTTCCGCCCCAGGATGGCGCGGGGCCGCGGCCGCTATTCGATCGACCGCATCCACTACGTGATCGAGAACGCGCTGCCGATGCTGGCCAAGTTCCGGCACATCGTGCTGGTCGAGGCCGACGATCCCGTGGCGTTCTTCGCCTATCCGAACAAGCCGAGCATGCTCAAGCCCGAGGGCTGCGACGTCCATCGCATGACCTCCTGGGGCGAGAACTCGGTCGCAGCGCTCGAAGCGCTGGCCGGTGCCGTGAAGGCGAGCGCCAAGGACGTCAAGCCGCAAGCGTTGCAGGAGCTGTTCAAGCCGACCGGCGCGCTGACCCATGCCTCGATCGCGCAGTCGATCGCCTACGCGATCCCCGAGAATGCCATCCTGGTCGACGAATCGCTCACCACCGGCCGCGCCTTCTTCCCGCCGACGGCGGCCGCCGCGCCGCACGACTGGCTGCAGAACATGGGCGGCTCGATCGGCTTCTCGACGCCGCTGTCGATCGGTGCGGCGATCGCCTGTCCTGACCGCAAGGTGATCTGCATGGTCGGCGACGGCAGCGCGATGTACACGATCCAGTCGCTGTGGACCCAGGCGCGCGAGAACCTCAACATCGTCACCATCGTGTTCGCCAACCGCATCTACCAGATCCTCCGCGGCGAGTTCGACAATGTCGGCGCCGGCGAGCCCGGCCAGCGCGCCAACGACATGCTGCGGCTCGACCGCCCGACGCTGGATTTCGTCGCCCTGGCGAAGGGCATGGGCGTGCCCGGCCGCGCCGTCACCAATGCCGACGAATTCAACAAGGCGCTGGCCGAAGCCGTCGCCGAGCCCGGGCCGCGGCTGATCGAAGTCCAGATGTAGGGGCTGGCTGGTCGCGCCGCGAATCCAGGACATCCTGAGGGCCTCGCCCAAGCGGGCGTTTCGAAGGATGCTTGCAGGTGGGATACTGGCCTTCATGGTTCGAGACGCGCGTTCCGCGCTCCTCACCATGAGGGTCTGACGGCGGCGCAATGAGTGCGCGTGGTGGGCCCGGAGGCACGATGCAGACCGAGCTGAACAAGGTGATCGCAGCGCTCCGGGACTTCTACGCCCATGAAGCCTTCCTGTTCGAGAAGGACATCGGCGAGCGCGCGCTCACGCACCGCTTCGCCGTGCATCTGGAGAAGCAGTTCACGGGCTGGTCGGTCGACTGCAACTACGACCGGCTCGGCGAACGCACGCTGCATCTGCCGCACGGCACCATCATCTCGACCGACGATCATCTGGGAAAGTCGATCTATCCCGACGTCGCCGTGCACCAGCGCGAGATCCCGAACAATCTGCTCACGGTCGAGATCCGCAAGGCCAGCAATCACACGCCGCTCGAGCACGACCAGCACAAGCTGAGGGCGCTGACCGATGTCCATGTCTGGTTTCCGTACTGGATCGGCGTGCTGCTGGTGCTGGACCGGCACCACGTGACGATGTCGGAAGTGTATGTCAGCGCCGCCGTCGACGAGGCGCAGTCGCGCTGGTTCGCGGCGCGGCTGGCGGAGGTCGGGCTCGGCGCTACGCAGTAGCGCGCGTCCTCATACAGGCCGGATTTCGAGGACGAAGCGGCAGGCCGTCCATCCGTCACTCATCCCGGATCATCCATTCCGGAGCGATCGTCGTGACACCGTCGAACACATCTTTCAGGTGCTGGACCAAAGCCGCGCAGCGTTGCGGATCGGGGTTGTCATCCGTGAAGCTGGTTTCCTCAGTCCCACCGATCACGACGCAGTCCGTGCGCGGAAACACGTATCCGCTCCCACTGAACAGATATTGCAGTCGGGGCTGCGCCGGCAACATTACCAGTTGGCCTTTGATCGGCATCAGATTGGGGTCGGGCCAGATGGCGTCCGAGCCCGCCCCGGTACAGTTGACGACGATGTCCGCTGCAAGTGCGCGAACTTGATCTTCGGAGAAGAACTCCTGCTGCACGATTCGCACACCATTCTTCTGCAGTTCCTGCTGGAGCTTGGTCAGAAATATCGGGGGTTCGACCAGCAGGGTCGAATATCTCCAACCTGATCGGTTCATCGTTGTAAACGGCAGCCGGTTCAGGAAAGTGCGCGGCACGAGATCGGGCGGGACCTCCGTGAACGACGGGAGCTCGATGAGGGAGTAGTTGTCCCGAGGGGAGACGCCGTAGGCGCTGCCGCGCAACCCATGCTCCCTGTGGGATCGGCGCAGGATGCGGACAAACTTGTCCCTTTCGCTGGCTTGGAACGCTACCTTCGAAGCAGCCCACTGGCCGCCGGCTACGTTCGATGTCGTCTGCGGGGTCAAATGCTTGGCAAACACCGTCGCTTGCATTCGCAGCTTTTCGGTCAACCATGTTGCCGCCGTCAGGCCCATGACTCCGGCTCCCAGGACGGCAACCGGCTTTCCTGCCGGATTAGGAAATTGCGCCGTCACGATGTCCGCGACTTCCTGCGCACACCCCCAGCTCATCGTGATGCCGGCGCCGCCGTGCCCGTAATTGTGAATCACGAGCTTGCCTCCGCTCAGCACCTGCTTCTCCAGCCGGTAGGTACTCTTCCGGTAGGGCCGCAGTGCCGCTTTCAGCGGAGTTAGCCCGGGGACGTAGGTGAAATCGGGATTCGGCTCGACGACCGCGGCCGCATCGGCGGTCTGAGCACTCCCGGTGGATTGGCTCCAGGCCGCGCCCGATAACGCCGGCGCTGCGAGTCCTCCCCCGATCACACGTAAAAAGTCCCGCCGTGCAAGCCTCATCGCACCTTCTCCCTTGCCATAAAGGAGCGCCGCGCCCCCAAGGCCTATCACGCACGGGGCGCATTGCTCCGACAGCCGTTGAACGGACTCGCAATCCCTGACAGCCGCAAATCAAAACCGAACGCACTCCTCCTCGCAGCATCCCGCTCTCAGGGAATTTCCGTTCCTTGCATGCCGATCAGCTGCTCATACGACCGGATGAGCGTCCAGTAGGGGGAAGCCGTGCAACCGTAGCCCCCGCATGTTTCCGTTTGCGACCGGATCTCGAAGTGCAGATGTGCCGTCGTGCCGTTCGGGGTGGTGTGCATCCAATTCCCGACCTTGCCTATCTTGTCCCCACGATTGCGGCGGACCATGTCGCCTTGCTTCAGGCCGGCCTTCCTGAGCGCATCGGGGCTCATGTGAAGGTACACAAAATAGACGCCGGTATCGTTCTCGGCGATGAACTTCACATTGTTATTGGCTTTCCAGAACGCTTGACCCTTGGTCACCGCGACCACGTCGAACAAGTCGATCTTGCAACGCGTGCCGTCATATCGGCATTCACGGGGGCGGATGTCCTGGCCTTCGTGAGCCCGCCTTCCGGCCGGGCAGTCCCTGGGCTCCCGCGAATTGTCGTTCCGCTCCTCGCAGTAATTATCACGCCACGGGAAGGCGTAGTTCTCCGTCTTGTCTTCGCGAGGCTCGAGTATCTGGCCTGGATTTTGCCGGCATTTGTAGCGACCGCCACCCACAGGGATCTTCTGGCCGAGGCAATCGCCTGCATGCATGAAGGTTTGCGAATTTGCGTAGGTTGGATCCAGCTCTATCGGGAAACGCAAATTACCCCCGCCCCACAGGATCTTCTGCGTCACGCCTCCGCGGCCGTCCTGGCTTGTCCCTGGCAGGAGATTGCCCGGCGCATGATAAGCGAAAGCGGGGCTCATCTTCAGGGGGCGCGGCGATGCGCTTCCCGCCGCATGAGGAATAGGAAGCGGCAAGCCACCGACGAGGCGGAGATCGCGAAGCACCGTCCGGAGAATCCCCTCGACCTTCGCACAGGGGAAATCCGCAACGAACGGCGGATCGCTGGCACAGGATATGTTTGCGAAGTAGAAAACGCCGTACTTGACGAAAGTGTACGTCAGACCGTCGTCGCTGAAATTGCGTCGAAGTCGCGGATACATGTCCTGCAGCGCCTGGTCCTCGACGGCATCGCCCCGCCGCGCATCCCCGCCGCTCTTGTCCTCATTGTTGGCGTCATACAGCAGGCCGGTCCCGCCGAGATGAATCCGCACGAGATTTGCATTCGCCTTGTAGCCGCGGGGGAGCAGCGACGGTTTGACGGTGAGGATGGCGTCATAGCCGGTCGTCTTGCCGAGGAACTGCATTCTGCTGATGGCCGGGCTGAGAAAAGCGTTGGTGCCTTTCGGCCCGAAGCCACGCGAGCTGACGAACGCGGACACATATCGAGAGCTGTCGATAGGTGCCAGCACGGGAATCGGTACCTTCGCGATGCGCGGATTGACGCTAGCCGTCATCGCATTGAGCGACACCAGAGGCCGCAACGCTTCCTTGTCCGCAAAGACGAGGCCTTCGAGTTGCCGGTCGATGTCGGGCCGCAGCCTCGCTGCGAGGCTCTTTGGCAGCGCTCCAAGCTCAGGTGCCATTGCCAGAACGTCTCGAGACACATCCTGCCAAACGATGGTCACGACCCTTGCGGTCGGAACCGTTTCGGTTTGAGCCATGGCGGGGACGCGAAGGCCGAAGACGGCAAGTCCCAGCGCGATCGCTGCCATCCGGGAATTCCAGCTTTGCATGGCGCTCTCCCGCCAATTGTCGGTCAGTTGCCGCTACCCGTTACGCATGCTTTCACGAAGCCTCGAAAAAGGTGGTTGCCAGGGTGGTCGTCGGCGGCAAACTGCTCCTGATGCCACTGAACGCCGAGCGCAAAGGGGTGCGCTGGAATCTCGATCGCCTCGATGACCCCGTCATCGGAACGGGCACTGGCGATCACTGACGAGGACAGTTCGCCAACCGCCTCCCAGTGGAGTGTATTGACGAGCATTTCGGGGACTCTCGCCAAGGCCGCCAGCTTCGTGCCGGGGGTGAGCGTCACACGGTGCAGCAAACCTTTCTTGTCGTGTTCGATGATCGAGGGGCCCGAAGCCTTGACGTCGGACCACAACCGGCACCCATGAAGGCCGGCGAGCAGCTGCATGCCGGCGCATATCCCGAGAACAGGCTTTTCGCGGCGCAGAAATTCGTTGGTGATTTCGCGCTCGATGGCCAGTCTCTCCGAAGCCGGAGCCCTCGATAGCCTGCCCTGGAGATACCAGTCGTCCGGGTAAGAAAACCGTCCCCCGACGCAGAGCAGGCCATCGAATTCCTCGGCGACCGGCGCCACGATTTCGGGGAGGTAGGGGATGCCGAACGGCAGGCCGCCGGCGTCCCGGATCGCCGTGAAATAGCTCTTCGCAGCCTCGTAGCGGCTTCCATCGCCGCTGGTATTCTCGTCGAGGATCACCGCGATGCGTGGCGTGCGCGCCATGGGATGTCCTATGCGGCTGTAGCTCCGGCCTGCAGCTTGGCCCACATCAAGGGGGTGATGATCGTTGCATGCTCTTCAACACGAGCCATCTCGGCGGAGAGAGTTGCGTGCTCCTCCGATCCTTCGAGAATTGTCCTGCAAAGGTTTCTCGGATGCGCGACCTTTGTCTCGACCGGTCCATCGACAAAGACGCAGGAGACCGTCGGCTGCCAGTAACCCTTCGGATTTCCAAATGTCAGAACCGCGCCACGCATCTTGACCTTGGATTTGCCGAGTCGTTCCGGCTGCACGAGAGTCAGCCTCACCTGTCCCTCGAAATATGCAGGCATGCTGACGACGTTGCGCTCCAGATTCATATGAACATTCCCGGAATAATTGATCTCATCTCGGGCGCCTGAGTCGGAGACGTAATAGTGCAGTTCATGGAATGCCAGGCAGTCATGGCTCTCGCTCGGCCGGATGTCCAGGACGCTGCAGGTAATATTGCGGGCGGTTAGAAAAGAGCGCCGATAGAGAAAAAATCGACCGCACAGATGGTCGTAGTCACTCGTATGATATCCCCCGAACAGCGAGGATTGACTCGGAAGGGTAATCGAGAGCCCGTATCCTCGCGGATTCAAGCCCGCATTGGCAAGGATGCTGAGAAGAGTATGCCGTTTGAGGAGAAGCTTGTCACTGTTCGGGTGGAGGCATTTCTTGAAGGTATTGAGCGAAATCTTGAGAATTTGATCTGCGTATTCAGCATCATTGAGTGAAAATGTCGCCCGATGGGCCCGTAAGTCTGCGCTGAAGCGGAGAAGGTGGCGTCCGGAAAGACTGGTCGACATTGGGCGCTCCAGCACCTGTCTAGCGCGGGCATTGTGACACAAACTAACACGACCTGATAGAACTTGACAGCGGAATGGCCGGCATTGGCCAGCCGGTTGCTCATGGCGACCGCGAGATGCTGTTTTCGCTTGATGGCTGCGCGCTCACTCTGTGGCGCAGGCTGATCATCCGACCAGCCGAATCTCGAACCGAATTCAGAGAGATTACGCCATGACCGCCGCAAATCAGATTGGTATTGCTTCAGTCGTAAACGCTTGGGAGCCTGCTTGCATGTCCTCGGAACGGGATACCGTCCGGGTCGAACACGCAGCCGTCCTTTTCGCCGACATCATCGGATCCACCTGCATGTCGGAAGAGTGGTCTCCGGCGGAGACGATAAACTTCTTGCGCAGCTACCAGCAGCGCATGGCGATGCGAGTCATTCAGCATCAGGGCAGAGTCATACAATATCAGGGTGACGCCATCGTCGCGACATTCGGTGATGCGCACGATGCGCGCTGCGCGGCTGGCCGCGCACTCTCTTGCGCTTTCGGCATGTTGCATACGATTGCAGCCTGGAGCGCTGAGCGCAGCGCGCGCGGAGAGTTGCCGCTGAGCATCGGCATCGGCGTCCATTTTGGCTCGGTGGGGATGGGCCAGATTGGAGTGGAGCAACATCTGGAGCAGGCGATCGCGGGCGATACGGTCAACGTGGCGCGCAAGCTCGAAGCGCTCACACGGAAGCTTGGCGCGTTCATCGTCGTGAGTGACGAGCTGCTTGGCGCAATCCGACGGCAAGCTCATCTCGGGTCGGGTGTCGAAAAACTGAAGCCGAATGGCCTCTGCCGAATTGCCGGCCGCGCAAGTCCGATTTCAACCTGGTTGTTGCCCCGAGACTCGCTCACGGCATGATATCCGTCGTGCTCTGGTAAAGATGTCCTCGGTAGCCGGATTAGGTCACCGACCAGCTTCGAATTAATCGATTTGGGCCAGCTAATGGCCGACGCGCTTTCTTACAAATGGTTTCAGAGCCTTTCACCCGTGGTCTCGTCGCCGAGCAATGTGATCTCGGCCACAGTTGTCGTGCAGGAACAGACCTAATGTCGACAAACTTGCACGCGTCGATGCCGCAGGCCTAGGTTTGGCCTGGTTCGGATCAGGCAATTTTGGAGGTTCTGATGCAAAAGTCATACTTGCTGGCCGCGACCGCGGCATTGGCGCTCATGATGCAGACATCGCTCGCGTTGGCTCAGACCGCACCCGCCACCGGCGGAACCGCGGCGCCTGCGGCGACAAGCACTGCGCCGGCAGCGACGACGGCACCGGCTGCGTCCACCGATAGCTCCAGCCAGCCGACCGACTCCAAGAAGAGCGCGTCGAAAAAGCAGGCGAAGAAAAAGATGACGCGGCAGCAGGAGATCGACCACTCCGTCGACAGCGGCACCGTGCCCGCGCGCTATCGCAGCTCGGTGCCCAAGCAGTACCATCAATATATTCCGTTCGATAAGCGGTAGCCGATCGCATGGCGGCGCGACGTGGTCAGCCGTTGCGCCGGCACCTTCGAGGGACACGCGATCGAAGGAACGCCCCGGCCGGGCGGCTTCCCACCTCACATCCCGGTGGCGGTCTGCGAGAGCGGTGCTAGAGTAGGCTGAATCCCGGGGGAAATGATGAGCGACGACGTGAAGGATGCTGGGCTCGTGGCCATGATCAGCAGCATCCTTGGAGGCAACAAGCGCGCAGAAAGTGTTGCACCGCCGCCGCTGACCGAGGGGCCGCCGACAGTGCCGTCCAACGGGGCGGAAGCGGTTGCGCCGCCCGTCGCCGAGCCGACGCCGACCGGGCAGGAGGATGCGCCCGATGCCGCGCCGGCTGCCGCGGAGCCGGTCGAGCAGCCCGCCAAAATCGTCACGACGCGGGACGGCCGACAGCTTCTTCCTGCTGAAGCGATCGCCGATCTCGTGCTGGGCGAGCTGCGCAAGCTGGAGGATTTTCCGGCAACCGGCGCCTCGGTCACGGTCTATGGCTACCGGCATTGGAACGCGATGATCACCTTCGCGCCGTTCTCGACCAATTTCCAGAATGCGACCCGGTTCCGCCAGGCCATGCCGGATATCGTTTTCAAGCTCCGTCGTTTCGTCGAACTTGAGATATAATCCGGTCGCGGCGGCGCGCTGCGTCGCCGACCCCGGACCGTTCGACAGGATTCTTGAATTGAGCGTCGCCTTTACCAAGGAAGAAAGCGCCGAAACCGCGTCCGAAACGCTGTTGCCGGATCGCCCCATCTCGCCGCATCCGAACCTCGTGACGGAAAAAGGCCTGCATGCGTTGCAGGCGCAGCTTCAAGAGGCCCGCGCGGCCTATGAAGCCGCGCAAGCCATCGAGGACGTCAACGAGAAACGCCGGCAATCGGCCGTGCCCTTGCGCGACGCCCGCTATCTGACGGAACGCTTGCGCACCGCGCAGCTCGTGCCCGATCCGGCCTCGACGGATATCGTCGCCTTCGGCAGCACCGTGACTTTCAGCCGCGCTGACGGCCGCGTGCAAACCTATCGCATCGTCGGCGAGGACGAAGCCGATCCGAAAGCGGGGACGATCTCGTTCGTCGCGCCGGTGGCGAGGTCGCTGATGGGGAAGGCGGTCGGCGATGTCGCGGGCTCGGGCGCGCAGGAGATCGAAATCTTGGCGATCGCGTAGGGACGCGCGGGGCCAGGCGGGAGTTGCGTGGCAAAGGGCGCTATCGACAGGAGCAATCTCATTCGCCTAAAGCATGATCCGGAACAGCGCGAGGCCGTCGTCTCCGCCAAACAAAGCGCGATGGTTGGATGAGACGGTTTCTGTCGGGAGCGCTGCCGTTCTACGCGCTGGCTGGCCTCGCCATGTGCATGTACCTCGTCCTGTACCGGACGAGCCTGTTCGATCTGAACGCCGTCGTCCATGGCGCGGCCGGGTCGGCTTGGTTTCCGGCCTTCATGTTCGTCTGCGTGCTGCTGGAAGCGGTCTTCCCGTATTTCGGCTATTTTCCCGGCACCGCCCTCATCCTGATGTCGGTGGCGCTCAATCCCAAGGCCGTGGATGGCTCCGTCTTCACCGTGGCGTGGCTCGCCATCATCCTGGGTGCCGTTCTCAGCTACGGACAGGCTCGTTTCTTCAGGCCGTTCCTGCAGCGAGTGGCCTCAAAAGGGGCCCTGCGCCGTTGCGAGTCCTTGTTTGACGCCTACGGTCCTTACGCGCGCATTGCCTTGTTCGTTCATCCCAACGCCTGCGCGATGTATTTCACGGCGCTCGGGCTTCTCGGTCGCAATCTGACACGCGAGCTCGCTTATCTCTGCGTGGGAGCCGCGGCCGCCGTCGGCATTCTGTTCGTCATCGTGACGAGGCTCGTGTCGTCGGTCGGCCCCACCGACGATGGCGAATTGCAGGTGCTACTGGCAGCCGCGCTGGTCGCCATCGGGACCCTGGTCGGTCTCTACACGGCGTGGCGGCCACAGCGGGCGGCGTGAAGTCTGCTCCGTCAGCGTCCTACACCCGCGGCAGCTCAACGCCAGTCAGCTTGCTCAATTTGTCGATGAGCGCGTCCTGAAATTTCGGATCGGTCGCCTCACGGGCCGGCTGCTGCTGCTCGAGGTTATGCCAGTAGCGCCCGGTCACCAAGGCAGCGGAATCCTCGCTCACCGCCAGCCAGGTTTGCGTCCGCTGTCCGGTGGCGATGTCGACCGGCGCGCCCGCGCCGCCCATCTTCGTGCGCACCCAGCCGGGGTCGACGGCATTGCTGAGAACCTTGGGCCAGCGGCGCGCCAGCGCGAGGGCCAGCGCGACCACGTGCAGCTTGCTCTCGGCATAGGCCTTGGCCGAATCCCAGGGACGCTTGGTCCAGTCGAGGTCGTCGAGCGAACCCTCTCCACCCCTGTGCAATCCGCTGCTGAGATACACCAGCCGACCGGGCCGCTCGATCCGCGCGGTGAGCATGTACGGTGCAAGCGTGTTGATGGCGAGCGTCTCGGCATGGCCCTCCGGCGTCGCGCCACGGCCGGGCCGCGTGTAGACGCCGGCATTGTGGATGATCGCGTCCATGCGCCCGATCGCGTTGACCTGATCGGCGATAGCCTTCGTCTCGGCCGCACTCTTGAGATCGCCGACCACGATCCCTTGGACACGCGACCTCAGCTCGCCGAGCGCGCCGATGCGATCGGCCGAGCGCGCGTGCAGCACCACGCGGTGGCCTTGATCGAGCAGCGATTGCGCCGCCGCGCGGCCGAGGCCATCGGTGCTGCCGGTGATGAAGATGGTCGCCATGCGTGTTCCCTTCAACGTTTCAGGCGCCGCGCGGCACGAATGATGCGGCTTGCATCAGAGATTTGTGGAACTCGCCGCCTCGACAGATCGTGGAGACGAATTGACGCGTAGTCGATTGAAAATCAACCAACGATACGTCTGGTCGGACGCACCTGATGGTGGAATAATTCCCGCCGCTTTCTTGATTAGATTTTGACGTCGGCTGTGAACCAGCTGGCGATATGGATTTTCATCATGGCCGCGCTTCCTCAGGACGTGGTGGCAGATTTGCAGCGCGAGAACGCGCGGCTCCTGGCCGAATTGCGCGCCGCACAAGATCGCGAGACCGCCACTGCAGACATTCTCAAGATCATCGCCAGTTCGCCGTCGGAGGTGAAGCCGGTATTCGATGCCATCGCGAGCCAGGCCAATGCCTTGCTCGCCGGCTTTTCGACGACCGTATTCCGTTTCATCGACGGAATGGCCCATTTGGCGGCATTCACGCCCACGAATCCTGCCGCCGACCAGGCCTTGAACAACATGTTTCCGAGGCCGATTGCCGAGTTCGAGAGCTTCGCGGGAGTCCAGGCGGGTAAGGTGGTACCGACGCCCGACACTGAAGCACTGACGAACGACATCAAGCCCATCGCGCGTGCCCGCGGCTTTCGCAGCATGTTGTTCGTTCCCCTCGCGACCGGCGGCGCGGTGATCGGCATGATCAGCGTGACGCGAGTCGAGCCAGGTACCTTCGCTCCGCATCATGTGCAGCTTCTGCAAACCTTCGCCGACCAGGCGGTTATCGCCATCGAGAATACGCGGCTCTTCAATGAAGTGCAGGCGCGTACAGACGACTTGCGGGAATCGCTGCAGCAGCAGACCGCGACCGCGGATGTGTTGAAGGTCATCAGCCGCTCTGCGTTCGATTTGAAAGCCGTTCTCGACACGCTGACGGAATCGGCGGCGTGGCTGTGTGGTGCCGACATGGCGGCAATCGTCCGGCAGGACGCTGATGGCGCCTACTATCACGCGAGCCGGTACAATTTCTCACCCGAGTGGGCCGACGTCTCGGCGGGCATTCGACTCAATGCTGGGCGCGGCAGCCTCGTTGGGCGCGTCCTGCTATGCGGCGGGGTTGTCCAGATCCAGGATGTCTTGGCCGATCCCGAATACGCCTATCCCGAGCAGCAGAGGGCCGGCGGTTACCGCACCCTTCTTGGCGTGCCTTTGCTTCGGTCCGGAGAAACGATCGGCGTGCTGTTTCTGGGCCGCAAGACCGTGAACTCGTTCATGGACAAGCAGATCGACCTGGTCTCCACCTTCGCCGATCAGGCCGTGATCGCGATCGAGAATGTCCGGCTCTTCGATGAGGTCCAAGCGAAGACGCGCGATCTCGCCGAGTCGCTCCAGCAGCAAACCGCGACTGCCGATGTGCTGAAGGTGATCAGTCGCTCGACGTTCGATCTGCAGACCGTGCTCAACACGCTGGTCGATTCGGCGGCACGGCTGTGCGAAGCGGAGATGGCATTCATCATGCGCCGCGAGGGCGATGAATATCAGGCCGGAGCTGCAGTTGGGTTTCCCGAGAAATACATCGAGTTCCTGAAGGGTCACCCGATTACGCCCGGTCGGAGCACTGTTACAGGTCGGGCCGTGCTTGAGCGCCGTCCAGTGCAGATCCTCGACGTCGCTGCCGATCCCGAGTACGGCCTGCACGAGTCCGTCACCATGGCTGGTCAGCGCACGGCGCTCGGTGTCCCTCTTCTACGCGAGAACGAGCCGATCGGCGCGATCGTAATCGCCCGCAAGCGGGTGCAGCCCTTCACGGAAAAGCAGATCGAGCTTGTCGCTACGTTTGCCGACCAGGCCGTGATCGCCATCGAGAACGTCCGGCTGTTCGAACAACTGCAAACCAGGACGCGAGATCTGTCGGAGGCGCTGAGGTACCAGACCGGCAGCGCCAATATCTTGCGGGTTATCGCTTCCTCGCCGACTGAAGTCGGCCCGGTGCTCAAGGCCATCGTGGAAAGCGCATGCGGGCTGTGCGAGGCATATGACGCGCTGGTCGTTCTGAGGGATGGCGACGATATCGTCATCGAGGCGCACCATGGACAAGTTCCCGTAGTGTGGAGCCGGCGGGCGATCAGCGTCAAATCGCCCACCGGCCGGGCGATTGTCGATCGTCGCACCGTTCAAGTGAACGACTTGCTCGGGCCCGATGGAGAGGAATACCCGATAGGACGCGAATATGCGGTTCGCTCCAACGTTCGGACTGTTCTGAGTGTGCCGCTCTTGCGCGAAGGCGAGAGCATGGGGGCGATCGTACTGCGCCGTATGGAGGTACGCCCATTCGACGACAAGCAGATCAGCCTGCTTCAGACCTTTGCGGATCAGGCCGTGATCGCCCTCGGCAATGTGCGCCTGTTCGAGCAATTGAACGAATCGCTGGAGCGGCAGACTGCCACCTCGGAGGTGCTCGAAATCATCAGCGCTTCGTCGGGCGAATTGGCTCCGGTCTTTCGCAAAATGCTGGAGAATGCGACGCGGATCTGCGGCGCCGGATTCGGCACCATGAACCTCTACGAAGAAGGCGGCTTTCGCACGGTCGCACTGCACAACGCGCCGCAAGCCTACGTTGATACCCGGCTGTACCAGAGCATTCGCCCACATCCCGCGAGCGGGCTCGGCACGGTCGAGAAAACTCATCAGACGGTTCATATCGACGATATCAGAGCGCAACCGCCCTACGTCGAAGGCAATCCGAACGTTCGCGCGCTTGCTGACCTTGCCGGCGCAAGGACCCTCGTCATCGTTCCGATGCTCAAGGAAGACGAGCTGATCGGCACCATCACGATCTTCCGCCAGGAAGTCAAACCCTTCACGGACAAGCAGATCGACCTCGTATCCAACTTCGCGCACCAGGCCGTGATCGCGATCGAGAATGCGCGCCTGCTGAATGAACTGCGCGAGCGCACCATGGAATTGTCGCAATCGTTGGAGGAACTGCGAAACGCGCAGGATCGGTTGATCCATACCGAGAAGTTGGCCTCGCTTGGGCAACTCACCGCCGGCATTGCGCATGAAATCAAGAACCCGCTCAACTTCGTCAATAATTTCGCTGGGGTTTCCTCCGAGTTGATCGACGAGCTCAGCGACGGACTGCGCTCGGCCGCACTCGGTGAGGCGGCAAGGCAGGAAATCGACGCGCTCATACACATGCTGCAAGGTAATCTGGAAAAGATCGTCCAGCACGGAAAGCGCGCCGATTCCATCGTCAAGAACATGCTTCTGCACTCGCGCGAAGGGTCTGGCGAGCGTCGTTCGGCCGATATCAACGCGGTCGTCGAGGAAAGCCTCAGCCTTGCTTATCACGGTGCACGCGCTGAAAAGCCGGGATTCAATATCACGCTTGAGAGGCATCTCGATCCGTCGGCCGGGGCGCTCGATCTGTATCCGCAGGAGATCACGCGGGTGTTCCTCAATCTGATTTCAAATGGATTCTACGCAGCTGGCAAGCACAGGGACGCTGCTGGGGACGGCTTCGAGCCGAGGCTGTGCGCGACGACGACGAATCTCGGCGGCGCCGTGGAAATCCGGATTCGCGACAACGGCACCGGCATTCCGGCCGACGTGAGAGAGAAGATATTCAATCCGTTCTTCACGACAAAGCCAGCCGGCGAAGGAACCGGGCTTGGCCTTTCAATCTGCCACGACATCATTGTGAAGCAGCACGGCGGCAGCATCGAGGTCGATACCGAGCCTGGCGATTATACGGAGTTCATCATTTGGCTGCCGCGTACGCTGGCGGCACCATTGCAGACGGGAGGGAGAAGTTGAGCGTCTTTATATTGGTGGTCGACGACGAACCCGACGTCGAGGCGCTATTCCGCCAGCAGTTTCGGCGCGATCTGCGCGCCGGTCGTTTTCTCATGGAATTTGTACCGTCGGCACCGTTGGCATTGCAACGCGCGGCCGAGATAGAGGATGCCACCCTGATTCTGATCCTGTCCGAGATCAACATGCCCGGAATGAGCGGGCTGGAGATGCTGCCCATCGTGCGCTCCGTCCGTCCCGATGTGCCTGTCATCATGATCACGGCCTACGGCGATGCCGAGACCAGGCTCAAGGCGCTCGCGAACGGCGCAACCGACCTGATGACCAAGCCAATCGACTTCGCGGCGCTGCGTCAGGAGATAGATACGAGGCTTGAGCAGGCCGCGTAACTGCAGCCATTGTTGACGAACAAACCGGAACGGCCCGCAAGTGAAATTATCACAAGCGCCATTTCAAGCGAAAACTAGGCGTCCTGTCACTGTTCACCCAAAATGCCGGGGATTCAAAATGAAGACGCTCTTGGTCCCGCTTCAAAATATTCCGATGATGACATCCACGCTCGATGTTGCCGTACGCCTCGCGAAACGTACCGGCGCCTATATTGAAGGCTTCCCGCTCCGGTTCGGCATCCCTCAATATTTAGCCGCGGAATTGGCCACCGGCATTCTCTTGGATTCGTATGAAGTCAAGAGCGAAGCCGAATTGAACGACATGCGCGACTTTTTCGAAGCATTCATGCTGAAACACGATGTTCCTCGATCCACTGCTGGATTGGGTCGACCCTGTTTCGGCTGGCTGGAGACCGCGCCTGAGGGCGAAGACTTTGTCGGAAGTTATGGGCGCGCTTTCGATCTGATCGTGATGGCTCGGTCTGACATCGATGCTGCAGGCCCTCACCGTCGCGCGATTGAGTCCGCGCTGTTTGAGAGCGGCAGGCCGGTTCTACTTGCGCCATTGAATGCACAAAGAAGCGTCGCAACAAACATTATGATCCATTGGAACGGTAGTACCGAGCAAGCCCGGGCAAACGCATTTGCCATGCCGTTGCTTCGTCTGGCCGAACGGGTATCGGTCCTAACCGTTGTTGGCGGCCAAGCGGTACCAGGACCATCTGTCGATCAGATCGTCCAGCAACTGCGGTACAATGACATTGCTGCGCAGGTGAGAAGGGTTGAGCTGGAGAATCGCGATACTGGAGAGGCAGTCCTAGATGCGAGTAGAGCTGAAGGCTGCGATCTCTTGATCAAGGGAGCCTTCACCCGCACGCGGTTGCGGCAAATGATATTCGGCGGGGCGACCAGCTATATCATGGAGCATGCTGATCTGCCTGTCCTGATGGCACATTGAGCCGCAGGCCTCTCTCCAGATCAGGCCATCCATCTCCTGTTTTGCCTGACGAGGCAAACCAAGAATCGGAAAAGGCGTAAACCATTGATTTGGCTGGTGCTGTCTACTGTGCATGGGGTTGTTTTCGCGATTTTGCCGGAGCGGGAGCAAGACGCCCCGGTCCGTCGACGCTTTCGAGCTACGCCGGACACGCTTCGCCATGATTGGACGTGGCTGCGCCACGCGAAGCCTTTTGGCGAAGCATGGTGGGCGCACAAGGGATCGAACCTTGGACCTCTCCCGTGTGAACCACAATCGGTAGACCCGAGCCAACCAAATCCAGCCACAGTTTTGAGGTAGAAATCCTAGAGTTTGCGGGTAGTTATGGCCTTTGGGGCCATAGGCGGCCATAGTTGACCTTACCACATTTTGTATGCCCCCGTTGTGCCCGCCGTCGGTTTTCCCTTGGGGCACAAAAACGGGGGCAGGTCTGAGACCCGGTTCTGTTCGAGGCTGACCGCCATTCTTGCGGGGCACACCGGGGCACAGAGAGAGGGAATGAATTATGACGGAGCCGGCCAACCAGCTGACACTTACCGATGCGGTGATTCGCGACGCAACGCTGCCGCCGGGTAAGGCGCAGCATTATCTCCACGACGACAAGCTGCCCGGCCTCGCCTTGCGCATGCGCGCCACCGGCGGCCGGACCTGGGTCTACCTCTTCACCAAGCCGGGTGTGCGGGGGACCCAGCGCAAGACCCTGGGCGCGTGGCCCAAATATAATGAGAAGGCCGCACGCAAGGCCGCCACGATCGCCGCAGGCGAGGTCGTCAAAGGTTTGGACCCGAACGACGCGAAGCGCGAGGCGAGGCGGCAACAGGCAGCCGAGAAGCAGCGCACCACGCTCGCGACCCTCATTGTCGAAGATGGTCCCTATCAGACGTCCTTGACCGAACGTCAAGTCGTCAACTGGAAGCCTGCAATGTCGGCGCTGCGGCGCGGGCTCAAGGATCAGGCCGAGAGCGGCGTGGGGGACCTGACGCGACGGCAGATCATGGCTGCGGTCGAGAAGATTGCCAAAACCGGCAAGCGCGGTGCAGCCAAGGACTTGCGCAAGCACGTGCATACCTTCCTCGAATGGTGCGTCGGCGAAGGCTACGTCGAGCACAACGTGCTCGCAGGCTATCGCGCGCCCAAGGAAACCCGTGCGCAAAGGGTCGGACGCCGCACGAAGGGCCGCGCGCTAACCGATGAGGAAATCATCAAGGTCTGGGATGCATCCGGCAAGCTCGGAGCTTTCGGTCTCCTGGCACGCATGTGCCTGCTCGGCGGCCCGCGCCGCAGCGAGCCTACCATGATCGAGTGGCGAAAGCATATCATGGACGACCGGATCACCTTCGACGCAGCGTGGACCAAGATGGGGCTGCACCACGATGTGCCGCGCACTCACCTGGTTGACGAGGTGCTCACGGCCGCGAAACATTTCCAGCGGGCAACCTCCGACTATGTCTTCCCTTCACCGAAGACCGGCGGCCAGATGTCCGGCTTCACCAAGATGGTCAACCGCCTAGTCAAGGAAGCGGGCGTTGCCAAGTTCACCATGCATGATCTAAGGCGCAGCCTGCGCACTATCATGTCACGCTGTGGCTACGACAACGAAATCCAGCGGCTGTGTGTTGGGCAAAAGCCAAGCGGAATCGATCAGGTATACAACCACGACGAACAGTGGATCATCCGCAAGATGGCGTTCGAAGCGGCTCACGACTACATTGCGGAGTTGGTTGGCGCCAAACGGGTCGGCAAAATCGTGCGCCTGCAGCGGACGAACCCGCTTGACCCAATCAAGGCCGAGCTCCTCGGCCGTCTCCGTGAGCATTATGCGGCTGAGGCGCCTTAGTGGTTCTATTGCGCTGGGCCAGATAGTCGCGCACTGCGTCGACACGATAGAGCGGCCGGCCATCGACGTAACGCCATTTCAGCGGGTGGTTCGGATGCCTCCGCCACTGCTCCAGCGCGCCGGGCGTGCGCCGGAGAACGGCAGCTGCCTCCAACGCCGTCAAATTAGAGCTCCCGGGCAGAGTATCGATGTCGAACGGCGCGGGCGGCGGCATGCCACGGTTCTTGCGACCGCGCTTCGTGGGCCGGGGCGTTTCCGTGCGATCTGACGACCCTAACGCCTCGACCCGAGTTCTCTCGTCCTTGCCGTCCATGTCTCCCACCGAACCTCGACCGGCCTGGGTAATAGGATCGCAAATCTTGCCAGCAAAAAAGAAATCTAGAGCGCCGGTGCGGCTGCTGGATGCCGTGGCGTACGAATCGGACGAACGATGCGAAGCGTCGCTCACCCTAGCCGGGCAGATGAAGGGCGGGCGGCATCAAGCGTTGCACATTAGGCAGCCGAGAGCACGCCGTGCGCATTTTGCCCCCGCGGTGTCCTTGGCAGGTCGCCCAGTCTGCCCCTACATCGGTCAGATTACTTCAGTTCGAATTGGCCCCACCAGGAATTGCTAAAACAATTCAATAGTTGGGCAAATCCCCGCAATACTGCCGTCGAGAGAGTTCACCGATGTACTAACACATAGAGTCAGCCGATGGAGAGTTGCGCCTCAACGCGACTGTGCTAGTACGCCACTCTCGAATCGAGGAGCTAAAAGTGGCGAAAAAGGCAAAGACGGCTACGAAGAAAGCAACGCGTCGCGAATACACAAAGGCCGACGTGAAAGAGCTGCGCGCTCATTCGAAAGCGAAGACCCCGGTTGCAAAAATCGCGAAGCTCACAAAGCGCTCCGAAGGCTCACTCCGCCAAAAGGCACTCAAGCTCGGAATCGGGCTCGGTCACCAGCGCTAGAGGTGGTGTCATGAGGCTCTTCAATAGAGTGTTCTCGACCAGAACGTTGCTTCAAATCATCTGCGTTCTCGTCGCTGTTGTCGCAATGAAGTTGTTGAGCGCTCACTATGACTTCAGCTGGGCAACCGCAGTTAGCGGTTGACTAGAAGAGCACCTGGAACGCTGAGCAGAAAACAAGCCCATCGAGTGGCGAGCTATCACGAGGCGTTCAGGTCTGCGAGGCGCCTCCAAAGCCGCAAGGTCAGGAGGCCAGTAAAAATCAAGTGGGGCGATTTCCCGATATGCCCGGCAGGCCTCAAACCATCGATCAGGCGGTTATGAGCGGCGGACTATCGATCACCTTTGTTGATTTTGCTGCGATTTCGCCTGCGTTCGATCGCTTTTGTTGCGTATCGATGAGGTCGCTTCTGGTGCGAAACTGGTGCGGTCGCCAGTTCGCGGTTCGGGGGTGGATTGGCTCAACAGTCACAACTTCTTCAAGCGCTTTGCCGTAGTCCTCTCAAGGCCGAAACAGGGGTTCGATTTCCCTAGGGAGCGCCAGCAAACTCAGGCACTTAGGTAGCCATCAGCCGCGTTCGTTGAATAATGGTTGAATAAGACGCTGGTGAACAGCGGCGAACGCTAAGGGAATGTGCTGCCGAAATTGGCAGACTAGCCTTGGCGCGATGCCTCGCCGTGGCTGGCGCATTCGCAAAAAATTTCCCCGTCGCCCTTGGTGTCCGGAAATATTCAGCCCGCCGCTGACGTGCGCTGTCGTACGCGAGCGCCCTTGGATGTTCGCATTGACGTTGCTCGTCGCACAATCAACTCTTGTCCTGTCGAGTTTTGTGCGAATAGGAGGGCCACGTGAGATAGAATCGACGAGAGAAAACTGGCGGCCAACAGTCGCCAGTCAGTCTATCCGCGCCGAGTGCCACAGAACCGAACGCGGTGCCATTCGCCCAGCGGCTCACCTGCACGATTGACGATGCATGCGAAGGTGACCGGCTTGGGACGCACGAAGCTTTACGAGTTGATAGGAGCTGGGCGTATCGTCACGACAACGGTCGGACGTCGGCGACTAGTCTTGCTGCGCTCACTTCTGGCGCTTCTTGACACCAACATGTCGAGCTAATGGAATGCGAGCCTTAGGGGAGCAAACCGCCGATCTTTTTATGGTCCCGTCGGCTCGGTGTAGTGGGTGCTGGCGTCGAACTTGAACTTGGCATCGATCATTTCGAGATACGCAGGAGCAATCTCCTTGCCGATCGAGCCCAGGCCTTCGACCATCCAGCGGAAATGGTCGTCCAGCAGTTTCCAGTTCTTGTCCCACGTCTCATTCTTTGGCGTGTCTTTGCGGCGCATGAACGGGACGAGCCGGTGAATCATCCAGTTCGTCTCGGTTGCTCGGTTGACGAACATTGGGTCGCTGACTTTATTGGGGCCGGACACTAAGCTCACATCCAGCTTGTGCTCGATGAGCAGCTTATGAGACTCGCTAAACAGAGTAAAAAGGCCTCTATGAGCCTCCGTATTGAACATCCCGTCCACTTTAATGAGGAGCTTGATCGTCTCGGGTTTAAGACCGGATTTTGAGCCGATAATTTTTTCACGGATCTGGTTCTCGATCGTTCGTCGGTTCTTGATCGCTTTTCCGTTGTCTTCGTCGGTCCACGGCGTGCCTTGTGGTAAGCCTTTCCATCCGAAGAGTGTGCCGAAATCCGCCATGTTGTTTGCTGCTGCACAGAGGATAAATGCCTGGTCCTTGATACTGCGCTGAATGATGTACCCCTGCATCGGGTAGGCGTTGCTCGCGGCGACATCCGATGCGCGGACACTCCGGAAGATCGTCAGGTACATCAACACGCAGGTAGCGTAATTGGCTTCCGCTTGCGGCCATCCCTTCGCATTGTTGAGCTCGATTTGCTCGATCAGTGTTTGCCCGAAGAAATCAAGAAAGCAGTCTGTCAGGATGCGGGAGCCGTGGTCAGCTTGGGTTCTGGCGTGCCGGTCGGTCGGGGCGCGTGCCGCGCCGTACATTTTGAACAGCGCAATCAAGCAGATTTTCGGCACTGTAGCTGCCTTGGCGCCTTTCGAGGTCCGGCAATGACCCTGCGTGACAGCGATCTGCGCATTCGGCCCGGGCGCATCCGCAGCACCCGCGCGCCCAAGCCGAAGAGCTTCATCAACCAGGTGCTACGTGCCGCGAAGAAAGCCGGACACACGTCGGGTCAGGGCAGGTTTGGCAGGCGTTCTGCGGCCTATGGGCGCTCGACGTTTGGCCGCGGCCGGCTGTCCTTTGGTCGCAGCCGGTTGTTCAGTCCGACGCGGCGCGTTGTGGTGAAGGCGCGCATCGTGCGTCACAAGGGACGTTCGTTCCGCTCGGCGCCGCTGACGGCTCATCTTTCATACCTCAAGCGCGACGGAGTAACCCGGAACGGCGAGCGGGCCGAGATGTTTGATGCTGGCAGCGATCGAGCTGACGGTGCGGCCTTCGCAGAACGCTGCGAGGGCGACCGCCATCATTTTCGATTCATTGTCTCGCCCGAGGATGCCGCCGACATGACTGACCTCAAGGCCTTCACCCGTGATCTGGCCAAGCAGATGGAGATCGATCTCGGAACGCAGCTCGAATGGGTGGCCGTCGATCACTGGAATACGGACAACCCTCACATCCATCTTCTCGTTCGGGGAGTCGATGAGACAGGCGCAGACCTCGTGATCTCCCGCGACTACGTCAGCCGCGGCCTGCGCTCACGCGCCGAGGAGTTGGTCGGCATCGAACTGGGTCCAAGACCTGAGCATGAAATCCGCAATGCGCTGGAGAGAGAAGTCACGGCAGAGCGATGGACGCGGCTCGACCGGGAGATCTGGCAGGTCGCCGACGAAACCGGCTATATCGATCTTCGCCCCGACAATCCCGGCAGCTCCGATCCCGAAATCCGGCGCCTGATGGTCGGCCGCCTTCAGCACCTGGAGAAGATGGGCCTTGCTGCGTCAGCTGCGCCAGGGGAGTGGATGGTCGGGCTCGAGGCTGAACGTAATCTCCGCGACCTCGGCATGCGCGGCGACATCATCAAGACCATGCATCGCGCCTTCAGCGAGCGTGGGGAAGCGCGTGGCGTGTCCGACTACGTCATCGAAGGTGGACAGCCAAGCTCCCAGATTATCGGACGACTGGTCGATCATGGATTGCATGACGAGCTCACCGGCGAGGCCTACGCCCTGATCGACGGAACAGACGGGCGCGCGCACCACGTCCGGTTCCGAGGAATCGAAGCTTTCGAACATGCGCCATCCGTCGGCGGTATGGTCGAGGTCCGGCGCTTCGGTCCGGCCGATGATCCGCGCCCGACATTGGTCCTTGCGGCCCGTTCTGATCTCGATCTTGGCGAGCAGGTCGCCGCGAAAGGCGCCACCTGGCTCGACCACCGGCTGGTTGAATCCAACCCCATGCCGCTCGCCATGGGCGGCTTCGGTCGCCAGACGCGCGACGCTCTCGAAGCTCGCACAGAGCATCTGGTTCGGGAAGGTCTGGCGCGACGGCAGGGCCAGCGCATCACATTCCAGCGTGATCTCCTGAACACGTTGCGCCGACGCGAGCTGGACGAGGTGGCGGCAAGAATCTCGGCGCAGACCGGCCTGCCTCACGTGAAGGGCGCCTCGGGCGAGCACGTAGCGGGCACGTATCGTCAGCGGTTGACGCTCGCCTCGGGGCGTTTCGCCATGATCGACGACGGGCTCGGATTTCAGCTGGTGCCCTGGTCGCGCGAGCTTGAGAAAAGGTTGGGCCAGCACGTTGCCGGCACCACGAAGGAGGGCGGCGGGATCGAATGGAGCTTCGGCCGGAAGCGCGACCTCAGCCTGTAGCTATCTTGTCAATTGCTCGAAAGGTGTTCGGGATGTCCGGAACCAAAATCCTATGGGGACAGGTGATTGTCGTCGGCCTGATCGTCTTGCTCGCCATATGGGGTGCGACCGAGTGGACGGCCTGGCGCCTCGCCTATCAGCCGGAGCTTGGGCAGCCGTGGTTCGAGTTGTCGGGCTTCAAGATCTATTACCCGCCCGTCTTCTTCTGGTGGTGGTTCGTCTACGACGCCTATGCCCCTCAGGTCTTTGTCGAAGGTGCATTCATCGTGGCCTCGGGGACCTTTGTTTCGATCGCGGTCGCGATCGGCATGTCGGTCTGGCGGGCGCGCGAGGCCAAGAATGTCCAGACCTACGGCTCGGCGCGGTGGGCCGATCCGCGGGAGGTGCAGGCGGCCGGACTTTTGGGTGGGGACGGGGTCGTGCTTGGCAGGCTGGCGGAGGATTACCTCCGCCACAACGGACCGGAGCATGTGCTCTGCTTTGCGCCGACCCGGTCCGGCAAGGGCGTTGGCCTTGTTGTTCCTTCCCTCCTCACGTGGCCAGACTCGGCAATCGTGCACGACATCAAGGGCGAGAACTGGCAGCTCACGGCCGGGTTTCGGTCCCGACATGGCCGGGTGTTGCTGTTCGATCCGACCAATCCAAAATCGTCTGCCTACAACCCACTTCTCGAAGTACGCCGCGGCGAATGGGAGGTTCGGGACGTCCAGAATGTTGCGGACGTGCTGGTCGATCCGGAAGGGTCGCTCGACAAGCGGAACCACTGGGAGAAGACCAGCCATTCGCTGCTTGTCGGTGCCATCCTGCACGTCCTCTATGCAGAACTTGACAAGACGCTCGCCGGGGTCGCGGCCTTTTTGTCGGACCCGAAGCGCCCAATCGAAGTCACGCTGAAGGCAATGATGACAAGCTCGCACCTTGGTGAGCAGGGTCCACATCCCGTTGTCGCCTCAACCGCGCGAGAACTGCTGAATAAGTCTGAGAACGAACGCTCTGGCGTGCTCTCGACCGCGATGTCGTTCCTTGGACTCTATCGGGATCCGGTGGTGGCGCAGGTGACAAGCCGATGTGACTGGCGGATCGCGGACCTGATTGCCGATGCTCGTCCGACGACGCTCTATCTTGTCGTGCCTCCGTCCGACATCTCCCGGACGAAGCCGCTCATACGTCTCGTGCTCAATCAAATTGGCCGTCGCATCACCGAAGATCTGCAAGCCAACAACCGCCGCCACCGCGTCCTGATGATGCTGGACGAGTTCCCGGCACTGGGACGTCTCGATTTTTTCGAGTCGGCGCTCGCGTTCATGGCCGGATACGGGATCAAGGCCTTCCTGATTGCACAGTCGTTGAACCAGATCGAGAAGGCCTACGGCCCCAACAATGCGATTTTGGACAATTGCCATGTCCGCGTGAGCTTCGCAACAAACGACGAGCGGACCGCAAGACGCGTTTCGGACGCGCTTGGGACTGCGACCGAGATGCGAGCCATGAAGAACTATGCCGGCCATCGGCTGAACCCGTGGCTTGGCCATCTGATGGTCTCGCGGCAGGAGACCGCACGCGCCTTGCTCACGCCCGGCGAGGTGATGCAGCTTCCTCCCACCGACGAAATCGTGATGGTGGCCGGGACGGCGCCGATCCGAGCCAGGAAGGTGCGCTACTACGAAGACAGACGGCTTACCGAGCGCATTCTCTCACCGCCAGAGCCGGCCAGGCTGGGGCGGTCTTCCCGGGAAGATAGTTGGTCCAGCCTCAAGCTCCCCGCGCGGAATGGCGCAACCGTCCAGACCGAAGACTCCGAAACCGATGCCGCCAACAGCGGTCTGCGCCGGGAACCCGAACTTCCTGACCACGTCGCCATCGTCAAAGAGACAACCGATGTGACGCCGACAGAAGAGTTTGCCGTCCTGGACGACGACGATGAGGCCGTGCGTCAAGCCCGGCTTCTTCGCCAGCAGATGCGGGGCGTGGCCCGCCAGGCGGCGCTTGACCCGAACGATGGCATTGATCTCTGAGGTCCCATGCGCAACCGCATGAACGTGTATTTCCCCCCGGAGCTTCTGAAGCAGATTTCCGACCTTGCCGATCGCAAAAAGCTCTCGCGATCGGCCATCGTCGAGGCGGCCGTCATCTCGTTTCTGTCACCGGATGGAGTCGATCGCAGAGAGGCGGCGTTCGCCCGCCGGCTGGACCGGTTGTCCCGGCAAGTGCAGAGACTTGAGCGGGATGTCGGGCTGACAGCCGAGACCCTGGCCCTGTTTGTTCGGTTTTGGCTGACGATCACGCCTCCCTTGCCGAACGAAGCCCAGGCCGCCGCTCAGATCAAGGGACGTGAGCGCTTTGAAGGCTTCGTCGAGACATTGGGCCGCCGCCTGCAAAAGGGCCAAAGCTTCTTGCGGGAGATTCCGGACGATGTCGTTCATGGAGCGCCCGAGGATTCCACCAAATGATTGCGCCGGCCTTGCTGGTTGCTCCGGCCTTTCTCTTTCTACGCCAGACTACGACGGAGATGATCGCCTGGTTGCAGGAAGGTCGTTGGTGGTTTTTCTAATCATCCCCATCCGAGGGCGCTGCTTTAGCCCTCGATCGGTGGGGGGCAGGCAGTGGCAATCCATTCTCTTCAGTCGGAGGCGATCTCGCGTGGCGCGCGGATGCTCCGCAGCGCGCTGGGGCTCGCCATCGCGCGCTACCTCGAAGACGATGCGATCGTCGAGGTCATGCTGAACCCTGACGGCCGGTTGTGGATCGACCGGCTCTCCAGCGGACTGACTGATACAGGTGAACAACTCTCCGCCGCCGATGGCGAGCGCATCATTCGCCTGGTGGCACATCATGTGGGGGCCGAGGTCCACGCCGCCGCGCCCCGTATTTCTGCTGAATTACCCGAGACCGGAGAGCGCTTCGAAGGCTTGTTGCCTCCTGTCGTCGCGGCACCAGCGTTCGCCATTCGCAAGCCCGCCGTCACCGTCTTCACGCTCGACGACTATGCCAAGGCGGGCATCATGACGGCCGATCACGCCATGGCACTGCGCCAGGCCGTCGCCTCGCGCAAAAACATCCTGGTCGCTGGCGGCACATCAACGGGCAAGACCACGCTCACAAACGCATTGCTTGCCGAGGTCGCGAAGACCAGTGACCGGGTCGTGCTGATCGAGGACACCCGCGAGTTGCAATGCAAAGCACCGAATCTGGTCGCGCTGCGCACCAAGGATGGCGTGGTCTCGCTCTCGGATCTCGTGCGCTCCTCACTTCGACTGCGTCCAGACCGCATTCCCATTGGCGAGGTGCGGGGCGCTGAGGCTCTTGATTTGCTCAAGGCCTGGGGAACCGGTCACCCCGGCGGTATCGGCACCATCCATGCGGGCACTGCGCTCGGCGCTTTACGCCGGCTGGAGCAGCTCATCCAGGAAGCCGTGATGACCGTGCCGCGCGCCCTGATCGCCGAAACCATCAACGTCGTTGCGGTCCTGTCCGGGCGCGGTGCCGAGCGCCGGCTTGCCGAACTCGCGCGCGTCAACGGCCTCGGAGCGGCCGGGGATTACAGCCTTTCACCAGCAGGAGACTTCACATGAGCAATCGAAACATGAGCAATCGAAACCGAGTTCCGCATTGGAGCGTTTCCATCGCCGCGCTGGGTGCGGTCCTGCTCATAAGTCCGCCCGCCTGGGCCGCCGGCTCCAACATGCCATGGGAGCAGCCGCTCAATCAGATCCTGCAGTCGGTTGAAGGACCGGTCGCCAAAATCATCGCCGTCATCATCATCGTCGTCACGGGCCTGACGCTTGCCTTTGGCGATTCCTCGGGCGGCTTTCGCAGGCTGATCCAGATCGTGTTCGGGCTTTCGATCGCGTTCGCAGCTTCGAGCTTCTTCCTGTCGTTCTTTTCGTTCGGCGGCGGCGTGGTGGTGTGATGGACGAGCCCGTCGCAGGATTTATCGCGCCGGTGCATCGGGCTCTGACTGAGCCGATCCTGATGGGCGGAGCACCCCGGTCGGTCGCCATCGTTAACGGGACGCTCGCCGCGGCCCTTGGGCTGGGATTGCGCTTGTGGATCGCCGGTCTCCTGCTCTGGGCCATCGGGCACGCGGCGGCTGCATGGGCTGCCAAGCGAGACCCGGCCTTCGTCGAAGTGGTGCGCCGTCACCTGCGCGTCCCAGCCCATCTCAACATCTAGAGCTCTTTCCATGATGAATCTTACGGAATACCGCCGATCGAGCACGCGGCTTGCCGATTTCCTGCCTTGGGTGGCCCTGGTCGACGCGGGCATCGTCCTGAACAAGGACGGCTCATTCCAGCGAACGGCCAGATTCCGCGGACCAGACCTCGACAGTGCCGTTCCGGCCGAGCTCGTGGCCGTGGCCGGTCGTCTTAACAACGCTCTGCGCCGCCTGGGATCCGGCTGGGCCGTCTTCGTGGAGGCGCAGCGCCATTCCGCAGGAGCGTATCCGCCCAACGCTTTTCCGGACGTCGCATCCGCGCTGGTTGATGCCGAGCGCCGGGCGCAGTTCGAGGAAGAGGGCGCCCATTACGACTCGAGCTATTATCTGACTTTCGCTTACCTGCCGCCGGCCGAGGATGCGGCCAGGGCGGAGCGGCTTCTTTATGAAGGCAGCAGGCGCACGCCAAGTGCCGACGCGCGCGAGGTGCTCAGCGGCTTTGTCGACCGAACCGACCGCGTGCTGCAGCTTGTCGAGGGCTTTATGCCTGAATGCGCCTGGCTCGACGACGAGGAGACGCTGACTTACCTGCATTCGACGATCTCGACCAAACGGCATCGGGTTCGTGTGCCCGAGATCCCCATGTATCTCGACGCGCTGCTCGCTGACCAGCCGTTGACCGGCGGTCTCGAGCCGATGTTGGGCACAGCGTACCTGCGCGTTCTGACCGTCGTCGGATTTCCGACAGCGACCACGCCCGGAATTCTCGACGACCTCAATCGTCTCGCTTTCCCGTACCGCTGGTCGACCCGGGCGATCATGCTCGACAAAACGGATGCCACAAAGCTCCTGACGAAAATCCGGCGCCAGTGGTTCGCCAAGCGGAAGTCAATCGCCGCGATCCTGAAGGAGGTGATGACCAACGAGGCATCCACGCTTCTCGATACCGACGCTCACAACAAGGCGATGGATGCGGACGCGGCGCTTCAGGAGCTTGGTTCGGACCAGATCGGAGAGGCCTTCGTGACGGCGAGCGTTACCGTTTGGGGCCGGGATGCGCGCTCGGCCGACGAGAGATTGCGACTCGTCGAGAAGGTCATTCAGGGGCGCGACTTCACTTGCATGATCGAGACGGTGAACGCCATCGAAGCGTGGCTCGGCAGCCTGCCTGGACAGGTATATGCCAACGTCCGGCAGCCGCCCCTCTCGACCCTCAACCTTGCTCACATGATTCCGCTGTCGGCCGTATGGTCCGGAGAGGCGCGGGATCAGCATTTCAAGGCTCCACCCCTGCTTTTTGGCAAGACAGAAGGATCAACTCCGTTCCGTTTCGCGCTTCACGTCGGCGACGTCGGACACACGCTTGTGGTTGGCCCGACCGGTGCCGGCAAGTCGGTCCTGCTGGCGCTGATGGCGCTCCAGTTCCGCCGCTATCCCCAGTCTCAGGTCTTCGCCTTTGATTTTGGAGGCTCAATCCGGGCGGCAGCCCTCGCTATGGGCGGCGATTGGCACGATCTCGGCGGCGCGCTGTCGCAAGATGCGTCCGAGCCGGTCGCGTTGCAGCCATTGGCCTGGATCGACGACACGGCGGAACGGGCCTGGGCCACGGACTGGGTTGCCTCGATCCTTGCCCGCGAGAAGATCGAGATCACGCCGGAGGCGAAGGATCATTTATGGTCCGCGCTGACCTCCCTTGCGTCAGCGCGCCTCCCAGAGCGGACCCTGACAGGGCTGTCCGTTCTGCTCCAGTCGACGACCCTGAAACGCGCTTTGCAACCCTATTGCCTCGGTGGGCCCTATGGGCGGCTGCTCGATGCAGAATTCGAACGAATTGGCGAGGGGTCGGTCCAGGCGTTCGAGACCGAAGGACTGATTGGAACGGACGCGGCGCCCGCGGTGCTGGCCTATCTGTTCCACCGCATTGGCGACCGCCTCGATGGCAGGCCGACGCTCATGATCGTCGACGAAGGCTGGCTTGCGCTTGATGACGCGGATTTTGCCGGCCAGCTCCGCGAATGGTTGAAGACGCTGCGCAAGAAGAACGCGTCTGTGGTTTTCGCCACACAGTCTTTGTCGGACATCGATGGATCCGACATCGCTCCTGCCATCATCGAGAGCTGTCCGACTCGATTGCTTCTGCCGAACGAGCGTGCGATCGAGCCTCAGATCACCGCGATCTATCGCCGTTTTGGGCTCAACGATCGCCAGATCGAGCTCTTGAGCCGCGCGACGCCGAAACGGGACTACTACTGCCAATCCCGTCGCGGCAACCGCATGTTCGAGCTCGGGCTCGGTGAAGTCGCACTCGCCTTTGCGGCTGCATCATCCAAGACAGACCAGGCCGCAATCGACCGACTGGTTACAGAGCACGGCCGCGAGGCCTTTGTACCTGCTTGGCTCCAGCACCGCGGAGCCGGTTGGGCCGTGGACCTCATTCCCAATCTTGGCAATCTGGAGAAGTCGCAATGAGCCGTCGTCGTCTCGGTCTGGCGATCAGCATCGTTGCTGCCTCGCTTCTGGCAGCCGTGCCTAGCAGGGCGCAATGGATCGTCTTTGATCCCAACAACTACGTCCAGAATGTCCTGACCGCAGCACGAGAGCTGCAGCAGATCAACAATCAGATCACCTCGTTGCAGAACGAGGCGCAAATGTTGATCAACCAGGCGAAGAACCTGGCAAGCCTGCCATATTCCTCGCTGCAGCAGCTCCAGAGCTCGATTCAACGCACCCAGCAGCTTCTCAGCCAGGCCCAGCGCATCGGCTATGACGTGCAGCAGATCGATCGGGCCTTCGCCACCAGCTACGGACCAGCAACCAGCAGCCAATCCGATTCAGCGTTGATCGCAGGTGCGCAATCGCGCTGGCAGGACTCGGTCGTGGGATTTCAGGACGCGCTTCGTGTGCAAGCTGGCGTTGTCGGAAATCTCGACACAAACCGCATTCAGACCTCGGCACTGGTGAGCTCAAGCCAGGGTGCAAGCGGGGCCCTGCAGGCCACGCAAGCCGGCAACCAGATCCTCGCACTCCAGGCGCAGCAGCTTGCCGACTTGACGGCGGCCGTGGCGGCGCAGGGCAGGGCTCAATCCCTGGAATCTGCGCGACGCGCCGCTGCTCAGGACCAAGCTCGCGAGCAGCTTCGGCGCTTTCTGACGAGCGGTCAGGGTTATCAGTCCTCCAACGTGCAGATGTTTCATTGATGAGCGATCAAAAGGCCTTCCAAGCATTGTCGCTCGCCATCACGGTGATTGGCGGAGCGGCGCTCATCGTCGCATGCACGATCCAGCTACGCGGTCCGGACAAAGTCATGGGCTCGAAGCCATCGAGCACAACAGCCAGCACAATGGAATCCGATCTCACCCGCTGCCGCACTGTGACGTCAGAGCATTCTGCGGCATATCAGGATTGCCAAAGGATCTGGGCCGAGAACCGGCGCCGGTTCTTCGGCCGAGGGGTGAGCCCGACCGGTCCCGCTGTCAACGATCGAGCCAGCTCGCCGATGCTGTCGGCGCCGAAAGATCAGAGCCGAATGCCTCAAGGCGATCCCTCCGTCGCGTCACCCGCGGGAGGTGATCAATGAGCGGCACGGGAATTATCGATCAGTTCCTCGAGACCTTCACCCGCTACATCGACAATGGCTTTGGGCTTCTTGGCGGCGAGGTGGGTTATCTTGCGACAACGCTGGCTGCGATCGATATCACCCTGGCCGCCCTGTTCTGGAGCTGGGGCACGGATGAGGACATCGTCGCGCGGCTCGTCAAGAAAACCCTGTTCGTCGGTGTGTTCGCCTACCTGATCGGCAATTGGAATAATCTCGCCCGTATCGTCTTCGAAAGCTTCGCCGGTCTCGGATTGAAAGCCTCAGGTACGGGCCTTTCGGCAGGCGATTTCGTTCACCCTGGAAAAATCGCACAAGTCGGGCTCGATGCCGGCCGGCCGATCCTGGATTCGATCTCAAACCTGATGGGCTACATCAGCTTTTTTGAGAACTTTGTCCAGATCGTGGTCCTGCTGTTCGCCTGGGCCGTCGTCCTGCTCGCCTTCTTCATTCTGGCGATCCAGCTCTTCGTTACACTGATCGAGTTCAAGCTGACGTCGCTGGCCGGGTTCGTGCTGCTTCCGTTCGGGCTGTTCGGCAAGACCGCGTTTGCGGCCGAACGGGTCCTTGGCAACGTCGTGTCGTCCGGCATCAAGGTGCTGGTGCTGGCCGTGATCGTCGGTATCGGCTCGACCTTGTTTTCCCAGTTCACCTCCGGCTTCAATGGCGGCCAGCCGACGATCGAAGATGCCATGACTCTCGTCTTGGCCGCACTGTCGCTTCTGGGACTTGGAATCTTTGGACCCGGAATCGCGAACGGACTGGTATCCGGTGGTCCCCAACTCGGTGCGGGCAGCGCGGTCGGTACGGGACTTGCGGCCGGCGGGATGGCTGCAGCAGGAGCCGGTCTGGCTGCCGGCGGTGTCGGCCTCGCCGGCGGAGCGATCGCAGGTGCGGCACGGGGCGGCAGCGCGATCGCAAGCGGCGCGGCCGCCGCCTACCGGAGCGGCGGCATAGGTGGTGTTGCCGAGGCTGCTGCTTCAGCTTCTGTCAGTCCGCTCCGCAGAGCCTCCGCGGCGATCCATAGCGGCAGCCGGTCCACCAGCACGACCTCTGCCAGCTCGGGCGAAAGCCCGCCGGATTGGGCGCAGCGCATGAAGCGCGCGCAGACTATCAGCCATGGAGTTTCGGCGGCAACTCATGCCGTCCGGTCGGGAGATCATGGTGGAAGTGGCAGTTCGATCGATCTGTCTGACGGAGGGCGCTAGATGTCAAAGTGCCCGTTCGCTGAGAAGCCGCGCGAATACGCCCACAGGACTGACCAGCCAAGTTCAAGCGCGCGCCCTGGTCGGCGCACCTGGCATGGTCCGGCTTGGCAAGCTCTGGTGCTGGTTTCTCAAGCACTCTCGTTGAGCCTTACGCCCGCGCTTCTCTGGCAGGCCACGCATGACCCGTCCGCGTCGCTGAGAGCGCCACTGCACGAAAGCCAACAAGTGTTCGAGATGTCGGCCATGCAAGATCGGCCGGACGCCTTCGTTACGCTGCCTCTCGTGCATTTGCTGCCTGACCTCCGGGGTTTGAGCTCAAGCGTTCGCAGACGGCAATGCAGGGCCTGCCGTGTCTCGCGCTGCCTTTGCGTGTTCAGACACCTCGTCCGCGTCGAGCAAGCAACGTGATTGCAACCCTCCGCACTCGCCGCCTGGCCATCGAGCAAAATGCAAGTCTCAATTTTGGTTTCTTGGGGAAATGACTGATGTTCAAGAGGTCTTCGGTTCACTACGGGCGAACGCCCGCGCCCGTGACGCCCTATCAGAAGGCGGCGCAAGCGTGGGACGAGCGCATCGGCTCAGCACGTGTGCAGGCCAGAAATTGGCGGCTGATGGCATTCAGCTGCCTGACGCTCTCGTGCGGCCTCGCAGGAGGGCTGGTCTGGCAATCAACGCAAGGAACAATCACGCCGTGGGTCGTCGAAGTCGATCGTCTCGGCCAGGCCCAAAGAATAGCTCCCGCGACCTCCGATTTCGAACCCAGCGATGCTCAGATTGCCTATCACTTGGCTCGCTTTATCGAGGACGTCCGCGGTCTGCCGGCAGACGGCATTGTCCTGCGCCAGAACTGGCTCAGGGCGTACGACTTCACCACTGACCGCGGGGCCGCCGCTCTGAACGAATACGCCAGGAGCAATGATCCCTTCGCAAGGCTCGGAAAGACGCAAGTCTCAGTCGAGGTCTCGAGCGTGATCCGCGCCTCAACCGAAAGCTTCCGCGTCGCCTGGGTTGAGCGCGGCTACGAGAACGGATCGCTTGGTTCAACGGAGCGCTGGACCGCCATTCTGACGATCGTCATCCAGGCCCCTCGCGATGCCGATCGGTTGCGCAAGAATCCTCTCGGCGTCTACGTCAATGCAATCAGTTGGTCGAAGGAGCTCGGGCAATGAAGCCGCAATCCTCTCAACGCGTGACCGGCATCTCTCCAGGGTTATCGGGCAGGGCGGCCGTTTCAGTGCTCGCGGTTCTGGCGTGCATGCTTGGCGCCTGCTCGACCTATATTCCGCCCCAAATCACCTATGACTCCGACGTGCCGCCACTGCCGCCGCTACCGGCTGATGTCGATGATCGAAGCCGTCCACTTCACGTCCCGCCCGCCTGGAAGCCGGCGCTCGGTGGCAAATCGGGGGCAAAGGAGGAAGCCGAGCCGGTCGACAGGGTCGAAGCGGCCAATAGCGCCGCTCGCGTCCAGCCACGCAAACGCGGGTATTTCAACGCCGCGCAGATCTACAGCTTCAGTTCCGGTGCCCTGTACCAGGTCTACGCAGCGCCGGGTCAAATCACGGACATCGCGCTGGAGGAGGGCGAACAGCTGGTCGGGTCCGGCCCGATCGCGGCCGGTGACACGGTGCGTTGGGTCGTCGGGGATACCGAGAACGGAAGTGGGGACACCCGCCGCGTCCATGTCCTGGTGAAGCCGACGCGCGCGTCGATCGAGACGAACCTCGTCATCAACACGGATCGGCGTACCTATCTGATTGAGCTTCGCTCGCGCGAAAAGCCCTACATGCCCTTGGTTGCGTGGTACTACCCGCAAGATCGGCAGGGGAAGAGACAATCGGCACCTTTGACACCTGCTTTGCCGGACATCACGCAGCGCAGGTTCCGTTACCGAATCGAAGGTGACAACGCTCCCTGGCGTCCCATTGCGGCCTACGATGATGGTCGCAAGGTCTACATCGAATTCCCGCAAGGCATCGTCCAGGGCGAAATGCCGCCCCTGTTTGCCCTCGGCCCTGACGGCAAGACCGAGATCGTCAACTATCGGGCTTATGGCAATCTGCTGATTGTCGATCGGCTGTTCGCAGCCGCCGAACTCCGCCTGGGCGGAGAGCACCAGCAGAAGGTCAGAATTGTTCGGACCGACGGGAGCTCGACATGACCGAGCGTCAGGATGAAGAACAACCGGCCGGCACGCAGCGGTCGTCTCAGGAGCAGACAGAGCTGTTTCGGCTCCGGCCAGAATACCCGCGCGTGACCCGCCTTTCGCGCAAGGTCTTGTTGACCGGAAGCTCCCTCGCAGTATTCCTTGTTGCTGGTGCGACCTTCTGGGCGCTGCAGAAAAATCAGGCACGCGGTCCCAGGCCAGAAGAGCTCTACAGCACTGATCATCACAACGTTGCGGAGAGTATCACTGCGCTTCCGCAGGATTACACGATGGTGCCACGCCAGGTGCCGCAGTTGGGCCCGCCGCTTCCAGGCGATCTTGGCCGCCCGATCCTCGCTGCTCAGGGGCAGCCGGCTGGTACCGCGGCAGGTTCGGCCGATCAGGAGCGGCAGCGGGAGAACCAGGAGGCAGAGGCGGCGCGCATCAGCCGTCTGTTTGCCTCCACGAATACGCGAGAGGCCTCAAATCCGACAGGCGTCGGGCAAGCAGTTGATCGCGCGAACATGGCTGCGCCGGGGTTCAACAACGAGGAGGGATCTGCGCAGAATGCGCAGGACCGGAAGCTTGCGTTCGTGAATGCTGCCGTGGACAGGCGTACCACGAGTCCGGATCGAATCACGAAAGCTGCTTCACCTTATGTGGTGCAGGCAGGAACGGTCATTCCCGGAGCGCTGATCACGGGGGTCCGCTCCGATCTGCCGGGACAGATCACGGCACAGGTCACCGCGCACGTGTATGACACGCCGACGGGCCGCTTTTTGCTGATCCCGCAGGGTGCGCGCCTCATAGGTGTCTACGACAGCCAGATCAGCTTCGGCCAGTCACGTGTGTTGCTGGTCTGGACGCGGCTGATCATGCCCAACGGGCGCTCCATCGTCCTCGAGCGGCAACCCGGCGCGGATTCGTCAGGGTATGCAGGGCTTGAAGACGAGGTTGACAACCACTGGGGTGAACTCTTCAAGGCAGCCGCCCTCTCAACCTTCCTGGCCGTCGGCACAGAACTGGGAGCTGGCTCCGATACAAACAGCAACGATAGTGCGATCATTCAGGCGTTGCGACATGGCGCATCGGATTCGCTCAACCAAACCGGACAGCAAGTGGTTCGGCGCAGTCTCAACATCCAGCCCACACTCACTGTTCGGCCCGGGTTTCCGATCCGCGTCAACATCAACCGCGATCTTCTTCTGGAGCCATATAAAGGGTGATGCACATGCCAAAACTTAAAATCGGAGCGATCCCAGATGAAAAACCCGTCAAGATCAGTCTTGATCTGCCGGCGCCCGTGCATCGAGATCTAGTTGCCTATGCCGAAACCCTTTCGCGTGAATCGAGCCAATCTGTAGAGCCCGCCAAGCTGATTGCGCCGATGCTGGCACGGTTTATGGCCACCGATCGCGGTTTCAGAAAGCTTAGGCGTTCAAGTCATCCCTCTGCTGTTGAAGGCGGTGAAGGATAGCGTTCGGCCAAGAGATCAAGGAAGCGCGTAAGCGCCGGGTTCTCATTGTCCTTACGCCAGTACGCGTTAAAGCCCATACGGCTTGGTCCAGAACCGTCCTGGATTTCCCGATAGACCACGCCGGTGAAGTTGGCTCCCACGTCAGCTTCAAGGACCAGACTTATTCCAAGCCCCAAGCTAACGAGGCTCTTGATGATGCCTCGGCTTACATCATGCCGCTCGATCTTTGGCCGCCTCTCATTGGCAACCAGCTTTGAAACCAGCAGCTCTTTTAAATCGCTTCCAGGATCACGTTGGCTTAGAAGAACTGTCTCGTCGTGAAGGTCGGTCCAGTGGATAACGTTGCGGGAGAGCAGAGGATGATCCTTTGGAAGCACAATGAGAATGCGTTCGCTCCAAACCGGCAGACTCTTCTGACCGGGTAGCGTACGTCCTCCAGGCACGACGGCGACATCGGTCGTGCCACTGCGAACAGAATCCATCAGACGCGTGCGCGACTGTTCGGCTGTGGTGAGTGCGACCATGGGAGTTCGCTTCCTGAACTCCGCGAGGGTGGCACGTAGATTGCCTGCAGATATTGAGGTGCAGAAACCCACGGAAAGGTGGCCCGCCTCGCCGCGGCCGCTGGAGCGGCCCGTTGCGACCAGTGTGTCGACCTGCTCAAGGATCATTCGCGACATTTGCAGGATCGTTCGCCCGGCCCGCGTTGGTACGACCCCGCCGGTCGAACGGTCAAATAGAGCCACTCCGACCAGGTGCTCAAACTGACTGATCGAGCGACTGAGCACCGAATGCTGCACGGCCAGGCATTCGGCCGCCTGTCGAAAGCTTCCGCAGTCCGCCGCGGCGACCGCCGATCGCAAATGATGAAGACTGATATTGGTTGATTGCACAGGGCGAGACATGTCTCTTGAGATCGCGGCCGGCAATTTTGGGGAGGTTGAGGGGTTGAACATGCGAGATCTCTACGCAGCTTTCAGCGCCGGTTCCCAGAGCACAGGTGAGCGAAGTGTTCCGGTGTCGCGGACCCGGGATAGTGCGGCCGCGGAAATCTCAAGATAACCAGCGACTGCTTGGGTGTTTCCCAATGTCCTTGCCTGGCCTGCCCGTCGCAGGGGCCACCCTGCGCGTCGCAAGATACGCTCCATCCGGGCGTCGGTCACAGTTATAATTTCTGTGAGCCGCCTCGAAAGGCCGAATTCGATCATGCCAGCGAAGAGCTCGTAGGTCGCGCTGGTTAGCCCCCGCATCGTTCCGCGCGTTCCAGCGTCAACATCCAGCGCAAAACGGCTGCTTTCCCAGACCGAAAGATTCGCTTTAAAGGGCTGTCCATCGAGCAGCACAGGAAAGGTATCGCGCAACATCGTCGGTCCGGTAGATGGAAGCAGTCGTACGCAGCCCTGAACGCTGTAATTGCTCGATCGCTGAATGAGGTAAACAGGACCGAGGGCGTCGAATTCATCGATCTCCATGTCGCCGCTGGTCTGAACGTCCCATGCGAGGCGTTCCTTGAAAACCCTGTATCTAAGTCGGTGCATCTCACAAAGGTCTTCAGCAAAGGCTCCATAGAACTCCTGTGTGATGATCTGCATCATTGATTGTGCCTCCAAAGCCGCAGGGCGGGTATTGAAGGCGAATCATCGGGAATGTGCAGCCTCCTCAGTTAAGGAGGGTGTGATACCGAGATCCGACGCACGCATCCGGCGACGATCCGGAATAGCGGGACCGAGCCGCGCAAGCATATTTGGTCGGTCTTCGCCCGTAGTGTCGCCGAACATCCTCAGAGCACTATCGACGAGTTTTTACTGTTCGGCCTATATGGAGTGGCTAGAACTCGGGAACGAGACCTAGAGTTTGAGGGGACATTCTATCGAGGATGACACACACCATGTCAGAAATCTCATGGCGACAGGACGGGGTCGATCCTGGCTGGTTCATCGCTGAGGGCATCGGATCAGTCCGAAGCACGGCCAGCTACGGACGACCAGGAGGCTGGTGGTTCCTTCCTGCCTGGTTGCCTGACACTGAAGAGAACGACATCGGACCATTCAGGACAAAAGCTGCAGCATGAAAAGAAGCCGAACGTCTGGCTGCCGCCCAAGATCAAATCGCCGGGAATTAATCGCGGTTTGGCATCTCGGGGGTGATGCCGGAACATCGTTTACCCTCGTTAGCTCATCTTGGTCGGCAAGCTGATGGACTCAAGCCGCATGGGCGACGCTCTGAGGGCGCGAATTCCAAGGTCGAAGTGCTGGATGCGCTTGGCGGGATGACCCGGCAGACGGGCCAGTATGTGTGCGAGCCAGGCCTGGGGATCGATGTCGTTGAGCTTGGCGGAGGCGATGACGGCGTAGATCGCCGCGGCGCGCCGGCCGTCCACACCTAGGTCTTTCGGCCAGCAGCAACAAAACGCGCGACTGCCTGGATCGTCGATCGAACGCCCAGCTTGGTCCTGGCGTTGTCCAGGTGAAATGCGACCGTATAGTGAGAGATGCCCATGATGCGGCCAATTTCCCAGCAAGACTTGCCCTGAGCGGCCCAATTCAGACATTGGATTTCTCGCCGAGAAAGCGTGACACCATCAATCTGATCAGGGGCACGCAGCTTACGTTGTGCATGTGCATGGAAAGTCGTTGCTAAAAAGGGAAGTATACGAGCATGCCGGCGTACAGAACGTCCGAAGGACGCACCTCGTTCGCTGGCGGCAAATGTGACCGTGGCAACAGCGACGCCGCTCTCGTGAATCGGAACGGTGAAGCCGCAGCGAATGCCAAATCGGGCGGCCTCCTCGAAGAGCTGGCGGGCAGGCTCCGAATGTACTTCTGGTCCGAGACCAAGGCCCCACTCAAAGGCCTTGTCCCGGCGAAGGGATTGGATAATCACGGGGTCGAACCGATGATACTGCTGCTGGACGTAATGCGAAGTCCAACTTGATGGATAGGTCGAAATCAGAAGTGGCTGCGCGCCTGGTCTGGAAGGTAAAGCGAGGTAGGCGAAACAACACAGATCGAGCGCGGCGGCAGTTTCGGCCATCCCCAGCCTAAGGTCGTCGACGTCAGTACTTTCGATGAGTTGATCGATGAAAGCTTGGAAAACGTAACGCATTGTCCTTCTCGCTGCAGGCATTCGAAAAATCACACGTTTGACTTTCGCCTCAATCGGTAAACTCGGATATCGGGTTCATACGCCTTATCACGTCATGCCGCAGGACAACCCTGTGACTTGTTTCAGGATATTGCGCGAACGCGGCGCAATCTGATCGCTTGCCTCCAATGATGAGGTCAAGTTTGCTCAGGTCAAGTCGTGCTTCATATCTTGTGATTGTTTTGATGCGGCGTCCCATAGCCGCGCGATCGCAGTGGCAAACAGTTTCGCTCGACACGAGAATTCGGTTCGGTCATCCGCCACTTACAGCTGCGCTTCGACGATTGCCATGCGGGTCTCGTGCGCTTCTTTGAAATCCTGCGTGATTGCACAAAAAATCGCGGAATTTCAGCGTGACTTGGCTCCACTTTCGCAAGTTTGCACCGCGATTCCCACTAGAAGGGGACCGTCCAAGAGGAGATTCCAAATGAAGGTCGGTGTTCCCAAGGAGATCAAGACGCACGAATACCGCGTCGGCCTGACTCCTGGGGCTGTCCGCGAATATGTGGCCGCAGGCCACAGCGTGCTGATCGAGACCACGGCTGGCGCTGGCATCGGCGCAACAGACGACCAGTACCGCAAGGCTGGCGCGACGATTCTGGGGTCCGCTCACGATGTATTCGCATCGAGCGAGATGATCGTAAAGGTCAAGGAGCCCCAGCCTTCGGAATGGACCCAGCTGCGAGAGAACCAGATCCTCTTCACATATCTGCATCTGGCGCCGGACCCGGAGCAGGCTAAGGGCCTCATAAAGTCCGGATGTACCGCCATTGCCTACGAGACCGTGACTGGTCCGGCTGGCGGGCTTCCGCTGCTTGCGCCGATGAGCGAAGTTGCGGGCAGGCTTGCGATCGAGGCCGCGGGTGCGGCGCTGAGGCGGTACGCAGGCGGGCGGGGGCTGTTGATCGGCGGCGTGCCCGGTGTGCAGCCGGCCCGTATCGTTGTGATCGGAGGCGGGGTTGTTGGTGCACATGCCGCACGGATGGCGGCGGGACTGGGTGCCGAGGTCACGATCCTCGATCGTTCGATTCCCCGGCTTCGCGAACTGGACGAACTATTCGAGGGGCGCGTTCGCACCAGGTTCTCGACCATAGAAGCCGTCGAGGAGGAAGTCTTTGCAGCGGACGTTGTCATTGGGGCGGTGCTGGTTCCCGGCGCCAGCGCGCCGAAGCTGGTCAGCCGCGGCATGTTGAGCTCGATGCGCAAGGGCTCCGTCATCGTGGACGTAGCTATCGATCAGGGCGGATGCTTCGAGACCTCGCGCCCGACGACGCATGCGGATCCAACCTTCGAGGTGGACGGCGTCATTCATTACTGCGTCGCCAATATGCCCGGAGCTGTCCCGCTCACCTCAAGCCACGCATTAAACAATGCCACGCTGCCCTTTGGTTTGGCTCTCGCCAACAAGGGATTTGCAGCCGTGCTCGAGAATCCGCATCTGCGCGCAGGCCTCAATGTCTATCGGGGCCGGCTAACTTATAAGGCCGTGGCCGAGAGTCTCGGCCTACCCTTCTCACCGATCGAACAGGCCGCGGCCTGATCCCCAGAGGCTCCTTAGGGGGCGTTTTCCTCCCTCACTTGGGCCACTCCTTCGGAGTGGCCCTTTTTTGAGGGAGGAATGGCACAAGTCTACGCAAGGCAGTGTGACATGTCCTCCGAAGGCAAGACTAGGGTTAACGACCGTGGGGCTAGTGCTCTGTAAAAAAGCGGCGTCCCGTTTCAGGGGACGTTTATGAAGCCTGCGACGCGAGCCATTAATGTGAAGGCAGTTATTAGTGCTGCTGATCCGCTTGAAATTCGTTCCGGCCCGGCCATCCCGCCAATCGAACGAGTTAAAATCTTCTCCGCCACGCAATGGGAAGAGTGCGTCGATGAGTGGGCATCGAGTATGCCGGGCTACAAACTTGTCGAGCGCGCGGGCGGCGCCGGCGACATGGGATGCGACGTCATCGCCACGGTCGATCCGTCCGATAAGAATAGCCCTTGGGACAATTATCAGTGCAAGCACTATGACCATGCGCTAACTCCAAGCGATATATGGCTCGAGCTGGGCAAGCTCTTCTACTACACCTTCATAAATGCCTACGCCGTACCGCGTCGCTACTATTTTGTTGCACCGCGAGGTGTCGGCACAAAACTCATGCGCCTGCTAAAGAAGCCCGAAGAGCTGCGCGCTGGATTGATCGCCAATTGGTTTGAGAAATGCACTACGCAGATTACGAAGACTACCACTGTTCCGCTTACAGGTGCGCTTCTAGTCTATGTTCAGAATTTCGACTTCGGTCGGGTTGCTCATGTACCTCCTCTCAAGCTCATCGAGCAACATCGCGGCACGCCGTATTTCGCCGTCCGCTTTGGACTAGGATTGCCAGAAAGGGCTCCGGCGCCTCTGCCACCGGCGCAGATTGCTGCCTCCGAAAGCCGGTATGTCGCGCAGCTGCTTGAGGCCTACGGCGACAATAAGTCCACGATCTTCACGTCGCTCGGCGCATTGCCTTCCGCTGAGGGACGGCATTTTCAGAGGGCGCGCGAGAGCTTCTATTGCGCTGAGGCGCTGCGCAGCTTCTCGCGTGACACGCTGCCGCCGGGCGCATTTGAGAATCTCCAAGACCAAATCCACGACGGCGTAATCGACACTGCGGAGGCGGGCATCCATGCTTGTGGCCTCACGCGCCTTAACGCAACCGTCGAGCACGCCACGAAACTCGATATAACGAGTTCGGCATTGCTTGGGCGCGTTGAGCCGAAGGACAGGCGTGGCATTTGCCATCAGCTGGCAAACGCCGATCGACTGACATGGGTGCCAAAATGATCGATGCCGCACATGGTTCTTCTCCCTTCAACAGCGCGCTGGAAACAGGAGTCCGCGCAATTGCCATTCTTGTCGAGGCTTATCCGTCCGCATACGACCTTCAACGCCTTCTGTATTTCGACTATCTGGTTGTTCACTCACAGGATGCAGACGGCCCTGCAAGCCTTCATCCCAACACGCCGCTTCGAAACGGAGAACTCCTGGTGCGTCGCGGCATCATTGAACGAGGTCTTCTTCTTCTTGTCGGACGCAGCTTGGTCGAAAGGCGCGCCGATGCTGAGGGCTTCGCCTATTGTGCCACCGACGACGCCGCGCCATTTCTCGATTGCCTTCAGTCGAGCTATAGCCAGTCCCTTCGGGAACGCGCGGTATGGGCGGTAGATCATTTCGGTCCGCTAGACGATGACGAGCTAAAGAGCTATTTCGATGCTCGCTTCGAGCGCTGGACGCGAGAATTCCAAGCTATGAAACTTCCCCCGGAGCGATTGCTATGAATGGCTTTCAGTTGCGCGCGCTTCGCGTGACGGGCCCGGGTAAGCGAGACGCCGAAATCACTTTTGGTACGGGCCTCAACGTCGTTTCCGGCCCATCCGACACTGGCAAGTCCTATCTTGTCGAAGCAATCGACTTTATGTTGGGTGGCGCCACACCACCTCGCCAGATTCCAGAGAGCGGCGGATATGATCAAGCCCACCTGGCAATCGAAAGCAACGATGGGAAGTCATACGTCCTCACACGTGCATTGCAGGGCGGCGATTTCGTGCTTAGCCAGCCGTCGACTCCGGGCGTCGAGCACGTAACACTCGCTGCGCGACACTCCGCCACGGATCCGAACAACATCAGCACGTTCCTCCTCGGGTTTGTTGAACTCGATGGGAAGCGCCTGCGGAAGAACGTCAACAACGAACTTCAGAACCTGAGCTTCCGAAATCTGGCTCCCCTGGTCATTGTTGACGAAGAGAGTATTATCAAGAAGAGCTCACCCGTTTTCACCGGAGAGTCCACGCAGCGAACGGCACAGGCCAGTGTATTGAAGTTGCTTCTCACTGGCCTAGATGACAGTGCGCTGGTCGCCACAAAGAAGCGGGCTATCGTAAAGGCGGAGATTGAGGGACAAATCGCCGTCCTCGATCAATTAATCGCCGACTTCGAAGCAGAACTGAACGACCATACTGACGATCCGAGCGGCCTCGCAGCTCAGGACCAGCGCCTCGAAGCCGCGATCTTGGCCAGCGAAAGAGCACTCGCGACCGAACGATCTGCATTTCAGGAGCAAGAACGTGCGCGCCGCGAGGCCTGGGCAACGCGAGAACGAATTGAAATCCGAGAAAGCGAAATCGATGGCCTCGATGAGCGCTTCGCTCTACTCGATCAAAGCTACTCGTCCGATCTCAACCGTCTCAATGCGATTGCAGAAGCCGGTCAGCACTTCGTCGCCTTGGCCGCAGGAACATGCCCACTGTGCGGCGCTCCTGCCGGAGACCACCGTCACGAGGGAGTGCCGCACGATGGCGACATCGAGCGCCTGCGAATAGCTTGCGCGAGCGAGATCACAAAGATCAATCAGCTCAGACTCGAACTAGGCGAGGCAACTTCCGACATGAGACGAGAACGGGAGACCCTGCGGGCAGACGCGCATACGGCGCGAGCGTCATTCCTCGCAGCGGATGAAATCGTACGGGACACATTAACGCCGGCATTGTCTGTGGCACGGCAGCATTACGACGAACTGCTAACCACACGAGCCCGAGTTCGCAATGCAATCGGCCTTGCTGATCGGCTCAATGCACTTCGACTGAGAAAGTCGGATGCGGAGGCAGCTCTAAGCACCGCTGGGAAGACAAACGAAGAGCGCCCTGGCCTGCCAGCAGCGTCTGTCCAAGCGCTGAGTGTTGCGGTCGAAATGCTGCTCGAGGCGTGGCACTTCCCGTACGAGAAACCGGTCTACTATGAAGAGAAGAACTACGATCTGGTACTCGGTAGTCGACGCCGTGGTGAGCAAGGCAAGGGCCTGCGCGCACTTACACATGCTGCGTTCACGATCGGCTTGCAGCTCGCAATCAAGACAATGAAGCGAAAGCCAACCGGTTTTATCGTGCTCGACTCGCCGCTCGTGACCTTTCGCGAGGCAGACCATGAAGATGACCTCGCCCCAGATCAGAAGATCCATGTGAAGCAGGCATTTTACAAAGACTTGACGACGCGTTCCGCGAATTTTCAAATAATAATTGTCGAGAACGAGGATCCCACCGCCGATCTTCTAGCGAATATGACGACACATTTTTTCACGAAGCAGGCGACCAACGGCCGCTACGGCTTCTTTCCGATCTAGCAGCTTCGAGCGCATCAAGATCGATGCATCGGGATGCCAACAAATCCTGACGTGATTTTTGCTCATGCAAATGAAGACTGCCCTCATAGCGCAAGAAAATCCCACCCTCGAATCCGCGGCTGAACCCGCGCGAGCCGAAGGACCGTGGAGCGACTTGGCGCTGCACGGCATCGGCTGGAAAGCATTCCAGGATCTGTGTTCACAGGTATGCGAAGAGGTAGGCAAAGGCTTCCTTGTCCGCCATAAGACTCTCCTAACGTCCTATTCCTCACCGCCCTCCCGGCCACCACACTGCGGCCGGATTGGCCGCACTAGTCTTATTCGGTAGCAGCGCCACGAACGCGCCCCGCTTATGCAGATAGCGGACATAGGTGGACCGCCGTCAATAGGGCAGGTTGTGACCCCATGCGGACTTTGGCTATTGCCTTCAACCACGAGTCGCGGTTGATTGCTACAACACCACCATACTGCGGAACCCATGGCAAAGAACGATAGCATCCTCATTGACGGCATCATCGCCCAGAGATTGGCAGACAAGAAGCCCTCCAACGATGTAGGCGAGGTTTTTGAGTATTTCTGCTTTGAGCAAATCCTGAAGCAATACGACTTATCAGACGAAGAGCTGGAAGCGGGCTGGGTGGACGGCCAGTATGATGGCGGCATCGACGGCTTCTTCATTTTCGTCAATGGCCATCTGGTCTCCGATACGACCGCAGCGTGGCCCCGGTCCAACGCGCAAGTCGATGTCGTCGTGATTAGCTGCAAGCATCACGATACATTCAAAGAGCAGACCTTGAACAACATGCTGGCGACCATCCAGGAGCTGTTCGATCTTTCGATTGGTGCAACAAACTTCAAGGGTAAATATTCGGCCGAGCTATTGAAGTCGCGCAGCTTGTTGGCTCGCACCTATGAGAAGCTCGCAATAACGAATCCCAAAATCACTCTCAATTTTGTATATGGTTCGCGAGGTGACACCGGCAATATCGGCGAAAGTGTCAGCGCTCGCGCGGAGCAAATGCGTCACCTCGCGGCCAGCTTCTTCAGCGACACCGTCGCAACCTTCACGTTCATGGGTTCGACTGAACTGATAGAGCGATACCGACAAGTCAAACAATTCACATTAGAGCTGCCGTTTCAAGATCATCTGGCGGGGCCGGCCGGTGGTTATATCTTGATTGCCAAGCTTATCGATTACTACAATTTCATCTGTGATGCGCAGGGTAATCTCAGGCGGTATTTGTTCGATTCCAATGTCCGCGACTATTTGGGAGAGAACAAGGTCAACCTCGACATCGCGGCCTCGCTCGACGACGAGAATGGACCTGACTTTCTCTGGCTGAACAATGGGGTGACCATCCTAGCCACCAATGCGGTCATACGCGGGGGCAAGAACATGATGATGCAAGACATCCAGGTTGTTAACGGTCTGCAGACGACCGAGTCGATATATCGACACTTTCGCTCTGGCTCGAGCCGATCAGCTGACAGGACCGTGTCTATAAAGATAATCGTCTCCGGCGAGGAGCAGTTACGCGATCAAATCATCCGCGCGACGAATAATCAAAGCGCCATCGAACAGGCCGCCCTGCACGCGACGAACAAGATTCAAAGAGACATTGAACAAATTCTCGAACGACACGACTTCTACTATGAGCGTCGCAAAAACTACTACAGGAACATCGGAAAGCCGCCGGAGAGATTTGTAACTCCAATGTACGTTGCCGCAGGATACGTGGCGATCATCATGAAGCAGCCTGCACGAGCGGCACGGCTTAAATCACGCTTCATGCGAAATCAAGAACGCTACGAACAGGTGTTTTCGGAGAGCGCGCCAATCGAAATGTGGCCTCGTCTCGTGCTACTTTTGAAGGCTGCCGAGCGTGAGATGCTCGGGGCGCGAGAAGGCTGGGGCGAACGCGCGCTGAGAAGTTGGCGCGGGCTCATCGTCTTGTTGTACGTCTCCAAGATAATTGGTCGGTTCAGTTTCTCTGCATCTGAGTTCTGCAAAAAGATCGACCTGGACAAAATCGATCATGGCCTGATGGACGTATGCTTCCGCTTTGTCGAGCAACGACGATTAAGCTCGCTTCGTCAGGAGCCGAGCGCAGCGTTCTGCAAGGATGTTTGCAAAGAGTTCGGAGCTCTGCATTCGCTGCCGGGCATCGAGGCTCTAAAACACGATGAGTCGAGCTGGGCCTTCAGAGAAGCACAGCGGAACGACACTTCCCGGCTATCGGATGAATTTGTCGATCAAGTAGACACTTTATTGCCTACCCAGCCGTGGTCGAAGAACATTCACGTTGAATTGGCCGCTAAGCTGGAGGTGTCCGGCTATAGGGTTCAACGAGCGATTACACAACTGGTGGATTCTGGACGCCGCAAGAAGCAAGTGAACGGCATCTTGTACGATGCGGCCGGATCTCCCATCACAGGTGAAACTACCGCTGCATCCCTCGCATCCGACCACCCGGACAATGAAAAAAAGGAAAAATGACCGCTTGTGACCCTGGCTGTTCTCTAATTCCGGGCGTGAGGTCAAGCTCTCCTTGAACATTCTTGCCGGGTCCATGGTTCTCTCCGCGGTAGGGGCGTGCCCTCCGCATGATGGCGTAAGATGACGTTAGCGGATCAATGTGTGAAGCGCGCTTTGCCCTTTCGAGCACCGCAAAGCCAGGGGCGATCTCACCAACGCCAGCGTCCCGGCAGGGACGTTCGCTCCCGCTGTTCGGCGGGAACTCGTTATCCTTTATGCAGGCTGATCAGCAGCATCCTTTGATGACCATTTAAATTCGGTACCATCGATCCACATCCGATGCAGAATGACAGCAAGTTTTCGGGCAACCGCAACCTTGGCCTTGCGTAGCCCGCTTCGTTTTGCAAGCCGAATGCCCCACGCTTTGAGTGCTGACCATTTTGCTACGCGTGTGAGCAGCACATTGGCCGCCTCGTAGAGGTAACTTCGCAGCATCTTATCGCCGCATTTCGAGATTCGGCCCGTCCAGTCAATCTCGCCGGATGCGTATCGGCGGGTCGTTAGCCCTGCGTAGGCTCCGACGCTTCGTGATCTCTTGAAGCGAGCGGGGTCATCGATCGTCGCAAGGAAGCAAAGGGCCGTGACCGGGCCGATGCCAGGAGCCGTCATGAACCGTCGCACCTGAGCATTGTTGCGAGCCAGCCGCAGTACTTTGCGGTCAAGGTCCACAATCTGTTGCTCGACGGCCTCGCGTGCCTTCAGCAATGGATCTACCGCGGCAAAAAGCTCTGACCGATCCTCGGCCAACTGCGCGGCGCGCACAGCAAACATATTCATCTTTGCTCGTCCGATGACAAGCCCAAGATTCTTGAGGAGCCCTCGGATTTGATTTTCGATATCCCGCTTGATCTTGACGAGCAGAGCTCGACTGACAAGAAGGGCCTTGGTCGCATGACTATCGAGATCCTTGACGCAAACCTCCTTGTACCAACCACATTGCATGATACGCGCTATGCCAGCAGCGTCATTTCGGTCGCTCTTGTTGATCTGCATTTTCAGAACCGCCTTCGCATGCCTGGCGTCAATGCAGATAACGGGTAACCCGATCTTATTCAGTTCGGTCCACAGCCATGTCGACGTTGCTCCCGTCTCGAGCCCAATCCGAACGACGTGTGGCGCGTGCAATTTGATGAATGTCGCGATCGCCTCCGGGTCAGACGTAACCACCCCTTCGCGCTCGACCTTTCCTGTCTGATCGACGATGCAGATCGAAGTCAGTTTCAGTGACACGTCTAGTCCCACATAGCGCTCCATTGCGTCTCTCCGTTATTGCAAGGCCCCGAGGTAGGCCTCGTCGAACTGGAGAGCTGATTCCCAGAGCCTGAGTATGGCTCCGAGCCCGGAATTACCCCATGTGTGAAAACAGAGTGCCGCTGTTATGATTCTCCCCTGATTCTGAGGGGGAATTGATGAGGCGCTTCGTTGCGGGGACGGATCGTGGGCAACGGACGCTGCTGCCTGAATGCCTCGATGATTTCATTGACGAGAACAACCCTATTCGCGCGATCGACGAGTTTGTCGATGCGCTTGATCTGGCCGAGATGTGCTTCGGTGGAGTTGCGTCGGCGGCAACTGGCCGGCCGTCGTATCACCCTCGGTTCTCCTGAAGCTTTACATCTACGGCAATCTGAACCCGGGTGCAGTCAAGCGGGCGGCTGGAACGAGAGGCCGGACGCAACATCGACGTGATGTGGCTGCTGGGCCGGCTTGCTCCCGATCACAAGACGATCGCGGACTTCCGCGAAGACAACAGCCTGGGCTTGCGCAAGGTCTGTGCGCGCTTTGTCGAGCTCTGCCGCGGGATGGGCCTTTTCACGATGGCGAGCGTCGCCATCGATGGGAGCAAGTTCAAGGTCGTGAATACCGGGAGGAGGAGAGCGTCGCGCGCTATCTGAGCCAACTTGACACGGCCGACCGACAGGAGACCGTCACTCCCGTCGGAGTACGCCTTCATCGGGCTCTCACGATTGTGCAAGATCACCATCGCCTTGATGCATGCCGGTACAGACACAGGTAAATGAGACTTTTGCCGAGCCGGCCTGATGGTTCATGGATAGCGCACTAACTCGCTTTGTGCCAGGCTGGTCACGGCCCTGAGTAGCATCCGGCACGAATCTTCGCCGCGCCCGTTTTTTGCCCTTTGGTCGGAGCCATGTGTTGGCCGTTCCGCCCGGCACGGCAATCAACCTAGTCCGAAATTCAGGAGGAGGAGGACCTCAGGCGCTGTTCTACACGCTTCATCGCTGATGCGAGCACCGTGCGTCGGCATCAGGCCTGAATACCCCTCCGCGCCCGAGCGTCATCGGTTGCGACGGGATCGAACCGTTGCCGAGCCCGATCATAGCGATCCGGCAATTGGCTCGATCCTCGCCCAGCAAGCCTCCGTCAGGCGCAAGAAGTTCATAAGCAGTACGTGCCCATGTTCCGTGAGTATCGATTCCGGATGAAACTGCACGCCGAATGTTGGTTGGAAACGATGTGCGAGAGCCATGACCTCGCCTTCGTCCGAACGCGCTGTCACCGTGAGATGCGGCGCGCATGCCTCATCGAGCTCAACGACAAGAGAATGGTAGCGCCCAACGCGAAGTGGAGACGGGAGCTCCTTGAACAGCCCTCGACCGTCATGCGTTACAGTGGAGGACCGACCATGCATAGGGCGACGTGCACGCGCCACGCCTCCGCCGAAAACGCTACCGATACATTGGTGTCCGAGGCAAATGCCCAGAAGTGGTACGCGACCTGAAAGCTCGCGAACGACGGCCGTGGATATTCCGGCCTCAAGTGGAGTGCAGGGACCCGGTGAGATGACCACTGCGCGCGGCCTCAAGCCAACAAGGTCCCTGACGCTGATCTCGTCGTTCCGGACCACCTCCGTTGCCTCACCAAGGTTGCGGAAATAGCGGGCAATGTTGAAGACGAAGGAATCGTAGTTGTCGATGATGAAAATCAAACTGCACCGGATCGTTCAGCACGAAACGCATCGAAGATGCGCTTCGCCTTGGCGAGCGTCTCCTCGTATTCGGCCTCTGGGTCCGACATCGCCGTGATCCCGCTGCCTGCATGAAAGACAGCCACATCGCCGTCGATCGTTACAGTGCGAATCGCAATGTTCGTGTCCATGTGCCCGTTAAAACCAATGAAGCCGATCGCCCCGCAATAGAGCTCGCGTGCCACACGCTCGATTTCCGCTATGATTTCCATCGAGCGCACCTTTGGCGCTCCGGTAATGGAGCCGCCGGGAAAGCAAGCGCGAAGTAAGGTAACGGCGTCCTGGTCTCCTGCAAGTTCACCCGTAACGACCGACACGAGGTGGTGCACCGAGGCATAGGATTCGAGGTCGCACAGCGCTGGAACTTCGATCGAACGCGCAGTGCAGACACGTGACAGATCGTTGCGTAGGAGGTCGACGATCATGACGTTCTCGGCGCGGTCCTTTTCAGACGCAACGAGGATTTCACCTCGGCGTTGGTCTTCCTTCCAATCAGCGGAACGCGCGATCGTGCCCTTGATGGGGCGTGTTTCGACCCGGCCTCCACCAAGCTTCAGGAAACGCTCCGGCGAGCTCGATGCGACGGTCAGCTTGCCATAGCGCAGGAGCGCCCCAAACGGTGCGGGGTTCGATGATCGTAGCTGGCTGTAGAAGGTGAGGGGGTCGAAGGAAATCGGCACCCTCGCGCTGAAGCGCTGCGCAATGTTGGCTTGGAAGACGTCTCCGGCCAGAATCAAGCCGACGACGCGCTTGACCGCCGCAACATAGTCCTCGCGGCTGAAGTTCGAATGCCAAGCGCCCACGCTGCCGGAGGATGTATCCCGCGGCGTCTCTGGGTTGGCAAGCAGTGCTGCAAATTCGTCGGCTCGACGGCGTGCACGCTCTACGCGACGTATAGGATCCTGCTCCGGCCATCCGGTGGAAATGATCCAGCATTTGTTGTGCCAGTGGTCGTAGCTCACGACTACGTCATAGAAATGCAGGAGCGATTGGGGCAATCCCTGCCCGGGAATTGCGGGCGTCGGCAAGTGCTCTAACGTCCTGTTTAAATCGTAAGCAAGGAAGCCGGCTGCGCCTCCCTGGAACGGGGGGAGATCGGAGCGATGCTCTTGCGAATAGTTGGCGAGAAGGGCGCGAAGAGCTTCCCACGGGTCGCCTTCAAGAGGCTCTCCGTTCCAACGCGCCTGTCCGTCCGCGACCATAAAGGTACTGAACGGATCGCAGCTCAGATATGAATAGCGGCCGAGCAATTCATGCTTGGCCGCGCTATCGAGAAACGTAAGCTGCGGTCGATGAGCCAGACATCGCATCGCCATGACGGGCTCGATCCACGGCAGCTCGCTGACGTGCACTGGGCTGTCAGTCACCGATGACTTGCCTGCTGTGAGATGTGTTCAGATTGTGATCCCGAGCCGACCGAGAGCGCTGGTCTGGGACCCGGGGACCCTTGAGGCCGATTGTCAGGTTAGCCCCCGCCAGTCGGCTCGAGGCGCCGAGTAACTTGACCTGTTGCAGCCGTTGAGGCCAAGCGCGCATCCGTTGATACGGTGTAATCGGCCGCAAACCGCAGCTCGCGGAGCGGTCGCACCCGGCTAATCGATTCCTGGTATAGGTCGTGAGCCCTGTAGGCTGCGAGTTCCCTCTCATTGTCGAACTCACCGTAGACCACTACGTCGATATCGTTGCCGAACTGGTCGGTCTTGCGATTGCGACCAACCTCGAGCAGGCGTGCATGTGGGATTGTGGTGAGAACTGACAGGCCTTCGATCATTTCGTCGATCTGGGCCTTATCCTTGGCGGTAAACAAAACGATGTGACGAATCATGATGGACCTGGGGTGACAGGAAAGTAGGCGCATAACTATCTTGGCCTTGAGCGCGCTGCAACATTACCGCAGCGGGTCGCAATCGCCGCAACGGCCTTGCTGCTAGAGCTTCTGCCCGCGGTCAAGCGGGGCGCCATTTGCGGCAGGCCCAGCGCAAGCCAGATCCCGCGACGTGAGGCGCCGGCACTCGGGCGGTCATCGTTGCCTCGGTGTCAGGGTGAAACCGCCCTCAAACCCAGCCACACGCCATCGGTCTTGCAGCTCTTCTTGTTGGGATCTGCGTAGACGAAGGTGCCCCGTGAATTCGTCGTTCGTCCATGCGCGTAGCGGTAGTCAACAGCACAATCGGCTCTCCCGGGAGGCGGTAGCCGCTCATGAGGTGCAACTCACATCGGCGTTTTGAGGCGGTTGATGGTCTCGGCACGTGAGCGCTCCAGCTTTGTCGAGACGGCGTCGCGATCGGGCCGGCCACGACCTAGGCGACACGCTCAAGACGTGTCCTCAATAGGCCCGTCACGCGCAGCCACTCTAGGGGGTGCAGAAGCACCTTTGGGCGACCGTTTTACGATCGGGCTGAGCTGGTCGGATGTCAGCCGATCGTCCCTCTGCGGTAAGGCCGCTATGCCGGACCAATAGTCGATTTCTGCGATGAATTTCTGCGCAAAATAGGGAAACGTCGCATGACGTATGCGCTAGCAGGAAGGAGATTGGCGAATTTCTTCTAGAACAAAGAGATAAACTTTGCGCTTATCGACGGTGCCCGATCGAACGGTGGGCAGGTCAAGGTCAAAGCAACGAGTGCAGGCGGAAATGGATGCCGAAGCGCGACGCGGATTGAGCTACGTCGCGCCCCGCCGCTGGTCGCAAGCCTGAGCCCTCCAACGCGCAATGGGAGATGCAGGAATTGGAGACGGACATGTCCAAAGACCATCAAAAACTTCAGCGCAACACCGTCAAACGGTGCGCCATTTGCGCCGGAAAGTTTGGCCTTATTCGTTACTACTCTTCGCGAACCGCCCTCTGCTCAAAGAGGTGCGTTGAGCACTTCAAGTCCCGTTGCGAAGCGGACAGCAATTGGTTACGGCGATTGCCGGCCGCCTGAGCGGTCATCGGCGGCTGCGACGGCGCCCGACCCTGAGGACGCGCCTCCTACTGCGGTCCGGAATGCCGCACGTTTATTGCGGCGCCGAAATCGTTGACGTCGAACAGCGCGCGACAATCTCGCGAACTGCGCACCGACCGCAGGGAAGGCGTGGATCTCCATCATGAAGCTCGTATTGGCCAAACACAGGGCTCCGCTCAACAGGGCGGCCTGCGCCGCATGCGCAGAAGTTCTCGGCACCGGATACCTGCGGGACGTGTCGACGCAGAGGCCGTACTGTGGCTACGATTGCTACCTTCGTCACGAAGCCAGGAGCCTGTTGATGCCCTGGCTGAAAACGTCCTGTGCCGAAGCGGATGCCTCGAAGTATCACGCCTCGCCGCTTGAACTCATGACGTCGTTTGCCGGATCATCCTACTGGTATTCGATGTCACTTGCAGCCTTGCGGGTGGGGGAGCTCATGGCCGTAACGCTTTCCAACACTGTGCGCGAGGGAACATGGACGTTTGGTTCGCCCCCGTGGCGGGGCTATGGAGGTGGCCCCAGCCCACCGCAATGAGGTCCACCGAGCTAGATGCGTCGATACAGATACCAAGAAGCAGCTCCGTTATTGCAAACTGGTTTCAGGAACACCAAAATGACGGAGCATAGCTTCTGGCGCTTCTCGCGAACGTTGCATCGCGCGATCAATGACCGGCATTTTGAGGACATCGAGGCCCTCCTCGACGAGGAGGTCGATTGGACGCTTTATGGTCCGATCGACATGTTCCCATTTCTCGGCACTCGGCATGGCAAGCGCGCCGTGCTCGACGTCATCCGGGAGATCTCTGACAATGTCCAGATTCGCCGTTTCGACCGCGAGACCACCATGCTCGGCGTGGATTCCGCAGCCTCTATGCTGCGCTGTTCCCTAACGGCGCGGGAATCCCACAAGTCGATCTCGCTGCGCGCGGCGCAGTTCGCCCAGTTCAAGGCCGGTCGGCTCATCAGCATGCGTGTGCTCGTCGACACCTTTGATCTCGTCGAGCAGGCACTCGGCCGGCAAATTCATCTCCCGAAGATGGCAAACTGAGGTGAGAGGCGCCAGCGAGTCTCTCCCTGTCCTGGGGTCGTCGATGGCGCATGCGCGATGCTTACGCCGGACGCGATCGCGTCTTCATCGCGTGGTGATGATGGCGATCGGCGTCAACCTAGACAACTTCGTCAACGGACCGGAAGCCTCTTCCAGTCAGGACGTGGGAAGCGCAAGGCGCTCAATGGTTTGAATGTGGCGCGCGAGCAGGTTGCAGGCTTGATCGACGTTGCGGGCTCGCAGGGCCTGCAGAATCAGCCGGTGATCCTGGTTGGACCGCGGTCGCCAGCCGGCACTTCGCGCCATTGCGAACACCAACCGCGAATTTGCAAGTTGCAGTCCATCGAGACTAGCGAGCAGGCGCGGCATTGCGCAGGGCGAAACCAGCGCGTGATGAAAGGCTCGGTTGGCCATTTCAAACTCCTCAATTGTCTCGGCATTATCTCCTTCAATAAGGGCGAGCTCGATCCGTGCCAAATGAGCCGATGTCAGCTTTGGAGCCGCATTGCGCAATGCGACCACTTCGAGCGCGGCGCGCATCTCGGCGATCTCCTTCACCGCCTTGGTGTCGAGAGGAGCAACCCGTACGCCGCGACGGGGCCGAGCTACGACAAGGTGTTGGGCTTCCAGCTGCCGAAAGGCCTCGCGGACCGGAACGTGACTGGAATTGAACTGCCGCGCGACATGATCCTGCCGGAGTGGAGCGTCTGGCTGCAGCGCGCCGGAGATAATGCGTTCGCTGATCGAGTCAGCGATGCGGCCGGCAACCGTCGTGTTCTCGTCCATCATCATAGATTATCTACCAGAAAAACGAATGCGTTCACTTAGAACATCCTCTAGCATTGGTCGAGGGTCGTTATCATAGATAATCGCTTGTTTTATCTATGATTGATCGTGAATGGGGGCACGGCTCTTATGGTTGCTGCTGTGGACGTGAAGCGAAGCGACGGAGGCAACAGCGCGCAGCTTCGTCGAGACTGGATGCGGGCCGAGGCCGAAGCACTCTATGACCTGCCGTTTGCCGACTTGATGTTTCAGGCGCAGAGCCTTCATCGCGCCAATTTCGATCCAAACCACATCGAAACCGCAAGCCTGCTCAGCATCAAGACCGGCGGCTGTCCGGAAAACTGCGGCTACTGCTCGCAGAGCGCGCACTACGACACCGGTCTGAAAGCCACCCGCCTGATGGATCGCGCCGATGTGGTCGCCAGCGCGCAGCGCGCCAAGGATGCCGGAGCGACTCGCTTCTGCATGGCGGCGGCCTGGCGCAGTCCAAAAGACCGCGATCTTGATCAGGTCTGCGACATGGTGAGTGCGGTCAAGGGGCTCGGCATGGAGACCTGCGTCACGCTCGGTATGCTGACGCCGAAGCAGGCTACGCGCCTCTCAGAGGCCGGGCTCGACTTCTACAACCACAACGTCGATACCTCGCCGGACTTCTACGGCAAGATCATCACCACGCGCACCTTGCAGGACCGCATCGACACGCTTGCACATGTGCGCGAGGCTGGCATCAAGGTCTGCTGCGGCGGCATTATCGGCATGGGCGAGGCCGTCGAGGACCGCCTTTCCATGCTCGTCCTGCTCGCCAATCTCTCCCGTCATCCGGAAAGCGTGCCAATCAATCTGTGGAACCAGGTCAAGGGCGTGCCGGTCGATGAAATGGCAGAGCGTCCCGATCCGATCGCGCTGGTGCGTCTGGTCGCAACGGCCCGCATCATGATGCCGAAGAGCGTGATACGTCTGTCCGCCGGACGGCAGTATATGACGGACGAACTGCAGGCGCTGTGCTTTTTGGCTGGCGCGAATTCAATCTTCCTCGGCGACGTGCTGTTGACCACGAAGAATCCGAAAGTCGACCGCGACGCCAATTTGCTGCGCCGGCTCGGCATCACGTCCGGGCTGTCTTGAGTGAAACGGTTCGGCGAGCCCGGCTGAGCAAAATTCCAATGTAGGTGACGCATGCAGATTACGTTGATGAAAGGCAAAATCCATCGCGCCTCGGTCACTGAAGCCGATCTGCACCATGAAGGATCGATTTCGATCGATCGCGCGCTGTTGGACGCTGCGGGACTCCTGATCAACGAGCGCGTCGAAATCTTTAACATCGACACCGGCACACGCTTTGCCACCTATGTGATCGAGGCACCCAAGGGGTCCGGCATGATAGGCCTCAATGGTGCGGCCGCGCGACTTGCGATGCCTGGAGATAAGGTCATCATCGTTGCCTATGCCTCCCTTGATGAGGTGGAAGCAAAGACGTTCAGGCCACGCGTTGTGCTGGTTGACCGGGAGAACCGCATCTTACCGGATTGAAAGCAGACGGGCCGATGCCGGAGCCATTGTCCTGGCGGCCGATGAAATTTGCATGATTTATGGCGACCCTGGGAGGGGTGAATGAGCTCAATCCATACGGCCAAAGTCGCCGACTATGTCGCGGCGTTGCATGCCCTGAAAGAGGATGACCGGCTGCGCCGCCTTAGGCCGCGCGAAGGCATCGATTTTGTATCGAACGACTATCTTGCGCTTGCGAGCGCCCCGCGCATGAAAAAGGCAGTTTTGGCGGCAATCGAGGCCGGCACTCCGATCGGAGCGGGTGGGTCGCGGCTTCTGCGCGGCAATTGCGAGGAGCATGAACGTCTCGAAGCAGAAGCGGCTCGGTTCTTTGGGGCGGAGACGGCGCTCTTCTTTGGCGGCGGTTATGCCGCGAATTTTGCGGTTTTGACAACGTTGCCGCAGCGCGGCGATCTGCTCGTTCTCGATGCTCTCGTACACGCAAGCATCCATGAAGGTGCGCGAGCTGGCCGGGCCGACTTTCGCATAAGCGCCCATAACGACCCCCAGTCGGTCGAAAGCACAATCCGCGACTGGCGTACCCAGGGCGGAATGGGCCGTGTCTGGATCGTGGTTGAAAGTCTCTACAGCATGGATGGCGACTTTGCGCCGCTCGAAGACCTCGTCGCGATCGCGGACCGGCACGACGGGTTCCTGATGGTCGATGAGGCCCATGCCACAGGCGTCTACGGGGAGCTGGGACGAGGACTGGCCGCCCCCTATGAGGGGCGAGGAAATCTGTTGGTCGTTCATACCTGCGGCAAGGCGCTGGGCGCTGCAGGCGCGCTCGTCACTGCCTCAACGGCCATGCGCGACTTCATGGTCAATCGCTGCCGCCCGTTTATCTTCGCCACAGCGCCCTCACCATTGATGGCCGTTGCCGTGCGGGAGGCCCTGTTCATCCTGCAGCAGGAACCCGAGCGGCAGCAGCGTCTGGCCAAGCTTGTCGCGTTCACGCATCGGGAGATCGGCGTGCGCGGCGGGGAAATTCCTTCGGCCTCGCAGATCGTGCCCTATATCGTTGGCGACAACGCGCGGGCGATGCGGCTCGCATCGAGACTGCAGACGCGCGGTTTCGATATCCGCGAAATCCGGCCGCCAACCGTTCCCGCGGGCACGGCCCGTTTGCGAATTTCACTGACACTCAACGTCGGGGAGGATGACGTGCGTGCAATGCTCGATGCGCTGTTCGAGGAGACGAGAGGTGAAGCCCGATGAGCCAGCAGATCGTCGTGACAGGCACAGATACCGGGATCGGAAAGACGGTGTTTTCCGCAGGCCTCGCCAATCTCCTCGGCGCGAACTATTGGAAACCGATTCAGGCCGGCCTCGAAGAAGAGACCGATACTGAGGTCGTTACGCGGCTGGCCAGTCTCCCAGGCGATCGCATCGTGCCGGAGGTTTACCGCCTTCGGACGCCGGCTTCTCCGCACTATTCCGCCGAAATCGACGGAGTTCGCATCGACGCGGACTCGCTCCATGTGCCGGAGACCGGCGAGCGACCGCTCGTGATCGAGGGTGCCGGCGGGCTAATGGTACCACTGAACGGCAGCACACTTTATATTGACATCTTCGAGCGTTGGCGGCTTCCCGTCCTGCTTTGCGCCAGCACGCGACTAGGGACGATCAATCACTCGCTGCTCTCGATAGAAGCTCTGCGAAAGCGCCAGATTCAGATTCTTGGGATAGCATTCATTGGCGAAAGAAATGCAGAAACGCAGAGCGCAATTCGCGAGATGGGTCGGGTGCGTTGGTTGGGGCGACTGCCCTGGCTTTCGCCTCTCACACCGGACATGCTGCAGGACGCGTTCAAGAGCTCGTTCCGTGCCGACGATTTCAGGCCATGATGCCCATCAACATGACCTCAACCCAAGAAGTCGTCGATCTGGCATCGGTTCACGCAATACTGGATGACTTCTTGGTTTCAAAAAGCTGGTTTGAGTCTCGGCTCATTCCTGCAGATGGTGAAGCTCGTCGCGTCCCCTTCAATCCGCCGCTCGAAGCAAGATACATGTCGGTTGACGGCTGCTTCGCAGGCAACTGCCTCGTTCTGAACACGGGGGAGGATGGCGCTCTCCTTTCGAATATTCCGCCAACACTGGATGAGTTCTTTTTGATCTTCACTTCGGCGGCAAGGCCGGTTTTACGACGATGCAAGAGAGTATGGGTTCGGGGCGGCAAGATGAATGTCGATTATCAGCGCTAGCTTCGCAGCGCATATGTAGGAAGCAAATAGAGGAGCAACAATGCGCCGCGTCTACGTCGATCGGATCAATACCTTCATTGCGGAAGGAAAGAACGTGCACGAGTTGCGAGAGCGATCGGGTGTGCGTTGGCTTGGGCGAGTGCCCAGGCTGTTTCCTCTCGCTGCAAACACGCCACAGCCCGCGCTCAAGGCCTCATTCCGTGGTGATGATTTCAAGTCATGACGCCAAAGAAGAAGTCGGCGATCTGGCATCCGTTCACGCAACACGCGCTTCAGGGCGAGATGACAAGGGTTCTGCGTGGCGATGGTGCTTATCTCTACACCGCGGATGACCGCCGAATCATCGATGCAATCTCATCCTGGTGGGTCGTGACCCACGGTCATTGCCAACCGCACATTGTCAGTGCGATTCAGGAACAGGCGGGCAAACTCAACCAGATCATCTTTGCCGGCTATACCCACGATCCGGCTGAGGAGGTTGCGGCGCTACTCTTGAAGCTCGCACCCCGTGGGCTCGACCATGTCTTCTTCTCCGACAGCGGCTCTACCAGCGTGGAAGTCGCCTTGAAAATGGCGATCGGCTATTGGAATAATATCGGCGAGCCGCGGACACGCATTGTCGTGATGCAACATTCCTATCACGGCGATACAATTGGGGCGATGTCGGTGGGGGCCCGGGGCGTGTTCAATGACGCATACGGGTCCTTGCTGTTCGACGTTACCGCAATTCCGTTCCCTGCGGAAGGCTGTGAGCAGGCAACCCTCGATGCGCTCGAGTCCGCATGCCGAAACGAAATTCCCGCCGCCTTTATTGTAGAGCCTCTGATTTTGGGGGCAGGCGGGATGCTGATGTACCCCGCTTGGTTGCTAAGGGAGATGAGGCGGATCTGCGAGGCCTCTCGCGTCCTGTTCATTGCCGACGAGGTCATGACGGGCTGGGGCCGTACCGGAACGCTATTTGCCTGCGAGCAGGCCAATATCACTCCAGATATCGCCTGCTATTCGAAAGGCCTCACCGGAGGGGCGCTCCCACTGGCAGTGACGCTCTGCCGCGCGGATATATTCGATGCGCATTACTCAAAAGATCGTACGCGTACGTTCTTTCATTCGAGTTCATATACCGCGAATCCGGTGGCCTGCGCCGCCGCAAAAGCGAATCTGGATCTGTGGCAAGATCAGGAATCTCGCCGCCGCGTCGCGTCTGTCGCCACGATGCAAGAGCATGCAATCGAGCCATTCCGCGCCGATCCGCGCTTTGCAAATGTCCGCCGGACCGGCACCATCACAGCGCTCGATCTGAAAACGAGCGATCCGGGGTATCTGGCAAACATCGGTCCGAAGCTTCAGGCCTTCTTCGAGCGCCGAAATCTCCTGCTGCGACCGCTCGGCAACACGATCTACGTGATGCCACCTTATTGCGTCACGGCCGCAGATCTTGATCAGATCTACGCCGGTATCAGGGATGCTGCCGATGCGGTGGCTTGAAGGTGCGGCTCGAGCGCGAGCTAACGGAACCCAATTGCTGCCATAAGACGAATATGCTGGCCGAACCTGAACCTGCCGATAGCTTTGGCAAAGCATCCGAGCCGCTCTCGCAGATATGCCCGATGCCGGGCCCGGCGCAAACTCGCCAGATGTGGGAAGAGCGGTACCGCGCTGTCGCGGTGGTGGCCGGCGCGATACAAAATCGCTCCGCGCAAATGTGGCGGCTGGAAAAGCTTGCGCTTCTGATGATTGCGCAATCATTAGACGTTTCTATCTGCCCGCCGCTGGCTTTGGAAACGTGCCTCTCCGTTTCGCCTCCACCATTGACAGTCTTCTCTCAGCTTCCGTAGGAAGCCCCGAGTCCGGGGATGCGGGCAGTGGAGCGATCGGGATCTTAGATGAGCCACATTTCAGAGCAGCCTGTTGAGCGTGTCACGATTCCAGTTCTGCAGCGATGCAAGGAGGAGGGGCGCCGTATCGTCATGACCACCGCTTACGACGCGGTTACGGCGCGCATCGCCGATCCCATCGTCGATGTCATTCTCATCGGGGACAGTGTTGGCAACGTCTGCCTGGGATTTGACAACACGCTGCCGGTCAGTATGGCCATGATGAACCATCACCTGGATGCTGTTGCGCGCACGAGAGCTCGTGCCTTGCTCGTTGCCGATATGCCCTTTCTCAGTTTTCATCTCAGCATTGAGGAGACGATACGCAACGCCGGGGGCTTTCTGCAGCGTGGCGCAGCAGCGGTTAAACTCGAAGGCGGAGCGAAGCGCATCGAAATGGTCCGTGCCCTGGTCGATTGCGAAATTCCTGTAATGGGGCATCTGGGCCTCACTCCGCAGAGCGTCAATGTCATGGGTGGTTTCAAGGTGCAGGGCCGGAAGGCCGACGACGCGCTGCGCTTGCTCGACGACGCCCACCGTCTGCAGGAGGCCGGATGCTTCGCTCTGGTCCTGGAAGGCGTCCCGGCGGAGCTCGCCGCGCGCGCGACGGAATTCCTGACGATACCGACCATTGGAATTGGCGCGGGTCCCAGTTGCTCGGGCCAGGTGCTCGTATTCCATGATGTCCTCGGATTGACTGAAGGTCATCGGCCTAAATTCGTTCGCGCTTATGCAGAGGGTTTTCAGCTGCTGCAGGAGGCGCTGTCGCGCTGGGCCGCAGATGTCCGCGGCGGTGCGTTCCCGGGACCGCAGGAATCCTACGGGCTTCCCCAAGGTGTTGGCGAAACGATCGCAAACTGGGCTCCCAACTAACCTGAGGTACAGCAAAGCAATGCAGACAATCACGACCGTCGCCGAACTCCGTCGCGCTCTTTCAAACGCCCGCAGGGCCGGTCAACGCGTCGGATTCGTGCCGACCATGGGCTATCTGCACGAAGGTCACCTGGCGCTGGTCGAGGCGAGCCGGGCGCAATCTGACGTCACCGTTCTCAGCATCTTCGTGAACCCCACTCAATTCGGACCGAACGAGGACCTCAGCACCTATCCGCGTGACTTCACGCGCGATGAGAGGCTCTGCCGCGATGCCGATGTTGCCATCGTCTTTGCGCCGGCTGCCGGCGAAGTCTATCCGGCTCAATTTGAGACCTTCGTCGAGCCGGGCGACCTAGCAAAACCACTCTGCGGAGCGTTCAGGCCTGGGCACTTTCGCGGTGTCGCGACGGTCGTCTGCAAACTGTTCAACATGGTGCAGCCGGATGTCGCGTTTTTCGGACAGAAGGATTTTCAGCAATGCGCGGTCGTCCGTCACATGGCACTTGATCTCGATCTTCCGATCGAGATCGTTACCGTGCCGACGGTCCGGGAAGCGGATGGGCTCGCGATGAGCAGTCGCAACCGCTATCTCAGCGAGGAAGAACGTCGGCGGGCTCGTGCCATCAGCCGTGGACTGTTCGCCGCAGCGGACAAGTATCGCTCAGGAGAACGCGATGTTGAAAAGCTGCTTGCAATCGCCAAAGGGCATTTGAACGAGATCGATCGGCTGCAATACCTTGAGCTTGTCGACCATGACACGCTCAAGGCCGCCGAAAGTCCGCTACGCCGCCCGGCGGCACTATGCGCCGCAGCCTACGTAGGCTCGACGCGGCTGATCGACAATGTGATACTGGCGTGACCGACTTCCTAGCACCAGCTAAGTGGATTAGGTGCGGTGAAATCCGTCGGTACATTCGCGCGAACGCGGAATTTAAGCGCCGGGTCGAGATAAATTGCATTAATCAGCATCCAAATGTCCTTACCATGCAGGGTTAGGTCAACCCCGTTTTATGAGCCGCGGGCCGGCAACAATGACGTGGTCAAATCCCTCTCAATTCCGGTGACGCGGCATAGGAGCAGGACATGGCAAGCCATTTCTACCGGTTCCGCATGGGCGCGTATGCCGAGACATTGTTTCTGCGCAGCAAGCGCGAGAAGCAACAAATGATGTACAGCTTGATGCGGCTCGGGAGTGAAGTCGTGCGATCCGAGCACTGGTTCATCGCGGCGGAGCAGCCAGTTCGGCATGAACAGGGCGCGGCCAAAATCGCCCGTAGAGGTGAGACGACCCTCGACGACCTCAAACAAATCGGCCGCGAAGCGCTTCCCGAAGCGCCGACCATGTGGCGGCGGGCGTGAACGATAGCAAGTTGTCGTTCTCTGAACATCCTGATGAGCGGTCCACTGGGCCAAACCCCAACGTCTTCATGTTCTCCGACACAAACCGATCATGCAGAGAGTTGTAACGCGACCGGCTGCGTCGTGCCCGTGCTGCTGGAAGAAAAGTGTGTGCCTATAAGCGCGAATTCAGAATTCCGAAATCAATCTAAATTAGCAAGCCACTCATCGACGAGCAGAGCACGCCAGCTCTAATTCTGCTCGATACTGAATAATCGCTCATCGGATCAGCGGCAAACAGCACCCTACCGGGCGCATAAAACTCATCACGGGGTACAATGACCGGGGCAGCGAGCAGACTTATCGGGCAGTTGAGGAGTTGCCGGGGCTTCCGCATTGGGTTGCGCGGCCAAATGGCACTGCTCGGGATTTCGGGAGTTCTTGTCACAGGTGCACTCTGCGCCGCCGCCCTGAACTACGCGAGCCTGGTCCAGAGCGAGGCGAATGACAGCGCCCAGTTCAAAGATCATGTCGCATCGTTGTCACAAAGCTTCCTGGAGTCACGGCAAATCGCGAGCGACTTCCTGCGCAAGCCCAGCGAAATGGCGATCACGAAGCATGCGAAGAGTCATGTGGAGCAGCTTGCAGATTTGAGCCGGGTCGAAGCTTTTGTGTCGGCTCTGCCCGACGACGACCCACGGAAGGAAGCGACCGCGTTGCGATCTGTGATCAATCTCTATGCGACGCGCTTTCGAAACGTGGTCGCGGCGCAACGTAACCTCGGCTTCAACGAAGATGATGGATTCCAGGGCAAGCTGCGCAAGGCCGTGCACGCCGTCGAGGAACGTCTAGCCGACCTGAACCAGCCACGCCTCACGATCTTGATGCTGACGATGCGCCGGCACGAGAAAGACTTCATTCTCCGTGGCGAAGACAAAGATGGCGATCGACTGGCTGACCGGGAGGCGGAATTCGAGATCGCGCTTGCTCAGGCGAGCCTACCCGCGGACATAAAATCCCAGCTCCTCGAACTGATCCGCGCATATAAGTCGAGCTTTCTGTCCCTCATGGTGACGCAGCAGGCGCTGAGCGATCAGGCGGACGATCTCGGGCAAATCTACGACCGCATCAGCCCGGCGCTTGCAAAAATCATGGCCGCCGCTGACATGCACTCGCAGGCTGCCGAAATGCAAGCAGAACAAATCCAGCGGAAGCTGGTTTGGCTGATCGGGCTTGCAACACTGCTCGTTGGCCTGCTCGCGTTGCTGTTCGGCCGGCGCGTCGCAAAGACAGTCGCTTCAATGACACTGGCCATGCGCCAGCTCGGCGACGGTCGGTTCGACGTCGTTCTGCCAGGCCTTGGCCGCAAGGATGAACTCGGCGAGATGGCCGAAGCGGTCGAACTGTTCAAGCTGAAAGCGCGCGAGAGGGCGCGAGCCGAAATCGATGCAAAGGCTGAACAGGATCGTACCGCCGCCGAGCAGCGGAAGGCCGATATCGCTCGGCTCGCCGGCGAATTCGAAACCGCTGTGGGCAAGGTTATCGATACTGTCTCCTCTGCCTCCTCAAACCTTGAAGCGTCCGCCCGCAGCCTTACTTGCACGGCTGATCACAGCCGGCAACTCTCGGTCGAAGTCGCCAGCTCATCGGAGCAAGCATCTGGCAATGTTCAGCTTGTCGCGACAGCGACGGACGAAATGGCGGCAACGATCGTCAACATCGGCCGGCAGGTCGAAGAGGCCGCCGATATCGCGCGCGAAGCGGTTCGCAGGGCCGAACTCAGCGACCAGCGCATGGTCGGTCTGGCGGCTGCGGCGGAGCGGATCGGCAGCGTGGTCAAGCTGATCGCCACGATTGCGCGCCAGACCAATTTGCTCGCGCTGAACGCGACAATCGAAGCGGCGCGCGCGGGCGATTTCGGCAGAGGTTTTGCGGTTGTCGCTGATGAAGTGAAGTCTCTCGCAACGCAAACGGCGCACGCGACCGTCGAGATCAGCGAGCACATTCACGGCATTCAGACGGCAACGACTGACTCGGTCAGCGCAATTGTCGACATCGGCGTCATTATCGGCCGCATCTCGGAGATCGCCGTGACCGTGGTCAACTCCATCGCAGAGCAGGTCGCAACGAGCAAGAGCATCGCGTCCAATTTGCAGGAAGCGGCAGCCCGAACCAGCCAGGTGGCGGCGAGCGCCATTGAAGTGACCAACGGCGCAAAGGAGACAGGAGGGGCGTCGATGCAGGTGCTGATGTCTGCCGAGCTGTTGTCTGGGGAAAGCGCGCGGCTGAGGCGCGAGCTCGGCAGTTTCCTCGGGAGGGTCCAGGCGGCTTAAGCTGGCAGCTCAACGTCACGAGCGGCCGGAGCCGGAACATCGATGCGTTTTCGAAGATTGCGCCAGTTTGCTCAAGGCAAGGGTGCGGGCGAAAGCGTCTTCACGTGCGCGACCAAAGGCCTCGCACGTCCTGTCCTTCGAACAACGGCCTGCACAGGAGTTAACCCGTAACTCCTCTCATCGCCGACCATGTTCCATGTTCGATCGCTCCTGCTCCAGAGCTTCCATACCGTTTCGATGCAGCCAAAGAAGCGCCCTTGCGAGCTGACGAAGATCGTTTCGGCTCGTACCCACGGGCAGTCGTCGTGCGCGACGAAGAGCATCCGCAGCTTGCTTCTCCAATCGCGACAATTCCCGCTCTGTCATCGTCACTTAACCAATCTACACTCAGTCATACAGCACGCTGCTGAGTTGGGCCAACGGCACTCGGGTCCGGACAGACAGCAGCCGCAGATCTCAAGCACGCTGGCAGCGCAATCTGCGCCCGCGCCATTGGCGCTCGCTAGGGTACGTTGACGGGTGGCGTGGGCGCGGTCGGTCCCGGCACGAAACCATTCTGGTGTCGGCCATGGACCGCCAGCGCAATTGCAAAGGTCACAAGGAGAATGATGAGTCCACGCATGGCAAAAAGCTTACTCCGCTAGCAGTATCGGATTTATGAAACACCTCGCACTCTGGAGCGTTTGAGAATCGGCGTGCAAACACGGCGACCTCCAAATCAGGCGAGCATGTTGGGCCGCAGAGACAGCCCGGATTAGGCTCGTCCTTCCGGGTCCTCAACGCCCTGTTCGTTGCAAAACGGCGCGCGGTCAACTGAGCGCGCTGGAAAAAAGCATGTCTTTCTGACAACAGCAGAAATAGTGCACGCGATTCGAATAATCATTTATGCGTTCGTCGATCAAACCGCGAAGGCAGCAATGGGGCTCATGGTCTTCGCCGCAACTGAAAGCGATGTATGCCCAATCACGACTTCGTCTCGCGTAGCCTCCTGGCACTGACCGCGGCCGGCGTTGCGCTGCTCTGCTCGAGCCTGCTTGCCTTGGTCTTGATCTAAAGCGAGTGCGCTGGCGGATTGCGTGCCTAGCCCGTGCGGCTTCGGGAGTCTTTTAATCTGAAGCTGCCGGTGAACCCGGCCGGTCAGCTACCAATGACTATGGTTGGAACGGGACAACAAGTTCGTTGGATGTATACGGCCGAGGGAGAATGTTCAGATCAATGTTTGCAGCGTGTTGGTTGACTTGGTCCGTTGGTGCGGCGCAAGCGCAATACCTCTGACGGGTTCTAACCCAAACAACCACGGTGTCTCAGGCTACACCCGCAGCAATCGGACTCCCGCGCTAATCACTGTTAAATCCGCTGACGGCGGTCGCTGGAAGCAATCGGTCGATCAGACAATTCGAGAAATCGAATCCCGCGAATGGGAGTTCTTTGTCGCTGAAGGTGGCCGCACCGTTGATGTTATCGTCGCCACACATAACGGGAATAAGTACATCAAGACAACTGCTGACGGCATCCAACCCGACAATCTTCTTTCACTCCCCGAATGCCCGTGATCTAATCTAGGGGCTAAGCGAATCCGGTCGGCTCCTGAGCCCAAAACAAAGCCTGCTGGGCCGCATAAAGCTCCGCGCGGTTGGGGTGGTTAAAACCATCCCGCAAGACGACGCCGATGCGACCCAGTTCTCGCTGGATGAAGCTCATTTCGTATCCTTTTTCCGATTTTTAGCTTTGGCCTTTTTCACCTTCGGCTCTTCCTTCAAGGGCACCGGCGACGTTTTCAGCGCGCCACGGAGCGCAGCCTCGAAACGCTCTTGGGCTTCTTTCTCGAATTCGTCGTCAGTTTTGTGTTTGCCATGGAGCCTGCCTATTGCGCTCAACGGCGCCTCGTCTAAAACGCCCTCAACGCCGTTTTTTTGCCTTCCCTATTTCGGCTCGACGCCTGCGACGCGCGACCTTCTGCAGTCACGTGGCATCTTCGTCTTTGGCACTGATCTTTGGGCGGCCAACTGGGAAAACATGACCCCCGGAGCAGGAATTGGAGAAGATGATCGAGCAACTCGAAATCACAAAAGATGGGAATCATTCTGCTGCACGGTCCGCAGGCTTGGACGTCAGCTATGATGCCCGCGTTTTTCTGCGCTACCTGCACGACAACGGCTACCGGATTGCGCATTTGGTGGCGGCGGCCCCAGCCCAGACGCACGCCGACGGAACTCGTTGACGCTGCTCGAAAGCGCCGACGTACCGGTCGACTACCGAACGCCACGATCCACGCCAGAGATCGCGTGAGCGGAGGCGGATCGCCGATGGACCTCGCCAGCGGATCAAGGATAGGGGCCAGCAGCGTCTTCCCCTTAGGAGGCTTGGTGAGCAAAGGACGTCAGGGGAAAAGAGGTACTATCTCGCCAACCTGCCCGCCGCGACAGATCTGCGCACATTAGCTGCCACCATCGAGGCACGATGGATTTGCGAACAGGCGCATCAGCAGTTGAGGAGCTCGGGCTTGATCACTTTGAGGGGCGAGCCTGGCAGGGTCTTCATCGTCGCGCGCTGATGGCAAAGATCGCCTACGCCTTTCTACAATACCGTCGCCTGGCACAGGCGGAGCGAAGAAAAGAGTCAACAGACCTCCGCCGCAGCCTAGCTTGCCGGCCGGACGTCACGCCACCGTCGATCTCATTCTTCGGCCGCCAGCTCGGCGGCGCCCATACCCCGAAAACGAATCCGTGAAAAGCTGCAAGTCAATCTGCCGTAGTAGTGCTAACTAGGCTAGGCAACTGAACAAGACTTTCAAGGTACGTTCTGCGAGAATTGGAGCGAGACGAGCAGTTCGCAAGAGCGCTTATCCATTCAACCTGCCGGAATGCCCGCCTGCATCATGTCCCTTGTCTGACATCAGACGCGCGGCTTCGTGTCAACATCACCGGATTGTTGCGAAGAGGACATCGCGAGCAACAGGCACCCCATCTGCCGGGCCTGAATCCTGCAAATTGCGGGCGGCGTCAAAGTGGCATCCAACAATGGCGGTCGTTCGGCGGTCGTCGGCGTCGGTGGACGTTATCGGGCGATGTGGAGTCCGAGAGATAGCGAACTATTCGCCACCCGAGCCAAGCAGGCGCGCAGCTGTTTCTGGAGCTCTTCCTCCGTTGGCACGACTCTTGAATTTCTCTCTCTGTGCTGCGGCCGCAGCTGCCGGCCGGCACCACTGACTGAAAAGGAGACGACAATGAAGACCGATATGTCAGCCTACGGTGTAACCGAATTAACCGCAGACGAAGCATTTGCAACTTCGGGAGGAAGTTGGGCGATTCTGGGAATCGTTGGCGGAGTTATTGGGATAGGACTCATCGCGGGTGCATATATAGCGGATGTGATATTGAGACATCAGCATCACTAGACATGAAGAACATGGCGCACGGGCTGTGCTCCATACTCAATACAGATCAGCAGTTTCCATGGAAGCTGCTGGTCCTGATGAGTGACAACCCGCGTCTAGCTGCACAATGAATAATATCTTACTTTCTCCTGAAACTGTCGGCTACACCGCAGAGAGCATCCTCTCGCGACGATCAGGACGATCTTTGGTTCTCTATAAGATCATTGTGCTTTCAGTGGTTGCGGCATTGGTGTCGTTGCCACTCGTCACAATAACGGTCTCTGTTCAAAGTGCCGGTACGATTCGTCCTACCATCGAGAAGACGCCTTTGATCGCGCCCGTCTCCGGACGCATCTCTCATATTGTTGCCGTTGAGAACGATCTGGTTGCCCAAGGCCAGCAGATCCTGATCCTTGACGATGAGGTGGTTGAGGAAAAGCTCAGAGCGCTTACAGGCGAAATTCGCGCTAAGAGCGATCTTGCCCGCGACCTGGGAACCCTGATCTCCGCCGCCACGGACGCGAAGGACGATATCCATCTCCTGACCGGGTTCGCCATGGCCGAGCGGCTACATTTTCTCAACTTGCTGCGGGAGAACCAATATGCCGAAAGCAATGCTGCGGCAGAACTCGACCGCGCCAAGCGGTTGGTCTCTGTTGCTGCAGCGCCCGCAAAAGCCGTTGATGAAAAGGCTTTCGCCCTCCAGAGCATTGCGGTCAAAGGCGACATTATCACCCGGCGCAAATCCGCCGAATGGAACCAGCAGCTCTTCGACACGAGCCTACGCCTTAAGGAACTCGCAGCCAATTTGCATCAGCTTGAGAACGAACGGGATCTGACCCGCATTCGAGCCCCCGTGGCAGGAGCTTTAGAGCAATTCTCTGGCCTCACCCCGGGCAGCTACGTGCAGGCGGGGCAAACCGTTGCTTGGGTCTCGCCGGACGGCGAACTGGTAGCGGAGATCTACGTATCTCCAAAGGACATCGGCTTCGTGCGGCCGGCCCAGCCAGTGCGGCTCCAAGTGGATGCTTTTAACTACAATCAATGGGGTGTCATCGACGCGACAGTGCTCGACGTGGCGCAGGACTACACCCTGCACGACAGGAAGCCGATCTTCAAGGTCCGTTGCGCGCTCTCTCGTAACCATCTCGCGCTCAAAAACGGGGTCATCGGTCATTTGAAGAAAGGCATGACCGTGCAGGCCCGCTTCCTCGTGGCGGACCGTTCTCTCCTGCAACTGCTGTACAACGAGGTCGACGATTGGCTCAATCCGCTCCTGACGACCCACTAAGATTATTCTTCAAATAGTCCGCGAGCTGCCATGTCGAGCAAGGTCACCAAGTTCAAGCAACGCGACATCACGGATTGCGGGGCCGCCAGCCTTGCTTCTGTCGGAGCCTTCTACGGCTACAAGTTGCCATTGTCACGCATCCGCCAGTATGCCTCCACCGACCGCTCCGGCACCACGGTGTCGAGCCTCACGCAAGCGGCCCAAAAGCTGGGGTTCATCGCCAAGGGGGTGAAGGGCGGCTTCGACTGCCTGTACAAGATCCCCAAACCCGCTATCGCGCACGTAATCGTCAACGAGGTGCTGCATCACTTCGTCGTAATTCAGGCGATCGACGCTAGGTGGGTCATCATCATGGACCCAGCCTATGGTGAAATCCGCAAGCTGTCGCACGAGGAATTCAAGACGCAATGGACTGGCGTCCTGGTGCTCCTGGTTCCGGCAGACACCTTCAAGCGCCGCGACGAGACCGTCTCACCCGTCGTCCGCTTCGCCCGCCTGCTTACGCCACACAGGGAGGTGATGACGCAGGCCCTCGTCGGGGCGCTGGTGACGACAATCCTCGGTCTCTCGATGGCCGTCTACGTCCAAAAGATCGTCGATCATGTGATCACAGCGGGCAACCGCAACCTGCTCAATCTGATGAGCGTCACCATGCTACTGATCCTAGTGCCGCAGATCCTGATCAATCTTCTCAAAAACCTGCTCATCCTGCAAACAGGGCAGAAGATCGACGTCTGCTTGATCCTTGGCTACTACAATCACGTCCTAAGCATGCCCCAGAAGTTCTTCGATGGCATGCGCATCGGGGAAATCGTCTCCCGCATGAACGACGCGGTGAAGATCAGGAGCTTCCTGAATGACGTTTCGATCACCATGTTCGTCAACGTGCTAGTGATACTGTTCTCGTTCGGGCTGATGTTCGTCTACTCGTGGAGAATCGCCTTGGTCGTGGCGATCTCCATCCCACTATATCTCTTACTGTATTGGACCATCAACAGGCTGAATAGGAAGCGCGAGCGCGCCATCATGGAGAATGCGGCCGATCTGGAGGCGCAACTGGTTGAATCACTGGGAGCTGTTTCCACGATCAAGGCCTTCGGTATGGAGAGCTTCGCCAACTTTAAGATGGAGAGCCGCTTCATCAAGACGCTGCACTCCGTTTACAGCTCAGGCGTCATCTCGATCTTCGGAGACACTGCCTCGACTTTCCTCTCGACCGTATTCACCATCGTGCTGATGTGGTTCGGTACGACGCTTGTCCTCGATCAGACCGTCACTCCCGGCGAACTACTGTCCTGCTATACGTTGCTCGGCTATATCACCCGGCCAGTTGCGAGCCTGATCCAAACCAATCGGATCGTTCAGGATGCGTTTATCGCGGCGGATCGCCTGTTCGAGATCTTCGACCTGGAGCCGGCAAGCGGCGACGGCATTGATGCAACAAAGTCCGACCTTGGCGATATCCGCCTGGAGAACGTCACGTTCCGTCATGGCGCGCAACCGGAGCTTTTCCAAGACCTCAGCGTCACCTTTCGCCGAGGCGAGATGACTGCCGTGGTGGGGGAAAGCGGCTCAGGCAAGAGCTCCCTTGCGGCGCTGCTGCAGAATGTCTACCCGCTTTTGGGTGGACGCATCCGGATCGGCCGCTATGATCTCCAGGACCTCTCGGTCGCATCTTTGCGTCAGGTTGTTGCTGCGGTACCGCAATCGATCGACGTGTTCTCAGGCTCGGTTATCGAAAACATCGCTCTTGGCGAGTTCGAGCCGGACATCGACAAGATCCTGAAAATCTGCGATCGATTAGGGCTAAGGGAGTTGATCGAGCGCTGGCCCGGTGGCTTCCAGGCTTATCTTGGCGAGAATGGTGTGCGCCTCTCTGGGGGCGAGAAGCAGCGCCTTGCACTAGCTCGGGCTCTGTACCGGGATCCGCAGATCCTGATCCTCGACGAGGCAACCTCCTCTCTGGACCCAGTCGCTGCGGCGTTTGTCCTGCGCCTGATTGAGGAGCTGCGTCGGGCCGGTAAAACCATTGTCGTCATCTCACATCGACTCAGCAGCATCTCTGGGGCGGACAAGATCGTGGTCTTAGACAATGGTCGGGTTGTTGCGGAGGGAAAACATCGTGATCTGCTGACTGCTGAAGGCGCTTACGCTCACTTGTGGCGAGCGCAAGTCGGATCCAGCTAACAGCTTTAGCCTTACTGAATCAGAGTGTCGCGGACTTTGCCGAGAAGAAGACTCACCTCTCGGCATGCGGAGAGGTCGGGATGGCTCCGGCAAAATCGGAGGACGTGGCGTCGCGGTTTTCGGCGAATGTTGAGGGTCTTACGAACGTGATCGGGCACGCGGACCGAGCCAAACCGCTTCGCGATTACTGCGCGGGTCCGATGATGCGTTGCGATCGCAAGAGTGTCGAGCTGATGGCGGCGGTCACTGCTCTTGATCGGACAGCAGCTCGGTCGGGGTTACACGGCAATAGTGTGGCCAGTTGGGCAAGTTCAGGTCGTCGTGCGCGGCGGGCTCGTTGATCGCCGGGCGGCCATTCTGCCAGCTGCGGCCCGTCTTCGACGTTACAGCGCAATCCTTGGCTTACTGCTCATCAAAGATGACGCGATCTGTGAAAGGCACGCAGTGCATACGTCGTTCGCCGCGGATTGCGGTATTTAGTCTGAAGGGAGTGGATGTGCAGCACAGCTATGTGGGTGATCGGTTCGCTCTGTCGCCCTAACGGCCGGTCGCCAACCTTCACATCCCGAACAGCTCGGACATGAGTCATGAATCAACCGAACGGCAAGCCGCGTTATCGCTTTTGGATTCGTTTCGCCGACCGCGGCCAGATTTAAAATCTTTTCGGCAAGGCATGCTTTTAAGGAAGACGTTCGCGCCGGTTCCGGCATCATTTGGACAGCATCCTCCAGGACGCGTCTCAACACGGCACGCAGGTGAGCATCTGAATTCGCAGCTGTCATGGGGCTAATCCAACGGATAAAATCTGTGCGCGTTGGCTTCGGCTCTCAGCCAGTGTTCCTGAGAAGATCCGTCGAAGCCCACCGTTCGATAGTCCCGTGTCGTCTAGTGATTGGTGCAGTCGGCTTGGTTGCCGTGACACCCGACACATACAAGAAACATGTTTAGCGGAAGTGACACTGAAGCTTGAAATGCGATTTCTTTGTTGGGTTTGCTTCGTCCAGAGCGAAGTCGAGAGGGAGTTGTGGAACGACCGACCGAATCCTAGAAGATCGTGCGGCCTGCAGCTTCGTTCAAGAGCACGTGGTAGAGGTGATCAATAAATCACCCTGCGGCGACATTTCTGCGTAAATTATTCGAACCGGCCGAGTAACGTCGAATGCAAGCAGCTCGTTTGGGTAAGGGCGACACCACGCGGCCGCTTATTCGGCGGCAGAGTCGTTTCCCAAGAACTGCTCAGAACATTGTCGCACTGGAGCAGCAAAGGCCAAGGCATGCCTATCCCCGTGGCGCGATGCGGCGAGCCGGGCCGACAGGCGCTCGTTTTTCGACAACGCCGCCTGAACCGGATACGAGCCCGTGTGGGCAAAGGTAATGCCGGAGACGAGCTCTACCACACCACAAAGGCGTCCTTCACAAGAGTGACGTAGTCAGCTGTTCGTCGATGCCCCGACTGACCCAGGAACGCGTGACATTACCCACAGAAGCCGAACCAAGCGCGCCGCGTTCGACCGAGCCTCTCATGATGGAGAACGTCGGGCCAGTCTAGACCGATCCAAGCTCGCCGATCTGAGCTCGCTGCGATGTAAGGCACGCAAAACCGGACGTCGCCGGATGGTGCAGGAGTTCGGCATCATGTGACGGCGTGGCATTTGGTCCGATCCGCCAGATCAGGTTGGAGGTGAGAAATGCCAGTCCCTCGGCAAACAGCTCCGACAGCCGAGCCGGCTAGTTCTCCGTCCGGTTGGCCGGCACGATGATCCCTCGTGTGGCCAGGCAGTTTAGCACCGTATCGGCCAAGCGCTCCGGCTGCTGGTTCAGTGTTGTCAAATGGATCTCCGGCGCGCTCGGCGCCTCGTACGGCGCATCGATGCCGGTAAAATTCTTGATCGTGCCTGATTTCGCCTTGGCGTAGAGCCCCTTCGGATCGCGCCGCACGCATTCGCCGATCGGCGTGTCCACAAAGACCTCGATGAATTCGCCGTCGTCCACGAGATCGCGAACCATGTCTCGCTCGGCCTTGTAGGGTGAGATGAACGAGCAGATCACGAGCAAGCCGCTATCGACCATCAGTTTGGCAACCTCCCCGGCGCGGCGGATGTTTTCAACCCGATCGGATTCGGTGAAGCCGAGATCTCGATTGAGACCGTGCCTGAGATTGTCGCCGTCCAAGAGCATGGTGTGATACGACATCGCAAATAGCTTCTGGCCGACGAGGTTGGCGATGGTCGATTTGCCCGCGCCGGAAAACCCGGTAAACCAGATGATGCAGGGTCTTTGGTGCTTGAGAGCGGCGCGCTCCTTCTTGCCGAGTGAGAGCGGCTGCCAGGCTATGTTGGCGGCACGCCGCAAGGGGAAGGCAATCATGCCAGCGCCGACGGTCCGGTTGGTGTCGCGGTCGATCACGATGAAGGAACCGGTGCGCCGATTCGCTTCATAGGAATCGAAGGCTGCCGGCTGTACGGTTGCAATATTGCAGAAGCCGATTTCATTGAGGCTCAAAGTGCGGGCTGCCACGTGCGCGCCGGTGTTGACGTCGATCCGGTATTTCATCGCCGTGATGCTGCCGGACGCAATCGATTGCGTGCCGATCCGGAAGGCATAGGACCGGCCCGGGACCATGGGCTCCTGGTCCATCCAGATCAGGTGGGCGGCAAACTGATCAGCGACCTCCGGTCGTTCCGTCGGCTTAGCGATGATATCCCCGCGGCCGATGTCGATCTCGTCGGTCAGCGTAATGGTCACCGCATCGCCGGCTTCGGCGCGCACAAGGTCGCCATCGTACGTCACGATCTGCTTGACGCGCGAATTGCGTCCCGATGCCGGAATAACGATTTCGTCGCCGACCGAAATGCTGCCGGAGACCACCGTTCCAGCGTAGCCGCGGAAATCCAGGTTCGGCCGGTTCACCCATTGGACCGGGAAACGGAAGGGCAAGCCGGCCGTCTCGGACTGGATGTCGATATTTTCGAGATAGTCCAACAGGCAAGGGCCGTGAAACCAGTCGGTATTGCGGGACAGGCGGATGATGTTGTCGCCGTATCGTGCGGAGATCGGGATAGCCGCGATCGACGTGAAGCCGAGGTTCGACGCGAATTCGACATAGTCGTGCACGATGCGATCAAACACTTCCTTGCGGTAATCGACCAGATCCATCTTGTTCAGGGCCACGACCACGTGCCGGATGCCCAAGAGCGAGCAAATGTAGGAGTGGCGCTTGGTCTGGACCAGGACGCCTTTGCGCGCATCGATCAGGATGACCGCGAGCTGGGCGTTGGATGCGCCGGTCGCCATGTTGCGCGTATATTGTTCGTGACCGGGCGTATCGGCCACCATGAACGATCGGCGCGGCGTGGTGAAGAAGCGATAGGCGACATCGATGGTGATGCCCTGTTCGCGTTCGGCCTCGAGTCCATCGACCAGCAGGGCAAAGTCGATATCATCTCCGGTTGTGCCGTGCTTGACGCTGTCGCGCGCAAGCGCCTGCAGCTGATCCTCATAGATCGCCTTGCTGTCGTGCAGAAACCGGCCGATTAGCGTCGACTTTCCATCGTCCACCGAGCCGCAGGTGATGAAGCGAAGCTGATCCTTGCTGTCGGTGAAGGTGAGCTCTCGCAGCGCATCAGTATCCATTCAGAAGTAGCCTTCCCGCTTCTTTTTCTCCATCGATGCCACCTCATCGGTATCGATCAGCCGTCCCTGACGCTCGGAGAGCGTCGCAACCTGCATTTCCGCGACGATGTCCTTGATGGTGGCGGCGTCAGACTCGATGGCGCCGCTCAGCGGATAGCAACCAAGCGTGCGGAAACGCATCATCTTGAGCTCGGGCGTCTCGTCAGGAGCCAAGGGCAGGCGCTCATCATCCACCAAGATCAGCGTGCCATTGCGTTGGACAACCGGCCGCTTTTTCGCGAAGTAAAGCGGAACGACCGGAATGTTCTCCAGCATGATGTATTCCCATACGTCGAGTTCCGTCCAATTCGAAATGGCAAACACGCGCATTGTCTCGCCTTTCCGGCTGCGAGTGTTGAAGAGATTCCACAGCTCCGGCCTCTGGTTGCGCGGGTCCCAGACATGTCCCTGCGAACGGAAGGAGAAGATGCGCTCCTTCGCCCGGCTTTTTTCCTCATCGCGCCGGGCGCCCCCGAACGCCGCGTCAAAGCCGTAAAGGTCGAGCGCCTGCTTGAGCGCGTCTGTCTTCATCACCTGCGTGTGCAGCGTCGATCCGGAATCTATCGGGTTAATGCCGCGCTCGATCCCGTCCTGGTTCACATGAACGATCAGGTTGATGCCGAGACGCTGGGCCGTCTCGTCGCGAAAGCTGATCATCTCGCGAAACTTCCAGGTCGTGTCGACATGCAAGAGCGGAAACGGGACCTTCGCCGGATAGAACGCCTTCTGCGCCAGGTGCAGCATGACGCTCGAATCCTTGCCGATCGAATAGAGCATTACGGGCTTACTAAATTCGGCAACGACTTCGCGCATGATCTCGATGGACTCGGCCTCCAGCCGCCGCAGATGCCGCGGCAGTGTGCGCGTCTGTGGGTTAGTGATATTTTGTGCGTTCATTCTGAACATCTGCGGTTCCCCGCGCGGCAAGTCGCCGTTTCGATAATCTAACTTGCCATAGCTCATGGGGCCGCTCTCAGGGTCCGTAACGTTGAACAGCAATCACGCCGATTATCCGCGCGAGCTTTCGAAACTCATCCGGATCAAGTGTCTGGCTTACGTGTAGCTTTCGTTTCCGTGCCACGCCGAACGATCGAGAACGGAAAAGTAGAACAGGTGGCACCAGGAACGAAGCATCTGACCTGAGTGCTCGAAGCCATTGGTTATGAGATGAGGAGGTCAAGATCAACACCTGAAGCGGTTGTCTCTATTCAAATTCTGGATGTGCTCCATCGACACAATCGATTTTACCAGTCGTACGAAATGGCGCATAACAAACGCTCAGTTGGAGAAATAGACCATCAGGCCGGTTTGCCTCGTATTCTGTGAGCGCGGTCTCAGATAGCGGTCGTCGGTTCTTGACGCGCCTGTCATCGCGCAGCTGTTCGACGAACGTCATCCGGCGAACGGCATTCATTTGACGTTTTGCAAAAGGCTTCGTGAAGAAATATTGACGCCGCTGTCGACTTGCCTACGCGCAAGTGTTGGGCCGAATTGCTTGAAGCGCATTGTCTATAGAGCAGTCAGCCGCGACAGCACGTTGCGTTCGCCATGGATATCAGCCTGCTCGTGGCCAAGGTTAACGGCGAATGCCCTCGCCGTACATGAACCGCCGGTAGACCTCCCTCTGCCGACGGAAGCTGGTGCGATGTCTTGTAGCATCGCTCCTCCCAGACTGAACTTCGCCCGGCCCCAAAAGGGTCGGGCCCTTTTTAGTGCGGCCGGATCCATCCAGCCCTCAGTGGGGCAGGGCTCGCAAGCGAGCTCAACGCCTTTCGGCGTCCCCTTGGGACGCATCTGTCCATTCAAGCCAAGACCAGACTATCTATGGCTGGAATCGTATAGCGATCCGCCTTTGTATCGATGCCGTGGATACATTCGATCATAACAATCGATTTTACCGATCGACTTAAACGCTGGATACTCATCGCGCCGGTGAATTTCGAACTGAGACGCCGCAGGTCGTCAAGGTCGATTGTCGATTGATGAGGCAGTCGGGCAGCCCTACGCAATTGGCTGGCCGGCAGGTCTCAATCTTTTAATTCGCGTGCCAGAAGGGTGCATGGGGCAGTCATGAGTATGAGTGGGGACGGGTCTACCGAAGCAGCCAGTCGAGCGCCTGAAACGAGCGTATCGAGCGACGGTGCTTTGTGCGCTACCCCTTCGACTTCTCTCGTTTCACCCGCGCAGACGCGTCAAAGGTTTTTCGTCGTCCCGGTGAGGACAAGGCCAGTTGAACCGCGCGCTGTAGAACGCATCGTGCATAGTCCTCGTTGCAACTCGCGTGTCCAGGACCTTAAGCGGAGCATCGAGCTCCAAATCGAAGAGCTGGCAAGGCTAATAAATGACGGCAAAAACGGGCAAGAGGCGACCCAACTGCTGAATGAGCTCACAATCGAGCTCATAACCGCAGCGCTCGGTCTATGGGTAAACCGCGACGAGCGAGCCGGCGGCGCGGTCATAAGTAGTGGAGCTGGGCGAGTCATACAGGACTACCGCAGCGTATGCGAACCAGAACAGCTGTCGGTTTTGGCACGGATCTTTGATGATGCAGTTGCCGCACTACCGGAAGAAATGCGAACCCCTGCTAACCGAAGGCAGATCGCCGCGCTCATTCTGGGACGTGCAGCCATAGCTGAGTTTGAGCTGGGCTTACTCATCAGGCTTGTAGTCGCCGTTGCTTCTGTCGTTTGATCAAATCTTGCTGCGTCCCATGTGGGTTGGATCGAGGTCGGTTTCGTTGTTTAGAAGGTGATATATGTAAAAATGCACGCAGCGTTGCCGACAGGACAGTCACGTAAGAGAAGTCTTAATTGAGGTTCGATACGACCACTTACGCCGGATTCAATTGGGGAATTAGAAATATGTGGCACAGTCGGATATCAAGTCTCGCTCTGGCATTGTCTGTCCCGGCAGCGACGGTTGCGGCTAATGCAGACTTGCTATCACTTCACTTCTGGGGCGGGCTCGTTCTTGGCGGATTTATGTTGGTCCTTTCCGCCGTGACGTCGAGGAGAGGAGAGGCGTCCGCAGTGACCTTGGACGAAGCGATGGCGATCAAGGCTTTCGAAACGATCAAGGACGGTATCACGGTCTATGATGCGGACAAGTGCGTGCTCGCCAACGACGCTGCAGCCAACATGCTCGGGTTTTCCAGTGGAGAAGAGTTGAAAGGGTTGAGTATCGCCTCGCTTTCGCTGGATCCTCAACCGAACGGCAAGACTGTTGCGCAGATGTTCGAGCAGACCAATGAGGTTGTAACGCGGTCGGGACATGTGGCGATCGAATGGTGGCTTCAGCGCAAAGATCAATCCTCCATTCCGGTCAGGATAAGTCTTGTTGTTTCGGAATTCAGCGGCCGTCCGGTAGTCGTGTGTGTATGGCAGAATATAACCGACCTGGTCCGGATGCGGGAAGAGAGGCTGGGTCTTGCGAAGAGATTTGATGGCGATGTGTCGCGAGTCGTCGACATTGTGGCGAGTTCAATGCAGGACATGCAAGCGGTCGCATCGGAAATTACAGCTTCAACGGGCGATGTCTGTCTTCGCACTGAAGCCATGACCGAGATGGTGAAAAAGACCGAAGGCAACTCGACCGCCGTTGCTTCGGCCGCTCAGGAGTTCTCGGCTTCGATTGCGGAAATCAGCCGACAAGTTTCGACGGCCGCGAACATTTCGCAAACTGCGCGCGACAAGACCGGACACGCTGAAGCAACGTTAGGTGAGCTTGTTGCTTCGGTGACGAAGATCAGCAGCGTCGTCCAAATGATCGAGGGCATAGCCTCGCAAACCAATTTGCTGGCGCTCAACGCAACCATCGAGGCAGCGCGAGCCGGCGAAGCGGGGCGAGGCTTTGCAGTGGTGGCTGGGGAAGTGAAGAATCTTGCCGCGCAGGCTGCAAAAGCGACGAGCGAGGTTGATGCTCAAATTCTTGCCATTCAACAAAGGACGGAACTGGCGACTGCGGCGATGAGTGACATCGCCGGAATCATCGACAAGTTGCAGGAGATATCCAACAGCATATCGGCGGCGATAGAGGAGCAGTCGATCGTGACGAACGACATCTCGCGAAGCATTACCAACATCAGTTCCGATATGCGCGAAGCGTCCCGAGATATTGACCAACTCAACGATGCCTCGCGTGCCTCTGGCTCATCGGCGGGCCAGGCCGTTGGGAAGATGAAGAATTTGAGCAGCAATATCGTTTCATTGCAGGGGCAGGTCAGCGACTTCTTGATCAAGATCTCGGCGTAACGTGGCGCGCTCAGTTCAGGTGCAGGTCAAGCAACCAAGTCGCCACGACGTCTGCTGAGTGGGACGTTGGTCGGCCACGCGGAACTCTATAATCGGATCGATAACCGTTGTCGGTTCATCCGGGCGCGGTTCGTAGGCCAGTTCGGATGCTGGTTCGATAGAGTTGCGATCGAGCGGTGCTGTTGTAAACCTCGGTTTCGACGGTTAGCTGGCACTCAGCGAGTGGTACAGAGTTTGATTGTCTAGCTCGGAGAGGCGACCGGTTGGCGACCTTGCTTTGCAGGTTGCGATGAACGGATGGCGCGCCATCACGCGGCTGTCCGCATCCACGCCAGTACGTCGGCTTCGCGGTTTGCCAATCGTTCATGCGGATCTCACTCGCGCTCCGAGCTCCCTAGTCATCCGCTTCCAATGCCCTCGCGAATTCAGTGCGTTCGTCATCCACCGAGACGGGTCCGCGAAGTCGGATGTAGAAAAAGCATCGCCTCGACATGAATCGCCTCCCGCATGGCCGCCGCCGTTCGGACAAATAAGGTGACCTGCTACTCTGAAACGCAGCCAGGTTTAAGTTTGGGCCCAGTTCGCCAGAGGAGACAGACGATGAAGGGAGATTTCCGGAAGAGCAGTCCATCTAGGTCTTGATGGAACACGCTGCCGGTCGGCTACGCCAGTCGAGCGTCCCGCTTGATCCGGGCTGCGGCAGTAAGTGAACCTTGCAGAAGGGCCGTAAAGGGGAAGAAGGATTGGGCAGGGGGGGAACACCAGGAGCGCCAAAGGTGATTGACCATCGATCTTCGTGGCAATCATTGTCACAAACGATGGAAGTCTTGCTTTCAAGTTCTACCCATGGCGCGGTGGATGCGCGCCATTTAATTCAAGAGAGTAGCCGATGCTGCGCGCGGACCTGATCCGTAGCGTCGCGGCGGATCGCCTCAAATGTCCGCGCAAGCGATAGATTGCCGCCTCAAGCGCATTGGTCGAGACCTCATGGTCGAATGAATAGATGCTATCCTCCAGTGAGGCGCGCGGCACCGTGCGCCCAGCATGGCTGAGCAGATACTCAAGAACGCACAGTTCACGATGCGCGATGCGGAGCGGCCGTCCGTCCACCCAGGCTTGCCGGGCAATCGGATCGAATTCGACATTCCCAAATATGATGAGCGGGGCCGTCATTTGCTTCGATCGCCGCAGAATGGCTCGCATCCGGGCGATGAGCTCAACAGTAGACAGCGGCTTTGGCAGGAAATCGTCCGCCCACCGTTGAAGCTTGCAATTCGGCGATCGAGATCGTTGAGCCCGCTTATCACCATCGCGGGCATCGATCTGCCGTTTCGCCTCAATTGCTTCAGCCAGTCCAAGCCGTCTCCATCCGGTAGAGCCAACTCGAGAAGAAGAATGTCATAGCGTGCGCAATCAAGAGCTGCCGCCGCTTCGTCCAGAGTGCGTGTCACATCGACGGCGAACCCACACTCCACGAGTGCTCCTTGGACAGCCCGCGCAAAGGCGGTTTGATGATCAACCAGTAGCGTTCGCATTTCATCGTCTTTCGCCAATCTACGACGGGATGATTGAGCAGCTCATCGTCGACCGTGAGGCCACGCGGTTCTTGTAAAGCTCTCCCTTTGGAGTCAACGCCGGAAGCCGGAACTGACGCAGAACAACAGTCGTCAACGACCAATCTATCCGATCCGTCCATCGGCCTATTGGTACCTTCGGCCGTCCGCTGCGGACGCTCGTGGTGATCTTGGCGTCAGCAGGTAGGGTCCGAATCATTGAAGGGATCGAGGGCCGTGACGATACCCTCGCGCATTTGCCCGCCAACGCTCCCAACGCGACAATATACGTCTTTCGAAAACACATGCCAAACCTTGGCGATCCCCAAAACCGAGTCACGTGCGCTCCCGACGCTGCAGCCTATCGAGAGACCGTGAACATTGGCCGGTGCATCCCGGCATTGGCACCAGTCACGCATGTGGTGCGAGCCAGCGTGGCCTGCATTCACCTCGCATAACGGATACTGGCGTAGCCTCGGATGTGGAACCTGAATTCTGATCGTTCTCCCATCCGGCAGGGGCGAGGCGAAGACGGCCATCCCTGTTCTCCAAGTGACCGACTTGCGCCCGGCGCAAGGCCGGCGGCGATGGTTCTCCCGCCTGGCGCATCGGCCATTTCAACAACGTGCCGCCGCGAGGCGCGTGATGAGTTTGCAGCGCAACCTTAAGAGCTTCAGACATTCGCAATTCTTGCTCGCTGTCAGGATGGTTTGGCGCGACCGAGAGAGTCTCGCAGCCCGTGTCGGAAAACCTACAATCTGACGCTACGTACGATTCAAGTCCATCCGCGGGCCCGGGTCAGAAATTTCCTGACATTCGCCGGCCCGCTTAAGCAGCGAGAGCAAGATATTGACTGGCGCAAGGCGTCGAGCGTCGGCAGAATTGGCTTGGAGCGCCCAGATATCGGCTCTCCGTCGTTTATCAGGATAACGGGCTTCGAGGCTGCGCTTCAGCAGGAGCAAATCAAAAAGACAGTCAAGATGCCTCGTTAGGGGCGGGCCTTCCGAAAGCGTCGGAGCGTGCTGCCATTCGAGATCAAGCCCGTGCCTGGAGTGTCGGGGTTGGGACACACGGCTCGGCCGCATACACCCCGCTAGACCCAAAGATACGCCAACCATGGCGCGTTGGCATTGGCACGAGCCTTGAAGGGGAGAAGGCGTCCGGCATCGCATTTTCAGGAAATCACCATTATGGCGTACAAGATAGTCGCGTCCCAGTGCACCGCCTGTGGCGCATGTGAGTTTGAGTGCCCCAACGGGGCAGTCAACCTCAAGCGCGACGTATATGTGATCGATCCGAAGACGTGCACCGAATGCGAGGGGCATTTCGGCACGCCGCAATGCGCTGCTGTCTGCCCGGTTCCCAACACGTGTGTCCCGGCTTAGCGGAGCGGCGATGCGCATGGTCGGCACCAGCCGCACGGTCGAGACACAATTGAGCCCTGCGGCCTTCCTTGTTGGTGACCTGGTTAGAGTGACGGTCCGTTCCGCGTTAGGCCTGATTGAGTCGCTGGCCTATACGGTCGAGGGGGGACGCCATAACCGTTGCCGGACGTGGCCGGAATGGTCTCTGCGCGTGCGGAGGCGCCAATGGTAGCCGTACAAGAGACGACCGAGTGCGTGAAGCGCATCGACGTCGACCAGTACCGTTATGGGTTTGAGACCTTGATCGACTCCGAAAGGCTCGAAAGAGGTTGTCGGAAGATACCGACAAATTCATCTCGCAGAAGACAGAACGAACCGGCCTGGATGCTCCTGTGGCAGGCTCGAAGCCTGTCGGCGCCGGCTAACCATGATCGCGCCGACCTGGGCGCGCTCCAGCGCGGCCTCACCCAGGAGGAGGCAGTCGGCCCCGTCCTCAACGGCTTCGTCAAGGACGGCTCCAGCAGCTGCCGATGGAATTCGCAGTGGAGGCGCAGAAGCTGATCTCGATCCTGCTGGAAGGGGCGGTCGGCTAGCTCTGACCCCATCCTGAGGAGGCCGCGCAAGCGGCCGTCTCGAAGGATGGATACCGGATTGATTGTTGGCCTCATCTTTCGAGACGCGCCTTCGGTGCCCCTCAGGAGGAGATAGACGGAACAACACAATGGCATTGCTTGAAGTGAAAGGCCTGAAGGTTCGTGTCAAGGAGCGTGAGATCCTCCACGGGCTGACCCTGACCGTGAACGAGGGCGAGATTCACGCGATTATGGGGCCGAACGGCTCCGGCAAATCGACGCTCTCCCATGTGATCGCCGGCAAGCCCGGTTATGAGGTCACCGACGGCCAGATCGTGTTCAAGGGCGAGGACCTCCTGAAGATGGATCTGGAAGAGCGCGTCGCGAAGGGCGTGTTCCTGGCTTTCCAATATCCGGTCGAGATCCCCGGCGTTGCCATCATGACCTTCCTGCGCACCGCGCTGAACGCGCAGCGCAAAGCGCGCGGCGAGAGCGAATTTTCGCCTCCGGACTTTCAGAAGAAGGTTCGCGAGGTCTCCAAGTCGCTGAATATCCCGCAGGACATGCTCAAGCGCAGCGTCAATGTCGGCTTCTCCGGCGGCGAGAAGAAGCGCAACGAGGTGCTCCAGATGGCGCTGTTCGAGCCGAGCCTGTGCATCCTCGACGAGATGGATTCCGGCCTCGATATCGACGCGCTGCGCATTGCGGCCGGCTGCGTCAACGCGCTGCGTTCGCCGGGGCGCGCCATGGTCGTCATCACCCATTATCAGCGGCTCCTCAATTACATCGTGCCTGACGTCGTGCACGTGATGTCGAAGGGCCGTGTCGTGAAGAGCGGCGGCAAGGAACTGGCGCTGGAGCTGGAAGCGTCCGGCTATGCCAATTTCCGAGGACGCGGCTTGGCCGTGTTGCGGATATTCCGATGACCCTGGCTCTGGCGAATACCAATCCCGAATGCCCGGCGAGAGACGTTTTTAACGCCGCGCTGGGACGATTACCCGGCGCGGGAGCTGTTGCCGATGCTCGCGCCCGCGCTTTCGACGCATTCGAGCGCGCTGGCCTGCCGCACCAGCGCCTTGAGGAGTGGACATACACTGACCTTCGCGTGCTGATGCGCGCGGTCCTGCCGCTAGCGCCGTTACCGGACGTTGCCGCGCTGGTGCGCGCAAAAGCGGCAGTTGCGCAGACGGCACTCGAAGGCGCGGCTAAGCTGGTGCTGGTCGACGGAGTGTTCGCGCCTGACCTGTCGGACCTGGCGGCGTTCGGCGAGGGCGTCGATGTCAAGACGGTGTCTGAGTTTCTGGAGAATCCAGCCGGGGCGGACCTGTTGATAACCTTCGCGACGGATCCGATGATCTCGCTGAATGCCGCGATGGTGACTGACGGTGTCGTGGTCACGATTGGCGATGGTGTCGCGCTGAGCCCTCCGATCCAGATCATTCACGTCGCGACTCAGGCTTTATCGTCTGCGTTCACACGCTCGCATCTGAAACTTGGCAAGAGCGCACAGGCGACCCTGGTCGAAAGCTTTGTTGCTGCCGATGGCGCGAGCGCCTATCAGGTTCACGACGCGGTGATCGCCCAGATTGGGGAAGGAGCGAATCTTTCGCATTTGCGCGTGGTGGCTGACGCAGCTGACGCCACGAACATCTCGTCAAGGATGATCACCGTCCACGAGAAAGCGACGGTCAGTTCCTTCAACATGACCTATGGCGGAACTGTCACTCGCTACCAAGGCTTCATTACATTGGCGGGTGCGCGGTCCGAGCTCTCCATCAACTGCGTCAACCTGCTCAACGATACCCAGCACGGGGACACCACGCTGGTGATTGATCATGCCGCACCTCGTTGCACGAGCGAAGAGAATTTCCGCTGCGTGGTGGACGATCGCGGCCATTCCGTGTTCCAGGGACGCATCATCCTCAACGCGCAGAAATCGCAGGGCACGATGATGACGCGGGCGCTGCTCCTGTCTGACGAGGCCAAGGCCGATAACAAGCCGGACCTGCAAATCTTCGCGGATGATGTCACCTGTGGCCATGCCGCGACATCAGGCGCGCTCGACGACAGCCTCTTGTTCTATCTGCGTGCGCGCGGCCTGCCCGAGAAGGAGGCGCAGGCGCTTTTGATCCAGGCGTTTCTCGGCGAGGCGATCGAGGAGATAGCAGACTCTGCTCTGCGGGAGTTCGTGAGCGCGCAGGTCGCGCGCTGGCTGGAGACGCGGCGATGAGCACGCATCCGGCCGTTCGCGGTTCCACTTATGACGTGATGCGCGTTCGTGAGGAGTTTCCGGCGCTTGCCATTCGGGTGTATGGCAAGCCGCTCGTCTATCTCGACAATGCTGCCTCGGCCCAGAAACCCAGGGCGGTGCTCGACCGCCTCATGCGGGCCTATACAAGTGAATATGCCAATGTGCATCGCGGCCTGCATTACCTCGCCAATGTCGCGACCGAAGCCTATGAGGGGGCGCGGACCAAGGTGGCGCAGTTCGTCAACGCCCGCCGTTCAGAAGAGATTATCTTCACCCGCAATGCCACCGAAGCGATCAACCTCGTGGCCTCTTCCTATGGGCAGCCAAATATCGGCAACGGAGACGAGATCGTGCTCTCGGTCATGGAGCACCACTCCAACATCGTGCCCTGGCATTTTCTGCGGGAACGTCACGGCGCGGTGATCAGATGGGCGCCGGTTGACAACGACGGCAATTTTCTGATCGAGGAGTTCGAAAAGCTCCTCACCCCCCGCACCAAGCTGGTCGCAATCACGCACATGTCGAACGCGCTTGGCACTGTCGTGCCGGTCAAGGACGTGGTCAGGCTGGCCCACGCCCACGGCATCAAAGTGCTGGTCGATGGTGCGCAGGGCGCCGTGCACCTGCCGGTGGACCTGCAGGACATCGGTTGCGATTTCTACGTCTTCACCGGTCACAAGCTCTACGGGCCGACCGGGATCGGTATGCTCTACGGCAGGCATGAGCTGCTTGCTGCGATGCGGCCCTTCAATGGCGGGGGCGAGATGATACGTGATGTGGCGCAGGACCGGGTCACGTATGGTGATCCTCCGCACAAGTTCGAGGCCGGCACGCCGCCGATGGTCCAGGCGATCGGACTGGGGGCCGCCATCGACTATGTCAACTCGATCGGTAAGGCGCGCATCGCCGCGCATGAGCAGGATCTTGCCGAGTACGCGCACGAGCGCTTGGGTGAAATCAAGTCGCTGCGGCTGATCGGTATGGCGAAGGACAAGGGGCCGCTGATCTCCTTCGAGCTGAAGGGCGTCCATCCCCATGATGTGGCGACGATCATCGATCGGCAGGGGGTTGCAGTGCGCGCCGGCACGCATTGCGCGATGCCGTTGATCAAGCGGTTCGGTGTGCCAGCAACGTGCCGTGCGTCATTGGCGCTCTACAACACGCATGCAGACGTTGATGCACTCGCGCAGGCCGTTATTGCGGCCGATGAATTGCTCGCATGAACGGGCGACCGCGCCCCAAGCGATAAGGGATGGCTCCGTCGCATCGCCGCACCAATACGTGAAATCCTCATTAGCGTGTGGCCTCTGCCGGCGCGGGTGAGGCGGTTCTTTGGCGCAACCAGAAACGAGGGCATGCGTGCTGGTGGACCATGGCGCGGCATTGGCTGATGCGAGCGAAATCGAAATCCGGCGGTAGAGCTTCAGGTTCACAATCATCCCTGCCAAGTTACGTTTCAATCCGCAGGTCGTGCTCGCGGTCATGCGCGCTGGCTAGCGACATGGTGGGTCTTGGCGCGGCAAGGGAGATTTTGAGTCCCCTTCGTTGGTGCCATAACTATTTGATTTCACCGCATAAAACTGTTTTTCAAGAGGGTGGAATGGATGATTGAGATCCGGGAAGGGCAAGAAGGTCATCGCGGTGCTGCAGAGGGCGGTCGTGAACCACGAGGCAGAGAACTATTCCCTCTTCACCGATCCGGATTGCCACACCTTGAAGGACTATACGATGCGCGGGATCCAGACCGGCTTTCGCCCTTGCTGCTGTCGGGGTGAAGAGGTTGCCGCTATTTTGCCACCACAACCGACCGAACCGGAATCCCGGACTGCGCTTTCATGCCATTCGACGTGAAGCGTACTGCGGCTTCGGTGAAATCATCCTGATCTCGGACAGAGGCGAAAAGGTCAACTGACGACAGCAAACTCATTGATTGGAATTGGGGTGTTTTCCCGACGCGCTTCAGGAGGATCGGGTCTGCGGGCCAGCGCGCGAGGCACAGCTTCATCAAGCTGAACACGCTGTGCCCGCCACTGCCTTGGCAAGCAGCGGAAAGGGAAAGCGCCCGCCGGTGGGGGGCGGGCGCAGGGTTCAGCACGGGTTTTGGAGTCAGTGGAATGTGAAGTTTCCTGCGGTCAGGCCCAAGCTGGCCAAGCCGTCCACGCTGTGCACATTGCTCAGGTGGGCGAACTCGTCAACGTGGTTCGCGGAGGTGACGTAGGCCAGATTCGCAGTCATGCTCTTGTATCCAAAGTAGACGATCATGTCGCCGGGGGCCGCGGAAATGGCACTGGCTGCGTCAGAGCCGTTGGAGAAACCCCGATCGGTGATCACCACGACATGTTCCCCATGAGCACCTGAGGCTGGGCCACTGTAGAAGGTGTCCACCTGATTGCCAGACCGCATGCTGACGTGATTGATGAAGTTCGCGTTAAGACCGTCGCTGCCAAAGCCGACCGCGTCGAATGCGAAGGTGTCCTGTGCCGGGTCGAAATCCACGATAGTGGTGTGGTCGGGGTCCGACCCGTACCGTGGGTCGAATCCGGGGATCGGGTTGTGGAACTGGAACGCAAAGGTGTCGTTGCCGGTGCCTCCCGTCAGGGAATCCCTGCCGTCACCGGCGAAGAGGACGTCGTCGCCGGGACCGCCGTAGAGTTTATCATTGCCCTCATTGACGATTCGCGGTTTGTCGGGGCCGTTGTCGCCATAGAGGAAGTCGTTACCCTCCTCGCCGAAGACGTTGTCATTGCCCGCGCCACCGAAGACTCGGTCATTGCCCTCGCCGGCCGAGATGACGTCGTTTCCGGCACGACCGTCGATCCAGTCATCGCCCTTGGGGTCGGTGATTATATCGTCACCGTCGCCGCCAAAGAGACTATTGCTGCCCGGACCGCCAAGAATTGGTTTGTCCATCGCGAATACTCCTTGTTAGACAGCCCCGCCACGCCACCTGGCCCGTTCATATTGCTCATCGGCCAATTGGAATAATTCATTGTTTTGATAGAACGCATCGGCATGGCGGATACATCCATGTGCGCTTCTCTGGCGCACTTCAGCGCATCAGCTGGTGCGACCCGGTTTGAGCGGTTGGCCGCCGGGCTATGACGCAGTCGCCAGCGGGCGCGCCAAGCCCACCCCGAGGCTACCGTTTTGCAGCCGATGCAATGCCACGCGCGCTGCTCGTTGTTTTCTATCGAACAGGCGCAAGCGAGTCTGTCCATGGAGAAGTCCCGATGTCGGGTTTGCAACACAGTCCGGCCGGGGCTTGCCGACAACGCTATGTTCTTCCGACTCCGATGGTTTTTGCGCTTGCATGCGGCTGGCACGGTCGTTGCTAAACTCTCGGCTGAGCGCCGTCTCGCTAACTCTCAAAGGATATCAGCATGAGCTTCGCTACGACCGAAAGCATTGAGGAGATCAAGGCCCGCAATAAGGAACTCATCCAGGAAGTGTTGACGGTCTATCCCGACAAGACCGCGAAACGGCGCGCCAAGCACCTGAACGTTCATGAGGCCGGGAAGGCGGATTGCGGAGTTAAGTCCAATCTCAAATCCATCCCCGGCGTGATGACGATCCGCGGCTGCGCCTATGCGGGCTCCAAGGGCGTGGTCTGGGGACCGATCAAGGACATGATCCATATCAGCCATGGTCCGGTCGGGTGTGGCCAGTACTCCTGGGGGTCGCGGCGCAACTACTACGCCGGAACGACCGGTATCGATACGTTCGTGACCTTGCAGTTCACGTCCGACTTCCAGGAAAAGGATATCGTGTTCGGCGGCGACAAGAAGCTCGTCAAACTCATTGATGAGCTGCAGGAGCTGTTTCCACTCAACAACGGCATCACCATCCAGTCGGAATGCCCGATCGGCCTGATCGGCGACGACATCGAGGCGGTATCCAAGGCCAAGTCGAAGGAATATGGCGGCAAGACGATCGTGCCGGTTCGCTGCGAGGGCTTCCGCGGCGTCTCGCAGTCGCTCGGGCACCATATTGCCAACGATGCCGTGCGCGATTGGGTCTTCGACCAGTTCACGCCCGAGAAGTCCCGCTTCGAGTCAACGCCCTACGACGTTGCGATCATCGGGGACTATAACATCGGCGGTGATGCCTGGTCGTCTCGGATCCTGCTGGAAGAAATGGGGCTGCGCGTGATCGCCCAGTGGTCGGGAGACGGGTCGCTGGCCGAGCTCGAGGCTACACCGAAGGCGAAGCTCAACATCCTGCATTGCTACCGCTCGATGAACTACATCTCCCGTCACATGGAGGAGAAGTTCGGGATTCCGTGGTGCGAATACAATTTCTTCGGTCCCTCAAAAATCGCGGAGTCACTGCGCAAGATAGCGGGCTATTTCGACGACAGGATCAAGGAAGGAGCCGAGCGGGTGATCGCAAAGTATCAGCCGCTTGTTGATGCGGTGGTCGCAAAATACCGCCCCCGCCTGGAAGGCAAGACCGTGATGCTGTTCGTCGGCGGATTGCGTCCACGTCATGTGATCGGAGCCTACGAGGACCTCGGTATGGAAGTCATCGGCACCGGCTATGAGTTCGGCCACAACGATGACTATCAGCGAACCGCCCAGCATTACGTCAAGGACGGCACGCTCATCTACGATGATGTCAACGGCTATGAGTTCGAGCGCTTCGTTGAGAAGATGCAGCCTGACCTGGTCGGCTCGGGCATCAAGGAAAAATATGTGTTCCAGAAGATGGGTGTGCCGTTCCGGCAAATGCACTCCTGGGACTATTCGGGTCCGTACCACGGCTATGACGGCTTTCCGATCTTCGCGCGCGACATGGACATGGCTATCAACTCGCCAATCTGGGGGAAGACCAAAGCGCCCTGGAAGGCTGTCGCAGAACCGAGGCTTCTGGCTGCGGAATAAGCGGCCTCTTCGCCTCTCGTCCGAGGCGTCGAGCCGACATTGACCAAGATTTTCAAGAGGATTCCCACGAAATGGCGCAGAATGCAGAACACGTGCTCGATCATGTCGAGCTGTTCCGCGGTCCGGAATACCAGCAGATGCTGGCGAACAAGAAGAAGATGTTCGAGAATGCTCGAGATCCCGCGGAGGTCGAACGCATCAGGGAATGGTCGAAGACGCCCGAATACCGCGAAAAGAACTTTGCGCGGGAAGCGCTGACGATAAACCCGGCCAAGGCTTGCCAGCCGCTCGGTGCGGTCTTCGCCTCCGTTGGATTCGAGGGCACGCTGCCCTTCGTTCACGGTTCCCAGGGCTGCGTCGCTTATTACCGCAGCCATCTGTCGCGGCACTTCAAGGAGCCGAGTTCCTGCGTCTCCTCGTCGATGACGGAAGATGCTGCAGTCTTCGGCGGCCTGAACAACATGGCCGATGGGCTCGCCAACAGCTATAACATGTACAAGCCCAAGATGATCGCGGTCTCCACGACCTGTATGGCGGAGGTGATCGGGGATGACCTCAACGCCTTTATCAAGACCTCCAAGGAGAGAGGGTCTGTCCCAGAGCATTTCGACGTGCCGTTCGCGCACACGCCGGCCTTCGTCGGCAGCCACATCACGGGCTATGATAATGCACTGAAGGGTATCCTCGAGCATTTCTGGGACGGTAAAGCCGGAACAGCGGCGAAGCTCGAGCGCATCCCCAACGAGAAGATCAACTTTATCGGCGGCTTTGACGGCTACACTGTTGGCAATACCCGTGAAATCAAGCGCATCTTCGACTTGATGGACGTCCAGTACACCATCCTCGCCGACAATTCCGATGTGTTCGATACGCCGACCGACGGCGAGTTCAGGATGTATGACGGCGGCACCACGCTGGAAGACGCCGCGAACGCGGTTCACGCCAAGGCGACGATATCTGCGCAGCAATGGTGCACGGAAAAGACGCTTGCGTTCATCGCCGGCCATGGCCAGGAGGTCATGGCTTTCAACCATCCGGTCGGCGTCTCCGCGACCGACGAGCTGCTTATGGCGTTATCGCGCATCAGCGGCAAGGACATCCCCGAGGCGCTGGCGCGAGAGCGCGGCCGCCTGGTCGACGCGATGGCTGACTCCAGCGCGCATATCCATGGCAAGAAATTTGCGATCTATGGCGACCCAGACCTATGTTATGGGCTGACTGACTTCCTGCTCGAATTGGGCGCCGAACCGGTCCATGTGCTGTCCACAAATGGGAACAAGGCTTGGCACGATAAAATGCAGGCCTTGTTTGCGAGCTCGCCGTTCGGCCAGAACTGCCATGCCTATCCAGGGCGAGACCTCTGGCACATGCGCTCGCTGCTCTTCACGGAGCCGGTCGACTTCCTGATCGGCAATACGCATGGCAAATATCTGGAGCGCGATACCGGCACCCCGCTGATCCGCATCGGTTTCCCCATTTTTGATCGGCATCACCATCACCGCTCTCCGGTGTGGGGCTATCAAGGCGGCATGAACGTTTTGGTGAAGATCCTCGACAAGATTTTTGACGAGATCGACAGGAAGACCAGCGTGGCAGGCACCGACTATAGCTTTGACATCATTCGTTGATGACGAAAGACGCTTAAGTCATCGCCGGCAAACATCGGCGGTGGCTTAGCGCGCGATGGCTGATCTCACATAATCGCGATTGAGAGGAGAAACCGATGAGTTCGCTTTCGGCCAGAATCCTGGATGTCTTCAACGAGCCGGGCTGCGCCAAGAATGCCGACAAGTCGGAGGCTGATCGCAAAAAGGGCTGCACCAAGCAACCTAAGCCGGGCAGTGCGGCGGGCGGGTGCGCCTTCGACGGCGCCAAGATCGCGCTGCAGCCCTTCACCGATGTGGCCCACCTGGTGCACGGCCCGATCGCTTGTGAGGGCAATTCCTGGGACAACCGCGGTTCAGCTTCGTCCGGTGCCAGCATCTGGCGCACCGGTTTCACGACTGACATGAACGAAACCGACATCGTGTTCGGCGGCGAGAAGCGTCTTTACAAGGCGATCAGGGAGATCTTGGAGAAATACAATCCGGCGGCGATCTTTGTCTATCAGACCTGCATTCCGGCCATGATCGGCGACGACATCAATGCCGTCTGCAAGGCGGCGTCTCGGAAATTCGGTAAGCCCGTGATTCCGGTCAATTCGCCCGGCTTCGTGGGTTCGAAAAACCTCGGCAACAAGCTGGCCGGGCAAGCGTTGCTTGATCATGTCATCGGCACCGAAGAGCCGGACCACACCACGCCGTGCGACATCAACCTGATCGGCGAATACAACCTGTCGGGCGAATTGTGGCAGGTCAAGCCGCTGTTTGACGAACTCGGCATCCGCATCCTCTCCTGCATTTCCGGGGATGGGAAATATCGTGAAGTGGCCTCATCGCATCGGGCGCGCGCCGCCATGCTGGTGTGCTCGAAGTCGATGATCCATGTCGCACGCAAAATGCAAGAGCGCTACGGCATCCCGTTCTTCGAAGGCTCATTCTACGGCATCCAGGATTCCAGCAATGCGCTGCGCAACATTGCGCGCGTTTTGGTCGCGCGCGGGGCCCCGGAAGATCTGATCGGCCGTACCGAGGCGGTCATAGCGCGGGAGGAGGCGCGCGCGTGGGCGAAAATCGGATCCTACAGGCCCCGCCTGGCCGGAAAGAGGGCCCTCCTCATCACAGGGGGCGTGAAATCCTGGTCCGTGCCGGCCGCGTTGCAGGAGGCCGGCCTTGAGCTGGTCGGCACCAGCGTCAAAAAATCCACGGACGAAGACAAGGAGCGCATCAAGCAGCGGATGGGGCAGGACGTCCACATGATCGACGACATGGCGCCACGCGACATGTACAAGATGCTGAAGGGCGCAAAAGCGGACGTCATGCTCTCCGGCGGCAAGTCGCAATTCGTCGCGCTGAAGGCGGCGATGCCCTGGCTCGACATCAACCAGGAGCGCTCTCATGCCTATATGGGCTATTTGGGGATCGTGAAGTTGGTCGAGGAGATCGACAAGGCGCTGTACAACCCGATGTGGGAGCAGCTGCGCCGGCCGGCCCCATGGGACGATACCGCCAGGGATGGCCACCCCATGGCCCTTGCGCGGACGGACGGGCAGGCCGCCGAGACCCCTGCGCTTTTGGAGGCGAGCCGCCGCGCGACAAAGGTTTGCGTCTGTAAGAGAGTGGATCGCGGCACGATCGAGGATGCGATCCGCTTGCACGGTCTGACCAGCGTCGAGGCTGTCAGAGAGCACACCGACGCATACGGGGGATGCTGCAGGCGCCGCATCCAGGACATCCTGAGGGCGATGATGTCAGTCTCCGAGCCGCCTGCCATGCGGCAGGCCGCGGAATAGGACGGCGCCATGGCTATCGTCAGCACGCCGAGCAAGGCCTGCACGGTCAACCCGCTGAAGATGAGCCAGCCCATCGGCGCGGCATTCGCGTTCATGGGTCTGCGCGGGGCGATGCCGGTTCTGCACGGCTCGCAAGGCTGCACATCGTTTGGACTCACGCTGTTCGTGCGGCATTTCAAGGAGGCGGTCCCGCTGCAGACCACCGCGATGAGCGAGGTGACAACCGTGCTCGGCGGGTATGAAAATATCGAGCAGGCCATCCTCAACATCCACCATCGAACCAAGGCGGAAATCATCGGGATCTGCTCGACCGGGGTGACCGAAACGAATGGCGACGATATCGACGGTCACATCAAGCTGATCCGCAAGAAGCATCCGCAACTTGCCAATTTTCCTCTGGTCCACGTCTCGACGCCCGATTTCAAGGATGCATTTCAGGACGGCTGGGAAAAGGCAGTAGCGCGCATGGTTGAGGCGCTGGTAAGAGCGCCGACCAGCGAGGCAGAGCGCGATCCCGCGCGGGTGAATGTCCTACCCGGATGTCACATGACGCCCGCCGACCTCGATGAGGTCAGGACGATTCTGGAGGATTTCGGGCTAAAGCCAAGCTTCCTGCCTGACTTGGCGGGATCGCTGGACGGGCATATCCCTGAGGAGTTTACGTCGACGACCATCGGCGGCATCGGCATTGAGGAAATTGCCAGCATGGGCCAGTCCGCCTGGACCATTGCCATCGGTGCGCAGATGCGGCGGGCGGCAGAAGCCATGCAGACCAGGACCGGGGTGCCATTTCGCCTGTTTGAGCGATTGTGTGGCCTCATCCCCAACGATGACTTCATCGCGTTCTTAAGTGAGATCAGCGGCCGCCCTGTACCGCCGAAGTACCGGCGCCAGCGCGGGCAGCTCGCTGATGCGATGCTGGACGCCCATTTCCATATCGGCGGCCGTAAGCTCGCGATCGGTGCAGAGCCTGATCTCCTGTTCGACCTGTCCAGCATGCTGCACGACATGGGCGGGCAGGTCACGGCGGCCGTGACGACCACGCCCTCGCCCGTGCTGGAGCGGGTCAGGACCAAGGAGGTCCTGATCGGCGATCTCGAGGATCTGGAAGAGCGAGCTCGGAGAGGGAATTGCGATCTGCTGATCACGCATTCGCACGGCCGCCAAGCCGCGGCACGGCTCAAGATCCCATTTCATCGCGCGGGATTTCCGATGTTCGACCGAATTGGCGCAGGCCACCAGCTGTCCGTTGGCTATCGCGGCACGCGCGATCTGATCTTTAATATCGCCAATCTCCTCATCGCCGACCGCGAGGAAAATCATCAGCCTCAGCCCGATAGCAGGCGGACCTCGACTCGGCCTCTAAACTCCGGCCGCAGCTTCATCGACGCAACAGAGAGTTCGATTCCATGAAGGTCGCATTCGCTACCCAGGATTTAAGCCGCGTCGATGCCCATTTCGGCTGGGCCAAGAACATTGTCATCTATGACGTCGGGCCGGACGGGCACGTCTTTCTGAAGGCGGTGCAGTTCGACGGCGATCTTTCGGAAGACGGCAACGAGGATAAGCTCACGCCCAAGATCGAGGCGATCAAGGATTGCGCCATCCTCTATGTCGTTGCGATCGGCGGCTCCGGTGCGGCGCGGGTGGTGGCGAACAAAATACACCCTATCAAAGTGGACAAACCGGAGAACATCCTGGAGCTGCTGCAAAAGCTCCAAAGGATGCTGAGGGGAACGCCGCCCCCCTGGATCCGCAAGGCCCTGGCCAAAGCCAAGGAGCGGACGCTTGATTTCGAGGAATGAGGACCACATGACCAAGACCACGGACGTGGCGCCACGCGACAACGCTCTTGATGCGCCGTTCGTCAAGAAGCTGATCGGGATCTGGCGCGCTCAGGACGCCCATGGGGCATGGGAGGGCAAGAGCGATTTCGACCTGATCGAACCCTATATCCTGGGCAAGGAAATGCGGCAGGCGCTGCCGATTGTCGGTGATCCTGATCCGGATACGGTTTGGCGCCTGGAGCTGTTCTTCAACGCGGTCGCGCTCTCGATCGAGAAGGCGACCGGCGTGATGATCCAGCCGATATTGACGATGCATCATGAAGGCTTTGGCCGCATGGTGCTGATCGCAGGCCGCCTGATCGTCGTCAACAAGCAGCTGCGTGATGTGCATCGATTCGGATTCGTCAATCTCGAAAAGCTCGCCGCCCAGGGCGAAAAGTATGTCGCGGATGGGATCGGCATGATCCGGAAATTCCCAGACGCGGCGAACTATTGAGGGCGGGACATGAGCGAACTTGAAACGCTGAAGGCAGACATCAAAAAGCTGTCAGCCAAAGCCACGCAGGCCAAGATGGATCTGCACGACCTGTCAGAGGAGCTGCCGCTCAACTGGAACTCGATCATGGCGGTGGCGCAAAGAGCGCATGAAGCGTTTGCCGAACTTGAGAAAAAGCGCGAGGATATCAAGGCGCAGGAAAGGGCGTAAGGGTATACAAGCATGTCATTTGCAACGCGCGACGGCCGCGACTGGATACCCGATTATCTCGCATCGATCGATTCCGGGAAATGCATCGGATGCGGCCGCTGCTTCAAGGTCTGTGGTCGAAAGGTTATGACATTAAAAGGCATCAACGAGGAGGGCGATCTTGTCGACCTTGGCAGCGACGAAGACGATGAGATCGAGAAAAAAATCATGGTGATGGATGATGAGGGCGCCTGTATCGGTTGCGGCGCCTGCGCCCGGGTCTGTCCGGCCAACTGCCAGACCCACGCGCCCGCCGTGGCAGAAGGGGCCTGACGGCCGCCTCCGTCGCCTGTGCAGGAAGGAGACTTGGTGCGAAGGTGCGGTTGAGAGAATTCCGGCGGCCGCAACTTCACCAGCGTGTTCAGTGGCGCAACTTGGCGCCGGCCGCGGACAATAGCTGGGCCGCGTCGATGAGCATCCGAACACACGAACATGCCCGTCTCCCCTGACGGGGACCTGATGATGTCCGGCCCGTAAAGGTACGCTCACTCCAGGCTGGAGCGATCAATGTGCGAGCGAAAAGGACCGGCGGGGACTTACCTCAACGAAGGGCTTACTATGCGAATGGGACAATGGAGATTGTCTCGGCGCGCGGCGTGAACGGCATTGCCGCCGTGGTCCCCGTCTCGCCTCATAGGGTAGCGGATCCCCCGCTGTTCGGACTGAACCTCGCGGTGGCTGGGCGACGGCAGAGTTCTTGCGCAGCTCGCGCTTAGAACTCGGCGGCTGCTTCCGGCGTGGTACTCGCGGCAGAATCCAGCAACGGATTTAGAAGAACACTGATGTCGACACCAAGACGTTCAGGGCATGTCCGGTTTGGCCTGTGTATGTAATGGTTGTCGGATGATTGATGTATAGCAGGCCCAGGGTTGCATGAACCCCGGGCGCCAGCCGCGCTGTATATCTTGCCCAGATCGCCGTGCTATCGCGATGGACGAGATCGCCTTTAGCCAGGGCCGCATCGACTGCAAAGTGGCTCCAAGCGATATTGGTGGCAGCAATGGCAATCTGATCACCTGGCCGGCTGTTAAATAGTCCTTTCGCATAAAGACGAAGCTCGAGATAGCGGCTGACCTTGTTGACGTCAGACGGAGCGTACATTGCGGAGAACCCACCATAGATACCCCGAGCTGGCGAACCTTGTGGATCGGCTTGCCAAAACTGCCGGTCCGCGGCCACGTAGTAGGCGCTGTTCGCGTTGGCTCTCGGTTGGAGCGGATACGCCAAGTGCGGATAGCGGCCGTCGTTGAAACCGATTCCAGCCCGTAACCAGGTCTCTGGCAATCCCGGAGCCGCCTTGTTCTTAAATCCAGCTTCATCGAGCAATAAAATGCCGGCGTTGGCCGTGCGCCAGTCCAAGCCTGTGGGATTTTCGGTTATGTGCGCCAATTGGCCGTCAGGACTGACCGAGCGCTGGATCGAAAACTTGGTGTAGAGACGATCGTCAAAATTGTACTTCACGTTGAGAGCTGGCGTCGGCGCGGAATTGTTGCTCATTCCAACTTGGGACAAGATGACCGGCGTCGGCCCAAATGGATTCATTCCCAAGAACTCGTCATGATTTCTGAGGTAACCCATCTTGAGTTCGAGCGTCCTGTCGAAAAACGTCTGGTAATAGGCAATTGTATTGATCCCCACTCTATCGGGCCCGGCGGGCTTCCAGGTCCAATATTGTTGCTCGGCTCCCACGGTGATCTGACCATCGGGAATTCCAAATCGGCCGAGATCGTAGGTCACGATCATGAAATTGACGGTACCGAATGTCGGACTCTCGCCAATATAGCGCTGATTGAAGATGGTGCTTTTGGAAGCATGCGGCAGTCGGTTGTCGATCAAGCTGTTTTGCGTCCAGCCCACATAGCCGATCCCGAGATCCGCCAGCGCAGATCGCACCCCACCCTTGTCCTGATCGATTGTATCCGCAGGCCCGGGTATATTGAGCCAAATGCCTTTTTCACGCAGGTGATCGAACTTCGCGAACGGGTCGATTGTCTTTGGGGGCCTGGCCTCAGCAACTTTGTCTGGACGATCGTGCCTTGAGTCAGGGATATTGGTTGGTTGTGCCGGCGCCGGGCTGCCGTCGAGATGCCTTGTTCGCTTGAGCTGACGGCTTCGGGTGGTGGCGCCCCTCTGCTTTTGAAGGTGTTTTCCAAGAGCCTCATCCGGCATCTCGCTCCTGGTGTCTGATGCGTTCTCAACTCCTGCCAACGCCGAACTGCAGACGAGGCTCGCCGCAAAGGATACGGCGATAGCAAGCCCGGTTTGCGTCAGAGTAGATCGAGCGCTGAAGACCGGAGCCGCAGTCGAGCGAGTTCGAACCGACATCGCCACGCCCGCATGCGACGTGAGTTTCCCCTCCTTGTTGCTCGCCTTGATAGATTGTGCGCCGACCAGATCGGCCCGGAGCTTACTCGCAACGTCCGGCAGCAGCTGCGTCAGTAAGCGCGTCATGGACGTCCATGAGCAAGGGGAGATCGCGGTCGGAGGAGATATCATCGCTCAAGGCGCCGGGACTGGACATTGTTCAATGCCGACAGCGGACCACGCTCGTGGATGCCGTGAGAGCAAACGAGCGGAAGAGACTGCGTCGGCGGGATCTTTGACGTCTCTGAGGAGCCTTAAGCGACCTACGCGGGCGGCTCCTTGGCGGCCTTTATGCGCATCGAGCTCAATCGACCATCGGTGCTGACGGGCACCTCGCCAGCGACGGTGGCACGGCGAACGACACGACGCTGGTCGCCGTAATCCCTGACCGCATAATGTTGCGTGGCGCGGTTGTCCCAGATCGCCACATCGCCCACCTTCCAACTCCACCGCACGGTGTTTTCGGACGCGGTGATATGGGACTGGAAAAGGGTGAATAGCTTCTGGCCGTCATATTTCGGGATGCCAACCAAGCGTTGCACCACGTCGCCGAGCACCAGCGCGCGTTCTCCGGTTTCGGGATGGACACGCACGACGGGATGCTCGGTCTCATAGACCGTTCTGGCGAACACCTCGTCGATATGCTTTTTGTCGGCCTCGCTGTTGGCCATGACGGAGTAGTCAAACGCATTGCTGTGAACCGCCCAGAGTTCGTCGGCAAGCCGTTGCAGCGGCGCGGAGAGGTCCAGATAGGCGGCCGCGGTGTTTGACCAGATCGTATCGCCGCCAAATTGTGGGATCACAACGCCTCGCAGGACCGCGATTTTAGGATAAGCCTCGAAGAAGGTCCCGTCGCTGTGCCAGAGGTCGGCTCGTCTGGGGGGGCGCGCGGAATCAATCTCGATCATCGATACCGTTCCCTCGATGACAGCGAGTATCGGATACGCCATAAGCGTTCCGAAGCGAAGGGCAACGCGCTCCTGCTCTGCGTTGTCGAGATGGCCCTGATCGCGAAAGAAGAGAACCTTGTGCTCGAGCAGCAGGCTGTTGATCGCGGTAATCGTCTCCGCCGGCAAATCGCCCGACAGCTTGATGTTCCTGATTTCAGCGCCGATCCGCGCCGCGCGCTTTGCGATATCGCCTTGCGGAATGATACTGTCGATCGAGGATATCTTGGTCATGCTGTCATTCTCCTGAAAACGCATCTGTTCGCAAAACCAACCTTTTGAGCTGGGACGCGAATGAGGAAGTCGCAGAATCGGACGGCACATGCAGCGTTATCAGGTGCCGCTGCGAATGGACCCGTTGCTGCGCGTTTCACGCGATATCAACGGGACCACGATTGACCTGCACGACGTCTCATTTTCCGGTCGTTTGACATGCCCGGTCAGCTCGAACAATTGCGAAGACTGGTAGTTGACCGAAACCCAAGCCTATCCACGTTCATGCGGAATCGACGAGGGAATGCTGCCGTCAGGTTCTTTGTATGCCCATAGCCACGACTCAGCAGGCGGGGCAGTAGAAGAGCTGATGATCTCGTTGTATTGCGTGGCCGCAGGTGTTTGACGATGTGCCATTGGCGCAAGCGGCGATACAGCGCGCCATTCGTAGCGACTATGGCTTCATTGCGCGCGTGTGGCGCGGGTACCCCGCGCAAGCATTGCCGACGCCGGGTTGTTTCCCGATCGCGTGCTATTCGTGGGCGAGAAGGTCAAATCCATGCGGCGGTGAGCCGGATCATGGAGACGCCGCAAAAGAACGGCAGATCCAGCTCTTGACGGTCCGAATGTTCTTCTGGCCCCTGAGTTGGATGATGTTCAACAGCAGCCAAAGTTACGGCGGTTTGGAACGTCACGGGCGCGACTTGCGACAAACCGGTCGTGGACCGCCGCAACCGGCCGCTTGTGTGAGCGAAATCGAATTGCGATGTGATTTCTATTGGGCGACGTGGCCCATACCGCCGCTCGGGAATGACGTCGGCCACACCTGAGAAGAAAAGGCCCGCACGGCGGAGCCCCCGTGCGGGCCTTCCTGGAATCGGTCGATCTGGTTACCTCCGCCAGTCTAGACCGATCCAAGCTGCTACCATGTAAGGCCCGCAAAGCTGGAAGTTGCAAGCGGTTTGGGAGTTCAACGGTTTTCTGTGCTTGAAACCGAGAGAGTAGCTAAGGACGGGCGGCGATTTAGCCGGCCGGCTGACAATGCATGTCTAGGTTATGAGTCGTATGGGATGAAGGAGATGAATGGGCTCCCATGACAGGCGCAGATCGAACGGATAAGTGAGAAGAGAGCGCCCCAGCATCGCAAACGGGGCCTCCGTCTCGATGGTCGGTGTTTGCTTGACCGAGCACTTCGGCGGAGGCGTCTCGTTCGCGACCTACAGTCGATCGTCACCTGCCGTGTGCCTCGAAGCGCTTGGCCTTGTGGTTCCGCGTTCGGATGGGGCGTTTGGCCGAGCGCTCCGTGCTCTAACGGTGTCGCCGCGATGTTCTTGACCGTCGTCATGTGAATACTCCCTCAAGCTAGACACGCGCCTGTCACTTCGGTGGCGCGATACGCAATGCAAATCGCTTGCCGAAGGCAATGTGGTGCTTGAGCGGCGAATCCAAGAAGGGTGGGCAGGGTGTCGCAACGCGTCACAAGCCCTCCGTCAGCAACTCTGCAGCGTACCCTGCGGTAACCGAGGCGAGCCTGAGAAGCGTACGCATTGCGACATGCGAGGAGAATTTGCACGGCCGCCTCTTGTCTGAGAGGGGTTATGACTTTCAGACTTAACCCTCAGACAAGAGGCGGTCCGATGGCGCTCAGCGTCCTCCGACGCTTGATCGAGGAGACGACTGTCCGCAATTCGCCACCGCCGACTCCGGGCCAATCAGGTTGCCCAGGGTTCGGACGCTAAGACGTGCTCACTCAGAGCTTGTAACAACCGCGTTACCTGCGCCCGCAGGAACGCCTTGCGCGCTAGTCAACTACTAACCTTAGCAATTGATGGTTTCGGCGCACACGTGGCAATCGTGGGGGCATGGCGCTGCGCATGTCATGCGCCAAGGAAATCGGAATGCAATTGATGTCTGTGCGCGCGAACGAGCCTGATGGATATGTCGACTGGTCGTCTGCAACGACAAGGGGTACTCCAAGCGCTATCTCTTCTTTCTCACGGAAAGCCATGGACGTTTGGTCGCGGCCGCCGGGCAGGTGCGCGACGCCCTGCTTTCCGATGACTGCGATCCCTCAAAGGAGAAGTCTTCTCGCGAGCGGGATGCTATGGAAGAGAAAAGGCCGAAGATGTATGGTGGAAGAGGCGGGGCGTTCCCGGTCGTCTCAGACTGCCAGGCTTCCAGGTCCCACCAACTTGGGCCGTTGGCGTCGAGCGTCTCGCTCGGCGGAGGGGGCCGATCGAGGACCGGAGATCTCTCGCGCCTTTGCGACGCTGCGGTTTGAGTCAGTTAGAGCCAGCTTGCCCGATGAGCGTGGCTGATTGCGCCATGATCCCTCCAGCTAATAAACCTTCTACCGCGATGCGGGTCGTGTTGCCCTTCGTGTTCCGGCACTGGCTGAAGCAGCCGGGGCATACCCTTGTCGTGGCCGGCGGACTGCTCGGTGCGACCATCGCCGATCTTTTCATGCCGGTGTTCTCGGGGCATCTGATCGATGGGCTGACGCGCGGCCCATCAGATCCCGACGCGCGCCATGCGACATTGGTCGCATTCGGCGCCATCGTTGCGCTGGGCGCAGCGTCGATGGTGCTGCGGCTCGCAGGCCTGCAGGCGATCGTGCCGTTCACGCTCAGGACGATGTCCGATGTCGCGCAGGACGCCTTCATGCGCGTGCAGCGCTTCTCGACCGATTGGCACGCCAACTCCTTTGCGGGCTCGACGGTGCGCAAGATCACCCGCGGCATGTGGGCGCTCGACCTGTTGAACCATACCATCCTGACGGCGCTGGCGCCTTCAGTGCTGGTGCTGATCGGATCGACAATCCTGCTCGGTGTGTATTGGGCCTCGCTCAGCCTCGTGGTCGCGCTCGGTGCGCTCGCCTATGTCACGATGACGGTGCTGTTCTCGACGCGCTACATCGCGCCGGCCGCGCGCATCTCCAATGCGTGGGACACCAAGGTCGGCGGCGCGCTGGCGGATGCGGTAACCTGCAACGCGGTGGTGAAATCGTTCGGCGCCGAAATACGTGAGGAAGCGCGGCTCGCGCGCGTCATCAAGCGCTGGCGCGTGCGGGTACAACGGACCTGGCTGCGCCACAATTGCGCCGCCCTGTCGCAGCTGTTGCTGCTGTTGTGCCTGCGCGGCTCGGTGATCGGCGGCTCGGTGCTGCTGTGGATGGCGGGGAACGCCACGCCAGGCGATGTCACCTATGTGCTGACCAGCTACTACGTCATCCACGCCTATTTGCGTGACGTTGGCTTCCACATCAACAACCTCCAGCGCTCGGTCAACGACATGGACGAGTTGGTCGCCATCCACGACGAGCCGATCGGCATCGCCGATGCTGCTGGCGCGCGACCCATCGCAATCGAGGGCGGCGAGATCGTGTTCGACGACGTCACGTTCCACTATGGCGGCCATATCGCGCCGCTCTACGACGGGCTGTCGGTGACGATCCGCGCCGGCGAGCGGGTCGGTCTCGTCGGCCGCTCCGGCGCTGGCAAGACGACCTTCGCTAAGTTGGTGCAGCGGCTCTACGACGTCTCCGATGGTCGCGTTCTGATCGACGGCCAGGACATCGCGCTGGCCACGCAGCAATCGCTGCGCAGCCAGATCGCGATCGTGCAGCAGGATCCGATCCTGTTCCACCGCTCGCTTACCGAGAACATCGCCTATGGCCGGCCGGGGGCCAGCCGGGAGGCGATCGAGCAGGCGGCGCGGTTCGCAAACGCGCATGACTTCATCCTGCGGCTGCCGAGGGGCTACGGCACGCTGGTTGGCGAGCGCGGCGTCAAGCTCTCGGGCGGCGAACGACAGCGCGTGGCGCTGGCGCGCGCCTTCCTGGCGGATGCACCGGTGCTGATCCTGGACGAGGCGACCTCGAGCCTGGATTCGGAATCGGAGGCGCTGATCCAGCAGGCGATGGAGCGGCTGATGAAGGGGCGCACCTCGATCGTGATCGCACACCGCCTGTCGACGGTGCGCAGCCTCGATCGCATCCTGGTGTTTGATCGCGGCGGTATCGTCGAGCAGGGCACACATGTTGCCCTGACCAAGCGGCCCGGCGGCATCTATCGCGGGCTGTTCGAGAGGCAGGTCACCGACTTCGGCCATATTTCGGCGGCAAGCTAGCCGTCGGCATCATGGCATTTGAGATCTCGGTCGTTTGAGACGAGGTCGCTGTTCGCTCAGCGGAACCTCAAACGCCGCGATGCTGTTGGGGTTGTCTGTTCAAATTGAGCTTTGCGCATCTCGCCAGAGGGACAGCTTTCGCGCTGGTTGTGAGCGTTAGTCCATCTGGCTGAGTTGCTGGGGATGTCCAGATCGGCGGTTTGATGATGAAAGCTCGTCGCCGGGATGGAAACCTGCGGGGATGGCGAAACTGTTGTCGATGGATCTTCGTGAACGGGTGCTTGTCTATATTTGGAGCGGTGTTTCAGGTCGGGAGGTGACGGAGCGTTTTGGCGTCAGCGCGGCGCGTGTAAGTCACTGGCGAACGCGCGCGCGGGAGCAAGGCGAAGTCCAGCCGCCAGAGCTCGGGGCGGTGATCGCTGGTCTCGCCGGATTGATGACACAGCCGAATTTCAAGGCAGCCCACTTGCATCAGGCAACCCATCACGCCCGGCGCTTGCCGGTTGTGGTTGCCTTCCACAAACGTCATCCGCAATGGATTAATAGGGTGAGCGGTCCAGATAAGCGTCGAATGCGGCAGCGACAGCGCGGAGCAAAAAGCGGTACTCTTGTCTCACGCGGATGAAGCCGCTTTCGATGTCCACGACCCCGTCCTCGGCGAGAATTTGCAAGCGTTCAGCTGAATCGAGCAGGGGAACCGGATCAAATCCAAAGGCTGTACAGATTGCCGGAACATCAGCCTCCAGATCGCACATCAGCCGCTCGATGATCGCGGCCCGGACGCGGTCTTCGTTGCAGAGAGGATAGCCCTTTGACGTCGCCAGACGGCCAGCGCGGATGTGCCGCGTGTAGGAACCCGTTGCAACCTCGTTCAGGACATAGCCGTGGCCGACACGGCCGATGGCCGAGGCACCGAGGCCGATAACGGTTTGACACGTATCAGCCGAGTACCCCAACGAGTTACGTCGCAAGCGACCGGTCTTCTGCGCCAGCGCGAGTTCGTCGTCCGGCAAGGCGAAATGGTCCAGCCCGATTTGGCAGTACCCGGCAGCAACCAGCGTGTCGCCTACCGCCGCAGCCTGTTCGGCACGGGCAACCGTGTCCGGCAGCAGGGCCTCATCGATCAGACGCTGATTTTTCTTGTAGGAGGGAACATGCGCGTAACCGGACACAGCAAGGCGGTCGGGGCGCATCGCCACCACCGTCTCGGCGGTCCGGACGCAGGACTGCACTGTCTGATTTGGCAGACCATAGATGAGGTCGAAGTTAATGCGGGTTATTCCATTCCCGCGAAGATTTTCGACGGCACCCGCCGTCTCCGCTTCACTCTGGATCCGGTTGATGGCCTTTTGAACGACGGGATCGAAGCTCTGCACACCCAGGCTTGCGCGGTTGACGCCGGCGGCTCCGAGAGTTTCAGCCATTTCGACTGTGAAGGTGCGCGGGTCGATCTCGACGGCGACCGCAGCCCCTTCCCTCAAGGTGAAGCGGCGGCGCAGGACGTCCATCAGGGCCGGGAACTCGGATGGCGGGATGAGGGTCGGGGTTCCGCCGCCGAAATGCACATCGCTCACGGGCAGCGCAGGCGGCGCTTGCGCCGCGACCAGACGGGTTTCCTCATGCAGGACCGCCAGATAGTCGAGGATCGGCGCATCCCGGCCAGTGCTGGTCCTCGGAAAGCCGCAATACCAGCAGATCGACCGGCAAAATGGAACGTGGAGATAGAGCGACACGGCGTCGTCGGTCGGCAGGCGCCTCAGCCATTCCTCACAATCCTTGGGGCCAACCGCTGCCGAGAACTCCGGCACTGTTGGATAGATGGTGTACCAGGGCAGGCGGGCATCGTAATGCCTTTTGAGGATTGAGGTCTGCAACGTTACTGTCCCATGCTGGCTCGGCCCGCCCGCTGCGGGGCGGGTTTGTCGACACTGTCCAAAAGGCAAAGTGACGCGCTCCAGGTGGCTGGTGCGGCAGCGCGTCACGCGTGTCCCGACATCTCCGGTTGAACGACCAGGCCGAACCGCTGCGCCGCGCCTCGAAGGACCGCACTTAGCGTCGCGTTGGCGATTGCCCGGCCGCGGTCGTCGATACCGGTCCATTGCGCCAGTACGCCGCGCGGGTCGATCTCGAGCAGCTTGACGCCGGAAGGAACCTCGGTCCCGTCACGGATGATGCCGCGCAATACGCCATCGCGCGGCGCCATGACGGGCGCGCCGGAAAGATGGCCGAGCACGAGATCCTTGTCGACATGCGTTCCAATTGCGACTGACGTTCGCCAGGTGCCATCAAGGCTGGAATAAACGAAACGTTCGGCGCCGAGATCACCGAGCCGGCTCGCAATTCCGTTAGCCGCATCCGTCCAGCCGTTTTGCTGGACCAGGCCGATCCTGCCGGGCCGGGTTTCGATCGCGACATCGCAATTCGTGCTCTTGGAGAAGCCTGGGCCCAGACCTATGGTCAGTCCCGCGAGCCGCCGCAGGTCGGGCTTGATCTGGCGCTTCTGCAGACGTGCGTCGATCAGCACGTCAATGCGGCGGATCGGAAGGAGGTCGACAAGGCCGAGACGGGAGACGATGACCCGTCTTCGTCGGCTAGCGTCCCCGCGGATTACCCTGAGCACCTGCATGGCGTCGTCGAGGCGTTCACCCACAATATCTTCGACCTGTGCCGTCCCGGCGAACAGCGCGTCATGGAACGCCATCCTGCGCCGGATCACAGGCGGATCGGGATCGTGCGACAGCACCACGCAAGTTCCGCCGCGCGCTAGCTGGACGGCGATCGCAGACGCAATCTCATTGGTGCCGAGGATAATCGCGAACAGTCGATCCTGACGATCAGTTTCTAAAGACATTCAGACCTCGAAGAGAAGTATCCTCGCTTCTGCAAACGCTGCCGACAAAGCAGTTGCGCTGGATGATTGCGTCGAACACCTGAGCAAGAGCTGCGCCAATTGACAGATGCCTTGGCTCTCTTGCCGCGAACGATTGCAGGTCCGTTCAGCATGAGTTCTGTCCCAAAGCAACGAACGGCTTGTTGAAGAATCGCGAACCTGTTTGGAAACCCACATCGCGCAGAAAGCCAGAAGCATCCATGTCGGTTCTTGGTCCGAAAGCGTTCAGTGCGCTAGCCCCGTGGGTTTCATCTCGCGATCGTTGACGAGGACGACAGCCGCGAGGCCATTGGTTGCCCTTGTAGGGTGCCGGGGACTCTGTTCGTTGCCGCAAGGGTGGGATCGCCGTCAATTTGAGTTCCAACGCAAGAAGTTCCTGGCCGCACCGGCATCTGTCCGATCGAGTCGCCGCGGATCGGCTTCGCGCGGCCGCCGCGTTGATCGCGTCGCAACGCGAGCGGCTCGCTCATCACTTTGATGGAAATGGACCGCGACATCTGCTGACGGCGCGACCTGTCGAGGAGGCCGCTTCGACGAGATCCAAAGTCAGCGCTCAGACCGGGCGATTGTGGTTGCGGTTTTTCACGGGCCCCATCCGCTTCAGCCCGTCTTCGTAAGGGATTTCCTCATAGGAGGCATCGAGAGCAGTGGCTGCGCCGAGCAGGTAGTCCAGCTTGCCGCCTGCATCGAATTTCTTGAAGTCGTTCTTATCGAGCCCGGCCAGGTCCATCATCTCTTTCCAGACCGTCGATTCATCGCACGGGAGGATGTGAAAGGTGATGTCGCCGACCTTGGTCTGGTATTTCGCCAACAGATCTATATTGTTGCAGAACATGAAGTAGCGCCCGTCGGGCCTCAGCGCGCCGTCCAGAACGCTACTGACGTCGGTCAGATAGGCCAATGAATGCAGATAACCGGCCAGCACCGGGATTGTGCTTTCGCCCTCCTGCGCGACCGTCAGGACCTGCTCGATTGAATAATCCGGCGGCCGCTTCTCGTCCGCGAGTTGGGCCTGGAACTTCAACGCGATATCGCCACGAAAACCGAATCGGCCCGGCCTGGTCGTCTCGCCCTTGAGAACGGCATTGAGAAGTCGCCCCTCCTTGTCCAGCCGGCCGAGCGCGGTGTTCTCGATTGCAGTCATGAAAATCGTCCTCGATCTAAGCTCATCGCCGGCCCACGACCGGCGCAGCACGGAAATGCAAATTGCTTGCCGACCCATGCACCGCATTTCATCCGTGTAAACGCCTGAAGAAACGCGCAAGCGCGCTTAAATCCCGAAATCGCCGCGTCGGGAAGCCGACACGAGTCGCAAAGCCAACAGGCGAGAGTTGAAAAACGGAAGCCTTATCAGGCGCGCGTGCGCTGGCATGCGAATTGCCAACTTGCAGTCAGCCGAGCCACGCGAGGTGAAAGAGTGAGCATGATCAAATTGACAGATAACGCACTGAATGCGGTCAGGGGGGTGATCTCAACATCGGGAGCAAGCGGCTTGCGCATTACGGTTGAGTCCGGCGGCTGTGCCGGGTTCAAATACATCATGGGCTTGGCCACTGAGACGACGTCGGACGATAAGGTGATCGAGCGCGACGGGGTCAAGTTGTTCGTCGACAACGACAGCCACAAATATCTCGCCGGCACCACCATCGATTTCGTGCTGGCGCAGGAGGGCTCCGGATTCACCTTCGACAACCCGAACGCCAACGCGGGCTGCTCGTGCGGTAAATCCTTCAGCTGATGAACGAGGTCGCAAGCATGCTGGCCGAATCCAAGCAACTGAAGCAAACGACGGCCGCCGAGATGGACCGGGAGCAAGTGATTTGCGCCGTGCTCGAGGAGGTCCGCCCCAATCTGAAGCGCGACGGTGGTGACTGTCAGCTGGTTGCGATCGACGGGACCAAGATCATGGTCAAGCTGACGGGGGCCTGCGTGCTCTGCAAGCTGTCAGCTGCGACGCTGGAGGGCATTCAGGCGCGGCTGATCGAAAAGCTCGGCGAATTCGTTCGCCTGATCCCGGTTGCCGGCGCGCCTTCGGCGCCATATTGAGCAGGGTTTCAGTGGCTATTTATCTCGACAACAATGCGACGACCCGAACGGATCCGTCGGTCGTGCAGGCCATGTTGCCATTTTTCGCCGAGCGGTTCGGCAATGCCTCCTCAGCCCATGCCTTTGGCAGGCAGGTCGCGGGCGCCATGCGGCAGGCACGCCGCAGCGTGCAGGCGCTAGTAGGGGCTGCCCATGATGACGAGATCGTCTTTACTTCTGGCGGGACGGAATCCAACAACGCCGCCATTCTCTCAGCGCTGGCGACGCAGGAGGGCCGGGACGAGATCGTCACCACCTCGGTCGAGCATCAGGCGATCCTGGCGCTGGTCGAACAGGTGGCCCAAAGCGGGGCCAAGGTTCATCTGATCGCGGTGGATTCGCGCGGCCGGCTCGACCTTGAGGCGTTTCGATCGGCGCTTGGACCACGTACGGCGATTGCATCGGTGATGTGGGCTAACAACGAGACCGGCACCATCTTCCCGGTGGAACGTCTGGCTGGATGGGCGCGCGCCTCGGGCGCGCTGTTTCATACCGATGCCGTGCAGGCGGTCGGCAGGGTACCCATTGACCTGAAGGCCAGCGTTATCGACATGCTGTCGCTGTCCGGGCACAAGCTGCACGGACCCAAGGGAATCGGCGCGCTTTACTTACGCAAAGGCACGACATTCAGGCCGCTGATCCGGGGCGGAGGACAAGAACGCCGGCGCCGCGGTGGAACCGAGAACATCCCCGGCATCGTCGGTCTCGGAAAAGCGGCAGAGCTTGCTGCAGAGCGGCTCGACCGAGCGCGCGTTCGTGTTGCTGCGCTGCGCGATCGTCTGGAGCAGTCGATCTTGCAGAACGGTCACTGCACGGCCCTTGGCGACCACTGTAACCGGCTGCCGAACACAATCAATATCGCCTTCGAGGGCCTCGAAGGGGAAGCGATCGTCCATCACCTCAATCGCGCCGGCATTGCCGCGTCGCTCGGGTCGGCTTGTAGCTCAGGCGCGATGGAGCCATCGCATGTGCTGCGCGCCATGCATGTGCCGGCGAGCAGCCTGCCCGGCGCGGTGCGCTTTTCGCTGTCCCATGAAACCACCGCTGAAGAAATCGATCAGGTCGTGCGTGCGCTGTCCGACATCCTGGTTCGTCTGCGTGGCATGTCCCGAGAGCTCGCCCCGCTAGCAATCCGTAATTCCTGGAGTTGATCTCATGAAAGTCATGATCCGCCGCTCTCCCGAGGCGGGCCTGTCGATTTATGTGCCCAAGAAGGATCTTGAAGAGCGGATCGTCGAATCCGAGCACGAGACACTGTGGGGCGGTTGGATCAGATTAACGAATGGATGGGTGCTCGACCTGCCCGAGATGGCGAGCGATACGCCGCTGCCGATCACGGTCAATGCCAAAAGGATTGGCGGGGACGGCGATGAACGATGAGCGCAATGCCGCAAATCAACTGTCTCAAAGGGACGGATGCAGAGGCGCTGCTCGCCAATGTTGCGGCCAGACTGCATGCCGGCAGCATTGTTCCCTATCTCGGGCCCGGGCTCGCCGAGTTGTCCAAGCCTAACGTGCCAGTGACACCTGACGCGCTGGCGATCTTCTTCGGCACCAAGGTCGCGCTGCCGCGCCGGGCCCGCGGCAATCCTTGGGCTGCAGCACAGCATATTGAGAGCAACAAGCATCGGTCTACCGTGACAGGGTTGATGGCCCAGGCGTTTGCCGCACCGGTCGAGCCGACAGCCTTGCATCGTCATCTTTCTGCGTTACGCTTACCCATGATCGTCGATACCTGGTATGATGGCGCGATGCGCGCATCGCTTGGCAAGCGTGAGGGATGGGGCGAAGTGCAAGGGATTACCCGCGCCGGCATCGGCGAGGTTCGCTGGTACCGTTTCTATGATGCCGATGGCGTAGAGGTCGAGTCCCCGGCTGCCGGCGCCTGGACCACGGTCCTCTACAAGCCGCATGGTGGCGTGCTGCCGGCAAGGAACTTCCTGATCTCCGACGCCGATTATGTCGAGGTCCTGACCGAGATCGATATCCAGTCGCCCATTCCGGAGATCGTCAAGCAGCGGCGGCTTGGACGGAGCTTTCTTTTCATCGGCTGTCGGTTCGACGATCAGCTGCTACGCATTTTTGCGCGGCAGATCACGAAGCGCTCGGCAGACGTTCACTACGCACTTGTCGAACCGGATGCCCTCTCGCGCAACGAGCTGAGATTCCTGCTCGACCAGGGCTTGACCCCGCTCGCGATTGCGATCCCGCGGGCCGTGGAGATCTTGCTGGCCAATTAGAGGCGCTGGCAAAGCGAAGCCCGCCCACCTCGGTCCAGCCGTGGCAGTCGTCCGATCACAGTGAAAGGCGCCGGTGCCGCTGAGCGGGAGCGCGTTGGTTGACAGGTGCGGCAATCGCTCCCTGCATCCCAACGTCTGTCGGATTTCCAACACGCCGCATGCTTGCTGTCGGCTGCGCAACAGGGCAGATCGCTCTCGCTAACAGATTGGTACAAATGAGAAAGTCTGTCGCCTGCCGCGGTGGCATGCGAGTTGCTAACCCACGTTCAAAGGCTCGCTCAGGAGTGGCTCCGGGAAGCCTGTTTGGCTTGGAGAAAGAACTCGACATGGACGCAGTGGAGCGCGGCAGCAGCGCTAAAAATGTACGAGAAGGCGGCGAGGCCATGCTGGCCGCCGAGACTAAAAGCTGCGGCATCTCGGTTCGCGGCGGCAAAGCGAGCTGCGGGCCACACGGGGGCCAAGGCGATCTGCCGCCGGCGATCTGGGACAAGGTGAAGACGCACCCCTGCTACAGCGTCGAGGCGCATCACCACTACGCGCGCATGCATGTTGCGGTCGCGCCAGCTTGCAACATGCAGTGCAACTACTGCAATCGCAAATATGACTGCGCCAATGAATCGCGCCCGGGTGTGACCAGCGAGAAGCTCACGCCCGAGCAGGCGGCCAAAAAGGTGCTCGCGGTCGCCTCCCGCATTCCGCAGATGACTGTGCTTGGCATTGCCGGTCCCGGCGATCCCCTGGCAAATCCAGACAAGACCTTCAGAACTTTCGAGCTCGTAGCCAAAGCTGCGCCCGACATCAAACTGTGTCTATCGACCAACGGGCTCGCCTTGCCCGATCACGTCGACACCATCGCCCGGCTGAACATCGAGCACGTCACCATCACAATCAACATGACCGATCCCGAGATCGGCGCCCGGATCTATCCGTGGATCTTCTATAACCACAAGCGATACAGCGGGCTCGAGGCGGCGAAAATCCTCACCAGACGTCAGCTCGAGGGCCTCGAAATGCTCTCCGCGCGAGGCATTCTTTGCAAGATCAATTCAGTGATGATCCCGGGCATCAACGAACGGCACCTGGTTGAGGTCAACAAAGCCGTGAAGTCGCGCGGCGCTTTCCTGCACAACATCATGCCGCTGATCGCAGCCCCCGAGCACGGCACCATGTTCGGTCTCAAGGGCCAGCGCGTGCCGAGGACAAGCGAATTGAAGGCACTGCAGGACGCATGCGAAGGCGAGATGAACATGATGCGCCATTGCCGCCAATGCCGCGCCGACGCGGTCGGACTGCTCGGCGAGGATCGAAGCGCGGAGTTTACGAAGGAGAAGATTGTGACCATGACCGTCAACTACGACCCTGAGGCGCGCAAGGCCACCCAGGCTGGAATCGAGGCGGAACGCCGCGCCAGGATAATGCCAAGGCAGGAGGAAGTGCAGGAGCATGCAGGCGGGACAAGCGATATCAAAGTGCTGATTGCGGTCGCAACCAAGGGCGCTGGGCTCATCAATGAGCATTTTGGGCATGCCAACGAGTTTCAGGTGTATGAAGTATCGAGATCCGGCGCAAAATTCGTCGATCACCGCCGCGTCGATCACTACTGCCAAGGCGGCCATGGCGCGCAGGATGACCTTGCGGCCATCATCCGCTCTATCAATGACTGCCATGCCGTGTTCGTCGCCAGGATCGGTGGTCGGCCGACGAGCGAACTCCACAAGGCTGGCATCGAGCCGGTCGATCAATACGCGCACGAGTTCATCGAGACGTCCGCGATCGCATGGTTCAGCTCTTATCTCAAGAAGGTGAAGAGCGGCGAGATCCAGCATGTCGACCGGGGTGACGGAGCGATCCGGCAGGACCCGATGATGTCGGTGGCGTGAAGAGGACATCGGATGCCGTTCAAGATCATTTCTTCGCAATGCACAGGCTGCTCCGCTTGTGAGACCGAATGTCCCAACGTGGCAATCTTCGAGATGGGCGGAACGTTCGTGATTGACCCGAAAAAATGTACCGAATGCATCGGTCACTTCGAGGAGCCGCAATGTGTTGCGGTCTGTCCGGTCGACAAGACCTGCGTCATCGACACCTCATTGCCGCGATACCAGCCGCCGGCCTGAACGAGCGTAAGCGTCATGGAGTTCACGTTGACAGTAGCTGCAGAGAATCGCCGGCTTCATGCCGGCAATCGCGGCCACGGCGGCCAGCGAGCTCGCAGAATGCGGCCCGATCAAGTTCACGACGGAGTGATGCATGAGCAACATCGTCCGCGACAGTGACGTCACAGAGCTGGATGGACCGCCGGTCTTCAACCTTGGTGAAAAGGTGAAGGCCAATCGCACCGTTCGCAATGACGGGACCTACGCCGGCAAGGATATCGGGGACATCCTGGCCAAGAAAGGCGAGGTCGGTTACGTCGTTTCCATCGGCACGTTCCTGCAGCAATTCTACGTCTACGGTGTCGAGTTTCTTCAAACCGGCCGCCGCGTCGGAATGAAATGCAAGGAACTTGATTCGGTTGACGCACGCACCAAGCTCGACGGTCAGCCATTGCGGGAAGGGACCCCATCATGATCGCGCCCCTTCATTCGACATCCGAGTGGCGCCCGCTCAAATCCGCCAGCGGCCCCATCAACGGCGGCTTGTTTCGCGCCTGGGCCCTTGACGACCTTTTGGTGGGCGCCGGGCCGTATCGGCGAAATCGTACGCTTGAAAGCGCACACGCAAGCGAACGTACAGACTTAGCTTCTACAGTTTTGCCGGGGCGGCCGGTCTGCTGTCCTGAAGCGCAAAGAACGTGGCTTTAAGAGGCTTTCACAATGAATGCTGCGGTCATGAAAAGGGCAGTCGTCGGCCTGAACGCTCACCCGAACGAGGTCGATCGCAAGCGGATCGAATGCGCATTGGGCTCCCGCAGACGCTATCGTTATGTCTCACCCAGTGTGAAGCCGGTTAAGGGGGGCTATCTCATCGAGAGTCCCTGCTGCTCACGCGACATCGACAAGGATGGCCGCGTGATTGATGTCGCGTTGATCCATTATGACGCCGTATGCGGACTGTGGAAGCTGTTTTGGAAAGACCATGCGCGAGGAATCTGGCAATTCCACAGCGTCCATCAGCGTCTGAGCGCATTGACTGATGAGGTTAATGCCGATCTCGACCGGGTGTTCTGGCGATAACGCAATTGTTTACGCACACAAACGATAAAGGCGGCCATGGCACTGGACGAAAACGAATTGATCGAACTTGAACAAGTGATCACGGCGGCAAAAGGCCGCGCGAGCCCCTTGACCGATCTGCGGCGCCGCTTTCCCCATCTCGCCCTGGTGCGGTGCGATGCCTCTGATGTCACCGAGCCGCCCTTTCGCAGCTTTCCGCATTATGACCTGCACTTGATCGACCGGTCCGAACACTGCATCCAGATCACAGCCGATCCGCTGCTCGCGATTGGCATTGTTTTGGCGACAAGAGACCCTTCGGGGTGACTGGGGTTGCATTCGCAGACGTTCACGGCCCTTTCGCGGGTGCGGTCATAGCGCATCACCGTTGCCGCCGTGACGAGTTCCGGGACGTGGAAAAGATCGCCGATGTCGGGGTGCGCTGCCGCTTTCGCGCCGATGAGGATCGAATTCGTGAAAACGATGACTGGCGCGTCCATCAACAGGGGCATGCGCGCAGTTCTCTGCGAGGAACCTCTGGAACTTGATCGAAGGCAGCCGGTCCGGGAGCGGCCATGTGGGTCAGCCATTAATGTCTCGATCGCGATCTCCGCGTCGATTGTCGTGAAGAAGCCGCACGCGAACGGCCCGAGTCAGGCTCTCGATGACCGATCAGTGCCCGCGCATGCGTCGCTCTCGTGAGGACCGCAGTCAGCACCAAGTGGAATTCGAGCCAATCGGACATCGGAAACGTCTCGGTTTCGATGTCGTGCTGCAGCGCGACCGGTAAGACCAACCGGTCATCACATCTTCATCAAGCGCGAACACCTGTCTTTGGTGCACGAGGCCGCTCGAACTTCGTTGCTGATCGGAGCATCGCTTCTGAAAATCGTGCCGAGAGGCTCGACCGCAGTTGCATTTCAAACCATCCGGCAGGGGAGTTCCGTCTGGCGCACGAATGCGCCGCAATCAGACTTAAGTTTCCTCAAAAATTGTGAGCGCTGTCAGATTGCACACAGCCGCGCAGCTGCTGTCAGGTTCGAAACATCCAGCTCGATCGGCGGCCTGGCATATTTTGCAGTGCATCATCAGAAGGTTAAACAGCGGGGCCGGCGTTGGCACGGCCGTTGCTATTAGAACGCAGCAACACTGAGTAAGGGCTGAGTGCACGCCGACGCGTACGACGAGCGATGCTCTCCTTCCCTTAGGCCCGTGTGCCCCGTTTCTGAAAGAGAAACAAGCTCGCGTGCAAAACAGCACGCAATCTTTGGCAAATCGGTTGATGGAGAGAGCAACATGGCTTCACTGAGACAAATCGCGTTCTACGGCAAGGGTGGTATCGGAAAGTCGACCACGTCCCAGAACACGCTGGCGGCGCTGGCGGAGATGGGTCACAAGATCCTGATCGTGGGCTGCGATCCCAAAGCGGACTCCACTCGCCTTATTCTGCACGCCAAGGCGCAGGATACGATCCTGAGTCTGGCTGCCGATGCCGGCAGCGTCGAGGACCTCGAACTCGAGGACGTGATGAAGATCGGCTATAAGGACATCCGCTGCGTCGAGTCGGGTGGCCCGGAGCCCGGGGTCGGCTGCGCAGGCCGCGGCGTCATCACCTCGATCAACTTCCTGGAGGAGAACGGCGCCTATGAGGAGCGCGACTACGTTTCCTATGACGTCCTCGGCGACGTCGTCTGCGGCGGCTTTGCGATGCCGATCCGCGAGAACAAGGCGCAGGAAATCTACATCGTGATGTCCGGCGAGATGATGGCCATGTACGCCGCCAACAACATCTCCAAGGGTATTCTGAAATATGCGAGCTCCGGCGGCGTGCGGCTCGGTGGCCTCATCTGCAACGAGCGGCAGACCGACAAGGAGCTGGAGCTCGCGGAAGCGCTCGCCAAAAAGCTCGGCACTGAGCTGATTTATTTCGTGCCGCGCGACAACATCGTGCAGCATGCGGAGCTGCGGCGCATGACCGTGTTGGAATACGCGCCGGACTCCAAGCAGGCGGATCACTATCGCAACCTCGCGGGCAGGATCCACAACAATGGCGGCAAAGGCATCATCCCGACTCCGATCACCATGGACGAGCTCGAGGACATGCTGATGGAGCACGGCATCATGAAGGCCGTTGATGAGTCCATCGTCGGGAAAAGCGCTGCTGAACTTGCAGCATCGTAAAAGGACGCAGCGCGACAGCACCGGCCCTCCCAATCCAAAACGGAGGGCCGGTAGTCGGGCGAAAGGGTGGCTCCCAAGGGCCGACGCGGTGATGCAAACTTGACCCAATGTGGAAAGGGTAGCGGACGCCCATGTTCGAAGAGCAGTTCTATCCTGTTATGGTTGTCGAGACGAATGATGGGAGCGTCCAGGGACGTGGCGCAATTGCCAGCTATCGCCTTCTGACCGGGATGCTCCCCGCAGATGCCGACACAAGCAATGACATCAGTTTCGACCGCCACGTGCTGGCGTCCATTCTGGCTGCCGGTGCGATGGATGGTGGTCTCTTGTCCGAGAAGGTTGGCCTGTCCAGCGATCAGCTGGCGGCGTTGCTCAAGCAACGCTTTCCATCGGCTCGGATCAAAGAGGAGGAGTTGCCGCGGGATGTCGAGCACGTCGACAACGACGAGGTCACAATGGTACGTGATCTCTTGCTCGCGCAACGATCGACGCAAGGGGACACCGGCCGTTGGCTGGCCGCGATGATCGCGCGCCGCGTCATGGAGCCGAATCATCTGTGGGCAGATCTCGGATTGCGTAATCGTGGTGAACTGTTGCGTCTCCTCAACCGCCATTTCGGGCCGCTCGCCAGGCGCAACGTCAACAACATGCGCTGGAAGCGCTTCTTTTATCGCAGGCTATGCGAGGACGAGGGCCTCATCTTGTGCACGACGCCGGTGTGCACAGAGTGCAAGGACTTCAACCACTGCTTTGGCGATGAAAGCGGTGAGAGCCGCATGGCCGAGCGCCGGCGTGACGTTCTGTTGGCGCCGGCCGCTTCGGTCGCGAGCGGTGGCTGACCTGCATGACTGCCGACCGATAGGTAGTTCTTTGGCGCAACTGCCGCCCGACGGTCGCGCAGCTGGCCGATGAGGTGCAGGTGACGCGGCCAAATCTGGTGCAGCGGATTACGGCGCCAACCAGCGAGATGATCTTGTGCTCAAGGCCGGCTTGCGCCCAAGCTGTAGCGGTCTGACGGGCTCAGTGCTTTGTCCGGCGCGGACAGAGAATGCGGTTGCGGCGATCTGTTCGGGCGAGGCTGCTCAACTCCGGCGTCCCGGCGCCGGCAGGCCTCCGTTCATAAGATTGTGGATCAGTCGTGCGGTCCTGCTGCGTTTGAATGAAGCCTGATGTCTCACAACCGTTTTCGACACCGATACCACCCAGCATCCGACACGTTGTTTACGGCGGCGGCGTCCTTGTCACCATGACCGAAGCCAATCTCCTGACGCGATGTGCCTGGTTTAGCGAACGGAACCCTGACGCGTCGGTCTGACAGTCGATCCGCGCCGTAACCCGAACTGATCCAGGACGCAGAATGGTGAGAGCTCAACTGGCGCGTCTGTTTTGCGACACCGTCGTTCTGGCGACGTCCGACTGCGGGCGAAAATGATGGATATTCAATAGTGTGGGACGCTGCGGGCGTGGCATGCGGTTTGCCAAAGCAGTCCTTGCCAAGCACAATCAGGAGGCTTCGTTGTTTGACGCCAAAGCCATCGCTGCCAAGCCGGCATGGTCCGATTCGCTGTGGAACCAGCGGACCGTGCTCAATGACACCACGCTGCGCGATGGCGAGCAGGCGCCTGGTGTTGCGTTCACAACAGCTGAAAAGGTGGCCATCGCGCATGCGCTGGCGCGGGCCGGCATCACGGAGATCGAGGCGGGGACCCCCGCCATGGGCGATGATGAGATCGCGGCCATCCGTGCCATTGTCGAGGAGAGGCTGCCGCTCACCCCTATTGCGTGGTGCCGCATGCGTGAGCCCGATGTCGACGCGGCGATCGAGGCCAAGGTGTCGATGGTCAATGTTTCGATCCCGGCTTCAGACGTACAGATCGCGGCCAAGCTGGGCGGGAATCGCGACCAGGCCTTGCAGCGGGTGAAGCGGGTAGTGGGTTACGCCCGCGAGCGAGGGCTTGATGTCGCCGTCGGAGGCGAGGACTCCTCCCGCGCCGATGTCGACTTTCTCATCAGTCTCATCGCGGCTGCGGAAGGCGCGGGCGCGCGCCGGTTTCGTGTCGCCGACACGCTCAGCGTCCTCGATCCCGACTCCGCCTATGCGCTGATCGCGCGCCTGCGCGCGACCAGCGATCTCGAGCTCGAATTCCACGGCCATGACGATCTCGGGCTCGCGACCGCCAACACGCTCGCGGCCATCAGGGGCGGCGCGAGCCACGCTTCCGTCACTGTCATCGGGTTAGGCGAACGCGCCGGCAATGCGCCGCTGGAGGAAGTTGCGGTCGCACTCAAACAGCTCTACGGGCGCGACACCGGCATCGTGCTGCCGGAGCTCATAGAGGTCGCCGCGCTGGTCGCGGCCGCGGCTGCACGGGCGATTCCTCTCAACAAGGCGATTGTCGGGGAGCATGTGTTCACGCACGAATCCGGCATTCATGTCGATGGGCTGTTGAAGGACGAACGCACCTACCAAGCGCTCGACCCACGTTTGCTTGGTCGCTCCAACCACATCGTGATCGGCAAACATTCCGGGCTCTCGGCCATCACAACGCTGCTCCGGGAATTGCAACTCGCCGCCACAACCGAGCAGAGCAGACACATCCTGTCCCGAGTACGAAAATACGCCATCGAGCACAAGCGGCTGGTCGCGCGCGAGACGGTGGCGGAGATCTGGCGCGATGTCTGCGAATGCTCGTCCGATCGCACGTGAGTGAACTCTCGGGTTTCACTTCGTCGGGCCACCAAATCAATCGGAACGCGGCCGAACTCTCGCAGATCGCGCTGAAGGACGAAGACATAGGCCGTGTGGATATCCAGCAGTGCACACGTGAAATGGCCTCTTCCGCGAACTAACCAGGCGCTGCCGGATCTCGACGGAGACGGGGGCCAATCCAGGGACAATTTCGATGAGCAATGCACCCCAGAGGGCCGGCATCCTCGATCGGCTCAACAAGGTCTCCTCGGCTGAAGAGATCTTTGCGCTGCTTGGCGTCGACTACGATCCCAAGATCGTCAATGTCGCGCGCCTGCATATCCTAAAGCGCATGGGGCAACATCTCGCCAAAGAGCAATTCGCCGGTGCCACAGAAGCGGAGATCGCTGCGCGCTGCAAGGCGATGCTGGAGCAGGCCTATGCCGATTTCGTGGTGTCTTCGCCAATCGACCAGAGGGTCTTCAAGGTCCTGAAGGATGCGGTCGCGGAGCCGAAGAAGCCGGCCGCCTTTGTGCCGCTAAGTGCGCTGAAATAGCGTTCTCTTAAATGCCGTCTACCGCAGAGCAAATAGCTGCGGCGCGCCTCGGCGCGCGCCTCTTCGTTCGGTCGAGTCTGTGGAGCGACGCGGGAGACGGCCCTGTCGCGTTTCCGACGTATGTCGCGGCCCTGTTGTCCCCGATGCCAAGAACCAAGTTAGCAACTGCGTCCAATTCATTCCTTTGGTGCATGACCTCGCGGTGTTCTCAGTTGGTATGACACTTGCTGCTCCGCACCTAAGTCCGCTCAACAACGAATCGAGCTTGTCCTGGAGAAGCGCATGCATAGCGTGCTCTGCATCAAACAGGTCCCCGACCCAGCGCAAATCCGCGCACGGTTCCTGTCAAACACGATTGTGCAGCGGGGTGTGCCGACAAACCGTCGCGAAGCCGTAGCCGCGGAGGCGCCCCCCAGTTCAGTGACCAGCCCGCCGGCGAGATCACCGTGCACGCTATGGCACCGTATTCACCTGAGCCCTGACTGCGGAAGGTGTACACCTTGGGTGCCGAAGCTGCGGTGCTGTTTACCGAATGCTCCTTTGTCGATGACTCGACGCTACCCACGACGTACGCGCGCACGACCGCGATCTCGAAGACCAGGGAGCTATCTGGTGGGACCGCTGTCGTCTTCATTGGCAAGTCGGCCATTGACGGCCACATGGCCCAGGTCGGCCCCTGGATCGCAACGTAGTCCTGTTTATTGCAGCTCAACCACCTCGCCAGAACCGTCGGTCGCGATCTCCGCGTCCGAAGCTTCTGATGCGGAGCACCAAGGGTACCGTCCTCCGCGAAGAAGACCCTGGCTGTGAACCGCGAGCACCGGCGAACACGCTCATCAAGTCCATGTTCAACCGACAGTCGAAGCCAGAGCCCGATCGTGTCGCGCAGGCGCGTGGATCGGAAGGAGAATGCAAAACCATGAGCAACATCATCAAGGCTCCCACATCAGCCGCAGCGGGCCGCGCAGGAACCAAGAAGCAGTTGCCGGACCGGTTCAAAGCCTACAAACATGTCTGGGTGTTCGTCGAGCAGGAGCGCGGACAAGTGCATCCCGTCTCCTGGGAGCTGATGGGGGCGGGCCGCAAGCTTGCCGACAGGCTCAAGGTTAAGCTCGCGGCTGTTGTCGTCGGCCCTGAGGGCGAAGCCACACGTAACGCCGCGCTCGAAGCCTTCTGCTACGGCGCCGATTTGACGTATCTCGTGGCCGACAATGTACTCTCGGATTATCGTAACGAGTCCTACACCAAGGCGCTGTCCGATCTCGTTGAGATCTACAAACCCGAGATCCTGCTGTTAGGGGCAACAACGCTCGGCCGCGATCTCGCGGGCTCCGTCGCCACTACTATCCTGACAGGCCTCACCGCCGACTGCACCGACCTCGACGTCGACGCGGATGGTTCGCTTGCAGCCACCCGTCCGACTTTCGGGGGCTCGCTGCTCTGCACGATCTACACGCTGAATTACCGGCCACAGATGGCAACCGTCCGCCCGCGCGTGATGCCCATGCCGGAGCGTGTCGCGCGCGATCCCGGCCGCATCATTGTCCATCCGCTCGGCCTGGTGGAAGACGATATCGTGACCAAGGTGCTGTCATTCATCCTCGACCGTGATTCGGCCATATCCAATCTTGCGTACGCCGACGTCGTGGTCGCCGGTGGGCTTGGGCTCGGTTCTCAAGAAAACTTTCAGCTTGTGCGCCAGCTCGCCGGCGTGCTCGGTGCCGAATATGGCTGTTCCCGCCCGCTCGTGCAAAAGGGTTGGGTCACCTCCGACCGACAGATCGGGCAGACGGGTAAGACGATCCGGCCAAAGCTCTATATTGCCGCAGGCGTTTCCGGCGCAATCCAGCATCGGGTTGGTGTCGAGGGCGCGGATCTGATCGTCGCAATCAATACCGACAAGAACGCACCGATCTTCGACTTCGCCCACATCGCCATCGTCAGTGACGCCATGCATCTGTTGCCGGCGCTGACGGACGCGTTTCGCGCGCGGCTTTCGCCGCATTCGCGCGACCGGATCGCGAGCTAAAGGAGGTTATTATGATCGAGGAAAGATTCGATGCGATCGTTGTCGGCGCCGGCATGGCGGGCAATGCGGCGGCACTGACCATGGCCAAGAAGGGCATGAAGGTGCTGCAACTCGAGCGCGGCGAGTATGCCGGATCGAAGAACGTTCAGGGCGCAATACTCTATGCCGACATGCTGGAAAAGCTGATCCCGGAGTTCCGGGAGGACGCACCGCTTGAGCGACATCTGGTCGAACAACGGTTCTGGATCATGGATGATCGCTCCCATGTCGGGCTACATTACCGCTCTGAGGATTTCAACGAGGAGCGGGCTAACCGGTACACGATTATCCGGGCCCAGTTCGATCGATGGTTCTCCTCAAAAGTGCGCGAGGCAGGCGCGACCGTGCTGTGCGAGACCACCGTCACCGATCTTGCGCAGGATGCCTATGGCAGAGTCATCGGTGTTCGTACGGATCGCCAGGATGGCGAGATCCATGCAGATGTCGTGGTGCTGGCCGAGGGCGTGAACGGGCTGCTTGGCACGCGAGCGCGCCTGCGCGAGCGCCCGAAGCCTAACAAGGTGGCTCTCGCGGTGAAGGAAATGCACTTTTTGCCGCGCGAGACCATCGAAGCGCGTTTCAATCTGAGCGGCGACGAAGGCGTTGTCATCGAAGCTGCGGGCACGATTTCCGGCGGCATGACGGGAATGGGCTTCATCTACGCCAATAAGGAGTGCATTTCGCTCGGGATCGGGTGTCTTGTCGCAGACTTCCAGCGCACCGGAAAGACGCCCTACGAGCTGCTCGATCACTTCAAGCGCCACCCGTCGGTCGCGCCCCTGATCGAGGGGTCCGAGGTCAAGGAATATTCCGCGCACCTCATCCCCGAGGGCGGCTACAAAGCCATCCCGCAGCTCTACGGAAACGGCTGGGTCGTGGCCGGTGACGCGGCGCAGCTCAACAACGCCATTCATCGCGAGGGGTCCAATCTTGCGATGACGTCTGGCCGGATCGCGGCCGAAGCGATCTTCCAGGTGAAATCGCGCCGGCTTGGCATGACCGCGGAAAATCTCGCGCTCTATAAGAGGATGCTGGATCGCTCCTTCGTCTTGAAGGACATGAAGAAGTACAAGGATATGCCGAGGCTAATGCATACCAACTCGCAGAACTTTTTTCTGACCTACCCCCAGCTCATCTCCAAGGCGATGCAGACCTACCTTCGGGTTGACGGTACGCCAAAGTCTGAGAAACAGAAGTCGACGCTGAAATCCTTTGTCAATGCGCGGTCCTGGATAGGGCTGTTCGGCGATGCATTCCGCTTCGCCCGCGCCTGGCGCTAATTGTTCGAAACGGCAACCCGAAACCAACGAGGCTGACTATGAAGATCGAGCGATCAGTGCGTGTCGAAGACAAGTTATTTTGCAACCGCTATCTTGTGGACGCCGGACGTCCCCACATCAAGGTGCGTGCGCATACCAGGCCCTCGCCGCAGCTCCTTGCGCTTTTGAAAGCCTGCCCCGCGCGCTGCTATGATCTCAATGACAAGGGCCAGGTCGAGGTCACGGTCGACGGCTGCATGGAGTGCGGCACCTGCCGCGTCATCGGCGAGCCCACCGGCGACATCGAATGGAGCCATCCGCGTGGCGGATACGGAGTGTTATTCAAGTTCGGGTGAGGGCCAAGATTACCGCCGCGTGATTGTCACCGACCGAATGAAGATATGACGGCAGATTCATTTTGCCACAGCTTGCGTGCGCGAACAGACTGAAGTTCGAGCAATGCCAAAGTTGTTGGATGAGAGGGTCCCCTGGCGAACTCTGCTCGTAGAGTATTACTACTTCGGTTTGCCAAAACTATTAGCGGCTGTCGGCCTCGACGAACATCCCTCGCGATTCTCGGTGATCGTGTCGCCACCGCTCTCACTTTGGATAAGGGTTGGATTTAAAGGCTGAGGAATGCCGCGCCGATGGCCTCGTCTCTGTCTGCCTCGCCAACGAGCGTCGCAAAGGCGAAAGAGCGCAGGTCATGGTCGCGAAGAGTGCCCAGGCTCATGATCGTCGTCTTGCTTTCGCTTAACTCTATTGAACAAAATGGAAATCTTGTTCTGAGTTCATCACCTCCTGCGTAGGTCGAAAAATCGAACCCGGATGAACTTAGGTCAACTATGCCCCGCTCGGGGACTACGGATCTTCTCAACTCAGAATTTTTCGTTTGGCGCCCTGCGGTCCGCTGACGCGGAGCTGCGCGAGAATGGTGAAGTCGCCCCGCTACGAGAAAGCACGTCGGGGCGAGTGACGGGTTAGCGGAGGAAAGGTACGAGGCTCCGGCTGGCGGTCGAGGCCGGAGAGATCAATCTATCCTTCCCCTGTCGGGCCATCCTTGTCCTCGCCCGCTCGTCCGCTGCTCAGTCCATCACCGGACGGGCGCGGCAGGACTCAAAATATTCTGCAGGATCACATCTCCTAACAATCACTTAGCCAGATGAGTGTTCCGATGCCGTCTGTAAGCCCGTCCCATGCAGTCGAATACATGTCGGGAAATAGGAGGAACGCAAACCGACACCGGGTCGCCCAGAGTTCGGCCGTGCGCAGGTCAGGTTTACGTCAGGTGCAGGAGATAGGTTCGATGCCTAAGCGCGCTAGATTATTCGGTCGGCGCTTGCCGGTTGTGGCGAGTCACGTCTCGTAGCGCGGCGTAAGGAGCGCCGCCCGAGGTGTCGAGACAATGTCGTTGATGCCGTGACGGACCGTGGCGGTCAAACGTTGTAGTCGGCGCAGTCTCACTTGCATTGGGAGAGGATTTTGAGGGGAGTTGACCGATCTGGGAATGCGCCCAGCGGACCCGACACGCTCGGGTCTCACGCCGAATCAGATATTGGCGATGCAAAAGAAGGCGCGACGTTCAGTGCTGTCGTGCAGGGCCTGCACTCTGAAAACCGAGATCTGGGAACGTCCTCCGCAAGGCCGCCTTCGGGCAGCGATGTCCTGCGCCGCACGTCTGCCGATTCCTCCGCTGCTACGCGTGAGAGCCTGCTTGGCATTCCATGTCCGTCGTACCGTGGCGCGCCAAATTGGGACGAACGTTCGTCGCGTTCCGGTGCCGAGGGCCGTCGTGCCGATCACTCCATGGGTTCACAACAAAGCGCTCCTTCCTCGCACAGGCAATCCCTCTCCAGCCTGGATCACCGACCAAAAAGGCGGCGCCGCGACGAGGTCGCCCGCACAGATATCATCCTCGAAGCGCGAGACAAATCGAATGCCGACGATGGTCGGCATCAGGTCTTGCGCACCATGGACCATGCGGCGCGCGAGCGATCGTGCTCGTCGGTATGGCGGGCGCCGGCAAATCCACGATCGGCCCGCGGCTGGCGAACCAGCTGGGGCTGCCGTTCATCGAGTCCGACAAGAAACTTCGCCGGTATTGAGCCAGATCCCAGGCGCAACATCCTGCCTCGGTCTTCGACGAGAACTCATGGGGCTATGCCACGGTATGCAACGCGGTGAGCCGTGAAGCCGGCGGTCAGGAAGGTGTCGAAGTCCTCGTGGCGGCGGCCCCATGACCGCGCAGCTTAAGAATGCGAGCCCGGTCACAATCATTCCGCGCTTGGCAATCGCACCTGGCCCGTACGACCTCCGGCCGCCTCGATCGCAACCGCAACTGACTGCACGATCGCGGCAAAGCGCACGGCCGTTTGAATTGCATCAGAGCCGACGCCGGCCTGCCGCAGCGCCTTTTCATGGGCGTCCATGCAGGCACCGCACCCGTTGATCGCGCTGACTGCCAGTGCCCACAACTCAAAATCGGTTCTGTCCACGCGCGGATTTCCAAGCCAATTCATCCGCAGCCGAGCGGGCATTGTCTTGTATTCCGGGTTTGAGGCGAGATGAACGAAGCGGTAGTAGACGTTGTTCATCGCCATGACGGATGCTGCGGATTTCGCCGCCTCGACCGCCGCTGGCGTCATCACCACGCCTGCGGCGGTTTCCATTGAGGCTGTCACGATCGGATTGCGGGACGCGATCGCGCTCGCCAGCAACAGCCCGTATTTGCTTTGTGGTGATAGTGTTTCGTCCGCCATCATCGACGCCAGGTTGAGCCTGACGTCCTTGGCGAAATCCGGAATCCGGTCTTTCAACTGCTCGATCGACATATCCCCTCAAGCGACTTTCAGTGTCTCCCCGCCGACCTCGCGGTTGCAGGGGCAGAGCTCGTCAGTTTGCAGGGCGTCCAAGACGCGCAGCGTGTCCTTCGGGCTGCGGCCGACATTGGGATTCGTGGCATAGACATGCTGGATGGTATTCTCAGGATCGACGATGAACGTCGTGCGGTGGGCCACGCCATCGGCCGAGCGGCCGCCAAGACCGTCGACGAGCGCGCCGTCCGTGTCGGCAAACTGCCAAATCGGCAGATGGTGCAGGTCCTTGTGCTCGCGCCGCCAAGCAAGCTTGCAGAACTCGTTGTCAGTCGAGCCGCCCAGCACGACCGCATCGCGGTCGGCGAAATCCCTGGACAGGCGGCCGAATTCGGCGATCTCGGTCGGGCAGACAAAGGTGAAATCCTTCGGGTAAAAGAAGATGATTTTCCATTTCCCTGGAAAGCTTTTTTCAGTCAGCGTCTCGAAGGCGCTTTCTCCCCTCTCTTCGTGCAGGTGAAAGCCGGGCTTTACCCCGGTGATTTGGAACGACGGCAACTTACTTCCAATTCCAAGCATTTTCGTCCCCACTGTGTACTTCGGGCGAAACCCAGTGATCTCGCGCCATCAGCGAAGCAAGCGATGTGCCATGAGATCCCGCGGGTTCATTGTCGCTGATCCAACATTCGCTTCGTCCTTATTGACGAGTTCAAGCCACGCTGCGACATCAAAGACTGTCGTTCCTGAATCCAAACTGTCCTGGACCAGGAGATCCGGAGAACGAAGATCCATCGCAAGCTCCGTCGACATCACGCGACCAATAGGACAGGCGCGACGCCCCGATCCGTGAGTAAGCCGGCGATAATGTCTCCGGCTCGAAACAGAATGAGGCTGCAAGCAAGGTCCTGAGCTTGTCCACAGCAGGCACGACGGCTGGCATTGCATCCAGGGCGGGGAGTTGTGACCGCAAATAATCCTCGGGGCGATCAGTTCTCTCAACGCTGACCCCTGGGGTTTGGGCTGCAATCCTACGCTCAAGTTGCGCGGTTGAATGAAGCGATGCCATCGTCGTCTGCTTCGCCTGCAAACACCACCAAGCGATTCTTCGACGAGCCTTTCCTCCAGAGCTTCTGGGCGGAAACCTGAGAATGCCGCAGGTGATGATTCCGTTCATGTGGGAACATGAAGTTCTACCGACTAAGCTCAGGCCAATAGGCATACCTTTTGCTAGTGACGATGAGCAATACATATCGAGTGCACTGAGGATGACGGCGCATTGTATCTCATTCATCATGCTCGGTGGGCAATGCACTTGGCCTGGATCCGAATGAGCCTGCCATACCCCAGCCCAAACCCGATGTCGCGCAGTGAGAGCTATCAGCGTAGGAATTAGGCCTGTTCATTTTGAAGCACATGCACAACCTCTCGGATGAGGTGCTGTGCGCTCGCTGGATCGAGAATCCCTATTACCAAACTTCTGCGGCGAATTGAGCTTCTGCCACCGTCTGCCGTTCGATCGATCGTCGATGACACGCTGGCGGCAGCGGCTCGGCGAGGAACAGCTCGTCGCGCTGATCCAGGAAAGTCTTTCAGTGGCGCACAAGACCGGCGCTATCGGTCCCAAGGACCTGGAACGGGTGGTCGTCGACACCACAGTGCAGCCCAAGGCGGTTGCCCATCCGACCGACGCGCGGCTGATGCATCGGGCCATCACCAAGCTCGTCGGGCTCGCCAAGCGTAACCGTGTGCCGCTGCGCCAGATCTATCTGCGCCTGGCCAAGCGCGCCGCCATCATGGTCGGCCGCTATACCCACGCCCACCAGTTCAAGCGCGCCCGGCGGCAGCTCAAGTTCCTGCGGACACGGCTTGGCCGGATCATCCGCGACATCCGCCGCAAGATCATACGGTGCTGGAAGCTCGCTTCGGCCCGTTGCTCGGTCTAGCGCAACAGGTGCTCAGCCAGGATCAGCATCAGCGCGGTCCAAAAGTCTATGCGTTACATGCTGCAGAGGTCGAGTGCATCGGCAAGGGTAAAGCCCGCGCGCCTTACGAGTTCGGCTGCAAGGTCAGCATCGCCACGCCCGTGACGTCTCCGAAGGGCGGCCAGTTCGTGCTCCATGCCAAGGCCCTGCATGGCAATCCCTTCGACGGGCACACACGCGGCCCCGTGATCACCGACATGGAGAAGCTCACCGGCGTGGAGGCGCGCCGCATCCACGTCGACAAAGGGTATCGCGGCCACAACCACCCGCATCGGTTCAGGGTCTGGATCTCGGGGCAGGTCCGTCGTGTCACGGCTTCCATCCGTAGCGAGATGAAACGTCGTGCGGCTGTCGAGCCCGTCATCGGCCACGTCAAGGCCGAGCACCGCATGGACAGAAATTATCTCAAGGGACGCCTCGGCGACCGCATCAACGCTGTTCTCGCCGCTGCCGGCTATAACTTCAGCCTCCTGCTGCGTTGGCTCGCAGAACTCTTGCGTGCCATCATCCGAGCCTTCTGCGAGACCGTCCCGGCTCGAAACACCGCCTGAGCCAGGCGCCGCCGCCAGTTCTTCACGAACGACCAAGAAGGCCACCAACAGCCGCGACTTAAGTCACGTCCAGGAAAATCGACGTGCGTGCCCAGTACCGACGTGGTCGAAGCTGCGCTTACGGGCGACGAGCTGAGGAAAGCGCAAGAAATAAGCGCATTGACCGCGGCTGCTGACGCCTGCACATTCCTCTGAGCTTGGGCGGCGATTGAAATGGCAGAAGTGATCTCGGCCGCTCAGTCGTAGTACACGCAGAAGCGCGCCTCGATACTCTCACGGGGCTTTGCACTAGGATATGCGCGACGATTATCGAAGGCCGAGTGAGGCGCCTTTGCATTGCAATGCGCTTCCGAATCATAGCCCTTAAACAAAATGAGCTCGTCCGCGGTCATCTCGGGAAAATAATACCAACGCTGAGCAGAATTGAAGTGCATGAGGCAAAACTTAAGCTTGGTGCCACGAAACGTGTAGTCCATCACGACACTATCGGTATCGTCAACGGAGGCGCCATCGCAGAACGCTAAGGGGAAATCCAGCGGGGGCGGCGAGAGGGCATGCCAAGTTTGAACGATGATCAATCGAGAATACATTTTTGACGGAATGCCCTGCAATTGGTCCGCGATCGCGGCAGTTATAGGGCCGGAGATCGGTGCGTAATCAATATGAGCCAATAGACGCGGCTCACATCCTTCGGGAAAGGATCTCCCGCTGGTAGAACGAACAATAACAGCTCGTCGGAGGGGCACGACCCACGACGCATTGAAGTAGTTCTTGATGACCGGAACCATGTCTTCCAGATATCTGTGGCACAAAGTTCTTGGATCCCCCTCGTTTGCACAGGATATCTTGTGCTGAATGAGGGTGAAACCTTCCCGGTCGAGGGATAGTTCGTCCACGATGGGACGCGCGTTGCGAATAGTAACGTTGTAGCCAACCATTGGCGGCAGGACGACTTGAATTGGGGAGGCCATGTCGAATCCCGGCAAAACAGCTTCGGGAGCTTTTTCGTCGGACGTGCGTCGAGCAAAGTTAATTTGACTTTGCACACACTCCAAGTGATCGCGGTTTACCATGAGGCTGGTCTCGCATTTTCCAAGGCTGCTTATCTCCTCTATAGATACGGTGTCTCGACACGTCAGGTCGCCGCTACTTACAAAATGCGGCGCTTTACTCGAGAGAGCTGGTGGCCCCCTGAAGAGTACAGCAAAAGGGAAGGGAATCGTCCTATCGAATCTGGCAGGAAGCGCAAGATCGCTCTCGCTTTACCTATTCGCTCAAAAGACCGCGTTGTATCCCGCGATCCAGTCGCCGAGCTGCTCGGTCCACGCCCGCCAGCGCGGAAGACAAGCTGGATGCGCCCATGGCCGCGACAAAGATGTGCGCATCGCGCACCTCGCCAGTCTTACGGCCAACCACCGGCAACGTGTCGTCGACATAGTCAACAAATAATTTCTCGCGCCCGTCGTGGTGTTGGCGGATCACCAGCGGGAGCCTGCCTTCCCAGTTGCGGAAACAAGTCACAGAAACGGCTATACCGGCACCCGTCCGGATGCTCTGCAAGGTACGTTTCCCACAGCGCTTGCGCTCGTGCTCGTTGACAATAGTGAACCAGTCAGGCTCGGCGCACCTTGCGGCCACCCGGCTTCACGCCAGGAACCCCGTACAGTAGCTCCTTCGGCTCGGCCTCGCTTATCGCTTCGGCACGGGCCAAGACCCGCGCGCACAAACCGCTTCAGCGTGTCACGTACCATCGGCGGCCCTATGCCGATACGCTCGCCTAAAACGCGCGTCGAGAGCCCATCCTCAAGGTTCCACCTCACAATCTCTCGCACTTGGCGCATGATAACGCTCCTTGTGCATCCAATTCTTCAAGCTGTTTCCAACCGGAAAATGGCCCGACGATAAGGCCTCACACCATCCGAAGATGCGCGCGATCAAATCGGAATTCTGCGCAAGATCATTTTCAGAACCCCGCGTGCCTTTAAATAGGTACGGTGCGCGCGATGAGGTCGGAGTCGGAACGCCTCGCGGCGGGCATCACGATTCGTTTTAGCACTTCATCGTTATTTAGAATGCGCGTCATCTTAAAGAATGCCATTGCCCCTATCGTCCGGGTTAGACTCGTGTGGGCGAGGCAGTAACGTCGGGGCACAAACATCCAGTGACAGACACCACTTGCGGCGGCCGGGCTGCGCTGCGGCCCGGCAACCGCGCCAGGAATCGATGCTATGGTCATACCAGGGCAGGTCGGAGCAATTTACCTGGCCGATGATGCTCACCAACGAGCGAGTTCAGCTTCGGGAAGCAGCTGTTCTCAAGGCGCCCGCCGCGCCCGCCCGCGAGGAGGCAAGCATTGTTGAATTACGAAGCCGTCGTCACCGTCAACGAGCACAGGTACTCAGTTGTGTCCACTATGCGTTCGACGCTCCGGACGAGCTGGCTCCATGAAGCTTCATTGGCATCGCCATAGCCGAGCGAGCTGGCAATCGACAGGCCAGAGGCCTAGATCCGCTTGAAACCTGGGCGTTGGGCGATTGTAGCGGACAGGCAATCATGCGCTTCCATCAGAAACGAGAGCTCATCATTCGAGCAGACCTGGGCGCGAAGCATTTCGATAGGCGACGGCTGTGCGCATCAACGACCTGCGGTAGGCCGAACGGCTTGTGGTTGATACTGTATGCCTAGATCCCGGAGGCCAACAGTGGCGGCGGCGCCTGCTGGTCCGCTGGGAGTTCTATCCGCAAAACTTCCTCGGCTTCGTCCAGCTCGCTTGCCTGCTGATCCTGTTTCGACAATTTTGAGATAGGTTCTAATAATCTCCAATTCGGATACGCATTCCCCAAATATGGAGCAGGACGAGGTTTGGGTCCGGAGGCCGCACGGTTCACCATCATGCAGGCCTTGAGAAACTCGAATAAGGAAAAAGTAGTTGGCCTCATTGCGCGAGGTAATGCGCGCTCGGAGCGCGCAGCCAAGAAGCTGGGATTACGCTATATCGACGATAGATGGCATAACGGCAGACTCTGGCAATATTACGAAATGACCCGCGAGGAGTATTTTTCTCAGTCGCACCACCGGGTCACAGGGTAAGCACCGACGTATCGGTATGTTGCGATTTTGGACTGCGGTCGAGGAGGGTGGTAGAGGTCGCGGTAGGCGCCTGCTAGCCTGTGGCCGATAGGAGCTCCCGGATTAGAGTTCTCAAACATGTGTTTCAGGTCCATTGCCCGAGCAACTGCGGCCATGGGCAGACAGGCGCCCCCTCTCACTTGCCAACGATGCCGACGCAGGTCAATTCGTCGTAAACATCGAGCAGCGCCAGCGTGACCGCGACAGTTGAGAACGAGGGCTCCTCATGTCGGAAGCGATGGCGCATCGAGGCGGGATCGGGTAATCTGCACCACCGCGCTCGGTCGCGATCGCCTCGACAAACTCGGCTTGGCGAGCGAGCAGTGGTCCGGAGCCACAAGCTAGACTATCACCTTCCAGCCTCGCCGATCGTCACCGTGTTCCCGCAAGACCCCGGATAGACCTTTGTACGCTGTACGAAGCTGGCGAGCGCCATCGGCTTGCGAGCCAGGCATGGATGACGTGCCGGCAGTCAACGACATGCCCGTCCTGGTTCTCCGATGCACCTCCCTTGCGTCGGCTGCGAGATTGCGGACGCTAGCCGACTGGCTGTCGCTCGGATGCTCCCGCGCAAGGCACCAAGCGCCTACAGAATCCGAGGGCAACGAATCTTTCGTCCCCCGAAGGCGGCTCTACGGCGAAAAGCGATTCGGAAGCGATAGAGCCCGTAGTGCGACAATCTGCCTGGGGAAGTGCGCAGGAATCTGGATGACGAGTCAATGTCGCGGCGGCATGAGATTGCCGCGATGAATGTCGCGCGCAAGAGTTTGGTTGGCCCGCCCTAATTGGCGCGGCGGCAATCACGAGTGTTTTTGCTGTTGCGTGCGACGGTGACCGGCCGGGGCAGCGTTTTCGCTCTAACGCAGTGCGCCGGCGATAGCTCTCGACGTTCATTTGGATGGTATACGAATCGCCCGACGGCGGCGAGGTCATGGGGGCCGGGAAGACCTGGTCCATCGCCGAATGGTCGTCTGGCCGTGATCAGCATGGAGCGTCGCTCTTTGCGTGCGGTGATAAGCTAGAACAGCACACTCGCCTCGGCCTGATCCTTTGGTAACGCGGCGAGGTCTTGCAATCAGCAGATCGAATCGGTCGAGGCAGTTGATGGTGGCCTCGAGGTTGAGCTCGCCCCGCGCCGCCTGGAGCTATGCACGGAATCGGTGATGCCGGAGAAGAGGCGTCGCCATCCGTTCAACCGATGGCTGCCGCAGCGCATGCGACGAAGCGACTGCCATGGGCAGTGGTAGTTGAACGTACATTATCAATAACGACGGGGACACTACCTGCTCTGGTGAGCAATATAAATGGTGCGTGGTGGCGCGCATCAAGGCAGACGCCACGAAAAGTAGTACGTCGAGTCATATAATGCTGTGGCGACGAAGGCATCTAAAATCTATCGCCGTTTAGGGCAAAGTCGCGGTTCGGAGTGAGGATATCGCGCCCCGTTTTAAGGCGGACGTTGAGCGACTTAAAGGAGAATTGCCGCCGCCGGGCACGACCGGTGGTAACTAATCTCGTCGATCAGAAGGAGGGAGAAGCGGGGCGAGCGACTGCAGACAGTCGCCCGCGCTGCCTTCGCATCTGGTTTGCGATGACAGTGACAATGTCGGCGAGCGTGGCGAACGCGACTTTCCTTCACGACTGCGAGCGGGAGCGATAGCTCTTATTTGTCGGTCGGTGAACTTCAATTCGGCAAGCGGGTAGTCAGGCGAGACATTCTCGGCGCGGTGCGGGCACGATGATTGTCGACCAGCGTCAACTCCATGATACGCAAGCTGATCGAGCGCCTCAGTCCCAAGTGATGTCCTGTCGACTCCCCGCAGCGTAGTGCTCAGTAGCTCCAGCGCAGTTGGCGTCTGAGCGCGATCAGGCGTTTATTGACGCGGTCGATCGCTGCCGGCCGAATGTGGATGGCCAAAGCCGGTCCATGCTTGAAAGATGTTTGAGTGATCTGATTCACTAGGCTCGCCAGGCGTTTCTCACGATCGATGACAATCAAGATCAGCCGTGATCGAGTGGACGTTCCGTCCGCGATAGGCCGACGCAATACATTCGTGATCCGCTCCGGCGCACACTCTGAATTGGCGTCGATCCAGGGATAGACGGACACCTCGTTGCGGCGAATCGTCTCGGGTGCACAGCCGCGACACCCCCGAGGTTGGAGATTCGGCTCATGCCCATGGCCGGCGTCAGATCGTTCAAGACCGGGTAGGGAGTCCTTGCACGTAGGCCTGCTGCACCACGGCGGGTGAACGCATTCTCGGCTGTCCAGGGGGCGCTAGAAAGACTGGGAAATACGACTGCGAACGCGCAGTTCGCCAGCTCGGGAGCAAGTCTAATCGCGATGCGCTGCGCCAGACGTTAGAAGCGTCTCCACAAGCTGCCCGTTCGAGCTTCACTGCCGCTGGGCGGCAAAGCCGATCATCGCTGACCTTGCCCTCCGGGCTTAATCCAGTCTGAAGTTCGCTGTGGCCCAGGATGACGACAGAGCACGAAACGCAGTCGTTTTACGGAAGAACAGATTATCGGGATTTGAAGGAGCACGAGGCCGGGGGGGCGGTGGCCGATCTTGCTGCAAGCACGGCGTCAGCGACGCCAATGCCCTCACGTGTAGAAGTATGCACTTGACCTGACAACTGGCTCTTCGTCCTGGTCCGGCGCTACGCGGCCGGCGGCAGTTGCTCCCTCGCAACGCGCAGCGCGTCAAGGAAGGTTTGCAGGGATGTTTTTCCATAGCGCTATCGTCCTGATGCCGGCGCGTTTCGTTGTACGCCGTCACCCAACCATCGAGATCATTCTGCAACTCGGCGATGGTTCGATAGATCTTCTTGCGGAACGCCACTCGATAAAACTCATCGAGCACGATTCCATGGAAGCGCTCGTAGATTCCGGCTGCGGGCTCTTGGTCTTGGTCCGGTATGATCGATGTCCTCGACCGCGAGATAGAGCCCGTAGTTGTGATGCCCGGGGTTGCCACAATACTCGGTGCCGCGATCCGTCTGCACCCGGCACAGCACAATGCCGTGCTCCTCGAGGAACGGCATCAGAACTTCCGCCGCAGTGATTGGCGTCTTGCGGTCGTAGAGCTTGGCGAAGACCACCTTGGTATAGGTATCGATGAAGGTCTGCTGATAGATGGTCCACGCCCTTCATGTTGCCGACATAGAACGTGTCCTGGGCGCCGCAATAATCGGGACATTCGCTCTCGAATTCGCCGTTGACCTCCTTCTCGGACTTGGCTTCTCCAGCGCCACGACCTGGGCTTCGGTTAGGAAAAGCCCTCCTGCGCCATCCTGGCTTCGCGCGCCTTGAGCCGCGTCCTGGTGTTCGCCAGATCGTGGCGCATCCAGACGGCCCGCACCCCGAATGGCGAGATCGACAAGCCCTGTTTCTTCAGCTCATTGGAAACACGCACCTAGCCCCAGATCGCTTGTTCGATCGCCAGCGCCACCACGGCCGGTTCGATCTCAGGCGCAACACGGTTCTTCAGGATCGGCTTCTTGCGGCTGATCTCGGCAAGCGCCAGTTCGCCGCCTTTCTCATACAGCTTCTTGAACCGGTAGAAGCTGTCGTGACTATATCCCATCATCTTGCAGGCTTGGCTGACATAGCCCCAGTTGCTTGGCCAGTTCAAACACTGCGATTCGCACGAATGACTTTCTGCTCCTGAGTCATGGTTGCATCTCCTGTGCGAGAGAGACCCTGCGGGCAGCGCTGGAGCGCCCGTCCGGGTGAGCGCTCCCGCTCGCCCGGCAGCTCCATTCCCACCGGCCAAAACCATTCTGGTCAGATTATATGAAAACTTCTACACCTCACGCCTTACGAATACATCTGCAATGCTGGACTTCCCAGCCGGAACCATTCAAACTTAATCCGCTCAACAAATACCGTGATTAAACGCCTAAGACAGGAAGGACGAAGAGGCGCGCACCCGCGGCCGACAGGCGTTCCGCCAGCCCTGGAGCGCTTCCGGCCCTTCCGCCGAATATCCGAGTCACGATCGCCTCGAAAGATACCAATCATTCATGCGCGCGTGCCTCTGCATGTGATCGGTGAGGAGACCACACGGCGGCTCGACGTCCTCCCGGCGCAATTTCGCTGATCGTGCCCAAATGTGCCTGCCGGGCCTCCATGGATGGGTGTGGTTCAGACGCCAACACCGGTGCGGCTGATCAACGGCGGTTTTCCGACCGAGTGCGACGGACCCTATGAGCTGGTCGCCAGAGTATGCTTGGCACCTGCCTCTGTATCGGCCGGCCTAGATCCGCAGAGTATCGACAGCAGGCGTTCGGGTCCGGTGTTCTGAGTGGGCTATGCGGCCGCCAAAGCTTCATCCGCTCTGGCTCACGCTGCACGAAGTCATTCTCACCGCGAGCGAGATCGCGCTCGACGAGACTGCAGGGCCGGTACTCGTTCCGGGGGCTGCTGCACCACTCTCTATGCAATGAAACGTCGGCCGGGTCGATGACCGCTGCTAGGAGTGAAACCTTTACAGAATCTCAGGGCAAATAACGTCGTGGCGTTCTCAACCTTGTTGTACGACAGCACAAGACTTCAATCGCTGCTCAGATGGTAGATCGCGTCAGGAGTCTGGCATCATGCCAAACCGGACCAGGATCGGGTGCTGCGCTACGCGCACGGATCACATCGCGCCTACCGGCAGATCGGACAAATTCAGCGGCCTGAGGGAACTTAGGACTCGATAGAGACTCTGTGCTACGTCGCAGCCGCTCGGTCCGAAGTAACAGCCCCCATGTTGATGACACACAACGATAGCCACAAGCGGCCCGATTTTACGAAACTACCAATGTCTACAGGTTCACCGATAACGGTTCTTGTGTAGGTAAGAGGCACTAGGCAAAGCAAGAACGAATCTCCCGAATCTTAGGCATATGGATACTAAGATGAATACCGACACTTTCGCAGCTCATGAATCAAACGTTCGCCGGTATGCGCGATCATTCCCCACGGTCTTTACGAAGGCTCGTGGGGCGATAATCTGGGACGAGATGGGTAAACCTTATATTGATTTCTTTGTAGGGTCCGGGGCACTCAACTACGGGCATAACAATCCCGATATAATCCAACCGGCGATTGAATATCTCACTGGCGGAAACATTCGTTTGTCGCTTGACATGAATACAGCAGCGAAACGGGACTTCATTGAAGTGTTTGTCGAATCGATTCTGAAGACGAGGGGCCTCTCTTACAAGATTCAATTTCCTGGCCCTACCGGCATCAACGCCAATGAAGCGGCGCTTGCCCTCGCCCGAAAATATACTGGCCGTTCAAGCGTTATGGCCTTCACGAATGCCTTCCACGGTATGTCTCTCGGCTCGTTAGCGGTGTCGGGCTCGGCGTCCACCAGAAACCTAGGCGGCGTTTCTCGCCAGGATGTGATCCGAGTCCCCTACGAGGACTACCCGAATCGCGCATTCGATTCCGCAAGTTACATCGACCATGTATTGGGTGATCCGGGGAGCGGCGTGGAAAAACCCGCTGCAATTATTTTGGAGACGATCCAGGCGGAAGGTGGCATGAACACCGCATCACCAGCTTGGCTCGCGGCAATTCAGCGCATTTGCCGTAAGCATGGTGTTGTTTTGATCGTTGACGACATTCAGGCGGGTGCGGGACGAACGGGCGACTCCTTCTCGTTCGAGACCGCAAAAATCGAACCAGATATCATCTGTCTTTCCCAATTGCTGAGCGGTTCAGGTAATCCGTTATCCGTGGTTCTGATTCGCCCCGACATAGACATATGGACCCCTGGGTAACATAGCGGGACCTTCAGAGGTAACAATCTCGCCTTTGTGACCGCGGTAGCCATGTGCAAAATGTGGTCCAACAAGCAGTTTACTGCAGGCGTCGAGCGGACGGCAATCAAGTTGCAAGCACACCTTGATCACCTCCTGGAGAAATTTCCTGACGTCATCGAGCAAAAGCGTGGCCGCGGTCTGATGGCCGGCCTCAAGTGCCGCTCACAGGAGGTTGTCGGTCGTGTGCACGATCTTGCTTTCCAGAAGGGCTTGCTCATCGAATCTTCGGGGCCAAATCGCGACGTCATCAAAGTCCTACCGCCGATCACCATAACGGATACCGAATTAGATGATGCTATCGCCATTCTCGATCACGCAATACAGGAGCAAAGCCAATGACAGCGAAGCAAGCAACTCAAGCGCCAACGATCTCGCCTCTTGCGATCAGAGAAAGAAGCGGCTCGATCAGCACCGCTGAGATTATCTCTATTATGAAGGGTGAGATCACTGGCGTGCATATCAAAGGAGGCGTCAATCTCGAAGTTGCAGCCGAAATTACCGCGAACTTCACTGGCAATCCCGGTCTCAAAGAAAGGAATGATGGAGTTCCCGGACAATATGTTGGTGCGTCTCACTACCGTAAGGATGCAGCCACGTATTTCGCAGATTCGGAGAACGCCCGACCGTTCGTAGATGCTCTTTTTGCCAATATGGTCAACCCGGTCCACGGATTGTTCGAGGCATTGAGGCGAGAGCTCCGCCAGCGAGGAATTGAATTAAGATTGTCCCGCTCAAAACACGGAGAAGCGAACATTTGTCGCGCCATCTGTTGGTCTGGTGTCGGAACGTATGCTCTGGAGCCTCACGATGACGTAGCTCAGGTGCTCTATGCTGGGAACGACTACGATATCTCCTCGGTGGCGAACAACACCGTTGTTGCCCTGAACTTCTATCCTAACGTTGCCGATCAAGGGGGTAATTTGCGGATCTGGAGCCATAAGCCAACAGTCGCCGATCGAAAGGCTCAGCGTGTACAGACTACGGGATATCCCTACTCCGGCACGTATCTTAAAGACGTCCCCTGTCACGACTTCCAGCTAAAGGCGGGAGACATTGCGCTTATCGACGGTGGGTTCGTTCATGGGGTTACGCCATTCGCCGGAAAGCGGCGGCTGGTCCTCAATAGCTTCTTCGGGTTTGCCGGGCCAGACCTTGCTCTCTGGTGGACCTGAAGTTGGAGTACCTCGCGTGCGGCCAGGGCAACGTCAACGAGACCGTCGAGTGGTAGGAGCTGCAACCGGTGTTCGAGCTGTGACAACAGCACCAATCGTGTCGGATCTAGAACACGCGTCAATCATTCGTCGGATTAGAGTGTCGAACCAAATCAGTCGCTTAGAGACCAGAGAGTCCTGGCATGGAATTTGCGATTTATCCTTGAACCGAGCGAGACTGTAGCTAGCATCACGAGAGCAAACGTTACGTTCGACCGGATGACGCGAGACCTCGGTACCATCAGCTCTGCGTGCAGCTAGTACGCTGTTTGCCAATCTGGCCAGGAGGACGTCGTGAGATTGCTTATTCTGACAAGGCACCTCAATTGCTTGGGTGAAAATGATGCACCTATCAGTAATGCTTTCCGTCGTCTCGGCTGCGAGGTAATTCTCGGTGACGTGAATACTATTGCGGCGGACGACTATCGTTATTTCGCACGAGGTGTGCGGGTGCCGGAAGACGGCCAACCCTACTATCCAGGCTCTGCGGCACTGGGAGATCGAGATGCATACTTCCTAGATGAGTGCCAGCTGATCTGGGTCATGACTCCACCTCATCCGCTCGTGGCGCGCGATGTTTGGCAAATGTTGTGGCTAGCTTCTCAAAACATTCGCTTCGTTAACAGCGTTGAGGGGCTGGCCTTTCTAGACACGAAACACGCGGCCGGCTATGTCGTACCGAAAGAGAATAGGCCGACCTCATATATCTCGAACGATTTCTCGTTAATGTGGGAACGTTATCAGCAGATCCAAGATCAATGCTGGGTCGCCAAACCGCCCAACGCCTTCGGCGGGCAGAACGTCTTTTTGCTCTCTCCAAATGGATCAAATGTTCGAACAATTCTCCAATGCCTCACCGGAAACACCGTCGCACTAGACGAATTTGGTGCCGTCGCGCAACACGGGAAACACGAGCTCGGGCATGGCGTACGTGGCTTTAAAGCTGAGTACGCCATTCTTCAGCAACATATCCCGGAGGTGGCCCAAGGGGAAAAACGCATCATTGTGACATGCGGAAAGGCGGTTGCCTGGCACGGCCGGCAAAGTTCTCCAGACGATCATCGGTCGAATCTTACGCAAGGAGGAAGGTTGGTTCCAGTCGATCTACATTCCCGCGAAGTTGAGCTTGCCGAGTTGGTTGGTCAAAAACTGATGGCACATGGAATCACTTTCGCCGGCATAGATATGGCTTATCCATATGTACTCGAATTCAACATAGCGAATACCGGCGGGCTATATGACTCACAACTTTCTTCTGGGATCGATCGTTCAGATCAGGTTGCCGAGTTACTCATTGCCTACTTCAATAGGTAACCGGCCGCTGTTGTCGAATAGTTCAGCCATTCCAGTTACGCTCACAGTTAGATTTGGGCATCTGGCTTGCCGGGCTATTCACAACAGTAGGCCGCGTAACGGGCGGCAAATAGAGCGCGGACTGCTCCAGCCGCCGCGGCAGCCCGCATCGGCCCCAAGGCCAGAATTGTCAGACGGTTCGCTCGCTTGCAACGGAGAACGAAAATTGTGTCCGCGAAGGGTTCATAGGCAAGTTGCTCGCACACGGTGCGGCGGAGCATCGACCCCTTTATGGAAGTCACCTCGTTGCGACAATGATCGTCACACCGGGGGAGCCGGGGATCATGTCGTCACGCCGCCATGGCACGCAGCACATCGCGTAACGAGCCCGGGTCGCTCCCCGCGGCTGCGAGAACCCCAGTACCGCCAATCACGATGCTGATCGTAGTCGCGTTGCATATGGCCGCTTCCACGCACCTCCCAGCGCAGCTCAGATATTAACGGAACGAAGAGTGGGGCATTCCCCGTCGAAAAGCTCAGTCCACGCGCCGCCCTCTGCCAAGCGAAGAGAGTTCGCGGTACGCGGCCGTGCCGGCGCGGCTCCTCCGACGCAACAACGCCCTCGCATACGTCTCTGCCATGATCCGATCCTTGACCTTCGTCGCTCTACCGTCGCCGACATAATCACCAACCCGGATATTACTCGGCCCCGCGAGTCCGAAGTGCCAGCAATGGTCAACCATATATGGCGCCTGCCTGTATATCTCGGCTCGCATATGCTGATCAGCTCGCGTTCGGAAAAGGTGCGGGCAATGTGCCGCTTACTTTGCGCCGCAGGTTCATCAGAATTCGCAGCGAAAGGGAAACCACAACGACTTTGCAAGCGTGGGGCTGACGCTCAACTCGCTGCAACCTCGAACACCCGCGCTAGTGGCATATCTCCCAACAGCTGAACGTCAGGGCAATGAAATGTTGCGTCAAATGAAACTCGTAGCATTCCTCATTACGGGGCCTGCCTCATGTCACCACGCCATTTGCGGCGATCGTGTTCGAATGTACGGCTGCGCCGCTAGTAACGCCGGCAATCCGCCGCGTCACGACTCTGCCCTTGTACGATATCTCCACCCTCTGCCGCATGACTTTGATGTCAATTGGCTGAGATCACTCTCTCGTTCGATCCGCTCGACGCAGAGGAGTCTTCAAAAGAAGCGGGCAAACGCACAACATGCGCGTGGGCCCGCTGGTCTGTGTACGGATCAAGTAAATAAGTGAAGTGCGGCAATCTCGGCAAGCGTGCCGCTGGATGAGAGATCGAGAAGCACCGCCCACTTCATGTGCGGCCTTGGCGCGGCAGCGAACCGGCAAATCTCGTCCGGAGCCCACCGCCGCATAGCTGCCGGAGGCGCATCATTGGATGGTCAAACTTCAGCCATCGATGACGTAAGTGTCTTGGAGCGAACGACTAGGTTGGTTGCACTGGAGGCGATGTCGTCGGTCCGGATCGTGGCCAACACCAGCGGCTCGTACCTCTCTTGTTCGAAAGCTTCGCATTGTCCCAATCTGACGCAGAATTTCTGGGGCCGGAGGCCTCTGATCGCGCTAATTCGGCTGTTGCGGCCGATTAGCATGTCAGCACAGCCGGCGCTGTTCGCCGGCGAGCGGCCTGTTCACCCATATGGTTTTGCGAGGCTTCTTGATTTGACGAAGCACGAGACATTTCGGCAGACCAGCCGCTTTGGGTCCGTTGAGGAGTGCACTGACGAACTTAACTTGGCAGTACGGCCAGGCCTGAAGGTAGGAAGGTAGACGGAGTCGGCGTGAATGCGCGGCCTTCAATCGAATTCGGACACTGACCGGCTCGAGGCCGCCAACAGACCGCGAGCCGTCCGACCAACTGGTCGAATGAAAAACGAACCATAGGAAACGAAAAGGAGCTAATCGATGACCCGGACGTTCAAACCAATTCCTTTTACTCATCCGCCATTCGCAAGGCCAGAGTACGAACGCCGGCAACGAAACGTGCTGGACGTCATGCAGCGCGCCGAACTCGACGCCCTCCTGGTTACTGCCCACGGCCATCTGCGATATCTCACGGGGTACGATGGGATGGGTGGGTACTTCATGCCGTTCCCACTGATTCTTGTTCCGGGCCGATCGCCGACCTATGTCGTCCGCGAATTCGAGTTGGTTGGCGTTCGCGCGGAAAGCTGCATCGACGAAATCATCGGTTATACCGAGCAGACGGACTTTGCGAAGGTTTGCGCCGATGTGCTCAGACGGTACGGATTAGCGAGCAAGCGAGTCGGCTTAGAACTCGGCTGTTGGAATCTTGCGTACGCCGATGTGACCGCGCTCCAGTCGCTGCTTCCAGACATGAAGGTTGCGGATGCCTCTCGTTTGGTTTCCTCTGTCATGGCCGTAAAAAATGAGCTGGAGATCGAGATTTTCCGCGAGGCGATGGCCATGACCGATGTTGCAGTGCGGGCGTTCCAGAATTCGCTTCGAGAAGGGATCACCGAAGTGGAAATGGCCGCGGCGATCCTCGCTGAGGTCAGGAAAGCAGAGGGCGATGATCCCAGGCTTGTTTCCATTGGGTTCGGCGAGCGCACGAAGCTGCCACACACGAAACTGACGCGCCATCCCATCGGAAACAATGAGCCCGCGATGGTCGAGCTGGGTGGGGCGAAGAACGGATACACGGCAGGGCTGGTCCGCAGCGCCGTGCTTGGGCGCCACGCAGAGGCCGAAACGCTCCACGCTGTGGCCGAGGAAGCACTTGCGGCCGCTATCGCAGCCATTAAGCCTGGCGTGACAGCGGGAGACGTGGACACCGCCGGGCGCAAGGTGGTCGAGCGGTCCGTTCGTCCGCAGGGCTTGAACCATCGAGTAGGATATCAGATCGGCGCCCCTTGGAGCGAGCGGGGCAATCTGAGTCTGGAGCCGGGCGCGGGCGACATCATTAAGGCTGGGATGACCCTTCACATGCCGATTATTCTCATCGGCGAGGGCGACTACCTGTCGGGTTGTAGCCAGAGCGTCCTAGTGACCGAATGCGGCGCCGAGATACTCAGCAAGACGCCTCCGACCCTCTACCGCGCGTGATACGCTAGTCTGGGCAGGTTTTTGATCATCTGATCGGCAGGCGCGCATCGCGCCTGTCTCGGGGTAGAACGGATCGCGCACCGCAAACGGTCGACAGCCGCCTGCGACTGCTTCCGTTTGGCGCTAGTACCAGCAGAATAGACAGAAGGAGACACGCACAATGGTAATGCCAAAAGCACCACCAGCTTTCCCACGGGCTGAGTATCTGCAAAGACTATCCGCAGTTAAAGCGGAAATGGAACGTCGCGAGATCGACGCGCTAATCGTCACGAGTCCCGCCAACATCACCTAACACCGGTCTCGGAAGGCCGGTTGCGCGTGTGGTTCTGAGGGAGCTAAGGGCTCGAGATAATTCGCCGAGCGCAATGTCGACAATACGGATCGTGCACGATACGCTGCATGGATAAAGCTTCGCATCGTGCAGGCGAGTTCGTCCGTCCTCATGCTTGGGACGCTAAATTCGATCACCAGTCGGGCTTCGGCATCTTCGAACGAGCTTCGCGTATCCGTCGGCGGAGGCGAATGGGGGAAGGCGAACATCGAAGCGTATGTGAAGCCGTTTCAGGCCGAAACGGGAATCAAGGGTTGAATCCCATCACCGACGATTCGACGATAGCGCAGCTTAATGGTGACCACAAAAAACGTGACCCTCGACGTGATCAACCTAGGCGCGCCGTCGGTTGCCATCGCAGGCCCAAGAGGTCAGCTCGAACAGATTGACTACTCCATCTACAAAAAGGACGAGCTCGATGGTATCCTTGACTTCGCCAAAGAACCGTTCGCCGTCGGATCGCTCATGTATGCGAACGTGATGGTCTACAACACGGAGAAGTTTCCGGCTGGCAAGCCGCGGCCCACGACTTGGGCCGAGTTCTGGGACGTGAGCAAGTTTCCTGGCGTCCGCGTGCTGCCGACCGGCCAGCGTGGCGTCGAGGGGCCTTGGGAGGAATCCTTGCTGGCGGACGGCGTTCCTATGAACGCGGTCTACCCCATGAACATTGACCGCATTTTCAAGAGCTTGGACAAGATAAAGCCGCACATCCGCAAATGGTGGACTGTTGGGTCCGAGATCCAGCAAATAATGCACGACAAGACGGCCGACCTTGTGAATGCCTTTGATGGCCGGGCTAGCCAGTTGATCAACCAGGGCGCGCCGCTCGAGATCAATCGAAATCAGGCAAAGCTGAGATGGGACTACTGGGCGATTCCGAAGGGTAGTCCGAATGCGGCGAACGCGCAGAAGTAATAGGCCAAACGGAAGTGATAGAGACGATGATCCAGCGGTGCGCCCGCGATCGTAACACCCAACTCGCCCATGTCTGTGAAGTCGGAGAGGCCGAGCTGACCAGGCTTATGGATCTGGCGGAAGATTAGCTCCTGTTCCTCGCCGTGGATCGCCCGCTAGGCACGGATACGACGTTCCAGGGTACGACGGATACCGGTGCCGAGATCAGGATGACGTCGGAGCATCTCCTCGAAGACCGCCACCGGGCGTAAGCCAGGTGCCGACTTCAGGATCGGGACGATCTCGGTCTCGAATACCTCGCTCAACGGGTCCGGTCGTCGCCGGCCGCGGGGAGCCTTCTTTTGCGATGGAAGTCGGGGATCTCTCTCGATCCGATAAGCGGTCGACGCACTGAATGATGCCTTGGCCGCCGCCACTGGCGGGCTATCGGTCTGACGGTACTTCATGTAGAGCCTCATTTGGTGATCTGTGATGTGTCGGCCTGGCAAGCGAGTGATTCCTCTTGGCGGAAGAACCACTTGCATAACCTGCCGGCCGCGATCACCAGTCGGCGCGGTCCCTCGCGGATCGCGCCGACGCCGGGCTCGTAACTCCGGTCGGGCTACGCCCTCCCTACGTCACGAGCCCGGCGAAACTCTCTCACCTTGATTGACGCGCTCTTCCATCCTGAACCGCCGCGCGACAAATTAGGAGAACCAGATGATCAAGGCTAGGGAGGAAAGAGTCCGCGAACTAATTCGGTCACTCGAATCGGTCCAGGTGCGAAATCAGGCTCTTGGCAAAAAAGAGAGTGCGTTCGAGGGCAGGTCGTTCTCCTTGATGAAGACCGGGGCAGGTAAGAACGATGCAGCGAATTCCCGGCGCGACGCCAGCGACGACATCCAGCGCGCCATCGATCACACGAGGGTCGCGGTCAGTGATGATAGCCATATCGGAACTTAAGGCAGCACCCAAGCCGCCCGCAATCATTGCCGCCCTGTCAGGCTCACGCCCATGCGGTCCTCATAGAACGCTAGTGAGCAGTCGCGGCTAGAACGACACGCTCCGGCGCCCGCGCGGCTGGCGATTGGGGGCTACGGGCAACAGGCGCTTGATCTGGAGCCAGGTTGTTTGCCCGTGCAATGCACACTGCCAGAGAACGAAAATGAACGACGTATTGCCCCACCCGTTGACGGCGGTTCCTTTTGAGACGCGACAAGTTCTTCAGGGGAAAGCGATCGAGGACAGCTCGGTTGATGCGGGTAAATCACCCTTTATGGCCGCGCGATAGTCTGCGAGTTCCACCACGAACGAACGGCAGCGCACGTGCGGTACTAGAGCGTTTCATCTTTTGATGGAAGCATATCCGGCATTTTTGAAGTAGTTGCTGCATTCGTTTGGCTGGGTGGTCGTGACGAGACCGCCGATGTGGCGGCAGATATCGTCGATGGTATGCTTCTGGGCGGAGCGCATCCAATGCTTGATCTTGGCGAAGGTCTGTTCGATCGGATTGAGGTCAGGCGAGTATGGCGGCAAATACCAAAGCCTTGCGCCGGCTGCTTTGATCAGGCTGCGCAGGGCAGCCGATTTGTGGCTGCCGAGATTGTCCATGATCACGATGTCGCTCGGCTGGAGCTGCGGCACGAGAAGCTGCTGAACATAGGCACGGAAGCACTCGCCGTTGATTGGACCGTCGAACAGACAAGGTGCGGTGAGGCGATCGCAGCGCAAGGCGCCGAGGAAAATCAGCGTCCGCCAGTGGCCATGTGGCGTGAAGCTGCGCACCCGCTCGCTTTTTGGTCCCCATCCGCGCAATGGGGCCATGTTGGTCTTGACCCAGGTTTCGTCGATGAAGACCAGGCGTCGCGGGTCGAGGTTGGCCTGCAACGAACGCCAGCGCTGGCGTCTACGCGCGATGTCGGAGCGAGCCCGCTCGAGGGCGAGCAGTGTTTTTTTTGAACCGCAGCCCTACTCGACGCAGAAATACCCAAACCGCATTGTGAGAGACCTTAACCCCTCGAGCGGCGAGTTCGTCCTTTAGGGCATGCAGCGTCAAATGCGGCGTCTGGCTAATCCTAGGAGAAGCGCTATGACGATTTCGAGGGCGGAGGTGATCACATCGGTCGAGCGGCGGCGCCGGTGGTCGCAGGATGAGAAGGAACGGCTTGTTGCAGCATCGCTCGAGCCCGGAGCCAGTGTTTCCGAGGTGGCTCGCATGGCCGGCCTTCATGTGAGCCAGCTGTTCAGGTGGCGCAAAGAGCTTTGCAAGCACGGTGAGGCGAGTATAGCGCCGTTCGTGCCGGTCGAGATTGGGCCGTCTGTGCCGCCGCGGGAGGTGGCCGAAGCGCCATTGACGACGACGGCGGCGCGTCGACGGAAGAACGTGGGCATCATCGAGATTGATCTTGGTAGCGGACACCGCATCCGGGTCGATGGCGACGTTGATGGAGACGCGCTACGTCGCGTTCTCGATGCTTTGGTCCGCCGATGATCCCGGTTCCGACGGGCGCGCGAGTGTGGCTCGCGACAGGCTACACGGACATTCGCCGTCATGCCGCTCTTCCAGCTGATCGAGCGTCATGTGCTCGCGGCTGAGCGCCTTCATGGCGACGACACCACCATCCGCATCCTAGCCAAGGGCAAGTGCGCGACCGGCCGGATCTGGACCTACGTGCGGGATGACCGGCCCTACGGTGGGCCTGCGCCGCCGGCAGCGGTCTATGACGCCTCGAGAGACCGCCGAGGCGAGCATCCCCAGAAGCATCTGGCCGCCTTCGCCGGCATCCTGCAGGCGGATTGCTATAGCGGCTTCGAGCCGTTGTTCGACCCGCAAAAGAAAGCGATGCCGATCACGCCGGCATTTTGCCTGGTCCATGCGCGGCGGGGCTTCTTCGAGCTGGCCGACATCGAGAAAACCGCCCGGGACGGACAGAAAGGCAAACCAGTCTCCCCGATCGCGCTGGAGGCTGTCAGACGCCTCGATGCGTTGTTCGAGATCGAGCGCGCCATCAACGGCCGCAGCGCCGACGAGCGGCGTGCCGTGCGCCAGGAGCAGAGCAAGCCGCTTCTCGACGACATGCACGCCTGGTTGCTCCGCGAGCGGGAAACCCTATCGCGCTCCTCTGAGGTCCTGAAGCCCATGAATTACATGCTCAGGCGCTGGGACGACTTTGCCCGCTTCCTCGACGATGGCAGGATCTGCCTCAGCAACAACGCCGCCGAAAGAGCGTTGCGCGGCATCGCCTTGGGAAGGCGCAATTGGACCTTTGCAGGTAGCCTGCGCGGCGCCGACCGCGCCGCCATCATGCTGACGATGATCACGACCTGCCGCCTCAACGATGTCGATCCCAAAGCCTGGCTCGCCGACGTCCTCGCCCGTATCGCTGATCTTCCAGCTTCGCGTCTGCACGAACTGTTGCCCTGGGAATGGAACCTTCTGCACCAAGCCGACAAGCCCGCCGATCAGCAAGCCGCCTGACCTTCACGCAGCGCTATCATAGAGCTGTCCGTGCCCGCGCGCATGCGTCAATCAGGCGGTCTTCCTCGTATGCGTACCAACAAAGACTTGGCCGCAAGGGAGTAGAACCTGCCGCTGCGGGTCGGCTGACAACGCCCGATGGAGACCCGCGCTCGCGCCGGCGATTGTGGAGCACTGTTGGGGAAGCGAGGTTAGACGCGGGAACCGCTATGACGCCAACGACTATGGCGTTGCTGTTCTCGTCGCCGTGCTCACCGGCGTGCCTTTAAGCGGAATGACCTAGTGACTAGCCGCCAGAATCCTGCGAGTCCACCAGCTAACCGTTTTCTTGAGAACGGTCCAGACCTTGCGAACCCGTGAATTGCCGCGCTCGTCATTGTGTCTTCCAGAACCTCGGGGCGACGTCGACGACCTGAAGCGATCTCGGTGAAATGTAATTATACATATGAGTTGTGAGACCCTCGCATTTCCGGTTCGACGATGAAGTCTCCGGATTAAGGTGCGTGCGTGACCAGTCTGATATGTTCGCGACTCTTGATCCGCAGGCGCAGCAGCAAGCCCATGGGATCGGCCGGCGCCGTACCCGCAATGCGTCTTAGGCAGGCGACAGCGCCCAGACGTGGCTCAGTGCGCGATAATCGCCGTGGCGGTGTTCCGGGGTGACAGCAACCACAATGCTGGCCACAATCCGGGTGGGCTTTTATTGCAAAACGGCCTCGCCCGCACAGAACACGGTTGGCCCGCCTGTCCTCCGGTCTGGCTGTTGGGGACGCGACCAGTAGAAATCACAAGTCTGGCTCAAAGCTTGCAATAGGCGAGACGAAGCGGAGATATGGTAGGGCGCTCGGCGCTCAGCCCCCTCGGTCACGGCGGCGACCGTCTGCGCTCATGAAAGCTCGGGTCTGAGACTGTTGGAGATTGTGAAAGTGGCGATAGGCTTTGTGAAGTGGTTCAATCCTGAAAAGGGGTACGGATTCATCAGGCCTGAGGACGGCAGCGCTGACGTCTTCGTTCATATATCGGCGGTTCAAAAGGCCGGGCACACGACTTTAGCCGAGGGCGCGCGCGTGAGCTACGAGCTTCTCCCCGGCCGCTCCGGCAAGATGTCGGCTGAAAACCTTCGTGTTGACTGAAACCGGACCTCCGCCGTTGCTGAGACCCGCGGATCGGGAGGAGAGCCCCGGTGTGAGACCCTCAGTTCAATTGACGTGTACGTCAGGCCCTTGGATCATCTGAAAGCTGCTCGATGACCCATCCTCCTTCATGAAATTCCCGGAGCCTCAGCTCGTCCAGCCATTCGCGTTGGTCGATTGACCAACGCGGCAAGAAGCCGCCTTCGATGGTATGCGGCGTACGCCGGTGTCGAGCGCCCGGGAAAGTGATCGTGATGCGCGCGCTTCGGCGTGCCTTTGAAACGCATCCAGCTTCCATCGCGTTGGTCGAAGTACAGCTTGAACGAGCAGCGTTGAGTGCTGAGCCGTAAGCAGGTTAGCTTGACCGCTCCAGGTAAGGCGAGCGGTGAGGTCAGCCGACGGTCGCAGGTAAAGCTTCGGATTATAGATGAGACTCGATCGGGTTTGCTCTTGAGGAGGGGACATGCCCATCGCATTGCGCCTCCTCTGGGAGAGTTGGGCCGATCAGGGGGAGATCGACACCGACCGATCGCGCGAGAGTCTGAGCTAAGTCCGTGAGTAGGCAATCGAGGCCATGTTCCAGACGGTCGAGGATTGCGTCGACGGGAATCGGGGGGCCACGTGAGGTCGCGATCAAGATCTTGATTCCCTTATTGGCTGATTTCAAGCAGCGACGCTTGCCTGTTCGGAATCTCCTGCTGACGTGGAGGCCTCTGGGGCTTGCGATGGCGCTTCAGAGGTCGAGACCAGCGAGACATGCTTGAGCTGGGCGAATACGTCCATTCCGTCCTTGAGCCCCAGCGTATCGAACGAGTAACGCGTGATACGCGCCAAAATGTCCGCGCCTGACCCGCCGGTGCCAAGCGCAAGCACCAGAGTGATCTCGGACGCGCCGAGCGGAAAACAAGCCTTAATCCGCGCCGGAAAGACATTGAGGATGGTGCTTGAGCGCGGCGCATCGCGCGAGACGCTGACGTCGTTGGCTGCGATGCGCAGCCGCTGTCGCACGCCAGGTGCAAGCGGCGCCGCCGGCACCAAAAGGCGTGCACCTTTGAGACGGAGGATGAGTAGCCCGTAGCGCCCGTCATAGCCGCCGACCACGGCATCAAGGCTGATGGCGGCTTCGTGACCCGCCGCAAGGGGCAGCGTCGGATCACTCTGCAAGGTATGCAGCGGGCCCGCCGCGGTGATCGCGCCACGCTCCATTATCACGAGGTGATCGGCGAGGTATTCGATCTCAGCCATGTCATGGCTGATGTGGATCGTCGGCACGGCGAACTTATTATTCACGCGTTTAAGACATGGCAAAATCTCACGTTTGGCGCAGCGATCCAGGGTTGCAAGCGGCTCGTCCATCAAAAGAACTCTTGGCTGGGATAAGAGTGCGCGGCCGATGGCGATGCGCTGCCGCTCGCTGGCGGACAGATGCGCTGGCGAGCGGTCGAGCAGTGGCGCTATGCCGAGCAATTCGGCCACCTCATCGAATGCAATCAGCCTCGGCTCGCGTTTAGGTGCAACGTAGAGCAAGTTACGCCTGACCGACATATGCCGAAAGAGGCTCGGCTCCTTAAAGACATAGCCGATCGCACGAAGATGGGGCGCGCGGAACGTCGTTTCGTCCTGCCACACCTCGCCATCGATGGCGCAAAAACCGGTTGACAACAGCTCGAGCCCTGCGATGCAGCGCGCCACAGTGGTCTTGCCGCAACCTGGCGGTCCAAAAATCCCGGCTACGCCTTTGGCCGGTATGCTGAACCGCGTGTTCAGCGGGAAACGAGCGCGCTTCTCGCTGAACGCGACCTCGATCCGGCCCGGTGTGGCTTTCCTCACGTGCTCCTCCGTCCTAGGTATTTATCGATCGAGGTCAAGATCAGGATGACCGCAAAGGCGAACACCAACATGCCGCCAGCAACCCAGCTTGCCTCGTCCCAACGGGATCCTTTGATATAGTCGAACAGAACGCCGGACAGTACCTTGGTACGCCCGGGAACGTTGCCGCCGATCATCAGTACGACCCCGAATGCGCCGATCGTATGTGCAAAGCCAAGTACGGCAGCGGTAAGAAAAGCCGGTCGTGCCAAAGGCAGGGCGACCGTAAAGAAGGCGTATGACGGAGAGGCGCGCAGAGTGGCGGCGGCATCGAGCGGTTGGTCGCCCATTGTAATAAAGGCGTTGCGGATTGGCTGGACGACGAGTGGTAGTGCGCTCAAAACCGATCCGACAACCAGGCCCGCAAAGGTGAAGGCGAGTGTGCGCTCTCCCCAGAGAGACGCGAGCAGACCGCCTGGCCCGGCCGGGCCGAGCAAGGCCAGCAGATAGAACCCGAGCACCGGTTGCGGCAGTATCGGCGGCAGCATGACGATCGTCGCCACAGCCTCACTACAAATGGTCTTTGAGCGCGCTAGCCACCAGGCGAGAGGTGTACCGACTATCAAGAGAATCACTGTCGTGATGCCCGCGAGCTCGATTGTCAGCCTGACCGACTCCCAGATCTCCGAAAGGTCCTCCATGGTTCAACTCCAGGCTTGCCACGCACAGCCGTGACGCGCGCCCCCTCCTTGGGAGCCCGGTCCTTTGAGAAAATCGACGAAGGCGCGTCTACTTTTTGAGACAGCCTCTAACAGCAAGGCAGTGCTGCCGGAGGGGATCAAAAGTCTCCTGCTGCACTAGCCCGCCACGATACGGTCCTGCAATGCGTGAGCCTCGGCTGCGTGACGAAATCCGGCTCGGCCTTGCCGGTTTTGGCGATTTGATAGCCTTGCGTATTGCTCGCCCATTTGAGCAGCTTCTGCTGCATCGTTTCGCGGATGCCGAGCGTGGTCATCGCGCGCGCCGCGGCTACGCCAAAAGGAGGCGCGAGTCTAATGAAGGCCGACAATTTTACAAAAAATGGCATCTCGAACGTCTCCGGGCTATTCGCGATTTTAGCACTCGATCTCCACAGCACGAGCCTGCGTGTGGAATGGATGAAGCCGGTTCGAGCGCGAGGCCGTTCTCGCCGAATTTGCTCGGGAGAAAGCGGTCGGCCGAACGAAACAGCTGAAATGACATGGTTTGTTGATCTGTCCGAAGGGCTCTCCGCTCGCGCCAAAGCTCGTGTCGTGCCGATTATTCTGCCTGGACAGCGCTGCAGTCCCTTTGCCCGGGCGCCGGCCACAGTGATGTTCGCCGTTTACGAAGTGCCAAGTATAAACAGCGTCAGAACTGAACTGCTCAGGATCATACGGCCAATCGTCATTGGAGACTCCTGATATGGGCGGCAACGACCACTTTGTCCGCCGCGTCTCCTCCTCATCCTGCAATCCGCGTGCCGCTTGCGGAGTATGGCAGCGCGCTGCTTTCGAGATGAATCAACCACTCATATCAGCTTGGTCTGTGGAGCGAATGAGCAGCCTTGTCGGATATCCGACAGCGGTGGCTTCAACCAAACGTCCCGTTGGATTTTGTCCGCGTTGACGGCAGGCCGAATGCAGACGAGCGGAATTCGACACTGTGCTGGTGAGTTTGGTGAGTGATTCGGCGGATGCGCGCCGATGGCAGAGCTTAAGGCGACATGGCCGCTTTGGCGATGAGCAGCCGGTATTGGGGGCGAGCGGCAGCAGGAGAGTGCCCACGTATCGGAGCTCGAGATCGTTTCGCAAGAAACTCATTGAGTGCCGGCCCTGTAGCTGGGCGCATCAGCCGAAAAGAGACGTGCCTGCCTCACATTCTTGGAGCGCACCCGTCGCCGCGAAGGTGCCGGCAGAGGCGGCCTCTTCCGTGCAGCCGAAGCCATGATGTCTCGATTGCTTGCTATCGAGGCAATCCGGCGCTGGCCTGAGCGCGAGGAGCAAGACCGTTCAAAGCCCGTCCCTGCTGACGGATCTAGTATTGCTCTACGTCCAAAAGAAAGCTGGTTTTGCGTCGTGGAGGAACATTGATCGCGCATACTCGCAACCTCTACGAACTAGCGACAGGCGGCCCCGCGCCGATCGCAAGCGAGGCCCTGAAGCACATTGCCGCATTCTATGCGATCGAGAAGGAGATCCGCGGCCGCAGCGCCGAGGAACGTCGCCTCGTGCGGCAGCAGAAACGCCGGCCGATGGCTGATGCCTTCGAGGGCTGGCTGCATAACAAGCTGGCTCTCATCAGTCAGAAGATCAAGCTCGCCGAGGCCATCCGCTACGCCCTCTCGTGCTGGCAAGGCTTAACGCGCTTCATCGATGACGACCGCATCGAACTCGACAACAATACGGTCGAACGATCAATCCGTGGCATCAAGCTCAGTCGCAAGAACACGCTGCTGGGGCTGTCGTCGCGTCCCTGGTCGAGACCTGCAAGATCAACGACGTCGATCCGCTCGCCTATCTCACCGACGTCCTGACCAGGATCGCCAGCGGACATCCAAACCGCGACATCGACCAGCTACGGCCCTGGGCCACCGCACACAATCTCTCAAAGCTGTGGCCCGAGAACGACGCTCTGACGTCCGCTGTCAAGGATTAGAACGCAGAGCATCGTCCGATCGTCGATCGGCTGTTCATAGAGATGATCGTGCATAGGTGGAGGCGGAACCGAAGGACGTAGGTGATCAAGCTCTGATGCGCGGATTGGCTACCGCATTCCCGATTATACGTCCGAGGTCTGCTCCTATCTTACTGCGGGCGTCGGCGCTCTTGCCGGCCACAAAGCGTCTGACGGGCATTCCCTCTGCCGTGGTCCCGCCTCCGTCCATGCACGATGATAAGAAGGGCGCCCGATCAGGCTGTCTGCACTTGCCTAGCAACCGCCCACATGAACCCGACCAGTTCACGGGCGATAGCGATGCACACCACCGTCATTCGTTTGCCGCGCGCAGCCAGCTTCCGGTAGCGGGCCGTCAAGCGGCTCTGCGCCTTCAAGCAATCTCTCGTACTGCTGGCGACACCTGCTCGAGCCCGTATAGCTTCGTCTTGCCGATCTTCGGAGGGTGTCGATATGTCCAGGCGCTTTCGACCAACATGTGGCGAACACGGCCGTTGCCGGCCTTGGTGATGCCACCACGCCTGACAGCCTCTCCCGTCGATCGTTCGCTTGGCACCAGGCCGAGGTAACCCATAGGTTGACGTGGGCTCTCAAACCGGCTCACGTCACCAACTTCGGTCGCGAATGTCACCGCGACGACCAGATTGACGCCGCGCAATGTTTGAAGCGCCCGCACAAGCGGCTCCAAAGACCAGGCCGAGACGAATTCTTGGATCGTGCGCTCGAGCCGGTCGACCCGGTCCCTGGCGACGCGGACTGCTTCGACCATTCCTTGTAGCGCGATCTGATGTGCGGGGTGATCGAACTGCTGTTCCTGGAGCCAACGCAAATAGCGCATCGTCCAGCCCTTTTTGCGAGGATAGGTGTGGCCATGCTCGAGCATGAAGGCGCTCACTTGCTGCCGGTGGATCCGCAGCGTCTCAACCGCTGCCGATCGGGCGCGAACGAGGTCACGCATCGCTTCGTGACCTTCATCGGGAACCCACACAGCCGTCAGCTCGCCGGCGCGTAATAGCCGCGCGAGAGAAACGGCGTCCCGGCGGTTCGTCTTCATACGATCGCCCGGCTTCCTTGGGATCAGCGATGCGCTACCACCGTGCATTGGTGGCCGAGCGACCGGATCAGGCGATAAAGACCATAGCCGGTCGGGCCGGCCCCGTAGCAAAAATGTACACGGCCAAACCGGCTCGCGATCCGCCCTATGACGCGGCGCATGTTGGTCGCTGAAGCATCGACCTCACCGAAGAAGCGAACCTCTCCCTCCCGGCCTGCCTCCGCAATCGCGACCGCGTTTCTCAGCTTGGCCACGTCGATTCCGGCGAATGCTTCCTTATAATCTGCCACGGCTCGTCCTCCTGTGATGAGGATCGGCTCGGTCCGCCCGCGCAACCCTCGGACGCACAGTGTAGGGCGAGCCACCTCATCGGCAGAGGCGGACATACGGTCTTACGTTGGTATCTTTGGTCGCGACGTTCATCATGATGCAGACGAGCGTCGTGCGTGTGTCCGCTAGACGTCAGGATATGCGCCGTGAAGGAGACGCGAATTCAATGTTCATCAAGAAATGCTGTTGACCAGTAAAAAATGCCGAGCACGACGCGCGGTGCGAATCCTCTGAATGGGATCGTTATGACTTACGGGCTTGTGGGTGAGGGTGCTGCGCATCCGTGATGTGCAATGTCTTCAGGCCGATGCGCGCACAAATCCCCACTATGCGCATTGGCCGAAACAACGAGACGCCGATAGTTGCACGCCAACGCTGAACAGGGAAAGCCATCATGCAGGCGGTTGAAGGGGCCCGGCGACCATGGCGATGGAGCGAGCTTTCACGGACAATAAACACAAGAGCGACACGCATGCCAGCGTGACCGATCCCGCCAACCCGCTTTATTGCTAGGCTGCCGGACGGGACACGAAGCTTTGCTAATGGGACACGTCATCATGGAGAGCCGGAACCGTCTGGCAGTGGATGGTCGGGTCACGATGCCACGGGAACAGCCGAGCGGCGCGTCGGAATACGTGCGCAAGCCCAAGGCAAAAGAAACGTCCGTCGCATCACCGTGGCGAGGACTAGGCCGATGACACCGCCGACCATGTCGCCAAGCTGCGCGCGCTGAACGTCACGTCACATGTGGCCCAATACAACAGCGATAACCCGAATGGACGTCCGAGTGCCGGCGACGGACGATCCGCCCGACACGACGGCTTTGGCATGTCACAATCATGCGGTGCCATGGCCGAATGCATCTTCGGGGCAAGCAGCACTGAACCATGCGTAAGACCTAAACATCGAGACTCCGCCCGCGTTGCCGCCGAATTCCTGCTCAACCTGATCGCCTACAACTTCATCCGGATGCTAGATCGGCCGCAGCCTAATGCGGTCGATCGCAGCACCGATCGGTACGTAGCCCAGCCCAACACAACTCGAACCACCCAGCGAGGAAGCCCCGGCGATTTTGCAGGGTTTTCAGCAGACTGCTAGCGGCCTCCCAGCCTCTGCAACGGCAAACAGCTTGAATCAGATGAGAATTCCGCCATTAGCGTTTTTGCCGACAGACCCCACCGCAAAACCGCTCAGTTTCCCAGAATCTGCGATACGCGCGGCAACGCTTAGCCGTGAGTCAGGATGCGAACACTGCCAGCATTAGTAGGTTCGTCGCTCGCTTTTCTCAGGTATCGAGGAAGCCATCTGAAACACACGCGCGACGCAAGATGAGTCTATAGCTCCGGGAGAGAATCATGCTTTGGAAGCTGCTAATAATCGTGTGCATGCCAGCGCACTTGCACAGACAGCGTGTTCGCCGAAACAAAGGGCGTCTAGACGTTAACTATGCGCGGATGGCGTTGCCGCAAAAAACGGTTCCTGTGGGCTGGGCGCATGCCACGCAAAAAGCGCAACCCGGACGGGGAGGTGCGCCTTGAACATAAGCGACACCACGGCGCAGCATCGATCAAACCGATGAAGTAAATGGGCTTCAGAGAGGCTGTGAGCAGCTAAGCGACATCAACGGCCTGGAAATGCGCCTTCATCACCCTGGTTCTCGGAGCCAGTCTGGAAGACATCTATCGCAGAAACGAAACGCGCTTGTGCAATGCCTACGTACAAATGGACACCAAAATGAATATCGATGTATTCGCGACTCATGAGTCCAATGTTCGCCGCTATGGGCGCTCGTTTCCCACGGTCTTTACAAAGGCCCGTGGCGCGACGATCTGGGACGAGGCCGGTAAGAACTATATCGATTTCCTTGTGGGGTCCGGCGCATTGAATTACGGGCATAACAATCCTAGCATTCTTAAACCAGGAATTGAATATCTCGCCGGTGGGAACATTCTATTGTCGCTTGATATGTACACGACGGCAAAGCGTGAATTCCTGGAAGTGTTTGTCGATTCGATCCTCAAACCCAGAGGCCTTTCGTACAAGATTCAGTTTCCCGGGCCGACCGGCACAAACGCTAACGAAGCTGCGCTTGCGCTAGCGCGAAAATATACTGGCCGGTCGAACGTTATGGCCTTCTCAAATGCATTCCACGGCATGTCGCTTGGCGCGCTGGCGGTGTCGGGTTCGGCCTCGACGAGGGACCTGGGCGGCGTGCCTCGCCACGACGTCATCCGCATGCCATATGACTGCTATCCGAACGAAACGTTTGATTCCGCGAATTACGTTGACTACGTACTGGGCGACCCAGGTAGTGGCATAGAGAAGCCCGCTGCAATCATCCTGGAGACCATCCAGGCAGAAGGCGGCATGAACTCCGCATCCGCAGCTTGGCTTGCAGAAATTCAGCGAATTTGTCGTAAGCACGATGTGGTTTTGATTGTCGACGACATTCAGGCAGGTGCAGGGCGAACGGGCCAGTTCTTCTCATTTGAGTTCGCAAAAATCGAGCCTGATATCGTGTGCCTTTCAAAATCTCTAAGCGGTTCAGGTAATCCGCTATCCATTGTTCTAATTCGACCCGAGATAGACATATGGAATCCGGGAGAACATAGTGGAACGTTCAGAGGCAACAATCTCGCCTTTGTAACTGCAGCCGCTATGTGCAGAATGTGGTCTGACAGGCAGTTTACCGCAAGCGTCGAGCGGACGGTAGTCAAACTGCAAACACACCTTGATGGCCTAGTTTCGAAGTTCCCCAATTGCATTGAACGAAAGCGCGGCCGCGGCCTGATGGCCGGCCTCAAGTGCCGTTCACCCTCCATTGTCGGCCATGTGCATGATTTCGCCTTTGAAAACGGCCTCCTAATCGAGTCTTCAGGGCCAAATCGCGATGTTATCAAAGTCCTTCCGCCGATAACGATCACCGACGAGGAACTCGAACGTGGTATCACCATCCTCAATCAAGCACTGCAGGAGCAAGCCAATGGTAACTGATCAAGTATCTCAAGCGCCACGGATTTCGCCTCTTGTGATCAGAGAGCGGACCGGCTCGATCAGCACTGCGGAGATCATCTCAATCCTGAAAGGAGAGATCACCGGCTTACACGTCAGACAAGGCTTCAGTGTCGAAGTAGCCGAGGAGATCACCGCGAACTTTACTCGTAATCCCGGTCTCAGGGAGCGGAAAGATGGCGTTCCCGGACAATATATCGGCGCATCTCACTACAGGAAGGATGCAGCCAGCTATTTCGCAGAGGCGGAAAATGCGCGACCGTTCGTCGAGGCCCTTTTTGCCAATTTGGTGGATCCAGTGCGCGGAGTGTTCGACGCGTTGAGGCGCGAGCTTCACAGGGATGGCATTGAATTGCGGCTTGCCAGCTCAAAGCATGGCCAAGCAAACATTTGTCGCGCTATCTGTTGGTCTGGCACCGGCACGTATGCGTTGGAGCCTCACGATGACCTTGCTCAGGTCCTAAGTGCTGGGAAAGAATATGAACTTGATGGTGTGGCCAAAAACACTGTCGTCGCGCTCAATTTCTATCCTAGCATGCCCGAGGAAGGTGGGGATCTGAGGATCTGGAGTCATAAGCCGACAGCCACGGACCGAAAGTCGCAGGGTGTAGAGACCACGGGCTATCCCTATTCAGCAGCTTATCTTGAGGGGTTTCCTTCTCACGAGTTCAAACTTCAGGCAGGCGATGTCGCTGTGATCGATGGCGGGTTCATTCATGGCGTGACCCGGCTGTTAGGCAACGGCAAGCGCCGTCTTCTGCTGAACTGCTTCTTTGGGTTTGCGCGGCCGGATCTCGTTCTCTGGTGGACCTAAGCCAGACGTCGCAGCGAATGAACTTCGCGGCAGTTAACACGTCAAATGCTTGGAAGCGGTGGCTTTGGAGGGGTGACTGGCCGGTCCGAATATATCTAATCGAGACGGACCGCCTCACCAGAAGGCGCTGCGGACATTGGATCGAAGTGATTGGAGCGCGCATACCTGTCTGATGTGAGGTTGGCAACCCCTCATCTTCAGACAGGACGCTACCTTCCCGATACTGGTTCAGCCGTCTGCCGCAGGGCCCTACCGCGCGAGCGGTTTAGTCCTATGTCGCATCGCGACAGGCGCAATCACCAGCACCGGCAGCGCGGTCGAAAGCAACGCCGACGCGACGCGAGGAGCATCCAGGACCTACGAAAGCAGTGAGTCCATTTCCCGCGGATTAATCGTAAGCGCTTAGCCGCGACCCTATCGCCACGGCATGAGGTCGTCATTCTGCTATGGTGATGGCCGTCGATAATGGCCTCGAGTGTTTTGGCGATGTAGGCGGCCGGGTTGACGTCGTTGAGCTTGCAGGTGGCGACGAGCGACGCAAGCAAGCCCCTATTTTCAGCCCCGACCTCATGCCCGGCGAAGAGGGCATTTGTTTCTGGTCAGGCAGACTGGCCGGATGGCGTTCTCGACTGGGTTCGTGTCGAGCTCGAGGTGCCCGTCTTCGAGGAAGCGAGTCAGCCCCTGCCAGTGATTGAGCGCGTAGCGGATGTCCTCGGCGAGCGTCGAACCGCTGGAGATCATCGACAGCTGTTTCTCGAACCAAAGCTTTAACGCGGCGACTAACTGCAGCGAGTGCTCTCTGCGCGCGGCCAGCCGGATGTCCGGCGATGCACTGCGTACCATGGCTTCGATGGCGTAAAGCTGTGCGATGTGCCGAACGGCGGCCTCGGCGATCGGCGATTTGCTGTTACGGGCCAATTTGACGAAGCGCCGGCGCAAATGGCTCCAGCAATGCACGAGCGTCCACGGCGCTTGCGGTCGAGCGACTTCGGTCAGCCGGTCATAACCATCATAGGCATCGCATTGCAGGAAGCGTCCGCAAAAGCCATCCAGGAACTGCTCCGCAAAGGCACCGCTGCGACCGGGGCATATCGGAACAGAACGATCGGCGGACTTGGGCCGCTGTGGCCGCGGTCGTCGGAGACGATCGCCCAGAAGTAGCCCTTCTTCGTTTGGCCTCGCCCGGGATCGAGCACCGGCGCCGTGGTTGCGTCCATGAACAGACGATCCGCCATGGCCAGGCGGCGGCGCATGTGGTCCGCGATGTGGTGAAGATGGAAGCAGGCGCGCCCGGGCCAGTTGCCCAATGTCGCCCGATCAAGCCGGATGCCCTGGCGCGCATAGATCTCGGCCTGACAGTAGAACGGCGTATGGTCGCCAAACTTGGCAACGATCACGTGCACAATGGTCGCTTCGGTCGGCAGCCCGCTGGGCACGATGCGGATTCCAGGGATGGCGATCAGGTGTTCCAGGCGATGGTGATCACGGATTCCAGTGATCGCGATCAGTTCGGAGGCGAACACGACTGACGGCCTTATGTGTGCTGGAAATGGTCTCCTGGTCAAGGCTGGCGGGTTGGTACAAAGATCGTTCCGGCGGTCCATGGGAGGGCCCCGTGCGCGGCGCGGAGTGCCCGCACGAGCGACGGAGCGACGCGCGCGGGAGGGGCCTGTGGGCCGGCGGGGCGATCGTGCGCGAGGTGCTCACGGCTTTTTCTTTTCGCCGGCTTGACGCCGCAGACTGTCACCCTTGAGCTCGATGCGATGAGCATTGTGAAGATGCGATCCAATATCGCATCGCCGAGGGTGGGATCGGCAATGACATCATGCCATTGCGACACGGGCACCTGACTCGTGATCAACAACGATCCCTTGTCGTAGCGATCGTCGACGATCTCAAGCAGATCACGGCGCTGGTTGGCGGTGAGCGGTTCGGGTCCCCAGTCGTCGAGGATGAGGAGATTGACGCGATCGAGCGCGGTGATCAGGCGCGCCAGACGGCCTTCGCCGCGCGCCTGGGCGAGATCAGCGAACGGGCGGGATGCCCGCTTGTAGAGGACGGAAAAGCCGTCGCGGCAGGCCTTGTTGCCGAGCGCACAGGCAAGCCAGGACTTGCCGGTGCCGGTTGGGCCGACGATGACCAGGTGGTTGGCATCGCGGATCCATTGGCAGGTGCCGAGGTTCTGGAAGAGCGAACGATCGAGACCACGGGCGGTACGATAGTCGACGTTCTCGATGGTGGCGGCTTGACGGAGCTTGGCGCTGGTCAAGCGACGCGTGATGCGACGGTTGTCACGGGCGGTGACCTCGCGATCAACGAGGAGGCCGAGCCAATCGGCGTGCGGCATCCCGGCTGCCTCGGGATTGTTCTGCAGTTCAGTGAGGCCATCGGCCATGGTGGCGAGGCCGAGGGCGCGCAAGCGATCGACGGTAGGGTGAACGAGCATGCTGATCTCCTGATCAATTGTAGTAACTGCGGCCGCGGATGTTGGCGTGGAAGAGAATGGGCGTCTCGTCGGCGGGCTGAGCGGTCCTGTCGGTGCCATTGTTGAGGATGGCAGCGACCGATTTGTACGAACGGGCGTTGAGCAGGAGGGCACGGGCGCAGGCGGCGTCGACGCGTTCCTGGCCATAGCGCTTGACCAGCCCGAGAATACCGATGGCGGAGCGGAAGCCCTGTTCCGGATGCGGTCGCGACCGTAGGATGACGTCGATCAGGGTGTCGACGTCGGGGCCGACCTTGGCGGCTTCGGAACGAATACGCTCATGGGTCCAGTCGCGATAACGGCGATGCGAGCTCGGCATATGCTCGGCAATCGTCGTCGGGCGATGCGGCAGGGTGCTGCGCAGATGCGACGCCACCCGCTTGCCGCGCAGGAAAATCTCGACGGTCTTTTGGGTGACGCGGGTCTCGACCTCTTGACGCACGAGGTTGTGAGGGACGCTGTAGTAATGCTTGGCGATCTCGATGTGATAATCGAGGGTGACCCGGCAGCGCTTCCACTCGGCATACTGGTGCGGTTCATCCGGCAAGGGGGTGAGCGCCGGATGATCGAGCTCTTGGAAGAGGTCACGCCGACTTCGCCCCCAGCTCCGGAGAGGTCGATCGTTCAGCTCGACGAGGAGCGCGTGGATCGCCTCGTTGAGGGCGGCGAGCGAGAAGAAGCGGCGGTTGCGCAAGCGTGCCAGAATCCATCGCCCGACGATTTGGACCCCGACTTCGACCTTGGCTTTGTCGCGCGGCCGATATGGCCGTGCCGGAACGATGGCGGTGCGGTAATGGCGGGCGAGATCAGCATAGGTCCGGTTGACCATCGGTTCGTGAAAGCAGGCCCTGGTGATGCCGGCCTTCCGATTGTCGCTCACCGTCTGCCGGGCCACGCCGCCGAAATAGGCAAAGGCCAGGACGTGCGAGGCGATCCAGTCCGGTAGGCTCTTGCTGAGGCTGGCCTCGGCATAGGTGTAGTTCGAGGCGCCGAGCAGGGCTACGAAGATCTGCGCGCTGAGCACCTCACCGGTGAGCCCGTCAACCACCTCCATGGTATGGCCGGAATAGTCGACGAACAGCTTCTCGCCGGCGACATGAACCTGGCGCAGGGTTGGCTTGAGACGGCCAGCCCATTCCCTGTAGCGTTCGCAGAACCACGCATAGCTGAAGCTGTCGGAATTGGCGTCGCAATACTCCTCCCACAACAGCATCAGCGTGACGTTCGGGCGCCGCAGCTTGCGATGTACGAGCGCCCAGTCGGGATGCGGACGCTCGTCGCTGGGCCGATAGGAAGGCGGCGGAAACAGGCGGTTCTCGAGCTGGACTTCTTCATCCAGCTCCGTTGGCAACGGCCAGGTCAGGCCGGCGCGGCGGGCTCGGTTGACGTACTTGCTGACCGTGCCCTGGGCCAGACCGAGGCTGCGGGCAATGGCGCGTTGCGACAAGCCGACGCTATACTGCAGGCGTAGAACTTCGCGAATGTGGCGCATGGACGGTCTCTCGGTCGGCATCTCGATCCTCTCAGTTAGGCAAAAGAACAAGCTACCCGGTTGCAGACTGTCAGCGGTGCGCGCCTCCTGGTTGCCCTGATCGCGTTCGCTGGAATTGCGATCACAATCGACTGAAAATGGTGATCACGATGCTCTGGAATGGGTGATCACGATGACCTGGAATCGGTGATCACGATCGGCTGGAACGCGCAGGGCACGACCTGCTCCGGTGCGTGCGCCTGCACGACAGGGCCCGAGCAATGGCGACAGATGTATTTCGGGCGGCGCGTGACCAACACCCGCCATTGCGCCGGGATCACGTCGAGGCGTTTGCTGACGTCCTCGCCGATCTTCGTCATGGCGCCGCAACCGCACGGACAGAGCGTGCTCGCAGGCTCGATGATCCGTTCCACGCGCGGCAAATGGGCAGGCAAGCAGCCGCGATTGCGATGAGAGCCTTGATCCGGCACGCTCCGCGATCGGCCCTTGATCACAGTCTCGGCTCTCTCCTGCGCCGCGTCCAGGATGCCTTGCGCGATCTCCACGTCTTCCAGCGGCAAGTGATACTGATCTGGCCGCAGCTTCTCGGACTTCGCGCCGAACTTCTCGCGTCGCAATTCGCCGAGGATGAACCTCCAGCCGACGCCGCGCTTCCTCCGACGCCGCCAGCGCCCCCTGATGCTCGCTCAAGGCCGCCTGCGTTTGCGCCAAAAGCGCTTTCAGTTGTTCATATTCGTCGCGCAGTGCCGCGATGCTCATGCGCTATTTCGAGCACATCGCCGCCGCGCGTGCCACGTTCAAAATAGCTTCCGAGTCATTCTGCCGCAGTTATCCAGCCGCCTGGGGACGCCGCGCTTCTTCCGGGCGGACCAACCTCCAATCCAGTCCCTCGAACAAGGCTGCGAACATCGCCGGCGATATGCGCATCACGTCGTCTGCGATCGTTGGCCAAACGAACTTGCAACCTCCGAGACGCTTGTGCACCAATACCAGGCCCGTTCGATCCCAGACCAGAAGGCTGCGCCACTGAACGGGTCGAGACGAAGCATCTCCTGCACCTTCGCCGCAAGCCCATCGTGGCCACAGCGGAAGTCGATCGGCCGCGTCGCGATGTAAATCTTCAGATCGGCACCGGCCGCGATCATCGTGACGCTCGCACTGCGCGGATCACCCGGGACAGCTGCTCGCCATCTATGGCTGTGTCCGTCCTCAGCACGACATCGCCGATCGCGATCTCAAGCTTGATCGCCGGAACGTGACGCTCCTCCAACGCGATTTCCACGACCAGCGGTGCGAATGTCGACTGCGATGCCTCGCACAGTCCAGTTTCCATCGCATCCGCCACTACGGCCTGTTCGCCAAAAGCGCGTGCGCTAACAATATCGCACGCGCGCTGGAGCGGCTCACCGTTGCAAACCTGAACCCAGCCTGCCGCGGCCGCCGTCGATCCCAGCAAACCGACTTGTCCATATTCCGGCGGTCGCATGATCATCATCGAGTTCTTCGCGCGCGGTGCAACGCCACGGCATCGGCCAACAGCTCCAGCGAGCGTGATCAGGACGACAACCTCATAACTGCTTCACGATCCAGCGGCCTGCGTCGCAAAGCTGCACCGCTCTTTTCGTTTAAGGAAGTGCCCAAACTAAGGAGAAGCGAATGAAGGTCGGTGTTTCCAAGGAATGAATACCGCGGGCCTGACCCGTGGGCCGTCAGCGCAGGCCACAGCGTGCTGGTTGAGACCACGGCTGGCGCTGGCATCGGCGCAACAGACGGCCAGGACCGCAAGGCTGGCGCGACGATTCTGGGGTCGACTCACGATGTATTCGCATCGAGCGAGATGATCGTAAAGGTCAAGGAGCCGCAGCCCTCGGAATGGACCCAGCTGCGAGAGAACCAGATCCTCTTCACATATCTGCATCTGGCGCCGGACCCGGAGCAGGCTAAGGGCCTCATAAAGTCCGGATGTACCGCGATTGCCTACGAGACCGTGACTGGTCCGGCTGGCGGGCTTCCGCTGCTTGCGCCAATGAGCGAGGTTGCGGGCAGGCTTGCGATCGAAGCAGCCGGGGCGGCGCTGAGGCGCTCCTCAGGCGGGCGGGGGCTGTTGATCGGCGGCGTGCCCGGTGTGCAGCCGGCCCGCATCGTTGTGATCGGAGGCGGGGTTGTTGGTGCGCATGCCGCACGGATGGCGGCGGGACTGGGTGCCGAGGTCACGATCCTCGATCGTTCGATTCCCCGGCTTCGCGAACTGGACGAACTATTCGAGGGGCGCGTTCGCACCAGGTTCTCGACCATAGACGCCGTTGAGGAGGAAATATTTGCAGCGGACGTAGTCATTGGGGCGGTGCTCGTTCCCGGCGCCAGCGCGCCGAAGCTGGTCAGTCGCGGCATGTTGAGCTCGATGCGCAAAGGCTCCGTCATCGTGGACGTCGCTATCGATCAGGGCGGATGCTTCGCGACCTCGCGTCCGACGACTCACGCGGATCCGACTTACGAGGTGGACGGCGTCATCCATTGTTGCGTCGCCAATATGCCCGGAGCTGTCCCGCTCACCTCAAGCCAGGCATTGAACAACGCCACGCTGCCATTTGGTTTGGCTCTCGCCAACAAGGGGTTTGCAGCCGTGCTCGAAAATCCGCATCTGCGCGCAGGCCTGGACGTTCATCGAGGCCGGCAAACTGGCGTAACGCAGGAGTCACTCAGTCCTCGGGAGACTCGATCGGGATTGCAAGCCCCACCTTTACGCGATCCACTATAACCATCGTCTTGAAGCCCTTGATGTTCGGATTCTCATAGAAGAACCGACGCGTGAATTGCTCATAATCGTCCATGGTGCGCGCGGTAACATACAGGACAAAGTCAGCATCGCCGGTGACATAAAATCCATTGACGACTTCAGCCGATGATTTAATCGCCTTCTTGAACCGGTCAATTATATCTGTGCGCTCCCGCTCGAGGCTAACAAGCACGAGCATCTGAAGAGGTCTTCCAACCGCTTTCGGCGAAACGATCGAGACGTCGGCCTCGATGATGCCATCTGAACGGAGACGCTTCAGACGTCGTTGACACGCCGTAGCAGAAAGCCCCGCCATCTCACCGATCACCTCGGAAGTTAGGCGGTTGTTCTTTTGCACGATCTCGAGGATGCGGGCGTCTGTTCGATCATACTGCATAACGGCTCCAGCCTTGGGATGATTCGCCGCGTCAAATGCCTGTGCGATGCAGGAAATCCTCCAAACGACAGGAGATACGACGCAAATATGTATCTAACATCAGTATCCTGAATAGATAGGCATTTCAACAAAAGGCGGCGCCGGATCTTCAGATGATCTTTCAACGTATTCCGCAGCTGGTGCCGATCGCTAAAGCGGAGGCGTTCGGCAAGTTAGCAACGGCTTTGCTTTCGATGATGAGAAGGAAAGCTTGGTGACCCTTGATGATTGGAATCGTTGGCCGGTCTGCGTCCGTGCTGGAGACTCGGGCGAGTTAATGCTGCTCGTAGCGTCGCTTGATTTTGAAGGCCTCAAGCGCAGCCGTGCCGATAATCCTGAATCCGAACAGATCCGCTTTGCGGACCTAGCAGCCTCGAAGAAAGTGGTGAAAAATGGCCATTAATATCAAAGAAATCAGCGAAAAGGATAAAAACAGCGTTCTGCATCCTTTCACGCAGCTCAAGGATTTTGCGACGGGCAAACTTGGCGAGCCGGTAATCATCGAGACTGGCAAGGGCATTCGCATTCAGGATGCGAGCGGCAACCAATTCATCGACGGGTTCGCTGGCATGTACTGCGTCAATGTTGGTTATGGGCGAAGCGAAGTAGCGGAAGCGATCTCGCGCCAAGCCTATCGTCTCGCGTACTACCACTGCTACGCTGCGCACACCACAGACGAGCTTGCGATTCTCTCCGATCGTCTAGTCAAGATGGCGCCCGGAAAAATGAGTAAAGTCTTCTATGGCATGTCGGGCTCAGATGCCAACGAGACGCAGGCAAAGCTCGTCTGGTACTACAACAATCTCCGCGGTAAGCCGAACAAGAAGAAGATCATCGCTCGCGAACGCGGCTATCACGGCTGCAGCGTTCTTTCCGGTTCCATGACCGGTATGAGCTTTTACCACGACTATATGGACCTCCCGCTGCCTCAAATTGCGCGAACCGGCGCTCCGCATCACTACTGGGGAGCCAACCCAGAGGAAACCGAACGCGAATTCTCCGCTCGTCGCGCCGCTGAGCTCGACCAGCTCATATCGCGTCTCGGGCCGGATAACGTGGGTGCGTTTATTGCCGAGCCGGTGCTTGGCACCGGCGGAATCACACCGCCTCCGGAGGGGTACTGGCAAGCGATCCAGGCTGTGCTCAAGAAGCATGACGTGCTGCTGATTGCCGACGAGGTAATCACCGGCTTCGGCCGCACGGGCTCCATGTTCGGTTCGCAGCACTACGGAATTGAGCCTGATCTGATCACGGTCGCCAAAGGGTTGACTTCAGGTTACTTCCCGTTGTCGGCCTCGATCGTGGGGGAGAAGGTCTATAAGGTCTTCGAAGACGGTGCAGATAAGGTTGGCGCATTTTCGCACGGCTACACCTATTCGGGGCATCCGATCGGCGCCGCCACGGCGAATGCTGTTCTCGACATTGTGGAGCAGGAGGATCTTCCTGGTAATGCCCGAAAAGTCGGCGCTTACTTCCAAGCTCAGCTCAAGGAGAAGTTCGCGCAATTGCCGATCGTTGGCGAAGTGCGCGGTGTTGGCCTAATGGGTGCAATCGAGTTCGTCGCGGATCGCGACAGCAAGAAGCGATTCGATCCGTCTCTCAAGGTTGGCGCTCGCATTTCCAAGGCCGCGCGCGATAGGGGTCTGATCGCTCGCCCCATGCCGCATGGTGACATCTTGGGCTTTGCCCCGCCGCTCGTGACCACCAAGGCCGATGTCGATGAGATCGTATCTATTGCCGAGGTTGCCGTCCGCTCAGTTATGGACGAACTCGTCCGCGGCGGCGAAAAAATGTAAAAGACGGCGGCCGCAGATAGTTCGGCCGCCATTTCCTCGCGCTTAACGGAGGATGGTGGACGCGCTGTTTTGCGCGCACATAGACGTTTGAAGTGATGGCGCTGCTCGGTTCCGCGTGACCTGACTGAATATGATGGTGATCCGGTATCGGGACAATCACTTAGCTCTGGTCGGGCCCGGCTCGGCCAGCGAATCGAAACATAGCATGACCCGAACGGAAGAGCGGCAATACAAGAATGTCCGACAGCATAAACTACAAACTCTTCATCAACGGGAAGTGGCGCTCGGGTGGAGAGAACGCGGATCTGCCCGTTATCAATCCGGCCACCGAGAAGGAATTCGGCCGCGTCGCTGTCGCCTCGACTTCAGATCTCGATGATTGTCTGAGATCCGCGCAAGCTAGCCTGGTGCCTTGGGCCAACACCTCGGCCGAGGAACGTGGTGCGCTTCTCATTCGCGCCGCACGGATTCTCAAAGGAAAAATCGAGGTGGCGGCGGCAGCACTTTCGAGGGAACAGGGCAAGACCCTGACCGAAGCGAAGGGCGAGTACGCTCGTGCGGTGGAAATGATTGAGTGGAATGGTGCTCAGGCAGCGAAATTGTGTGCACCATGGCCGATAGACCCAGAAAGGCTAATCTTACCGGAAGCGATCGGCGTCGTTGCCGCATTCACGCCATGGAATTACCCAGCTGTCCTCAACGCTCGAAAACTTGCCGCATCTATCGCCGCCGGCTGCCCTGTAATCCTGAAGGCAGCAGAGGAAACTCCAAGTGCGGGAGCCCATATGATCGAGGCCCTGCAGGAAGCAGGAATCCCGCCGGGCGTTGTGAGTCTGGTCTTCGGAAATCCTGCCACGATCTCTGAATACCTGCTTGGTTCCCCTGTCGTCCGGGCTTTGTCTTTCACGGGCTCTACGCCGGTCGGAAAACGACTCGCCAAGATCGCCGCAAACAATCTTCAGCGCTGCGTCCTTGAGCTCGGCGGTCACTCACCCGTTGTTGTCTTTGAAGACGCAGACCTGACAAAGGCTGTTTCGGCGATATCCGAATATAAGTTCGAGTGCGCTGGTCAAAGCTGCAATGCTCCCAGTCGCATTCTAGTCGCCAGATCAATCTATAAGGAGTTCCTGGAGAGGCTTGTTCAGACGGCAGAAAAAATCAGCGTCGGCGCACCGAATGATCCTGACGTAGACATGGGGCCGATGGCGAGTTCGAGACGCGTCGAAGCCATGCAACGCCTGACTAACGATGCGGTCGATCGCGGAGCGAAAATTGAAACCGGTGGTAAACGCATTGATCGTCGGGGATACTATTGGTCACCGACAATTCTAAGCAACGTTTCCCCCGATTCACAGGTCTTACGTGAAGAGCCGTTCGGACCGATTCTCACTGTCGCTCCATTCAGTACAATCGAAGAAGCGATCGAAGAGGCGAACGCGACGGAGTATGGCCTTGCATCCTACTTCTTCACCGACTCGCCTGAAATTCAGAAGCGCATGATCCGCAGCCTTTCCGCAGGTGCGATTAGCTTGAATCATCTTAAGGGGGTATCTGCGGATGCACCAAACGCCGGGATCAAACAAAGTGGTTATGGTTACGAAGGTGGCGTGGAAGGCGTGAGGGCCTTCCAAAACCTGAAGCTTGTCAATGGGGCTAAGGCGGTGGCTGTCGCCTGAGGGCCCAGCAGCCAATCAAGGACTGTCCAGGCCCCGCATCAGTTGATCAAGTAAAAAAGCGTGGCCGAGTGGCCAGTTGATCAGCCGCTCCTTGGCAGAAGTCGCTCGCAGAAAGCAGAGCTTACCGGCGTCAAGCCCGCCGCGGGACAACGGCCGTCGAAATGAAACCAGTTGGATTGAGCGCGCAATGAAAATCTATCCTAGTCTAAAAGATGTTATTCTAGCGCCCGGTAATGGAAGCTTCTTCTACGACGATCAATCTGCAATACGGGCGGGGGCGGCTCAGGATGGCTTTCGTTACTTGGGGACTCCGGTGACGCCCGGCTTCACTAGTATCCGCATGCCAGCGCGTTCGCTCAGCATCGGCCTCGTCTTGTCGGACGATGTGGTCGTGTGGGGCGACATGATGAACGTACAATACTCCGGCGCAGGCGGCCGTGATCCGGTGTTTCAGCTCGAGGCGATTAAAGCCCTCACGAAAACCGTCGTGATCCCGCGACTTCTTGCGGCTGACGTTTCTCAGTTTATTGGTGCTTGCGAGCACGTGCTTGCGTACCATGAGGATAAGCGGCTACCGCTCGCCATCGAATATGGAGTGAGCCAGGCGTTGCTGCGCGCCGCTGCGCACATTGCCCGGACCACGATGGTCGAGGTTATCTGCTCCGAATACCACTTGCCACTGCCGGATAAACCAGTTCCGATGTATGCTCAGAGTGGGGATTCAAGAGAAATCAACGTTGACAAGATGATCCTCAAGTCTGTTGATGTGCTTCCGCATGGACTGATCAATTCGCGTGAAAAATTCGGTCCCTCCGGCGAAAGGTTTCGTGAGTTCGTCAAATGGGTCGCAAAACGTACAAAGGAAATCGGCGAGCCAGGTTATCATCCAATTCTGCACTTCGATGTCTACGGTTGGATCGGACTCGAGATTGGTATGGACGCAGAAGAAATTGCTGATTTCATCGCGCGAGTTGCGGACGATGTTCCAGGCTATCGACTGCATATTGAATGCCCAGCCGATTTTGGCTCAACCTCAGCTCAGCTAGAGGGATACGCCAAGATCGTCGCGAGCCTCGACAGGCGCGGCACAGAAGCGCGAGTTGTAGTTGATGAGCAATGCAATACGCTCGATGACGTCCGCCTCTTTGCGAACGCGAAAGCGGCGCATCTAGTTCAGATCAAGATGCCTGACGTCGGTTCCATAGCTGATTCTGCGAGAGCCGTGTTGGCCTGCAAGGAAAGTGGCGTTGGTGCGTACGTCGGGGGGAGTTGCACCGAAACGGACTTGTCGGCGCGGGCAGCGGTCAATATTGCAGTCGCTACTCAGGCTGACATGATTCTCGCCAAGCCGGGCATGGGCGTAGATGAAGGTCTGTCAATTGTGGGCAATGAGCAGAATAGACTTCTTTGCATTCTCAATTACAGACGCCGCCAAGGGTCACGGCCCAATGCCAGAGCGACGTCCGCATGACAAAGGCCCTCGAAGGTATTACTGTCATTGCCGTCGAGCAGGCAGTTGCGGCGCCTTATGCTTCCTCCAGGCTTGCGGATGCTGGTGCCCGTGTCATCAAAGTCGAACGCCCTGAGGGCGACTTCGCGCGAAATTACGATAAACTCGTCAATGGTCAGAGCGCGTATTTTGTTTGGTTGAATCGTGGAAAAGAATCGATTTGTCTCGACCTGACCATCGAGGAAGACCGAGCGGTTCTCGATGCTATGATCGCTGTGGCAGATGTTTTCATTCAAAACCTAAAGCCTGGAAGCATATCAAAGCTTGGCTTTGGTTCAGCCGAACTTCGAAAGCGCTTTCCTCGCCTGATAACCTGTGACATCTCTGGTTTTGGCGATGGCGGTGCGCTTTCAAATCTCAAAGCGTACGACCTGATTGTGCAAGGTGAGACCGGGCTTTGCGCCATCACTGGCACTTCTCATGGCCCCGCGCGCGTCGGCGTCTCTGTGTGCGACATTGCAGCCGGTATGACAGCTCTCAGCGCGATTCTGCAGGCGGTGCTCCTGCGGCAGTGCACGGGCAAAGGAACGAGTGTTCAGATATCGCTGTTCGATGCCATTGCGGACTGGATGAATGTTCCCGTCCTTCAGTTCGATTACAGCGCATACCAGACCGCGCGAGCGGGAGTTACTCACCCGTCTCTAGCCCCGTATGGAGCGTACCGCTGCGCAGACGGCAAAGATGTCATCTTCTCCGTTCAAAACGACCGTGAATGGATCAACTTCTGCGCCAAATTCCTCAACCGACCAGAATTAAGCAGACAGCCCGGTTTTGCCGATAACATGGAGCGAATCGGCAACCGGGCTGCCCTGGATGAAATCGTTAACAGTCACTTCTCGCAAATCTCGAGTGAGGTCGCCATGACAGCGCTGGAGGCGGCCGGTCTCGCATACGGACGGCTCAACCAGATCGAGGATGTATCCAAACATCCACATCTACGACGGATACCGGTCTCTACGCCGGCAGGGGAGGTTCATGTGATCGCGCCGGGCGCAATCTTTCCCGAAGAGGAAGTCGACGAATTCCGATCTGTCCCTGCTTGCGGAGCCGACTCTGAGAGGTTGCGCAGCGAGTTTGGGAATGGGCGAGCGGCTGGCAAATCCAAACGACAGCAGCTGTTGCACCCACCGTCCTAGCATGAGGCTACGGCGCGTCGCACATAGTCGTAGCTGATCCGCAATAGAACGCGTAATTGCCGCAAGGGGAAGACGCACCGGCGTGGAGCTGCGCGATCTGCAGACCAGGCGGAGCGGTGGATTGCGGAACGCAGTGATTGCACAGGCGCATCTGCGGACAGAAGGAATCGGGTACTGAATGTTGCCAAAATGCCGCCAGCGCCGCAGCTAGGCGCTGTTGACCGTTCCTCTTACAAAATGAGTGGACGCCGCAGCCGTGTTCATCTGTTGCCTTAGTTCCTCGGCAAATTGCAAGGCCAGCTGCGATGGCGGACGAAAGCTGGAGTTCAGCAGCGCGACGCGTTGAGGTACGAGCGGTCTAAACCGAACTAGCACGCATCGATCATCGCGGACGACACAACTGGGCCAGGGATCGATCAGTGCGATGCAGCGTCCAGAACTAGCAGCCGCGAATGCCACAGCCGAGCTATTTGCCTCCATTGCCACTTGCATCTTGATTCTAGCTGCTTCGAAGCACTCCCGCAGCAAATAACTCGCCGGCGCGCCGACGTACGTAATTATGAGCGGGTGGCCTTCGAGATCGCGTGGAGTCAGGAATTCATATCTCTCAAAGACATGCCCGCGATGAACTGCCGCAACGATCTCGCTTTCGCCGATTATCTCAGTGTCCAGGTCGCGATCCTCTACGGGCCCGTGCAATAACCCAAGGTCCACCTGGTGATGGGCCGCCGCCTTTATCACCTCGGCGCGGGATCCCGTCACCACTCTCAGTTTCACATGCGGTGCTTTCAGTTGCAGAGCCACGGCTGCTTGAACAACAACGGATGTCGCCAACGTCGGGATCACAGCGATCGAGACTTCCCCTGCTTGTCCGCAACGGAACTCTTTGACCCGATCCTCGAAAGCAGTCACGTGCGTGAAAAGGCGGGTCGCTTCGTCGTAGAGTCGAGTGGCGTCTTCCGTCGGGATCAGCCGTCGCCGCTCACGCCCGAACAATACCAAACCCACATCCTGCTCTAGCTCAACAAGGGCTTTGCTTACTGCGGGTTGCGTGACTCCGAGCTTCATCGAGGCGGCCGTTACGCTGCGCGTCTCGAATACAACCCTGAACACTTCCAGTAATCTTAAGTTGAGGCGTCTCATGACCAATCGGTTATGTAGTCCGCAGAACTATTCATTAGACAGGATATGCGGGACGCGCAACTCTTGGGTACGAATTCAACGAGAAGGACTAACATGCTGCTGTTCGAGAGATCGGAATATTTGGCACGCGTCGCCCGGGTGAAAAAAGCGATGACGCAGCGTGGCATCGATCTTTTGTTAGTAGCTTCGCCGGCAAACCAATTCTGGCTGACGGGCTACGACGGATGGTCATTCTATACCCCCCAGATGGTGGTGGTCAGCCAGCGCCAAGAAGAGCCGATTTGGATCGGCCGTGGTATGGATGCCGTCGGGGCCAAGTTTACGGCGTTTCTCGCAGCCAAGAACGTCGTGCCCTATCCCGATAAATACGTCGGCTCGCCAGAACTTCATCCAATTCAGTTTGTCAGCGAGGAGCTGCAGCGTCGCAGCTGGGATCGCGGCAGAGTCGGTGTTGAAACCGATGACTACTATTACACAGCCAAATGGGACGCGATCCTAAAGAAGAATCTTCCGAATGCCGAATTCGTCGACGCGTTCTTGCTAGTCAATCGCTGCAGGATGGCAAAATCTGCGCGCGAGCTTGAGTACATGCGCCAAGCGGGGCGCATTGCTGCTGCGGCCCAGCGGGCCGCATTTGATGCGGCGCAACCCGGAGTCCGCCAATGCGACGTAATGGCTGAAGTCTACCGCGTTACCACGGCGGGACTGCCTGAGTTTGGTGGAACGTTTCCTTGCAAGCCTCCCAATGCCATGGTGGGAGAATATTGTACCGCGCCTCACTTGTCGTGGACTGATGCGCCCTTAGTCAGAAACGACCTATTCTACATCGAACTCGGTGGCGTAAGGCATCGTTATCACTCGCCTCTTTCCCGATGCATTTACCTTGGCAAGCCGACTGAGCGGATGATGTTTACCGCCAAGGTGATCGCAGAGGGCCTGAATGCCGTCCTCGAGAAGGTCCGGCCTGGTGTCGTATGTGAAGAACTTGCCGCCGCGTGGAAGCAGGTAATCTCACGATACGGCGTCGAGAAGGAAAGCCGAATTGGCTACCCTGTGGGCATTGGTTACCCCCCAACTTGGGGAGAGCTCACCGCCAGTATCCGTGCAGGCGATCGCACTGAACTAGAGCCAAACATGACCTTCCACTGCATTCCGGCCATTTGGACCGAGGACTTTGGTGTCGTGATCTCAGAGACCTTCGCTGTGACGGATCGCGGTGCCGATGTCTTCGCCGAATATCCCCGCGAACTCCTGTACAAAAGCTGAGGAGCTTGTGATGGAAAGCGGTTTGCTCAAAGGAGGGCATAACGTCTATGGTCATCGGATTGGGATTTTGATGATCGAAGGCCGCTTTCCGCGGCCGCCTGGTGCGATCGGGAACGCGTCATCGTTCCCCTTTCCGGTGATGCACCACGTCGTAAAAGGATGTTCGGGTAACCGAACCGTGCGCGATCTTGCAGCCCTCGATCCTGAAAGCGACGAGTTCCGTAAGGCAATAGCGCCTTGGGTCGACGGCGCTCGGTACCTCGAGGATCAGGGCTGCCAGGCGATTACGACGTCATGCGGCTTTGCCATTCTGTTTCAGAAGCACTTGCTAGAGGCGGTCAACATCCCAGTCTTCTCCTCATCGCTCATGTTGGTCCCATTCGTCGCGGCTACCTTAAGAAAGGGACGTCGCGTCGGAGTAATTACTGCCGACGCAGGTAGCCTATCCGCGCGTCATCTTCTCGCGGGGGCTATCGACCCCGCGAGAATCCACTTTGTCGGGATGGATGGCTGCCCTGAGTTTGCAGCAATGGCTTGGGACGACAAGACGACGTTAGACGTTGGTCGCGTGAGCAACGAAGTGGTTACCGTCGCCAAGCAACTGGTTCACGAGGCGGCGGATACAGGAGCTCTCCTCCTGGAATGTTCGTTGCTGCCGCCCTATGCCGCCGCGGTCCAGGCGGCAATCGGCCTACCGGTATTTGATTTCACGCATTTGGTGTCCCTTGTTCATCATGCGTGTGCGCGGACGCCGTTTTCGGGTTTGCTCTAATGCTTAGCCGGATCATATCTACTCTCTACCCCGTCAGTACGCTCGTTGCTCTACTCGCGATTTGGTACGCCGCGGTGAAAATCTTCCACGTTCCACCATATCTCCTGCCTTTGCCGGGTGACGTAATCCAGCGCATGAGGGAAGATTTTTGGTTTCTGCTTCATCATAGCTGGATCACCATTTGTATCACTTTGGGCGGATTTTTGCTGTCGATTGCCTTCGGCGTGCCGCTCGCGATCGCTTTGGTAGCGTCGCGAGTACTTGAGCGTGCGGTCATGCCTTGGCTAATCCTGAGCCAGACGTTTCCAAAGGTCGCTTTGGCACCACTCATCGTGGTTTGGTTCGGCCTAGGGCTGGGGCCGAAGTTCGTGATTACGTTTCTGGTCGCTTTCTTCCCGATTCTGATCTCGACCATCGTTGGCCTGCGAAGCATCGAGCGGGAGATGATTGAGCTCGCGAGTTCTGTTCGCGCGAGCACGCTGCAGATGTTCTTCCATTTTCGGCTCCCAATGGCCCTGCCGAACATCTTCGCCGGCATGAAGGTCTCAATCGCGTTTTCAGTGGTCGGCGCGGTGATTGCCGAATGGGTAGGGACCAATTCAGGACTTGGATATTTGCTACTGCAGGCTAATGCCAATCTGGACACGAGTCTGTTGTTTTCCGTGCTGGTGATGCTGCTGATTGTCGGCGTGGTGCTCTACTACGTAGTCGAATTTATCGAGCAATTAGTCATACCGTGGCACAGCACGATACGTCTACAGAACATGGCTGCGTGATCTTCCCAACGCATCGACACAAGGGTGGAGACAATGAAGAAGATCTCAAGACGGACCGCGGTATTTGGAGCGGGGACATTCGCACTATCGGGGCCATTCGTCAGGCGAGCGAAGGCATCTACGCCGATCAGCTTCAGGCTTGATTGGGCGATCTACGGCTCGCATGCGCCGTTCTACTTCGCGCTCCAGGAGAAGATGTATGAGAAGGCCGGATTAGACGTCGCCATCGGCGAGGGACAGGGCTCGGCCACGGTGGCCAAAATCGTGGGGCAAGGGAATGACCCGGTCGGCTTTCTCGATTTCACCAGCACCATCAGGGCTGTCGAACAGGGTATTCCGCTGGTTGCGATCGGGCGGGTGATTTCGAACGTCATGTGCGTCATCAGTCACGCGGAGGCGCCCATCCGCGCGCCCAAGGAACTCGAGGGCAAGGTCGTTGCGTATGGAGCTACCGAAAGCACTGGTCAGATGCTTCCTGCGCTGTTGCAGCGGTCAGATGTCGATGCCAGCAAGATCAACGTGCTCAATCCAGCCACCGGGGCAAAGAATGCGCTGTTTCTACAGGGGCGCGCCGACGCCATTCCCGCCAACGTGAACGTTCAAATCGCCCAACTCGAGGACCAGGGGGCCAAACTCCACCACTTTCTATTTAGCGATTTCGGCGTCGAAATGATGAACAATGGGATTGTGGCCAACGCCAATTGGGTCCGGCAAAACCACGATGCTGCCAAGGCGTTCGTTCGTACCTCTATGGATGCGTTCATGATGTCCAAGGAGGATCCTGATAAGGCCATCGACATGCTCATCAAGCGGATGCCACAGCAGGCGCGCAACAGAACCGTCCTACGTCGACAGCTCGAGCTGACGTTCCCGTCTCTCGTAACACGCAACACAGTGGGCAAACCGCTTGGCTCTATGGCCGATCAGGATTGGCGTGAGACACAAGACTTATTGCTAAAGTATGGAGGGCTTTCCCGAGCCGTTGAGCTGTCCAAGCTCTACACAAACGAATTGATCGAGAGCTGAGGGCGGTATGGCTCAGCCGATTGTAGTACGCCATGTCTCGAAAGCGTTCGGGGTTGGCAAGGGCAAGATTGAGGCCTTGCAGGACATCGATGTTGACGTGGACGCCGGCGAATTCGTAGCCATCGTTGGCGCCTCGGGGTGCGGAAAATCCACACTGCTGCGACTTGTTGCTGGACTGATGGCACCCACAAATGGCCACGTTCTGATCGGCGGCAAAGTCGTCACTGAGCCTTCACCGGGGATCGGAATCGTGTTTCAGACGCCAGTGCTCCTCCCATGGCGCAACGTACAACAAAATGTTCAGCTACCCTTAGACATTCAACGATCTGGCAAAGAGCCAAAGCGGATTGACGAGTTGCTGGCGCTGGTCGGCCTCCGCGGTTTTGAGAGAAGTAGACCCTACGAGTTGTCCGGAGGGATGCAACAGCGCGTAGCGCTATGCCGCGCGCTCGTGACCAATCCGTCGTTGCTCCTCATGGACGAGCCATTCGGAGCTCTGGATGCACTCACCCGGGAGCAGATGAATCTCGAGCTCCAGCGGATCTGGATCGAGACTGGCAAGACCGTCCTTCTGATTACGCACAGTATCACGGAGTCCGTCATGCTTGCGGATCGGGTCGTGGTCATGACCCCGCGCCCCGGGCGCATCCAGGAAATCATCAAAATCGGACTGCCGCGGCCTCGCGACTTCTCTTCTCTGCGTGATCCAGAATTTCATAGGGCGTGTGAGCGCATACGCGTGTTGATGAACGCGTCCGGACTTATGGAGTAGTCGACTGTGAATGCAACAAACGAAAACGAGACTTTCAGATCGGCTCGACCCGTCGTCATAGGCGACCGCGGAATGGTCGTGGCTGGTCATCCCAAAGCATCCGAAGCAGGAGCGGCCATGCTGCGGAACGGCGGGAACGCGATGGACGCGGCGATCTCCGCCGCTGCGACGCTTGCCATCGCCATCCCGTTCATGAACGGTCTCGGAGGAGACGCCATCGCTCTTTACACGATGCCAGGGGGCGATGTCACCGCGATCAATGGCTCCGGAGCGACGCCATGCGCTATGTCGGTTGCTAGCTTGCGCAGTCGTGGTCTGACTGCAATGCCACAGCGAGGCCCTGTTTCGGTTACGGTGCCCGGGGTGGTCGCAGCCTGGGGTGAGGCACTCGATCGGTTTGGCAGCCGGCCTCTCGCGGAAGTTCTTGAACCGGCGATTGCCCTCGCCGAGCAGGGCGTTGCGCTCGACGTTTCGGCGGTGGAGTACTTCAACGGTGCCGAATACGCGGCTCTCGTCGGTGAGTTCCCTGCGCTTGAGAGCCAATTCGGTCCAGCTGGAGGACGCCAACTCCGAGAGCGTTTAAAGCAGCCCAGCGCCGCTGAGACGATGCGGGTTCTAGCCACGCAGGGATGGCGGTCATTCTATTCAGGCGATCTTGCCCGGCAATGGCTAGCCGAAGCCCGCGCTCAGGACGTTTTGATCGATTCGGAAGACCTCGTATCGCATGCGACCTCGTTTCAGCGCGCGCTATCGACATGGTGGCGAGGCTTGCAAGTGCATGTGGCACCCCCAAATTCTCAAGGCTTGGCACTGCTCGCAATGCTCGGCCTAACCGAGGCGCAACCTGCACCGCCGCCATCCGACAGATCGGATCCTCTTATAGATCCGATTGCCTATCTGAGGCGGAAAACCGTCGCATTTGCGATGCGCGACGCCTACTGTGCGGACTCACGAAGAATCCATATGCCGCCAGACCTCCTCTCGCCCGATCGGTTCCGGACATTGAAGCTCGACGCAGGTCCCGCCATGAGCTTGGCGGGCGGCGGCGATACGTCGACATTGGTCGTTGTAGATGCTGCCGGTCGCGCCGTATCTTGGGTTCAATCGTTGTTCGAGGCTTTTGGTTCGGGCGTCGTCTGCCCGAGTCACGGCCTAGTCCTGCACAATCGCGCCATGCTCGAGCGCCTCGACGATGATCCGGTGCGCGGTCTACGCGGTGGGTTTCGTCCCTTTCATACGCTGTGCCCGGCTTTGGTAACCGGGAAGGGAGGCGTGGAACTTGCCATAGCTACGCCAGGGGATCACGGCCAGCCGCAGTCGCTGTTCCAAGTCATGCGACGCCACTTTGAGCAGGGCCTGGACATTCAATCGGCTATCGAGTGGCCGCGTCTACGCCATGACGTCGGCCGGGACGTGATGCTGGAGCGCAGATGTCCGTCGAACTGGGACTCTGCCCTGTCGAAAGCCGGTTGGGTGGTGAAGCGAGTAGACAGCTGGTCCCGTGTTATGGGCGGAGTCAATGCGATCCGCAGAACCGAAGGCCAGCTATTCGGTGGTGCAGATCCGCGGCGATCCTCGTACGCGATTGCAGAGTGATCAAAACCTGGCGATGTGCGCACGCTTTGCAGCGCCAGGCAGATGCCGCGCGTGAATGATGGTAAGAACGGAAATAGACAAGATCGCCAAGCGGAATCGCGACGAGATGAAATATCAGTATTTTCGGCTATTCGGTGCGGTTTGACCTCGGTCGAGACCATCTGGGTATGGCGCCCGACATTCCTCTGCAAGTGTCGTTCTGGCGGCGAGAGGCAGTTTGAATGCGCCGAAGGCAGCATTGTGCAAGATTTCCGAGCGTTCGCATCGATGTTTGGCGCTGGCGATTGAATCTCCAGTCGGACCGTGTGTCTGCCGCTTTTCTTCAATCAAAGTGGGATGAATTCGCAGTTTGTTCGCAACTGCTATTCCCGAGACGCCGCGGGATGGCGTTACGCTGTCAGCCTACCATAGCTGACGACCTGTCGTAGTTTTCCAGCGCCATCTCAGCTACAGCGCAGCAATACTGCGGGCCACCTTAAAAAAAGCAGGATGAGAACCCTAGGACAGGTTCAATCTCGCCGGGGCAACTGAGATGATGTAAGATTACAGATTCTGAGCAATCCCGTTGGCAAGGGCAGTGCGTTCCTTCATGCGGAGGCGAGCCGCGGAAAGGGCTAGAGCGGTGACGTTACCGATTGAGATGCGCGATGCAACTCCGCAGAACACGAAAACATCTAGCTTATCATTTTGAAATGGGAGCAGGCATGCACAGCGTTGAAAGGTTCCAATCTCTGCAGAGCGAGGCAATCTCCTGGCGCCGCTACCTCCATCAGAATCCTGAGCTCGACTATCAGGTCCATAACACGGCTGCCTTCGTAGCTGAGAAGCTGGCTTCGTTCGGCATAAATCACATCGAAACCGGAATAGCTGAAACCGGTATCGTTGCGTTGATTCAGGGTGAAGGTGGCGAGGGGCCGACCATTGGTCTGAGAGCGGACATGGACGCCTTGCCAATTTTGGAAGCTTCAAACAAACCTTGGTCTTCGACAATACCTGGCAAAATGCACGCATGCGGCCATGATGGTCACACGACCATGCTGCTGGGCGCCGCTAAATATCTCGCGAGCACGCGCAAATTCAAAGGTACGGTGGCTCTGATCTTTCAGCCCGCAGAGGAAGATGGTGGGGGCGACAAGCTGGGCGCTCAAAAAATGGTAGAAGCCGGAATTATGGAGCGCTTCGGTATCTCCCAGGTTTTTGGCATGCACAACGCGCCTGGCATGGATGTGGGCAAATTCGGTATCTGCCATGGACCAATTATGGCCGCGCAGGACGATTTCGAAATTTCCGTGAAAGGTAAAGGAGGGCACGCGGCAAAGCCGCATCAAACCATCGATCCGGTTGTCATTGCAGCACAGATCATTATCGGCCTGCAAACGCTGGTCTCGCGCAAGACGAATCCGATCGAGTCGCTCGTGATATCCGTAACCAAACTCAAGGCCGCTCAGGCCAACAATATCATTCCAGATACGGTGGAGATGGGCGGCACCGTTAGGACCCTCGTGCCCGCCCTCCGCGATTTTGCAGAACAACAAATGCCTGTAACCGCGCAAGGCATTGCGGCGGCATATGGCGCTGACATTGAATTCGCTTATCGGCGCTACGTGCCCGTAACGCTCAATCATGCAGAGGAAACCGAACTGGCGATCAGGGCGGCCAGTAGGCTCGTCGGGCCGGGTGCCGTCAACAACAAGCAAGCTGTTAGCATGGGAGCGGAGGATTTCGCTTACATGCTAGAGGCCCGCCCAGGCGCCTACATCTTCGTTGGCAATGGGCCGGGCGCCGGTGTGCATCACCCGGCATACGATTTCAATGACGAGGCGCTGCCCTATGGCATTGGCTATTGGGTGAATCTAGTTGAGACTGCGCTGGCGGCCTGAGCCAGAGAGATCCTCGCTACCTTGGAGAAATTGCACCCATCCGGTTCAGTTTATCCTTCGTGTCGGCACGGAAAGCCTGTTGCGCGGGGTACTTCTGAAATTGCGCCACAATGCCACTACTAGTTGGCGTGATGTCTCATGAAGACGAGACAGGTTGACACCGAGCTGCGAGAACATTCGCCTGGATGCGCTAGGAGCAATGAAATCCAAATCGTTGGTCGCCTTCGCGTGCATACATCAGTCTCGCCACCGAGCTGCTCGCGCCACTTACTGTTGACCGGCGCGTAGAAAAGCCGCGAGTCAGCGGAACTGAAAGGACACCTCGAATGACCAATGGCGCGATGGCTCTCTTGATCAACAGCCGCTCGCAGAACTGGCTGCCGGAGCGCTGGAAGGCACGCTTCGAGGCGGTCTGCGGCGACCGGCCCGTGGTGCTGTTGCCCGATACGCGGCTCGACCCAACCGAAGTCCATTATGCGGTGGTGTGGAACCCGCTTCCAGGCGAGCTTGCCGCATTCAAGAACCTGCGCGCAATCTTCAACTTGGGTGCCGGTGTCGACGCGCTGATGGCGGATAGGAGGCTGCCGGACGTGCCGCTGGTCCGCATGGCTGTGCCCGATCTCACGAGCCGCATGACCGAATATGTCGTGCTGCATGTGTTGATGCATCATCGCCAGGAGCTGTATCTGCGGCAGTCGCAGCGCGACAAAATCTGGGAGCCGAGATATCAGTGGCCGGCAAGTGCTGTCACTGTCGGGATCATGGGGCTCGGCACGCTGGGCGCAGATGCCGCCCAGCTCCTGGCTCGATTCGGCTTTCGAGTCGTCGGCTGGAGCCGCAGCGCGCGCGCCGTCGCCGGGGTCGAATGCTTTCACGGCGGCACGCAAATGAAGGTCTTCCTGCACAAGAGCAATATCCTTGTCTGCTTGTTGCCGCTGACGGACGATACCCGTGGTATTCTCAATCGTGATGTCTTTGCCAGGCTCGACCGCACGAGCCCGCTCGGCGCGCCGGTGCTGATCAACGCCGGCCGCGGCGGCTTGCAGAACGAGGACGATATCTTGGCCTGTCTCGACGACGGCACGCTCGGCGCCGCCTCGCTCGACGTGTTCGTGCAGGAGCCGCTGTCGACGGACAGCCGCTTCTGGACTCATCCCAACGTCGTGCTGACGCCGCACAATGCCGCTGATACAGATGCCGACGAGATCTCGAAATACATCGCCGCGCAGATCACGCGGTTCGAGGCCGGCGAAACGCTCGAGAATGTGGTGGATCAGGCGCGCGGGTATTGAAGCCTCAGCTGATCGCCAGACGATTGCGGGTTGAAGCTCTCGCTGAGCAAAGACCTGAGAGTCGAGATCAGCTATATTCGATCGGCACTCGCGTGACAGCCGCCCAGAGTTGGCGTGCATGATTCATGAAGTTCGACAATGACAGATTGGTAACGACCGAAGCACACGGGGTAGGGAAGTTCCGGAGTGAGCCGACTTGAGCCCCAGGAAGACGTGCGACGTCCTGAAGCAGACCAGGGAGCAGCAGCTCAGCCATTTACCCCGGCAGCGCTCATTCTGCTTCGGTCTCAGAGATCGGGGCCGCATGCGTTTGTCTTTTCGGTCTGGCATCCGCACGCAATTTGGCATCCAACTCGCCCAAAAGTGTCGATTCAGCGCATAATGCAATCGTGGACCAAGGAGAGAAGCGTGCTGCCGGTTCCGCTTTAGATGCTGGTTACAAAATCATCCACCCATGATTTGGCAGTATTTCTCCAATGTAGCGCTCATGTTTGCGCTCATTGGACGTTGAAGTGGCTATAGGATATTTCCGGGGCTGATCGTGAGCTTAGACCGAATCGCTTAGAGCGACCATTGCCGCGGCTGCGACGTCCTACTGCCGAAAGGACCTGACACAGATGATCGATCCTGCTCAAAATCTGCTGAAGCCAAAACCGCAGTTCTATGGGGCGCCTGTGGGCATTCTGATGTTCGAGCGTCCTCGCGACCCCTTTGACCGCCCATTCATTCCAGGGAGCGTCGGCAATGCCAGCACGTGGAGTGTCCCGGTGCGATACAAGACAATGCCAGGCCTCAGCTTCGAGCGAGTTCTTGGGCCTAACGCTGGGGATGTGGCGCAGATCGTGGCACACGCCGCGGCCGAACTCGTCGATGAAGGTGCTCAACTGATCACCTCCAACTGCGGGTTCATGATTCGCTACCAAGAGCCGGTTCGAGCCGCGGTCGATGTGCCCGTACTCTTGTCCAGCCTGCTCCTCGGACCTTTTCTCGAAAGATTACTTCCCCGGGGCAAGGCACTCGGGATCATTACCGCGAACGCGTCCTCTCTCACACCGGACTTACTGACGTTAGCAGGGTTGCGCACGAATTCTGAACGAGTTGTGGTTTCGGGACTCGAGGGCGCTCCGGCCTTTAGTGCAGCTTTTTTGTCCTGCAACGCCGACTTGGACATTGCCGCTGTCGAGAGCGAAACAGTCGGTGCTGCGGTGGCACTACTTGAAACGCGCCCAGATGTCGGGATGCTGCTCCTCGAATGCTCAGAGCTCCCGCCTTACGCAGCAGCGGTCCAACGTGCTACCGGCATTCCCGTCTTCGACTTCACCTCAATGGTGGAATTCTTTATCCGTGGCTTGATACGCAGGCCCTTCACCGGCCTAGGCGAGATTTAAGACAGCGCCGGGGGCATCCAATCCTTTCTGAGAGCACGCAAGGACTGTAATGACCCAAGCGCATGCTAGTGCACAACACGTGAGACTACAGGAGCACGTCGAGCGCGCTATGGGAGTTGCCGAAGGAGTCGTGGAAGGAGCCGCACACGTGGCCGGCGCGATTGCGAGCGGCGTTGTGGCCAGCATGGCCGGAAACGCTGCCTGGAACGGATAGACCAAGCCATTTCGAAGCTGAATCCACCGTTCTTGGCGAGACGAGGGAGCTTGCGCAAGAACCTACGTACTTCGCGACGGCGGATACCTTCTTCATCCACGGACACCGTGCGATGTGCGCCGGGCGTCTCGATGTCGGCTCGTCTTGTGCGGCTCTCAGGATTCACGCGGCGACTTCGCGCACCTCTTGAATGACGACGTGGATCACCTCGCGCCGGTCCGGGGAGGATAGCATAATTCGTTGGAACGTTAGCGTAAGGGGCCCAGACAGCGATATTTAACGAAAGTTGCGAACTTAGCGACCGCGCAAGATACGCTATTCCCTGTCCGTAAGAAAGTGTGCAAGCCGCCGATCAAGAGTCTGCACCTCGAAACATTGCCAATTTTCCTCAAGATCCGTTCGAACCAGTCGCCGTCATTGCGCGGTTGCGGCGGGGAAGCGATGCGATCGAAGAAGCCAGGAGGCGGGCCCGATCAAATCATCAATCTGAAGCACGCGTTGTGCAGCTCGGCGGAAAAATTGACTAGGTCTGAATCGATCGCGAGATGGCGCCGCGCTCTGAACAGAAAGGAGCTGACGCCGCCTCCATCCGAGCGGCCAGCTGCGGCCCTTATCTCGTAATCGCGTCGATGTACCTGCCCTGCGAACTCTGCACTTCTACTGCCGCCTGGACGAGTGATTGGTGTCGCGTGAATCCGCCACCCACCCCGGTACACTCATAACCTGCGCAACGGGGCAGGTGTACGCCGGATTTAGTCGCGCGCTGATAGCTTTTGCAGGAAACGGGCGCTGAAGTGAAATCTACTAACACACAAGCGCCAGCGACCTGCGAGCTCCAGCGCAAGGGAGGCAAGGAGACCATAATGTCTACGAAACGGGCAACACAGATTGCAGATCTTACTGCGCATGACTGCCTTGCGCTTTATAAGAGCCGGGACTTATCTCCGGTTGAAGTGACCGATGACTGCTTGAGGCGCATCGATGAAACGAATCCCGAGTTCAACGCATTCTGCTTCATCGGCGTCGAACAGGCGAAAGCCCAAGCACGACTCTCAGAAGCCCGGTGGATCCGGAGAGAGCCCTTGGGTTTGCTTGACGGAGTGCCGGTAACTTTAAAGGACGTCACACTTACTCGCGGAATGCCGACACGCTGGGGATCGAAGTCGACCAGTGAGGGTGGGCCCTGGGATGTCGATTCCCCGGCCGCTGCACGTCTGCGGGAGGCGGGAGCTGTCATTCTTGGAAAGACAACTACCCCGGAATATGGCTGGAAAGGTGTTACCGACAGTCTACTTTTCGGAATTACTCGTAACCCCTGGAATCCTAACCTTACGCCAGGCGGATCGTCCGGTGGTGCGGCAGTTGCCGCAGCATTAAATCTCGGCTTTCTCCATCAAGGAAGCGATGGCGCTGGATCGATACGCATTCCCGCAAGCTTCACAGGCACGTTCGGCTTCAAGCCGAGCTTCGGGTATGTCCCCCAGTGGCCGCCAAGCGTATTTACTACGCTTTCGCATACCGGGCCAATAACTCGCACAGTGGCTGACGCGGCCCTCATGATGAGGGTTATCGGCCAACAGGATGTCAGGGACGGATATGCCGGCCCGGAATATCCATTCGGTGACGTTCCTCTCAGATCCACATTACAAGGACTGAAAGTGGCCTATAGCCGAGACTTCGGGTATGTGGATGTGGACACGGACATTCTGAAGGTTACGGATGCGGCCGTTCAGAAGATCAAATCCCTCGGCGCAGAAGTAGTCGAGATAGATCCCGGTTTCGATGATCCTCGACCACTGCTCCGAACGATTTGGCTTGCCGGCGTCGCTCGGATCCTTCGCCGACTGAACAAAGAGCAACGGTCTCTACTTGAACCCAGCTTTTTGGATTACGCCGAGCGAGGTTTGTCGCTCACTCTTTCTGAATATCAAGACACCCAAGAAGCTTGTTTCGAACTTACGGCCAAGATGGCTGCGTTTCATCAGGACTTTGATCTCCTGGTCACGCCAACCATGCCGATCGCACCTTTCCCCGTTGGGCGTGATGAGCCAGATCATCCAAATTGGACGCCATTCACTGGCCCTTTCAACATCACAAAGCAACCAGCAGCTTCTTTGCCGTCTGGATTGGATAGCAATGGTCTTCCCGTCGGCCTTCAATTAGTCGCTGCGCGCTACAACGACATGACTGTGCTGTCCGCGGCACAGGTTCTTGAAACTGCATTTGGATGCCTGGTCCCGCCGAGGCGTTCGCCAAGCCATGTGCGGTAAAGCTGCAAAGCACTGCCTGGCTCGCGAAGTAACTACAGCATGTGGCGAGAATGGCTTCGTCCTCGCCACCGACGGCGCGTCGTTGGTAGGAAGGGACCATTTCGATGGGCAACTTTGTAACCGCGCGGAATTCAATACCTGAGGTGACAAACACATTCCGGTTTCTGGAATGATAAATCGTGTGTCAGCTCCAAGTACGGAGAACTAAGCGTGGGAGGAAGAATGAGCCAGTTGGTTAATCGCGGACGTCCAATGCGGACCTGTCCCGACGGTCTCGACTACGAGGTCGACAAGATGCAATCAGGTAAAAAAGAGCACCGCAAGCTGATTGGCGGTGAGACGCTAGCGGAGAAGACGCCAGCGCTAACGAGAGACTCTATGGCCGACGCGAAAACTGCCTTTGTGAAGTTTTCCGATATCCAGAAGACTTATGATGGTGAAACCCTCGTTGTTAAGAATCTCAACCTGGATGTAGCGCGGGGTGAGTTCTTGACGTTGCTGGGGCCGTCCGGCTCGGGCAAGACAACGACGCTTATGATGCTCGCCGGCTTCGAGGTGCCTACTCGAGGCTCAATCCATCTGGAGGGGCGCTCAATTCATAACGTGCCTCCGCACAAGCGTGACATTGGAATGGTATTCCAGAACTACGCGCTCTTTCCGCACATGACCGTGGAGGAGAATCTCGCCTTCCCGCTCAAAGTTCGCAAGCTCGGCAGGGCCGAGCGCGAGATGGGAATCAAGCGGGCGCTCGACATGGTTCGGCTCGGGGACCATGGCAAGCGGCGGCCTAGCCAGCTTTCCGGCGGGCAGCAGCAACGCGTCGCGCTTGCTCGCGCGCTCATCTTTGATCCCAAGCTCGTCCTGATGGATGAGCCGCTCGGCGCCCTCGACAAGCAGCTGCGCGAGCAGATGCAGCTTGAGATCAAACACATCCATGAGGATCTCGGTGTCACCGTGGTCTATGTGACGCATGACCAGAGCGAAGCGCTGACCATGTCGGACCGCATCGCGGTGTTCAATGATGGGGTAATCCAGCAACTCGCTGCGCCCGCGGAGTTGTACGAAGAGCCGCGCAACGCTTTCGTCGCTCAGTTCGTCGGCGAGAATAACCGTCTTCTTGGTAAAGTCGTCGCGATGAATGGTGCGACGTGCAGGGTGGAGATTCCTGGCGCGGGTGGCGTGCAGGCGCTCGCTGTCAACGTCGAGGTGTCCGGCGGACCGACGGTGTTGTCGCTTCGGCCGGAGCGGGTGAAGCTCAACCCAGTGCCGGGGTCCTTGCCAAATATCTTCAGCGCGCGGATTGCGGAAGTGATCTACCTGGGCGACCACGTGCGAGCCCGGCTCTCGGTCTGCGGCCAAGACGATTTTGTAATCAAGCTGCCGAATTCGGACGGCGTGGCGCAGATCGCGCCGGGCGCAGCGATCACGATCGGATGGAAAACGGAGGATTGTCGAGCGCTCGATGCGTCGTGACTATGGCCCGAAGTGCCGTCGACTCGGCGGGCAGGAAGTTTGAGAGCGCCGCTCCTATTCTGGGGCGGACAAAAAGGGGAGCGGAATATGATGAGGACAAATAAAATGGTCGCCGGCGCGTTGGCTGCCATGGGCTTGATATTGGGTGCGTCGAGAACGCCGGCTTTCGCCGCTGACCAGTTGACGGTCGTCAGCTGGGGCGGGAACTATCAGAACGCGCTGGCCAAGTACATTTTCGAGCCCTTCTCGAAGGCCACGGGGATCAAGCTTATTCAAGGAGTGTACGCCGGCGAAGCCGCTAAGGTCCGTGCGATGGTCGAAACCAAGACTGTGAGTTGGGACGTGGTCGATGCCGGCTCAAATGCTTGGGTGATGTGTGCCCAAGGCCTCCTCGAGACGACAGACTGGAAGAAGTTGGGTCTTGACCGGGCAAAGTTTGGCGAAGCTGGCAAGTTTGAGTGCGGGGTGCCAAGCCAGACCAATGCCACGATCGTTTACTATGGCAAGAAACTAACGCCCGCTCCGACGACCATCGCCGACCTTTTTGACACCAAGAAATTCCCTGGCAAGCGCGGGCTGTGGAAGAATCCCTATCCAAGTCTCGAATGGGCGCTGATCGCTGACGGCGTGCCAAAGGATGACGTCTACAAGGTCCTCAGCACGCCGCAAGGTGTTGATAGGGCGTTGAAGAAGCTCGACACGATCAAGAACGATGTCATCTGGTGGACGTCCGGCGCCCAGGCGGACCAGCTACTCGGTAGTGGCCAAGTCGTCATGACCGCGGCATGGACGAGCAACGAATTGAACAAGCGGTATGATACCATGTGGGACTCTGCGCAAGGGGCGTATCAATACTGGGTCATTCCCAAGGGTAGCCCACATCTCGACGAAGCGTACAAGTTCCTCGCCTTCGCCGGCTCAGCCCAACCGCAGGCAGATATGACGCGCGAGCTGCCCTTGGCACCGGCCAACAAGGATGCAATGCCGCTAGTAGATCCAGAGATCTTGCCCAGCCTTTCGAATACCCCGGAGCATGCAGCCATTGCTCTGCCTTTCGACCCAAGATTCTGGGCTATTCACGGCGATGATCTGCGCCAGCAGTTCACGGCTTGGCTCGCGAAGTAATAAAAGCAGCTTGAGATCAAGCGGGCCGCTGACCATGTCGGACCGCATCACGGTGTTCAATGATGGGTGATTCAGCAACTCGCTGCGCGCGTCGACTTGTACGAACAGCCGAGCAACGCCTTCATCGCCTAATTCATCGGCGAAGTGCCGTCGACCAGGCGGGCAGGGACTTTGACAGCGCCGCTCCTAGTCTGGAGCGGACTAAAAGGGAGAGGAATACGATGAGGACACATATAATGGTGGCCCGCGCATTGACTGCCGTGGGCTTGATGTTGAGTGCATCGAGTACTGCGGCTTTCGCGGCCGATCAGCTGACGATCGTCAGCTGGGGTGGGAATTATCAGGATGCGCTGGCCAAGTACATTTTCGAGCCCTTCTCGAAGGCCACCGGGATCAAGGTCATCCAAGGGGTGTACGCGGGCGAGGCCGCTAAGGTTCGTGCCATGGTCGAAACCAAGACGGTGAGCTGGGACGTAGTCGATGCCGGTTCAAATGCTTGGGCGATGTGTGCCCAAGGGCTCCTCGAGACGATAGACTGGAACAAGCTGGGTCTTGACCGGGCAAAGTTTGGCGAAGTCGGTAAGTTTGAGTGCGGAGTGCCGAGCCAGACCAATGCCACCATCGTCTACTATGGCAAGAAACTGACGCCCGCTCCGACGACGATCGCCGACTTGTTTGATGCGAAGAAATTTCCCGGTAAGCGCGGGTTGTGGAAGAATCCCTATCCAACTCTCGAATGGGCGCTGATCGCTGACGGCGTGCCAAGGGATGACGTCTACAAGGTCCTCGGCACGTCAGAAGGTGTTGAGCGCGCGTTGAAGAAGCTCGACACGGTCAAAAATGACATCATCTGGTGGACGACCGGCCCACAAATGACGCAGCTACTCGCGAGCGGCGAAGTCATCATGACCGCGGCTTGGACCGACAACGAGTTGAACAAGCAATACGGCATCATGTGGGACGCTGCGCAAGGAGCCTTTGATTACTGGGTCATCCCTAAGGGAAGCCCTCGTATCCAAGACGCCTACAAGTTCCTCGCCTTCGCCGGCTCAGCCCAACCGCAGGCCGATTTGACACGTTACGCGCCTTACGGCCCTGCCAACAAGGACGCGCTGGCGCTTGTCAATCCGGCGGTGCTGCCCGAGCTTCCTACCTCGCCCGAGCATGCAGCCGTGGCCCTGAAGTTCGACCCAAACTTCTGGGCTATTCACGGCGATGAGTTGCGTCAGCGCTTCACCGCTTGGCTCGCGAAGTAATGAAAAGAGCGGCGAGGAGGTGTCCTCCTCGCCGCTGAGAAAGATCTGAAGTAGAGCGAGTGAGGGAGAGCCCGATGAGCACGATTGCGGTGAAATTCACAGACGGTCCTGAACGAGTGCCGCTGCGTGTCAAATTCCGACGAGTTGAGTCCCGGCGTCAACTCAGGGCTTTCACCCTCCTGCTTCCGCTCCTGCTATTCGTCCTGATCGCCTTTGTTTTGCCGATTGGCCGAATGCTCGAGAACGCGGTCTACGATAGAATACTGCTGACGTTGATGCCGCAGACAATGTTGGCGATTGAATCGTGGGACGGCACGGACGTACCCGGTGAGTCCTCTTTTGTCGCGCTGGCGGCCGATCTCAAAGAAGCTTGGGCACATAACAATGCATTTCAAATCGGAAATCGCATTAACTACGAATTGCCGGGCGCAGCAGGCTCCGTGCTCGCCAGCGCGCGCCAGGCAAACATGTTGACCACCGGACCTTACAAACAGGCGATGATTGCAATCGCCCCTTTGTGGGGACGCCACGATGTCTGGAGCCTTTTGAAGCGCGCCCATTCACCGTACACGGCGTATTATTTGCTGCGTTCCGTTGACTTTCAATACAACGCCGAGGGACAGATCGTCTCCTCTCCCCCGGAGACGGCGATCTTCCGCGATGTTTTCTTGCGCACGTTTGGGATCAGCACTGCTGTCACGATCGCAACATTGCTTCTAGGTTTCCCGGTAGCTTATCTTCTTGCGACGGTGCCGCCCAAGACGAGCAATCTGCTGATGATCATGGTCGTCTTGCCGTTCTGGACCTCAGGCCTGGTTCGCAGCATCGCTTGGGTCGTGCTCCTGCAGAAGAACGGTGTCGTCAACAACGTGCTACAGGAGCTGCATATCATATCGCACCCGCTGGAACTCATCTTCAACCGGTTCAGCACGGTCGGAGCCATGATCAATATTCAGCTGCCTATCACACTGCTGCCGATCTACAGCGCGATGAAAACGATTTCGCCCAACTATGTGCGCGCCGCCCGGTCGCTCGGCGCCGGTCCGTTCTACGCCTTCTGGAAGGTTTACTTCCCGCAAACCCTGCCGGGAGTCGTCGCTGGTTGCCTGCTGACATTCATTTTGTGTCTGGGCTACTACATCACCCCCTCGATTGTCGGCGGGCCAGCCGACCAGATGATCAGCTACTTCATAGCCCACTATACCAACGAGGAACTCAACTGGGGCATGGCCTCGGCGCTTGGCGCGATTCTACTTATGACGACGATACTACTCTACCTTGTTTACAATCGGCTCGCTGGCGCCGACCGGCTTATGATGAGATGAGAATGATGGCGAAATTTACCTATGCTTCTCCGATGGAAAAGGGCTGGTACTATCTGCATCGACTGATCTGTGCGGCGGTGCTGATGTTCCTGGTCGCACCGATCGTAGTGGTCCTTCCGCTGTCTTTCAATTCGGTCGCTTTCTTCACCTATCCCATGGCAGGATTTTCGCTCCGCTGGTACGAGCAATTCTTTCTGACAGAGCTCTGGCAGGGCGCGCTGCTGAACTCTATCGTTGTTGCGGTGTCGGTCACCTTGCTATCGACGGCGCTGGGTACTCTAGCCGCGATCGGACTTACCCGCCTAAGCGCCCGCTGGCGCATCCTGTCGATGAACATATTGGTCATGCCGCTCATAGTCCCGATCGTGATCACTGCGGTCGCGGTGTATTTTTTCTATGCCGCGATCGGGCTGCTCAACGGCTATGCCGGATTGATCCTGGCACACACTACTCTGGCGACACCCTTTGTCGTTATCGCCGTGTCCGCCACCCTGGCGGGTTTTGACGAGTCGCTCGGCCGCGCGGCGGCCGGTCTCGGCGCGCCGCCGATCGCCGTCTTCTTCATGGTCATCCTGCCGCTCATTCTGCCTGGCATGGCCACCGGGGCCCTCTTCGCCTTCCTCACCTCCTTCGACGAGGTGGTAGTCGCCCTTTTCGTTGCTGGTCCTGAACAGCGCACCTTGCCCATGGTCATGTATTCCGGCATCCGAGAGCAGTACAACCCGACCATGATAGCGGCCGCCGCCGTCCTGGTCCTGTTCACCGTCGTTATGCTAACTACTGTCGAGTTGTTGCGCCGACGCTCGGAGCGGTTGCGCGGGATCCGCAACAGCTGAGGATGCCTGTCCCATTTAGCCGCCTATTTGTTTCGTTCGAAAACTCTGCACGTCCCTGCCAGATTTTCGATCTGCTCGATAAGATTGCGTCCGAAGCGAGTATCCGGAATTCACATTCGGAATGTAGTACTGAGCCGTCGCCGCTCAGTGGGTGGTAGAGGGACATCAGGTGGCCTAGCAAAGCACGGACGCCGTATGGGAGGAATCATCCACTCTCGCAGTATTAACGTTCGTAACGCTCTGAGGCCTAATCGCGATAATGGCCGCGGGCCACGCACTGCAGGCACTTTGGCTGGCCCTTCGAGCAAGAGACGCGTGTCGCGTTTGTCTAAACGTACGACTTCGAAGTCACTTCGCCGCTTTCCCGCGCAACGACAGTCGAGAAAGCCGCGATACTGCGCATCCGGCTCGAAATCGCACGAGAAGAAGCAACGCGGCAGGCTAACATTACCGATGTACTAGGCTTCAATGAGACTTCAAACGACTTCGTAGGAAATACGAGGGAGGAGCGATCTTGCATTGTTAGCACTGTTCCCGCAGACCATTCAAGTCGAAGGCGCGAATTTGGCGATGGCTTGCAAGTCAGGCGCGCTTTGCGGAGAAGTGTAAGGCCGACTGTGATCGGGGTGTTCCGATTCAAACTCTCTTGACCCGCTGAAGGCAGGCTGCGACGGCCGCCCCGGCGGCTGGAATTGATTATCAGGGAACAACAGGAAATGGCAGAGGAGGGGGCGATGGTATCAGAAATGTCGAAAATGCGTGGTCAGCCCATGCGACGTCGGACGCTAACTTGCGGCCTGCTAGTCGGCGGCCTTGCGCTTTCAGTCACCGTTTCCCTAGAGGGATCGCTTAATCGAGTGCAGGCGGACAGCGCAAAGCTGACGGTCGAGAATGGGACCGGCATGTATGCAGACTGTCTACGTACTTCCTTTTTCGAGCCATTCACGAAGGAGACGGGGGTCCGAATCCTTACCATCCCCGAAAATGCCGATAGCTCGAAATTTAAGCTCTCGGTGACTACTCGTCATTATGTCGCCGACGTGATGGGTATAGGTTCAGCTTTTGCTCAACCCCCGAATGGCCCAAAATATCTTGAACCCATCGACTATTCCATCATCAATAAAGAGGACTTAATCCCAGATCTGGCGCAAACCTACGCAGTCGCGCTCGATAACTATGCCTTCACTCTCGCCTACAACTCGCAGAAAACAGGGGGTAAGATTCCGACCGGCTGGGCAGATTTCTTTGACCTGGAGAAGTTCCCAGGAAAACGCGGGGTCGGAGATGGCCCGGCCACAATTCTCATAATGGCTTTGCTCGCCGATGGAGTAGCACCTCAAGATATTGTGCCCTTGGACTTCGATCGTGCCTTCAAAAGGCTTGATACCATAAAAAGGCAGTTGGTGTTTTGGGAGACGGGGGCCCAACTTCAGGACCTCCTCATATCTGGAGAAACGCCGCTCACTATGGCTTACGCCAATCGCGTTGCATCGGCACGCGCCGATGGCAAGCCCGTAGAGCAAGTGTGGAACGGCTTCATAGTTAGCTCGGACATGCGAGCTGTGCCCAAAGACGATCCGAACAAGGCAACAGCAATGAAGTATCTAGCCTTTGTTCTGAGCAAAAAGATAAATGGGCAGCAGACCAACTGTATCGCGCTCGGCCCTGCAAATATACACGCAGAAGCCAATCCTAAATGGCAGGACGCTTATCCGGCTAACCACTTGAACGAGCCGCATGTGCTCCTTGATACTCCGCGGGTCGCGGCGTGGCTTGGTGACCACTACGATGATATGCACCGTCGCTACCAGGAATGGAAATCCAAATAATCAGCATAAGCGTCATCAAGTAAGCGCACCGCGAAGAACATCTCGGGACGGTGGAACAACTCCCTCTTCGGAGTCTCGATAGAGATGTACTCACAACTTGATCGCATCGAAAATCCAAAGTCCGACGCTCGAGGTTTATTTTGGCAGCGGTTCCGAGTTGTCCGTGGAATGCTGCGGAATGCCGGAGCGCAAGGGGCCTCAGCCAACAGATGGGGATGGCTGGTGTTGCCCGCCTTGATGTTTCTTATCGCGTTCTTCTTGTGGCCGTTGGCGTACGTGATTGTTCAAAGTTTTGTGGAGCCTGATCCGGGCTTCGAGAACTACGTCCGTCTCTTCACTTCCCCGCTCGTCGCTCAGACCTTCGTTACGACCATTGAAACGGCTCTCGTGGCGACGCTAGGATCTTTGCTCGTCGGTTATCCATATTCTTATCTCATGTACATATCATCGGCGAGGCTCGCGGCAGTCCTCCAGCTGGCTGTGCTAATCCCGTCGTGGGTGAGCTTCATTGTGAGAACCTATGCATTAACGGTGCTCCTCCGTGACACGGGCGTCATAAACCAGACGCTGATCGACCTCGGGCTCATCGGCAATCCCCTGCCGCTAATTCGCAACGACTTCGCAGTGATGTTCGGAATGCTGGCGGTGCTGCTACCATACATGGTCTTTCCCATTTACGCTGTCATGCGTCGAATTGATCACGATTATTCGCGGGCGGCCGCGATACTCGGCGCACCACCTGCCCGCGCATTTGTGCGCGTGATCGTACCGCTCAGCGTGCCTGGCGTCCTCGCAGGATGCGTGCTCGTGTTTGTCCTTTCCCTGGGGTTTTACATTACGCCTGCCCTACTGGGCAGCGGCCGAGATCTGTACGTCACTGAGCAGGTCGTATTGGCAGTTCGACATTTAGAATGGGGATACGGCAGCGCGCTTAGTGTGGCGTTGCTCGTCGTGACGTTCGGCGTGCTCCTTACAGCTAGCGCTGCCGTGCGACTCCGTGATGTCTTCGGTGTGGCAGTCTCCGAATGAGCTCCAAGCTTTCCACCCGGCTGCTGCTGGGCGTTTTTGGCGTGCTGGTTTGCTTTTGCCTAGCGGCGCCACTGCTTATTATCGTGCCCTTGAGCTTTACAGAGGCCGAGGAAATGATTTGGCCGCCGATCGGCTTCAGCACCCGCTGGTACGAGACCGTGCTGATGAGCCCTGACTGGCGGGAGCGTATCGTAACCTCGCTCGAAATCGGCATGGGCTCGGCTGTGCTCGCGACCGCGCTTGGGTTGTTGGCCGCGCTAGGCCTCGTCCGAGGCAGTTTTCCGGGAAAGCGTATTGTATCGGCACTTCTCCTGTCGCCCTTGGTTGTCCCAACCGTCGTGATCGCCATCGGCATGTTCTTCGTGTGGACTCTCGGGTGGTCGATCGGGCCGGTGACGCTAGGAGGTGATCTGCAAGGAACTGTGACAGGGCTGATCTTGGCACATGCCGTTATGAATCTGCCATTTCCCATCATCATGATAACTTCCGCCCTCGTTACGGTGGATCGCAATCTAGAGCGGGCCGCAGCAATCATGGGCTCCAGCCCACCCATGGTTTTCTTTCGTGTAACCGCTCCGCTGATACAGGTGGGGATTCTATTCGGGTTTGTCTTCGCCTTTCTTGGATCCTGGGACGAATATATTGTTGCATCGTTCCTCTCGAGTGCGGAGGTCAATACCATTCCGGTTGGGCTCTTTTCCCAGGTCAAGCTGTCAGTCGATCCTACAGCCGCCGCTGTCTCAAGCGTTCTCCTGGCAATCAGCTCCCTCGTCCTCGGGTTGATGCTTCTCCGCGGCAGCAGACAACTCCTTGGAGACAGCGCGCAGCGATGAACATCCTGTCCGACGTCCGAGGGAGTGAGATAATGACGGAAGTAGTGCAGCCGGCTCTGCGGATGCAAGCCGTTACGAAGGCCTTTGCAAGCCTTATCGCCGTCGATGCGATCGACCTTGAGCTGCGAAAAGGTGAATTTATGACCCTTCTCGGCTCTTCCGGCTCCGGTAAAACCACCACGCTCAATATGGTAGCAGGGTTTGTCCAGCCGACGTCGGGGCGGATTTTCATCGATGGGCAGGACGCAACTCACATTCCGTCCCACAAGCGTGGCATTGGGATGGTGTTTCAAAACTATGCGTTGTTCCCGCACCTTACCGTAGCTCAGAACATAGCCTTCCCACTAGTTCGCGTCCCCAAATCTGAGCGAGCAGCATTAATTCAGGAGGCACTGCGTCTCGTCGGCCTAGAAGGTCTCGAGAAACGGTTCCCGCGGCAGCTCTCGGGCGGTCAGCAACAACGCGTGGCTTTCGCACGCGCCGTCGTTTATCGCCCACGCCTCTTGCTCATGGATGAACCGTTTGGCGCGCTTGATAAGAAGCTACGGGAGACTTTGCAGCTGGAGGTCCGACGCCTGCATAAGGAGCTTGGCATAACAATTCTGCACGTGACACATGATCAAGAGGAAGCCCTCGTGCTGTCCGACAGAATTGCAGTATTTCGTCGCGGGCGCGTTGAACAGCTGGACAGTCCGAGAGGCCTCTATGATAACCCCAAGACAGTCTTCGTCGCAGACTTCGTCGGCGACTCCAACATCTTCTACGGGGTGATGAGCCAAGACTCAGGGACCACCGCTGTTAAAGGCGATGGCTGGGATCTGTGTGGACCGGTTCAGTCCAGTGATGGCCTTGCACACGGGTGCCGAGCTGCATTAGTACTCCGACCCGATAAATTGACGCTGCTTCCGGTCGACTCGCCGCGGGACCCAGGAAGCCAGCGTATCATTGGATGTGTGCGGCAAGTCGTATACCTCGGCGATACGCTCAAATACGAATTGCAGGCTCTAAATCAAACCGTTTATGCTCGCTTGAAGACTGATGCTTTGAGCTTCACGCCGAATTTGGGTCAGGAAGTCAGCATCGAGTGGCGGACCGAACGCGGGACGATCGTCCCGGGCAACTAGCGTTCGCGCTGGCTGCGCCAATTTGCGAAGACCTTGAACGTATGCTGCCGGCACTTTCGCCTATTCACCCTGAAGATTGCTACACTAAACAACCGGATCGATACGAGGCATGTGATGATAGGCCATGCCGCCTTATTCGTGGCGACGGCCTGATTGTTGTCGAAGTACATCCCACCGAGTGACGCGCGCGAGCGGCGCCAGCCTAGGGGGCTGGTTGCCGCAAACAGCAGCTCGATCACCTCATCTGGATATTGCCCCCCTGAGCCACCCAGCCCTCGCCAACTTAACGCCGGCGGAGTTCGCAGTGAAACAAAACAGGCCTCCTTAAGGCCAGACCGAAACAGGCCTTCAAGACGAAGGAGAGTTGGGCCTCAGGTCACTCCGCATAGTCCGAACCGCGGGCAGTTAGGACACGTTTGACAGCGTTGAAGTAGAGGTTGACCTCGTCTGAGAACTCCTGCTTGGCGGTCTGCAAAAGGGTCCGTGACTTTGCGAGAACCTCATCGGCTATCATTCGTCGTTTCCCCGCTGCCGACGCAATCATTTGGGTCATTGCCGCACGCTCTAGAAAGTAAAGCCTGTGATACGCTTCCGCTACCGTTTCGCCTGTCGTGACAACACCGTGATTCGCGAGCATTAGGATTTGCTTATTCCCAAGCACATCAGCCAGTCTCTCACCCTCCTCCTGGGTGTTCGCCAAGCCATTGTAATCATAATCGTATGCGATTAGTTCGTGGAGAACCATCCCGTTCTGACTTGACGGCTCCAGCGTCATATTCTCGAGCTGCGACAGTGCGGTCGCGTACGGCATATGGGTATGCATGACACAGGCAATTCCCCGCCGATGCATGGGGGCGTGAATGCTGACCGCTGAGAGATTGGCTATGCCATTGCCCGCGACGACTTGGCCATCGAGGGTGACTTCAATAAGGTTGGATGCCTTAATTTCTGACCAATGCAGTCCAAATGCATTCAAGTAGAAGCGATCCGAGTGCCCCGGCACGGTAAGAGTGAAGTGGTTGTCGATCCCTTCGATGAACCCGTCGGTCACCGCTTGGCGATGCGCCGCAGCCAAATCCATCCGAGCATTCATCTGTTGCTCGCGATCAGAATTGTGAGTCCGTAGAGTATGTGCAGTCATGTCGTGTCTCCGTTCGGGTATTAGAGTAACCGTGTTCGACGGGCATTCTCCTCCCATAGCGCAGTTCTGCAACCAGACCTGTGCATCTGGTGCGAGAGACCGCTGATATTTGCCCATCTTCTAACATTAGGTCGGATTGTGCCGGTGATGACCATCACCGCAGGAATTGCCACCCGCTTTGCGTCACTGGCGATTAAGCACGATTGTCTAAGGTCAGGTTCAAAGCGCCCCAGTTATGCGCTCGCCAGCCGCAGCAGGTCCGTTTGCGAGCCCGTTCCAGCGAAAGATCGAGATCTGCCGACGGCATCGATGCATTGCTCTTTCAGTAGTCGGCAATAATTCGGCTGCCGTAAGTAATCCTTCGTTTTGATAGACTGACACGGCTAGCCCCGTTAGGCACGCGGCATGGTGAATGGAGAAAGCAAAACCATGCAAAAGCTCAATTTGGCTTTGCGGACCCTGCGAAGCGAGCATCACAGACATCCCGCATGCGGCCCACATCGGAGAGATCCGTTTGTCGAACCTTTGCCGTGCAAACCAAGTCTGGCACGAGACCGAAGTAGTTAATTGCAAGATACCCACCGCCGTTCCATCCAACTCATGATCATCAGAAACAAGCTGTCAGAGCCTCTGACAGCTTCGTCATTGGTTTCCCCGAGCCTCAGGAGTTTAGGGGTCTCGCAAGATACGCCACCCCCACGCCCGGGCGCACATGCCCTCCGGATCGAATAGCGCAGACCGTCGAGGCGCGAGGCGCACGAATATAACTGGAGCCGGTCGATAGAGAATCCATCGGATGCAGGATCCCTATGAGATCTCCCTGCTTCACTTCGCTCAGCACTGAGCAGCGGGGCTCAAAGATGCCCGCCGCGGGCGACTTTAGTACGTCAGACGAAAGCGATTCTAGTGTCCGGCTCGACTTGTGCTGACGGAAGGTTGGTATCTCGACTGTTCCGTTAATTAGTCCGACCGCGATAAGAGCGTTGCGGACGCCGGTTTCATAGATAGCCAGAACTTCGGCGCCAACCGTGCCGCCGCCGAACTCGGCGCAAACGAATACCTTGCCTTGGCTCTGCGCCCATGTATCGAACATTCCCGGCGTCTCGTTGGATTCCCAGACCAACGACACGGGCAATCTGAACGCCTGTGCCATTCGGAGCGTCTTGGCCATCAGATCGGCATCAGCAATGGGATGCGTCGTCGTCGCGGGCGGAAAATCCCAGGCCGGTCCAAAGCTGTGCAGATCGAACACGATGTCGACCAGGGGCAAAAGTAGGCGAGAAACAGCATCCGCGATGCGTTCGGTCACCGATCCGTCGGCACGGCCCGGAAACACTCGATTGAGATTCAAGCCGTCAATCGGTGTGTTACGGGTCCATGCCCGCACAGCAGGCGGATTGAGTGTGGGTAAGATAATGGTTGTTCCACAGGTTTGCGTTTCCGGCAACCATTCAGCAACCCTTCGAGCGACTATTGGCCCTTCCAATTCGTCGCCATGGCATCCGCCTGTGATTAAGAGCCTCGGACCTTCTCCTCTATTGATGCTGATAACCGGAAGCGAGAGCGCTTCGCAATCTTCGCCTTGTCCGACAATAACATGCCCCGTATTCACGCCAGGGGCGTTAAAATCGAAGGTTACGTGTGATGTTTTGCTCATTGCCTCATTTGCCCTTTATCCATCGAGCTAACATGACAGCACCAGAGGTCGTTCTCCCTTCGAAGCCATGTTAGAATCGTGCCAGAGCGCCGATCTCAGGATCGACGCTCGTTGTGGCCTGCATCTCCAAAGCACTCGGAATAATTGATTTGGGAGGACCTGCAGGCCGTTCCGCCCCTTCCGTTATGCAAAGTGCAGACTGTGAGGTGTCCGGCTGAGTATTTCTGCGCCTCTTTCCGTCACCACAACGTGCTCGCTAGTGCCAAATTGGTAACCGTTCTCCCCGCGCAGAATAATTGGCATGTGAAGGGTCATGTTTGGTTCAAGTACGTCCGTAGCACCAGGCTCAAGGCTTATGTTACCGCGCTCCAACCAGTTGATGCCGGTCTGGTAGCCCACCCGATGATTAAGCAACTCGGGACGCCCATGGCGCTTAAGTACCTCTCGTCCAGCGACATCAACTTCGCCGGCCGTTGCACCAGGCTTAATCGCAGAAATAACGGCCTCGAGAACTTCGATCGACAGGCTGTGCAGGAATTCAGTTTCTGGATGTCGGCCAAGTACAGCACACCGGACCAGCCCGCACGGGTAACCAGCTTTGAGACCGCCAAGCTCAGTAAACGCCGGTTCGTTATTTCGTATCGGATTATCCTGGGGTCTGCCGTGCGACAGCTTTGTCCGCTCGCCGAACAACAGAGTGACCGAGGGCTTTTTGATTACACCACCAGCCCTCTCGACTTCCCGGTCTATGTTCGCGAGCACTTCGGTTTCGGTAATGCCCTCACGTAGGGACTGCTGGAATGTTCTAACAGCCACATCAGTCAATTTCATTGCAAAGCGCATGGCGTCGAGCTCCAACTGCGTCTTCACAGCTGCGACCGTCGCTACCAGCCGAGTCGCGTCAACGAAGTTCGCATCGGGCAAGTGCGCCTGAAGCGCGCTCACGTCCGCTGGCGCAAGATTCCAGCAGCCGAGTTCGAGCCCAATTTTTTTGCCACTCAAACCAGATCCACGAATAGCGTCGGCACAGGCCGGGGCAAAGCCTTCGTGATCCGCGTAAGTGAGGATTTCCTGGATACAGCTATTTGGACGGACACTGCTCAGTTCATACTCTCGGATAACGTAGGTCGGCCTTCGCCCCGGCACGAGGATCAATGGGAAGGGCATGAAATATGCGCCGAGTCCGTCGTATCCGCTAAGATACTGAAGATGCCCATGAGCGGTTACCACGAGAGCGTCGAGCTTGGCTTTTTCCATAGCCTCGAACACTTTCCGCTGACGTAGTTCATACTCGGCAATCGGGAATGCAAGGGCGCCAGGTGCCGTTGAAGACGTGTTAGTCATTTACCACCTCGTTTGAAGAGTTGTTGTTCAGAAGGGGGGCCATCCGAAGTCAGAATTCGGCGCTGTTCTGAATACACAGCGCAACTCGTGCTTTGGTTCTGCCAGAAGTTCACTCGCAACAGCAGTTTGATTCAAGCGTGGTTTCTGACGGAGGACTACGACCGGTGCGCCTCGCCCGATCAACGATACGGGGGAAGTTTGGTTAGACAGCGGAGGAGCCCTTATGATTATCGCCAGCAGCTCCATCTTCAAAAATTAGGTGCGGGCGCAGGTGCTCCCATGCAGCTTACGAGATCGTATTTGAAACTTGGCGTCGATTTCCAGCGTTGGTCGAAGGTTCGCGAAGGAAACAGGCGTCAAAATCGATCTTTGCGCCTTTTGAGCGCGCGCTGCGCAATTGGCTATCAGCTCAGCAAGTCTTCAACTTTGCCGACCAACTTAACTGAGGTCGCGCACAGTCCGTGTATGCGGCGGAATTTTATCGCCGCCGCTTTCCGGCGTTGGGCCAGATAGAATGCGGATATGCTGCATATACACATTGAAAAACGCACAAAGCCCCGCGAGATATTGTCTGATCATCCGTGGATGAAGAAGAGGTCTGGAGTTGGTGAGCCACGTAGCGACCGACATGCGCGCCTCTGCTAGCGACTATACCCACTCCGCTGGCCAGCCACCATGCCTCATTCTTCCAAATTGCGCATCGCATCGCTCTATTGGAGTTCTAAATGGCATCGAAGATCTCACGTTATCTCGGAGTCCTGAACCTCGAACGCGGGAGGCCGCCCGACGCCTCGCCGCCGCCGCCTCAGCCTGGCTCGCTCCTGAATCCGGCTACCTGCGGGTTCCCGGTCATTTCGGAGACCATAGCAGGAGGTTGGGCGGACAGAGTCATCTGCGGTGACCCAGCCCTCGAGTCGGCGTACATCGCTGCTGCCCGGCGTTTGGTCGAGCGAGGCGCGGTCGCAATAACCGCGAACTGCGGTTTCTCTATCCGGCATCAGGCGGCGGTGGCGGCATCGGTGAATGTTCCTGTGGCGATCTCGAGTCTGCTTTTGGTGCCGACCCTGCTCCGTCAGCTGCCACCATCTGCAAAGCTTGCCGTCGTGACAGCCGACTCGGCCAATTGCGGTGAAGATCTACTCGGCGTAGACGATCCCGCCGAACGGGCGAGGGTGGTTGTCGGGGGCATCGAAGGCGGTAAACTCTTGGAGAACGAAATGAAGCGCCCGCCGCCGCCGACCGACGTCGCCGATATAGAGGCGGAGTTCGTCGCCTGCGTTGTGCGCTTGTGCGAAGCCCATCCGGAAATTGCGGCGATCGTGTTCGAATGTACGGCTGCGCCGCAAGTAACCCCAGCAATCCGTCGCGTCACGACTCTGCCCTTATACGATATCTCCACCCTCTGCCGGATGACCTTGATGTCAATTAGCTGAGATCACTTGTCCCGTTCGGTCAGTTCGACGCAGAGGCGGACTCAGAAGAAGCGGGCCCACGCGCAAACTGCGCGTGGGCCCGCTGGTCTGTGCACTGATTGAGAATAAGTACAGCGCGGCAATCTCTGCAAGCATGCCGATGGACCAGAGAGATTGGAGAGGGTGACGCCGCACTTCATGTGCGGCGTTGGCGCGGCAGCGAAGCGAATGCGGCGCTATCCACGAAATTCGACAGGAACCCACAACGCCGCACAGCTGCCGATGGCGCATCATCATGTTTCAGTGTCAGCCATTCGCCGACGTAATTCAGATGTAGCTTACGCCTTAAGTTTCTTAGAGCGACCGAGCGAGGCTGGTCGCGCCGGAGGCGATATCGTACGCCGGATGGCGGCGCCGAAACCGGAGGCCCGAACCTTTTGTTCGAAACCTTCGCATTGTCCTAATCGAACGCAGAATTTCTGGAGCAGGATGCCTCTGATTGCGCTAATTCGGCTCTTGCGATCATTAGCATGTCACAGCAATGGGTCGTTGATTGGAAGAAGATGGTTGGGCGCGCGCACCAAGGCATCCACAAGCTCTCGATAACATTTAGAGCTGTAGAGTAGCTACATGTCGAGAGCGAACTTTCAACTCAAGCTAAGGGGTAATTGGGAGCAGGCTGCACTCGCAATTCGGTCAGCATGTCCGGCGCTGTTCGCCGGCGAGTGCACTGTTCACCATATCACTCTAAGGACCTTCCTGGTTGGCGAAAGAGCCAACATTTCGGCAGACCAGTCGCTTTTAGATCCGTCGAGCAGTGCACCCATAAGCTTAGCTTTGCAGTCGCGTCCAGGCCTGAAGGAAAACGGAGTCGACACGGATACACGCCCTTCAATCGAATTCGGACACTGACCGGCTCGAGGCCGCCAACAGACCGCGAGACGTCCGACCAACTGGTCGAATGAAAAACGAACCATAGGAAACGAAAAGGAGCTAATCGATGACCCGGACGTTCAAACCAATTCCTTTTACTAATCCGCCATTCGCAAGGTCAGAGTACGAGCGCCGGCAACGAAATGTGCTGGACGTCATGCAGCGCGCCGAACTCGACGCCCTCCTGGTTACTGCCCACGGTCATCTGCGATATCTCACGGGATACGATGGGATGGGTGGATACTTCATGCCGTTCCCACTGATCCTTGTTCCGGGCCGATCGCCGACCTATGTCGTCCGCGAATTCGAGTTGGTTGGCGTTCGCGCGGAAAGCTGCATCGACGAAATCATCGGTTATGCCGAGCAGACGGACTTTGCGAAGGTTTGCGCCGATGTGCTCAGACGGTACGGATTAGCGAGCAAGCGGGTCGGCTTAGAACTCGGCTGTTGGAATCTTGCGTACGCCGATGTGACCGCGCTCCAGTCGCTGCTTCCAGACATGAAGGTTACGGATGCCTCTCGTTTGGTTTCCTCTGTCATGGCCGTAAAAAATGAGCTGGAGATCGAGATTTTCCGCGAGGCGATGGCCATGACCGATGTTGCAGTGCGGGCGTTCCAGAATTCGCTTCGAGAAGAAATCACCGAAGTGGAAATGGCCACGGCAATCCTCGCTGAGGTCAGGAAAGCAGGGGGCGATGACCCCAGGCTGGTTTCCATTGGGTTCGGCGAGCGCACGAAGCTGCCACACACGAAACTGACGCGCCATCCCATCGGAAACAATGAGCCCGCGATGGTCGAACTGGGCGGAGCGAAGAACGGATACACGGCAGGGCTGGTCCGCAGCGCCGTGCTTGGGCGCCACGCAGAGGCCGAAACGCTCCACGCTGTGGCCGAGGAAGCACTTGCGGCCGTTATCGCAGCCATTAAGCCAGGCGTGACAGCGGGAGACGTGGACACCGCCGGGCGCAAGGTGGTCGAGCGGTCCGTTCGTCCGCAGGGCTTGAACCATCGGGTAGGATATCAGATCGGCGCCCCTTGGAGCGAGCGGGGCAATCTGAGTCTGGAGCCGAGCGCGGGCGACATCATTAAGGCTGGGATGACCCTTCACATGCCGATTATTCTCATCGGCGAGGGCGACTACCTGTCGGGTTGTAGCCAGAGCGTCCTAGTGACCGAGTGCGGCGCCGAGATACTCAGCAAGACGCCTCCGACCCTCTACCGCGCGTGATACGCTAGTCTGGGCAGGTTTTTGACCATCTGATCGGCAGGCGCGCATCGCGCCTGTCTCGGGGTAGAACGGATCGCGCACCGCAAACGGTCGACAGCCGCCTGCGACTGCTTCCGTTTGGCGCTAGTACCAGCAGAATAGACAGAAGGAGATACGCACAATGGCAATGCCAAAAGCACCACCAGCTTTCCCGCGGGCTGAGTATCTGCAAAGACTATCCGCAGTTAAAGCGGAAATGGAACGTCGAGAGATCGACGCGCTAATCGTCACGAGTCCCGCCAACATCACCTACCTTTCCGGCTACACCAGCAAATCTGCTTATGTGCCGCAAGGCCTGGTCCTTAGCCTGCGGGAGGAGGAGCCGAGTTTCATTACGCGACGTATGGATGCGCCGGCGGCGATGCATCAAATGTTCATCGACAATACTCGGGTTATTGGCTATCCGGAACATCTTATCGCCAATCCTGACCTGGACGGCTTTGATGCGGTGATCGATCTCTTGCATGACAAGGGCCTTGCCGGCGCGGGCGTAGGTCTCGAAGCCAAATTCATTTCGGCTCAAGCTGTCGACAAGTTCAAGACGAGAATGTCGAAAGCCATGGTGGTCGATTTCGGAAATGCAATCCACTGGATTCGGGGAATTAAGTCCGATCTCGAAATTGCCGTGATGCGGGAATCCGCTGCAATTGCCGATGCGGGCATGTTGCGAGCAAAGGAGGTGATCCGTCCGGGTGTGAGAGAGGCCGATGCGGCCGCAGAAATCGTCGCGACGCTGGTGCGCGGCGCGAATGGCAAGCCGGGCACGGATCTGTCTGCTTTTTTTCTGTGTGCCTCACCGCGTTCCGCCACTGCCCACATCCGATGGAGCGAAGATAGTTTCCGCCAAGGTTCACAGATCAATCTCGAATTTGGCGGCGTGCGTCATGGCTATATCTCGGCTCTGATGCGGACAGTCTCGATTGGTAAGCCCTCAGATCGCCTGCGTCGACTCCACGAAGGTGAAGTTGCCGGATTGGAAGCCGCGCTCGCTGCCGTCAAACCTGGTGCGACCTGTAGTGATGTCGCCACGGCATTTAGCCGCACTCTGAAAAAATATGGTTTCGAGAAAGAGTCCAGGTGCGGCTACGCCATCGGAATCGACTGGACAGAGCCGACGGCCAGCTTCCGGGAAGGTGATCGAACCGTCCTGCAGCCAAATATGACGTTCCATCTGATGCTCGGCAATTGGATCGATGAGGACTTTGGTTATGTGATCAGCGAGACATTGCGCGTTACCGACATGGGAGCCGAAACCTTCTCCAAACTGCCACGGCAAATATTCGAAGTCTAATTTAGACACTTGAGGGCCAGCCTGCAGAGACGTGATAGCGGTTTGGAGGCTGGCTGGCCTGAGAGCCCTATAGCTCTACGGTAGCCGCGTGCAGCTGAGGGATTCACAGGGTTATCGTCAAGCGCAACTTCGGCGACACGCATCGTGCATGATACGCCGCCCGGGTGAAGCGTCGCATCAGTGGACAAGGAATACGACGAGCGGAGTCAGTCCGTAATCATGAATGCAGATGTCGTGGTTGGCGCTCCAGTATCCAAAAACTTGACCACTCTTGAGTCTTGTTCGGGCCGACAAGGGCGCGTGACCGCAGAAAAGCTTGCATTCTCACCGATGAGGCGCAGGATTCCTGCTGGTTTAGCTCTTACTTTTGGGAAAATCTGCTTCGAGGACTCAATACACTATCCCAAAGCAAGAAAAGACCGTCACGGGAAAGAGACACGGACAGCAGAATGAAACGCTGGAGAGGGAACCATGAGTTTTTTGATCAATCGTAGGCGCCTCATGCAGGCGAGTTCGTCCGTCCTCATGATGGGGACGCTAAATTCTGTCAGCACTCGCGCTTGGGGAGCCTCGAACGAGCTTCGGGTATCCGTCGGTGGAGGCGAATGGGGGAAGGCGAACATCGAAGCGTATGTGAAACCATTTCAAGCCGAAACGGGGATCAAGGTGAATCCCATCACCGACGATTCGACGATAGCGCAGCTTGAGCTAATGGTGACCACAAAAAACGTGACCCTTGACGTGATCAACCTAGGCGCGCCGTCGGTTGCCATCGCAGGCCCAAGAGGTCAGCTCGAACAGATTGACTACTCCATCTACAAAAAGGACGAGCTCGATGGTATCCTTGACTTCGCCAAAGAACCGTTCGCTGTCGGATCGCTCATGTATGCGAACGTGATGGTCTACAACACGGAGAAGTTTCCGGCTGGCAAGCCGCGGCCCACGACTTGGGCCGAGTTCTGGGACGTGAGCAAGTTTCCTGGCGTCCGCGTGCTGCCGACCGGCCAGCGTGGCGTCGAGGGGCCTTGGGAGGAATCCTTGCTGGCGGACGGCGTTCCTATGAACGCGGTCTACCCCATGAACATTGACCGCATTTTCAAGAGCTTGGACAAGATAAAGCCGCACATCCGCAAATGGTGGACTGTTGGGTCCGAGATCCAGCAAATAATGCACGACAAGACGGCCGACCTTGTGAATGCCTTTGATGGCCGGGCTAGCCAGTTGATCAACCAGGGCGCGCCGCTCGAGATCAATCGAAATCAGGCAAAGCTGAGATGGGACTACTGGGCGATTCCGAAGGGTAGTCCGAATGCGGCGAACGCGCAGAAGTTCATTGAATTCGCCACCCGTGCCGACCGCCAGGCCGTCTTCGCCCAGCTGCTCAACTACGGCCCAACTAACCGTAACGCCTTCAAGCTGATCCCCGAGAAGGTAGCGCGCAATCTAGCCAGCCATCCCGACTACATGGCCATCAGCCTTCCCTCGAATGCGAAGTGGTACGGTGAGGTCGGCGCGGATGGCCTGACCAATGCCGAGCAGCTCCGTCAGCGCTGGAACGAGTGGGTTCTGCTCTGATATAATCACTGGTGCTGGGCGAGTAAGTCGGACAGCGCGCCAGGTCCGCACATCGGGCGCGCCGCTCCGGCTAGCTATACAATCGGATTACTTTGGAGCACAATTTGCCATCTGTGCATGTCACACGTCCACTCCAAATTGCCCAGTATGAAGCATTGGAGAAAAGCTTGGTTCCGCCGACGCAAATCGAATTTCACCGCGTCACGAAGATGTACGGCCCCGTTGCGGCTGTGAGGGATCTTTCGCTAGCGGTTCATCGCGGCGAATTCCTGACCATTCTTGGTCCGAGCGGCTCCGGCAAAACCACGACACTGATGCTGCTCGCCGGCTTCGAGGCACCAACCAAGGGCGACATTTTGATTGCCGGTAAATCCGTCGCCGCAGTGCCTTCATATCGGCGCGACCAAGGCATCGTCTTCCAAAGCTATGCGCTCTTTCCACACCTCACGGTGCGACGAAATCTCGAATTTCCGCTAGAAATGCGAGGCGTCAAGGCGGTCGAGAGGACAACGCGGGTCGATCGCATCCTCCAGCGCGTGCACCTTAGCGATCTCTGTGAGCGCATGCCGTCGCAACTCAGTGGGGGCCAGCAGCAACGCGTTGCGCTTGCCCGTGCGCTGATCGCCGATCCGCCGATCCTCCTGCTTGACGAGCCGCTCGGGGCGCTTGATCGCAACCTTCGCGAACAGATGCAGGGCGAGATCAAGAGCCTGCACAAAGATTTTGGCATCACCACCGTCTGCGTTACGCACGATCAGGAGGAGGCACTCACGCTGTCGGATCGCATCGTCGTCATGCGAGAAGGACGGATTGAGCAGACTGACACGCCGGAAGCCCTCTATGATCGACCAGCAAGCCGTTTTGTTGCCAATTTTCTCGGCGAAGCCAACATTCTCGATAATCCTGGTTTTGACGTCGAATCCGCTGCACCTAAGCCGCTTGGCACCCTTGCCATGATCCGACCGGAACGTATCTGCGTGTTCCCTACCGACAAAACGAAGCGCGCGGATGCAGAGCAGCGCCAATCCGTCACCGGCACGGTAGACGACATGATCTATGCTGGTCCTTTGCGCAAATACCGTGTGCGTGTTGGGAATAGTTTGCTCATGGTGCGTGAGCATGTTGCTTCGGGACAGGAGATCTTCCGACCTGGCGACGAAGTTCGGCTCGAGTGGTTGCGCTCCGATATCCGCTTCGTTGCGGCATGAGGCGCTGAGAGGTCAAGGCAGATGCAAACGCTTCAGAAGCTCGGGCGAATGCCTATCGGGCTCACGGTCCCAGCCTTCGCGATCCTGCTAGTTGTTTTCGGCTTACCGATCGTTCTGCTCTTCCTGACCAGCGTTAATGCGCCGGCCTTCTCGCTCGGCAACTATCAGGCGTTTTTGCGCCAGCCGGCAAACGTGCGCGTACTATTCCAAACCATTCAGGTCAGTGTAGTAGCCACGGCCATTTGTCTGATCATCGGCTATCCCATGGCCTATCTGATCACGGCCGCTTCGAAGCGCGTGCGTATGGTCCTGCTCGTGCTCGTTATCATCCCCTATCTGACCAGCCTTTTGGTGCGCACCTATGCCTGGATTGTGATACTCGGCGACAGCGGATTGATTAATAACCTGCTGCTCGGCCTCGGATTAATCTCCAGCCCGCTGTCACTCATTTACAGCCGAATGGCCGTCTATATCGGCATGGTCCATATTATGCTGCCGGTAATGATTCTACCGTTGGTCAGCGTCATGTTGGGCATCGATAAATCGTTAGTGGCGGCTGCTGGCAGCATGGGTGCGCGCCCCTTTACCGCGTTCTGGCGTGTGTTCCTTCCACTCAGCCTGCCGGGAGTGCGCAGCGGCTTGTTGCTCGTCTTCGTGTTTTGCCTAGGTTTCTACATCACGCCCGCAGCCCTCGGCGGGTTACGGGACGCCATGCTCTCGACCTTCATCGCAGCCCAAGTGGCAAGCTCCTTCAATATGGCGCAAACCGCGGCTTCGGCGTTTATCCTTCTTGGCATCGCCGCGGTGGTTCTCTCTCTTCTTGGACTCGACCTTTCCGATACGCAGACCGACAAGGCTCGGCTACCGCGAAAATCCTGGAGCAGCGGTCTGCTTTCATTCCGTACTTTGACGCGGTATCTTAATGAGCTTGCGAGTCCGTATCGGGCGAAGCGCTGGACGGCTAAGCTCTACCAGGCCGGCGGCAGCAGCGGCTGGTGGACCATCCTCGGTACGTTGTTCATCCTGCTCGTTATGTTTTATTTGTTATTTCCGAGTGTTGTAGTCATCATCATGTCGTTCAGTGGTGGGGAGTTTCTGGAATTCCCGCCCTCTACCCTTTCGCTGAAATGGTACAGGTCCTTCTTCGGCGATCCTTCCTGGACCGGCGCAGCTTGGATGAGCATTCAGATCGGAGTGGCGGTCGCCGTCCTGTCCACCATAGTCGGGACCCTCGCAGCATACGGAATTAACCGTACATTTCCGCAGCTGCGCGGCTTTCTCACTTTGATCATACTCGCGCCGATCACTTTTCCGAGCATAGTTGTTGGCATTGCTGCCTATTTTGGTCTACTCAACCTCGGACTGATCGGCACCAAGACGGGTATTATCCTGACGCACAGCATCGGCGCCATTGCTTATGTGGTGGTGATCGTTTCAGCTACTCTGGCGAATTTCGACCGTCGGCTCGAGCAAGCGGCGAACAGCATGCGGGCTGGGCCTCTCCAGACCTTCAGGAGGGTGACGCTGCCGCTCATTCGACCGGGTATCATCGGCGGCGCTCTATTCGCGTTCATCCACTCCTTCGATGAGGTCGTCAAAACATCCCTGGTCAGTGGGTTCTCGATCCGTACCTTACCGCTGAAAATGTGGGAGAACATACGCAATCAGATCGACCCGACAATTGCTGCTGTGGCATCGCTGCTGATACTTTTGCCTGTGCTCTGGCTAGTCGCCTTCTACGTGACGGGCTGGCGGCCCAGGCCGCGCGCGCAGAACGTGATTCCAGACACAACGGGCTGAGCCGATCGCCTGACGAAACGTCGGGCGTAGTGGCCTGACCGGTAGGTAGAACCAGTCTAAACTTGCTCATTAGAGCGTGCCGTCTTTACTTGGCATGAAGGCGTGTCGCCTCCTCATAGAGCGGACTGCCTTCGGAAGGCCAGCCGGCGTAGGCCTGCTGTCACGCTGCGCACAAGGAACCGACAATCAAGCAGCTGTCTCACGAACGCATGAGTTCAGAAGCATAGGGAGGGCACACCTTCTCATATTCTCTGCGAACTAACGTGCGCTATCGTATTGTCTGACCACCTGCGGCTTCACACGAATCCAGTGCTCGGATCTCAGACAAATCTGTCCATCGGTCTGTCTCGGTGCCGCAGACTGAACCATTGAAAAGCGGAATATTGAATCTCGTTCGTAACGAGGGGCGCTAGTGATCGTGCAGCCGTGCGCAGATTTGCGGCCATCTAACGCGTGTTCCGCATTGGCATAATAGCTTCGCTTGTTTATCGACCTAGCGAAGCAGATCATCTCTCGCTTAGCGGACCTTTTTTTAAGGTTGTCGAAAAGGTGCATGCTAGGCGAAGAAAATCCAGCTCGCCTGACCAAAATGGAGATCGTAAGAACGGCGTTCTTCAGTATGGAGGTACCAACCTCCTCTGCCTAAGGGAGCAAAATATGATGCCAAGTCTCTCAAGAGAATCGTCGAATTGCCAAGTACGCGGATCAGGACGGGCGGCTGGGCTCGAGGGAGCGAGCAAAGGATTATCGAGGCTGTCCATTCAGCGCTCCTCTCTGCGCTGAAGATACCTCATCAGCGATGCTGCCGCACGGATTGTTCGGACTGGCCGTTGACTGCTTGATGCTCAGTGTCTCTGCCGCTGGGCGGAGGCTTTGATGTTGGGGCGCGACATCGCCCAGCGAAGATCTCGAAATTCCAGTGGCGTGGTCGAGGCCTTCTGGTGAGTTGCCTGTGATCAGTGTTTCGTGAATGAGTCTTTCCAATGCGTGTCGCTGCTTCAGCGGCTCCTTCAGTTGAGCCCTGAAAAGAGAGAGTAGGCCTGATTCGACCGTCGCTGTTGCGATCGCAGCGGTAGCGACGCTCATTCGCAACTCTGCTGCCACTTGTAGGATTGTGAGGTATCGACCGCAATTTGCTTGAGCGTCACCGGACCAGAACCGTGGGAATTCGAGCAACGTGACGGCCGTCGAGTGGGACAGCTCATCCGGTCGCGCTCCGCCGCGCAGTCACCGCTGCAGCGATTGCGTCGGCCGTTATCGCGAATCAGGTCCTGACAAAGATGACAACGTCCGGCAAACGAAATCGCCATTGAATCCTCCCATTAAGTTTGTTGTATTAGGTCAATCTTTCAGGGTACCCCTTGTATGAACTAGATCAATCTTCAGGCAGAGGGAGCTTACCGTGAAGATTGGCCCGCATCTCGGTGATGATCGAGGCGCAGCGGGTCTCGTTCGCGGCTTGGCGCCAACAGGAGATGTCGCATGGCTGAACCTCGCACCGTTGCCATCGTTGGCGGGGGCATAGTTGGCGTAAGCTGCGCGCTCATGCTGGCGCGGGAGGGACACCGCGTCACCGTGGTCGAAGAGGGGCGCATCGGCCATGGCTGCTCTTGGGGCAACGGTGCCCAATACAACGCGGGATCGGCTTTCCCGATGGCTCATCCCGGCGTCATGTGGCGTGCATTGCGATGGCTTGCCGACAACAAGGGCCCGGTGCGGCTCGCCCCGCGTGAGCTTCCCCGCACCCTCCCATGGCTCGTCCGCTTCCTGCGTACCGGGCGTCCGGAGGCTTGGGAGGCGGCGTATACGGCGTTGCACGCGCTCAACCAGCCGTGTGCCGCTCTCTATCGCGATATGCTCGGCGACACTGAATGGAAACGATTGTTTCGGCCGAGCGGTGCTCTCCATGTATGGCGCGACGTATCACCCAGCGCGCTAGATGAGCTGGTGGGCAGTCTGCGGACGAGGCATGGCGTGGCCTTTGAGAGCCTCAGCGCTGAGCAGTTGCAGGACTTGGAGCCCGCTTTGTCCCATGACTACAAGCGCGGGATCTTCTTTCCAGGCAGTGGTCATGTGACTTCACCTCCGTCGCTGGTGGAGGGCCTAATGAATCGAGCCGCTGCATTTGGCGCTTCAATTTGGGCGGCGCGGGTTGAGGCCATCGAGCCCGGTACAGAAGGTGTAACACTGCAGACGAGTACCGGGCCTCTCAGCTGCGATACAGTGGTTATCGCAGCGGGTATCGCTAGCCGCGATCTAGCGCGCTCCCTCGGAATTTCCCTGTCGCTGGCTAGCGAGCGCGGCTATCACATCACCATGCCCGGTGCTTCCGGTGCCATCAGCCGCCCCGTTACCGACGCAGCCTCGGCCTTCGTTGCCACGCCGCTCAACGAAGGACTGCGCATCGTGGGCATCGCCGAATTCAATGCGCCCGATGCGCCGCGCGATGCAAAGCAGAGTCTCAAGCTGCAGGGATACGCCCGTGCAATGTTGCCGGACATATCCATCAGCCAGGTGAACGACTGGATGGGCGTAAGACCGTCGACGCCAGACAGCCTCCCGATCATCGGTCCCCATCCGAAACACGCCCACATCTTGTTCGCCACTGGCCATGGTCACATGGGCATCAGTGGAGCCGCCATGACTGCGGCCATTATCTCCGACCTCGTCGCGGGCCGTGCGCCCCGGATTTCGAACGGCCCTTATCGGGTGCGATGAAATAGGTAGGCGGCGTAAGTTTATCTTGCACCGTCCAAAGCAAACAACATGTCTCGATTACAAATTGACATAGTTCAATAGGGGGCTCAATGGCCTGTTGGATAAATGCGATCAGCTTTGGTGTTGGTGCCGCCACGCTGTTGGGGGCGGCCTCCGTGCCGGCTCGAGCCGAAAACCCCGCCAAGGCACCTGGAGTCGAACCCTTACCGCCTCGGGGCATAGCCTATCATTGGACCCCCGAGCAGCAGATCGTCGGTTACATGAAGCGAATGCAGATCGAGCCAACCCGTATGGTGGGAGCGGGCGACGGGTCCAATGTGCGCCACTTGCCGCTAGCAGTGCATCAGATATCACCTCACTGGACCTGGAATGGCCAGCCTATGGACGTGGATCGCTACATGGAAGCGACACGCGTCTCGGGCGTTATTGTGCTCAAAGACGGTAAGATACTCTACGAACGCTATGGTCTCGGGCGCACGCCAAAGGACCATTGGGATGGCCAATCCACCACAAAGTCTGTCACCGCGCTCTTAATCGGCGCAGCGATCCATGATGGTTACATCAAAGGCATGGGTTCGCCGGTCACCGACTATCTTCCCGAGCTCAAAGGGAGTGCCTATGAGGGGGTTACAATCAGCCAACTTGCGACCATGACCTCGGGCGTAAAGTGGGATGAAAAGCTCCTCGATCAGCAGTGGAAGGAGCCGTTCGTGAATGGCGTCGATCCCACCGTCGCATTCATGAGCCGCCTTCCACGAGCCAATGAACCGGGCACCAAGTTCAACTATTCTTCCGCCGATAGCGATCTCGCCGGGATATTAGTCTCGAAGGCGGTTGGCAGCTCGCTAGCCGAGTATCTCTCGGTAAAAATTTGGCAGCCCTTCGGCATGGAAAAAGAGGCATACTGGGTCACGGATGCCGCTGGCATCGAACGCGGTGGTGGCACCCTTCTTACGACATTGCGCGATTTCGCGCGCATCGGCCAATTCGTGCTAGAGGGCGGCAAAGCCGGCGGCGTCCAGGTGCTGCCGCGGGACTGGCTGGCACAAGCGACTAATACTCAACTTACCTTGTCACCTAGCGATGGGTTCGGCTTTCTGAGCGCGGAGGGATATGGCTATAACTGGTGGACCTACAAGGATCACTTCGCGGCCATTGGCCACGCTGGCCAAAGAATCTTTATCTATCCGAAGGACAACCTGGTGATTGCGCTCAACTCGGTTTGGCCGGAAGATCGGGCAAAGGATTATTATCCGATGGAGGAGACCTTCATAGATGCTTTGCACAAAGCCGCTGCGGCGCATCCCTAAGAGGCTATTTAGCCGCTTGCGCACTTCCAAGCGCGGTGCGGCCGTGAGGTATTTCTATCTATGGGGCAAGCCGGATTTTGGCTATTGGACCAACATAATGGGCGAGTCCTTACGAGCAAAATTAGACCGCACCGCTGCGATCCAGTTGTCATTGCAGTCCCTATGGGCGCGCACGATCGCGGGCCATCGGATTTCGAGCGCCCCCTGACAGACACAACGCAGTGGATCGTGGGCTTCACCAAGTTCAAGGTCCGATCGGCTGCGCAACGCAAAGCAAAGTAACTAGGTTCGGCATGCGCCCGCGCGATCTTGCGATTCAAAGACGAATTGGATGGATGTAAAGCCATCGGCCGGACAGTCTTCCGATCATCGGTGGCTTCCATCCTAAGCTAGCGTTCGCGAACAAATGCATTGATGGCGTGGCTTGGAGGGAGACGGGCCGTTTCCGACCCTTCCGCGACGTCTACGTCCTCCCTGCCCGGGAAGGGGCGTTCGGCGTGGCGATCCCGAGCGATATCTGCGCACGAGTCCTGTACATTCCGCCGCCCAATGGGCGTTGCAGCTAGGGCGTCAGCAGCGCGTCATGCTCGCCGACATCGTCGCACGGCCCAGCCCGCCCCCTCGAGCACTCAGTATCGTCTGCGTTGGGATAAGGATCATTGGCGCGAAGTTTGGTATTGCACTGTCTTCTCGAAATGATATAGTTCAATCAATAAATGACATGGTTCAATAACAACAGGGAGACTTCAATGAACCGGTGGATAAGCGCAATCGTCGCCGCGGCCATTGGTGCCGCCATGCTGTTCGGGCCGCTCTCAGATCAGGCCCGGGCCGAAAATCCCTCCCTGGTACTCGACCGCATCAAGGCGAGTGGCAAGCTAAAATTTCCCGTAATGATTGCAGAGGAGCCGGGCTATATCAAGGATCCGCGCACCGGCGAATGGTCCGGATTTTTCGTGGACTGGGGCAAGGATATTGCCAATCTGCTTGGCGTTCAGATCGAATATTACGAGACAACCTGGGGCAATCTTGCTGCCGACTTCCAGGCCGGCAAGGTGGATCTCGCGGTGGCACTGAACCCCAATCCTCGCCGCGGGCTCGTCATCGACTATGTGCCAGGGTCCATCGTCGAGGGCATCTGGGCGCTCGTCGCGCGTCCCGGCTTCGCACCCAAGACCTGGCGCGAGATGGATAAGAAGGAAGTGCGCGTCGCGGTGCAGAAGGGCGGCACCATGCAGGTAATCGCCGAATCCGTGATCCCCAACTCCACCATTGTTGTCGTGCCCACACGCGACCAAGCGGTGCTGGAATTGCAGTCAGGCAAGGTCGATGCAATGATTATTGCCGACCAGGACGCCGCGCTCCTCGACTCCAAGGGCGTCGGCAAGGCCGTGGTGCCCACACCGGTCCTGCGCAACCCGGCAACGATCGGCATCCGCCGCGAAGCTGGTAACGAGGGGTTCGCCAATTTCCTGGCTAACTGGATGTCGCAGCAGAATTCGCTCGGCCTCGCGTGCTCGCGCATCACTCGCTACATGCTCGAGCGCGGTATCGATATGAAAGTGGTTCCTCAGTCCGGCAAGTATTGCTGACGCCATGCGTACGAGCCGTCTTTTCACTGTCATCGACAGCCACACTGCAGGGCATCCCACTCGAACGGTCTTGGCCGGCATCCCTCCGCTGCACGGGCGCAGCGTGCGCGAGCAGCGGGACGATTTCCGCAACACCCATGACGGCTTGAGAGCGCTGCTGCTCCATGAGCCGCGCGGGCATGCCGCCATGGCGGCGGCCGTGCCCGTGGCCTCCCGCGAGGCGGACATGGGGCTGTTCTTCATCTTCTCTTACGTCTACGCCGACATGTGCGGTCATGCCACTATCGGTTACATCGCCAGTCTCGCCGCTATGGGAGCTCTCCCGCAGGGCTTTGAGCAAAACGGCATGTCCATCGAGACCCCGGCGGGTATCGTCCATGTGACCGGCACGTTCGAGGCTGGCAAGCTGACTTCTGTCCTGTTGCGCAATGTGCCCTGCGTTGTTCTCGCCTCCGACATTGTCTCGGAGGTCGAAGGCCTCGGCAGGGTGACCTGCGACATTGCTTACAGTGGTATTACATATGCGCTAGTCGACGCTGACCGGGTCAATCTCCCCTTCGACATCGACCATGCCAGCCGATGGTGCCGCGCGGGCATGGCGATCAAGGAAACGCTAAATGCCCGCAGCGGACTGCCGCAGGTTGGCAGCGTTCTATTTTATCATTCCATCAAGGGCGGCGCCCGCCATCTGGTCGTTTTGGCCGGCAACAAGTTCGACCGTTCGCCCTGTGGCACTGGTACCTCCGCCCGGCTGGCCCAACTTCACGCCCGCGGGCAGCTGGCGGTCGGCGCTCCATACCGGGCCGAGAACATCCTCGGCGTGCCCTTCGAAGCCAAAATAGCAGAGTTGGCTGAGGAGAGTGACGGCAAGCCCGCTGTAATTCCGGAGGTGCGGGGCATGGCTCATGTCACCGCATTTTCTACCCTCGTTCTGGAATCGGACGATCCGCTGCCTGCCGGCTTCCTCCCCAACTGACGGAGAGTGCCATGAAATTCGATCCGTCTATCGTCTTCGCGAATTGGGACATCCTCGCCTACGGCCTGCTCGTTACTCTGAAGTACACGATTTACACCTGCGCCATCGGACTCGCGATCGGACTCTTTGTGGCGCTGCTGCAACTTTCCCCTTGGCCACTCGTGCGCTGGACCGGCCGAATCTGGGTCGAGTTCTTCCGCAACATCCCGCTGCTGGTGTTGCTTATGTGGACCTATTATGCGCTGCCAATCTTTCTTCAGATCCAGATCGGCAAGGAAACGGCGGGCGTCCTCGGTCTCGGGTTCTATGCCAGCGGCTTCTATGCCGAGATCCTGCGCGCCGGCGTCCAGTCTATCGACCGTGGCCAGACCGACGCCGCCGTTGCGCTCGGCATGGGGTATTTTCAGCGCATGAAGCGGATCATCTTGCCGCAGGCGCTGCGCCGCATGGTGCCGCCGCTGATGGGCCAGACCATCATGCAGCTCAAAAACACGACGCTCCTCTCCGTGCTGACCATTCCGGATCTGCTTTATCAGGCGGGCTACATTGCCAGTTTTACCTACCGGCCGATGGAGGTCTACACCGCTATCGGCGTCGTCTTCATCCTCATGCTGTTTCCCCTTAGCGCTCTTTCGCGCCGGTTCGAGCGCAAGGAGGCCGCGTGATGACCGCAACAACCTCCGAAATCGTGCTGAGTGCACGTGGCATCGAGAAGTCCTACGGGAAGAATCACGTACTACGCGGCGTCGATCTTGACGTCCATCGCGGAGAAGTGGTCTGCCTGATCGGCGCAAGCGGCTCGGGCAAGACCTCGCTGCTGCGCTGCATGAACTTGTTGATGGAGCCGGATCAGGGCGAGATCGTCATCGAGGGGGCGCCTCTTTTCCGCCGCACCGGGGGCGAGCGGCTGAAGCTCTCCGGTAGGCAGGTGAGCGCCGTGCGTATTAAGACCGGCATGGTCTTCCAAACCTTTAACCTATTCCCTCACCGCACGGCGCTAGAGAACATTATCGAAGCCCCACTGATGGTGAAGAAACTGCCCCGTGCCGAAGCCGAAGCACGGGCGCACGAGCTTCTCACCCGCATGGGTCTTCCCGACGCCGGGCACAAGTACCCCTCCCAGTTGTCGGGTGGCCAGCAGCAGCGGGTCGCGATCGCACGTGCGCTTGCCATGCAGCCCAGTATCATGTTGTTCGACGAGCCGACATCCGCACTGGACCCGGAACTGGTGGGCGAAGTGCTCGCCGCTATCCGCCAGCTTGCCGCCGAGGGCATGACCATGGTCATCGTCACGCACGAGATCGGTTTTGCCTATGAGTTGGCCGATCGCGTGGTCTTCATGGACCAAGGAGTCGTCGCTGCCAGCGGCGCACCCCGTGAGCTCCTGCTGTCGAACGCCAATCCAAGGCTCGCCGCTTTCGTCGGACGCTTCACAGAACAGGCTCGTCTGCTCGGCCCCCTTGCCGCACAGCCGGCCGCAACTCCAACCACATCTCCTAACTGAGGATAATAGATCATGACCGGTACAAACTGGGGCGGTATTTTCCCT